>QOCQ01000001.1 GCA_003574685.1 Rhodospirillaceae bacterium SYSU D60007
CGGGGCCGCAGGACGCGGCGTAGGCGCTGCGGCGGGCTGCGGCGCCGGCTGTGCCGGTGCCGGCGCGGCCGGTGCGGGCGCAGGCGCAGCGGCAGCCGGTTTGGGCGCCGCGGCGGCCGGCGGCTTCACCGGCACGATGCGCTTCTTTTTGACGACCTCCACCACATTGGTGCGGCCATGCGAGAACTTCTGGCGCACCTGGCCCGTCTCGACCTTGGGCTTCATGTCGAGGCGGCCGGCGCCCCCCAGCGTCAGCGGCTTGCTCTGCTTGGTCTCGGTGCCTTCGCTCATATCCCGCTGCTCTCCAATCCGCTCACGCCCTGCTGCACATCCGCTGAAAAGACGGCCCACCGGCCGATCGCCGCCGCCACGCGCGCGGCCGGCGCCCCGGCGGCGATGCCGATATAGGTGGCATCCTCGCGCCCGAAAACGCGGCCAATCGCAGCCGCATCGACAAAGTCCACGACGGCCACGCCGCGGCCGGCCAGCCGGGCCCGCCCGTCGCTCTGCCGCGCCTCGGCGGCGCAGACGACCAGTCCGAGCCGGCCGCTGCGCAGACGCTCCTCAACCTTGCCGAAGCCGTTTACCGCAGCCCCGGCCCGGCGCGCCAGTGCCAAGGCTTCCAGCGCCCGCTCTGTCAGCAGCCGCCCGACACGCTGCGGAAGGTCGGCGTCGACCACCACGGCCCGGCGCGCGGCGCGGGCGAATGCCTTGCGCGCGATCGCCTGCCCAAGTGCGGCGCGCGTGCCCGTCACCCACAGCCCGCGACCCGGCAGCTTGTGCGCCAGATCCGGCACTACATGCCCGTCCGGCGCCACGACGAAGCGGATCATGTCGTCCGGCGCGCGCACCTGGCCGGTGGCAATGCAGGTACGCAGCGGCCCCTCCGCCCCGCCGTCGCGGGACAGTGCACCTTGCGTCACTGCGCTTGCCGCTGCTGCCTGCACGTCTTCTCACTCCGCCTGCGCCTGTGTCGGCGCCTGCTCGCCCTCGAACCAGTGGGCGCGCGCCGCCATGATGATGGCGTTGGCCGTCTCGGCGTCCATCTCGTCCTCGCCCACGATCTCGCGCAGCTCGTCGCCTGCCAGATCGGCGAGGTCATCCAGCGTCTTGACGCCCTTCTCGCCCAGCAGCGCCAGCATGCCCGGCGTCAGGCCCTCGATCGCCTTGACCTCGTCGCTGACGCCAAGCTCGACACGGCGCTTCTCGAACTCCGCGTCGCGCGCCTCGATGTACGACAGCGCCCGGCGCTGCAGCTCGCCCGCGAGATCCTCGTCGAAGCCCTCGATCGAGGTCAGCTCCTCCAGCCCGACATACGCCACTTCCTCGATGCGGGTGAAGCCTTCGGCCACCAGCAGATGGGCGATCACCTCGTCCACGTCCAGTGCGGCGCGGAACATCTCGGCCCGCTCGCGGGTCTCCTTCTGGCGCCGCTCCGACTCCTCGCTCTCGGGGACGATGTCGATGTCCCAGCCGGTGAGGATGGCCGCCAGCCGCACGTTCTGGCCGCGCCGCCCGATGGCGAGCGACAACTGGTCGTCGGGCACCACCACCTCGATCGTGCCCTTGTCCTCGTCGAGCAGCACCTTGGCCACTTCGGCCGGCGCCAGCGCGTTGACCACGAAATTGGCCGTATCCGGCGACCACGGGATGATGTCGATCTTCTCGCCCTGCAGCTCCTGCACCACCGCCTGCACGCGGCTGCCGCGCATGCCGACGCAAGCGCCGATGGGATCGATGCTGGGATCGTGGCTCAGCACCGCGATCTTGGCGCGGCTGCCGGGATCGCGCGCCACCGCCTTGATCTCGATGATGCCGTCATAAATCTCCGGCACTTCCTGCGTGAACAGCTTGGCCATGAACTGCGGATGCGTGCGCGACAGGAAGATCTGCGGCCCGCGCGGCTCCTCGCGCACGTCGTAGATATAGGCGCGCACCCGGTCGGACGGGCGCAGCGCCTCGCGCGGAATCGACTCGTCGCGGCGGATGATAGCCTCGGCGCGTCCCCCGAGATCGACGATGGTGTTGCCGAAATCGACCCGCTTGACCGTGCCCGACACGATCTCGCCGACGCGGTCCTTGAACTCCTCGTACTGGCGCTTGCGCTCGGATTCGCGCATGCGCTGCGTGATCACCTGCTTGGCGGTCTGCGCCGCGATGCGGCCGAAATCGATCGGCGGCAGCTCGTCGGTCAGATAGTCGCCGACCTGCGCGTCTGGATTGCGCCGCTGCGCCTCGGGCACGGCGATCTGCGTGTTCTCGTTCTCGACGACATCGACCACCTGCATGAAGCGCAGCAGCTTGATCTCGCCGCTCTTGCGGTCGATCTCGGCGCGGATGTCGTGCTCCAGCCCGTACTTGGAACGGCCGGCCTTCTGGATGGCGAGCTCCATCGCCTCCAGCACCTCCTCGCGGTCCAGTCCCTTTTCGCGCGCCACCGCGTCGGCGACCTGGATCATCTCCAGGCGGGGGATGTCGGCTTGCGTGGCCATCGTCGTCCTTGCTCCTTGTCAATCCGCGCCGCGCGCGCCGGCCTTCAATGGGCCGGGTCGGGCGCACCGTTTGTTCCGGCGGCGGTCTTGTTGCTCTCGGCGATCAGCGCATCGGTCAGCACCAGCTTGGCGCGCGCCACGCGCGCAAGCGGCAGGCGCACCTCGGCGCCGTCCTCCAGACGCACGCGCACCTCCTCGCCGTCGAGCCCCAGCAGCACGCCCTTGAAGCGCTTGCGGCCTTCCAGCGGCTCGCCCAGCTCGATGCGCGCCAAATGGCCGGTCCAGCGTTCCCAGTCCTTGCGCCGCACCAGCGGGCGGTCGATGCCGGGCGAGCTGACCTCCAGCGTGTAGGCGCCGGGGATAGGGTCCTCGACATCGAGGATGGCCGACACGCTGCGGCTCAGCCGTTCGCAATCCTCGACCGTCATCGGCGCGCCGTCGAGGCGTTCGGCCATGATCTGCAGCCGGCCGTCGCGGCCGCCGCCGGCCAGCATGACGCGCACGAGCTCGTAGCCCAGCCCTTCCGCCGCCGGGCCCACGATGCCCTCGATCCGCCGTTCCAGCTCCGTCACGCCGCCTCGTACGAAACAGAAAGAGCGGGCTTTTGGCCCGCTCTTTCTTGTTAGGTCCGCTCCGGGACCGCTATGTGAGCCGGCATATAGGAAAATCCCCCGCCAAAGTCCAGCGGATTCCGGGTGAAAAGCCAGGAGCGCGCCACTCCGATGGCGCCCTGGCGGAGCGCCAGCGGAGCCAGATCTTCCGGGGATGGCTGCCCTGCGCTTCCGCGCCGGCCGTGCGCCATCGGAGTGGCGCGCTCCCGGCGGTTCCGGCGGGTCACCACAGGCGGCGGATGGCGTAGACGTCAAAGCTCTGTTCGATCGAGACCAGCGGCAGATTTTCGACCATGGCCTGCGCGATCAGAAGCCGGTCGAAGGGATCGCGGGAGGGGCCGGGCAGCGTGCCAGCGATCTGGGCATGCTGCATCGAGATGGCCAGCGGCTTGAATCCCTCTTCTGATGCATAGGCGATAACGTCGCGCGCCACCAGCGCGGCATGCGCCAGCTTCCCGATCCGGAATTTGGCCGTGATCTCGAAAACGGAAACGGCGCTGACGAACACATCAGGATCGTCCAGAATCAATTGCCGTGTTGCTTCCGGCAGAATGGTCTTGCCGCCCGCCCACCAGATGAGCGCGTGCGTATCGAGGAGCAGGGCCATCGACGTAGCCGGTGCGGCTATTTCAGGCCCCAGAGCTCAAGCTCCTCGTCCGTCAGCGGCTCCCAGAAGGCGTCATCCAGATCCACCAGCCCCTTGTACCTGCCGAACTGTCTCCTGGGCTTGGCCGGCGTCGGCGCCATCGGCACCAGCCTGGCGACAGGCTTGTCGCCGCGGGCGATCACGATCTCCTCGCCCGCCTCGGCACGGCGCACCAGCTCCGAAAAGCGCGTCTTGGCCGCGTGGATGGTGATCGGATCGCCCATCATGCTTTTCCTTTGAAGGGGCTGAGAAAATCATCCCGCAGCGGATCCCGGAACGACTCGTCAAAGCTCGCCACGTCCTTCAGTCCCCCGAACTGACGTTTGGGCGTGCGTGCAGGCGCGACCGGCACAAGGTCCAGCGGATCCCAGAACGCCTCGTCCAGCCCAATCTTCCCCTTCAGCCGACCCGGCCGGCGCGGCAGTTTCGGCGGGGCTGCAATCGGCACCAGCCTGACCACAGGCTTATTGCGGCGGGCGACCACGATCTCCTCGCCCGCTTCGGCGCGGCGGATGAGCTCAGGCAGGCGCGCCTTGGCTGCGCGGATGGTGATTGGCTTGTCCATGGCAGGACCAACAGCACCAATATGGGAGACGGAGTGGACTAAGTCCAGTGGACTAAGTCCTGACGGGCCGCGAAGCGGCTTCAGATTGCGCGCATACCGCCCTTTGCACACGTGGTCAGCGATCGCCAGGACCGGGGCGGGCCGGAACGGAGACAGTCGGAGACAGAACCGGGGCCGGAGACAAGGCCAAGGCAGGAACGGAGACAGCGGGGGACAGAATCGGTTCCCGAGCGGGAATGGAGACAGTCGGAGACGGAATGCGTGGGCTGGCGGGAACGGAGACAGTCGGAGACAGAATTGGGGCGGGCGCCGGAATGGAGACAGTCGGAGACACTTTGCGCAGGGCTTCCTGCCCGTCCGCAGACGGCCGGCGCCGCTCTAACAGGCGGATCAGCAGGCGATCGTTGTAGCTCCTGAACGAGCCGACCTGCCTGCCGCGATAGAACACCAGCTTCTCGACGCCCTCCAGCGCCCGGCGCAGGGCCTCGTCCTCCATCGCCTTGGTGGCAGCCGTCGTTGCCTCGTACCGCGCGAAGTCGGAATCCCGCTGCCGCCATCTCATGCCGCATCGCCATACTCCCCGTGTCAAAGCATGCGGACTATGTATCGTAAGTCTTATGAAAAATCAACCCGCCGTGCGCAGGGGCTTGCGGGCTACCGCCGGCGGAAGCGCAGGAACGTCGGCCGCCGGCCGGCCAGCATTTTCTGCTCGTAGCGGGTGGGCGGCCAGTCGGCGGGCCGCTGGCGCCAGTCGGCCGGGCCTTCGGCCAGCCAGTCGAAGGCGGGGTGCAGGCAGGTCTGCTCCAGCATCCACGGCAGGTGCACGGGATCGTCGGTGGCCAGCCGCAGCTCGGCGCCGGGCAGCATCAGCCCGGCCAGCCGGTCGAGGTTCGCACGGCAGACGAAGCGTCGCTTCTGGTGGCGCGCCTTGGGCCAGGGATCGGGGAACAGCACGAACACCCGGTCCAGCGACGCCGGCGGCAGGGCGGCCATCACGAAGCGTGCGTCATTGTCGAACAGCCGCACGTTCTGCACGCCGCCGCGCGTGATCTGCGCCAGGCACTTGGCGATGCCGTTGATATAGGGCTCGCAGCCGATCAGGCCGACATCGGGGTTGCGCTCGGCCTGCCACACCAGATGCTCGCCCGAGCCGAAGCCCACCTCCAGCCAGTAGCCGCCCGGCATGGCGCGCCCGAAGAGCGCCGGCAGGTCCAGCGGCGCGGCATGGTCGCGCGGATCGAGGCTGTGCGCGGCGGGCACCAGCAGCTTCGGCAGCAGCGTCTCCAGCAGGCCCTGCTGGCCCGGCCGCAGCTTCTTGCCCTGACGGCGGCCGTAGAGCGTGCGGAAGCGCGCGGCCTCGGCGGGGGCGGTGGCGGTGTCGGAGGATTCGCGGCCGGCAGACATGGCGGCGCGCGGCATACGCCGGAGTGCGGACGGGGGCAAGGTCGAAGGCCGAAAGAAGCGTGCCTTGAACCCCGAAGAACTAGTCCAAGAGAATTCGATGCAGGTGCTCCGGCAATGGCTCAGGTAAACGCCATACAACTTCGATTGGCTTATCGCCTGTCCATGATTCGAATTGGACTTGGCCACAATAAATGAACGGCGCCGCCTTTCCGTTGGGACGCTTCTTGGATGCTCGAACGAATAGGTGAATGGTGTGATTTGCGCCCGAGATGACGCGGCCATGGGCTGCGTCACGCTTCGTGCGATTCTGGCTATGCCACTGAAAGTGGGACGCGTCCAGGAACCGATCCGAATACCGGTACTGAGTTGGCATATCGCCCTTTTCGAGGGTTGCTAGTAAGAAAACGTCGCTTCCTTGGATCAAAAAACCCTGATTCCATCGAGCAGTACTGAATCGATGGCCAAAGAGAGGCGGGATTTCTTCGCGCATGTACTCACGCCAAAGGATCGGTCCATCTGTAAATTCTATAGGGGGCTTCTCTCCCGCTGTTGCAGGAAGCGATTCTGGAGGCTCATCATATGTCTCCAGCCGCGTGAGATATTCGGCCACATCAACAGCGATCGCATCATCAATGTGCGGCAGGAGATGGCGAAGGAGCGCGTCCTCACCCCCTGCAATAAGCGTACGGGTGTGCGGTGTTCGACTAACGGTGTTTCGAGACTCGACCTGCTGGAGGTAATTGCCCTTAGTCGGTATCACATGCCGCACACCGCCGCGGGGATCAGGTGAATCTCCAACACGGCGCGGAATTACGTGAATGTGAAAGTGGGCGACCGTCTGACCGGCTGCCGGTCCGTCGTTGAAGCCTACGTTGAATTGATCCACGCCGAACCGCAGTTGAAGCCTTGTTTGCGCTTCGGAGATTGCTTGAGTCAGTGCGTCGATTTCAGTCTTGGCGAGATTGGCCCAGCGCGAGACGTGCCGCCGTGGAACCAGAAGGAGATGCCCTTCTGTAACCGGGAAGCCATCCCAAATTGCAAGGACGTCTCGATCAGCAAAGAGGACGCGTTCCGCCGAAGCGGTACAGAATGGACAATCAACCGTCATTGTAACTGCTGGCGTCGAACAGGACGCCAGTACCCCGAACTCTCCTGAACTTCCGCCACAACATCACTGGGATCGTTCATTCAAGGACAACTTACACGACCCATCGTCCAGAATCGATCAGAGCACGGTGTGGAAAAGCATGGCACGCTATAGTAGCGAATCAATATTCTGATACAATCTCTGTGACGTCGGCACACCAGGCAAGCCGGTGTTCGAAAGGGTGGATCATGATGCGGTTGCTTATCCTTCATGGGCGCGATGATCCCAATCAGGACCTCGATTATTGGGGATACTCTGGCCCGACGCTTCGTGAGGTTGTTGCCATTCATGGGACATACGGAAGGCTGAACGTCTTCTTTGGCTCGGAGACGGCTGCGGTGGAAGCGAGGCGCCAGACCGGGTGGGCGCGGTTCTGCGACCTAACGTTAACCATGCGGTTCCAAGAGGATCTGTTGGTGCTTACAGAGCCTGACGGATTTACACGCTACTATGGCGATTGGGAGCTACAAGCCGACAGGTTCGGTAGTCCCCCGTGGCCCGATACGGTGCGTCATTCGCAGGAAATCCCTCGCTGGCACTCGGGATGACGAAGGTGCGCCGCCGCCTTCCTCCGCCGCCGCCCGTCCGATACAAGCGCGCATGGGAAAGCGGCGGGGCGCCAAGGTCGATGGCTGGCTCAATCTCGACAAGCCGCTGGGGCTGAGCTCGGCCCAGGCGGTGGCGCGGGCGCGGCGGCTGTTCGGGGCGGCCAAGGTGGGGCATGGCGGCACGCTCGATCCGCTGGCCAGCGGCGTGCTGCCGATCGCCTTCGGCGAGGCCACCAAGACGGTGGCGTGGGTGATAGAGGGCGCCAAGGCCTACCGCTTCACCCTGCGCTTCGGCGCCGCCACGGCCACCGACGATCTGGAAGGCGAGGTGATTGCGCGCTCGGACGCACGGCCGGACGATGCGGCGCTGGCGGCGGCGCTGGACCGGTTTCGCGGCACGATCGAGCAGCGGCCGCCGGCCTATTCCGCCCTAAAGGTGGGGGGCGAGCGGGCCTATGCGCTGGCCCGCGCCGGCATTGCCGTCGCGCTGGCGGCGCGGCGGGTCGAGGTCCATGAGCTGGAGCTGCTGGCGCGGCCGGCCGCCGATACGGCCATTCTGCACGTGCGCTGCGGCAAGGGGACCTATATCCGCGCGCTGGCTCGCGATATCGCCGAAGCGCTGGGCACGGTGGGGCATGTCGCGGCCCTGCGGCGCACGCTGTGCGGACCGTTTTCCGAAGCCGATGCGGTCACGCTGGAGGCGCTGGCGGAGGCGGCGGGAAATCCGCTTTCCCCGCCGGGGGAATTGGGGCATACATCCGCGCTCTTCGGGTTCCTGCGGCCCGTCGCGACCGCGCTGGACGACATCCCGGCGCTGGCCCTGACGGACCACGAGGCGGCACGGCTTTCCCAGGGAATGGCCGTGAAGCTGCCCGAAGATGGCGGCCGCAGCGCGGCGCCGATCGGGACGATGTCGCCTGCCGGGGAGACGGCCGGACCTGCCATGAACGCCCGCGCGGGCGTCGTGCGGGCCATGGCCGGGGACAGGCTGGTGGCCATCGCCCGCATCGACGCGGGGCTGGTGCGGCCGGTGCGAGTCCTCAACCTCTGATCCCGGGAGTGCCCGATGTCGATCACCGCCGAACGCAAGACCGAGCTTGTGAAGCAATATGCCGTCAAGGACGGCGATACCGGCTCGCCGGAAGTGCAGGTGGCGCTGCTCAGCGAGCGCATCAACAACCTGACCGAGCATTTCCGGAGCCACATCAAGGACCACCATTCGCGGCGTGGGCTGCTGAAGATGGTGAGCCAGCGGCGCCGCCTGCTGGACTACCTGAAGTCGCGGGACCAGAAGCGCTACGAAGGCCTGATCGACCGCCTCGGCCTGCGGCGGTAGCAGAGGGTTCGCGGTTGGCCCGTACGCACAGCACCTCCTTTCCTTCCCCCGGAGGGGGAAGGTGGCGCGCAGCGCCGGAAGGGGGATGCCGCCACAGGTCCGGCATCAAACGCGAAACGCTGGGCGGGTTGAGACATCCCCCTTCCGCCCTTCGGGCACCTTCCCCCTCCGGGGGAAGGTTGTGGGAGTGGCCTCGTCGCGGTGACGGGGCCTTTTGGTGCCGGCGAGGCCGATTCCCCGAGGAATACGGTCGGCGTCGCCGGCTTTGTCAGCACAACCGGCAGGACAAGGGCGAGAGCAGATCGTCCCGCCGGTCCCGGTTCCGCATGGGGCGGCACCGGGCGGTCAGCGCCGCGGGGGCGTTTGGGCCGTAACGGAAAGGAAGAAACGTATGTTCGACGTATACAGGAAGGAACTCGAGTGGGCCGGCCGCAAGCTGGTGCTCGAGACGGGCAAGGTTGCCCGCCAGGCCGACGGCGCCGTGATGGCGCATCTGGGCGGCACATCGGTGCTGGCCGCCGTGGTGGCCAACAGGGACGTGAAGCCGGGAACCGACTTCTTCCCGCTCACCGTCAACTATCAGGAGAAGGCGTTCGCCGCCGGCAAGATTCCCGGCGGCTTTTTCAAGCGCGAGGGCCGGCCCAGCGAAAAGGAGATCCTGGTCTCGCGCCTGATCGACCGGCCGATCCGGCCGCTGTTCCATGAATCGTTCCGCAACGAGACGCTGGTGGTCGTCACCGTGCTGTCGCATGACATGGAGAACGATCCCGACATCGTGTCGATGATCGGCGCCTCGGCGGCGCTCACCATCAGCGGCATCCCGTTCCTCGGACCGATCGGGGCGGCGCGCGTGGGGCGCATCGGCGGCCAGTACGTCATCAACCCGACGCTGGCGCAGATGGAAGAGAGCGAGCTCGATCTGGTGGTCGCCGGCACCAAGGAAGGCGTGCTGATGGTCGAGTCCGAGGCGCAGGAGCTGCCCGAGGACGTGATGCTGGGCGCGGTCACCGCCGGCCACCGCTCGTTCCAGCCGGTGATCGACGCCATCATCCAGCTCGCCGAGCATTGCGCCAAGGAACCGTGGCCGCTGACCGAAGTGTCCGGCGACGCCAAGCGGGTGGCGGAGAAGCTGAAGGCCGAGCTGCGCGCGCCGCTGGCCGAGGCCTATCGCGAGGTCAAGAAGCAGGTCCGGCAGGACAAGGTCGCGGCCGTCAAGGCCCAGGCCAAGGCGCTGTTTGCCGACGACGAGGTGGCGCTGGCGCTGCTGGGCGAGCAGTTCGGCAACCTCGAGGCCGAGGTGGTGCGCAGCGCCATCCTCGACACCGCCCACCGCATCGACGGGCGCGACACGAAGACCGTGCGGCCGATCGTGGCCGAGGTCGGCGTGCTGCCGCGCGCGCATGGCTCGGCGCTGTTCACCCGCGGCGAGACGCAGGCGCTGGTGGTGGCGACTCTGGGCACCGGCCAGGACGAGCAGATCATCGATGCGCTCGAGGGCGAGTACCGCGAGCACTTCATGCTGCACTACAACTTCCCGCCCTATTCGGTGGGCGAGGTGCGGCGCATGGGCTCGCCCGGACGCCGCGAGATCGGCCACGGCAAGCTGGCGTGGCGCGCCATCCGGCCGATGCTGCCGCCCAAGGAGAAGTTCCCCTACACCATCCGCGTGGTGTCGGAGATCACCGAGAGCAACGGCTCCTCGTCGATGGCCTCGGTGTGCGGCGCCTCGCTGTCGCTGATGGATGCCGGCGTGCCGCTGGCGCGGCCGGTGGCGGGCATCGCCATGGGCCTGATCAAGGAAGGCGAGCGCTTCGCGGTGCTGAGCGACATCCTCGGCGACGAGGATCATCTCGGCGACATGGACTTCAAGGTGGCGGGCACCGAGAACGGCGTCACCTCGCTGCAGATGGACATCAAGATCACCTCGATCACCGAGGAGATCATGAAGGAAGCGCTGGCGCAGGCGCGTGACGGCCGCCTGCACATCCTGGGCGAGATGGCCAAGGGGCTGGGCGGGGCGCGCGAGACGGTGAGCCAGAACGCGCCGCGCATCACCATCATCAACATCCCCAAGGACAAGATCCGCGAGGTGATCGGCACCGGCGGCAAGGTGATCCGCGAGATCGTCGAGCAGACCGGCGCCAAGATCGACATCGAGGATGACGGCACGGTGAAGGTCGCGGCGGTGGACGCCAAGGCCGGCCAGGCGGCGATCGACTGGATCAAGGGCATCGTGGCCGAGCCCGAGGTCGGCGCCATCTACAATGGCAAGGTCGTGAAGATCGTCGAGTTCGGCGCCTTCGTGAACTTCCTCGGCTCGCGCGACGGGCTGGTGCATATCAGCGAGATCGCGCCGCGGCGCATCGCCAAGGTCAGCGACGTGCTGAAGGAGGGCGACCCGGTGAAGGTCAAGGTGCTGGGCATCGATGATCGCGGCAAGGTCAAGCTGTCGATGAAGGTGGTCGACCAGCAGACCGGCGCCGAGATCCCGCGCGAGCCGCGCCAGCCGCGCGAGGGCGCCGACCCCGCCAGCGCCCCGCAGCCGGTGTAAGCAAAAATCCTTCCCCCGGAGGGGGAAGGTGCCCGAAGGGCGGAAGGGGGATCGCGCCACAGGTGCTGCGCTTGTTGAGGCATCCCCCTTCCGGCGCTGCGCGCCACCTTCCCCCTCCGGGGGAAGGCAAGGCATGCGTTCGCTTGAATGGCGGGCTGATGTGGCTTACGTGATCGCAGGCGAACGATTGCGAGGGAGCCGCCATGCACGGCGCAGAGAGCGAGTTCCGCGGCCGCATCTATGACAGCATTGTCGAGACCATCGGTGCGACGCCGCTGGTGCGGCTCAACAAGTTCGCGGCCAAACACGGGCTTGGGGCCGAGATCCTCGCCAAGCTGGAGTTCTTCAACCCGCTGGCCTCGGTGAAGGACCGCATCGGGCTCGCCATGATCGAGGCGGCGGAGAAAGCCGGCCGCATCACGCCCGGACGCTCGACGTTGATCGAGCCGACGTCGGGTAATACCGGCATCGGGCTGGCGTTCGTCGCCGCCGCCAAGGGCTACCGGCTGATCCTGACCATGCCGGAATCGATGTCGGTGGAGCGCCGGCGCATGCTGCGCATTCTCGGCGCCGAGCTGGAACTGACGCCGCGCGAGAAGGGCATGCGCGGGGCCATCGCGCGCGCCGAGGAGCTGCTGAAGAAAATCCCCGACAGCTTCATGCCGCAGCAATTCGCCAATCCCGCCAATCCCGAGATCCACCGCCGCACCACGGCCGAGGAGATCTGGCGCGACACCGGCGGCAAGCTCGACATTTTCGTCTCGGGCGTCGGCACCGGTGGCACCATCACTGGCGTGGGCGAAGTGCTGAAGCCGCGCCTGCCGCATCTCAAGGTCTATGCCGTCGAGCCCGAGGACAGCGCCGTGCTGTCGGGCGGCGCGCCGGGCGCGCATCCCATCCAGGGCATCGGCGCGGGCTTTGTGCCCGACATTCTCAATCGCGGCGTGATCGACGGCGTGCTGCGCGTCGCCAACAGCTCGGCCTTCGCGATGGCGCGCGAGGTGGCGGCGGTGGAGGGACTGCCGGTCGGCATCTCGGCGGGCGCGGCGCTGTCGGCGGCGCTGGAGCTGGCGCAGCAGCCCGGCAACGAGGGCAAGCGCATCGTCGCGATCATCCCCGATTTCGCCGAGCGCTATCTCTCCACCCCCCTGTTCGAGGGGTATTGATCAGGCCCGCCACACCATGAACCGCGATTTCACCGAGGCGGAACTGCACCGCTATGCGCGGCACATCATCCTGCCGGAGATCGGCGGTGAGGGGCAGGCGAAGCTGCGCGCCGCGAAGGTGCTGGTGATCGGCGCCGGCGGGCTGGGCACGCCGCTGCTGCAGTATCTCGGCGCCGCCGGCGTGGGCACGCTTGGTGTGGTCGATCACGACACGGTGGCGCTGTCGAATTTGCAGCGGCAGGTGATCCACCGCACCGCCGATGTTGGTGCTGCCAAGGTGGAAAGCGCGCGCCGGGCGCTGGGCGAGATCAACCCCGAGGTGCGGGTGGTGGCGCACCAGGCGCGGCTGACGCCAGAGAACGCGCTGGCGCTGGTATCGGACTACGACATCGTGGCCGATGGCTCGGACAATTTCGCGACACGCTATCTGCTGACTGATGCCTGCTATTTTGCGCAGAAGACGCTGGTGGCGGCCGCGATCCTGCGCTTCGAGGCGCAGCTCTCGACCTACAAGCCGCATCTGGGCCCGCCGCATCCCTGCTACCGCTGCGTCTTTCCCGAGCCGCCGCCGCCCGAATCGGTGCCGAGCTGCGCGCAGGCCGGCGTGCTGGGCGCCATGGCCGGCACCATGGGCGCGTGGCAGGCGACCGAGGTGGTGAAGGAGATTCTCGGGGTGGGCGAGTCGCTGTCGGGCAAGCTGCTGCTCTACGATGCGCTCGATGCGCGGGTGGAGCGGCTGGCCATCACGCGCCGGCCCGACTGCCCACTCTGCGGCGCGCAGCCGGCGATCACCTCGCTGGACTCGCCGCTGGCGCAGGCGAGCTATGCCGAGGTCTATTGTGGCGACTGACGCGCCTGCGCTGTCGATCATATCGCTCTCGGGCGATTTCGAGCGGGTGCACTATGCGCTGGCCATGGCCAGTGCCGCGCGTGCGGTGGGCCGCGAGGTGACGCTCTTCTTCACGCAGGGCGCGCTGTGGGCGCTGGCGCGCGAGGATGACGGGCGTGCCGGATGGGCGGCGCGCGATGCGGAGCTCAAGGCGCGCGGCGTGGGCGATTTCGAGACGCTGCTGTCCGCCTGTGTCGAGCTGGGCGTGCGCTTCATCGTCTGCGAGATGGGCCTGCGCGCGCAGGCACTCGACGCCGCCATGCTGCGCGATGACGTGCCCTACGAAACCGCCGGCATCGTCACCCTGCTGGAAGCCACCCCGCCCGGCGCCCAGATCGTAACGCTGTAGGATCATCGCTGGGAGCGCGGGCATCCTGCCCGCATCGGCGCGAAGCGCCGAGGTTCTTCGCCTCCGCTTGCGCTGCGGCGAATGCGGGCAAGATGCCCGCGCTCCCAGCGCTACTCGATTATCGGTGCCTCTTCGCGCTGGCGGTTGATGCGGGCCATCACCGCCTTGAAGCGGGCGAGGTCCTTGCCGGCCAGCTTCGCGCGCAGCGCGGTGCGGGCGACGTTCAGCGGGTTCACCGGCCGGCCCTTGCGGTGCAGCTCGAAATGCAGGTGCGGTCCGGTGGACATGCCGGTGCTGCCGACGAAGCCGATCACCTGCCCCTGCCGCACCCGCGCGCCCGGGCGGATGCCGCGGGCGATGCGCCTGAGATGCGCGTAGCCGGTGGCGAGGCCTTTTGCGTGCAGGATCTTCACCCAGTTGCCGTAGCCGCCGCGGCGGCCGGCCTGCACCACCTTGCCGGCGCCGGCGGCCAGCACCGGCGTGCCGGAGGGGGCGGCGAAGTCGATGCCGGAATGCATGCGCGTGAAGCCGAGCACGGGATGGCGCCGCATGCCGAAGCGCGAAGACACCCGGCTGAGGTTCAGCGGTGTGCGCAGCAGCGCCTTCACCACGCTCTGGCCGTCGCCGTACCAGAAGAACTCCGCACCATTCTGCGGCTTGAAGCGGTAGACGCTGAGCTCCTTGCGGCCGCCGCCGGTGGTGATCTCGGCCCACAGCACGCGGCCCGAATCGACCAGCCTGCCGTCGCTGGTCCATGACTGCTCGACCAGCACGTCGAAGCGGTCGCCGATCTTCATGTCGTGCTGGAAGCTCACGTCCCACGAGAAGGCGCGCACCACCTCGGCCCGCGCCGAATGCGGCACGCCCGCGGCATCGAGGCTGCCGATCAGCGAGCCGTCGACCTTGCCCGTGGCGCGCACCAGCTTCGCCACCACCTCGAAGATCTTCTTGTGGACGCTGAAGCTGCCGTCCTCGTCGCGCTCCAGCGTGATCTCCTTGCGCGCCTCGGGGCGGATGGCCAGCGCCTGCAGCACCGGCGTGGCGTCGCCCTGGCCCAGCGTGCGCATCTCGAGATGGATGTCCTGATCGACCTGCAGGCGCGTCAGGTTCAGATGCGGCTTCAGGGCCGCGATCACGCGCGCCACCTCGTCGGGCGGGATGTCCTGATCGCGCAGGATACTGGCGAGCGTGTCGCCTTTCTCCAGACGCACCGTCATCTCGTAGGAGTCGAGCGGCAGCCCCTCGGCGGGCGCCGTTGCGACGACGATCGGCGGCAGGGCGATATCGGCAGGGTCCGGCATGCCGGCCGTGTCCGGCGCCAGCAACGGTGAGGACGCGGGCGGAACCGCCGGCGGCGGTGGCGCGGCGGCGATCTCGACCGGTGCGGCCGGTGGGGGTGCCGGCGGCAACTCCTCTACCGGCAGATCCTGCCTGAGCGCCGCCCAGCACAGAACCGCGAGCAGGGCGAGGCTGCTGTAGCCCGCGCCGCGCTTGATCCAGCCGGGAACGACGGCGGCGGAGCTGCGCACCTGAACCAGAGTGGCGCGGGCCTGGGGTGCGTGGCGAGGAGAAACGTTATTGTCATGCAAAATCGAGGGCTGGTCGCGCATCCGCGCTCCCTGGAGGCAAGAGGGGGCAAGTCCGGCGCCGCCCTTTTTGTTGCCCGTCCGACAGGATCGTCGTCAGCGGGCGGCGAGCGGTCGCCGTGTGCCGGCGGTACGGGCCCTCGGGTCTGGCCTCTGTCGCACCGCCGAACTCAGTCCCTATTGTCGCCAAGCTTCGCCGGCAGCGCAACGATTCGGTGCTATTCCGCCGCAGGGACCTGCACGCCGACGCCGATGGGGCAGGCAACGCCGGTGCCGCCCAGGCCGCAATAGCCGTTGGGCACCTTGGCCAGATATTGCTGGTGATAGTCCTCGGCGTAGTAGAAGGGTGGCGCGTCGCGAATCTCGGTGGTGATGTCGCCGAAGCCGCGCTTCTTCAGCTCGGCCTGATAGGCGCGCAGCGAAGCGTCCGCGGCCTGCTTCTGCGCGGCCGAGAACGTGTAGATGCCGGAGCGATACTGTGTGCCGATATCGTTGCCCTGACGCATGCCCTGCGTGGGGTCGTGGCTTTCCCAGAACACCTTGAGCAACGCCTCGTAGGATGTCTTCGCGGGATCGAACCAGACCTTGACCACCTCGTTGTGGCCGGTCAGCCCGGAGCACACCTCCTCATAGGTGGCGTGCGGCGTGAAACCGCCGGCATAGCCCGCGGCCGTGCTGTAAACGCCCGGCGCCTGCCAGAACTTGCGCTCCGCGCCCCAGAAGCAGCCCAGCCCGAACATCGCCTCCTCCAGACCCGCCGGGAAAGGCGGCTGGATACGGTTGCCGTTCACGAAATGCGTGTCCGGCACGTCGAAGGCCGGCATCTTGCGGCCGGGCAGCGCGCGCTCGGGTTCCGGCATTTTCAGCTTCTTGCCGAACAGCGATGTCAGCATGACAATCTCCTGCGATCCTCTGGCTCCAAAGTGTGCCCGGCGGGAAGGGCGGTCAATGGCCAGATACAGGGAACTGCCGCCGACCCAGAGCCAGGCCATTCTGGCCGAGCAGGTCAGGGTCATTTACATCGAGGGCCAGCGGCTGATCCTGACCGGAATTGCCGTCGCCCTGATCCTGGTGTGGGTGCTCTGGAACCACGTCGCGCACGCGGTGCTCCTCGCCTGGCTGGGTGCGTTCGGAGCCTATGCGCTGGTGCGTCTGGCAATGGTCCGGGCCTATCGCCGCCACGCCGCGGACGACGCCGATCATCGCGTCTGGATGGTCCGGGCGCTGTGGGCCCTGGCGCTGGGCGGCAGCCTCTGGGGCGCCGCCTGCTTCCTGTTCTATGTGCCGGGCCGCATCGAATACCAGCTCTTCCTCGTGACCATCCTGCTGGGCGCGGTCGTGTCAGGCCTCGTCACGCTGGCCGTGCACCTGCCGGCCTATCTGGTCTTCATCCTGCCGTTCCTGGTGGCGACGGCGGTGCGCTACGGGATGGAGAATGACCCGCTGCACGTGGGTATCGCGCTGGCCGCGATCGCCATCCTGTTCATCTTCGTCAACTTTGCGCGCTACATACAAAACAGCTTCGTCGAATCGTTGAAGCTGCGTATGGCGCTGGCGGAACGCAACCAGGAGCTTGCCGAGCGCAACCGCGAGGTGGAGCGCGCGAACCTTGCGCGATCGCGCTTCCTTGCCGCAGCCAGCCACGACCTGCGCCAGCCCCTGCATGCGCTGAACCTGTTTGTTACGCGGCTCGAGCGCGAGACCGATCCCGCCGAACGGGACCGTGTTATCGCCGGCATCGATTCTGCCGTCGGGGCAATGAATGAACTGTTCAACGCGCTGCTGGACATCTCCAAGCTCGATGCCGGCGTGCTCAAGCCGGACATCACGAGGTTCCCGGTCGGCAATCTGTTGACCCGAATCGAAACAACGTTCGGGGCGACAGCGCGCGAGAAGGGCCTGCGCTTGCGGATAGTCCAGAGCGACGTCTGGGTCCGCAGCGACTTCATCCTGCTCGAGCGAATCCTGCTCAACCTGGTATCGAACGCGGTTCGCTACACATGTCGTGGCGGAGTCCTCGTTGGCTGCCGCCGCCGGGGCGAGTCGTTGCGCATCGAGGTTCGCGACAGCGGGATCGGCATCCCCGAAGACCAGCAGCGCAACATCTTCTCGGAGTTTTACCAACTGGCACCGCAGGAGGCGGACGGGCGCGCCGGCCTCGGCCTGGGCCTTGCGATCGTGGATCGCCTGTCGCGTCTTCTCGATCATCCGGTCGCCTTGCGGTCGAAGCCGGGTGCGGGCTCGTGCTTCTCCGTTCTGGTGCCGTTGGCTGCGCCACGGCCGCAATCGGACACAGCGACCGCCGTCGCCGATGCGATGCCCGATCCGCTGCGGAACAGGCTCATCATGGTGATCGACGACGACGCGCTGGTGCTGGAGGCCATGCGGGGGCTGCTGCAGGGATGGGGATGCCGGGCTGTCCTCGCCGAGACAGATACCGAAGCACTGGCACGCCTTGCCCAATACGGCGGCGGTGCGCCGGACCTGATCATTTCGGATTATCGCCTCGCGAATGGCAGGACGGGCGTGCAGGCCATCACAAGGCTGCGCGAGGCGCTTGGGGCGTCCATTCCAGCCTTCCTCATCACCGGCGACACGGCGCCGGAGGTTCTGCGTGAGGCCGGGGCCAGCGGCTTTCACTTGCTGCACAAGCCTGTCGCACCCATGACGATGCGGGCGATGGTGAACCAGCTTTTGAGTGCGCGTGGGTCTACCGCTGGTCGGCTCTCGGCAGCGCCCAGCCAAGCGACGTCGCGGCAAGCACCGCCTCGGTGCGATTGCTGACCTTGAGCGCCTTCAGAATGGCAGTGACGTGGTTCTTCACTGTCGGCTCGGCGAGATCGAGCTTGCGGCAGATCGCCTTGTTGCTTTTTCCCTGCATCAGCAGGGCGAGCACATCGATCTGCCGCTCCGTCAGGCCCAGACTGGCGGGCGATGGTTGCGCTCCCGTCCAGGTGCCGGAGGTCGGCGAAGCCTGATCGGGCGCTGCCGCGTGGGCTTCGAGGATCTCAGGCGGAATGTAGACGCCGCCGGAGAAGACGAGGTTCAGCGCCCCGAACATCACCTCGCGCGGCGCCGATTTGGGGATGAATCCCGATGCGCCGAGATCGAGGGCGCGCATCACGTTCACGCGCTCATGAAAACCCGACAGCACGACAATCGACAGGGCGGGATAGCGCTCGCGCAATTCCTTGAGCACGGCAAAGCCATCGCGATCGGGCAAATTCAGGTCGAGCAGGGCGAGCTGAAGATCCGGATGATCCGTCGCGAGATGCAGGGCCTGGCGCGAGTCGATAGCCTCGAAGATGAGGGCCTCAGGCTTCAGGTCCCGCAGGACGCCGCGCAGCGCGTCGCGGATCAGCACATGGTCATCGACGATCAGGATCTTCATCAGGGCTCCCGCATGGAGCCGGCAGTCGGCCGGATTTCCGCCGTAAGTACCTTCGTCCCGGGACGAAAGCATGACCTTCACTGCGTCTCGACTATGCGGCGAATGTCGAATGGCGACAAGCATCTGACCTGATGCGCAGGCTGCACTCCCGAAAAAGTGAGCGATACCTCAGGATGATTTTCCCTGCGACCTCACAGCGACAAACTGCCAACGCTGGATGTGTTGTGGGAGATAATCATGGGTTGGGTGACAAGCGACATCGCGGACTGGTGGGACGAGCAGCACAGACTGTCTTCCGAAGGCGGCTGGGGGAAGTCGGGGCTCATACAAGGTGCTCTGCTTGTCGTCACAGCATTGATGGTGGCCGACTGCACGCCGGGCGGGCGGCCGGTGGTTCCGGTAGTCCCGACAACGTACGTGATGCTTGGAACGCCCTCGTTGTTCGGTCCGCGCGGCGCTCCGGGCTCAGTCGGCCTGGAGGCCTTCAGCTCAACTGACGGAACGGGCTGGACAAAGGTCGTCGCGCCGAACGGTCCATGCCCGTCTGCGCCCGGGAACCCACCATCGGCTGCTTGTGCCCGTGCGGACATTGCGCCCGGCCTTTCCAATTCGCCGACGGAGTACGTTGCCGCCTGGTGGAGTCAAAAGAACGACAGTTCGCTCCCCTTTGCCTTTGACAGCCGGTGCTTCGATCGGGGCTCCATTCTGTTTGTCTCGACCCACGCGCCCTCGGCGGGACCGGGCTGGAGCACGCCGGCCAGTCTGGTGTGCCTGGCGTCCGGCAATCTTGATCCGGACTCCCGGCCTGCGGTGGCTTGGTCGCCAGGCGCGCGGCGGTTCGCCGTAGCGTTCCGGGATGCCAACGACGGATCGATCACGGTCTTCAGGTTTCCGTCAGGACCGGGCCCGACAACGACGACGATTTCCGTTCCCCCGGTTTCCTCGACCACTGCTGTTGCCCTGACTTACCTCAATAGCGACACCCTGGTCCTCGCTGTCGGAGATGGCTCCGCAATCCGCATCATGACGTCCACGAACGGCATGCCATTTGTTCCTGCCGGTGGCGTCACAGCACTGGAGGCGGGCAGCCCGCTCGCCGCCACCGCGTCGAACAAGCTCTATGCGCCCTATCTCGCTGCCGGTGCGGATGGTGCGATTCTGGCCGTCGCCCGGCGGCACGGGGCGGGCACGACACAGCAGAACGACATCGTCGTCTTCTCAACGAGCGATGGCCTTACGTGGACACGTCGCAGCGCCGCTGAACGGATCGGCGGAAATGCCGGGATCTATACGCCCGCGGCCGCAGGGGTGAGCACATCGGCTGTCGTGGCATTCCCGAACTATCCAAGGCTCAACACCGCTGTCGTGGCGGGCGGCGGAACCGTGACCGTCCCCATAAACCAGCAGACCGGCGTGGCCCTTGCCTTCGGCCCAACGCCCGCGCTTCCATCAGCACCCTAGCCTTTGAAAGAATTTCGCGCAGTCCGTCATCCGGAAAAGAAAGCGTTTGCGATCCCTGCGTGCTCTGTCATCTGTGTCTCTCCTCCTGGAGGGAAGAGGCGCGATGGCTTTCATTTCCGGCGTGGGCAATACGCGCTACGGCAAGATCGAGGGCAGCACGACGATGGGGCTGGCGGCCGAGGCGGCGCACGCCGCGATGGCCGATGCCGGCTTGCGGCCGCAGGAGATTGACGGCCTGCTGACCGGCTATGCCACGACCATGCCCCATATCATGCTGGCGACGGTAATCGCCGAACTGTTGGGCATTCGTCCGGCCTATGCGCATGCGCTTCAGGCCGGCGGCGCCACTGGTGTGGCGATGGCCATGCTGGCCAAGATCCTGGTCGATAGCGGTCGCTGCCAGGCGGTCCTGATCGTGGCTGCCGAGAATCGTGCCAGTGGTCAGAGCCGCGACCAGGCCATCCAGACGCTGGCCCAGGCCGGCCACCCGGATTACGAGGTGCCCTATGGCGCCACGATCCCTGCCTATTACGGCCTGCTGGCGGCGCGCTACATGCACCAGTTCGGAGTCACGGGCGCCGATCTCGCCGAGATGGCGGTGCTGATGCGCCGCCATGCCGGCCTGCATCCCGACGCGCATCTGCGCAGCCCGATCTCGACCGAAGACGTGATGGCGTCGAAGCCGATCGCGCTGCCGCTGCGCCTGCTCGATTGCTGCCCCGTGTCGGACGGCGGCATCGCGGCGGTGATCACGCGCGAGCCGATATCGGCGTCGCGCGTACGCATCCGCGGCACGGGCCAGGCACATTTCCACCAGCACATCTCCTGTGCCCGCGACTGGGCGGATATGGGCGCGCAGGCATCGGCGCGCCGGGCCCTCGACGACGCCGGCATGGCGCTGACCGACCTTCGCTATCTCGCGATCTATGACTCCTTCACCATTACGCTCGCGATGTTGCTGGAGGAGATCGGCTTCGTGCGCCGTGCCGGTGCCGGCGAGGCGGCGCGCGCCGGCCGCTTCGGCCTTGAGGGCGACATGCCGCTGAACACGCATGGCGGGCTGCTGTCGTTCGGCCATTGCGGAGTCGGCGGCGGGCTGGCGCATCTGGTCGAGACTCAGCGGCAGCTCGCCGGCCGCGCCGGCGAACGGCAGGTGAAGAACGCAACCACCGGCTTTGTGCACGGCGACGGCGGCGTCATGTCGTCGCATGTGTCGATGGTGCTGGAGCGGGTGTGACAACGGGAAAAGTGCGATGACGGACACAGCATCACTCTCCGCCGATCCCCTTGCGCGCGACTGGTGGACCGGCGTGGCCGATGGTCGCATTGGCTACGAGGTCTGTCGCGACTGCAATGCGGCGCAGTTCTATCCACGCGGCCGCTGTACCGCCTGCGGCTCAACGCGAGTGGAGACGCGCCAGGCCGCAGGGAACGGCACGATCTTCTCGATCACCGTCGTGCACCGCCCGCCGTCGCCCGCGCTGCAGGCGTTCGCGCCCTATGCCATTGCGCTGGTGGATCTTGACGAGGGCGTACGCCTGATGGCGCATGCCGATCCGGCGCTCTGGATCGGCGCCAGGGTACGGGCCACATTCGTGCCCTTCGGCGAACGCATCGTGCCGCGCTTCGTTGCTCCCGCCTGAGGTGCCTGTCAGGCGTCCGCCTGGGCGCGGCGCCATGCTAACGTCGGGCACATGCTGCATATCCTGAAGGACATCCTCGTCGCCACGTGGAACGGTTTTTTCGAGAATCGTCTGACCTCGATGGCGGCGGCGATCGGCTTCTACGCGCTGTTCTCCGTCGGCCCCATCCTGCTGGTGGCGATTACCATCGCCGATCCGATCCTGGGCCACATGGCGGCGGAAGAGGTCGTCATGTCCGGCCTGTCGGAGGCGCTGGGCGTGCAGAACCTGGAGGTGATCCGCCAGGCCGTGCAGGAGGGCCTGTTCCGCGGCGGCTCAATGTGGACGACCATTATCAGCATCGCGGTGATCCTCTATTCCGGCACCGCCATTTTCGTCGAGCTCGACTCGGCGCTGGACGTGATCTGGCATCCCGCATCCGGCCGCCGCGTGCATCCGGTGCTGGTGGAGATCCGCTCGCGCCTGCTGGCGCTGCTGCTGATGACGCTGATCGGCGTCATGTTCATCCTGGTGTTTGCCGCCAGCGCCACGATTGCTGCCTATGACGGCGCCTTCCGCCGCCTGCCCGTGCTCGGGGAGTTCGTCGGGCCGGCGCTGCTGCAGGGCTGGTCGCTGGGCATTACGGCCGTCTTCTTCGCGCTGATCTACAAGTTCCTGCCCGACGTACACATTCCCTGGCGGCTGGCGCTGATCAGCGGCGTCGTCGTCGCCGTGCTGTTCCTGATCGGCAACAGCGCCATTGCCTGGTATTTCGCGCAGAGCGTGCTGGCGACCGCCTTCGGTGCCGCGGGCGCCCTCGCGGCAGTCATGGTCTGGGTCTACTACTCGGCGATCATCGTGCTGGTGGCCGGCCAGGTCGGCCGCGCCACCTACGACACCCTCGAAGCCCGCGACGCCGACGTCCCCGGCACCGAGGGCGAGGGGTGAATGTCGCTTGAGCAATGTCTGTTGGTTGCCTTGGCCCGCCGGGTTCAGCGCTATCGCCGGTCTCGGGGAGCAGTGAGCGCGAACTCGCGCGCTTGCTGCGCCAGCTCCTCGGCGAAACGCTCGGCGTAGGGCGGCAGCAGATGCCGCGGGTTCCAGTGCACGGCAGTCGCGACGCCGAGCGGTTTGCCGTCCTGCACCAGCATTCGGATCGAATATCCGGTGCGCGGCAGGGCGACGGTGCCGGGCAGGACTGCAAGCCCGCAACCCGCCTTCACCAGGGCCAACAGCGTGGCCGGGGCGTTGCTCTCCACGAAGCAGTTGATCCGGATGCGCGCGACGCGACACGCCGCGTCGAACAGGTCGCGTGAGCCATAGCCTCGCTGGAGCAGCAGGAGCGGCTGGTCTTGCAGATCGCGAATTTCTATGGTGCGTCCGCGCGCGTGCCGCCGGCCATCGCCAACGACAAGGATGCGCACGATGCCTCCGGGCAGAGACGAGCCGCCGAATTCCGGCTGATAGCTCGTGAAGGCAAAATGCAGGTCGCCACGACGCAGCGCTTCGCTCAACGAAGCCGAGTCCCCTTCGGTGAGGCGCACATCGACCCCTGGCATCAGGCGGCGGAAACGGCGGATGATCGGCGGGAACAGGCGCTGCAGGGATTGCGGCGTGGCTCCCGCATGCAACACCCCTACTTCGCCGTTGCCGATGGCGCGCGCACGTTCCCGGAACGCACTGACGGACTCAAGGGCACGCCGCGCGTACGCAAGGAGGTCTTCCCCGGCACCTGTGGGCCGCAGGCCGCGGCCGACGCGCTCGAACAAGGCAACCTTCAGCTCCGCTTCCAGGTCGTGGATCTGTCGCGACAGCGCGGGTTGCGACAGCCGCAATGCGGCCGCTGCGCGCGAGACATTGCCGCGATCCGCTACCGCCACGAAATAGCGCAGATGCCGAAAATCCATGAAATCGGATCATAACCGAGAAGCATAAGATATGTCAGGAACTATGTATTGGACGCAGAGCGCGCCATGGCCGTACCGTCGGGGCACTCAATCCTCGGGAGAGATCTCATGCTGCCCATAGCCCGGAGTGGTTTCGATCTGGATCGCTTCATCGCGGATTGTCGCGCGGCCCTGCCCGAGGATCCGCCGCAGAATGCGGTGCGCGAGGTGTTGGCCCGCGTGCTCGCAGGCGGGGGCCTGAAGGGTGCGCTGGGCGAGCCCGGGCGTGCGCAGATCGAGAAGCTGCATCACGGACCGGACCTTACCATCCTGAATGTTACCTGGGCGCCGGGGATGACGGTGATGCCGCATGACCACCGCATGTGGGCCGTTATCGGCATCTATGGCGGACGCGAGGACAACATCTTCTGGCGACGGATAAGGGGAGAGGCGGACGGTCTGATCGAGGCAGCCGGCGCCCGCGCGCTCTCCGAGGGCGATTGCTGCACGTTGGGGCACGGCATCATTCACTCGGTGATCAATCCGATCCCGCGCTTTACGGGTGCGCTGCACATCTATGGCGGCGACTTCTTCGCCCAAGAGCGCAGCGAATGGGATCCCGAGACGCTGCTGGAAAAACCCTACAACAGCGCCAAGACCCTGCGCATGTTTGAGGAAGCGAACCGCCGCGCCCTCAGCGCAGCGCCATAGCACAGCTCCGCGCGACTACAGCATCGCGGCGAAGACGCGGTCGGGCGGTTTGTGGCCGTCGGCGAAGGTCTTGATGTTGATCAGCACCTTCTCGCCCATTTCGATGCGGCCCTCCAGCGTGGCCGAGCCCATATGCGGCAGCAGCACCACGTTGTCGAGCTCCAGCAGCTTGGGGCTGATGGCAGGCTCGTGCTCGAACACGTCAAGGCCGGCTCCCGCCAGCTCGCCCGCGCGCAGCATGCGCACCAGCGCATTCTCGTCGATCACCTCGCCACGCGCCGTGTTCACAATGATGGCGGTTGATCGCAGCAGCTTCAGCCGCCGTGCCGAGAGCAGGTGATAGGTGCCCGGTGTGTGCGGGCAGTTGACCGACACGATATCGACGCGCGCCAGCATCTGGTCGAGGCTCTCCCAGTAGGTTGCCTCCAGCGCCCGCTCGATGTCGGGATGGACCCTGCGGCGGTTGTGGTAGTGGATCGCCATGCCGAAGCCGCGGGCGCGGCGCGCCAGCGCCTGGCCGATGCGGCCCATGCCGACGATGCCCAGCCGCTTGCCCCAGATGCGCGCCCCCAGCATCGCCGTGGGCGCCCAGCCCGTCCATTTGCCCGCACGCACCAGACGCTCGCCCTCGCCGACGCGGCGGGCGACCGCCAGGATCAGCGCCATGGTCATGTCGGCCGTGTCCTCGGTCAGCACACCCGGCGTGTTGGTGACCGTGATGCCGCGCTGGCGGGCGCTGTCGAGGTCGATGTGATCGACGCCAGTACCGAAGCTGGCGATCAGCCGCAGCCGCGGCGCGGCCTGGGACAGGACCTTGCCATCGATGCGGTCCGTGACGGTGGGCACGAGCACGTCGGCCTGCTTGACGGCCTCGACAAGCTGCGCCTGTGTCATGGGCTTGTCGTCGAGGTTCAACCGGGCGTCGAACAACTCCATCATGCGCGTTTCGATCGCGTCGGGCAGCTTGCGGGTGACGATCACCAGCGGCTTCTTCTGCGCAAACGGCATGATGTCTCCGGCGGCCCCTCGGGAATCTTGGGGTGCCATTGCAGCGGCCCACCCGGGTCGGCAATAGCAAGGGGCGTGCCGCAAGTCCAGTCTGCCCGCCGTGCTGTGGCTACAGCCGATTTGTGAGCAATTTCCGCATGTTGCGCCGCGATCTGCCGTGGCACGGCAGGCCGCGATGCGATATAAGGCGGCATGCTGCGTTGCCGCGTTGTTGCGCGCCAGGCTGCCGCCAGAGCTGTCCACGCGCTGTTCTTGCCCTTGTTGCTGGTGTTCGCATTCGCGGGCTCATCGTCCGTGTCGGCGCAGCAGGTGAGTGCGCGGCCCGAGGCACCGCCGCCGTTGCGCAAGGGGACCGGCCTGCCGCTGCCGCGCTTTGCGGCCCTGCGCTCCGATGAGGTGAACGTGCGCACCGGCCCTGGCAGCCGCTATCCCATCGAATGGGTGTTCCAGCGCAAGTCGATGCCGGTCGAGATCGTCGCCGAATACGAGCACTGGCGGAAGATCCGGGACTGGCAGGGCGCCGGCGGGTGGGTGCACCAGAGCCTGCTCACCGGCCGGCGCTCGGTGACGGTCACCGCCCGCGAGGCAACGCTCTACAAGACACCGTCCACCACTGCCCAGGCGGTTGCACGCCTGCAGACCGAGGTGATCTGCCTGGTGAAGGCGTGCAACGGCGAATGGTGCCGCGTGCAGGTAGGCCCGCATGTCGGCTGGATCGAGCGCAACAAGGTCTGGGGCGTCTACAAGGGCGAGGTCGTGAACTAGCCACCTGAGCGGCGGTGGCTGGGAGCTGAGGGCAAGCTGCGGGAAGCGCCAACTTGGGGCCGTCAGCCGCGGCGAGCGGCCTTGATCGCGGCGACGTCGATTTTCTTCATATCCATCATGGCCTCAAACGCGCGCTTTGCTTCGTCGCCGCCGGCAGCCAGCGCCTCGGTCAGCACGCGGGGCGTGATTTGCCAGGAGACGCCCCATCTGTCCTTGCACCAGCCACATGCACTTTCCTGGCCGCCATTGCCGACAATGGCGTTCCAGTAGCGGTCGGTCTCTTGCTGATCGTCAGTGGCGATCTGGAACGAGAAGGCTTCGTTATGCTTGAACGCGGGGCCGCCATTGAGGCCGAGACAGGGGACGCCAGCGACCGTGAATTCGACCGTCAGCACGTCGCCCGCCTTGCCGGACGGGTAGTCGCTGGGCGCACGGTGGACCGCAATCACAGAGCTGTCAGGAAAAGTCTCGGCGTAGAAGCGGGCCGCGGCCTCGGCGTCCTTGTCGTACCACAGGCATATCGTGTTCTTGGCAATTGCCATCGTTTGTCCTTTCGCTTTGAAACCAATTGCGGTCCGGTTTCCCACGCACTCGGACGCGTGTCACTCATTGCGCAGCAGGGCCAGGGGGCGCTGGCGGAGCGCGCTGAGGGCGCCGGCCAGGCCGAAGGCGAGAGTCAGCGCCATGGCGCCGAAGGCGGTCAACAGCGCCACTTCCGGCTGGAAGCTCCAGTCCAGCCCCATCACGAAGCGCACCACCAGCCAGCCGGCCAGCGTGCCTACCGCCGTGGCGGCCAGCGCCGTCACCAGCCCCAGCGCCGCGAACTCGCAGGCGAAGACCTGCAGCACCCGCATACGCGTGGCGCCCAGCACCTTCATGACGACGGTGTCGTGCACGCGCCGCCGCTGTGTGGCCAGCATGGCACCGGCCAGCACCAGCAGGCCGGCGACGATGCCGACGACGCCCACCACGCGCGCCGCAAGCCCGATATTGCCGAGGATCTGGCTGGCGTTCTCCAGCGCGTCCTTCACGCGCACCACTGTGACGTTGGGAAACTCGCCGGTGATCGTCCGGAAGGCGGCCTCTTCGAGCGAACCTTTGGCATAGACCGTGGCAAGGTACGTCTGCGGCGCCTTCTCCAGCGTGCCCGGCGCGAAGATGAAGGTGAAGTTGATCGCCAGCGTGCCCCAGTCGATCTTGCGCAGATTGGCAATGGTGGCCTCGACGTCGCGGCCCAGAATGTTGACCGTGATGGTGTCGCCCACGCCAATGCCGAAGGCGCTCGCCAGCTCGGCATCGAAACTGATCAGCGGCGGGCCCTTGTAGTCCGCCGGCCACCACTTGCCGGCAACGACCTGGCTGCCTTCGGGCAGGGTCGCGGCGTAGGTCAGGCCGCGGTCGCTCTCGATCGCCCAGCGCGCCTCCTGCGGGATCGACAGCTCGCGCACGGGCCGCCCGTCGATCCGCGAGATGCGGCCGCGCAGCATCGGCACCTGCTCGATCCGCGGCACGTCCTGCGCCTGCAGCAGCGTGCGGAACCGGTCCACCTGGTCGGGCTGCAGATCGACGACGAAGAAGGCCGGCGCATCCTTGGGGATGCGCTGGCCGATCTGGTTTTGCAGGTTGCCTTCGATCAGGGCGGTCGCCACCAGCACCGTCAGGCCCAGCCCCAGCGACAGCATCACCGTCGGTGTCGGCGCGCCGGGCCGGTGGATGTTGGCCAGCGCCAGGCGCAGCACCGCCGAGCGCGGACGGCCGGCAAGCTTCGCCAGCAGCATCACCAGGCGCGCCAGCAGCGGGAAAGCGATGAACGCTCCTGCCGCCCCTGCAACGAACCAGATCGCGATGCGCTGGTCGGGCGCCGTCAGCACGGTGAAGCCGCCCAGCAGCACGATCACCAGCACGATGGTAAGCACGTCGCGCAGCCGCCAATCCGGTTCATCGACGGCGACGGCGCCGCGCATCAGCGTCGAGGCCGGCACCTGGCGCGCGCGCGTCAGCGGCCACAGCGCAAAGAGCAGCGCCACCAGCAATCCGAAAATGCCGGCGCTCAGCAGCGGGTGGACATAGAGCGCCACCCGCGCCCGTACCGGCAGCAGATCGCCCATCGTAGCCTGTGCGGCGTAGGGCAGCAGGGCACCCACGACCAGACCCAGCACCACGCCGATGCCGGCCAGAACGGCGAGTTGCAGGAAATAGGTGCGCATGACCAGCCCGGCCGGGGCACCAAGGCATTTCAGGATCGCGATGGTGCGGGCACGGGCGCGCAGGAAGCTGTCGATGGCGTTGCCGACGCCGACACCGCCCACCAGCAGGGCCGCCAGCCCGATCAGTGCCAGATACTGGGTCAGCCGGTCGATCCAGCGGCGCAAACCGTTGCCGGCGTCGTCCAGCCCGCGCACCCGCCAGCCAGCCTCGGGAAAGCGCCGTTGCAGATCGCTGATCCACGCCCGCCACGAAACGCCCGGCGCCACAAGGATGCGATAGTGGTAGGTCATCAGGCTGCCCGGCTGCAGCAGGCCCGTTTCGGCCAGCGCCTCGCGCGCGATCATCACGCGCGGGCCGATGCCGAAAATCCCAAGTCCGCGGTCGGGTTCGCGCGTGATCACACCGCGCACCTCGAAGGTCGTATCGCCCAGCCGGATCTCGTCGCCCACCGAGATACCGAGCCGCCGCAGCCCGATTTCCTCGAGAACGGCGCCGTGGATTCCCCCGCGCGGCTGCAGCAGGGCCTGCAAATCGCCGCCGCCTGCCAGCTCAAGCTTGCCGACCAGCGGATAGGCGCCGTCGACGGCCTTGATTTGCACTAAAGCCGGCCGTGCGCCGGGCGAATCGGCGCGCGCCATGCCCCGCATCTCGACCCAGTCGACGACGCGCGTGGCGCGGTCAGCGAAAGCGGCGCGCTGCTCCGGCGTTGCCGGCCGATAGGACTGAGACACCGAGACGTCGCCGCCCAGCAGCACCCGTGCATCGGCGCGCAGACCTTCCTCGACAGCGCGCGACATCGAGAGGATGCCCGCGATGGCCGCCACACCCAGCGCCAGGCAGGCGAGGAACAGGCGAAAGCCCGCCAGCCCCGTGCGCAGCTCACGCAGGGCAATCCGCGCCGCCAGCCCCCATGACGCATCGCCGCCTTCGCCGGAGCGGGCCGCCTCCGCATGCGGCAGAGCGAGCGAGGGGGGAGTCATGCCGCATGACCTTCCCCCGGAGGGGGAAGGTGCCCCGAAGGGGCGGAAGGGGGATGGTGCAACACCTGTGGTGTTTGGTCTTTGACGCCGTGCTTGCTGAGGCATCCCCCTTCCGGCGCTGCGCCCCACCCTCCCCCTCTGGGGGAAGGAAAAAGGAGTGGAGCAGCGAAATTCATCGTCGCCTCACGCCTGACCGGTGTCGGCGGCGATGCGGCCGTCGGCGATGTGGATCACGCGGTCGCACTGGCCGGCGATGGCAGCGTCGTGCGTGATCAGCAGCAAGGTGGCGCCGGCACTGCGCGTAAGATCGAACAGCAGGCCCATCACCTGCCGGCCGGTGGTGCCGTCGAGATTGCCGGTCGGCTCGTCGGCCAGCAGCAGCCGGGGCCGCGTGGCGAAGGCGCGCGCCACGGCAACACGCTGCTGCTCGCCGCCCGAGAGCTGCGCCGGATAGTGCGTCAGCCGGTGCGCCAGCCCGACATCGGCCAGCGCCGCCTCGGCCCGCGCGAAGGCGTCGTCAATGCCGGCAAATTCCAGCGGCAGAGCGACATTCTCGGTCGCGGTCATGGTCGGGATCAGGTGGAAACCCTGAAAAACGATGCCGAGATTGTCGCGCCGGAAGCGGGCCAGGGCATCGTCAGTCATGCCGTGCAGGGCCACGCCCGCGACCTCGACGCTGCCGCTGGTGGCGCGCTCCAGCCCGCCCACGACCATCATCAGGCTGGACTTGCCGGCGCCCGAGGGGCCGACCAGCGCCGTGCTGCCGCCGGTCGGGACCTCAAGATCGATGCCGCGCAGGATGTTGACCGTGCCCGCGGCGCTCGCCATGTCTAGATGCACGTCGCGCAGGCGGATCATGCGGCGGCTTTCGACGGCGGACAGGACATGCAGCTTGATCTCGCAGGCAATTCGGGCGCGCGGGCGACGCACAGTTCAGGCGAGGGATATGGCGATTGCGCGCGCCGGGTCAACAACCCCGCCGCGCCCGCAGGCGCGTCACGGGGGCCCGTTTTCCGGCTGATTTGCCTTGTTGCTGCCCTGCTTTTCGGCGGTGTGACAGCCGCGCACGCCGAAACCGTGCGGATCGCGATGCTGGGCGACAGCCTGACGGCGGGATTCGGGCTGGCGCCGGAGCAGTCGCTTCCCGTCCGGCTGGAAAAGGCCCTGAAGGCGGCTGGCCGTGACGTTGTCGTCGCCAACCATGGCGTCTCCGGCGACACGACGGCCGGCGGTCTGGCGCGGCTGGACTGGACCCTGGGCGACAAGCCGCAGCTGGTGATCGTGGCGCTGGGCGCCAATGATGCACTGCGCGGCCTGGATCCGGCCGAGACCGAGAAGAACCTCGACGCCATCATCACCCGCGCCAGGGCCGCCGGGGCGGCGGTCCTGCTCTGCGGCATGAAGGCGCCGCGCAACTACGGACCGGAGTACGTAGAAAAATTCGACGGGCTCTACCAGCGGCTGGCGGCGAAGCACAATGTGCCGCTGGTGCCGTTCCTGCTGGAAGGCGTGGCGATGGTGCCGGATCTCAACCAGCCCGACGGCATTCATCCCAACGCGCGCGGCGTCGAGACAATCGTGGCCCAACTCGTGCCGGCGGTGTCGAAGGTGCTGGACGGCATGAAGAAGGCCGGCGGTCAGGCAGGCTGATGGGGAAGCTGACGGCCGGCCTGCTGGTCTTCCGCCGCGCGAACGGCCGGGTGGAGGTTTTACTGGGGCATCCCGGCGGGCCGTTCTGGGCGAAGAAAGACGACGGCGCCTGGTCGATTCCCAAGGGTGAGCCCGATCCCGGCGAGGATCTGTTTACCGCCGCCCGCCGCGAATTTCAGGAGGAGACGGGCCTTTGGCCTGAAGGCGATTTCATCGCGCTGGATGCGGTGAAGCAGCCGGGCGGCAAGACCGTGCTGGCGTGGGCGGTGGCGTGCGACCTCGACACGGGCGGGTTCTGTAGCAACACCTTCCCGCTCGAATGGCCGCCGCGCTCCGGCAAGTTCCGCGACGTGCCCGAGATCGACCGCATCGCCTGGTTCGATGCCGACACGGCGCTGACGAAAATCCTGAAGGGCCAGAAGCCGATCCTGGAGCAGCTATTGTCGCGATTGGCATGAACCTCACTTGCCCTCCCAGTCCCAGTCGAGCTCGAACGAGTCTCCTCTGGCTTTGATCCTCGCGGCGTGGGGCGTGCCGAAATGGGCGGGCATCAGCAGGGCGCCGGTTTCGGCGCAGTGCGCCAGAATATCGTGGCGCGTGCGGCGGGCCTTGTCCGGATTGACGCAGAACCGGCTGTTCCAGCGCCACAGCGGCACCTGCACGGGATTGTGCAGCGCGTCGCCCGAGAAGATGGCGCGCCGGTCCTTCGAATCGAGATCGACACGCACATGGCCTGGCGTGTGGCCGGCGGCGGCGCGGACCGTCAGGCAGTCGTCGCAGGCATGCCCGTCATCGACCATCACGGCCATGCCCTTCTCCACCACCGGCAGGACCGAGTCGTTGTAGACGTTGCGTTCGTATTCCGGTGCGTCGGGTTTCGTGGCGCCGGCCTGCCAGAAGGCGTGGTCGGCGCGCGACATCAGGTACTTCGCGTTGGGAAAGGTCGGCACCCAGCGTCCATCCTGCAGCGTCGTGTTCCAGCCCACGTGATCGACATGCAGGTGGGTGCACATCACGAAATCGATCTGCTCGGGATAGGCACCGGCGGCCGCCAGCCGCTCCAGCCAGGGCGAGTTCAGCATGTCGAAGCGCGGCATGCCCGGGCGCGGCTTGTGGTTGCCGCTGCAGGAGTCGATCAGGATGGTGTGGCGCTCCGTCTGCACCAGCCAGCTATGGATGCTGGCTACCAGCTTGCCGCTGGGCGGATCGTAGTAGCGCGGCGCCAGCCAGTGCTCGTGCGCCCGGAAGGTCTCGGCGTCAAACTCGGGGAAGAACTGGTCGGCCGGAAAGCCCGGCCCCATCATCTCCTCGATGCGCGTCACCTTCACCGCGCCGATCATGCGCTCCTGCATCGTGCTTCCTCCCGCCTTGATCTCCATCTTAGCAAATGCTTGCGTTCCGGCAGCGCAAACCTGCCCCGCAGCGATGGGGTTCATGCAGCCGCCCGGCCGGCGTATTCTTGCCGCAACGATACCGGAGGAAGCGAGCATGGCGCGACTGGACTGCGAGACGCTGGTCGATACGCGCAACGGGCTGATCAGCCGCGAGGTGTTCGTCAACCGCGACCTGTTTCAGCAGGAGCTGGAGACGGTCTTCGCCCGCGCCTGGCTGTTCGTCGGGCACGAGAGCCTGATCTCCAATCCCGGCGACTACTTCGTTTCGCGCATGGGCGCCGAATCGGTGATCCTGTGCCGCGACAAGGCCGGCCAGATCCACGTCTTTCTGAACACCTGCCGGCACCGCGGCATGAAGGTATGCCTTTACGACGAGGGCAACACCACGCATTTCACATGCCCCTATCACCACTGGAGCTATGGCACCGACGGCAAGCTGGTGGGGGTGCCGCAATATGACACGCTCTATCCCGGCATGGACCGCTCGAAATGGTCACTGATCGAGGTGGCGCAGCTTGCGAATTACAAGGGCACGATCTGGGCCACCTGGGACAAGGACGCGCCGCCCTTCCTCGAGTATCTTGGTGGCGCGAAGGAGCATCTCGACCTGGCGCTTGACCATCGCGACGGGCGCGAGGGCGGCTCGGAGGCCTTCCTCGGCGTCCACAAATGGATCATTCCCTGCAACTGGAAGCTGCCGGCCGAGAACTTTTCAGGCGACACCTATCACAATCCCAGCCACCGCTCGGTTGACCTGATCGGCATCGGTCCCAGCGCGAAGTCGGGCATGAAGGGCCGCCGCGACGACGAGCTGAAGGGCGCGCAGCATGTCTGGGTGAGCTTTCCCGCCGGCCACGGCATCCATAGTGCCATCCAGCCCTCGATGCTGCCCTATGCCGAGGCGTTTCGCGACAATCCGCAGATCGAAGCGTATTTCCGCCACTGCTACGAGGAGCGCCAGCGGCGGCTGGGCGAGAAGTCGCGCCTGCTGCCGTTCGTGGGCACGATCTTCCCCAACACTTCGTATCATGGCCGCCAGCCGCGCTCGATCTGTATGTGGCACCCGCACGGACCGGAATCGACCGAGGTCTGGCGCATCTTCCTGATCGACAAGGACGCGCCGGCCGAGGTCAAGGACCTGATGCGCCGCTTCTACATGCGCTATTCCGGTCCGGCCGGCATGACCGAGCAGGACGACATGGAGAACTGGAACTACGCCACCGCCGGTGCGCGCGGCACGATCGCGCGCCGCTATCCGCTGAACTATCAGCAGTCGATGGGGGCGTGGAAAGAGGACGACCCGGTTCCGGGCCATGTGAGCGTGCAGGTGACCGAGGAGAATTCGCGCCGCTTCTATGCGCGCTGGGCGGACTACATGGCCGGCCGTGACTGGGACGTCCTGATGGGCCGCCGCGAGACCGCACTCCGACGCGCTGCCGCCGAGTGACTCCATGAACGAGGCAGTTTGCCGGCCGCCGCTGTCTCGCGATCTCGCGTTCTTCCGCCTGAAGGAGGAGATAGCGGAGTTCCTCTATGAAGAGGCCGACCTGCTCGACCAGCGCCGGTACGGCGAATGGCTCGACCGGCTTGCGGATGACCTCGTCTATTTCATGCCCATGCGCCGCAACGTGAAGGCGGGCGAACACGTGGCGCGCGAGAACACCCGCGAAGGCCAGGACATAAGCTGGTTCGATGAGGACAAGTGGACGCTGTCGAAGCGCTGCGACCAGATCCTGACCGGCCAGCACTGGGCCGAGGAACCGCTCTCGCGCGTCTGCCACATGGTGAGTAACGTGCAGTTGCTGGACGCCACACCCTCGGTCGAGGCGGCGCGCGAGGTCATGGCGCGCAGCCGCTTTCTCGTCTACCAGAACCGCGTTGAGACCGAGACCTACATCTTCGTGGGCAAACGCACCGACACCCTGCGCCGCATCGACGGGGCCTGGAAACTCGCACGGCGCGAGATCATCCTCGACCAGAATGTGCTGCTGGCAAAGAACCTGACGGTATTCTTCTGACCATCCGGGGTCCTGGTGGTTTCCGTCTGACAAAAGTTTTGTCGCAGCCCGTTTGCTACCCGCCTACTGCATAGGTCAGGATCGTCCCGCCGCTCTTGAGCGCGCGTGCGCTTTTGAGGCGCATTTTGATTTGTCGGTCCTGCGGCTTGAAGAGCGGCGTACCGGCGCCCAGCACAACCGGCGCCACGCAGACGCGATACTCATCGACAAGCCTTGCCTTGAGCAGCGACGAGAGAAGGTCGGCGCTGCCGAACACGCAGATGTCCTTGCCGTCCTCGGCCTTGAGTGTCTTGACCGTTTCCACCGCGTCACCCTTGAGCAGCCGCGTGTTGTTCCAGTCCGCTGCCTCGAGCATACGGCTGGCCACGGCCTTCTCGATCGCGTTCATCATGTCGGCTACTGCCCCGGTCGCTTTGGACCAGTGGCTGGCCATGCCCTCATAGGTCCGCCGGCCGAACAGCAGCGTGCTCATCTCCTGCATCTGCTCGAGCGAGAAGGACTCGAGCTCGGCACCCCAGACCGTCTCATGAAAGTCGAGATCCCACGGGGTGCGGCCTTCAAAGTATCCATCAAGCGTCATCAGGTTCCAGGCCACCAGGCGCCTCATCACATCTCTCCTCTGTCCAAACCAGAATTATCGCTGCGCGAGACGCGGGCACCAGACGTCGGATTCCATCCGCTAACCCTTCACCGCACCCGCCGAGAGGCCCTCGACGATGTAGCGCTGCAGCAGTGCCACCAGAATGACAGTCGGCGCCAGTGCCAGCAGGCAGATCGCCATCATCAGGTTGAAGAAGACGTGCACGTCGCCGACCAGACTTGCGATCACCACGGGCAGCGTCATGACGTTGGGCCGTGCATTGAGGATCAGCGGAATGAGGAGCTCATGCCAGGAGAAGATGAACACGATGACGCCGCACGCCGCCAGTGCCGGCGTGGCGAGCGGCAGCACAATATGCACGAAGGCGCGCAGACGCGTGCAGCCGTCGATGCGTGCCGCCTCCTCCAGCTCGCGCGGAATCGAGTCGAAGTACGGTGCGAGGATCAGGATCGCATAGGGTAGCATGAAGGCTGTTTCGGCGATGATGACCCCGGACAGCGTGTTGAGCTGCCCGAACGAGCGCATCACCACGTAGAGCGGGATCATCAGCACGATCACCGGCACGAAGCGCGCGACGACGTTGGCCTGCAACAGGAACAGGGTCCAGCGGAAGCGCTGGCGGGCGATGGTGTAGGCCGACAGCGCGCCGAACACCAGCGTCAGCAACGTTACCGACACCGCCACCACCGCCGAGTTCAGGAACGCGGTATAGAAGTTCTTGATGTTGTCGGGAAGGTAGGTGACCTGCTCGAAGATGCGTCCCTTCTGTTCGCCGCGGCTGAGGATCACCGTGAAGTTGTCGAGCGTGAATTCCAGCGGCAGCAGGCGGCGGGTGTCGGCCTGCAGTGCCTTCTCCGACTGGATGCTGCCGATGAAGACCGCCGCCAGCGGCAGCAGGATGAAGCCGATCACCGCCAGATTGGCGATATGCAGCAGCAGCCGCGTGGTGCGCGATACGGCAAACATCAGAGCGTTACCCGGCGGTAGATGAAGCGCATGTACACCAGCGCAATGGCCCCGATCATCAGCGCGAGGATGAAGGCCGATGCCGAGCCCATGCCGAAATTGTTCGGCGGCGAGAACGTGATCTTGTAGCTGTACCAGGCGGCAACCCAGGTCGCGTCGCCCGGACCGCCCTGGGTGATCGCCAGAATTTCCTCGAACACGGCAAACGCGAAGGCGGTGCGCAGGACCAGGATCACCGCGATGACGGAGCGCAGCATCGGCAGGGTGACATGCCAGAAGCGCCGCCAGGCACTGGCGCCATCGACGGCGGCGGCTTCGTAAAGTTCTCGCGGAATGCCCTGCAGGGCGGCATGCACCAGAATGATGGCGAAGGGCAGCGTGCGCCAGATGTAGGGCACGGTGACGGCGTAAAGGGCGGTATCGGGATTGCCGGCCCAGTTGACCGGAACGTCCGTCAATCCGAGCGTGAACAGGATGCGGTTCAGGAAGCCGAACTGGAAGCTGTAGATGAACGACCAGATGAGGCCGTTGGCGATCGGCGGAATGGCGTAGGGCAGCAGGATCAGGAACCGCGTGATGCGCGATGTCCATACCCCGGTCTGGTTGATCAGCAGTGCGATCAGGATCGCCAGCACCAGCTCGCTGCTGACGGTAACGAAGGTGAACACCAGCGTGTTCTGCAGTGCGCCCCAGAACAGCGGATCCTCAAAGACCCGGCCGTAGTTCTCCCAGCCGGTGAAGGCAAACTCGCCGCGCCGCAACTGCGCTAGCCCAACGCGGTGTACCGAGAGGTAACCGGCATAGATCACGGGCCACGCCAGCACCAGCACGAGAAGCAGCAGCGTCGGCACGTTCATGAAGAACGCGAAGCGGCCAGCCGGCATCTCCCGCCCGAACCACGGCCTGCGAGCCTGTCGGGCGACCGCAATCTGCTGCGCGTCGGCGGTCACGAGGCCGGCCGTCGGTTCACACCTTGCGCTTGGCGTCGGCAATGCCCTTGATCAGGTTGTCGCAGGCCTGGTCGGCCGTGATCTGGCCGGTGAGACACTTCTGGACCTCGATGTTGAGCTGGTCGGTCCATGGAAAATGCCAGGGCTCGTACACCGACGGGCAGACCTCGCCGATATAGGCCGCCTTGTCCCAGGTCTTCAGGATCGCATCGACGTCGCCCCACGGCGCCCATCCGGTCCTGATCGCGTCGCTCTTCATCACCGAGGTGTAACCCGAGCCGAGCATGGCATCCTTCGCCAGCGCGACGGCTTGCGTATAGTTGCCGTCCCTGGTCTTGCCGCCGAGATATTGCAGCAGCTTCCAGGCCCACTCCTTGTTGCGATTGGCCGAGGACAGGAAATAGACGTGCGTCACGCCGATCGTCCTGCCGTCGCCGGGCGAGCTGTGCACCTTGACCTTGCCGGCGATTGGTGACTGCGCCGGGTCGTTGACCACGTTCAGGCCATAGTGGTGGTTCGGGCCACGGTACAGGTTCTTGCCGGCGCCGAATGCCTTGGCCGACGTGGTGAACTGGACCTTCAGGGATTCCGGGTCGGCGATATCGAGACCCTTCTCGAACGTGTTTGCCCACCACTTCAGGGTCTCACGCGCGATCGAACCCGGGCCCAGCATGTGCTTGCCCTGCTTGTCGAAGAACGTGCCGCCCCGGTTCCAGGTCATCTGGTACCAGGTGCCCGGCAGCTGCTCAAGCCCGACACCGGCGACCCACAGCACGGGGTAGCGCGACACGCCGTCCCTCTTCGCCTTCACGCAGTGCTCGATGAACTCGTCGTAGGTGGTAAACGGCGTGTCGATCTTCAGCTTTTCCAGCATGTCGGCGTAGTAGTTCCACACCCACACGGCGGAGAAGTAGGGTAGGCCCATGGTCTTGCCCTTGATCGTCGCGACCTGCCCGGTAAACGCCGTGAAATCCTTGATGTACTCGGCCGCGCCGGGCAGATCATCGATCGGCTCGACGAGACCCTGGTTCACGAAGTTCGGGAATGAGAACGGCGACGACTGCGAGACGTCGATCTTCTCGCCCGCCGCGAACATGGTCGCGAGCTTGGTTGGGTGATCGTTGAACGAGGAGATTGTCGAGTCGACCTTGACGCCCCAATCGGCCTCGAACTGCTTGCCGATGCGCGAATAGATGTCGCCGTAGGTCCACACGACGAAGTTGACGCGATCGACCTTGCTGCGCGGCGTTTGGCTCCACGGACCACCCGCCTGGGCGAAAGCGGCGGATGGTCCGAGCATGCCGAGGCCGGCCGCGGCACCCAGAACCTGGCGCCTGCCGAGCGCCCGCTTGTCGGCAACGTTGTCAGTCATGTCATGATCCCCCATGCCCCTGGCGACGCCGGCCGCGGATGGATGGACGCCCTCTCACGCAGAGCCGACGGTACGACAACGGGGTAGCCTATCATCATGCGTGCCCGGCTACACGTGCACAATGTTCCATGGGATGCATCGCTGCTGGACCGGTCAGACCGGCAAGCATAACTTGGTGTTCAGTGATCAGTGTCGGCCGCCACGGGATCGGACCCGAATGTAGCGATGGCAACCTCGCTTGCAGCACAGGGTAAGCCGCAGGTCCGGCGCCGTTCCGCGCCTGCCGCGCGCGAGCGCAAGGCGCGCGGCAAGGGCCACGAACGGCGAGAGGAAATCCTTGCCGCGGCGCGGGCGCTGTTCATCGCCGAGGGGTACGAGACCGTCACCACGCGCAAGCTCGCCGCGCGTGCGGGCCTCTCGCAGACGGGACTGTATGTTTATTTCCGTAGCAAGAAGGAAATCCTCGAAGCGATCTGCCATGACACCTTCAGGGAGTTGGCGGGCGTCTTTGGAGCGGCGGCGGCCGCCGACACGCCAGCCGATCTCGCTCTGCTGCGTCGCCTGATCTCGGCGTACATCGCCTTCGCGCTGGCGCATCCCGACGAATACCAGCTCACCTTCATGGCGGGCCACGCCATGCTGAAGGATGGCCGTCGCCGGGATCTGTCGCTGCCTTTCGACCAGCAGGGACCGGGACTGCAGGCATTCCTGCTGTTTCGCGAGCAAGTGGTGCGCCTGGTGGAGTCAGGTGCCATGCGCCGGATGGACCCGACAGTGGCGGCGCAGACCATCTGGATGGCCTGCCATGGGCTCGCGGCGCTGCTGATCGCGCGGCCGGGCTTCCCGTGGGCGGATCGCCAGCAGCTCATTGACGCGCTGGTCGGGACGCTGGTGCGCGGCTTGCAGAACCCGTCACGCCGAGCCTGAATTGCGGCTCAACAATCTGCCTGCATGGGTGGCGTGCGGCTGGCGCCCTGTGACGGCCGCCGGGGCGTTGTATCATCCGTTCGACAGGGAGCCTCCGGAGGCAGCGCCATGACCCTTGACCTGGTGATTCGCGGCGGCACGGTGGTGGATGGATCGGGCGGTCCGCGTTTCCGCGCCGATGTGGGCATCGCTGGCGGCCGTATTGTCAGCATCGGCCGGGTGCGCGAGCCGGCGCAACGCACGCTTCACGCCGACGGGCTGATCGTGGCCCCGGGCTTCATCGACGGCCACACGCACATGGACGCGCAGGTCGCGTGGGATCCGCTCGGCTCCTGCTCGTGCTGGCACGGCGTCACCTCGGTGGTGATGGGCAATTGCGGCTTCGCGCTGGCGCCCTGCAAGCCGCAGGAACGCGAATGGTTCGCGCGCTGCCTGACCGCAGTCGAGGACATTCCCACCGAGGCGATTCTGGCCGGCGTCGACTGGCGCTGGGAGAGCTTCCCGCAATATCTCGACGCCATTGACGCCTTCCCGAAGGCCATCAACTACGCCGCCTATATCGGCCACTCGGCGCTGCGCATGTATGTGATGGGCCGGCGCGCGCTGGAGGAGAAGGCGACCGACGACGATATCGAGCGCATGCGCGCCCTCGTGCGCGAGGCCCTGCATGCCGGCGCGATGGGCTTCTCGACCTCGCGTTCGCCTACCCATACGGCGCCGGGCGACGTGCCGGTCGCCAGCCGCGTCGCCGACTGGCAGGAGGTCGAGCGCATCGCGGGCGTGCTGGCCGAGGAGGATGCCGGCATCTTTCAGATCGCGCCCGACACCACCACCGGCGACCGCCAGCGCGCCTTCCTCGACCTCTTGAAAGCGCTGGCGCTTGACATCGGCCGCCCGGTGATGTTCGGCACCATCTCGACGCGCCAGGGCGAAGCGCCCAATCCGTGGCACTACCAGACGCGCTGGCTCGACGAGGTGGCCGCGGCCGGCGCGCGCGTTTGGGGCCAGACCACGACGCGCTCGATCAACGCCATCTTCTCGCTGAAATCCTACCTGCCCTTCGACGTGCTGCCGGCGTGGAGGCCGGTGCGCGCGCTGCCGGCCGACGAGCAGCAGCGCCGCTTCGCCGATCCCGCAACCAGGCGTGCACTGATCGCGGCCGAGGCACAGATGAAGCCGCGCGACAATGTCTTCCAGGGCGGCGGTGCGGCCACCACTGATCCGCGCCGACCCGACTACGACAATCTCTTTGCGCTGGGCGGCGTCGACTGGGATGAGCCCTCTGTCGGCGATCTGGCGCGGCGGCGGAACGCTAACCCGGTCGAAGTGATGCTCGATCTGATGACGGCCAATGCCGATCAGATCTTCGTGCAGCCGATCGTCAACGAGCGGCCGGACGAGGTACTGGGCCTGCTGCAGCATCCGCGCACGCTCGCCACCTTCTCCGACTCCGGCGCGCACGTGGCGCAGGAGATGGGCTCCTCGCTGCAGACCCACATGCTGAACTACTGGGTGCGCAAGCGCGGCGCCTTCACACTGGAGCAGGCGGTGCGCAAGATGACCTTCGATATCGCCTCGGCGTGGGACCTGCACGATCGCGGCCTGGTGCGCCCCGGCATGGCCGCCGACCTGGTGCTGTTCGATGAGGCGACGGTGAAGCCACGCCTGCCGGTGGTGGAGCGCGACCTGCCCGGCGGCGCGCGCCGCCTGGTGCAGAAGGCCGAGGGCATCGCCGCGGTCGTGGTCGGCGGCGCCGTAACGCAGGAGCAGGGCAGCGACACCGGCGCCCGTCCCGGCCGCCTGCTGCGCCGCGCACAGCAGGCTGGGGGTGCTTGATCCCTATACCCGCGTGGTCGAGGAGTAGACGTCGCGCAGCTCGCCGCTCCAGGTGCGGGTCGGGTAGATTTCCGACAGACGCATCGGCATGGAGCGCCGGTTCATCACCTCGAAGGTGATCTTCTTCTTCTTTCCCGGCAGCGGCATCTTGCCGAGATGGCGGCCCACCTGCGTCTCGATGCGGTTGGCCAGCAGGCCGGACGATTTTTCGACGTAGTCGACCTGGCTGTGCCTTGGGACCTCGTTGATCTCGTCCTTCTTTACGAAGTGCACCGACTTCATGATCACCGATTCCTGCAGGTAGAAGCTCCAGTGCCGGCCGTACATGATGCCGAAGACGCAGCCGAACGAGCTCTGGATGTTGAGCTCGAAGCGCGGCTCGGCACTGTCCTGTTGCCACTTCAGGAAGCGCTTGGCCAGCTCGCTCTCCTTGGGGTCGTCGAACATGTAGTCGTCGCGTTCGACCTCGCCCTTGATCCTGAACTGGCCGAGATTGACGCCGGTCGCTGCCATCTGGTCGCGCCAGAACTGTCCGGCGGAGCGCCCCAGCGTGCCCGTGATGCCGGCGTGATAGACGGTGGGGCTGGTCGATTCGCCGGTCACGAACACGGAGCAGCCATTGATGCCGGCCGTGAAGAAGTAGCGGGGGAAATCCTGCTCGGGCGGCTCGACCAGGCTGGACGGCACCGGCGGAATGGTGTGCTGGATGATCTGCAGCGAGTACCAGGGCAGCCAGTGGATGGGAATCCAGCTCGTATCGGGCTGGCTGGTTCCGGGGGCGAAATTGAGACCGACGGCGCCGGGAAAATTGGCGCTGGGATGCGGCACCATCTTCACATAGCGCACGCCGCCCGCGGCATTGCGGGTGATCAGGCCGTTCCGCAGGTCACCTGACTTGATGTCGCCGTTTGCCGCCGTGGTGCGGCCGAACTCGCGGCCGGGCGCTGCTCCGGCGTTGTCCGGCGGGCTGACGGCGTGCTTGCGCATGAAGCCCAGCGGATCGGCCACGAACTCGGCATCGAGGTCGGCCAGTGGCGCCTGCGGCACCTGCGCCCGGCCCGGCATGCCACCCCGCGGCGGTGGTTTGGGTGCGTTTGCGGGGACCCATTTGCCGGACGGGGTCTTCTTCCACTCGGCCATTGATGCCTCCTTCGCTGGTGCGTTTTCCTCAGACGGGAATTTCCGCGAATCGGCGGGCCCAGGCGAATTAACCGTTCTTAAATTTTCTTAAACGGGGAATAAGCGAGGAGTACGCCGGGATGATCGTGCTGTTCACGGATTTCGGTCTGGCAGGGCCCTATACCGGCCAGATGAAAGCGGTCTTGCACCGCAGCGCGCCCGGCGTGCCCCTCATCGATCTCTTCGCCGATCTGCCGGCCGGCAATCCGCGGGCCGCCGCTTACCTGCTGGCGGCCTATGCCGCGTGGTTTGAGGCCGGCACGGTGTTCCTCTGCGTGGTCGATCCGGGCGTCGGCGGACCGCGCCCGGCGCTCATGGTCGAGGCGGACGGGCGCTGGTATGTCGGGCCCGGCAACGGCCTGTTCGAGCTGTTGCTGCGCCGCGCCGGCACCGTGCAGCGCTACGACATCACCTTCGCGCCGCCGCACCTCTCGGCCAGCTTCCACGGGCGAGACCTCTTCGCGCCGGTGGCCGCCATGCTGGCGCGCGGCAATGCGCCGCCGGGGCGTCGCCGTAGTGACGACAGCGACCGCCGGCCCGACTGGCCTGACGATCTGCCCGAGATCGTCTATGTCGATCATTTCGGCAACGCCATGACCGGCCTGCGCGCAGCGCACCTGCCGGCCGATGCCCCGCTGATGGTGCTGGGCCGAGCGCTGCCACGCGCCCGCACCTTCGGCGACCTGCCGCCGGGTGCTGCGTTCTGGTACGAGAACGCCAACGGCCTTGTCGAGATTGCCGTCAACCAGGGTCGCGCCGATCGCACGCTCGGTCTCACCATCGGCACCCCGGTCTCCGTTCTCACTTGAGCAGGACGGACTTCGCGCGTGGAACGGCTGGGGGCGCGTCACTCCAGTGACGCGTCTTCGTCTCGCGTCATGCATGACGCGTCACGGGAGCGACGCGCCCCCAGCGTCATTCGTAACGCGTGAAACAAACCCGGCCTCCTGCGCAGTCGGGCGGAAACACGCCGCGCCTAGATCGTCCGTCCAGCGCGGTCGATGGCACCGGGCGGAGGAGGAGAAGATGGTCGCACACAAGGATCCCAAAAATTACAAGGAGCTGCTGAAGGCGCACATCGCCAAGGTGCCGCTGAACGGGGAGCTGTGCTCAAGCTCGACCTTCCACAAGGCGCCCTACTCGGACGAGCTGAAGAAGAATCTCGCTGATCCCAAGTACACGCTGCCCGGCGACAACAAGGACTACACCGACCTCACCGGCATGCCGCACACGATGGAGGTGAGGAACTGGGTGATCAGCAACGGCATCATGACCAGCTGCAACTCCTTCGTCGGCCAGTGCTGCATCGCCATGGGCGTTCCCAACCTCGGCCAGTTCGAGCTCGAGAACCTGCTGATCAAGCTCGGCAAGCGGCACGCCTGGGTACCGGCGAGCTCCGGCGCGCGCCCCGGCTACGGCGACATCTTCACGTCGGCCGGCCGCCTGCACATGGGCGTGTCGCTGGGCTTCGAGGGCGACACCTGGGTCACCATCGAGGGCGGCCAGGGCGGCCGCAGCCGCGGCGTCGACTGCGTCAAGTACAAGCGCCAGAAGTTCAATCCCGCCGAGGTGCAGGGTTGGTGCGACATGCGCGCGTTCATCGATACGCGCGGCGCCGTGCCCGACTGGCTGGTGGGCTGGTGGGTGGTCTATGCTGGCAACAAGACCTGGCACTACCACTTCAACAAATACTTTGAGCTGTCGTACCAGCCCTACAAGCCGGGCGACACGAAAAGCGGCCCGGTCACGCCCACCGACACCGGCACCTTTTCGATCGGCCCGGGCGACTCGGTGGTCGTGGACTGGCTCGGTGAGGCCGGCCTGGAGCGCTTCACCTACGACCGCTTCGAGAGCCTGCCTGGAATCCTCGAGCGCATGAGCGGCGTCAGCAACAGCAACGAACCCATGAAAGCCGCCAAGCTGGGCCGCTGATTAAGGTGGTGGCGCGTGGTGTCGGAATAGCCTTCATGGTGAGCTTGTCGAACCATGAAGGCGTCGCATAGTGCGGTTGCTTCATGGTTCGACAAGCTCACCATGAAGCAGTTTTCTACGCCGAATCAGGTACGCGAACGCCCCTGCCCTCCGGGGGAAGGCTGTTCACTGCCGCAGGCGGGGCTGGTGGAAGGTGTAGGGCGGGTAGTCCTTCGCGATGTCGCTCACCACCTCGATCACACCGGGCCGGTTCGCGGCCAGCGCCTCGGCCAGTGCGCCGCGCAGGCCGTCCGCGTTCTCCACCCGCCACGCCGCCGCGCCGAACGCCTTCGCATAGGCCACGAAATCGGGGTTTGTCAGCACCGCGCCCGAATGCCGGCCCTCGTACAGCCGCTCCTGGTCGCGCTTCACGTTGCCGTAGCCGGCGTTGTTCACCACCACCGTCACCAGGTTGATGCCGAACTGCACCGCCGTCGACAGGTCGGAGCCGCCGAACAGGAAGCCGCCATCGCCGGTGATCGACACCACGGCGCGGTCGGGGTTCGCTACCTTCACGCCCAGCGCCGTCGGGAAGCCGTAGCCCAGCGTGCCGGAGAAGCCTGAGGTGATCAGCGTGCGCGGCCGGTAGACCGGATAGCCGTACCAGACGATGTAGCCGAGCTGCGTCACCTCATCGACCACGATGCCGTCCTCGGGCAGCGTCTCGCGGATCGCCTCGGCCAGCGACCATTGCGGCTGCGCCTTGCGGATCTTCTCCAGCGCCGTGGCCTTCGCCTCGGCCACCACACGCCGGCGCGCGGCACCATCGTTGCGCTTCACCGCCGCGGCGAGCGCCCGCGCACCCTCGGCGGCATCGGCCACGATCGCCACATCCACCGCCTGCCGGCGGTGCTCGGCCGGATCGATATCGATGCGCGCCACCTTCAGCCCCGCGGGCGAGGGCGCCCAGCGCGCCAGCGGCACATCCAGCCGCGTGCCGATGCCGATCAGCAGATCGGTGCGGTCCCACAGCTCGAAGCCGCCCACCGTGCCCAGCGACAGCGGATGCCGCGAATCCACCACGCCCTTGCCGGTGCGGAACGACACCACCGGCGCGCCGATCTTCTCGGCCAGTGCCAGCACCTCGGCGCCGGCCGCGGCCGCACCGCCGCCCACCCAGATCATCGGTGCCTTCGCCGCGTCCACCAGCTTCGCCAGCGCCGCGATCTTCTCCGCATCGGGCGCGGGCGCGACGCGCGGCCCCAGCGGCTCAACCGGCTGCACCTCGGCTGCCAGCGAGAACATGTCCCACGGCATCTCGACCGCGACAGGTCCGGGCCGCCCCGACAGCATCGCGCGGAAGGCGCGCGCCATCACGTCGGGCGCCTCGGCGGGATGCTCGATGCGCTCGGCGAACTTCAGCAGCGTGCGGAGCGTCGCGAGCTGGTCCGGCATCTCGTGCAACTGCCCGCGCCCGCGCCCGATCATGGCCGACGGTACCTGGCCCGTGATGCACAGCACGGGCGCATTCACGCCCCAGGCCGTGGTCAGCGCCGCCATGGTGTTCATCACGCCCGGCCCCGGCACCACCGTGAACGCCGCGGGCCGGCCGGTGGACTGCGCATAGCCCAGCGCCATGTAGGCCGTGGTCTGCTCGTGGCGCGCGTTGATCACCCGCAGCCGGTTGGCGTTACGCGCAAAGGCATCGAACAGCCCGTACATCTGCACCCCGGGCAGGCCGAAGATGGTGTCGACGCCGTGGCGCAGCAGCGAGTCAACAATGGCGTCACCGCCGGTCATTCGGGGCATGGGCGAGTCCTGCATGATGGTTCCGTCGGCGTCATCCTCGCATGGAACAGCGGCCTCTATTCGCGCGATTCCCGGATGGCAGGTTCCTGCGTCGCCGGATTTGGTCAGGCGTCACTGAGTTCTATGCCGTCCGTCATCTTGATCGCCTGCCTGTCCAGCCGCGTGCAGCGATCGTGTTCAGCTCTTCGATCGACAGCTTCGGACCGCCCTTCCGCCTCAACAGACCGAAGACGTTCGAAATCTTGCCAGCCCGTTGCGCCGCCCGCAGTTCGATCCGGCCGCCGGGAAGTTTGGTCGCAGTGACCGTGTCGCCTGGCCGGACTCCGAGGTGCTTCAGAACGTCCTCGCTTAGGAGGACCTGCCCTTTGGCAGTGACGGTGAGCGTGCCCATGGCGAAGCTTTCAACGGAATGTTTTGGCAAAGGCACGGAGTCCCCCGCCTCAGCCCCAAAATTGCATAACATTTGACTGTTTCGATTATTGCGAATATGTAGGGTTAAAGCCGTTGCGAATATTGCGAATAGACCCATATTGAGGAAGAGCGACAAAGGAGAGGGCCATGAGCATCGCCTTGCTCGACCGCGACCTGACGCCGGCGCGCCCGAGCCCGGACGAGATCGCGCGCGCCCGCAAATCGAGCCAGACACTGGCTCACTACCTGAACGATCCGGTCCGGATCAAGCTGACCATCGCCCAAAGGCACGACCGAGGAAACGGTGGAATTACCCGCGGCTGTCCTGCGGCCGATGATCGAGATTCTCACTGCCTTCGCACAGGGCCAGCCCACGATGATCCTGCCGATGAAGGCGCGCCTCACCACCCAGGAGGCAGCGGATTTGCTGCAGGTTTCGCGACCGCATCTGATCAAGCTTCTGGAAAAGGGTGAACTCCGGTTCGACAAGGTGGGATCGCATCGCCGGATCGAGTTCTCGGAGCTGATCCGCTACAAGCGGCAACGGGATCAGCAGCGTGATGCGGCGCTGGATGAGCTGGCCGACATCGCCCAGAAGCACGGCATGGGTTACTGAGCCAGAGCGATGCCGCGAATCAACTCATCATTCGCGGCCATCCTCGATGCCTGTGTTCTCTATCCCGCACCATTGCGCGATCTCCTGCTGGAGCTTGCCAGAACCGGCCTCTACCGCGCCCGCTGGACGGCACGCATTCACGAGGAATGGATGGCCGCCGTCCGGCGCAGCCGCCCGGACATACCGTCCGAAGCGATCGAGCGCACGCGCCAGTTCATGGATTTGCACGCGGAGCATTGCGTCATCACCGGATTCGAGCCTCTTGTCGCCGGCCTGGAGCTGCCCGATCCGGACGACCGTCACGTGCTCGCCGCTGCCATTTTGGGCCGCGTCGATGCCATCATCACCTTCAACAAGGCCGACTTCCCGGATGATGTGCTTGCGCGCCTTGGCATCGAAGCGATCCATCCCGACGACTTCCTCACCTACCAGATCGATCTCGACCGGACAGCGGTCGTTACGGCCGCCCGCCGTGTGCGTGCGCGGCTGAAAAGCCCGCCGAGGACGGCACGGGAGTATCTCGACACGTTGATCAAACAGAGCCTACCAGCCACCGCATCCTTGCTGGAGTTCGATATCGATTCTGTCTGACGTGTACCGCGGCGGGTTACTCGTGGCGCGCGTTGATCACCCGCAGCCGGTTAGCGTTACGCGCAAAGGCATCGAACAGCCCGTACATCTGCACCACGGGCAGGCCAAAGATGGTGTCGATGCCGTGGCGTAGCAGCGAACGACAGTAGGGCCGTAGGGCCACCGCCGGCCATTAGGGCACTCGGGGTCATTCCATTGCGTGTGGCTGATCCTGCACATCTGAGCCAGCAGCAAATGCCCTCACATACATCTCTGGATTGTAGCGTTGCGCTTGGGGATGGGGAAAATCCTGTAATTTAGGCGCTATAATTGACTCCAATTGCCGAAAAAAATTTGACATCATGTATATGATAATATATACGAATGCGCTCTCAGAAAGGAGCGTTGAAATGACTATCAAACCTCAGAACGTCGTGCCAATTAAGGCTGGAAAGCGCGACAAGTTTGTTGAACTAGCCGAGAGTAGGACCAGAAATGCAATCAAAGCGATCCGCGTGATCGGTAAATTGGGAAACAAATCTGCTTACGAATACACAGAGTCCGATGTCAGAAAGATAGCGAGCGCGCTCACAAAGGAGGTCGATTCGCTTAAAACTCGGATGCTCTCTGTTGGCGGCAAGGAAGGTATCGACTTCAACCTATAAGATTGTGCTATCATACGCAAAATGTCGGGAGGCAAGATGCAAAAGTTGGGGGAACGCGTGCTGCTCGATCGCTTGCTGCACGCTGACAGCGAGGTAGAGGTTATCGAAATCCTAAAGGAGGCCGGGTACTGGGACGATCCTGCGGTATGGCGTTTCTACGGCGACCAGCCAGAGAATTGGGCCACTGTCGGTAACCAACAGAGCCGAGCTGAGCAGGCGCTGATCGAGAAGGCCATGAACTCGATCGATACAAAGCTCATCGCCGCCGCGCGAACCAAGGGCGTCGCAATCCACGGACCGGAGGCGCCGCAGTCCATTTTCGCTGCGCGCGACCTGTTGTTCGGGGAAGAACTCAAGAATATCGAGAAGCTCTCTAACTCGATCACGATCGCGGCCACAGGCAAGAAGACCCGTCCCTCGATCACGATCACCGACAATGGCGAAGGGCAGACGCCAACCGGAATGCCGCAAACAATCCTGTCGCTGCACAAAGGCAACAAAAACGCGATACCCTTCGTCCAAGGCAAGTTCAATATGGGAGGCAGCGGTGTCCTGGAATTCTGCGGCGTCGACCACAACGTCGAGCTAGTGGTCAGCAAGCGCAATCCGAGGCTTCTGCCGAAGGACGCCAAAGAGGCGGACAAACACTGGAGTTTCACAATCATCCGACGCGAGGATCCGAGCCCGGCGTCCCCACGGGCCAGCCGCTTCACCTACCTAGCACCGGGACCCGCCAACGCCGATGGCAGCAGGGCACTACTGAGCTTTGCAGCACCAACGTTGCCGATCTTTCCTGAGAAGAACCAACCGTATGTTCGTGAGGCCGAGTGGGGTAAACGTGCTCGCTGCAATTGGTGTCCGGATGACGTTCGACAAGGCGACCGAGTTGCTGGGAATCGATCCTGCAATCACATTTGACAGCAAATTGAGTGAGCTTGAGAAAGCCGGGAAGATTGGGGAAGGCGAGAGGACAATCCTGGATGTCCTTACAGACGCCGGCGGAGCTGCTGCGCATCGCGGATGGAAGCCAACGCCCTATGAACTCGACACGTTGATATCTATTCTCGAAGGGTTCATTGATCGGACGCTGGTCCTGCCGAGCAAGGCTAAGCAACTTGCGGACACGATTCCGGCGCGCCCACCTCGAAAGAAGCGGTAATTCCGGATTGGTTTCGGGTGAGCGTCCGGTCAGACCATTTCTCACTACAATACCGTACCACTTGCACACGCGTTGGCCGCGGTGCAACAGTCTGCGGCGTATCCGGAAACGCATCGAACACCCCAATGACCACCGCCGCCGAAAACGCCCGCATGTGCCTCACCGGCGCCGCCGAGCCGGCCGGCAAGCTGATGCGCCTGTACTGGCAGCCGGTGGCGCTGGCGGAGGAGCTCGCCGGGCCGCGGCCGGTGAAGGCGCTGCGCATCATGGGCCAGGACATGGTGCTGTTCCGCGACGAGGCAGGGCGGCTGGGGCTGCTCGACCGCGCCTGTCCGCATCGCGGCGCCGACCTCGCCTTCGCGCGGCGCGAGCAGGGCGGCTTGCGCTGTCCGTTCCATGGCTGGCTGTTCGATGTCGAGGGCAGGTGCCTCGAAATGCCGGCCGAGCCTGCGGGCAGCCGCTATTGCGAGCGTATCCGGCAGGGCAGCTACCCGGTGCGCGAGATCAACGGGCTCATCTTCGCCTATCTCGGCGCAGGCGCGCCGCCGGCGCTGCCCGATTTCGACTGCTTCGTCGCGCCCGCAAGCCACAGCTTCGCCTTCAAGGGCTTCATGGAGTGCAACTGGCTGCAGGCGCTGGAGGTGGGCATCGATCCCGCGCACGCCTCCTTCCTGCACCGCTTCGAGGAGGACGAGAGCACGGACGCCGCCGCCTATGGCCGGCAGTTTCGCGCCGCCTCGATCGATTCCAACATCCCGATGACGACGCTGCTGCGCGAGTATCCGCGGCCCAGGATCGACGTCGAGCCCACCGAGTTCGGCCTGCGGCTGCTGACGCGGCGCGAGCTCAATGCGCGCCAGACGCATCTGCGCGTCACCAACCTGCTATTCCCCAACGCCTTCGTGATTCCCATGAGCGCGGAGATGACGATCACGCAGTGGCACGTGCCGGTGGCGGACGGCAGCAATTACTGGTTCGCGCTGTTCACCAGCTTCGCAGCACCCGTCGACAAGGAACAGATGCGCCGGCAGCGGCTGGAGCTTTACGAGCTGCCCGACTACACGCCCCGCCTGAACCGCGCCAACAACTGGGGCTACGATCCCGAGGAGCAGCGCACGAAGACCTTTACGGGCATGGGCTTCGACATCAACGTGCACGACCAGTGGGCCTGCGAGTCGCTGGGCCCGATCGCCGATCGCACGCGCGAGCATCTGGGCACCAGCGACAAGGCGATCATCACCTATCGCCGTCTGCTGCTGCGCTCGATCGAGCAGATGGAGCGCGGCGAGACGCCGGTCATGGTGCTCGACCGTGCCGCCGCGTCGGCGATGACCGGCCCTGCCTCGATGGACGCCATTGCGCCCGCCGAGGGCTGGGAGTCCTACTGGCGCGAGGTCGACCGCCGCCGCCGCACCGCCGCCCCCTGGTCCCGCACCGCGGCGTGACATTGCGGCGGTAAAAGCCGCTTCAAGGTGAGCTTGTCGAACCATGAAGCGGCCCGCACTGCCGCTGCGCCACGCCTTCATGGTTCGACAAGCTCACCATGAAGGCTATTTGACAGTGTGCCTCACTTCACGTGCGCAAGCGGAGCGCGGCGCCCGCCTACCGCGCGTTCCAAGGGCGGCGGTCGTACATGGCGCCGATGCGCATGGCCGCGCCGACGCCGGGCGACGATGCTTCCAGGCCGGCGAAGAAGATGACCCCCTTCGGTCCCGTATCCAGCACCAGCATGCCGAAGATGGCGGGATCGCCCGTGTAGAGGAAACGCTGCAGCGCATCCAGGATGCGCCAGGGCGGCATGCCCATGCCGAAGAACAGCATCGAGGGCGACGACCCCAGCCCATAGGCGAAGCTGAACTCGACCACGATCGTGCCGTGGCAGAAATCCTCCATGATGAGCTGCTTGCGCCACGGCGTGCGCTTGATCCAGCCATAGGTGGGGAAGACGGGCGGCGAGCCCGAGACGCCGAACAGGCTCTTGGGGATGTTGAGCGTCAGGCCGCCAGCCACGTTGTGGAACCGGCCCGTGACCTGCGTCGCGGTGTGCTTGACGTCGAGGACCATGTACTGGCCGGTCATGAAGAAGCCCGAGAGGTTGAAGCCGGCCGTGCCCACCAGCTCCCAGTCGCAGGTCACGTAGCGGTTCCACACCCAGTCGAAGAACTCCTGGACGCGGCTGCGGGGAATCTGTGGCTGGGTGCCGGGCTGGCCGGGACCGCCCGCCGCCTCGCCGGGCAACGGATCGGGATGGTAGAGGGTCTCGCCGGTCCGGATCAGGTCCTTGTTGGTGATCTCCTGTCGGACGAACGTGCCGTCCTTCTTCCAGTAGCCCTTGCAGAACCTGTCGATGTGGACCTTGTCGAAGTCGCCATAGATCGCCAGCGAATATTTGCTCAGCCAGTCGCCTTGCCGGACCACGATCGAGCGGTCGGCACGCACCGTCACCTGGTAGCCGCCGCCCTGGAACGTATGCGGCAGGGTCACAGTCGCAGTCATGTCCGGAATCTCCCCCTTATCAAGAGCGAGCAAGCGCTCATTTCCGGTACGACGGCTGGCTGGTGCTCATCCCCCGGCCGGCAGAAAATTGTGCCTGTCACGTTTTCGCGAAGTGAGGGAATCTTCACTTCCGGTTTAATTGACAAGTGAGCGGTCACGTATTAATCAAACTTATCGCGCTATTCGGGGGGAGAAATGCCATGGGCGACGTGCTTCCGGTCAGCCGGTTCTCGCCATCCGCGGGGCTGTGGGTCGATCGCAACGGCAACGCCATCGTCATCACCGGCAGCATGGAGCTCTACGGCGACGAGGCCAGCGCGGCCAACGCCAAGACCATTCAGGATTCCATCAACAATACCTGGACGCGGAATTTCCCCGACGGATTCACCGTCAGCACCAATATCACCGTGACGTATCGCGGCAGCGGCAGCAGCGCGGGCAGCGTGACGCAGATCGAGGCCTGCAAGATGAGCGGCCCGTCCAACGTGCGCCCGGCACTGAACGGCCGCAAGATGACACTGAACGCCACCGAGGCCGACGTCTTCACCTGGACCGCGGCGCACGAGTTCGGCCACGTCATCGGCCTGGACGACCGCTACGAAGAAGGCATCGTCAGCAAGCTCAAGGGCACGTTCGGTTTCCAGCGCTCGACCAGCGTCACGCCCGGCTATAACGGCAATATCATGGCCGTCGACCAGGGGGTGCTTGAGAGCAAGAATCTCGCCGACATCGCGTCGGAGAACAATCCCAGCTCGTGGTGGCTCAACAACGATGATCACGTCAGGGACTGGGTCAACAGCCACGGCGCCAGCGAGATTGCCCGGCTCAGCGCCGATGTGAAGCTGAAGGCGATTCACACCCTGATGAGCGGCTGGATTTCCGGCGACGACATGAACGCCATCATCCGCATCATGGCCAACGTGCAGAACAAGGCGGAAGCCGACACCATCCGCAAGGGCGTCGACCCGCTCGACTTCAGCAGCATCGGCCAGCGCACCCAGTTCCGCGTCGCCGAATCGAAGATGCCGTAGGGCCGGTGCGAGGCTTCATGGTTCGACAGGCTCACCATGAAGCCTGACCAAAGCGGTTCAACGCTTCATGGTGAGCTTGTCGAACCATGAAGCGCGCAGGTGCCGGTCACACCAGCGCGGCGCGGTAGTGGTAGCGGTAGGCCTCGCGGAAGCCGAGTTTTGCGTAAAGCGCGATCGCCTGCTGATTGGTGGCCAGGACTGAGAGGTACGCGCGGGTGGCGCCGCGCGCGTGGCCCCAGGCCATGAGGCCCGCCACCAGGCGCTGGCCGTGGCCGGCGCGGCGTTGCCCGGGATCGCTCACGATATCGAAGAGGCCGACATAGCCGCGCTCGACAACACCCAGCCCGAACGCCGCCGGCGCGCCGGCCGCGTCGCGCGCCAGCGCAAAGCCGGCTTCCGGCACGATGCTGTCGAGCATGCGGTCGTGGATCGCCTGGCGTTCCGGCGCCACGCCGTTGAAGGCCATGTAGCCGCGCGACCACTCATCAGCCCGCGCGGCCGCCACCTCGACGCCCGCAGGCATGTCGCAGCCGGGATCGAGGTCGGCCGTCATGGTCAGCGACTCCTCGAAGGCCGCCCAGCCGCGCGCCTCCAGCAGCCGGCCAACCTCCGGGTCCATCAGCGGCGACATGCGGAAGATGCAACGGATGCCTTGCCGCGCATAGAGCGCCTCCGCCGCCGCGATGCGCCGTTGCAGCCCGGCCTCCGGCGCCGGTGCGGTGCGTGCAAGCGCATTCACCGAGTTGGCGCGCTTGGTGTAGCCCTGCGCGAAGCGCAGCAGCCAGTCGTCCTGCACCAGCGTCTGCAGCGCCGGCCAGGCATTGAACGACAGGTGTTCCAGGATCGTGATAGCGCTCGACATTGTCGCTAGTTCGCAGACGGTCTAGTCTGCGCCGCATACGGGAGGATGGGGACTAACGGTGCTTGCCGACCAGATGCTGGCGCTCTGGCAGCGGCTTCAGGCCACGGCCTGGGCGGACGTGTTCGGGGCGCATGGCGTGCCCGGCAATATCGGTTTGTGGCATGTGCAGGACCTTGCCGTTGACCGCAGCCAGGCGGGCTTCGAGGATTTCGCGCCGGACGCGCGGCACGCCGTGCAACCGGGTGATCCCGCCCGCAGCCTGATCTATCACGCGCTCGCCTCGCCGCATGTCCATCCCCCGGGGCAGGACGGGTACCCCTCGCTGGCCGATCTCGACCTGGTCGAGAACTACATCTATAGCCTGGCCCCGCTGGCGCCAGCGGAAATCCACGATCGCGCACTGGTGCCGGCGGTGTTCGCCTACGAATACCGCAGCCGCGGCAAGACCACCCATCGCCGCCACGCCGATCTCGTCTTCTCGCGCACCGGCATTGCGCGTGTCGGGTCGCTGGCGGTGCACTGGGATGCGCGCAGCCGCAGCTTCACCAATCGCGGCGATGATCCCAGGCAGTTCGCCGTCATGCCGGCGCGCTACGGTGTCTTCCTGGCGCAGCGCGTGACAGGCGGCAACGGCGCGCTGTCGGTGATGGGACCCGCGCAACATGGCGACGGCGATCGCAGCTTCCTGCTGCCGGTGCACAAGCTGTTTGCGGGGCCCGAGTGCGTTCGCGGGTGCGATCTGGGCGTCGAATTTGCCGAGGCGCATGTCAACGAAAAGCTGCAGCGGTTGGCCCGGTCCAAACGCATTGCGCTGGCGCCGGGGCTGGATGTCGAGCGCGCGCCCTTCATCCGCCGCTCGCGGTCGACGCCGTCCGCGCCGGCCCCGGCGGACGAGCGCCTTGTCGATATGGTGGTGGAAGGCAGCAGCGTCACGGTGGGCCCGCCGCCGGCCCCGCTGGTGCGCCTGGCGAAGCAGCGCCCGGCGGCTGACGGACAGGAGATCGTCGCCACCTTCGAGGTCGAGCCGCAGACCCGCACGATCCCCGACCTGCGCCCCAACCGGCGCTATACCTCGCTGCTGGTGATCGACCGGCCGCTGAAGGCGGCTCTGGACGAGGTGATCACCTTCGTTACCGGCCGCCAGTACAAGATACGGCCGCGCAACGTGCCGGAGTTCGCCAGCATCCGGCACCGCCTGGAGAATCCTGCCGATCCCGGCGCGGTCGAGTTTCTCGGCGACGTGATTGCCGCGCGCGCGGAATTCGTCGAGACGGTGAGCAAGGGCAAGTATCCCGCGGCGCTCTACGAGGACAGCATCTGCGAAGGGGCGGTGGGGGCCACCATCGCCGGCCTGCCGCAGGACGGCATAGCACGGCCGGCATATTCGCTGGTCACGGCGCCCGATTTCTTTCCGCTGGCCGACGCCATGGATCTCGAGGAATGGGTCTGGAAGGGCGCGGGCGGCGATCCCAGCAAGCAGTTCCGCGAGGGCAGCCCGCAACCGCTATGCTTCGGGCGTTTCCCGGTCAATCCGGCGGTCGCTCATCCCTGCGAGGATGGTGCGGCCTTCGACCGTGGCGACCGCACGATGGTAGCGATTGTCGGTCGCGGCCAGTCCGAGGTCGGCGCGCCGGTGGCGCCGGGGCTGCGGGAGGGCACCAGCTTCCTGAGCGACGCCGCCTCCAACGAATTCGCACCGGGCTGGGACGTCTCCTTCGCCAATGACGGGGACGGCCATTTCTATGCCACGTACGGCCTGGGGTCGCCGTTCCCGGAGGATACGAAACTGTGTGCGGCCGCGAATGCCTACTGGCCGGCGGCATCGCCGGACGCGTCCCGTACGTTCCGGCGGACCAAAACGCCGACCGCCATACCGCTGCTCGACGAGGAGCTGGGGTATCATCCCAACCATCCCCGGGTGCAGGCCGGGGATGTGCCGCCATCGAGGGGCTGGGACGGCGAGTACGGGCCTTATCTGGAGACGCTGGCCGACGGGCGGCGCTGCGTGAACTATGCCGACATCTTCCGCTCGGACTATGTCGCCAATGCGCTGCGGGGGCATTTCGACGCGTCGAGGTTGGTCCATATCGATAGTTGCGAGCTAATCCGGCGCATGGCGTGCCTGGGCCTGTGCATCGAGCACCTGCCTTCAGAGCAGGGCGGGGGGCTGCTGGCCAGCCTGTTCGGCAAGAAGGAGAAGACCGTCGCCAAGACGAGGCTCTGGCTGGTGAGCGCCGAGCGGCGGGATTTCGACGACCCGGCCCAGGTGCCGGCGGCGCCGCTGCAGGGCGGCGGGCAGGGCTACCGCTTCCAGTTCGTCGAGCTCCCCGACGATCCCGACGACAAGGATGCCGAAGAGGACCCGACGGTGGCAGGCCGCCTGCGGCAGCCCTTCGCGGGCCCACTCTACACCTGCTACATCGGCCCGCCGGGCCTGTGCTGGCAGGCCGACGATGGCCCGCTGGCGTTCAGAGCCGCCCCGCCTGGCCAGATCCTGCCCTGACCTTCAGCCGAAGTCGCGGGTGGCGTCCAGTTCGTCGGCGGCCATCATGCTGGCGCTCGTAATGCGGCCGTGCCGTGCGCCTTGCATCAGCCGTGCGAAGGCATCGCGATGCACATGCACCAGCGTGCGGTGATCGCCGCCCTCGAAGTAAAGGTCGGGCTTGCCGCCAAGGCTGTCGTCAACAATGACCTCAAGACCGTAGACATCACCCACTGGCGGGATGGCCCCCAGCTCGCAATCGGCGAACAGATCGGCAAGCTCGCCCTCCGTCGCCAGGCCTGCCCTGCGGTTGAGCGCACGGCGCAGCGCACCCATGCGGATATGGTGCGAAGCCGGAACGGCGGCCAGCATGTAACCGTCGTCGTCCTCGAGCACGACGGTCTTTACGACACAATCGCCGGGAATGCCGGCGCACTGCGCCGCCTCGAGCATCGATGTCGCCCGCTCGTGCGTGATGACATCGTAGGCAATGCCGCGGCTCTCCAGATATTCCTTGAGGCTTACAGCGATCGCCATGGTTTCCTCCTTCTGTCTGCCTTGACATCTTCACGCACGGTCAAGCCGCGCCGGCTCATGAAGGACCGGCGGTCGCAGCTCGTCGAAACGGAATAGCCGGAAGGCGCGCTCGCCGTTGTAGTCGAGCACGCGCAGGTCATCCGATTCGTGCAGATCGCCGGCCACGACGTCGTAGTGTCCGCCGTAGCGCCGGCGCGCCATCTCCTGCGGAATTTCGTAGGCGATAAACTTGTCGATGCCCTTTGCCGCCAGCTTGTCCAGCAACGCCGGGCTGGTCAGCGACTCGTGCGAGGTCAGGATCACCAGCGGTCCGCTACCCGTGAACAGCATGGCCACCTTCATCGGCGCCTCCCGTGCTGAACTGGGTCGGTAGACGGAATGTTAGGAGCGTTGGCGGCAGATTCAACGGCAATCGATACGGCCGGCCCCGACGAGGGCGGGACCGCGCGAGGTTGCCAGGCTCGCCTTTATGATATACATATGGCGACATGTATATCCAGCTTGTGGAGGCATCGATGCAGGTGGCAAAATGGGGGAACAGCCTTGCGATCCGCCTTCCCGCCGCGATCGTCGAACTGCTTGGTCTCAAGGAAGGCGACGAGATCGAAATTCATGTCGCCGGCGCCCGTGCGTTTGGCGTCGCACGCAAGCCCGACCGTGCGGAACTCCTGAAGCGTATTCGCACCTTCCGCGGGCGGTTGCCTGCGGATTTCAGGTTCGACCGGGAAGAGGCGAATGCCCGGTAGCTTCCTTGACACCAATGTTGTGCTCTACCTTGTATCCGCCGACGATGTCAGGGCGAACCGTGCAGAAGAGTTGGTCAGCGCTGGCGGCATGATCAGCGTCCAGGTGCTGAACGAGATCGCAAACGTGGCACGCCGGAAACTGGGATTGTCGTGGCCCGAGACACGCTCGTTTCTGTCGATGGTTCGCGACCTGCTATCGGTTCAGCCGCTGACCATTGCGATTCATGAAACCGGGATGAATCTCGCCGAACAATATCGCCTCTCGATCTTTGACGGCATGATTGCAGCGTCGGCCCTGCACGCCGAGTGCGATACGCTCTGGTCGGAAGACATGCAGAACGGACTGGTGATCAGCGGTCAGCTTCGCATCGTCAATCCATTCACGGCTTCACCATCGCGGCGATGAGCGCGTCGACAAAGCGGTCCACGCTGGCAGTGTCGATCGCATCGCGGCCCCAGTCGAGGCGGACCTTCACGAAGTGGGCGCGATAGCCCGTCACCATCACGCGGCCGAATACCGGCTGACCGCTGGCCGCCACGACGGCTCTGAACGCGGCACAGCGCAGCGCCAGCGTCCTGTAGCGGCAGATTTCCGGTCCGTCGAGGCGCTGCAAGTCGCGATAGCGGCCGGACCGGGCGACGTTCTCGATGTCGCCCCAGGCCTGCTGGAACTGCGCTGCCACGACCGGATGGTCGGTGCCGTCCGGAATGCGCTGGTTCAGGTTGTAGACATAAATGGTGGCGACCAACCGGCGCGGAATCGCGTAGTGGTAGCTGAAGCCCAGCTCCGGCCGGCCCGCGGACTGGCCGTAGTCGTTCCAGCGGGCCAGGCGGGCATCGCCGATTTCGGCCGGAAAGGCGAGGCCGGTTGCAAAATGCACCTGCGGCCCCGGCGACTCCTGCGCCCGCGCCCACGGCATGCCCAGCGCCAGGACCACGCCCAGTATGGCCAGCAGCAGCCGCAAACGCACATGTCGCCCCCCTCGCCCGGCCGGCATGATAAGCCTTCCCCCCTCCAGGCCCCTCCGGGGGAAGAACAAGGACGCAAATACACTACACGTCGAGGTTGGCGACCTTGAGCGCGTTGCTCTGGATGAAGTCGCGGCGTGGCTCGACGATGTCGCCCATCAGGGTGGCGAAGATTTCCTCGGCTTCATCGGCATGGTTGACCTTGACCTGCAGCAGCGTCCGGCCGGCAGGATCGAGCGTCGTCTCCCAGAGCTGGTCCGGGTTCATCTCGCCCAGCCCCTTGTAGCGCTGCACGCTCACGCCCTTGCGGCCTGCCTCCAGGACGGCTGACAGCAGCTCGGTGGGCGCGTTGATGACCGTTTCGACGTCCCTGATGCGCAACCGGGCGGGTCGCTCGTAGAGCGCCTGCAAATCGGCCGTCAGCGCGTCGAGCTTGTGTGCCTCGGCTGAACGGATCAGCGCGTTGTCAATGATGTGCCGTTCGGTGACACCGCGCAATGCGCGCTCGAACGTGAGCCCGCCATCCTCAGTCGGCGCACCGCGCCAGCCGCGCTCCAGCGGCGGACTGACGGTATCGAGACGAAGGGCGATATACCGCGCCGCCTCCGCCGCGCGCGTGCGGTCGGCCAGGATCTCAGGATCGAGGGCACCGGCGATCGCGGCCTGCTCGATGACGGCCTGGTTGGTGACGCGGCGGCTGAGCGACAGCGGCCGGATCAGGTTGGCCACTGAGCGTGCAATATCGACGGCCCGCCGCAGCTCGGCGCCGCCGACCTGCGCGCCGTCATGCGGCAGCAGCACCGTGCCTTCCAGCCCGCCATCGACCAAATGGTCCTCCAGCGCCCGCTCGTTCTTGAGGTAGACCGACGACTTGCCCTTGCTGGCGCGGTACAGCGGCGGCTGGGCGATGTAGAGATGGCCGCGCTCGATCAGCTCGGGCATCTGCCGGAAGAAGAAGGTCAGCAGCAGCGTGCGGATGTGCGAGCCGTCAACGTCGGCGTCGGTCATGATAATGATCTTGTGGTAGCGCAGCTTGCCGACGTCGAAATCGTCGTGGCCGATGCCCGTGCCCAGCGCGGTGATCAGCGTACCGATCTCGGCCGACGACAGCATCTTGTCGAAGCGCGCGCGCTCGACATTCAGGATCTTGCCGCGCAGCGGCAGGATCGCCTGGAAGGCGCGGTTGCGGCCCTGCTTGGCCGAGCCGCCCGCCGAATCGCCCTCGACGATGAAGAGTTCGGAAAGCGCCGGATCGCGCTCCTGGCAGTCGGCAAGCTTGCCCGGCAGCGACGAGACATCGAGTGCACCCTTGCGGCGGGTCAGCTCGCGCGCCTTGCGCGCCGCCTCGCGCGCGGCCGCGGCCTCCACCACCTTGCCGACGATCTTGCGTGCCTCGGCCGGGTGTTCCTCGAACCACTGCGCCAGCCGTTCGCCGACCACGGCTTCGACGATGGGCCGCACCTCCGACGAGACCAGCTTGTCCTTGGTCTGCGCCGAGAACTTGGGATCAGGCACCTTGACCGACAGCACGCAGGTCAGTCCCTCGCGCATGTCGTCGCCGGACAGGTTCACCTTCTCCTTTTTGGCGATGCCGCTCTCCTCGGCGTACTTGTTGACCGTGCGCGTGAGCGCGGCGCGGAAGCCGGCCAGATGCGTGCCGCCGTCGCGCTGCGGGATGTTGTTGGTGAAGCACAGCATGGTCTCGTGGTAGGAGTCGTTCCACTCCATCGCCACTTCCACGCCGATTCCGTCGCGCGTGCCGCGGATCGAGATCGGCGGCACCAGCGCCTGCTTGTTGCGGTCAAGATAGCGGGCGAAGGCCTCGACGCCGCCCTCGTAGAACAGCTCGACCACGTTGGGCTCGACGCCGCGCGCGTCGGCCAGCACGATGCGCACGCCGGAGTTCAGGAAGGCGAGCTCGCGCAGCCGGTGCTCCAGCGTGGCGAAATCGAACTCGGTGCGGCTGAAGGTGCGCGGCGAAGGCAGGAAGCTGACGGCGGTGCCGCGCTTGCCCTCCGGCGCGTCGCCCACGACTTCGAGGTCCTTCTCGGCCTCGCCGTCGCGGAAGCGCATGTGGAACTCGCGGCCGTCGCGCCAGATGCGAAGGTCGAGGAACGACGACAACGCGTTCACCACCGAGGCGCCCACGCCGTGCAGGCCGCCCGACACCTTGTATGAATCCTGGTTGAACTTCCCGCCGGCATGGAGCTGGGTGAAGATCACCTGCGCCGCCGACACGCCTTCCTCGTGATGGATGTCGGTGGGCACGCCACGGCCATTGTCGATAACGCTCACCGAACCGTCGCCGTGCAACGTGACCTCGACGCGGTCGCAGTAGCCCGCCAGCGCCTCGTCGATGGCATTGTCGACGATCTCGTAGACCATGTGGTGCAGGCCAGTGCCATCATCGGTGTCGCCGATATACATGCCCGGCCGCTTGCGCACGGCCTCAAGGCCGCGCAGCACCTTGATGGAGCCGGCGTCATACACGCCGATCGCATCGGGCACCAACGGGATGTCGGCATCGTCGTCGGGTGAGGGGCGGGGGACGCTGGTGTTTGTCATCTCTCTTCCGGAACACGTCAGCCGGGCGTGATCTCGCCGGCATCGACGCGCAGAAACTGGGCCTGGCCGGCCAGCGGCGCGAAAGTGACGGCGTCGGTGCCCGTCATCCACGCCTGGCAGCCGAGCGCGGTGATCTCGTCGAAAAGCGCGGCCCGCTTGCCTGCATCGAGATGGGCGGCAATCTCGTCCAGCAGCAGCAGCGGCGGATGGCCCCGCGCCAGTGTCGCCAGCCGGGCATGCGCCAGCACGATCGCCACCAGCACCGCCTTCTGCTCGCCGGTCGAACCTTCCGCAGCCGGGATATCCCGGTCCAGATGGCGCACGCCGAGATCGGCACGATGCGGTCCTGATGTGGTGATTCCTGCTTGTGAATCAATGCTGCGATTGGCCGCAAGACGGGCGCGCAGGCGGTCCTCGGCGTCCAGCGCCGGCATTTCCGCCACCCACGATTCGATCTCCCCGGCCAAGGCCAGGCTGGCGCGCGGGAAGGGACCGACGCCCAGCCGCGCCGCCTGGTCCAGACGCGCCACAAGGTCGAGCCGCGCGGCGGTGAGCGCTACGCCGTGGCGCGCCATGGTATCCTCCAGGGCCGCGAACCAGTGGCCATCGCTGCGGCCCTCGGCCAGCAGGCGGGCGCGCTGACGCATTGCCTGCTCATAGGCCGCGACGCTGCCGGCATGGGCCGGATCGAACGCCGCCACCATGCGGTCGAGGAAGCGGCGGCGGTTGCCCGGGCCATCGACCCAGAGGCGGTCGAGCTGCGGTGTCAGCCAGATCGCGACCACATGTTCGCCCAGCGCCAGCTGGCTTGCGGCCGGGCGCCCGTCGATGCGCACCACCCGGCGCAGCGCCTCGCCCTCGCCGCCAGCAGCCGGTGCAGTCTCCAAACCAGTGCCGATCGCCACCCGACCGCCAGGGACGTCGAGCACGCCGGCGACTGCCCAGCCTGAGGCCGGCAATGGGTCATCGGACCGGGGCTGGCGGTTCACCTCGTCAAGGCGGCTGCGCCGCAGACCACGGCCGGGCGCCAGGAATGACACTGCTTCCAGCAGGTTGGTCTTGCCTGCGCCATTGTCGCCGGTGAGCACCACCGGCGTGCCGGCGAGCTCAAGCCGCAGGCGGCGGTAATTGCGGAACTCCGTCAGCCGTAGCTGCCGCACAGCCAGCGCGCGGCTGGCCGGCGCGGAAGCGGGCGCCGGCTCGGTCGGATCGGCGGTCGGGTCGGTCCAGGCGCGAAGGGCCCCACCGCTCATACGCGCATCGGCATGAGGACGTAGAGCGCGCTCTCGTCGGCGGCATCGCGCACGACGGTCGGCGAGCCCGCGTCGGCCATCATGAAGCGGGCGTCGGCGCCCGTGATCTGCTGGGTAATGTCGAGCAGGTAGCGCGAGTTGAACCCGATCTCGATCGGTGCGCCGTCGTAGCCAACCTCGATCTCCTCGGTGGCGCTGCCGGCGTCGGGGCTGGTGGCCGACAGCGTGAGGGTGTTCTTGCCCAGCGTCAGCTTGATGGCACGCGACTTTTCCGTCGAGATGGTGGCGACGCGGTCGACCGCGGCGGAGAACTCCGCACAGCGCACCTCCATCATTTTGTCGTTGCCGGCGGGAATAACCCGCTCGTAGTCGGGGAACGTGCCGTCAATCAGCTTGGAGGTCAGCGTGACCCCGCCCAGGGCAAAGCGGATCCTCGTTTCCGACAGCTCGACGTCGACGGCACTATCGGCCTCCTCGATCAGCTTGCGCAGCTCGCCCACGGCCTTGCGGGGCACGATCACGCCCGGCATCTCGGCGGCACCCGGCGGCAGCGGCAGCTCGACGCGTGCCAGCCGGTGGCCGTCCGTGGCCACGCCGCGCAGTACCTCGACCTCGTTCGAGCGCGCGGCATGCAGATAGATGCCGTTCAGGTAATATCGCGTCTCCTCCGTCGAGATCGCAAAGCGCGTGCGGTCGATGATCGCCTTCAAATCGGCCGCACCGATCTGAAAGCGGTGCGGCAGGTCGCCCTCGCTCATCTGCGGGAAATCGGACACCGGCAGGCATTGCAGCGTGAAGCGGGAGCGGCCGGCGCGCAGCGTCAGCACGCTGTCGGTACCGGCCTCGAGCTGCACCTGCGTGCCGTCCGGCAGCTTGCGCACGATCTCGTAGAGCGTGTGCGCCGGCGCGGTGGTGGCGCCGGTTTTCGCGGCGGTGGCATCGACCTGCTCGACGATGGCCAGATCCATGTCGGTGGCGGCGAGGCCCAGACTGCCCTTCTGCGCCGTCAGCATGACATTGGCGAGGATGGGAATGGTATTGCGGCGCTCGACGACAGACTGCACGTGCGTCAAGGCCTTCAGCAGGGCGGCCCGTTCAATGGTCAGCTTCATGGCCGGATCGAATTGCCCATAAAAAAGCCGGGTTGCGACGGCCGGGAGGGGCCCCGGCGCGTTTCGCAGCGGCCCCACGGCCAGCCGACGCCGCAGGCCGGCGCGGGCACCCGGCTCATGCGAGCAGCGGCGCGAAACGGTCGCCGACTATACCCACGACGGACGCGGATGGATAGCGCATTCCGTGTGGGTTTTCCGGCTCTTAGCTGGGAAGACGCCGGAAGGGGTCAGCCCTGCAGCAGCTTTTTCAGCAGTTCGACATCCTCGCTGATGGCCGTGTCGGAAACCTTCAGCTCCTCAATTTTGCGCACCGCATGCATGACGGTGGTGTGGTCGCGGTTGCCGAACTTGCGGCCGATCTGCGGCAGGCTGCACTGGGTAAGGATCTTGGCGAGATACATTGCCACCTGGCGCGGGCGCGCCACCGAGCGCGAGCGGCGCGGCGAGTGCATCTCGCTGATCTTGATGTTGTAGTGCTGCGACACCCGTAGCTGGATTTCCTCGATGCTGATGCGGCGATCGGCGGCGCGCAGCACGTCGTGCAGCACCTCCTGTGCGGTTTCCAGCGTTGTGTCGCGGCCCACCAGGGTGGCGTGCGCAATCACCCGGTTGAGCGCGCCCTCCAGCTCGCGCACGTTGCTAACGATCTTGTGGGCGAGGAACTCGAGCACGCGCTCCGGCACCTTCACCTTCGAGCGTTCGATCTTGCTGTGCAGGATGCCCAGCCGCAGCTCGTAGGTCGTGGCGTGGATATCCGCCACCAGCCCGTGCGACAGGCGCGAGCGCATACGGTCTTCCAGGCCTTCCAGCTCCTGCGGCGCCTTGTCCGAGGAGAGCACGATCTGCTTGTGCTGGTCGACCAGCGCATTGAAGGTGTGGAAGAACTCTTCCTGGCTGGTGTCCTTGCCGCAGATGAACTGCACGTCGTCGACCATCAGCACGTCGACGCCGCGGAACTGTTCCTTGAAGGATATCGTGTTCTTGGCGCGCAGCGCCTGGATAAATTTGTTAACGAATGTCTCGGCTGAAAGATAGAGCACCTTGCGCTGCGGCTCGCGTTCGCGAATGGCATGCCAGATGGCGTGCATCAGGTGAGTCTTGCCGAGCCCGACGCCGCCGTAGAGGAAGAGCGGATTGAAGGTCGGCACGTCCGCCTCCGCCACACGGCGCGCCGCCGCATAGGCAAACTCGTTCGACTTGCCGACCACGAAGCCGTCGAATGTAAAGCGCGCATCGGGATGGCCGACCAGGTCGTCGTAGCTGCGCTCGGGCGCGCGCGAGGCCGGTGGACCGGAGCGCGGCAGCACTGGCGAGGGCAGCACCGCGGCCGACATGGCCACGGCGGGCGGGCGCGGACTGGCGGCCACCGAGGGGGCGTCGGCGATCTCCGGTCCCCGCCGTGCCGGCAGGGGCGGCTGCACCACGATCTCCAGTGCGCGGATCATGGGATTCTCGTGCTGCCACAGGGCCCGCAGGCGATCGACATAGTGGGTGCTAACCCAGTCCCGCATGAAGCGGGTGGGCAGGGCCAGCCGCAGCCGGCCGTCGCGGAAGTCGCCGAGCGTCAGTGGCGCCAGCCAGGTGCTGTAGGCCTTCTCGCTGACTTCCTGCTGCATGCGTTCCTGCACGCGCGCCCACTGCGTTTCGAGCGCTCCCCTGAACATCTGATCGGCCATGCCCGTCCCCGCCGACATCGCGGCTTTGTTGTTGGTTTCGGATTGATCTCCGATCTTTGCGACTAGCTGTTTCACCGCCACCCCCATCCTACTTCTGACTCCATGGCAGTCCATCGGCTTTCCATCCCGACGTGCCGCCGCGATGACCTGCCGCATCCAGCCCGCCTTCGAAGCCGCCGGCGACATTGAAGCATTTCGGGTAGCCGGCCGCCGTCATGGCCCGCGCCGCGGCAGCCGAGCGCACGCCGCTACGGCAGAGCATCAGCAGCGGCAGGTCGCGATCCGGCCCAAGAGCCGCACGCAGCCGGTCAACGAATGCCGGATCGACCTGCATGGACGGAAACGTCTGCCATTCGACCAGGATCGCCGTCTTGCCCGTGGCTTGCAGGTCGGGACCGCCGACATAGGCCCACTCGGCGGTTGTACGCACATCGACCAGCCGGGCTTCGGGGATCTCCGCCAGCATGCGCCACGCGGTGCGCGGTGCGATGTCTCCGGCATAGCCGTCGGCGGGGGCGATCTCGAACGCTTCCGACATATCGATCGCCAGCCTCATGCTTTACCGCCACGGCGCGTGCACGATGCATGGACATCCGGAGATCGAACCGGTCTTCGCTTCGCCGTCCAGAGACAGATGTCGCGCGACGCAACGCTAACCCGAGGGACACGGCCCCAAGCCGGAACGTCGCGCCGACACTCCCCTGACCAACGATTTGCTTTTGTGCAGCGTCGAAAACGCCGGACCAGTTCGCGATTTCCAACCCCACGCTCGCGAACGGGCAAACCTTAGACGCGCATGCTGGCCGCTGCAACGATCACGACCATGCGCGGCCAAAAAATAATCTGCCCGGAATCAGTATGTCGGCGGTTGACAAGCGCGCGAAGCAATGGCGCGCGGGCGGCGGCGCATCGCACCGCATCGCGCAACACCGTTCGTGCGCGGCTACATCTAGCGAGGTGCGATGCCCTCGCATCAACGGAAGCGATTTGCATGCGACGCTGCGAGCGTCGCTACGTCCGTTCGTTTGTTGACGCGCATCGTGTGGATTGTGTGAGTCACGGGTAGCGCCGCAGCTTGCGCAGGCATGCGAACGAGAACGGACGAACGGCGTTGAAGGAAAACAAAAGCGCCGGCTCAACGAACCGGCGCACCGTGAAGCAGATAAGCTGTGATGAGAGTTGCGTCAGGCCATCTTGTTGATGCGCGCTGCCAGGCGCGACGTCTTGCGCGCCGTGGTGTTGCGATGGGCCGTGCCCTTGCCGGCACCGCGGGCCAGTTCGCTCTCGGCGGCGCGCAGCGCGCTTTGGGCCGCGTTCTTGTCGCCACTGCGGATCGCCTCCTCGACCTTGCGCACCGACGTGCGCATGCGCGAGCGGCGCATCTGGTTGACAAGGGTGCGACGCTCGGTCTGGCGCGCGCGCTTCTCGGCAGATTTATGATTGGCCATCTGGTTCCGTCCGGCGGGCCGCAGGGGCCCGAAATTCGCAGAAGGCGCGGCTTATAACGGCGGCGCCCGGAAGCGTCAAGGCGCCCTTCAGCGGTGTTTCCAGGCAGCCTTTCGCTTGTCGGCGAAGGCGTTCATCCCCTCGACCCGGTCCTCGAAGGCGAAGGTGGCGTGGAAGGTGCGGCGTTCGAAACGGATGCCGGCGGAAAGCGGCGTCTCGAAGGCCTGGTTCACCGCTTCCTTGGCCACCATCGTAGCCGGCAGCGACATGGCGGCGATCTTCTCCGCCGCTGCCACTGCTTCGTCCATCAGCCTGTCCAGCGGCACCACCCGGCTGACCAGCCCGCAGCGTTCGGCCTCGGCGGCATCCATCATCCGGCCGGTCAGCACCAGGTCCATCGCCTTGGCCTTGCCGATGAAGCGCGGCAGGCGCTGCGTGCCACCGGCGCCGGGAATAGTGCCCAGCGTAATCTCGGGCTGACCGAACTTCGCGTTGTCGGCAGCGATAATGAAGTCGCACATCATCGCCATCTCGCAGCCGCCGCCCAGCGCGTAACCGGCGACCGCCGCGATGATCGGTTTGCGCACCTGCGACACTCTTTCCCAGCCGACCGTAATGAAGTCCTGCAGGAAGACGTCCTGGTAGGATTTCTCCTTCATCTCCTTGATGTCGGCGCCGGCGGCGAAGGCCTTGTCGCTGCCGGTCATCACGATGCAGCCGATATTCGCGTCGGCTTCGAAGGCATCGAGCGCCTGGCCGAGATCGACGATCAGCGCCGCGCACAGCGCATTGAGCGCCTTGGGCCGGTTCAGCCGCACGATCCCGACACGCCCGCGCGTCTCGACCTGCACGTTCTCGTAAGCCGTCATGTCGCCCTCCGCATGTGCCGTCGCCGGTTCCTATCGGGAATCCCCGCCCCCGGCAATCGCACCCGGCGCCCTAACGCTGCCTTGCGAGGCAGAAGAAAGTGGAGCGGCCAGCCTGCGTGATGCGACGGATGGCCTTGCCGCAGGTGCAGCCGGGGCAGGGCTGGCCCTCCTTGTCGTAGACGGCGAAGCGGGTCTGGAAATAGCCCAGCTCCCCGTCCGGCTGCATGTGATCGCGCAGGCTGGAGCCGCCGTCGGCGATAGAACGGCGCAGCACGTCCTTGATGGCCGCAGCCAGCCGGTCAGCGCGCTGGCCGCTCACGGTATGCGCCAGCCGGCGCGGCGAGATGCCGGCGAGATGCAGCGCCTCGCAGGCGTAGATGTTGCCCACGCCCACCAGCACACGCTGGTCCAGCAGCGCGCATTTGATGGGCGTGCGCTTGCCTTTCAGCCGCGCTGCCAGCGCCTTGCCGTCGAATGCGTCATCCAGCGGCTCGGGACCCAGCGGCCGGAACAGCTTGTGCGCCGGCACCTCCGCGTCGCGCAGCAGCAGCATCAGGCCGAAGCGGCGCGCGTCGTTGAAGCGGATCTGCCAGCCATCCTCGATATCGAACACGACGTGGTCATGCGCATCGAACGGCTGCGTGTTGGCCTCGCCGTTGAGCAGCAGCAGCCGGCCGGACATGCCCAGATGCACCACCAGCGTGTGGCCGTCCTCTAGTCGCCATAGCATGTACTTGGCGCGCCGCTCGATGGTTGTGACGGCACGGCCCTCGACCCGCGCCGCGAAGCGGGCCGGCAGCGGCACGCGCAAATCCTTGCGCCGCTGCGTGAGCCGCAGGATACGCCGGCCTGCCAGTCGCGGCATCAGGCCAAGGCGCACGGTTTCGACTTCAGGCAGTTCAGGCATGGGTCAGGGGGCGCATGTCCAGCAATGTGGTACCTTATATATGTCAGCCCGCGTCGGGTATGGGAGCGTTCATGAGGTGGCTGCCCGCGGCTCTTCTGGCGCTCCTCACGGTGATGGCGCTGCTGGGCGGCCGTGTCCGGGCATTTGATCTCTATGGCCAGCTCCAGGCGCAAATGCTGCTGGCGGCCGCCATCTTTGCGCTGGTGCTGCTGCTGCGGCGGCGGTGGGGGATGCTGCTCGTGGGGCTGGCCTGCGTCGCGTCGCTGGGGCTGAGCCTGCGGCCCTGGCTGGTGATGCCGGCGCGCGTGACGGCCGTTCCCGAGGCGCCGGTCCTGCGCATCGCCTGGGGCAATCTGCGCAACTGGTCGACTGGCGGGGAGGCGGTGCAGCGCCTGATGGAAAGCGAGACCCCTGACATCGCTGTGCTGACGGAACTTTCGGAGCACCATCGCGCGGCGGTGATGGCCGCACAGGGCTATGTCTTCCGCAGCCGCTTTCCCACCGGCAGTGCCTTTGACGTGATGCTGATGAGCCGGCGGCGCCCGACGGACCTGCGCTTCGACTATGGACAGGGTGCTGACCTGCCCGTGATGATCGCGCGCTTCTGTCCGGACGTCGGCGGCATGGCGTGCCTTGCGCTGATCGCCCTGCATGCGCCCCGCCCCCCGTTGCTGGCGGGTGCGCTGGGCGCGCCGGCTTTGCGCCGGGATGCCATGCTTGAGCTGGCCACTGGCATCGCGCGCCGGCGCCTCGCGGCAGGCGATCATGTGCTGCTGCTGGGAGACCTCAACGCCGCGCCTTACACCGCGGCCTTCCGCAGGGTGCTGGCGGCAAGCGGCCTTGCCGACAGTGCGCGCTTGCCGTCCGAGCAGCCGGCGCGGCCGCGCCCCACCTGGCTTTCCCCGTGGCCCGGCCTCGGCCTTCCCATCGACCATGCGCTCGTCAGCCCCGGCATTCGCATCGTCGAACGCCGCCTCGGCCCCGACATCGGTTCCGACCACTTTCCGCTGATCCTGCATGTACGCCTGCTGGCCGCACCGTAAGTCGCTACAATTCATGCCGGCGTGCATGGAGAGGCGGGTGGAATGAAGCAGACAGGGCAGAGGCGGCGGCCACCGCAGCGGGTCAACGATCCGGAAGGCACGCGGCGGGACATCATCGATGTCGCCACCCGGGAATTCGCCGACAAGGGCTATAGCGGTGCGCGCGTTGATGAGATCGCGGCGCGCACCCGCGGTGGCCTTCGCGCTGTTCGATCTGGGGCTGAAGCGCCTGCTGGTGAACGACCACGATGCGCGGCAGGCCGAGGGACTGGCCGAAGCCGTTGGCCACCATCGCTGTGCCGTCGTGGGCGACGCCGCAGCAGCGCTAGCGGGCGCCGCCGGGCTGGTCAACGCCACGCCGGTCGGCATGTCGGGCTTTCCCGGCCTGCCGGTGACGGCTGACGCCCTGACCCGGGAACACTGGCTCGCCGACGTCATCTATACGCCGCTGGAGACGGAGCTGGTGCTGGCGGCGCGCGCCCGGGGCGCGCTGGCGATCGGTGGGGCAGGAATGTGCATCCATCAGGCGGCCGAGTCGTTCCGTCTCTTTACCGGACGGACGGCCGATCCGGCGCGCATGGGCCGCACCTTCGCCGCAGCAGCGGCACGGCGGAATGAGGTGTCCACGGCGGCGGTCTGACGGCCAGCGGAGTCAAGTCATGAAGACCTCGATCGCGACGGTTTGCCTGGGCGGGACGCTGGCCGAGAAGCTGGAGGCGATCGCCGCCGCCCGTTTCGATGCCGTCGAGATTTTCGAGAACGATCTTGTGACTTTCAGCGGCACGCCGGCTGACGTGCGCCGCGCCGCCGGCGATCTGGGGCTGGGAATCGCCACGCTGCAGCCCTTCCGTGATTTCGAGGGCATGCCCGAGGGGCAGCGCGCCCGTGCCTTTGCGCGCGCCGAGCGCAAGTTCGATGTGATGCAGGAGCTCGGCTGCGACCTCCTGATGGTCTGCAGCAATGTTGCGCCCGAATCGTTGGGCGGCATCGACCGCGCCGCTGCCGACCTGCACGAGTTGGGCGAGCGCGCCGCCCGGCGCGGCCTGCGCGTCGCCTTCGAGGCGTTGGCCTGGGGCCGCCACATCAGCGACTACCGCGACGCGTGGGAGGCGGTGCGCCGCGCCGCCCATCCCGCCGTCGGCCTGGTGCTCGACACGTTCCACATCCTGGCACGCCGCACCGATCTTGCTGCCATTCGTGCCATCCCGGCCGATCGAATCTTCCTGGTACAGATCGCCGACGCGCCGGTACTGCAGATGGACTACCTGTCGTGGAGCCGGCACTACCGCAGCTTCCCCGGCCAGGGCGATTTCCCGCTGGTCGATTTCATGCAGGCGCTGGCCGCAACCGGCTATGACGACGTGCTGTCGCTGGAGATCTTCAACGATGAGTTCCGCGCCGGCTCCGCCCGCAGCCTGGCGGTGGACGGCCAGCGCGCGCTGCGCTTCCTGTTCGACCAGCTCCAGGAGCGCCGCATCGTTGTGGCCAGCGCGCCCCGCCTGCCGCCGCGCGCCACCGTCAGCGCCACCGCCTTCATCGAGTTCGCGCTGGATGATGCTCACGCCGCTGCCTTCGAGCACATACTCGCCGGGCTGGGTTTCCGGCGCGCCGGCCAACACCGGTCCAAGGCGGTGACGCGTTGGCAGCAGGGCGGCATCAATATGGTCGTCAACCGCGAGAAGGAAGGCTTTGCGCATTCGTTCAACATCGTGCACGGCTCGGCGGTGTGCGCGTTGGGCCTGCGGGTCAACGACGCGGCTGCTACCTTCGAGCGTGCACGCCTGTTGCTGGACCAGCCCTTCCACCAGGCGGTCAGGCCGGGCGAGCTTGATATTCCCGCCATTCGCGGCGTCGGCGGCAGCCTGCTCTATTTCCTCGACGATGCCGGGCCGCTGGCGCATGTCTGGGACATCGAGTTCGACGACACCGGCGATCAGGTGCAGGATGCCGGCCTGGTGCGGGTCGATCACATCGCGCAATCCATGCAGTACGAGGAGATGCTGTCGTGGCTGCTGTTCTATACCTCCCTGCTTGACCTGCAGAAGATCGCGCCGCAGGACGTGCCCGATCCCGGCGGACTGGTGCGCAGCCAGGTGATCGAGTCAGCCGACGGCGCGCTGCGCATCGTGCTCAACGCCTCGCAAAGCCGCCGCACGCAGGCTTCGCGCTTCCTGCATGAGTTCTTTGGCTCCGGCGTGCAGCACGTGGCGCTGGCCACCGCAGACATGATGCAGACCGTGGCGCAGCTCGAACGCAACGGCATCGGGCTGCTGGAGATTCCGGAGAACTACTACGAGGACCTCGAAGCCAAAAGCGAGCTGGGCCCGGCGCGGACGGCCGAGTTGAAACGGCACAACATCCTCTACGATCGCGAAGGCGATGCCGAATACCTTCAGGTCTATCTCCGGCCCTTCGGCCACTTCTTCTTCGAGATCGTGGAACGCCGCGGCTATCGCGGTTACGGCGCGGCCAATGCACCAGTGCGGCTGGCGGCGCAGGCAAGGCTGGCCTCTACCCCGGGAGACTGACATGACGGTGCGGCTATCGATCGTGAATGGCCCCAATCTCAACCTGCTGGGCGTGCGCGAGCCGCACATCTACGGCACGACCACGCTGGCGCAGATCGAGCAGAGCTGCCGGGAGTTCGCGCAGTTCCTGGGCATCGAACTGGCGTTCAGCCAGTCCAACCACGAGGGCGTGCTGGTGGACACCATCCAGGCCGCGCGCGGCACTTCACAGGCGCTGATCATCAACCCGGCCGGCTACTCCTTCACTTCGGTGGCGCTGTTCGACGCACTGAAGATCTTCGACGGGCCGATCTTTGAGGTGCACATTTCCAACATCCATGCCCGCGACGAGCTGCACCGCCACTCGAAACTGTCGGCGGCCGCGACCGCCGTGATATGCGGCCTGGGTCCCTACGGCTACATCGTCGCCATGCAGGCCGCGGTCCGGGCGGTCGGTGCGCTGCCGGCCTCGCTGCCCGAGCCACTTACCCGCGGCCCGGTTTAGGCATTGAGGCATCGCGGGGAACCTGCGGTCCGTACACGCGTAATGCGATCGAAGGCGGGGGACTCGATCATGGCCCGGCGGCGCGTGCGCAAGGACGATTTGCAGGCCCGGCTCGATGCTGCGCTGGCTGATACATTTCCCGCCAGCGATCCGGTGGCCATGCTCGCGCCCGCTCCCGCCCGCCAATCCCCACCTTCTCGCTTGCCACGCGCCCGCCCCAAGCCAAAACGTCCCAAACGATAACGCCGCGTGGTGCGCGGGACCAGAGCGGACTATATGCTGGGCGTATGGTCCGATCCGAGCCTCCCCCCGATAAAGCTGCAGATGCCGCCTCGTTCGGCTTTCGCGACGTGCCGGCGGCCGAGAAGCCCGGCCTGGTGCGCCAGGTGTTCGACAGCGTGGCAGTCCGTTACGATCTGATGAACGACCTGATGTCGCTCGGCGTGCACCGCCTGTGGAAGGACACGATGGTGGACGTGCTGGCGCCGCGGCCGGGCATGGCCGTGATCGACGTTGCCGGCGGTACGGGCGACATCGCCTTTCGCATCCACCGGCGCAGCGCGGGCCAGGCGCGAATCGCGGTCTGCGACATCAATCCCGCCATGCTGGCCGTGGGCCAGGACCGCGCCATCGACCGCGGTCTGCTGCACGGCCTGCAATGGGTGACGGGCGATGCCGAGGCGCTGCCATTCCCCGACCGCTCCTTTGACGCCTACACCATCGCTTTCGGCCTGCGCAACGTCACGCACATCGAGCGTGCCCTGACCGAGGCGCGCCGCGTGCTGCGTCCGGGCGGCCACTTCCTGTGCCTGGAATTTTCTCGCGTCGGCCTGCCGCTGCTGCGCCGGCTCTACGACACGTATTCCGCCGCAGTGCTGCCGGCACTGGGCGGCATCGTGGCCGGCGATTCCGAGGCCTACCGTTATCTGCACGAGAGTATCCGCCGCCATCCGCCGCAGGAGCGGCTTGCCGCTATGATGGGCGCGGCGGGCCTCGCGCGCACCACCTGGCGCGACATGTCCGGCGGCATCGTCGCCCTGCACAGCGGCTGGCGGATCTGACGCGCCGATGCTGCGGTTCTTGCGCCATGTGCTGCGGCTCGCGCGTCTGGCCTACACGCTGGCGCGCCACGATGCGCTCTTTCCGCTGGAGACGCTGCGTATCGCGCCGGGCCTCGTGGTGCTTGCCCGGCTGGTGCGCCGCCGCGGCGATCCGCGGCGGCCGGGCCAGCGGCTGGCCGCGGCCTTCACCGCCATGGGACCGAGCTTCATCAAGTTCGGCCAGGCGCTGTCTACGCGCGCCGACCTGCTGAGCGAGCAGGTGGCGCTGGATCTCGGCCAGCTGGCCGATCATCTCGACCCGTTTCCCGGTCGCGAGGCGAGACGCACCATCGAAGAAGAGCTGGGCCGTCCCGTTGACGTGCTCTTCTCGTGCTTCGAGGACGTGCCGGTAGCCGCCGCCTCGATCGCGCAGGTGCACTACGCCGTCACCGCCGATGGCCGCGAGGTCGCCGTCAAGGTGCTGCGGCCGGCGATCGAGGAGGCCTTCGCGCGCGATCTCGACCTGTTCTACTGGCTGGCGGAGCTGGTCGAGCGCACCCAGCCGCGCTTCCGCCGGCTGAAGCCGATGGCCTCGGTGCGTGCCTTCGCCGACGTGGTGCGCATCGAGATGGATCTGCGCATGGAGGCTGCGGCGGCCGAGGAGCTGGGCGCCAATTTCGCCGACGATCCCGGCTATCGCACGCCGCTGGTCGACTGGGACCGCACCGCCCGGCGCGTTATGACGATGGAGCGCGTGCGCGGCATTCCCATTGGCGATCGCGAGAAGCTGCTGGCGGCCGGCCATGACCTGAATGCCGTGCTGCGCAAGAGTGCCGAGGCGTTCTTCTACCAGGTATTCCGCGACGGCTTCTTCCATGGCGACATGCATGGCGGCAATGCCTTCGTCGAGGAATCGGGCTGCGTCGTGCCGGTCGATTTCGGGATCATGGGCCGGGTCGATGCCGATACCCGCGGCTACCTGGCGGAGCTGCTGACCGCCTTCCTGCAGCGCGACTACAAGGCCGTGGCCGAGGTGCAGTTCCGCGCCGGCTACGTCGCTTCCGACAAGTCGCTGGACGTGTTCGCACAGGCCTGCCGCTCGATCGGCGAGCCGATCTTCGGCAAACCCTCCAACCAGATTTCGGTGGCCCGCCTGCTGGCGCAGCTCCTGCGCGTCACCGAGCAGTTCGAGATGCAGGTGCAGCCGCAGCTTCTGCTGCTGCAGAAGACCATGCTGATGGCCGAAGGCATGGGCACCAGGCTCAATCCGGATGTGAACATCTGGGAGCTGGCACGGCCGCTGATCGAGGACTGGATGCAAACCCATTTCGGGCCGCGCGCGCGGCTCGAGCGCACCGTGGGCGAGGCGCTGGACGCGGCGCGCAAGCTGCCGCGCCTGGTCGACACGCTGGAGAAGATCGCCGAGCGCGAACGGCGCCGCGCCGAGCACGAGCTCGCCGTGCCGGCCGCACCCGAGCCGCGTCGGGCGCGGGCCGACTGGGCATTGCTGCTGGCCGCGGCCGCGCTGGCCGCCGCCCTCGCCGCCTTGTGGGGCTGAGGCCGCTTTTCGGATAGGGTGGAACTTTCGGGAAATCCCGACGGAGGAGACGCCATGATCGATCTTTACTACTGGCCCACGCCCAACGGCAAAAAGGTCACCGTCCTGCTGGAGGAGCTGGGGCTCGAGTACAGGATCATCCCGGTAAACATCAGCCGTGGCGACCAGTTCAAGGACGACTTCCTGAAGATGAACCCCAACCATCGCATGCCGGTAATGGTCGATCATGCGCCCAAAGGCGGCGGGGCGCCGGTGAGCGTCTTCGAGTCGGGCGCCATCATGATGTACCTGGCGGAAAAGGCGGGGCGCTTCTGGCCGCAAGACGTGCGCGGCAAGTACGAGGTCACGCAGTGGGTCATCTGGCAGATGGCCAACCAGGGGCCGAAGCTGGGCGAATGCGGCCATTTCCGCCGGCTGGGAGATCGCGAGGGCGACCAGTCCTACGCCATCCGCCGATTCACAGACGAGGCCAACCGGCTTTATGGCGTGCTCAACAACCGGCTGTACGACCGCCGCTGGCTGGCGGGCGACGACTACACCATCGCGGACATGATCAGCTATCCGTGGACGGTGAACTGGAAGCTCCAGGGCCAGGACATCGAGGAGTTCACGTACTTCAAGCGCTGGTTCGAGGAGATAAGCGCGCGGCCCGCGGTGCAGAAGGGCATGGCGGCCGGTGCCGATCTCTCGACGGACGTCACCAAGCTGCCGCCGGAGGAGCAGGCACGCATTCGCAAGCTGCTCTACAATCAGCGGGCTATTCCCGTGAGGGTGGCGTAGGCGCCTGCCATGCGCGTCGAGATCCTGTGCACCGGTGATGAGATCCTCACCGGCAAAACCATCAACACCAACTATGGCTATATCGCCCAGCGCCTGGTGGAGGCGGGGCTGGAGCCCTGCTGGGGCAGCACCGTCGGCGATGACCGCGAGGCCCTGCTGGCGGCGTTCCGCCAGGCCGCGGCGCGCGCTCCGGCGGTGATCGTCAACGGCGGCCTGGGTCCGACCGTTGACGACCTGTCGCAGGAAATCGCGGCCCGTGCGGCGGGCGTGGATCTGGTGCTGCACGAGCCATGGCTTCAGCGCATGGAGGAGTTCTACCGCCGCCGCAACCGCGTGATGCCGCCGAACAACCGAAAGCAGGCCCTGTTGCCGGAAGGCGCGGAGTTCCTCGACAATCCGATCGGCACCGCCTGCGGCTTTGCCGTCACCATCGAAGGTGCGCGTTTCTTCTTCACGCCGGGCGTGCCGCGCGAGATGCGCCGCATGATCGACGAGCAGGTGATTCCGCGCCTGCTGAAGCAGGGCGGCGTAACGGGCGTTACACGGGTCAAGCGCTTCCACTCGTTCGGCATCGGCGAATCGCGCGCCGACCAGATGCTGGACGGGGTCGAAGCGCTGGCAGCGGATGGCGGCGTGAAACTCGGCTTCCAGGCACACTACCCGCAGCTCGAAACCAAGCTTGCGGTGCGCGGCAGCGATGCCGCCGACGCCGCAAGCCGGCTGGCGCCGGTCGAGGCCGAGGTACGCCGGCGGCTGGGTAACTTCATTGTCGCCGAGGACGAGCTGACGCTCGAAGGCGTCGTTCTTGCTGCCCTGCGCGCGCGCAATGCCAGCCTCGCGGTGGCGGAGACCTTCACTGCGGGCGGCATCGCCGCGCGTCTGGCGCCCGCGCAAGGGGCCGAGGCCCTGTTCCGACGTGGCATCGTGGCACGCGACCTTGACCAGCTGCGTGCCGGCGCCGGCCTTGCCGCCGCCACGGACGGCCCGTCGCCGGCAGCAACTGAGGCGCTGGCCGCCGCGCTGCGTCAGACCAGCGGCGCCAGCCATGCGCTGGCCGTGCTGGTGGCGCTGGACGAGGGCGCCGACCGCCTCGAGTTGGGCGGCACGATCCTGGTTGGCATTGCCGATGGCGGTCCGCCGGTGGTGCGTCAGGCGCGCCTGTTCGGCGGCCGTGACTGGATCCGCCTGGGTGCCACCGAGCTGGCCCTCGACTGCCTGCGCCGCCACCTGCTCGGCCTGCCCGTCGACGAGCAGATCGACTTCGAGCGGCGGTGACAGGTATGTGCCTGATAGAGGCTACGTCCAGGCATGCAATGGCGGTTTGCGCGGCGCTCTGCCGGGCGGGGCCTCACGCCCGGAAGCGCAGCAGCAGGTGGTTGATGCCGTTCAGGATCATGTAGATCTGTTCGAACTGCTGCTGGAACTCGTCCCACACCGGCAGGCCGCCGCGCAGCGCCATCGCGGTATAGATCTCGGCGATGGTCTTGCGGCCATCGATCTGGGCGACGATCGGTCCTGCCAGCGCCGGTAGCTGCGCCCGCCACGGGAATCCATCAAGGTTCGCCACCAGCGGGGTGCCGGGTTTCAGGCCCTGTGCCAGCGTTGCGGCATCCATCTCGCGCAGCACCGGAATGGCGGAGGTGTCTTCCGGCCGGGCCAGCGTGTCATAGCCCGCCTTCGTCACATAGAAGATGTGGGTGCGCAGGTTGCTGGCCAGGCGCTCGGCGAAGGCGGCCCGCTCCAGCGGCGGCAGGCCGGCGAGGTTGCGGCCGATCTGCGGATCACTGATATAGGTCGAGGGCTCGTACCGTATCGGCTCGATGAACGCGACCAGCCGCAGCCCGGCCTGTCGTGTCATCTCGACGATCTGCGGTACCGTGTAGGCGCGGTCCTGGCTGTGCAGCAGCAGGTCATAGAGCGCGGCGTCATTGCCCGAGAGGTGGTCGTTCAGGAAGGTGTTGCGGCGGAAGAGATTGGTCGGCGGCAGGAAGCGGATCAGCCGCTTGGCCGTTGCCAGCCGCTCGGCCGGATCCGTGCCCACCGGAACGAGCGTGCGCAGCATCTCCTGCATGGGATAGACACCGCTGCGCCCGTACTCGCCATAGAGCATCAGGCCCATCCCCGCCTCGGGAGCCAGCGCGCCCGCCAGCGTGTGGAGGCCCGCCTGCGGGTCAGGCAGATGGTGCAGGACGCCGGTACAGTCGATGTAGTCGAACACACCGAGGCCCAGCGACGGCAGGTCGAGCAGGGATGCGGTGTGGAAGCGCACATTGCGCAATCCGCGCGTCTTCGCCCGGGCCTCGGCAATGGCGCGGGAGGCCTCCGATATGTCGAGGTAGACGACCTCGGCCGGGCATTTCAGATCCTGCAGTTGCTGAGCCAGCATGATGCAGGCATCGCCGGTGCCGCCCCCGGCGATCAGGGCCCGGAACGGCTGCCGGAAATCGCGCCGACCGGCATAGAGATAGTGGTTGATTTCAAGCACATGGCTGGGCGAGCCGAAGACCAGCCGCTTGGCCTCGTCGGCCGGGTCGCGGGGCGGATAGGGCATCGCCTCGTATTGCGCCCGCACCGCGGCCTGGCTTCGCGCCGCAGGGGAGTCCGCCGGGGCAGGCGCGGTTCGCGCGGTGACGTCATGGCTCATGGGGAAGAGGGCGGCCCAAACCTCAGCAACGGCTGTCGTCCGTCCGGCGGACGTGCTAAGCGCAACCGATCAACATCTTGTGCCTCAAACCAACCGGCGATGAAAGGCTATTTCGGCATTGGCGTCGAAGGCATCAGCAAGCCGATGAATGTCGGAACGCTGTTCCGCACAGCGCATGCCTTTGGCGCCAGCTTCGTGTTCACGGTGAACGCGCAATACCGGCGGCGCGAGGGCGTTCGGGCGGACACCTCCGACACGCCGGGCGCGGTGCCCGCTTGGCACTTTGACACCCTGGAGACGTTCTGCCTGCCGCAGGGATGCCAGCTGGTCGGCATCGAGATCAGCACCGAAGCAACCGACCTGCCTTCCTTCCGGCACCCGCGGCAGGCGGCATACCTGCTGGGATCGGAGCGGGAGGGCCTGTCGCCCGCGGCGCAGGCGCTGTGCGATTTCGTGGTGCGTATTCCCACGAAATTCTCCGTCAATCTCGGGGTTGCCGGCGCGATCGTGATGTACGACCGCCTGATCAGCCTGGGCCGCTTTGCCGATCGCCCGGTGGTGACCGGCGGCGCCACCGATGTCTTGCCCCCGCCTGTCTTCGGCGAGCCGGTCTGGAAGCGCCGTCTCCGGCAGAAAGCTGCGCGCGCGGCGCTTCGGTCCCCAGGAACATGACGGCCAGGCGGTCGCGGATCGCCCCGCGCATCGGTTATGTTTGCGCGATGAAGCGCTTGCAGAAACAGCCGGCCGCGGCCTTGAGCACCCTCCTGGTTACCCTCGTCCTGGCGGCCGGTGCCTGGGCCTTGCCGACGACCCAGGCGGCATCGCCCGACGAGAGAACCGACCAGCCCCGCAAGCTCGTGGAATATGGCGAGTGGCGAGCCTTCGTCATGGGCACGGGCGAGGAACAGGCTTGCTACGTTACCCCGAGGGCAGTCCCTGCCCAGGCTGATGGACACGCCAAAAACCGACCGCTGCTCTATGTGACCTATCGCCCGGGCAAGAACACGCTGAACGTGGTTTCCTACTTTGCCGGCTATGACATCAGACCCGGCAGCGATGTCGAGTTTGACTTCGGAGGCGCGAAATTCCGGCTGTTCACGCAAGAGGGCAGCAATGGCGCCTGGTCGCCCAGCGCAGAGCTCGATGCCCGGATCGTGGACGCCATGAAAGCCCGCATGTCCCTGACCGTGCGCGGCACCGATCGTGACGGCAAGGAGGTCACCGATACTTTCTCGCTCCAGGGCTTTACCGCCGTGCTTTACCGCGCCACGCACGAGTGCGGCATCCGCTGACCGGGGCATGCGACGCCGTCCCGGTTGCAGGCGGTGCGCGGGCGGCCTATCTGTCCGCCATGGTTGGCCTGACCACTGAACCCCTGTCTATCCTGGAGCCGCTGCGCCGCAACGACACACGGCTCAACCTCGTCGGGCTGGGCCGGGCCGAGCTGAAAGCGTTGCTCGCCGATCACGGGCTGGAGCCGTTCCGCGCCGGCCAGATCTGGCACTGGATCTACTGGCATGGCGCGCGCGATTTCGCGGCCATGAGCACCATTGCCCGCAAGACCCGCGAGCGGCTGGAGGCGCTGTTCGTCATCGAGCGGCCGCAGGTTGCCGTCGAGCAGCGTTCGGTCGACGGCACTCGCAAGTGGCTGCTGCGGCTGGCCGACGGCAACGAAGTCGAGTGCGTCAATATCCCGGAAGCCGACCGGGGTTCGGTCTGCATCTCGAGCCAGGTCGGCTGCACGCTCACATGCAGCTTCTGTCATACCGGCACGCAGCCGCTGGTGCGCAACCTGTCGCCGGCGGAGATCGTGGGCCAGTTCATGGTGGCGCGCGACAGCTATGGCGAGTGGCCGACGCCGACCGAAACCACGCGCATGCTCAGCAACATCGTGATGATGGGCATGGGCGAGCCGCTCTATAACCTCGACAACGTGGTCAGGGCGCTGCGCATCGTGATGGACGACCAGGGCATCGCCCTCAGCAAGCGGCGCATCACGCTCTCCACCTCGGGCATCGTTCCCATGATCCCGCAGGTTGGCGCCGAGCTGGATGTGAACCTCGCCGTCTCGCTGCACGCCGTGAGCGACGAGGTGCGGGACGTGCTGGTGCCGGTCAACCGCAAATGGCCGATCGCCGAGCTGCTGCGGGCCTGCGCCGCATATCCCGGCGCGAAGAACAGCCGGCGCATCACGTTCGAATACGTGATGCTGAAGGGCGTCAACGACAGTGATGCCGATGCACGCGAGCTGGTGCGGCTGCTGAAACCGATCCATGCCAAGGTGAATCTGATCCCGTTCAACCCGTGGCCGGGCGCGCCCTACGAGTGCAGCTCCAACAACCGCATTCACCGCTTCTCGGAAATCGTGAACGCCGGCGGCCTGTCGGCGCCGGTGCGCACGCCGCGCGGCCGCGACATCCTGGCGGCCTGCGGCCAGCTCAAGAGCGAGAGCACGCGCAACCGCCGTACCCGCGTGCGTGACGTCGAGGCAGGCGCACGGGCCTGATGGACCGCTTCATGGCTGACCATGAAGCGGTCTGTGCGCGTTGGTTTCAGGCGGCGGCCGGGACCTGGTCGAGGAAGCCGGTAACCGCCTGCAGACGATTGCCCGCGACCACGGCGAAGTCGGTGCCCTTCACCAGCGCCGGGCCGCCGTCGGGCGCCAGTGCCCATGAGAAGCGCACGCGGTCCTGGTAGGCGTCGACCTTGCCGGACAGGCTGAAGCGATGCCCGGGGAATTTCGCCTGCACGCCAGCGATCATCGCGTCGATGCCGGCATGACCCTCGCTCTTCATCATCGGATCGAGATAGGTCGCGTTCTCCGTCCAGGTCTCCGCGATGAGGTCGCGACGCCGGCCGGCGTCGGTTTCGTTCCAGGCGGCGATATAGCGGTCGATGAGGTCGGTATGGCTGCTCATGTCATGCTCCGTCGGTTCCGGCACCGCCGGTCTGCCCCATCAGGGTTCGCGGCGCCTTCCCGCAATGTCGACGCCCTGGATCGTCGGCTCAATTCTCCGGATGGTAATAGGCCCGCTCGAAAACCATAACGCGGGAAAGGAATGCGATTTCCGTGGCACAGGGAACAAGGCCGTATCCGGCGAACAGCGCCTCAGGGTCCGACGTCACCCAGTCGGTGAAATAGGGTTCGTGGAAATAGTAAGGGAAGAGGTCGAAGAGACCCTTCCATTCCGGGCGGTCTCTTTCCAGCACCGAATCAATGATGATCGCCCGACCACCCGGCTTCAGGACACGCGCGATCTCGGCGACGACCTGTGCACGGACTTTCCGTGGCAGTTCGTGAAACAGGAAGACCGACGTGGCGATATCGATGCTGGCGTCTGCGAAGGGGAGCGCCTCCGCCGCGCCTTCGATCCATTTCAGCCGGGAAGACGCGCCGATGGTGCGCCGCGCGTGTTCCAGATAGGGCCGGCTGAGGTCCAGCCCGGCAATACGCAGACCGGGAAAGGCATGCTGGACGAAACCCGGCAGCCGTCCCGTGCCCGTGCCGATATCGAGCAGCCGCATGCTGCGCTGGTTCCGGCCCTGGAGAAATTCGGCGATCGGCTTCAGGGCGCGCCGGCGCATCGCATCGGCGGCGCCGGTGAACAGGGTTTCGACCTGTACGTCATAAACCTCGGCCGATTCCTCCGTCAGCCATCCGCCGGTCTGATAGTGGAAGTTCTGCCGGTAGTAGCGCGGCAGATGTGCGTAGGCCGCGACGTCGGGTTCATCATTCACCCGTGCATGCCGGCGTTCGTCGACACGAGGCAGATCGCGGAAGTAAAGGATGCTGCGCCGCAGCCATGCGACGGGATCCGGATCAAGGGTACGGGGCACTGGCAGGAGGCCGGCCGCAATGTCGCTCCACTCGCGCTCAAACAGCGCCCGCATATCACGCAGCAGCTCCTGGCGATTGGGAAAGGGACCGACGGGAAACTGTGGCTTGGGCAACGGCTTGAGCTGGCGCAGCCCCGCCGAGTAGTGCGCCATGAACCATCCGACCCGCGCCGTCTGGCTGGCCGCGTAGGCAATCCGGTCAAGCATCGTGGCCATGCCATCAATATGCGGCATGCCGGCCCCGGTTGCGAGAGGCCGCGTGGCCGCAGCCGAGTCAGGTCACGGCGGGCAGGTGCATCAGCTTGTCGGGATTGCGCACGATATAGACGCCGGCAACCTGACCATCGACGATATCCAGCGATAGCGTGAAGTACGGGGTGCGGCCCTGCCAGGCGATCAGGCCCGGCATGCCGTTGATACGTGCGAAGACGCGGCGCATGCTCGCCGGCTGCTTGCGCGTGACCCCGACCATGAATCGCGCGACCCGATCGGCGCCCGTGATCACGTTCAAGGCCGCCAATGCCTTGCCGCCGCCGTCAGACCAGAGCTCTGCCCCTGGCGCCAGCAGCTCCATGAGCGCCGTGCGGTCGCCTGTTGCGGCAGCCCGGACGAAGCGCGCGGCGATAGCATCCGCCTGGGCGCGGTCGGGTGCGAAGCGCGGCCGCGCTTCCTTCAGGTGCCGCCGCGCGCGCGAGACAAGCTGCCGGCATGCCGGCTCGCTCTTGTCGAGCGCGCGGGCAATTTCCGGATAGTCGTATTCGAAGGCTTGGTGCAGCAGCCACGCCGCGCGTTCGGCCGGACTTAGCCGCTCCAGCACCACCAGGAAGGCCAGTGACAGCGAGTCGTCCAGCGTCGGAGAATCCTGCGCCTCCACGATCATCGGCTCGGGCAGCCACGGGCCGATATAGGCCGCCCGCTCAGTGCGCGCGCGGCGCAGCCGATCGATGCAGATCCGCGTGCAGGCTGAAACCAGCCAGGCTTGCGGGGTGCGCACGGCGTTGCGGTCGCTGCGATGCCAGCGCACATAGGTGTCCTGTACGGCATCCTCGGCATCGCCGAGGGTGCCCAGCATCCGGTAGGCAAGCGCCCGCAACCGTGGCCGCTCGGCCTCGAACGTGGCGACCGGATCGTCGTGAACAGCCGCTTCAGGCATCGCTCACCTCGGCCTCGTCGTACTCCTCTGGCACTTCCACCTCCAGACGGCCGATGTCCCGAATCTGTGACATGGCGGTAAACCCTTGTGAAATTGGAGGATTTCGCTGCTTGCCCCGGCCCGGGCGGTGCCTATACTCCGCGCGCCATGCCGGAGCCGCGGGTCCCGGCTGGCGAGACTTGATTCAGCGCCAGCGAGCGCCGCGCGAGAGGCTTCAATGTCCGTGTCCGTCCAGTATGCCGGCCCCTGGAAGCGGGGCGACATCAAGAAGGTCGTGCTTGCTTACTCTGGCGGGCTGGACACGTCCGTGATCCTGAAGTGGCTGCAAGTGACCTATGGCTGCGAGGTCGTAACCTTCACGGCCGATCTGGGCCAGGGTGAGGAGCTGTCGCCCGCGCGCCAGAAGGCCGAGATGTTGGGCATCAAGCCGGAGAACATCCACATCGACGATCTGCGTGAGGAGTTCGTGCGGGATTTCGTCTTCCCGATGTTCCGCGCCAATGCCCTCTATGAAGGCCAGTACCTGCTGGGGACCTCGATCGCGCGGCCGCTGATCGCCAAGCGCCAGATCCAGATTGCGCGCGAGGTGGGTGCCGACGGCGTCTGTCACGGCGCCACGGGCAAGGGCAATGATCAGGTTCGCTTTGAGCTTACGTATTATGCGCTGAAGCCCGACATCAAGGTGATTGCGCCGTGGCGCGAATGGGAGCTGACCAGCCGCACCCGGCTGCTGGAGTTTGCCGAGGCGCACCAGATCCCGATCGCCAGAGACAAGCGCGGCGAAGCCCCGTTCTCGGTTGACGCCAACCTGCTGCACTCCTCGTCGGAAGGGAAAATCCTGGAGGATCCCTGGCAGGAGGCGGACGAGATGGTCTATCAGCGCACCATTTCGCCCGAAGCCGCACCCGACAAGGCCACCTACATCACTATCGATTTCCACAAGGGCGATGCCGTCGCCATCGATGGTGCGAGGCTGTCCCCGGCGGCCTTGCTCACGAAGCTGAACGAGCTGGGCAAGGCCAACGGCATTGGCCGTCTGGATCTGGTCGAGAACCGCTTTGTCGGCATGAAGAGCCGCGGCATTTACGAAACGCCCGGCGGGACCATCCTGCATGCCGCGCACCGCGGCATCGAGAGCATCACGCTGGACCGCGGCGCGGCACACCTGAAGGACGAGCTGATGCCGCGCTATGCCGAGCTGATCTACTATGGTTACTGGTATTCGCCGGAACGCGAAATGTTGCAGGCGCTGATCGATCGCAGCCAGGAACATGTCACGGGAACGGTGCGCCTGAAGCTCTACAAGGGCCACGCAATCGTGGTGGGGCGCAAATCGCCCAAATCGCTTTACAGCATGCAGCATGTGACGTTCGAGGAGGACCAGGGCGCCTACGATCAACGGGATGCCGAGGGCTTCATCAAGCTGAATGCGCTGCGCCTGCGGCTGCGCGCCATCGGCCAGGGCGGTCCCAAGGTCTGAGCGCCGGCGGAGACACGGTGTGCCCTTCGACCAGCGCGACTATCCTTCCTCGCGCAAGGAGCCGGCGATCAACCTGCCGCCCCTGACGCTTGGGCTCATCGTCGTCCTGCTGGTCCTGCATCTGCTGCGCCAGACGCTGCCGGTGGAAGAGGACAACGCCCTGATCCTCTACTTCTCGGTTATTCCCGCGCGCTACTTCGGTGACGCGCCGGCGGACAGCGTCTCGCTGATGCTCGCGCCCGTGGCGCACATGTTCTTACACGCCGACTGGATGCATGTCGCCATCAACGCCGCCACGCTGGCGGCCTTCGGCGCGCCGGTGGAGCGGCTGCTGGGCACCGGCCGCTATCTTCTTTTCTATCTGGTCACGGGCATGGCCGGCGCCCTGCTGCATGCCGTGATCTACCCCGATTCAATTGATCCGATGCTGGGTGCGTCAGGCGCCATCAGCGGTCTGTTCGGCGGCCTGCTGTTGTTCATGCGCGAACGCGGCCGGATGACCACGCTGCTGCCGTTCGCCATCCTGTGGGTCGTGCTTCAACTCGGGCTGGGATTGTTCGGCACCACCGGCAGCGGGGATCGCATCGCCTGGGCGGGCCATGTCGGCGGCTTCATCGCCGGGCTTTTCCTCATCCGGCCGTTGGCCGGCTGGCGGTGGTAGGTCACGCCAGGCGCGGCACCACCTTGTCGGCCAGAAGCATGAACGTTTCGTGGCTGAGCGGCGCGCACATCAGGTAGTTCAGGCCGATCTCCTCCTGCAGCTCCCGGATGCGGTCGACGATCGACTCGGGCGTGCCGTGCAGCACCACGTTCCTGATGTAGTAGTCCACCGGATCCAGCCCGTCGTAGCTGCGCTCGACGTGCATGGTCTTGGCTTTTTTGTGTTGGGGTCCGGCATAGGCATCGACCAGCCACGCCGCGCCGCGGCGTGCGATCTCGGCCGCCTTCTCGCGCGTTTCGCCGATGGCGATCAGGCGGGCCATCGGAATGTCGCGCCCGCTGTCGCTGAAACCGGCGGCGGCAAGGCGCTCGGCATAGAGGCGGCGCTTGCGGCCGAGATCGGCCATAGAGGCGTGCGGATCCATCAGGATGTCAAAGCCGCGGCCTGCGGCCCATTCGATCGCCGGATCGGAGGTGGCGGCCATCCATACCGGCGGGTGTGGTCGCTGCAGCGGCTTGGGCAGCAGCTCGACCTCCTCGCAGCGGAAATACGTGCCGGTGTAACTCAGCCTGTCCTCCGTCCAGGCGCGCAGCACGACATCCACCGCCTCGCGGAAGCGGGCGGCGCTTTCTTCGGGTGGTATGCCGAAGGCATTGAACTCGGTGAGGGAGAAGCCTCGGCCGGCGCCCCAGTTCACGCGGCCGCCGCTCAGCACGTCGAGCAGCGCCACCTCCTCCGCCAGGCGCAGGGGATGGTACAGCGCCGCCAGCGACACCGCCGTGCCGATGCGCAGCCGCGCGGTGCGCGCGGCTGCGAGCGTGCCCACCATGTGCACCGAGGGGCAGACGCTGAAGGCGCTGAAATGATGCTCCGCCAGCCACACGGCATCGAAGCCCGTGCGGTCCATGATCTCGATGCGCTCCAGTGCCCGTTTGTAGACGGTCTCCAGCGCCACCCGCCGCTCGGGCCAACTGAAGAACTGAAGCACACCGATCTTCATGCGAGATCACCTTCCTTCATGGTTCGACAGGCTCACCATGAAGGCTATCTTGACACTGTCCCTTGCTCCGTACCTGTCAGCAGCGATCACGTTGAGTAGTCGGCGAAGCGGGCGGTATCGGCGCGCGCGCGGTAGTCGGTCTTCACGTTGACCACCGCTACCATGCCTTCATCGACCTTCTTCTGGGCCCGCTCAAGCGCCGGGCGGATCTGGGCAGGCTCCTCGACGTACTCGCCGTAGCAGCCCAGCGCCTCCGCCATCTTGTCATAGCGCGTGTAGCCGAGGTTGCGGCCGGGCTTGTCGTGTTGCGGGTCGGCCGTCCAGCCGCCGTTCAGGCTGATCACCACGAGGACCGGGATCTTGTGGCGCACCGCCGTGTCCAGCTCCATGGCGTTGAGGCCGAACGAGCCATCGCCATGCACCACGATCACCTGCTTGTCGGGCTTCGCGACCTTGGCGCCCAGGCCGAAGGGCAGGCCGACTCCCATCGTGCCGAAGGGGCCGGAGTTCAGCCGGTGGCCGGGTTCGAAGGTCGGCATCGACTGGCGGCCGAAATTGAGGATCTCCTGGCCGTCCACCACGAGGATAGCGTCGCGGCGCATGAAGTTCTTGATCTCATCGCACAGCCGCAGCGGATGGATCGGCGCTTCGTCCATGGGCTTGTTGGCGCCCGGCGCGCTGCGCTTGGCAGCCTCGCCCTCGGCAAGCTTGCGGCGCCACGCCGCGAACCGGTCGGGATCGACGCGTTTGTCGATGTCGCCCAGCAACTGCCGCAGCACCATCTTGCAGTCGCCGACGATGCCGATATGCACCTTGCGCGGTGATGAGGCGATCTCGTCGGCATCGATGTCGATGCGGGCGATCGTGGCGTTGGCCGCGAAGCGGGGCGGCGCGGCATGACCGATGATATAATTCATGCGCGTGCCGATCACGATGATCAGGTCAGCCTCCCGGAAGGCCGCGGAGCGCATGGTCAGGAACGACAGGGGGTGGTCGTCAGGCAGCACGCCGCGGCCCTGGGGCGTGGTGTAGAACGGGATGCCAGCCTTCTCTACCAACTGGCGCATCTCGTCCCAGGCTCGCGACCAGATCACGCCGCTGCCAGACAGGATGATTGGCTGCCGTGCTGACGTGATCGCCTCGGCAAGGCGCGCTACCTGCTCGGGTTCGCCCAGCGGCCGGGCGTTGAGCAATGGCCGGCCGCTCAGGCTCCAGTCAACCTGCTCCTCGGGAATCTTGCCGTAGAGAATGTCACCGGGGAAATCGAGATAGACCGGCCCGGGCTTGCCACCCATCGCCTTCTGGAAGGCCGTGTTCACCTGCTCGGGGATGCGCTTGAGGTTGTACACGCGGTCAGCCCACTTCGTGCAGGGCTTCAGCAGCGCCACCTGGTCGATTTCCTGGAACACCTGGCGGCCAAACTGGCTGATCGGCGCCGAACCGCCGATGGCCACCACCGGGGCGCAGTCGATCAGCGCATTGGCAATGCCGGTGGTGAGGTTGATAACGCCAGGGCCGCTGGCGGCCATGCAGACGCTGGGCTTCTGCAGCAGGCGGCTATAGGCCTGCCCCATCAGGGCGGCGGCCTGTTCGTGGCGGACGTCGATCGGCCGGATGCCCTCCTTGATACACGAGGACTCGGCCAGCAGCATGGGGCCGCCCATGATGAAGAAGAGGTTTTCCGTGCCTTCCTTCTTCAGTGCTTTCGCCAGGATTTCCGATCCGGTCAGCTCGGCCATGTCCGCTGTCTCCTCATGTCTCAACGCGATCGCGCACGGCGTCAGATCACGCCCTCGTGGCGCAACTCCTTGACATCGTCCTCGCCCAGCCCCAGCCACGCACCCAGCACATCGTCATTGTGCTCGCCCAGCGTTGGAGCCGGTCGTAGCTTCGGCGGCGCGCCGTCGTGGCGTACTGGCCAGGCCGGCATCTTGAAGGGCCCGCAGGTCGGGTGCTCGATCGTCTGCATGATGCCGCGCTTCTCGAAAGTGGGATCGCCGTGCAGCTCGGCGGTATCCAGTACCGCACCGGCCGGGATGCCGGCCGCGCCCAGAATGCGCATGGCCTCGTGCTTGTCGCGCTGGCGGGTCCAGGCCGAGATCATCTCGTCGATTTCGGCTTCGTGCGCGGTGCGGGCCTGGCCGGTTTCGTAGCGGGGATCGCCCACCAGGTCTTCACGGCCGATCACGTGCAAGAGGCGCTTCCAGTGCGCCGGGTTGGCGCGGCTGGTGTAGATGTACACGTAGTCGTTTGGCCCGCCGGGGGCGCACGGGTAGATGCCGCAGGGAGGATTGCCGCTGGCATAGAGCTTGGCGCCGGCGCGTCCCGCCGGGCGGCCGGTGGCGGCCTGCGTGGCGAAGCAGACGCGGATGTATTGCAGCATCGCGTCCTGCATCGCCACTTCGAGCCGTTCGCCCTGGCCGGTGCCTTTGCGCCGGTAGAGCGCACCCAGGATACTGATGGCCATCAGCATGCCGGTACCGGTGTCGCCCAGCGTGGCCCCCGGCTTGACCGGCGGCCGGTCGGCATCGCCGCTGACGCTCATGATCCCGCCGCAGGCCTGCGCGATCATGTCAAAGGCGAGATTCTCCTCGAATGGGCTGCCAGTCCCGAAGCCTTTCACCTGGGCATAGATGATGCCGGGGTTGATCTTGCGGATGGCGTCGTAGCCCAGGCCCAGCCGTTCGATGGCGCCGGGCGCGAAATTCTCAATGAAGACATCGGCCTTCCGCGCCAGCTCGGTGACCAGGGCGATGCCGCGCGGGCTCTTCAGGTTGAGCGTGATCGACTTCTTGTTTGCGTTGAACAGCAGAAAGTACCAGGAATCCTGCCCCACCTCGCCGCCGCGGAATGCGGTGCGGCCGGGGTCGCCTCCCTTGGGGTTCTCGACCTTGACGACCTCGGCGCCTAGCCAGGCCAGCGCCTCGGTACAGGAGGGACCGGCTTCGAACTGCGTCAGATCAAGGATTCGCACGCCGGCCAGACAGCCGGTCGCGGCACGCGGCGCGTCCAACATGGGCACTTCCTCCGGACGAGGCGCTTGACGGCCTCCTTGTCCGCGGAGCGTGGCACCGGCGGGTGCGGCGCCGCAACCGGCGAATCCGCCTTGCCCGTCCGCGCCGATTGCAGGGCGACTTATGGCGAGCGCCCGGGTGTCGCCGGCACCACACTGCGGACAATCGAGGCATCCAGCGTCTCGTAATCCTGCAAGCCGATCAGCGCATAGAGCTCGGCCCGGGTCTGCATGTCGTCCAGCGTCGCCTGTGTGCCGCCGTCGCGGCGAATGGCGGCATACAGACGCTCCTGCGCCTTGTTGGCCACGCGCAGCGAGGAGGCGGGCCAGATCACCATGCGGTAGCCCATGTCCTCAAACTCGCGGGCCGTGAAGAAGGGCGTACGGCCAAACTCGGTCATGTTGGCCAGCAGCGGCACGCCGGGCAGGGCCTGGGCGAAGGCGCGGAACATTCCCGCCGTGGTCAGCGCCTCGGGGAAGATCGCATCGGCGCCGGCCTCGAGATAGAGCCTGGCGCGCGCAATCGCGCTCTCCATGCCTTCGCTGGCCACCGCATCCGTGCGGGCAATGACGTACAGGTGCCGGCGCGCTCTCGCCGCCGCCGCGATCTTGGCCGCCATGTCGCAGGCGTCGGCGAGCTTCTTGTCGTTGAGGTGGCCGCACTTCTTGGGCAGGAGCTGGTCCTCGATGTGCACCGCCGCAGCCCCGGCATCCTCGAAGCTGCGGACCATGTGCATCACGTTCAGCGCTTCGCCATATCCCGTGTCGCCGTCCACCAACACCGGCAGGCCGCTGGCGCGTGCGAGCTGGCGGATGAAGAAGCACACCTCGTCAACCGTGATGATCCCGAGATCCGGCAGCCCCATTGAAGCGCTCATCGCTGCGCCCGACAAATAGAGCGCCTCGAAGCCGGCGGCCTTCGCCTGCAAAGCCGCCATGCCATTGTGCGCCCCCGGCATCTGCACGATACGGCCCGTCGCGATCAGCGCGCGAAAGCGCTCGCCGGCGGGAACGGAGGGCAGGTCGGCGGCAACGAGATAGGGCATCGGCGGCTCCTCGGGTTGTGCCGTCGCATTCTGGCCTCGTCCGCCATTGGAGGCGAGTGATCCTCCGATGGCGTTCGGAACGTGAGCACGGTGCCGAACACAAGTTGTCGGCGGTGCCGCGAGACGCCTGCGCGATCTCCATCAGTGGCCGCGACACGCGGCCCATCCAGTTTCACCGCTTCCGTTCGCGCCGGATACGCTCGGCCGCTTTGCTATGTTGAACTCGCGTTCGAAGAGCCTCTCGTCGGGCCGCTCGCGCTGGGCTTTGGGTGTCACTTTGGGCTGACTGAGCCGCCATATTCCCTCTCGCCCAACCTTGAGGGCTATACTGTGCACCCTCGGTGGGGAGGAACCCATGGCCAGCCATCCCGGCGTGCATCTGGTCGGCAGTGTCGCCATGCCGGACGCGGAGTCGGTGTTCCGTGCGCTGGCGGGCGGGCTGGGGCCGTGGCTGCGGCGCGTTCCCGATGGCGAGACCGGGGCGCGGCATCGCTGGATCTACTGGCAGTACGAGATGCTGACGCGGCATCCCGACATGGAAATCGATCCCACCATCGAGCCGATGCCGCTGTATCAATGGGATGGCATGCTGATCCGCACCATTCCGCAGGTGCGGTTCAGGCCGGGCGTCGATCCGGCCGCGGTGGTGTTCGAGACCGGCTACGCGCCGGCGGCGATCGACTCCTATGGAGTCTTCCGGCGTCTGCGCGCGGACGGCCTCATTCCCGAGGGCGTGCGCTTCCAGGTGTCGCTGCCCACGGCCATGGCGTCAGGCTTTATGTATATCAGCCCCGCTGCGCGCTCCGACTATCTGCCGGCCTACGAGCGTGCGCTCTTCCGCGCGCTGGACGACATCCTGGCGGCCATCCCGCACGCCGATCTCTCGATCCAGTGGGACATCTGCCAGGAAGTGCTGGTGTTCGAGAACTACTTCACGCCGCGCCCGGCCGACTACAAGGCGCAGATCCTTGCAGAGTTCGCGCGGCTGGCTGCGCGCGTGCCTGACGCGGTCGAGCTTGGCTATCACCTCTGCTACGGCTCGCCGCGCGATGAGCATCTGGTGATGCCGAAGGACACGGCGATCCTCGCCGAGATGGCCGAGGGGCTGGTGCGGGGGCTGCCGCGGCGGCTGGATTTCCTGCACCTGCCCGTGCCGCGCGAGCGCAGCGATGATGCCTATTTCGCACCGCTGCGCCGCCTTGCGCTGCCGGCGGACACCACGCTCTATCTCGGCCTGATCCACCACGACGATGCGGCCGGCGACCAGGCCCGCATCGCCGGAGCGAAGACGGCCGTACCGCGCTTCGGCCTGTCCTCGGAATGCGGCTGGGGCCGCACCGATCCGGCGCGCGTCCCCGGCCTCATTACCGCCCACCGCAAGGCGGCGGAAACACTCGCGTTCTAGCGTGTGCCGCCACGGCCGTGCCGCAGGTCGCGCCAGTCGCGCAGCGGCCGCCAGATCGGCTGACGCAGCTCGTAGTCGACCAGCTCCCGCGAGATGCCGATGTCACGCAGCATGTGCCCGTCCAGCGATGCGAGCTCGCGCCGCGCCTTCTGCCGCTGCCGGATGCGATGCATGATCGCGGCAATCGCCTGAAGGATGGTGTGCGGCTGCCGTTTCGCGGGCCAGGGCATGTCCCGATGCACCCGCCGCACCTTGCGGGAATATGCCAGCGCTTCCAGTGTGGACATGAATCCCTCCGTCTTCGATGCGACGGAGTGTGCTCCGCGGTATCGTCAGATTCTGTCAGGAGCCAATTCGCACAGGTGTGAGGCAAGACGCTGGGAGCGCGGGCATCTTGCCCGCATCGCCCGCAGCGCAAGCGGAGGGCGAAAGATCTCGGCGCTGCGCGCCGATGCGGACGAGACGCCCGCGCTTCCAGGGGTTCAGATCTGCTCGGGGATGTTTTCCTGCCGGTGCCATTCGGCCAGCAGCACACGGCGGCCTTTTGGATAGCGCTCGTCGAGCGGCTGGGCCTGCACGATCCGGTCGGCGCGGAAATGGCGGAAATCCTGACGGGTCTCGCACCAGGCGGCGACGATCCGCGCCTTCTCGTAGAAGGCCAGCGCAATGGGCCAGATGATGCGCTCGCTGTGCCGCCCGTCGGCGTCGGCATAGGCGATACGCAGCTTGCGTTCGGCCCGGATGGTCCGCCGCAACGTCGCGAGGTCGACGGCAGTGGCGGGTGGCGGCACGTTTGGCGCCGCGATCAGACCCGTCGTTTCCACCTTCTCGCGCAGCTCCGGCGGCAGCACGGCCGTCACCTTGGCCAGCACGTCGGCCGCCGACCGGCCCAGCGGCGCATCGGCGCGCGCCACCCAGCGCAGGCCCAGCACCAGCGCCTCGATCTCATCGTCGCTGAACATCAGCGGCGGCAGCGTGAAGCCAGGCCGCAGCACGTAGCCCAGGCCGGCCTCGCCGTCGATCGCCGCGCCCTGTCCGACTAGGGTCGCGATGTCGCGATAGACCGTGCGTTCCGAGACGCCCAACTCGGCCGCCAGACTCGCTGCCGTCACCGGTCGCCGGCGGCGGCGCAGGGCCTGGATCAGATCAAGCAGACGCGCGGCGCGGGCCAACGGGCATCCCTCCGGGAAGGAAGGGCATTCGTACATGAACTTCATCCCCTTCCCCCGGAGGGAGAAGGTGGCGCGCCAGCGCCGGAAGGGGGATGCCGCAGCAAGCACGGCGTCAAAATCCGATACGCCGAGCCCGCTGAGAGATCCCCCTTCCGCCCTTCGGGCACCTTCCCCCTCCGGGGGAAGGAAGACTGTTACGGCTTCAGGAAGCCGACGATGCGGTAGACCTCATCTAGGATGGGCTTCGCGAGCGCGTTGGCGCGTTCGGCGCCGTCGCGCAGCACGGAGTCGACATAGCCGGGATCCTTCACCAGCCGCTGCATTTCCGCGCCGACCGGGCCGATCCGGGCCACCGCCAACTCGGTGAGTGCGTTCTTGAAGGTCGAGAATTGCTGGCCGGCGAATTCCCGCAGCACGTCGGCGCGGTCGCGGTCGGCGAGCGCCGCGTAGATGCCCAGCAGATTGTCGGCTTCCGGGCGCTTGGCCGCATCGGCCTCGGTTTCGGGCATGGGCTGCGGATCGGTCTTGGCCTTGCGGATCTTCTGCGCGATGGCGTCAGAATCGTCGGTGAGGTTGATACGGGAATAGTCGGAGGGGTCCGACTTGCTCATCTTCTTCGTGCCGTCGCGCAGGCTCATCACGCGCGTGGCGGCGCCGAAGATCAGCGGCTCGGTGACGGGGAAGAATCCAGACGCGCCGAAATCGTTGTTGAACTTGATGGCGATGTCGCGCGTCAGCTCCAGATGCTGCTTCTGGTCCTCGCCCACCGGCACGTGGGTGGCCTTGTAGATCAGGATGTCGGCCGCCATCAGCGCCGGATAGGCGTAGAGGCCCAGCGAGGCGTTCTCGCGGTCCTTGCCGGCCTTCTCCTTGAACTGCGTCATGCGGTTCATCCAGCCGACGCGGGCCACGCAGTTGAATACCCAGGCGAGCTGGGCGTGCGCCGGCACCATCGACTGGTTGAAGATGATGTTCTTCTTCGCGTCCAGCCCGGAGGCGAGGAAGGCGGCGGCGATCTCGCGGGTCTGCGAGGCCAGCTCCTTGGGATCCTGCCACTGGGTGATGGCGTGCTGGTCGACGACGCAGAACAGGCAATCGTAGTCGGCCTGAAGGCGCACGAAATTGCGGATGGCGCCGAGATAGTTGCCCAGATGCAGATTGCCGGTGGGCTGCACGCCCGAAAGGATGCGGCCCTTCAGGCCGCGGGCGATGTAGGCGTCGATGTGCGGGTTGGATGCCGCGCGGCCGGCGTCAGGCATGGATATGGACTCCTGTCATCAGACGTGGGCGCGGCGCTGTGGACACCCGCGCACCGCCCCGGTGGAGCGGGCGGCGGCCGCGGTATCGCCGAAGTCGTGTGACGGGTCAAGCGCCCTGCACACGCGGCATTTCGTTCGCCTCCAGTCGCCGCTAAGGTCGGGTCACGGCAGGAGGGCATCGTGACGGAGCATCCCATCGAGTTCGCATTCCCCGACATCGCACGCTGGCGCGATGGCAACAGCGGCACGCCGTTCGTGCATGTGTTCGACAGCGGCACGGCCGGGCCGACAGTGATGCTGAACGCGCTGACGCACGGCAACGAGGTGTCGGGCGCCATCGTCGTCGATGCGTTGCTGGCGGATGGTTTCAGGCCGCAGCGCGGCACCCTGATCCTGAGCTTCGCCAACGTTGAAGCCTATTTCTCGTTCAACCGTGCGCATCCCTTCAAGTCGCGCATGATTGACGAGGATTTCAACCGCGTCTGGTCGCGCCTCGACGGGCCGGGCGACACGGTGGAGCTGCGCCGGGCGCGTGCGCTGCGGCCGTTCGTCGAGCGCGCCGACCTGCTGCTGGACCTGCACTCCATGCATGACGACTGCGTGCCGCTGATGCTGGCGGGCCCGCTCGACAAGGGTGTCGCGCTGGCACGGCGCGTGGGCACGCCGGTGGATATCATCCGCGACAAGGGCCATCCCTCGGGCCGGCGCATGCGCGACTATGGCGGCTTCGGCGATCCCGACAGCCCGAAAGGGGCGCTGCTGATCGAAACCGGTCAGCACTGGCGTGCATCCTCGGTGGCGGTGGCGAAGGACGTCACCGCGCGCTTCCTGGCGGTAAGCGGCATCGTGAAGCCGGCGGACCTGCCCGCGGACTGGCGTCAGCCTGCGCCGCCGGCGCAGCGCGTGGTGCAGGTCACACACGCCGTCGCCACGCGCAACGGCAAGTTCCGGTTCAACCGCCGCTATGACGGGCAGGAGATCATCGCGCGCGGCGGCACCGTGCTGGGCCACGATGAGGAGACGCCGATCACCACGCCCTACGACAATTGCGTGCTGGTGATGCCCTCGAACCACCGCGTGCGCGCCGGCGTTACCATCCTGCGCATGGGGCACGTGGTGTGACCGCCTACGCGTCGTCCGGGGAGGCTTTCAGGCCGGGCGGACGGCGGAGCAGGCTGCGCAGCTCGGCGAGGCGCAGCACGCCCAGGAGCTCGCCGGCGGCCGCGTAAACCAGGCCGCCGAGCAGGCAGAGCCCGGCCAGCGTGACGCCGCCCAGCATGCTGGCCTGGTGCAGCGGCGCGGCCAGCCAGTCGGCCGCGAACCACAGGACCAGCGTCATCGCCGCCGTGGCCAGCACGATGCGCGGCACATTGCGGCGCAGGCGCGCATCGGCGGTGAACCGGCGGCGGACATGCAGCAGGGTGCCGAGGAACAGGACGTTAACCCAGCCCGAGAGCGAGGTGGCGAGCGCGATGCCGGCATGCTCCATCCGCGTGCCCAGCAGAAAGGCGACATTGAGGGCGACGTTGATGGCGATGGCGAGGAGGGCGGCCAGCAGCGGCGTACGCGTGTCCTCGCGGGCGTAGAAGGCGGGCAGGAAGGCCTTCACCAGAATGAAGGCGGGCAGGCCGGCGGCGAAGGCCATGAGAGCCGTAGCCGCGCGCCTGGTATCCTGTGCAGTGAAGCTGCCGCGCTCGAAGAGGATGCGCACGGTCGGCTCGGCCAGCACGGCGAGCGCCAGCGCCGCCGGCAGGGCGAGCAGCAGGCCGAATTCGATCGCGCGGTTCTGGTTGGCGATAGCCGCTGCTTCGTCGCCGGCGCGAAGCTGGCGGGCCAGCAGCGGCAGGAGCGCGGTGCCGATGGCCACGCCGACAACGCCCAGCGGCAACTGCGCCACGCGGTCGGCAAACCAGAGTGCCGAGATCGCGCCCGCGGGCAGGAACGAGGCCCACACCACGTCCAGCATGGTGCCGATCTGCTGCACGCCGCCGGCAATCGCGGTGGGCAGCGCCAGCGCCAGCAGGCGCCTCACGCGCGGGCTGCTCGCCGGGCGTGCAAGCCCGACGCCGACGCCTTCGCGGCGGCAGGCCCAGGCCAGCCACAGGAACTGCACGATGCCGGCGATAAAGACGCCGGCGGCGGCGGCATAGCCGCCATTGGGCATCAGCGGCGTCAGCCCCAGCACCACGGCGATCAGGATGAGATTGAGCAGGATCGGCGTGGCGGCGGCCTCGCCGAAGCGCTCGATGCTGTTCAGCACCCCGCCATAGAGCGCCACCAGCGAGATGAACAGCAGGTAGGGAAAGGTGATGCGGCCGAACTCGACGGCGAGCGCAAAGGTGGCGGGATCGTCGGCCAGCCCCGGCGCCAGCGCGCGCATCACCCACGGCATCAGCGCGATCAGCAGCGCGGTGAAGGGCAGCAGCACCACCAGCAGTGCCGCTTGCGCCTCGCGCGCGAAGGTCAGCGCCGCGCCCCGGCCGCCGCCTTCCAGCTCGCGCGCAAACAGCGGCACGAAGGCCGAGGCGAAGGCGCCTTCGGCGAACAGGCGGCGGAAAAAATTGGGCAGCTTGAACGCGATAAAGAACGCATCGGCTACCGGGCCGGCGCCGAGGATGGCCGCGATCACCATGTCGCGGGCGAAGCCGGCAATGCGGCTCAGCATCGTGAAGCCGCCGACCGTGGCGACTGCGCGGGCAAAACTCATGACTGAGACATGCCACGGCCGATCCGCCGTTGCCATGTTCCTGTCATGTCGGGAGTCTATGGTTTTTCGTGGTGGCGCCCGGTGACGTAGGGACCGGGAGCACCGCCACCACCCCCTCTCTCATCGTCGCTCATCGGGGCGTGTTCCGGCCCGTTACGGTCCAGAAAGGAAAATTGCACCGTAACCGGCGTCAGGCCTTGAAGGGGTTGTCGGCGCCGTCCCAGTAGCGCTTCAGCAGAGGCGTCTGGGCGATCGCGAAGACCAGGGTCAGCGGCATGCTGAGCGCCATCTTGGAAATGATCCAGGTTTCGGTGGAGAAGAAGCGCCACATGATTTCGTTGATCGCGGCCAGCACGAAGAAGAAGGCAGCCCAGCGCCCGGTGAGAATCCGCCAGCCCTCGTCGGTAAGCTGGAAGGCGGCACCGAACAGCGGCTTGAGCAGCGGCCGGCCCAGCATCAGGCCGCCGGCGAGGATGGTGCCGAACAGGCAGTTCACGATGGTCGGCTTCATCTTGATGAAGAGCTCGTCCTGCAGCCACAGGGTGAGTCCGCCGAACACGAGGATGAAAAAGCCGCCCACCACCGGCATCACCGGCCAGCGGCCCTCGATGCGCCGGTAGGCCGGCAAGGCGATGGCGGTGGCCAGCATGAAGACAGCGGTGCCGGCAAACAGGCCGCGTTGCGTGGCATGGGCGTCAGCCACGCCCAGCGGCACCGCCAAGGCATCGGCGAGAGCCGCCAGCGGTCCGTAGCGCCCGTTGACCAGGAAGAACAGCAACAGCGGCCCCAGCTCGCAGGCCATGCTCGCCAGCCTGCGGCCGCCGCCGGATGCTTTTTCGTCGCCCATGTTCTTCCTTTCAGCGGACATCACGCGGCCGTTTCCAGGCCCATCAGACTACGCGCGAACTGCCGGGCATCGAAGGGGCGCAGATCGTCGATGCCCTCGCCGACGCCGATCGCTACCACCGGCACCTTGAAGCGTTCGGCCAGCGCCACCAGCACGCCGCCCTTGGCCGAGCCGTCGAGCTTGGTGACCACCAGCCCGTCGATGGCCACCATCTCGCGGAACACCTCGACCTGGCTGTGCGCGTTCTGGCCGACCGTGGCATCGAGCACCAGCAGGCAGGAATGCGGCGCCGTGGGGTCGAGCTTGCGCATCACGCGCACGATCTTCGCCAGCTCCTCCATCAGGCCGGTCTTGTTCTGCAGGCGCCCGGCGGTGTCGATCAGCAGCACGTCGGCGCCCTGCGCGCGCGCCTGCTGTAACGCCTCGAAGGCGAGACCGGCGGCATCGGCGCCGCTTTCCTTGGCGATGACCGGCACACCGGCGCGCTCGCCCCAGATTTTGAGCTGCTCCACCGCGGCGGCGCGGAACGTATCGCCGGCCGCGATCATCACCTTACGCCCTTCCTCGACGAACTGCCGGGCCATCTTGCCGATGGTGGTGGTCTTGCCGCTGCCGTTGACACCCACCACCAGCACGACATGCGGCTTGTGTTCGGGGCTGATCGCGAGATGCTGCGCCACCGGCGCAAGGATCTGCGCGATGTCGTCGGCGAAGGCGCCGCGCACCTCCTCGTCGGTGACCTCCTTGTCGAAGCGCGTCTTGCGCAGGTTCTCGACCAGCCTTCCGGCGACGGCGACTCCGAGATCGGCCTGGATCAGCACCTCTTCCAGCTCGTCCAAGGTCTTCTGGTCGAGCTTCTTCTTCACGAACAGTCCGGTGATGCCCTGCGTGATGCGCTGCGTCGACTTGGAGAGTCCCTCCTTCAGCCGCGTGAACCAGGATTTCTTCTCGCCGCTCATGCCGCCTCGCGCTGTGTCGGCCGGCCCGTCAGCATGCTCTGTTCCATACCGGTCACCTCGATCTCCACCAGTGCGCGCGGGGCGAAGGCCTGCGTTGGCCGCACGCGCGCGAAATGCTCGGTGTATCCTGTCCCATCGCGCTCCATCACGATGCTTGCGCGCTGGCCGACCAGGCTCTCCAGCAACGCCTGCGCGCGACGTGTGCCGGCTGCCCGCAGCGCGGCAGCCCGTGTACGGCGCAACTCGGCGGGGACCTGCGGCATGCGCGCCGCCGGCGTGCCGTAGCGCGCCGAGTAGGGAAACACGTGCAGCCAGGTCAGCCCGGTCTCGTCCACCAGCCGCAGCGTGTCATCGAACATGGCATCGCTCTCGGTGGGGAAGCCCGCGATCAGGTCGGCGCCGAAGACGATATCGGGCCTGCGCGCCCGCGCCCGCTCCGCCAGCCGCAGCACGTCATCGCGGCCGTGGCGGCGCTTCATGCGCTTGAGCACGAGATCGTTGCCGGCCTGCACGCTGAGATGCAGATGCGGCATCAGGCGCGGCTCATCACCCAGCAGGCCCAGCAGCGTGTCGTCGACCTCGACCGGATCGAGCGACGACAGGCGCAGCCGCGGCAAGGCCGGCACCAGCCGCAACAGGCGCCGGCACAATGCGCCGAGCGTTGGCCGGCCGGGCAGTTCGGCGCCCCATGCGGTGAGATCGACGCCGGTCAGCACGATTTCGTTGTAACCGGCATCCACCAGTCCCTTTGCGCGCGACACGACATCGCCGGCCGGTACAGAACGGCTGGGGCCTCGCCCGAAGGGGATGACACAGAATGTGCAGCGATGATCGCAGCCGGTTTGCACCTGCAGGAAGGCACGGCTGTGGCCAGCAAGATCCGGTGGCAGGGATGTCGCGTCTTCGCGCGCCTGCATGATGTCGCCGACCTGGATGCGCGTGCCGGTACGGTACGCCTCCTGCGTCAGCTTCTCGGCATTGCCCAGCACCCGGTCGACCTCGGGCATCGTGCTCCATGTCGCGGGATTGATCTGTACGGCGCAGCCGGTAACGATGATCTGGCGGCCGGGATGCGCGCGCCGCAGCTTCCGCACGGTCTGGCGCGCCTGTCGCTCCGCCTCGGCGGTGACGGCGCAGGTGTTGACGAGGATCGCGTCGCTGAGACCAGCCGTCGCCGCAGCCTCGCGCATCATGGCCGACTCGACCGCATTCAGCCGGCAGCCGAAGGTGACGACGTCAAGGGTGCGGGCGTGCGCAGCGTCGGCCATCACGCCAGCAGGGACGGGTCGAGGGTGCCGGCGAAGGATTGTGCGACGCCACCGGTCATCATGACGTGGCCGTCGCGCAGCCATTCGACAGTGAGCGTTCCGCCGTCGAGGATCACTTCGCCCTTGCGCGCGCTGAGTCCGCGCCGTGCGGCGGCGACCAAGGCTGCACAGGCGCCGGAACCGCAAGCCAGGGTCAGTCCGGCGCCACGCTCCCACACCTTCAGGCGGATACGGTTCTCGCCCACGATCTGGGCGAAGCCGATATTGGCGCGCTCCGGAAACAGGGGATGCGTTTCAAGCTGCGGGCCAAGTTCCGTGACCGGAACCACCGCAAGGCTATCCACGAAAAAGGTGGCGTGTGGATTGCCGATCGAAGTGCCCACCGGATCAGATACCGCTCCCAAGGCCAGCGGCAGATGCTGCGTGTCACACGGCTGGCTGAGCGGAATGTCGCGCCAGTCCAGCCGGACCGGGCCCATGTCAACGCTCACGACCGGCAGGCCGTTCGGGCCCACGCCGGCTTTCTCCGAATCGAGCAGGCCGGAGATGGTCTGCACAATGACAGCGTCGGCATCGCGCTCCGTCATCAGCACGTGCGCCACGCAGCGCGTGGCATTGCCGCAGGCGCCGGCTTCGCCGCCATCAGGGTTGTAGATGCGCATGAAGACGTCGGCCTGCCGGTCGGTCGCCGGTTCCAGCACGATAAGCTGATCGCAGCCGACGCCCGTGCGGCGGTCGGCGATGGCGCGGCGCCGTTCCGGCGTAAGGTCGAGCGGGCGGGCGCGGGCGTCGAGCACGACGAAGTCGTTGCCCAGCCCGTGCATCTTGCGGAACGGCACGCCGACGGTGGCGGTCATGGGCGGCTATATGGCGCGCCGGGCCGGTCAAGTCCACCGCTGCGGAGTCACCCCGACCAGAGCTCCAGGATCGTCCCGACATCCGTGGTTTCGAGCTGCTGGCTGAACCGGTTGCGATATTGTTCAACCAGCGAATCGTGGCCCTGGTCGGTCGAGCTGCAGACCGCGTCGAGCGGCACCACGACCCGGTATCCGCCGTCGATCGCCCCGAGAATGGAGGCAAGCACGCAGACGTCGGTTTCAACGCCGGTGATGATCACGCATTCGGTACGGCGGGCCTGCAGACGCTGGAGCAGCGGCCGGGAGGCGAACGCCGAATAGGTCGGCTTGCCAATGATTTCAGCCGGCGGACAGAGGGCAGCCAGGGGCGGCACCAGCTCAAGGAGGCCGCTGCTGAGCGCATCGACAGTGAACTGCGGCCAACGCCGGTAGTAGCGCCGCCAGGCGCCGGGCATGCGGCCGGGATCGTCCGGCGGCCGGAAGCGCGTGAATATCGTCTGTGGCGCGTGGCGCGACGACAGCTCGATGACGGCGGGCAGGATCACCTTCATCCACGGCACATGCCAGGCGGTCTCCTCCAGAAACACGTTCTGCATGTCGATGCACAGGTGGACGGTTCCTTGCGGAAGTGGTCCGAACGGCAGATCGGAAGCAGGCATGCGATTGATTCCGTTGCGGCGTCACGGCGATGACGGCAAGGGCAACGGATGACGCAAGGCATGGTTGCCGTGCGTCCCACACCGCTCAATGGCGGAATGCGTTCGGCGTCGGTGGTCGCGTGCGGGCTTCGCCCGGCGGCACGTAGCGCACGGTCATCGGCCGCGTCGTGCCGTCGGCCGCACCGCCAATCTGCTCGATGTCGAAGCTGGGCACGGTCTTGGTGTAGATGGTCAGGTGCAGGATGCCCAAGGGATCGTGCGGCAGCGAGGGCTCGACGAACAGATCCCGCGTCACATCCCATGCCGGCAGCGCATGATGCACCAGCCAGTTGCAGGTGCTGGGCAGCGCCTCGGCCTCAAGTCCACGATCGTAGATCGCCACGTTCAGCGCGATCTGGTCGGTCATGTTGGTCGAGCGCTGCAGCGCCTCGCCCAGCACCGCCGCCCAGGCGCTCCAGGCCGGCGAGCCGGCGCGAATGGCGAAGACGCCGGCATTGACCAGCGGATAGCGGACCAGCCGCTCGGCGATGGCCTCGCCAAAGGCCTCTCGGAAGGCGGCACCGTTCACCGCACTGAACTCGGGCCAGGCATGGCGATAATGTCGGAAGGCGCGATGAATCTCCGGCGCTACCGCAATGGCACGCCTTTGGGCACCACGCACAAAGAGGTCGATCGCAAACCATTGCTGCACCCAGCAATCTGCGTCGATCCAGATATAGGTGCCATGACCGGGGAAATAGTCCGGCAGCCAGGGACGCGCGGTGAGCGCCTTGAACGCCTCGCTGCAGTCCGCGCGCCCGGGAAACTCGAAATCCCAGCGCGGCTGGACCAGCGTGGCACCTTGCGCGGCAAGCCAGTCGCGCTGCTCCGGGGCAAGACCGCAATCGAGAACGCCCAGCGGCACGCTGCGCCCTTCCGGCTTGTCGCGAATCGACGCCACGCAGCCACGCATCAGCTCGAAATACGCGGCATCGCCGCCCGTGATGACGATACAGTCGCCGGTCATAACGCCATACTGGCTGTTGCGCGCCGGCATGGTCGAGCGGAAACTCCGCTGGCGAACAGGAGAAGCGGATGTCCAGACACATCGACTATTACGTCTCGCTGATGTCGCCGTGGACGTATCTGGGCTCGGCGCGCATCGAGGCGCTGGCGGCGAAGCACGGGGCGACGCTGACCATATGGCCGGTGGACTTCAGCCAGGTGTTTCCGGCTTCCGGCGGCCTGCCGCTGCCCAAGCGCGCGCCGCAGCGCCAGGCCTATCGCATGATGGAGCTGAAGCGCTGGCGGGATCATCTTGGTGTGCCCATCAACCTGCAGCCGAAGCATTTCCCGGGCAATGAGTTGCCAGCCGCGAAATGCGTGATCGCGCTGCGCGAGAAGGGTGACGGCGCCGGCGCGATCCGGCTGGCGCACGCCGTGCTGCGCGGCGTGTGGGAAGAAGAGAAGGACGCCGCCGATCTTCCGACACTGGAGGCAATCATCCGCAGCGTCGGGCTGGATGCGGCGCAGGTGCTCGCGATGTCGCAGGCGCCCGAAATTGCCGCACGCCGCGAGCGCGATACGAAGCGCGCCATCGAGCGGGGCGTGTTCGGCGCACCCAGCTACGTGATCGACGGCGAGATCTTCTGGGGCCAGGACCGGCTGGACTTTGTCGCCCGCAAGCTGGCGGCGGGCTGAGCATTGCTCAGGGATCGAGGAAGGCCCACCAGACGATGAGCGTATTGTTTATTGTGTGGGCGACGACACAGGGCCACAGCGAGGCGCTGCGCCAGCGGACCCAGCCCAGCAGGATGCCGATCGGCAGGACCAGCGCGATATGCGCCGGCTCCCAGTGCGCCCCGGCAAAGAGCAGCGAGCTGATGGCCCAGGCGCTGCGCGGCCCGAACCGGCCCTCGACATAGCCCCAGACCAGGCCGCGAAACAGCAGCTCCTCCGCGAACGGTCCCAGCAGCCCGATGGCGAGCGTCGCGCCCAGCGCCAGCGGCAGGGTAGCCGCCAGCCCGGCCACCACGTGGTGCGTCCGCGGCGTGAGATCGGCGCCAAAGAGGGCGCGCACCAGCCGCAGCAGGCCTTCGTCCAGCGCCATCGAGAGCAGCAGGACACAGGCCGGGGCCAGCCACCAGCAGCGGGCGAGGAAGGGCCGCAGCCCCAGCAGCCCGGCAGCAGCCCGGCCATGGCGCGCGGTTCCGGCGGCCACGGCGAGCACGACGACGGCAAAAAACAGGGTGAACAGCAGAATCAGGCCCGCAGGATCGCCCCCGGCCATCGCCGCGGCCAGCCGCTGCGGCCCCAGCAGCAGGTTCAGGGCATAAAGGACCCCCGCCAGGCCAACGCCGCCGGCGATGACGCTCACGACCAGGTCAAGAAAGCGCAGGCGCAGGGACATGCCGGGCTCCAGGGGCCCGGTTTGACTCGGGCCGGGCCGCCGCGTATACACCCGGCCGCTCAAACGGGAGGCAGTTTTCCCGGTCCGGACTGGCAAGGCGCGCTGCGGCGGCCGATCCAGAGGGGCCCCACCGATCCGCGAGGTTTCGCGCATCGGTGCGCTTGTCGTTTGGGCCGCGATGGCCGCAAGGCCGCAGTTGATGGACGCTCATGTTCGACGGTCTGAGCAAAAGGCTGGGTGACGTTCTGGGCCGCCTGCGCGGCCGCGGCGCGCTCAGCGAGGCCGATGTCGATGCCGCCCTGCGCGAGGTGCGGCTGGCGCTGCTGGAGGCCGACGTCGCCCTGCCGGTGGTGAAAGAGTTCATCGACGGCGTGCGCCCCAAGGCCGTGGGCACGGAGGTGATCCGCAGCGTCACGCCGGGCCAGATGGTGGTGAAGATCGTTCACGACCACCTGGTGGAGATGCTGGGCGGCGAGGCGAGCGAACTCGACCTTAGCGCCGTGCCCCCGGTCGTGGTGCTGATGGTGGGCCTGCAGGGCTCCGGCAAGACCACGACGACGGCCAAGATCGCGTACCGCCTGACGCTCGGCCCGCAGGGCATGGCCGCCGGCGCTTTCGGCGGCTCATTCAAGGAACGCAAGAAGGTGCTGATGGCGTCGCTGGACGTCACCCGTCCGGCCGCCCAGCAGCAGTTGAAGATCCTGGGCGAGCAGGCAGGCGTCGCGACCCTGCCGATCGTGCCTTTCGAGCAGCCGCTGGGCATCACCCGCCGCGCGCTGGAGGAAGGCCGCCGCGGCGGCTACGACGTGATCATGCTCGACACGGCCGGCCGGCTGGCGATCGACGAGCAGCTCATGGCCGAGGTCGCGGCCGTGCGCGATGCCGCGAAGCCGACCGAGACGCTGCTGGTCGCCGACGCCATGACCGGCCAGGACGCCGTCAACACGGCCCGCGCCTTCAACGAGAAGGTGGGCGTCACCGGCATCGTGCTGACCCGGGTCGATGGCGATGCGCGCGGCGGTGCGGCGCTCTCCATGCGCACGGTCACCGGCCGGCCGATCAAGCTGATCGGTGTGGGCGAAAAGATCGATGCGCTGGAGCAGTTCCATCCCGACCGTATCGCCACCCGCATCCTCGGCATGGGCGACATCGTCTCGCTGGTCGAGCGCGCCGCGGAGACGATCGAGAAGGAAGAGGCCGAGCGGCTGGCCGCCAAGGTGCGCAAGGGCCAGTTCGATCTCGAGGACCTGCTCCAGCAATTGCGACAGCTTCGCAAGATGGGCGGGCTTCAGGGCCTGATGGGCATGCTGCCGGGCGCCATGCAAGCCAAGGCGGCCATGCAGAAGGCCAATCTCGACGAGAAGCTGATCAAGCGCCAGGAGGCGATCATTCTGTCGATGACGCGCAAGGAGCGGCGCAACCCCGACATCATCCATGCCTCGCGCAAGAAGCGCATCGCCGCCGGTGCCGGCGCGCAGGTGCAGGAGATCAACAAGCTCCTCAAGCAGCACGCCGAGATGGTGAAGATGATGAAGCGCGTCAACAAGCTCGGCGAAAAGGGCCTGGCGCGCAGCCTCGGCAACATGATGCCGCCCGGATTCCCGAGGTGATGAGATGGCAACCGCCGGGAGCGCGCCACTCCAGTGGCGCACTGGCCCAGAGGGCCAGCTCATGAACCGGCGCTGCGCGCCGGTGCGCCATTGGAGTGGCGCGCTCCCGGCGCAGATTTCATGCAATGATGGAAGGAGCAACTGACTTCATGCTGGCAATTCGTCTTTCCCGCGGAGGCGCGAAAAAGCGTCCCTACTATCACATCGTCGTCGCCGACTCGCGCAGCCCGCGCGACGGCCGCTTCATCGAGAAGATCGGTGCCTACAATCCGATGTTACCGCGCGAGCATGCCGACCGTGTGAAGGTCAATGCCGAGCGCGCGAAGTACTGGCTGGGTGTGGGCGCCCGGCCGAGCGACCGGGTGGCGCGGTTCTTCGCCGGCTTCGAGCTGGTGAAGGCGCCGGAGCGGCGCGAGCAGCCGAAGAAGTCGGCGCCCAAGGCCAAGGCGCAGGAGCGCGCCAAGGCCGAGGCCGAAAAGGCGGGCGGCGAGGCGGCGGCGGGCTGACCGGTTGCGATGACCGGCCATGGCGGCGCGCGGCGAACGCAAGGTGCTGCTGGGCGTGGTTGCAGCGGCGCACGGCGTGCGAGGCGAGGTCAGAATCCGCAGCTTCTGCGCCGAGCCTCTGGATGTTGCAGCCTACGGTCCGCTGTCCGACGAGGCGGGCGAGCGGACATTCACGGTGCGGCCGCAGAGCCTGTCGGCCAAAGGCGAGGTGATCGCCCGGATCGAAGGCATCGCCGACCGCAATGGCGCGGAAGCCCTGCGCGGTCTCAGGCTCTACGCCAGGCGCAGTGCGCTGCCGCCGCCGGGGCCGGGCGAATGGTACGAGGACGACCTGATCGGGCTTGCCGCGCGCGGACCGGACGGTCGGGAGTGGGGTACGGTGCTGGCGGTGCATGATTTTGGCGCCGGCACTGTGCTGGAGTTGTCGGGCGGCAGCAGCCACGGACGCGCGTTCATGCTGCCGTTCAGCGATGCGGCGGTGCCCGCCGTGGATGTCGAAGCCGGCACGATCACGGTCGATCCGCCGGCGGGGCTTCTGGATGATCGTGCCGCCACGGGGCGGCGCAGCGAGGGACGGGAAGGAGAGGACTGAAAACACGTGTGGCAGGCGACGGTGCTGAGCCTCTTCCCCGAGATGTTCCCGGGCCCGCTCGGGTTCAGCCTTGCGGGTCGGGCGCTGGAGACAGGTGTGTGGTCGCTGGAGGCGGTGGACATCCGCCGCTTCGCCAGGGACCGGCACGGCACGGTCGACGACACGCCCTTCGGCGGGGGCGCCGGCATGGTGATGCGACCTGACGTGCTGTCGGACGCGATTGCCGCGGTGAAGACGCCGGAGCGGCCGACGATCTATCTCAGCCCGAGAGGCCGGCCGTTCGATCAGGCGCGGGCGCGGGCGCTGGCGGCAGGCGCAGGGGTCACTCTGGTCTGCGGCCGCTTCGAGGGGATCGACGAACGCGTGATCGAGGCGTACGGGCTTGAGGAGGTGAGTATCGGCGACATGGTGCTGTCCGGCGGTGAGATCGCGGCTTATGTCGTGCTCGATGCCTGCATCAGGCTCTTGCCGGGCGTGGTGGGAACGCCGCAGTCGCTGGCGGAGGAGAGTTTCGAGGAGGGCTTGCTGGAGTACCCGCTCTATACGCGACCTGCGGCATGGACGGGGCCGGACGGTATCGAGAGGATTGTGCCGGACATCCTGCAGACGGGCCATCACGCGAAGATCGCGGCCTGGCGCAGGGAGAAGGCAGAGGAGATCACGCGGCAGCGCCGGCCGGACCTGTGGACCCGGTACGTGGCGCGCCGCGGCGAAGGATTGAAGGACAGTTCCGAGAGGAAAGGAAAAGGACAATGAACCTGATCAAGCAGCTCGAGACCGAGCAGGTCGAGAAGCTCAGCGCCGAGCGCGCCGTGCCGCGCTTCCAGCCGGGCGATACGCTGAAGGTCCACGTGAAGGTGCAGGAAGGCAACCGCGAGCGCATTCAGGTCTTCGAGGGCCTGTGCATTGCGCGCCGCAACGCCGGCCTGAACTCGTCCTTCACGGTGCGCAAGATCTCGTACGGCGAGGGCGTCGAGCGCGTCTTCCCGCTGTACAGCCCGTCGATCTGGGAAATCGAGGTGGCGCGCAAGGGCATGGTGCGGCGCGCCAAGCTCTATTACCTGCGTGCACTCCGCGGCAAGGCCTCCCGGATCGCCGAGGACGTGGACGCCCAGCGCGAGTTGATCGCCGAGCAGGCAGCCGCGGCCGCCAATCGCCCGAAGCGCGAGAAGATCAAGAAGGAGCGGCCGGGTGCGGCGGGCTCGGTGCGCGCTGCAAAGGGCGGCGGCAAGAAGTAGTCTGCAGGTCGAGGCGGATGGTGGGCCCGCAGCGGACGCGGGCTGCCGCCGCAAAGCGGAGGGAAGGGAAGATGGCGAGGAAGCCCGCACCGGCGCCGGCAGAACCGGCCAGGCCGCGTACGCTGTTCGACAAGATCTGGGACGCCCACGTGGTGGAGCGGCGCGACGACGGCTCGTGCCTGATCTATATCGACCGGCACCTTGTCCACGAGGTCACCAGCCCGCAGGCCTTCGAAGGGCTGCGCGCGAACGGCCGCCGGGTGCGCCGGCCCGACCTCACCATCGCGGTTGCCGACCACAACGTTCCCACGGCCAACCGGGCCGCCGGCATCACGGATGAAGAGTCGCGCATCCAGGTCGAGACGCTGGAAGCGAATGTGCGCGAGTTCGGGGTGCCGTACTTCGCCATGGATGACGTGCGCCAGGGCATCGTGCACATCATCGGGCCCGAGCAGGGTCTGACCCTGCCGGGCACCACCATCGTCTGCGGCGACAGCCATACCTCGACGCACGGCGCGTTCGGCGCGCTGGCCTTCGGCATCGGCACGTCCGAAGTCGAGCATGTGCTGGCGACGCAGACGCTGATCCAGCAGCCGGCAAAGAACATGCGCGTCATCGTCGATGGCGACCTGCCGCCGGGCGTCACGGCGAAGGACCTGATCCTTGCCGTCATCGGCACCATCGGCACCGCGGGAGGCACCGGGCATGTGATCGAATATGCCGGCCGGGCGATCCGCAATCTTTCGATGGAAGGCCGCATGACGGTCTGCAACATGTCGATCGAAGCCGGCGCGCGGGCCGGCCTGATCGCGCCCGACGACACCACCTTCCGTTATCTGGAAGGCCTGCCGTACGCGCCCAAGGGCGGCGCCTGGCAGATGGCGTTGGGCGTCTGGCGGCGCCTGCCGTCCGACAAGGATGCGGTCTATGAGAGGGAAATCACCATACCGGTGGCCGATATCCCGCCGCAGATGACCTGGGGCACCAGCCCGCAGGACGTCGTGCCGATCACCGGCGTGGTGCCCAATCCTGACGATGCACCCGATGAAGACCGGCGCAGCGCCTGGAAGCGCTCGCTGGAGTACATGGACCTGCAGCCGGGTACGCGCATGACCGATATCCGCATCGACAAGGCCTTTATCGGCTCCTGCACCAACGGGCGTATCGAGGACCTGCGGGAGGTGGCTGCGATCGCGCGCGCCGCCCTGGAGCGCGGCCGCAAGGTCGCCGACCATGTGCACGCCATGATCGTGCCCGGCTCCGGGCTTGTGAAGGAGCAGGCCGAGCGCGAGGGGCTGGACAAGGTTTTCCTCGAAGCTGGCTTCGACTGGCGCGAGCCCGGCTGCTCCATGTGCCTGGCGATGAACGCCGACAAGCTGAAGCCCGGCGAGCGCTGCGCCTCGACCTCGAACCGCAATTTCGAGGGACGTCAGGGCCGCGGCGGCCGCACGCACCTGGTGAGCCCCGGCATGGCGGCAGCCGCTGCGATCACCGGCACCTTCGCCGACGTCCGCGAGTTCAGGTAGCTAGTTCACCGCCCCTATCCGAGGCATTCGCATACGAACAACCTTCCCCCTCCGGCGCAGGCATTCGCATACCTGATTGCCCGCCTGGCTCCGCCGGACGATGTTCGTCGGTAGAAAACTGCTTCATGGTGAGCACAGGTGGATGCTTCGCATCCACCGGGTCGAACCATGAAGCAGCCCGCACTGCCGCTGTGCGACGCCTTCCTGGTTCGACAAGCTCACCATGAAGGCTATTTCGACGCCGTACCTCGCCTCCACATGCATCAGCGGAGGCAGCCGGGTAATCAGGTATGCGGATGCCCTGCCCTCCGGGGAAGGTCCATGAAGAATGCCCGCCCTTCATCCCGCTTGAAATGACGGGATTAGTGGCCGCCATGCGGGACGAATGGTATCTTGTGCCCCGCGTCTGATGTGTGGCGCAGATGTAGCGGGGGAGATCTATGAGCGACCGGTATCCGGCACCACCACCACCTCCACCGGCTCCGCCGGGCTACCCCGGCGGGCCTGCGCCCGGATACCCGACCCCACCGCACGGCTACGGCCAGGCACCCATGGGCGGACCGGTCTATGGCGGCTTCTGGCTGCGCTTCGTCGCCTACGTCATCGATTCGGTGATTCTCAACATCGTCGTCTTCATTATCAGCTTCGTGGTCGGGCTGGGCATGGGACCCACCGGCGGGGAGACCGCGCAGGTGGTGGCGAGCGTGATCGGCATCGGTCTGGCCTGGCTTTACTTCGCCTTCCAGGAGAGCTCGGAAGCGGGCGCGACGCTGGGCAAGCGGGCGCTGGGCCTGCGCGTGCTGACTGGCGATGGCCAGCGGATCAGTTTCGGACGCGCGACAGGGCGGTTCTTCGCCAAGTTCCTGTCGGCGGTGATCCTGCTGATCGGCTATATCATGGCCGCCTTTACCGAGCGCAAGCGGGCGCTGCACGACATGATCGCCGATACGGTGGTCGTGAGAGCTTAGGGGAAACGCGCACCGCCGCGTTGCCAAGTGGGGAGACAATCAATGGCCAATCAGGGACCACAGCCGCCGTCCTGGCAGCAGCAGCCCGGACCGCAAGGCTACCCGCCGCAGCCGGGCTACGGTCAGCCGCCGGGATATGCGGCACCGGCGGGCTATCCGCCACCGCCACCTGCCCATCCGGGCTATCCGCAGCACCAGGGCTATGCACCGCCGGGATACGCGCCGCCCGGCTATGCCACACCGGGCTACGCCGCCGCACCGGCCGGCGGGGTGGCCTTTGGCGGCTTCTGGATACGCGTGGTGGCCTATCTCATCGACGGGTTCATCATCGGCATCCCGATGGCGATCATTATCGGCATCGTCTTTGCCACGACGCTCTCGGGCCCGCTGTCGTCGGGCAACGAACAGGTGGCACAGGAGGCGGCGATCGCCAGCGCCGGCATATTCCTGGTGGTCTACCTGCTGGCCTTCGTCGGCATCTGGCTCTACGAGGCGATGATGCTGAGCTCGGCCGCCGGCGCGACCATCGGCAAGCGGGCGCTCGGCCTGCGGGTGGTGCGCGGCACGGACGGCTCGCGGCTCAGCTTCGGGCGCGCCACCGGCCGCTTCTTCGCGAAGGTGTTCATTACGGGCATCGTCCCGCTGGGTATCGGCTACATGATGGCCGGATTCACCGAGCGCAAGCGGGCGCTGCACGACATGATCGCCGATACCGTGGTCATCAAGAAGTAGACTGCCCATGCCGTCATGGATTCCGCCATCGGGCGGCGGCCAGCCGCCCGCCCCGCCACCGCCCTATGGCGGGCCGGCGCCGCAATGGGGCGGGCCGCCCGCACCGGCCGCCGGCATGGATGTGATCGACTACCGCATCCATGGCGAGGAGATGCAGTATGTCGAGATCGAGCTCGATCCCGGCGAGGCCGCCGTCGGCGAGGCCGGCAGCCTCATGTACATGGATGCCGGCATCGCCATGGAGGCGGTGTTCGGCGACGGCCGCAAGACGCCATCGGGCGGCTTCCTCGACAAGCTTGTCGGCGCCGGCAAACGTCTGCTGACCGGCGAGTCGCTGTTCACGACCGTCTATACCAACCAGTCGCCCTACAAGCGCATTGTCGCTTTCGCCGCGCCCTATCCCGGCACGATCATTCCCATGAGCCTGCGCGAGATGGGCGGCCGGCTGATCTGCCAGAAGGACGCCTTCCTCTGCGCCGCCCGCGGCGTGCAGCTTGGCATCCATTTCCAGCAGAAGCTGGGCACCGGCTTTTTCGGCGGTGAAGGCTTCATCATGCAGAAGCTGGAGGGCGACGGGCTGGCCTTCGTCCACTCCAGCGGTGCCATCCTGCGGCGCGAGCTGGCGGCCGGAGAAATGCTGTTTGTCGACACCGGCTGCCTCGTCGCGCTGATGCCAAGCGTGCAGTTCGACATCCAGTATGTCGGCAACATCAAGACGGCGCTGTTCGGCGGCGAGGGCATCTTCTTCGCCCGCGTCACCGGGCCGGGCACCATCTGGCTGCAGAGCCTGCCCTTCTCGCGCCTGGCCTCGCGCATCTTCGCCGCCGCACCGCAGCGTGGCGGCAGCCGCGAGGAAGGCAGCGTGCTGGGCGGCATCGGCAACCTCTTCGACGGCGACAACCGGTAGCCTTGACCTTGCGGGGGAATCCCCGTTTATTCCGGGCGGTTTCCGGCCGGAGGGGCGATCATGGAGAAGTTCACGACACTGACGGGCGTGGCGGCGCCGCTGCCGATCGTCAACGTCGATACCGACATGATCATCCCGAAGAACTTCCTGAAGACCATCAAGCGCACGGGCCTGAAGGAAGGGCTGTTCTACGAGATGCGGTATTCGGCGGACGGCCAGAAGCTCGATTTCGTGCTCGACCGCCCAGCCTGGCAGAATGCCAAAATTCTCGTCGCCGGGCCCAATTTCGGCTGCGGCTCCAGCCGCGAGCACGCCCCCTGGGCGCTGCTCGATTTCGGCATACGCTGCGTCATCGCCGAGAGTTTCGCCGACATCTTCTACAACAACTGCTTCAAGAACGGCATTTTGCCGATCAAGCTGCCGAAGGAAGATATCGCCAAGCTGATGGACGACGCTGAGCGCGGTGCCAATGCCGTGGTCACGGTCGATCTCGTCAACCAGGAGATCAGGGGCCCCGACGGCGGCTGCATCAAGTTCGAGATCGATCCGTTCCGCAAGCAGTGCCTGATCGAGGGCATGGACGACATCGGCCAGACCCTGCAGGCAGCGCCGGCGATCGACAGCTTCGAGGCGGCGCAAAAGAACGCTCAGCCCTGGCTGTCGATGAACCGCTAGGATGCGCTGATTGCCGGGCGCGCGCCACTCCCGTGGCGCGTCTTCTTTTTCCTGCTCATGACGCGCCACTGGAGTGGCGCGCCCCCAGCCTGGAGGAAATGGGATGGCCGGTTCCAACCGCAACCTGCTGGTGCTGCCGGGCGACGGCATCGGCCCTGAGGTGATGAACGAGGTGCGCAAGGTCATCGCCTGGATGGGTCGCAAACGCGCCGTGGGCTTCGACATTAAGGAAGACGTCGTCGGCGGCGCAGCGATCGACAAGCATGGCGTGCCGGTGGCGGACGCCACGGTCGATGCCGCCATGCAGGCCGACGCCGTGCTGTTCGGCTCGGTGGGCGGGCCGAAATGGGACAGCGTGCCGTTCGAGAAGAAGCCCGAACGCGGGCTCCTGCGGCTGCGCAAGGAAATGGACCTGTTCGCCAATTTGCGGCCGGCAAAAGTCTTCGATGCGCTGGTCGGTGCCTCGACGCTCAAGCCCGAGATCGTCAAGGGCCTGGACATCATGATCATCCGCGAGCTGACGTCAGGTGTCTATTTTGGTGAGCCGCGCGGCATCACGACACGGCCCGACGGCCAGCGCGAAGGTATTGATACGCAGCGCTACACGTCCGGCGAGATCCGCCGCGTCTGCGCCGTGGCGTTCGAGCTCGCGCGCAAGCGCCAGAACAAGGTGTGCTCGGCCGAGAAGGCCAATGTCATGCACACCGGCGTGCTGTGGCGCGAGGAAGCGACGAAGCTGCACAAGGAGAGCTACGCCGACGTCGAGCTCACGCACATGTATGCCGATGCGCTGGCCATGCAGCTCCTGCGCTGGCCGGGCCAGTTCGACGTGATCGTCACCGACAATCTGTTTGGCGACATCCTGTCGGACGAGGCCTCGATGCTCACCGGCTCGCTCGGCATGCTGCCGTCGGCCTCGCTGGGCGCGCCAGACGCGACCGGCCGGCGCAAGGCGCTTTACGAGCCGATCCACGGCAGCGCGCCCGATATCGCCGGCAAGGGGATCGCCAATCCGCTGGCCGAGATGCTGAGCTATGCCATGATGCTGCGCTACTCATTCGATCTCGACGGCGAGGCCGATCTGGTGGGGCGCGCCGTCGAGAACGTGCTGGCCGCCGGCTACCGCACCGCCGACCTGCTGACGGCGGGCCAGGACGACAAGGGCCTGAAGAAGGTCGGCACCCAGGAAATGGGCGATGCCATCGTCAAGGAACTCGACCGCCTGGTGTAGAAGGTTTGCGGGGCAGCTCAGCCAGCCTTCATGGTGAGCTTTGTCGAACCATGAAGGCGCTCGCACGGACCGTCGGCGTGTTGGGCTTCATGGTTCGACGGGCTCACCATGAAGCGCTCTCCTGACCGACGCTACGTTCCTTGTTGCTCCCACGTCAGGCCCAGCTCGGCGAAGCGGTTCAGCACGTTGAACAGGATGCGCGAGACGCTGTTGCGATAGCCGTTGTGCGAGAGGCTGCCGCAGAAGGTGATCGAGCCGGTGGAGAACACGGCGCCGCCGTTGGGCGCATCGAAATACGTCATGTCGGCACGGATGAGCTGCTCCTTGGGCACGCCCGGTACCGTGGCGTAAAGCCCCAGCACGTCCTCGGGCACGGCCACGAAGTGGTCCTGGTGCTTCTCCGATGAGGCGACCACGACGGCGTTGTACGGCGTGCCCAGCAGGCGGTCGGCGCGGTCGAGCTCGAAGCCGGCCGCACCGCCGCCGCTCAGCCCGAAATCGCCGATGATGTCGCCCGTGATGCCGTCCATGATCCAGGCCACGCGCGCATCGTCGGCCGCCGGCAGACGGCGGTAGTACGAGCCTTCGAACAGCCCCTGGGCCGAGAAGCCGACTCCGGCCAGCATTTGCGGCGGCCGTCCGTTATGACGCCACAGCCCGCCATAGCCGCCGTCCAGCGCGTGATGATACTCGCCGGGCTCGGCGGCCCAGGTGCGGATAGCGGCACCGGCGCGGCGGATCTCCAACACGCCCGGCAGTTTCGGCGAGCGCGCCACGCGCCAGTAGAAGCCGTTGCCGCCGAGATAGGCCAGCCGCCCGCCGCCATCGACATAGGCCTGCAGCGCATCGAGCGTGCCCGGCGTGTGGTATTCGGGATGCGAGCCGGTGACGACTGCCTTGTAGGGGCGGATCAGGTCGAGCCCATGATCGTCGAGGTCCTCGTCCGTCACCACATCGAATTCGATGCCCATCTGCTCCAGCCAGTCCAGCAGATGGGTGTCGGCCGGGAAATGGCGCAGACCCGAGCCGCGCGCATCGTTGAACGTGAGGAAGCCCGGCCGGAAGCTCAGTGCCGGGCGCAGGCGCGAGGAATAGCAGACGCCACTCAGATCATTGTGCCGATTGTAGGTGGAGAGCCCGTATTCGGGGCAATCGTCGGGATGGTTCGGCGCAGCGTTCCATTCCCGTACGCGCTGGCGGAAGGGTTCGTCGAAATTGCCCCGCCGAAAGTTGAAATACACCTGGTAGGTGAAGGTTGAGGCGAGAAAGACGATTTTCGCCGTTGGCTGGCCGGGCGCCGGCCGCACATAGAACGGAATGACGTCGCGGTGCGGGCCGCAAGCGAGCTGCATGCCGTAGACGCCGCTCTTCAGGCCCGCGGGCACGGCGAAGGTGAAATCCGTCTCCCAGCCGCAATCGTGCAGGTCATCATCGTGGAAATGGATCGCCGCATACTGGCGCGGCGCGTCGGTCCAGCGCATCTCGCGGCCACTCCACGCCGAGCCCTTCATGGCCCGCGCCGGCAGGTTCACCAGCGTGCCGTGCAGGCGCCGCGGGCCGACATCCTCGATGTCGATGCCGTCCATGCCGCGGGAGAAATCCCATGCCGCGAGGGTGTGGGCCGGCAGCCGCAGCGGGTCCAGCGCCAGCGCGTGCGGTGCCGCCACGCCGCCGCCCACAAGCATCGGGTCCTCGATCTTGCCGTTGAAATGTCGTCGCACCGGCGCCGCCTGTTGCGCGGCAAGGAAGATCGGCCGGCGCGCATCGTGGGCGAGGCCGGTATCGAAGGGTGCCCATGCCTCGCCGTCATCGTCGCACAGCGCCTCGGCGCGCAGCGGCTTCTGGCCGACGCGCACGGCGCGCGCTACGGGGTCGATCACCGCCCAGACGCGGTACCAGCCGCGCGCCCGCAGCAGCTTGCCGGTGTGCAGGTGCAGCGGCGGTCCGGCGGTGCGGCCGACTTCGAGCGCCATGCCCTCAGGCGTTGCCAGCAGCGAAAAGCCGATACCAAAATCAGGATCCCAGCGCGACAGCACACACTGATCGCCCGCTTCGGGCAGTGTCGGCGAGATGGTGGCAACGACCGTGATGGCGCCCAGCGGCGAGAGCGCTGTGGCGCGCTCGATTACGGCGTATGAGCCGGGATGCGCGGACTGCACGCGCGAGGGCAGGCTGCGGTCAAACACGGAGGACAGATCCTCAAGCTTCATGCCCGCGCCGGCCGGATTGGGATCGCCGCAGCGGATGCGCACCAGCGTGGCGCGGTAAGGCCCGTCGCCGGTGCTGGAAACCTTGAAGGCAATGCTCTCGCCGGCCGCAGCCGACAGGCGGTCCGTATATCCGGTCAGGGCAACCATATGCGCGTCACGCCTCCAGAAAATCAGGGCAGGGCCTGCGGATCGAAGCCGGGCGGCGGCTTCAGGTCGAGCCGGCGCCGGAACAGCCGTGACCAGGCACTGCGAGCGACGCGCTGCGCCTCCTCAACGATGACCGGTTCGTCCATGGTCAGCACAACGCCGTCGCGCATCAGCCACTTGCCATCGACCATCACCGAGAGCACGTCGCGCGCCTGGCCCTGGTGCACGAAGGCAGCGGGGGCGCGCAGCACGGGAACAAGATGCGCGCGCTGCAAGTCGACCACGACCAGGTCGGCTTTGTTGCCCGGCGCCAGCCAGCCGCCATCGGGCACGCCCAGCGCCTGGTAGCCGTTGCGCGTGGCCCAGCGCATCGCCTGCTCGGGCGTCGGATTGCGACCGTCGGCGCGCCGCACGCGTTCCATGAACAGGCCGGTGCGCAGCACCTCGACCATATCCTCGGCCATGTTGTCGCTGCCCATCGCGATGGTGCAGCCATGCTCCTCCAGCTCGGCGATGCGCGGGCTCAGGCCGCGCCGCGCGGCGATGGCGGAATTGAAGGCGATCGTGACTCCGGCCTCGCCCAGAAACCTTTCCTCTTGCGGTTCCATGCAGCGGCAATGGGCGCAGATCAGCCGCGCGTCGAGGAAACCAATATCCGCGAGGTACTCGGTCGGCAGCATGTTGCGGTGCGCCTTCACCGCCGCTACTTCGCCCCAAATCTGGTTGAGGTGGATGGTGCCGTACGCCCCCAGCCGGTCGCGCAGCGCCTTGAGGGCGCGCAACAGCTCGGGCGAGCACATGTCCGGCGCCCAGGCGGAGACGGCAACGCGGATGCGCCCGTCGGCGGTGCCGTTCAGCTTCCGGAAGTTCTGCTCGATGGCGGCCAGCCGGCGCTCGGCCAATGCCCTGTCTACCGTGAACGGTGCCGGATCGCCGATCGAGGTGCCGGTGCGGTCCCAGGCGCGCTCGCTCAGCAGGAAGCGCATGCCGGTCCGCGCCAGCGCATCGGCGTACTCGTGCACGTCGCTGGTGTCCTCCAGCGCCAGCGTCGTGCCGCTGCGCAGCGCCTCCAGCGCGCCGAGCTGCGCCATGGTGCGCCGCTCGTCCGGCGTCATGTCCGGCAGCGGCAGCGGCGACAGGCCAGCGGTGAAAGGCGGCCGGTGCGGCGGCGACAGATCCTCGAACACGCCGCGCGCCAGCGTCATGGTGAAGTGCGTATGGACGTTGGCAAAACCCGGCATCACCATCCGGCCGGCGCCATTGACGCGCTCGGCATCGGGGTAGCGGGCCAGCACTTCGGCGCTGGACCCGAGCGCGGCGATACGGTCGCCCTCGATGGCAATGGCCGCGCCGTAATGCACGTTGTCGCGGTCGTCGACCGTGACGATCGTCGCGTCATGGATGACGATGGCCAAGGCCGCCTCGCCGTTTACTTCGTCAGGCTGCCCAGCACGCCGCGCAGCAGGCCGCCGCGGCCGAAGAGAGCGCGGCTTGCCTCGCGGACAACGATGCTGGTCACGGTGCGGGCCGCCGACTTGGTGATGGCTTCCACGACGGTGTCGCTGCGCCGGCCGGCCGGCGCGCGCGGTGCCGGCGCTTCCTCTGGCGGCAGGGAACGGCGCAGGCGCGGCTGACCGCGAGGAGGCGGCGGTTCCTGTGGCTGCGGTGGTGGATCCCATTGCGGTTGCGGCGGCGGCGTACCCCATGTGCCGCCGGGCGCCGTGTCGGCGGGTGGCGCACCATACTGGCCGCGACGGCGCGAAGTGGTGGCGGGCGGCGGCGTGTCGGTATCCTGCACCTTGCCCGCGCCGGCGCGCCCCATCAGCACCTCGTAGGCCGAGTCCCGGTCGATGGTGCGCCCGTACTTGCCAGCCAGCGGGCTGGCCTTCACCACGGCCTGGCGCTCGGCATCCGTCGCCGGACCGAGGCGCGACTGCGGTGGCGCGATGAGGCAGCGTTCCACCGGCGTCGGCGCGCCCTTCGCATCAAGGAACGAGACCAGCGCTTCGCCAACGCCCAGCTCCTGGATCGCTTCTGCGGCGTCGAATGCCTTGTTGGGCCGGAAGGTCTCCGCCGCCGCCTTCACCGCTTTGCGATCCTTCGGTGTGAAGGCGCGCAGCGCGTGCTGCACGCGATTGCCGAGCTGGCCCAGCACGCTCTCGGGAATGTCGAGCGGGTTCTGGGTGATGAAGTAGACGCCCACACCCTTGGACCGGATCAGGCGCACGACCTGCTCGATCTTCTCGACCAGCGCCTTGGGCGCATCGTCGAACAAGAGGTGCGCCTCGTCGAAGAAGAAGACGAATTTCGGCCGCTCGGTATCGCCCACCTCGGGCATGCTCTCGAACAGCTCCGACAGCAGCCACAACAGAAAGGTGGCGTAGAGCCGCGGGCTCTGCATCAACCGGTCGGCGGCGAGGATGTTGATCGAGCCGGTGCCGCCCGCGTCGCGCAGCAGCATGTCCTTCAGCTCCAGCGCCGGCTCGCCGAAGAACTGCTCTGCGCCCTGCTGCTCCAGCACCAGCAGCGCGCGCTGGATGGCGCCGACGCTGGGTTTGCTGACGTTGCCGTACTCGGTGGTCAACTCACCGGCATTCTCGGCGCACCATTGCAGCATCGCCGTGAGGTCCTTGAAGTCGAGCAGCAGCAGCCCCTGCTCGTCGGCGACCTTGAAAACGATGTTCAGAACGCCTTCCTGTGTGGGATTGAGATCAAGCAGGCGGGCCAGCAACAACGGGCCCATCTCCGATACGGTGGTGCGGATCGGCTGGCCCTTCTCGCCAAAGAGGTCCCAGAATACCACCGGGAAGGTGCGGCCGGCATAGCCGTCGATCTTGAGCTGCTGCGCGCGCGCCACCAGCTTCGGGTTGTCGCCGCCCTTCTGCGACATGCCGGAGAGGTCGCCCTTGACGTCGGCCATGAACACCGGCACGCCGAAGGCGGCGAACCCCTCCGCCAGCGTTTGCAGGGTGACGGTCTTGCCGGTGCCAGTGGCGCCGGCAATCAGGCCGTGGCGGTTGCCGTATTTGAGCAACAGGTGCTGGTCGGCGCCGCCCGCCATTCCGACAAAGATCGACAGGTCCTCGGCCATCTTCGCGCAAGCCCCTCAAGAGCGTACGCGGCTACTTAAGCACAGGACGGCGAGGCCCCGCTATCGCTTAGCGGTCGAGCGTTTCCTTCATCACCCTGGCGCCCTGCTTCTGCATCTGGCCGACGGGTCCTGCCAGTTCGTTGGGCAGAATATCAATGGTCCACACCACGCGGCATTTGTCCGCGCCATCGGCAAAGACCTGCGCCGCGCCGTTATAGTGCTTCGCCGTGCCGCCGACGATTGCATAGGCGACGCGGTGCTGCGCATCATCGATGGAAACCAGCTCCTCGCGCGCGGTCATGCCGTTGAAGAAGGTCACGATCCGCGCCTCGCCATCGAGTTTCGAATCGACGACGAAACCCGGCACCACCCGCTGATGCACCGCGCCAAAGTCGCGCAGTGCCGCCCATACGTGGTCAAGAGGTGCATTGACGGAAATTTCCTGGCGCAGCGAAGCCATGCTGCCTCTCCTCAAATGATTGAGCCGATTTGTGGAGCCTGACATGCGGCGGGTGGCTTCGCTGGCGGAATCCGGCCACCATCATCGTGGCGGCTCAAGCCTCCATGAAGGCGTTGAGGTCGGGCGTGCTGATGGCCCCGTCGAGGTAGCCGAACGTGCCCTGTTCCCTGACCTCGCGCGCGGCGTTGGCGAGACCAGTCATGGCGGCGCGATAGAGCGAGGTCGCGAGGCTGATGCGGCGAACGCCCGCGACGCCAAGCTCCGCCACGCTGAAGGACCGGCCCTTGATGCCGACCATGAAGTTCAGCGGCTTCGAGAGCGCGCCGCAGACCGTCTTCACCGCTGCGAGATCAGGCAGTCCCGGCGCCATCAGCACGTCGGCACCAGCCTTTTCGAAAGCGACCAGGCGCTTGATCGTGTCGTCGAGGTCAGGATTGCCGCGCAGGAAATTTTCCGACCGCGCGGTCAGGGTGAAGGCGAAGCCGAGCGCGCGTGCGGCCTCGACAGACGCGGCAATACGCTCCACGGCCTGGCTGAATTCGTAGAGTGGCCGATCCTTTTCCCCGGTCGCGTCCTCGATCGAGCAGCCCACCAGCCCGGTTTCGGCGGCCAGCCGCACGGTTTCGGCCGCGGCTGCCGGCGCATGGCCAAAGCCGTTCTCCAGATCGGCGGAGACGGGGATATCGACGGCGGCCGCGACGGCGCGCGCATGGGCCAGCGCCTCGTCACGTTTCACCCGGCCGTCGCGTCGCCCCAGCGTGCCGGCGAAAGCGCCGCTCGATGTGGCGAGCGCCTGGAAGCCGAGTCCGGCCAGGATGCGGGCCGAGCCGGCATCCCACGGGTTGGGAATCACGAACGGGGCCGGCCCCTGGTGCAGCGCCCGGAAGCGGTCGGCCTTTTCGCGCTGGCTGACGGTCATGCGGTACCTCCATGGCAAGGGCGGGCAGCCTACAGCAAGTTCGGCCGCCCGGCCCGGCGATCAGTTGTTACGATTGTCTCCGTGTCCTCTTTTCGGGCGGCCTGCCGCAGATCAGGCGAATGCCCGCCTCGGCCGTGGCACGCAGCGACGCTGGCGAATCGCCCGCGCGCGAGCGCAGGGCGAGCGTGTGCAGGATCGCCGATGCAAGCCGGGCGAGTGCCACCGGATCGGCGTCGGCGTCCAGCTCGCCCTGGCGCTGCGCGGCGCGCAGGCGCATTTCGAAAGCACGATCGAACGTGCGCAGGCCTTCGCCGAGCTTTCGGCGGACTTCATCGTCGGCCACCGATTCGGTGGCGGCCGTGCCGACAAGGAAGCAGCCCAGCGCCACGTCGCCCTGCGGGAAGTACATCGCCAGCGCCAGCTCGTAGACACGCCTGAGCCCGTCGGCCAACGGCACGGCTTCATCCAGCGCCGCCCGCATGCCTTGCCGTCCGCGCTCGATGTAGCGGTCCATCGCTGCGAGATAGAGTGCCCGCTTGTCGCCGAAGGCGCCATAGAGGCTGGGCCGGTTCATGTCCATGGCCGCGCTGAGATCGTCGAGCGACGTGCCGGAAAAGCCGGCACGCCAGAACGCGTCGGTGGCGCGGGCCAGCGCCGTTTCGGGGTCGTAGGCGCGGGGCCGGCCGCGCGGCCGCTTTTCCTTTTTTTGTACCATGTCGAACAAAAACGTTGACGGCCCTATTTATTATCCCATACAGTACAAAAATCAACCCTGAGAGGCCGGTCATGAACCTGTATTTCGCGCCCATGGCGTGCTCGCTTGCGACCCGCATCGCGCTCTACGAGGCCGGAGCAGAGGCACAATTCACGTGCGTCGACACCCGAAGCAAACGCCTCGAGGATGGGTCAGACTTCCGCGCCGTCAACCCGATGGGGCAGGTGCCCGCGTTGCGGACGGAGGACGGATCGGTGCTCACCGAGAACACGGCCGTGCTGCAATACGTCGCCGATCGCTTTCCCGAGGCGGCGCTGGCTCCGCCATCAGGGTCGGAGCGGGCCCGCCTGCAGCAATGGCTGGGCTTCATCGGAACCGAGATGCACAAGGCGCTGTTCGTCCCGCTGCTTGACCCGAAGGCGCCGGCCGAGGTCAAGGCTTACGCCCGCGACAAGGCGGCACTGCGGCTCGGAATTCTGCAGGAGCATCTCGCGACGCGCGAGTTCTTGCTCGACCGCTTCAGCATCGCCGACGCCTACCTCGCGACGGTCCTGAACTGGGCCCAGTTCAGCGGTGTGGATCTTTCAGCCTGGCCGGCTGTCGCCGCGTACCATCAGCGCATGCTGAAGCGGCCGCCTGTCGCGCGGGCCGTGAGGGAGGAGTTCGCGCTGTGGAAGGCCCAGCAGGCGCAGCGCGAGGCGAAAGTAGCGGCGCAATAGCCGTCAACTGGCCGGTGCCAGCACGAAACCGGCACGGGGGAAGTGCACGACGACGGTGCCGACGCGCTCGTCGCTGCGGCGCAGGGCAATCTCCCGCGCATTGAGCGTCACCAGCTCGCCGGTGACGGGCACCTTGCCCGTATCGTCGGGCGTCACCGAAACCCGCATGCCGGCCCTCAGGCCGCTCGGGTCGCCGTCCTCGACGCCAGCCGGTGCATCGGGTTCGGCGCGCTCCGCGACATCGAGCGCCTCGGCGGCTGTCATGTCGGTCGGTCGCCCATGGCCGATGCGCTCCATCCGGCCGGCCCACGCGACGATCTTCGGCAGCCGGTCAAGCGGCGGCAGCGGCGCGCCCAGCCGCTTCAGCACGAACCACACGGGGTTGTAGACCGCGACATCGGCCAGCGACGGCTGCGCGCCCAGCAGGAAGGCGCGGCCATCCGCCAGCATGCTCTCGACATGCACCAGCCCGGCATGGAGCTGGCCGGCGGCGGCCGGCGCCATCGCCTTCAGGCGCGCGGGATCGACCGGCCGGCCGGAGAACTCGGCGCGGTCCTTGTGGAACGCCGCCGGCAGCTTGTCGCCGATCGCGCCCATCACCACGCCCACGGCCGACCAGAACAGCATGCGGTCGGCCCAGAAGGCCAGCGCCTCGGCCACGCCTTCATGCCCGGCCGGCGTCAGGGGCAATGCCGGGAAGCGCCGCTGCAGCTCGCGCAGGATGATCTGCGTGTCGCAATAGATGTCGGCGCCGACCTGCATGACCGGCGTGCGCCGGTAGCCGCCGGTCAGCGGCATCAGGTCGGGCTTGGGCATGATCACGGGAATTTCGACCGACCGCCAGTCGAGGTTCTTCAGGCCCAGGGCGATGCGCACCTTCTCCGAGAAGGGCGAGGTCGAATAGTGATGCAGAATGATCTCGGCCATGAACGCTCCCCGTCACGCGGCAGGCACGCTAGAGCAGATCGCCGCGCCGGGGAACAGTCCGTCACCGATTGACCCCGGGGCAGGCAGGGCGTTGTATGCCTATCTATCGGTCTTTGGAGAACCACATGGCTTCTGCCGCCCCGCCGGCCACCGCCGCCAGCAATACCAAGACCCTGGTGCTGACCGGCGCCAGCCGCGGCATCGGCCATGCCACCGTCAAGCGCTTCGGCATGGCCGGCTGGCGGATCATTACGATCTCGCGACAGCCGTTCAGCGCGCTGTGCCCCTGGCCGGGTGGCGGCGAGAACCATGTCCAGCTCGATCTCGCCGATCCCGTCGATGTCGGCCGCGGCATCGAACAGATCCGCACGCGTCTCCAGGGCGGGCGGCTGGATGCGCTGGTCAACAACGCCGCGATCTCGCCCAAGGGACCAAACGGGGCGCGGCTGGGCGCCGTCGATACGCCGTTCGATCTCTGGCACCAGGTCTTCAACGTGAACTTCTTCGCGCCTGTGATGCTGGCGCGCGGCCTGATCAAGGAGCTGGCTGCGGCGAAGGGCTGTGTCGTCAATGTGACGTCGATTGCCGGCTCGCGCGTACATCCCTTCGCGGGCACCGCCTACGCCACCTCAAAGGCGGCGCTGGCGGCACTGACCCGCGAGATGGCGCACGATTTCGGGCCGCACGGCATTCGCGTCAACGCCATCGCGCCGGGCGAGATCGATACCGCTATTCTGTCGCCGGGGACGGAGAAGATCGTCGCCGAGCAGATCCCCATGCGCAGGCTGGGGACGCCCGACGAGGTCGCCGACGTGATCCATTTCCTGTGCGACGGGCACGCCTCCTACGTCACCGGCGCCGAAATCCAGATCAACGGCGGCCAGCACGTGTAGCTCCACCTAGCCTTCCCCCTCCGGGGGAAGGGAACTACGTGCGGATCTGGTGGCGCATCAGCTCGTTGCCGAGCCGGCCGGTCAGGAACAGGAAGCACATGCGGTAGTCGCTGATCAGCGACCATAGCGGGTACGTAAAGGTCGCCGGGCGGTTCTTCTCGACGAAGAAATGTGCGATCCAGGCCGGACCGTAGCCCAGGAACGGCACGGCGATCAGCCACCACCAGTTCGCGGTCGCCACCGCCCACACCAGAACCGCGGCCGACAGGATGGTGCCGAAATAGTGGATGCCGCGCGTTGCAGGCCTGGCGTGCTCGCGCAGATAGAAGGGCCAGAACTCGCCATAGGTGCGGCAGCTTCGTTCTGCCATGATCGCCTCCCGCGCGTCCTGTTCAATGTATGGCTGCCGGGCGCCGGGTTGAAGGGGGAGGCCACATGCGACGCAAGGGGGGCAAGCCGAATTTCATCATCATCCTGATCGACGATCTGCGCTTCGACGAGGTCGGCATCTGCGGCCACCCCTACATGAAGACGCCGCACATTGATCGCATCGGCCGCGAGGGTACCCGCTTCGTCAATGCCTTCCATACGACGCCGCTGTGCTCGCCCAACCGCGCCTCGATCGTCACCGGCCAGTACGCCAGCCGGCACGGTATTATCGACAATGTCGCCCGCGACGCGCACAGCCACCGCCTGCCCAACTATCACGCGACCCTGCAGGAGCTGGGTTACGAGACGGCGCATATCGGCAAATGGCACATGGGCAACAGCGCCGATCCGCGGCCGGGCTACGACACCTGGGTCAGCTTTCCCGGCCACGGCGCCATCCTCGACCCCGTGCTCAACGAGAACGGGCAAGAGACCAAATATCGGGGCTATATCACCGACCTGCTCAATGAGCGCGCCGTGGCATTCCTGCGCCGTCCCCGCGCCCGTCCGTTCGCCCTGTTTCTCGCCCACAAGGCGGTGCATCCCGACGCCTACCAGGCGGCGGACGGCACCATCGACTTCTCGCGGGGCGGCTATCTCCCTGCCGGGCGCCATCGCGATCTCTACAAGGGCGAACGCTTCCCGCGGCGTCGCAACGCCCGGCCGCCCGAAGAAGTCGTGCGCGCCAAGCCGGCCTTTCGCGAGGCCTTCGAGCTCAAGCGCAGCGAAAAGGCGCGGGCGCTGCTGGACGGCATCCAGGCAGGCACCGACGAGGAAATTCGTCTGCGCGCCGCCATGATGGCTTCGGTCGACGAAGGTGTCGGCGACATTTTCGCGGCCCTTGAGGACACCGGTCAGCTCGACAACACCATGATCCTGTTCCTGGGCGACAACGGTTACTTCTTCGGTGAGCACGGGCTGGGGCCCGAGCGCCGCTTCGCCTACGAGGAGGGAATCCGCTCACCGTTCCTGGTGCGCTATCCGCCGCTCTTCGACGCCGGCCAGCTCCGGTCCGAGCTGGTGCTGGCGCTGGACATTGCGCCCACCGTGGTCGATCTCGCCGGAGGCGCTGCACGGCACCGCCTCACATGCAGGGCCGTTCCTTGCGCGATCTGGTTCGGCCGACGAGGGGACGCCGGGCCGGCATGGCGCGACGCGTTCCTGTGCGAATATTTCAGCGACAACGCCATGCCGTGGCTGATCGGCATGAGCTACAAGGCGGTCCGCACGCGGCGCTACAAGTACATCCACTGGACTCAGCGCTCGCTCGACGGCCTTGCCTGCGACGAACTCTACGACCTTGGCGCCGATCCCTATGAGATGACGAATCTCATCGGGCACCGCGCGCACGCGCCGACCGTGATCCGCATGCGCCGCCTGCTTGGCCGGCTGGTGGCACAGGCGGTCGGGCTGTAGCAGGGACGGCCGTTCTCGCGACGTTACGACTTGTTCAAATCACTGAACGTAAGCGTGTCGTCGAAGCCCGGTGTTTCGCTGCCGGCCAGGAAAGAGGAAAGGAACATCTTTCCTCTCACAAGGAAGCTCTCGCGCGAGCCGGGGGCTAGTCGCCCCGCCTGGACGGCCTGCCGGAAGGTCGCCAGGGCGGGAGCCGAGAGATCTGCATCCGGCATCGCATGCCGGTCTGCAGCCGCGGCCGCGCTGAGCATCACGCCCGTGTAGTAGAGCCGCACGAGCGCGCGGATCAGGGTCAGCCGGGCGAGCACGCCATCGTCCGGCTTGCGCCCATGCCAGGCCTGCAGTAGTGCGGCCTCCAACTCTGGCGAACGCGCCACACCGTCAAGGAGGATCGCCACATCGATCAGCGGGTCGTTGCGATACGCCGACTCCCAGTCGATCAGCCACAGGCGCACGCCGTCGAACAGGATGTTCTGTGGAACGGGATCGTTGTGGCTCGAGACGTGGCCGAGCGGCGCGGCGGCATATGTTTCGGCCAGGCGCGACATGCGTTCGGCACACAGATCGAGCTGGCCGGGCGCGAACAGACCGGTGCGGCGCACATGGTTGAACAGACGCGTCACGATATCGGGATAGTCGACGAAGCAAGGGAATTTCGGCCCTGCCTGCAGGCGCGCCAGTAACTGGCCCAGCGCCTGCACCACTGCCAGCTTCCCCCCGGCATAGGTCAACAGCGGCCGCCGCTCGACGAAGTCCATGACGACAACGCGGGCCGACTCGTCGACATGGTGAAGCCTCGGGGCGAGGCCCGCATCGGCCGCCATGCGCAGGCAAGTGTACTGGTGCGGATTGCGCAGGGGGCTTGGGATGCCCTCGACCCGCACCACGTAGCGCCGACCGCCGGTTTCGAAGCGGAAGACCGCTGCCCCCGAAATTCCGCCCGCAAGAGACGTCACCGCTGTAACAGACGCGGTTCCAAAGGCGGCGGCCAGTGCCGAATGCACCGCTTCGCGCTGGGCCGCGGACAATGCCATAAAAGGGTCGTTGCTCAACGTCGACTCGGTGCAAGGCGCCCGGAACTTTGCGCGCCAATCTTGCATGCGCCGGGGCCGGAGCGTAGAAGGATCGTTCGCGTGCGGGCCGTTCTCGCCGGCCGGCCGCAATTCTGGAGAAGGATCAATGGGTTATAGAATCGCCATCGTCGGCGCGACAGGCAATGTCGGCCGCGAGCTTCTCAATATCCTCGCCGAACGCAATTTCCCGGCCGACGATGTCGTCGCGCTGGCGTCGTCGCGGTCGGTGGGCAAAGAGGTGTCGTTTGGCGAGGACACGACCCTGAAAGTCCAGGATCTCGAGAAATTCGACTTCAAGGGCATCGACATCGTGCTGTCGTCACCGGGCGCCAGGGTGTCGGCGGTGCACAGTCCGCGGGCGGCCAAGGCCGGTGCGGTGGTGATCGACAACACCTCGCATTTCCGCATGGACCCTGATGTGCCGCTGGTCGTGCCAGAGGTGAATGCCCATGCCATTGCCGGCTGGTCGCGCAAGGGCATCATCGCCAACCCCAACTGCTCGACCATCCAGATGGTCGTGGCGCTGAAGCCGCTGCACGATGCCGCCACCATCCGGCGCGTCGTGGTGTCGACCTACCAGTCGACCTCCGGCAAGGGCAAGGACGCGATGGACGAGCTGTTTGGCCAGACCCGGGCGATCTACGTGAACGACCCGGTCGAGCCGAAGCAGTTCACCAAGCAGATCGCCTTCAACGTCATCCCGCATATCGACGTGTTCATGGATGACGGCTCCACCAAGGAAGAGTGGAAGATGGTGGTCGAGACCAAGAAAATCCTCGACCCGCGTATCAAGGTCACGGCAACCTGCGTGCGCGTGCCGGTGTTCATCGGCCACTCAGAGGCGGTCAACCTCGAGTTCGAGCGGCCGCTGGACGAGACCGAGGCCCGGGCCATCCTGGGCAAGGCGCACGGCGTGACCGTCCTCGACCGACGCGAGGACGGCGGCTACATCACGCCGGTCGAGATTGCCGGCGACGATCCGGTGTATGTCAGCCGGATCCGCAGCGATCCCACGATCGAGAACGGCCTCAATCTCTGGATCGTCAGCGACAACCTGCGCAAGGGCGCGGCGCTGAATGCCATCCAGATCGCCGAGGAGATGATCAGGGGCCAGCACCTCAAGGCCGCCGCCTGATCTGCCCGGCACTGCCGACCGAAAGCCCCCGGCGCTCCGGCCCGGGGGCTTTTTCGTTATTGCCGTCGTCCTGAGCGAAGCGAAGGACCCTGCGGTGGTGCGGCCAAGGACTGGCGCTGCTGGCAATTCACCGGCACCATCTGATCGAACGACCGCAAGGTCCTTCGCTTCGCTCAGGACGACGAGAGCGATCAGGGAGGCGGCGATGACGCAGGTGAGGATCGGGGCAGCGATGGTGAGCCGGATCGAGGAGAGCTATGCGCCCAATTTCGAGGCCGCGAAGTTCTTTGCCGACTGGCGTCCCGAGGTGGTGGACCAGCACCGCGACTGGATGGTACCGGATCACTACGATCCAACCAGCGGCTTCATCAAGCTCAGCGTCCATAGCTGGCTGATCCGCATCGGCGGCCGCACGATCCTGATCGATGCCTGCGTCGGCAACCACAAGCCGCGCCCGGCCCGGCCGATGTGGCACATGATGGAAACGCCTTACCTCGAGCGGCTGGCCGAAGCAGGTGTAACTCCCGGGCAGATCGACATGGTGATGTGCACGCACCTGCACATGGACCATGTCGGCTGGAACACGCGGCTGGACAACGGCCGCTGGGTGCCGACCTTTCCCAACGCGCGCTACGTCTTCAGCCAGGCCGATTACGACCACTACCTCGCGCTCGACCGCGACCCGGAGACGGGGCCGGTCAATCACGGCTCCTTCCGCGACAGCGTGCTGCCGGTGGTCGAGGCCGGGCTGGCGCAGATGGTGGCCGGCGCGCATACGCTCGACGAGCACCTCGCGATCGAGCCGGCGCCGGGCCACACGCCGGGCACCGTGGCGATCAAGCTTGGCTCGCAGGGCCAGCAGGCCCTGTTCTGCGGCGACATCCTGCACCACGCCGTGCAGGTGTTTCATCCCGAGTGGAACAGCTTCGCCTGCGCCGATGCGATCAACGCGCGCAAAAGCCGGCGCAAGGTGCTGGAGGATTGCGCCGGCTCGGGCGCGCTGCTGATGCCGGCGCATTTCGGCGCGCCGTTCGTCTGCCACATCGAAACCCGCGGCAGCCGCTTCACTCCCCGCTTCGACTGACGCGGGGACCGCGGGCCTCCCGGCCCGCACCGGCGCGCCAGCGCCGGGTCATGGGCGCGGCAGGAGCTGCGCGGTCCCAGTGGAATACATTCGCGGCGGCACTACAGCGGCTTGATCGCGACCTTGCGGAACTTCATCACGCCGGAACCATACTGCAGCGTAAACGGCCCCTCCGCGAACAGGCCGTTATGCAGCTCGGCGGTCTTCTGGCCGTTCAGCATGACGGTGATGTGCCGGCCCTTGGCGGTGATCTCGTAGGTGTTCCATTTGCCGCCCGCCTTGGGCATTGGGATGACCTCGACGAAATTGACGATGCCGCCGGTGCCGTAGGTCGGGTCCTTGCGCTGGTCGAAAATGTTGACCTCGTAGCAGTTCTTGTCGGTGATCTTCGGCGGTTCCGAGCAGCGCAGGAAGATGCCGCTATTGGCATCGTCGCTGGCCCAGAACTCGACGTGCAGCATGAAGTCCTTGTACGCCTTCTTGCTCATCAGATGGGCCGTGCCCTCGCCCGTCTTCTTGTCGGCGACCACCGCGCCATCCTCCAGCCGCCAGTTGGCATCGCCGACTTTCTCCCAGTCACCCATGTTCTTGCCGTCCAGCAACACGACCCACCCCTCGCCGGTCTGGGCGTTTGCCACGGATGACAGGCCGAGAGCGGCGGTGACGGCAATGACAGGTGCCAGGAAAAGACCGAAGCGCATTGGGCGTGACATGTTGTTTCCTCCCGATAGGCGGATCTTGGCTGATCTCAAGTCGAGTTGCCCGCCATGTGATGCAACCGGCGGCGGGTTCCGGATCATAGCGTAGAAATAGCCTTCATGGTGAGCTTGTCGAACCATGAAGGCGCTTCAGACCGCAGTGCCGGTTGCTTCATGGTTCGACAAGCTCACCATGAAGCGGCTTCTGACACCGACTCACCGTTTGGTGATCGGAAGCTGTTTTCGACCTGTCCGGTGCAGGCGCCCAACCTATTGCGATTTCCGGATAGCGATTCGGCGGCGGGCGGATTTCGGCCCTCCGCCATGGGGCGTAGCTTCGCATCACCACAGTCAGGAATCGAATCATGGCCGAACCGGGAGACTATTTCACCGATCCCAACGAGAAGCTGCTGGCCACGACGGTCTGGGAGATCGCCGGCAAGCCGGCGAACGACAAGGCATGGAAGAAGCTTCATCCCGTGCACACCGCCTATGCCAACCTGCCATGGATGACGCGCCGTGTGATCCTGGCGCGAGACTGGATCACCAACGCGCGCGAGCAGCTTGACTGGCAGACGGGCAAGGACGATGGCGGCGTGCGCTTCGTCAACGAGTTCTTCGAGGAGCGATTCAAGCGCAAGACGGATTTCACGGCGAAGCAGATCGCCAATGTCGAGCATTTCTATGTGTCGGCCATGTACAGCGACCTCACGGGTCCGGCCCTTGTCGGCGTGCCAGTGGCACTGACGGCCATCTGGGAGTTCGGCATCGGGCCGCTGCGCATCCACTACCAGGAATCGCAGCGTGAGAAGGAGGGCAAGCCCTACCGCAGCAGCGTCGTGATCGAGAACATCAAGGAGAACATCCGGCAGTTCAAGGGAGCGGACCGCAACGGCTTCGTGTTTGGCCTCTCCTCCGGTGCGAAGAGTCAGCTCACGCAGGAGCTGGACAAGATCGTCGACTACTCGCTCAACAATCCGCTGGGCGATCCCCTGACCGTCAGCCCGATGAGCTACACGCTGGCGCGCAGCCGCAAGACGCGCCCGGGCGACACGCTATCGCTGATCGCCAAATGGGCCTACAAGGATGCGCAGAAATGGCCGCTGATCTGGCTGCACAACCGCGACAGGCTCAGCAGCAACTACAATGTCCTGGACCCGGATGTGTGGTTGGACGTGCCGTTCCTGTCGTCGGTGGAGCCACAGCGGATCGAAGAAGCAAAGCGCATCGCCGCCGCCTGGCGCCCCGGCCTCGACTGGCGGTGAGGCGGCTGCCTTCCCCCGGAGGGGGAAGGTGGGGCGCAGCGCCGATGCTTCAACCAGCACGCAGGTGTTGCACCATCCTCCTTCCGCCCTTCGGGCACCTTCCCCTCCGGGGGAAGGCTATGACTCAGAAGTCGGGCTCGGCCTCCGCCTGCCGCTCCCGGTGGCGCAGGTGCTGCCAGATGGCGAGGGCGACCGAGATGGCGGCGGCCAGCAGCAGGCCGCCCGAGATCGGGCGGGTGATGAACAGCCAGGGATCGGGATCGCTCATGATCGAGCGCACGAGGTTGAGCTCGATCTGGTCGCCCAGGATCAGCCCGAGGATGAGCGGCGCCAGCGGAAAGCCGCCCTTCACCAGCAGATAGCCCACGACGCCAAAGATCAGCAGCACATAGATGCCGGCCATGGTGTTGTTGAGGGCATAGGCGCCGACGACGCACAAGGTCAGGACTACCGGCGCCAGCACCGCCAGCCGAATGCGGGTCATGCGTAGAAGCAGGAGCGCGGTGGCGGCGATCACCGCCACCATCAGGACATGCGCCACGATGTAGGCGGCATAGATGCCATAGGCGAGCTTCGGCTGCTGCGAGACGAACAGCGGTCCGGATTGGATGCCATGGATCGTCATGGCGCCCAGCATCACGGCGGTTACCGCGTCACCGGGAATGCCGAAGGCCATGATGGTCACCAGCGAGCCGCCGACATTGGCGTTGTTGGACGATTCCGAGGCGATGATGCCTTCCGGCGTCCCCTTGCCGAAGCGGTCCGGCGTCTTCGACATCTTGCGCGCCTGGTCCCAGGCCAGCATGTTGGCCGCGCTGCCGCCGATGGCGGGCAGCACGCCGATGACGATGCCCACGATCGTGGACCACAGCAGCAGAACCGGCCGCGTCAGGATCTCGCCGATTACCTTGAGCTGCGACACCGAAAGCATCGGCCTCGCCGCGGCCGTGGTGGCAGCACCGGGTTGCCGCAGCTTCTCCACGTCCGACATGATCTGGCTGAAGGCGAAGACTCCGATCAGGACGGGCAGGAAAGGGAAGCCGCCAGCCAGGAACGGTGAGTCAAACGTGAAGCGCGGTACACCCATGATGGGGTCGGTGCCGATGACGGTGATCAGCATGCCGATGGCGCCCGACAGCAGGCCCTTCACCAGCGAACCCTCGGTCAGCCCGGCGACCATCGCCAGCGCCAGCACGAACAGGGAGAAGTACTCCCACGGGCCGAACTCCAGGGCCAGCGCCGCCAGCGGGCCGGTCACCAGGATGAGAAAGACGCCGCCCAGCAGGCCACCGAAAAAGGACGACCAGACGCCCAGCCAGACGGCGCGGCCGGGCTCGCCATTGCGCGCCATGGGAAAGCCGTCGAAGGTCGTGGCGATGGCCGAGGGCGTGCCGGGAATGCCCAGCAGGCAGGCCGTGATCAGCCCGCCGGCCGAGCCGCCGACATAGACGCCGGTCATGCAGGCAAGGCCCTGCAGCGGATCGAGCCCGAAGGTGAAGGGCAGGACCACGATCACCGTCATGGTGATGGTGACGCCCGGCAACGAACCGCCAATGACGCCGACCAGCGTGCCCACGAACAGCGGCAGCAGGTACTTCCACTGCACGATGTCGATCAGCGCCTGTCCCAGCAGCTCAAACATCGCTCGGCCGGCCTACCACGCCGTCCAGGTGCCACGCGGCAGCAGCACCGAGAGGTAGCGCTCGAACACGAGCCAGGTCATTGCGGCGGTCGCGATCGCCACCAGCGGCACCAGCAGCCAGCCGCGCCACGAAGCGGGCGGCTCCAGCAGGATCTGCAGGGCGGCAACGAACAGCGCGGTTGCGATGCGGTACCCCAGCAGGGGCAACAGCACGACATAGGCGCCGAAGACTGCGAAGGACAGCAGCACAAGCCCGTAGCCGGCGCGGGAGACGGCATCCCCGCCGCGCGACTCCTGACCGGACGCCAGCGCGCGGCGGGCGCGCCAGTCCTGCGCGATCAGGGCCATGCTCAGCAAGGCAATCCCTGTAAGAATGATGCGTGGATAGAAACCCGGGCCTACGGGGACGAGTGGTACCTGCGGCAAGCCGAAGGATACTGCCAGCAGCCCCAGGCTGCCGGCCAGACAGATCAGCCCGGCGATGCCGTCGCGGCCGGGCATCAGCGCTTCAAGAGGCCGAGGTCGCGCGCGATGTCCTTGTTCACCTCGTCGTTCTTCTTGAGGAAGGCGGCATAGGCATTGGCGTCAAGAAAGCGCGCCTGGGTGCCCTGCAGCTTCATCGCCTTGGCGAATTCCGGCTCGGCGGTCGCCTTCTTGCAGGCGTCCTCGAGTTTGGCGCGCACGGGTGCCGGTGTGCCCTTGGGTACGAGAAGTCCGCGCGAGACCTCGAAAGAAACGTCTACGCCCAGCTCCTTCAGCGTGGGGACGCTCGACATCTCCGGATCGCGCTGGTCGCTGGCAATGGCGATGAACTTCAGCAGGCCGGCATCGACCTTGCCCTTCTGGGTCAGGTTCGAGTCGGTGAGATCGATATGACCGCCCAGCAGCGCGTTCATGCGCGGTGCCAGACCGTCATACGACACGTACTTGAATTTGATGCCCGCGGCCTTCTCGATCAGGGCGGGGAAGAAATGGCTGGTCGAGCCCAGTGTGGCGCCCACCGAGATCTGGCCGGGCCGCTTCTTCGCGTCTTCCAGCAGGCTTTTCCAGTCGCTCCATGGCGTCTTGGCGCTGGCCGTCAGCACGGAGGGCGTCGCCGAGATCAGGCAGACGGGCTCGAAGTCCCAATAGTTGATGTCGGTGATGCCGACGTAATAGACGCTGTGGATGTAGTCGTGCACGGCATAGACCGTGTAACCGTCCGGCGGCGCGCTCTTGGCCTCGCGCGCACCCGTCGTGCCCGAGGCGCCCGAGACGTTGGCGATCACGAAGGGCTGGCCGAGATGCTTCTGCATCAGGGGCGCGAAGGGCCGGAAGATGTTGTCGGTGTCGCCGCCGGCGGCCCATGGCACGATCAGCTTGACCGGCCGGTCGGGATATTGCTGTGCCGCGGCCGGCAGCGTTGCGGTCAGGAACAGGGCAGCCGCGACCAGCCGCACCATCGTCTTGCTCATGGACGTTCTTCCCTTGTTGAAATGTGGCGGGACCATAGCAGCGGCGCCGGCCGTGGCAATACGTTGACTGCGGCCTTGCCGCCGTAGCCGCCGCGGGCACAGAGTCCTATATGGGACCCGACATGGGCATCGAGACATTGCCTGTTGTTGATCTGGATCGGCGGCTGGCGCAGGCGATCGTCGATGATGCAGCGCGCCGTTATTTCGACAGCCGGCGCGCGCGGGTGAAGCCCTTTGTCGACCGGCACTTCTCTGTATCCGGGGCGGCCGCCATCCACCGCAAGGCGCTGGGGTGGGATCTGGCACGCGCGCCCGCCAACCTGCTGATGGCGGTACCCCATCTTGCGGTGCGGCTGGCGGCGTCGTGGACGAAGGCGCTGGGGCCGCCGCGCGCCGCCGAGTTCCTGAAGTCGCGCAAGCTCATGTTCGAAACCGACGTCGCGCGCGAGGTCGAGTGGCTGATCATGACGGAGTTTCTCGAGCTGCCCTTCCACCAGGGGACACAGCGCTCGACGCGGGATGCGCTGGCCGAGATGATCCTCGCCGATCCCCGCATGGCGTCTGCCTTCGACGAAGCGCTGGCCGCCATCGGGCGGCGCGCCGGCGATCGCGATTTCCGGCGCCGGCTGGAGGAGGCGCTGGTTGCCTATGGCGGCACGCGGGCGGCATCCTCGGATATCGCCACATCCCTGCTGTCGCTGGCCACCGGGGCGGTGGCGCTGAAGCAGGCCACGCCCGGGGTGGTGAGCCTGGGGCCGGCGCTGGCGGCGGTGATCGCGCATAACGCGGCGGTGGCGTCGTTTCCGCTGGGCGCCTGGGCGGGCGGGGTTTGGTACGGCATGTTTCCGGTGGCGGCGACACCGGCGCTGGTGGCCGCTGTGACCGGCGGGCTGCTGGTGGTGGCGGCCATGGCCGGCGCCTTCGCCGGCATGATCACTGATCCTCTTCAGCGTCGCCTGGGGCTGCACCGTCGGCGACTGATTCGTCTGGTGGCGGCGCTGGAGCAGGGCTTCTTCAAGGATGATGGCAAAGGCTTCGTAGCCCGCGATCAGTACGTGGCGCGCCTCCTCGATCTGGCCGACATGATTGGCAGCGCCTGGCGCCTGGCCTGTGCATAGGCATTTTGCGCAGGGATGCTTAAACTGGCTGGTTGCAGTCTGGCAAACATTTGAAATACAAGGGCAAATGGGTCGGAACGTGCCGCGTAGGCGGGAAATGGACAGATTGTGAAGGACGTGTCGGGACACGGGGGCAACGACGACAGTGGCGGTCTGCCCACGGCCGAGCTGCGGCAGCTTGTTCTGACGGAAGAGGAAAGCTTCAACCAGCAGATGCGGCTGGCAGCCGCTGCTCACCGCAACGGCCGGTTGGAAGAGGCGATTGCCGGCTACATGCGCCTGCTGGCGGCCCGGCCCTACAATGCCGAGCTTCACAACAATCTTGGTGTCGCGCTGCGGGTGGTCGGCAAGCTTGACGCAGCGGTGGCGCATCATCGCACGTCGCTGGCGCTCGATCCGGGGAATGCCGCGCTGCATTCCAACCTGGGCAATGCGCTTCGGGCCGCCAACCGGCTCGAGGAAGCGGTGCGGCATCACTTCCGTGCCGTCTCGCTGAAGCCGGAATACCCGGAGGGGTTCTTCAATCTCGGTCTGTGCCTGCGCGACCTGGGACGCATCGAGGAGGCGCTGGGTTGCCTGTCCCGGGCGCTGCAACTGGCGCCGCAGAGCACGCGCTTGCGGGTCGAGATGGCCATCGCGCATCTGCTGCACGGAGATTTTGTGCAGGGCTTCGCCGAGTACGAGTGGCGCAAGAAGCTGGCGGAAGTGCCGCCGCCGGAGTTCAGGCAGCCGGCATGGGATGGAGGACCTCTGGCAGGCCGGCGGATCCTTCTCTATCCCGAGCAGGGCCTGTCCGACGTGCTGCTCTTCGTGCGCTATGCACGGGAGCTGAAACGCCGCGGGGCAGTGGTGCTGGTGCTGTGCCAGGCACCGCTGCGGGATCTGCTGCTGTCGGCGGACTATATCGACCACGTTGTTGCGGAAGGCGAGCAGCTCCCGCATTTCGACATCCATGCCTCGCTGTTGTCGCTGCCCCATCTGTGCGGCGTGGACGTGCCGGCAGCGACCGCACTTGAGCCATACCTCAAGCCACCGGCCGAAAGCCGTATCCGACTGGGCAAGCTGCCGCGCGCGCGGCTGCGGGTGGGGCTCTACTGGGCGGCCATGCCGGGCCAGCAACCGGACCGGCAGCGGTCCATTCCACTCGCCCGGCTGATGATGCTGACGGGCGATCCCGAACTGCTGTTTTTCAGCCTGCAGGGCGGCGCCAACCAGAAGGACATCCAGCAGTTGGGCGCCAACGGCCTGCTGCACGATGTCGGGCGGGGCATCTACGACTTCGCCGAGGCGGCCACGGCGCTGTCGCAGCTCGATCTGCTGCTGACGATCGACGCTCCCATCGCGCATCTTGCGGGCGGGATGGGCATGCCGACATGGCTGCTGCTGCCAGGCGTGTGCGACTGGCGCTGGATGCACGGGCGCGATACCAGCCCCTGGTATCCCAGCGTACGCATCTTCCGGCAGACAGGGCCGGGTGAGTGGCGGGACGTCATCGAGCGCGTGCGCGGCGAGCTTCAAATTCTGAAGACGACGGTTGGCTGAGGTCCTACAGCAGACCAAGCATCGCGCGTAGTGCTCTCCAGTTCACCGGCATTACGGACATCAGGGCCAGAAGGCCGAAGCCGCCCAACGCCGAACCGGAAATGCGGTTGAGCCAGATCAGGCCACCGCCCACGAACCAGACGCGGGCGGCCGAGGAGATCAGCACCAGGCTGGCCCACCAGGCGAGCGCGCCGACGAGCACACCAGCGACCAGAATGCTCGCCGCGATGAGATCGTTGCCGACATTGCTGAGGCCGCGCCCGGCGAACACGGCGCCAAACGCCATCACCGTCAGCGGGTTGAAGATCGTGATGAAGAACGCGGAGTTGAGGAAGTGCAGGTAGGTCAGATAGGGATGGGCGCGGTCGGCGGCGACAGGATCGCCGATGGTGCGCGGCCGGTGGCGATAGTAGGACCAGCCCATCCACACCAGCAGCACGCCGCCGACACCGCGGATCCAGACCTCGTAGCGGGCGATGAATTCTGCGACATAGCTCAGCCCGAAGGCTGCCATGCCGCCGAAAACCGCGTCGCCCAGAGCGGCGCCGATGCCGGTGGCGTAGCCGGCGATGGCGCCATAGGAAATCGCCCGCTGGATGCACAGGATGCCGGCCGGCCCGATCGGCAGGGCGATGAGGAAGCCGATGACGGCACCCTCGATGCCAAGATAGATCGGTTCGAAGCCGGGGAATGCCAAAACGGCCTCAGAGCCGCACGGCGGAAAAGGTGCGCGGCGGCGCAACCAGCGCGTCCTGGGCTGCGATCAACAGGAGCTCGCGCTCGCCGGCCTGCGCCGTCCGCTCCAGGACGGCGAAGATCGCCGATGCCGTAAAGGAGAGCGACGCGGCCACGTCGCGGGTCGTCAGCCATTGCGCGAGAAAAAGCGCGGCGACCGTATCGCCGGTGCCGTTGGGCGCGACGGGGAACGGCAGCAGCGGTGTGACCACACGCCAGGCACCGGCCGCGGTGACGGCCAGCATCTCGATGGACGTATCGGCACTGGCCTCGTGCCGCAGGCTGGTAACCAGGACGATCTTCGGGCCGGCTGCGTGTGCGTTAGGCGCCAGCAGCCGCTGTGCCGCCTGACGGGCTGCCTCCAGGGTCGTGATGGCGCTGCCGGTGAGCAGCTCCAGCTCGAAGTGGTTGGGGGTGACCACATCGGCCAGCGGCACCGCCCGGTCGCGGAAGAACTCCGGAATGCCCGGCCGCACGAAAATGCCGCGGCCGACATCGCCGATCACCGGATCGCAACACCACCATGTTGCGGGGTTGGCGTTTCGCACCGCGGCAACGGCCTCCAGAACCACTTCGCCCAGCGCAACGTCGCCGAGGTAGCCCGTGAGGACCCCGTCGCAATGCCTGAAAGCGCCGCGCTCCTGGATGCCGCCGATCACGTCGCGGACCTGATCGGGTGTCGCGATGCGGCCTTTCCACGTTCCGTAGCCGGTATGGTTGGAAAATTCGACGGTATTGACCGCCCAGACGTCATGACCCAGCCGTTGCAGGGGAAACGTCGCGGCACGATTGCCGACATAGCCGTATGCCACATGGGACTGGATCGACAGGATTCGCATGCGGCAGCGGACACAGGTTGTCACGCGGGCTGACGGCTATATAGTCCGCCGCGCCCGCCGGTGGGAGAGGATTTCACCATGGCCGCAACGGTCCGTCCACGTCGCAGCGTGCTCTATATGCCCGGCGCCAACACGCGCGCGCTGGAAAAGGCGCGAACGCTGGCGGCGGATGCGCTGATTTTCGATCTGGAGGACGCGGTGGCGCCGGATGCGAAGGAGGCGGCGCGCGCCAACGTCGTGGCGGCTGCAGGCAGCGGTGCCTATGGCAAACGTGAGATCGTCATCCGCGCCAATGGATTTAACACGGACTGGGGGCGCGAAGACATCATTGCCATCGCCGGCTCCGGCGCCGATGCGGTGCTGGTGCCGAAGCTGGAGAGCGCCGCCGACGTGACCGCAGTGGTTGAACTGCTCGACGAGGCGGGTGCGCCTCCGGACATGGCGATATGGGGTATGATGGAGACACCCCGCGGCATTCTGCGCGCCGAGGAGATCGCCTCTGCATCGCCCCGGCTTGCCTGCTTCGTGATGGGTACCAACGACCTGGTGAAGGATCTGCGCGCATGCCACACGCCGCAGCGCCTGCCGATGGTCGTTGCGCTGGGGACGGCCATACTGGCGGCCCGCGCCTGTGGCCTTGCGATCCTCGACGGCGTCTACAACGACATCCAGGACGTGGAGGGCTTCCGAGCTGCCTGCGTGCAGGGGCTTGAGATGGGATTTGACGGCAAGACGCTCATCCACCCCAGCCAGATCGCACCATGCAACGAGGTGTTTGCACCCTCTGCGGCAGATCTGAAAATGGCCGAAAAGATCGTGTCCGCCTTCGAGCAGGCGCGCGCTGCCGGCAAGGGCGTGGTGACGGTCGACGGACGCATGATCGAGAACCTGCATGTCGAACAGGCGCAGCGCCAGATTGCCCTTGCCAGAGCGATCTCCGAACTGACCGCCGCCTGATCGGGCATCCCCCCTTCGGAAGCTGATGATGACAAAGACCAACGCTGGAAATTTTTTCGAGGATTTCCGTATCGGGCAGGAGATCGTGCACGCCACGCCGCGTACGGTCACGTCCGGCGATGTGACTCTGTACACCGCGCTCTATGGCACCCGCTTTGCGATCCATTCGTCGGATGCCTTTGCGCAGGCTCTCGGTTTGCTGCGCGCGCCGGTAGACGACCTGCTGGTGTTCCACCTTGTGTTCGGCAAGACTGTGCCGGATGTATCGCTGAATGCCGTTGCCAATCTCGGCTACGCCGAATGTCGTTTCGGCGCGCTGGTCTATCCTGGCGACACACTCAGCGCCCGTTCGACGGTCATTGGCCTGCGCGAAAACTCCAATCGCGAAAGCGGGGTCGTGCATGTGCGGACGACTGGCTTCAACCAGCATGGTACCGTCGTGCTGGACTACGTCCGCTGGGTGATGGTGCGCAAGCGCGACCCGAAGGCCGAAATCATGGCAAGCGTCGCGCCCCGCCTGTCGCCCGTCGTTGCTGCGGCGGATCTCGCGGTGCCTGGCGGACTGGCGCTGGCCGGCTACGACGCTGGGCTGGCCGGCGCCGTGCATCGCTCGAGCGACTATGCCGTGGGCGATCGGATTGATCACGTCGATGGCATGACCATTGAGGAGGCGGAGCACATGCTTGCGACCCGCCTTTATCAGAACACGGCAAAGGTTCACTTTGATCAGCGGCTGGCGGCAGCCGGCCGATTCGGCCGGCGGCTGATCTACGGCGGGCACATCATCTCGCTGGCCCGCGCCCTCTCGTTCAACGGGCTCGCCAACGCCTTCCGCATCGCCGCCATCAATGCCGGCAGCCACGCCAACCCGACCCTGGCGGGCGATACGATCTATGCGTGGTCTGAAGTGAAGGACAAGGCGGAGCTGCCTGGACACGCCGATATCGGCGCGCTGCGCCTGCGCACTGTAGCCGTCAAGAATGTCGCCCCATCAACCTTTCCCGACAAGGGCGGTGACGGGAAGCCCGATCCGGCCGTTGTCCTGGACCTCGACTATTGGGTGCTGATGCCGCGGTAGATCAGGGCGCGTCGTGTAAAGAAACTCAGGGTCCTGCTCACAATGGCGGAACGGCAATGCTGCCCGGCGAGATGATGGACGCTCGCCGCGTTGACTATCGCCGACTGAGGACTAATGTGCAGTTGGTAAAGGGTCCATGACCGTTCGTTTCTCGGAAGGACCCGTCCTCTGTGTTGGGGGAAAGGCATGAGTCTGGCCGGGCAGCGGGGAACGCGACCTCTTTCGCCCCACCTTCAGGTTTATCGCTGGCAGCTCACTTCGGTCCTGTCGATCACCCACCGCGCGACCGGCATGGCGCTGGCCGCTGGCCTGGTCTGGCTGGTTGTCTGGATTTGCGCGGCGGCATCGGATGCGCAGACCTACGCCTGGGTTGCCTGGTTCAATGGTTCGATTGTTGGACGAGTCCTGTTGTTCGGCTGGACCGCGTGCCTGTTCTACCACCTGTTCAACGGCATCCGGCATTTGTTCTGGGATGCAGGCTACGGGCTGGAGCTCAAGGAAACCTACGCCAGCGGCTGGACCGTGGTGGCGGCCAGTGCGGTCTGTACGGTCGCGAGCTGGCTGATCGCGGGGTGGGCGTGATGAGCGATCTTCGGTCTCCGATCGCCCGGGCGCGCGGGCTGGGCACGGCCAGGGATGGCACGCATCACTGGTGGATCCAGCGTGTGACGGCTGTCGCGCTGGTGCCGCTCACGATCTGGTTCGCTATCTCGCTGATCAGGGTTGCGCCCGAGGGGCAGGCCGCTGCGAAGGCCTGGCTGGCCTCGCCGGTGACGATGGTGGCGCTGATTCTCGCCATCGTTGCCGGTTTCTGGCATGCCGTCCTGGGGGTGCAGGTGGTCATCGAGGATTATGTGCATGCCAAGGGCTGGCGTATCGGGCTCGACATGGCGGTGAAGTTCATCGCCGTCGGCCTGGCCGTGGCAGGCGTGGTCGCGATCCTCAGGATCGGGTTCGGAGGTTAGTCATGCCGCTCGACGACAAGGCCGGCGCCGCCGGCAACGGTGTGCCCGGGACCGTCTCCATCGGCGGCCGCGCCTATAGCGTCGTCGACCATGTCTATGATGTCGTTGTTGTTGGTGCAGGCGGCGCAGGGCTGCGCGCCACCTTCGGTATCGCGGCGAAAGGACTGAAGACCGCCTGCATCAGTAAAGTGTTCCCCACGCGCAGCCATACGGTAGCGGCGCAGGGCGGCATCTCCGCCGCGCTGGGCAACATGGGCCCTGACGACTGGCGCTGGCATATGTACGACACGGTCAAGGGCTCCGACTGGCTGGGAGACCAGGACGCGATCGAGTACATGTGCCGCGAGGCGATCCCGGCCATCATCGAGCTTGAGCACTACGGCGTACCGTTCAGCCGCACGCCGGAAGGCAAGATCTACCAGCGGCCGTTTGGTGGCATGACCACCGAGTTCGGCAAGGGCATCGCGCAGCGCACCTGCGCCGCCGCCGACCGCACGGGCCATGCCATCCTGCATACGCTCTATCAGCAGTCGCTGCGGCATCACGCCGAGTTTTTCATCGAGTATTTCGCGCTCGACCTGATCATGGACGAGGGCGTCTGCCGCGGGGTGATGGCGTGGAACCTCGACGATGGCACCATCCATCGCTTCCGGGCGCACATGGTGGTCCTGGCGACCGGCGGTTACGGCCGCGCCTATTTCTCCTGCACCTCGGCGCACACCTGCACCGGCGATGGCGGGGCGATGGCCCTGCGCGCCGGCCTGCCACTGCAGGACATGGAATTCGTGCAGTTCCATCCCACCGGCATCTACGGCGCCGGCTGCCTGATCACCGAGGGCGTCCGCGGCGAGGGCGGCTACGTTACCAACGGCAATGGCGAGCGCTTCATGGAGCGCTATGCGCCATCGGCCAAGGATCTGGCGTCGCGCGACGTGGTCAGCCGGTCCATGACCATCGAGATCCGCGAGGGCCGCGGCTGCGGACCCAACAAGGACTATATCGAGCTGCACATCGAGCACCTCGAGCCGAAGGTGATCCACGAACGCCTGCCCGGCATTGCGGAAACCGCGCGCATCTTCGCCGGTGTTGACGTCACCCGGCAGCCGATCCCGATCGTGCCGACCTGCCATTACAACATGGGCGGCATCCCCACCAACTTCCGCTGCGAGGTCGTTACGGTGAAGGATGGCGATCCCAGCACTGTTGTGCCGGGCCTGATGGCGATCGGTGAAGCCGCCTGCGTGTCCGTGCACGGCGCCAACCGTTTGGGCTCGAACTCGCTGCTTGATCTGGTCGTGTTCGGCCGGTCCGCCGCCATCCGTGCCGCCGAAGTCGTCCAGGCGGGTGCGGCCCACAGACCGTTGCCGGGGGCCGGCGAAGAAGCTATCGCGCGCCTCGACAAGGCGCGTCATGCGGACGGCGGCACGGGCACGGCACAACTTCGCCTGCAGATGCAGCGCGCGATGCAAAGCGACTGTGCCGTCTTCCGCACCCAGCAGTCGCTGGACGAAGGCTGCGCCAGAATCGACCAGGTATTCGGCGGGCGCGGCGATGTCCGCGTCAAGGACCGCTCGATGATCTGGAACTCCGATCTGGTCGAAACACTGGAGTTCGACAACCTGATCCTGCAGGCGCAAGCGACCATCCGTTCCGCGGCGAATCGCACGGAAAGCCGCGGCGCGCACGCGCGCGAGGACTTCCCCGAGCGCGACGACCAGAACTGGCTCAAGCACACGGTGATCTGGGTCGACGATGCGGGCGGCACCAGGATCGATTACCGCCCGGTCAAGCTGCAGCCGATGAGCAACGACGTGCAGTCTTTCCCGCCCAAGGCGCGGGTCTACTGAGCGGCGCGACAGGGTCTGTGAGGAAGCAATGGCTGAGTTCGCGCTACCCGCCAATTCAAGGATTGACCGCAATGGCGCGGTGCATCCGGCGCCGGCAGATGCCCAGCGGGTGAAGACGTTCCGGGTCTACCGGTGGAGTCCCGACGACGGCAAGAACCCGCGCATCGATACCTACGAAATTGACCTCGCCGATTGCGGGCCGATGGTTCTCGATGCGCTAATCAAGATCAAGAACGAGGTCGACAGCACGCTCACGTTCCGCCGCTCCTGCCGCGAAGGCGTGTGCGGCTCATGTGCCATGAACATCGACGGCACCAATACGCTTGCCTGCACCAAGTACATCGACGAGGTGAAGGGCGACGTGAAGATCTATCCGCTGCCGCACATGCCGGTGGTCAAGGATCTGGTGCCTGACCTGTCAACAGCCTATGCCCAGCTTGCCGCGATCGAGCCGTGGCTGAAGAACGAGACGCCGCCGCCGGAGCGTGAGCGGCCGCAGTCTCCCGAGGAGCGTGCCAGGCTCGATGGTCTGTGGGAGTGCATCCTGTGCTTCTCGTGCACCACCGCCTGCCCGAGCTACTGGTGGAATGGGGAGCGGTATCTTGGCCCCGCGGTGCTGCTCCAGGCCTATCGCTGGATCGTCGACAGCCGCGATGAGGCCACGGGCGAACGGCTGGACCAGCTTGAGGATCCATTCCGGCTTTACCGCTGCCACACCATCATGAACTGCACGCGGACGTGCCCGAAGGGCTTGAACCCCGCCAAGGCCATCGCCGAGATCAAGAAGCTGATGGTGGCGCGGAAATAGCCTGCTGGCCCCGTTAACACAGCCGCGGCAGGACCCAGCGTCGAAATGGCCTTCATGGTGAGCTTTGTCGAACCATGAAGGCGTCGCAGAGCGGCGCTGCGGGGGGCTTCATGGTTCGACAGGCTCACCATGAAGCGATCTCTGCGCCCCACGTTGATGCAGGGAGGGCTGTTTGAGACATGCTGGCTAATCGCCGGTGCGCTCGAATTTTATGTGCCTGATGCGGCCGGACGACACCACGAGGCCGGCAATGCGGCGCGATGCATTGCGTTCGACGCGGGCAAGCTGGGTCACCTGCAGCCACGGGCCAGGTGTCTCGATTTCGACAAGGTCGGTAGCGACGCCGCGCACGGGCCACGCCGGGCCTCCCGTAACGAGCGGACCTGTTACATCGGCGGCAAAGCCGTCCTGCGTCTTCCGGATGATCCAGGTCGCGCCGCAGTCGCGTGCGTCGTAGCGGCCGGCAAGATCTGCCGGTGGCGGGACCCGCTCGCCCAGCCGCCGGAACGTCAGAACGCGTCCGGCACCCGGACTTACGTCCAGTGATCCGCCGTCCGCCGGCAGGCGCAGGGCAAACTCGAAGGTGCCCCGATCGGCCTGCAGCCAGCCGTCGCCGCGCGGCACGAGTTGGAAGGGGACACCATTCTGCGTCACCGTGGCTTCGCCATCGCGCCAGGCGAGGTCAAACAGCGAGGGCTCGTCTTCGTTGACCCAGGTTCCGGACAGCGCGTCGATAGTTTCTCTTGCCACCGGCGCCGGAGCAGGGGCCAGAAGACCGGTGTCGCGCAAGGCCTCGGCAGCGGCGGCGCGTGCCAGGCGGTGCGGATCGATACTGCCGAGGTTGGCCATGGCGACCACGGTGAACCGCGCGTCGGGAATGCGGAGGAATTCTGTGCGGTAGCCCGGCCACAGGCCGCCATGGCTGATTGTCTCCAGCCCCCGTAGCGTGCCGCGTTCGACGCCGCGCAGATAGTTGTTGGCGGCGCCGCCTGTCAGCGGAACGGATGCTGTAAGGCGCAGGGGAAGGTCCGGCGGATGCAACACCGGCCGATCGAGATGGCGGCTCCAGATCAGCAGATCCTCGACGGTGGAGATCAGGCCGCCTTCGCCACCCTGCGGATAGGCGTGCGGTGCGCGCCGCACCGTTCCGTCCCCGTTCGGCAGATAGCCGCTGGCGAGATCGGGCACGGGAGTGGCGAGGGAGGGCATCAGCAATGTGCGCGTCATGCCCAAAGGCGCGAAGATCCGTTCCGACAGCACTTCGCCCAGCGCGCGGCCGGTCAAGCGCTCGATGATCAGCCCCAGCAGCAGGAAATTGGTGTTGCTGTAGAGGAAGCGGCTGCCCGGCTCGAAATTGAGGTGGCGGTTGCGGCAGATGGCTGCGAACAGATCCTCTGCCCGGCACGGCCTGTCGAGCCCGTGTCCGCCCAGCCGCAGCAGCTCCAGGAAATCGGGCAGGCCGCTGGTGTTGCGCATCATCTGGTCGAGCGTCACCGCCAGCGGCGGCAGCTCGGGCAGATAGACATGCGGCGGCTCATCCAGAGACAGCCGGCCTTCGGCGACGAGCATCAGCGCTGCCGTGACCGTAAACTGCTTGGTTACGGATGCGATGCGAAAGCGGGTTGCCGGCGTGATCGGTACACGGTGCTCGACATTGGCAAGCCCGTAGCCGCGGCACAGCAGGATCTCGCCCTCCTGCGCGATCGCGACGATGGCGCCTGGCGAATCGTCGCGAACATGCGGGGCGAAAACGGCATCGACACGCCGCTCAAGACTCAGTCGATCGATGGCGGACACGGCTAACCTGCGGGATGATCACAGGCGCACCGTGTCGGAACTGTCGTCCGCCGTAAAGACCTTGCGCCGCGCGGAAAGTTCGCGCGACGCGCTGCGCGTGTCAGTTCGTCGCCGTCGCGCCGCACCTCGCGCGGCACTGCTCGACCAGCGAATCGACGCGCGCCTTGTGGCTCTCGGGGAAGTAGTCGTACTCGTCCTTGGCGCAGTTCTTCACCCGGTACGTGACTGCACCGGACGCTGCCACGAAGCGCTGCGGTTCGGGTGCGCAGGCGTTCTGGCTGCCCGGAAAGACGTAGGTGTATTGCTGCATCGGTGCCGTCGGCGCCGTGGAAGCAGGCGCCATGTAGAGGATGCCGCCCGGGCCGGCCGGCGACGGATTGACGTCCGGCAGTTCCGCGGTGCTGCGCGTTGAGTTCGCGCAAGCTGTCAGGATCAGTGCTGAAAGCACTGCGCACGCTGATTTTCTCATTATCCCCTTGTCCCGTTGAGAGTTTAACCTAAAGGATTGAAAACAAACGTTTTTTGATTATCGCAGTGATACCGTTTTTTTCTGTGCCGGCCAAGGCTCTTGTGGAGATCCCTTGACTCCAGATCCGCCCCGATTGTATACAGAATACAGAAGCGGATCTTTTTGATGCGACTGGAACTGCAGCCCGACCTGGCGGAGCGCGTCCATGATGCGTTGCTGGATTCCATTTGCGCCGGCCGCCTGGCGCCGGGCGAGCGGGTGACCCAGGAAGGCCTGGCAGCGCTGTTCGGTGTGTCGCGTCAGCCGGTGCTGCAAGCGCTGATGTTGCTGAAGCGGCAGGGCTTCATCGTTGATGCCGGCCGCAAGGGTGTGATGGTGGCACCCCTGGACCCGCGTCAAGTCCGGCAATTGTACGAGGTACGTGCTGCGCTGGACGCTGCGGCCGCCCGCGCGGCTGCCGCACGGCTGGATCGCTCGCTGACGGCGCGCGGGGAAGAATTGCTGGGGTCGGGGAAGGCGGCGGTCGCTTCAGGTGACACGAGTCGTCTGATTGCGGCCGACGTTGATTTTCATCTCTTCATCTACGAGGCTTCGGGCAATCCCCTGTTCGAGCAAACAGCCGCACCGCACTGGCGGCATCTGCGCCGTGTCATGGGCGCCGTGCTGCGCGATCGCGACTCGTATGAAGCCGTATGGCAAGAACACGCTGCGATCCTTGCCGCGCTTGTGGCGCACGACAGCGCGCGCGCGGAATCCCTGGTACGGGCACATGCCGAGGATGCGGCCGCGCGTCTGGCCGGCTCGCTTGAGAATACGGCGACGCCGGACTCCCCGCTGGCTGCCGGATGACTGAGTGGCCATGATGATCTGGAGGAACGCATGAAGCTCAACGAGGCACAGCTCAGGCAGTTCGACGAGGACGGCTACCTCTTCTTCCCGGACTATTTCTCGGCCGAAGAGGTCGCGGTGATGAAACGCGAGGTACCCGTCATCTTCGCACAGCACCGGCCGGAGAATGTGCGGGAAAAGACGGGCGATGTGGTGCGCACGGCCTTTGCCGTACACACGTACAATCCTGTGTTCGAGGCGCTGGTTCACCATCCTCGCTTCGTCCAGCCGGCAGAGCAGCTTCTGGGCGACCGTACCTACATTCACCAGTTCAAGATCAACGGCAAGGCTGCCTTCGATGGCGACGTCTGGCAGTGGCACCAGGACTACGGCACCTGGAAAGCCGACGACGACATGCCCGGGGCGCGCGCCATGAACCTCGCCGTGTTCATCGACGATGTGAACGAGTTCAACGGCCCGCTCTGGTTTATTCCGAGATCGCACAAGAAGGGCGCGATTGATGCCAGCCACGACGTCACCACGACGTCCTACCCGCTTTGGGTGATCGACAATGACACGATCGCGAAGCTGGTAGCGCAAGGCGGCATTGTGGCGCCCAAGGGCGGGCCCGGCTCCGCCATCTTCTTCCACGGCACGCTGGTGCATGGCAGCCCGCCCAACATGTCGCCGTGGGACCGGCAGATCATCTATGTCACCTACAACGCCGTGAGCAATGCCATCCGCCGCTTCAAGCGCCCGGCCTATATCGCCCATCGCGATTTCACACCGCTGGATGTCTGGAGCGACGACTGCCTGCTGAAGGCGGGTGCCGGCCAGCGGCAAGCGGCCGAGTGAGGAGGGCCTCGCCATGAACCTTCACCGCATGCTGCTGAAGCGCCAGGCGGAAGCCAGGCCGGTGCGCGTCGGACTGATCGGCGCCGGCAAATTCGGCGCCATGTATCTGGCACAGGTGCCCAACACGCCGGGCGTGCATCTCGTGGGAATCGCCGACATCTCGCCGGCCGGTGCGCAGGCCAATCTGGACCGTGTCGGCTGGCCGAAGGACAGCACGGCCGCGCCGTCGCTGGATGCAGCCCTGCAGGCAGGCAACACCCACCTGTCCGACGATTGGCGGACACTCGTGTCACATCCGTCAGTCGACGTTATCGTCGAAGCCACCGGCAATCCCGTCGCCGCCGTCGATCACGCGCTGGAGGCGTTCCGCAACGGCAAGCACGTGGTGATGGTGACGGTGGAGGCGGATGCGTTCTGCGGTCCGCTGCTGGCGCGCCGGGCGCAGGAGGCGGGTGTCGTCTACAGCCTGGCGTTCGGTGACCAGCCGGCACTGATCTGCGACCTTGTGGACTGGGCGCGAACCTGCGGCTTTCCCGTCGTTGCGGCCGGCCGCGGCCACAAGTGGCGGCCGTTTTTCGCCCAGTCGACGCCGGATACCGTCTGGCAGCACTGGGGGCTGAGCGAGGAGCAGGCACGGCGCGGCGGGCTCAATCCCAAGATGTTCAACTCTTTCCTGGATGGCACCAAGCCGGCCATCGAAAGCGCCGCCGTCGCGAACGCAACCGGCCTTGCTGTGCCTTCCGCAGGCCTGGCTTTTCCATCGGCCAGCGTCGATGACATTCCCTACGTCATGCGCCCGCGCAGCGAGGGCGGGCAGCTCGAGGCGAAGGGCATGGTCGAGGTGATCAATGCGCTGGAGGCTGACGGGCGGCCGATTCCCTACGAGATCCGCAAAGGCGTCTGGGTGTGCTTTGAGGCCGAGACAGACTACATCCGCAACTGTCTCGAGGAGTACATGGTCCAGACGGATCCCTCGGGCCGCTATGCCTGCCTCTACAAGCGCTGGCACCTGATCGGGCTGGAGGTCGGCGTCTCCGTCGCCGCCGTGGCACTGCGCGGTGAACCCACCGGTGCCGCCATCTGCTTCAATGCCGACGTCGTTGCCACCGCCAAGCGCGACCTGTCAGCCGGCGAGATGCTGGACGGCGAGGGCGGCTATACCGTGTATGGCCACCTCTTCCCCGCCGGCAGATCGCTGCAGGTCGGCGGCTTGCCGCTGGGGCTGGCGCATAACGTCAGGCTGCTGCGGCCGGTCAAGGCCGGCCAGCCGCTGTGCTACGCCGATGTGGCGCTGGATGATTCGCTGGCGGCCGTGAAGATCCGCCGCGAGATGGAGACGATGTTCGCGCCGGAAGCACGCATCGCCGCCCAGTAGTTCAGTCGGCCATCTTGATCTCGAACAGGCCGCAGGCGATGCGGCCACCCCCGCCACCCGACGGCTTGGGCTTGTCGGAATAGTTGTCGCCGCCTTCGTGGATCATCAACGCGCGGCCGCGCAGGTCGGTTACCTTCAGCCGCGGCGCCACCAACTTGCCTTTGGCCGTGCCGTCTTTCGCGACCACCAGCACCGGCAGGTCGCCAAGGTGACTCTGCTTCTCCTTCGGCCCGCGATGCGCGTTGGTGTTCTGCGGGTCAAAGTGCTCGCCGGCAGCCAGGCCGGGCACCATCTTGCCGTCCTTCTCTATCGCACCGCAGCTCGGGTTCTCGTGGACATGGAAACCGTGCTGTCCCGGCGGCAGCTTTGCGAGGTCCGGTTCGATCACCAGTCCCTTCGGTGAGTCGCTGAAAGTAACTGTGCCAATGGCCGCGCCCGGCCCCTTGTCGTCGATCAGGTGCATCGTGACCTTGGTGCGGTGCTCGACCTTCTTCTGGCCGGCGGCCGCGGTCGCCACAACGCATAGGACACCCGTCAGGGCGCAAAGGGCCAGCCTGGACATGGTTTCTCTCCTGAATCCTGATCTTCGGCTTGCACAACGAGACTTCGGAAAAGGAAGTTCCGGGCCAGAGGCGGGGCTTGCGTTACCGTTGCCGTTCGCTAGGTATGCCGCCTGACCATGAACGTTGCGCTACCCGACGAGCCGCACGAGGCGACCAGGAAGCCGCCCGCAATGCCGCCGCCCACCGGCAAGGGCCCGCTGGCCAATCTCGAGGTCAGGCTGGCGGCGGGCGCCGTGCATGCCGACCCGGAACAGCGCCGCGTGGCCGAGCGGCTGCAGGCCCTGCACGAAGCGCTGGCTGCCGCTGCCACGCGCCGCCCTGCGGGGCTGCTGCGCGTGCTTGGGCTTGGCCGTAAGCCCGATTCTGCGCCGCCGGGCATCTACATCTGGGGGCCTGTCGGCACCGGCAAGTCGATGCTGATGGATCTGTTCTTCGCCGATGCCCGCGTGAAAAAAAAACGCCGCGTGCACTTTCACGAGTTCATGCTGGAAGTGCACGAGCGGCTGTTCGAGCGGCGCCAGCGCACGGCTGATAACGGCGGCGAGGCTGACACCATTGTTCCCGTGGCGCGCGCGATTGCGGCCGAGGCAAGGTTGCTCTGTTTCGACGAGATGCAGGTTACCAACATCGCCGACGCGATGATCCTCTGGCGGCTGTTCGATACGCTGTTCGCCGAGGGGGTCACGGTCGTTACCACCTCAAACCGTCCACCTGACGATCTCTATCGCGGCGGCCTGCAGCGCGACCGCTTCCAGCCCTTTATCGATCTGGTCAAGGAACGCCTTGAGGTGCTGGCGCTGGACGCAGGCCGCGACTACCGCCTGCAGCGGCTGCGCCAGCTTGAGATGTACCTCACGCCGGCCGGTGCATGGGCTGACCGCAAGCTGGAGGAGGCGTTCGTCAGCCTCAGCGATGGCGCCAAGGGCAGCCGCCGCGTGCTGCGCACCCAGGGCCGCGATGTGATCGTGCCGCGCGCCGCACCCGGCGTGGCCTGGGCCGATTTCGAGGAATGGTGCGGCCGCCCACTGGGTGCGGCGGATTTTCTCTGCATCGCCGATCACTTCCACACCGTGATCCTGCGCAACATCCCGCGGCTTACGCCAAAGAACCGCGACCGCGCCTGGCGGTTCACGACCCTGGTCGATGCGCTCTACGAGCGGAAGGTGAAGCTGATCTGCTCGGCGGAAGCGCCGCCCGACCAGCTCTATGTTGAGGGCGACGGCGCTTTCGAGTTCCAGCGGGTGGTTTCACGCCTGATGGAAATGCAAAGCCCGGAGTATCTCGGCCTCGATCACGTCGAGGAGTGAACCGTCTCCGCGCAGGAAGCAACCCGCACCCACGCAGCGTGCGAAGCCTTCATGGTTCGACAAAGCTCACCATGAAGGCTAGAGAGCTAGTTCCGGTAGCCGGGATCCTTGGCGTCCATCATGCGCAGCATGGCGGCCCAGGCGAGCCCGTTGAGGTCGATCCCCCTTTCGATGCCGTCGGTGCGGGTTACCTGCGTACGCACCGTGTCGATGGCCGCCTGGCTCGGCATGTTGAGATGTGCCGCGCCGCCGGCCATGGCGGCGATCTGGATCGAGCAGGCCCGCTCCAGATTGTGAATGGCAAGCCAGGCGTCAGCGATCGATGCACCGGCCGCCAGCGTGCCGTGGTTGCGCAGCAGCATCAGCTTTTTGTCGCCCAGATTGGCCACCAGGCGCTCGCGTTCGGCGAAATCGAGCGCAATACCCTCGTAGTCGTGATAGGCGAGGAACGGCAGGACGCTCATGGCGTGCTGCGACAGCGGCAGCAGCCCATCCTTCTGCGCCGACACGGCAACGCCATCGCGGGTGTGCAGATGGATGACGCACTGCACGTCAGGCCGCGCCAGATGCACCGCACCGTGGATGACGAAGCCCGCCTTGTTGAAGGGATAGGGCGAGGGTAGCAGGATGTTGCCGTCGTGATCGACCTTGAGCAGGGATGACGCCGTGATCTCCTGGAACATCATGCCGTAGGGATTGATCAGGAAGTGATCGTCCGGCCCGGGGACCCGTGCCGAGATGTGGGTGAAGATCAGGTCCGTCCAGTTGTAGTGCGCCACCAGCCGGTACAGCGCGGCAAGATCGACGCGCATGCCCCATTCCTCGCGGCTGACCTGTTCGCGGACGGAGGGTGATTTCACGGCAGCGACCCGGCTCATGGCAGTTCCTCCGGCTTGAAACGCAGCGGCGATCCTGGGCTTGGGCTGCGGTCATCGTCAAGGCGATGGGTCCGTCACCGAATGGAAACTGCCTGTCCGCAAAATCTCGCCGGATTGTGATCATGTGGCCTTGAATGCGCACCCTACGGTCATGCGGCTGTCCCCGGATTGTCCGGGGCGGGAGAAGGGGGTGGAACTATGGATGGAGATCGCCTGATTTCACCGGCCGATGGCAGCGTCTCGCGGCGAGATCTGCTGACCGGCGTGCCCGTCACCGTGGGGCTGGGTGCAGGCTTCGCGCTGGCGGTGCAACCGGTGCAGGCGCAGACCATGATCACGACGCCGACGGACGGGCTGACGGCGGGCGAAGTCAATGTGAAGACGGCGGATGGCAAGGAGATGCCGGCCTATCGCGCGCATCCCGCCAGCGGCACAGGCTTCGGCACGATCCTTGTGGTCCAGGAGATCTGGGGCGTGCACCAGCACATCGCCGACGTATGCCGTCGTTTCGCAAAGGCCGGCTGGTATGCCCTGGCGCCGGAACTCTATTTCCGCCAGGGTGATCCAAGAAAGGCACCCGATACGCAGACGATCCTGCGCGAGATCGTCAGCAAGGTGCCGGATGCGCAGGTGATGGGCGATCTCGACTCCTGTGTTTCCTTCATCAAGACGGAGAACAAGGGCGACACTGGCAAGCTGGGCATCACCGGCTTCTGCTGGGGCGGGCGTATCACGTGGCTCTATGCGGCGCACAACCCGAACCTCAAGGCCGGAGTCGCCTGGTACGGCCGCGTCGTCGGACAGTCGAGCGAACTGACGCCGAAGCACCCGGTCGATCTGGCCAAAGAGCTGAAGGCGCCCGTGCTCGGCCTGTATGGCGGCGCCGATTCCGGCATTCCCAACGACACCGTCGACAAGATGCGCGAGGCGCTGAAGGCGGCCGGCACGCCAGCGGCCTCGAAGTCGATGATCCACACCTATCCCGACACGCCGCATGCTTTCCATGCCGACTACCGGCCGACCTACCGCAAGGAAGCGGCCGAGGATGGCTGGAAGCGCGCGACCGCGTGGTTCAACGAACACGGCGTGCCGGCCGCCAGGGCTTGAGCTCGACTCCCGGTCCAGCTATGCGAAGGGCGGCGCACGGGTGCCGCCCTTTTTTCGAAGTGGAAAGTGCCATGCCCGATCTGCAGCGAATTGCGACACGTACTGCTTTGGTCTTCGATTGCTGGATCGAAGGGCCTGAGGACGGGCCGCTGGTGCTGTTGCTGCACGGCTTTCCACAATCGCGGCACACCTGGCGGCATCAGTTGCCGGCGCTTGCTGCCGCGGGTTTCCGCGCGGTCGCGCCGGATCAGCGCGGCTACTCGCCCGGCGCGAGACCTGACCCGGCGATCCTCGACAATTATCAGTACGATCGCCTGATCGGCGATGTGCTTGACCTGGCGGCGGCCTGCGGATGCGAATCGGGCCGATTTCATCTCGTGGGCCACGACTGGGGTGGCCAGGTGGCGTGGGGCGTCGCTGACCGGTATCCGGACCGTCTGGCATCGCTCACGGTCCTGTCGCGGCCGCACCCGGCATCCTTTGCGCGGGCCTTACAGGCACCCGATTCAGACCAGAAGCATCGCTCGCGTCATCACCGCGCTTTCCTTGATCCCGCGACGGCGCAACTGCTCCTGGAAGAGGACGCGCGCCGCTTGCGGCGGAACCTGCACGAGGCCGGCGTGCCCGAGGCGGCGGTCGCCGACTATGTTTCCGTGCTGGGCACGCCGCAGGCCATGGAGGCGGCGCTGGCCTGGTACCGCGCCCAGGAAGGCTTGCGCGCAAAGCTGGGGACGATCTCCGTCCCGACGCTTTATTTCTGGGGCGACGCCGACGCCACTGTCGGCCGCCTGGCGGCGGAAGGCACGGCGGAGTTCGCCTCCGGGCCCTTCCAGTTCCGCATCCTGGAGGGGATCGGACACTTCATCACCGACCAGATGATCGAGCCGGTGAATGCCGCGCTGCTGGCCCACTTGCGGGCTTTCCCGGCTTCCTGACCGGATTCTTCCGCTTGGCGGTTCGCTTGCCGGTGCGGGGGAATCGCGCTACCTAGCGCCGCCTTTTCGACGCTTCAGATCAAGGAGATGCGCATGGCCCGCAGGAAGATCGCATTGGTCGGCGCCGGCCAGATCGGCGGCACGCTCGCGCTGCTTGCCGGCCAGAAGGAGCTGGGTGACATCATCCTGCTGGACATCCCGGATTTCGAGGGTGTTGCCAAGGGCAAGGCGCTCGACATTGCCGAGCTGTCGCCGGTGGCCAAGTTCGATGCCGCCTTCAGCGGCACGTCCAGCTATGCCGATATCAAGGGTGCCGATGTGGTGATCGTCACCGCCGGGGTGCCGCGCAAGCCGGGGATGAGCCGCGATGACCTGATCGGCATCAATGCCAAGGTGATCGGCGCCGTCGGCAAGGGCATCAAGGAGAACGCGCCGAATGCGTTCGTGATCGTGATCACCAACCCGCTGGACGCGATGGTGGGCCTGATGCAGCAGGTCACGGGCTTTCCTGCCTCGCGCGTCGTGGGGATGGCCGGCGTGCTCGACTCGGCGCGCTTCCGCTACTTCCTTGCCGAGGAGTTCAAGGTTTCGGTGGAGGACGTGTCGGCGTTCGTGCTGGGTGGCCATGGCGACACCATGGTACCGCTGGTCCGCTACTCGACGGTGGCGGGCATTCCGCTTCCCGATCTGGTCAGGATGGGATGGACCACGCAGGAGCGGCTGGACAAGATCGTGCAGCGGACCCGCGACGGTGGCGGCGAGATCGTGGCGCTGCTCAAGACGGGGTCGGCCTTCTATGCACCAGCCGCATCGGCTATTGCCATGGCCGAAAGCTATCTGAAGGACAAAAAGCGCCTGTTGCCCTGTGCCGCTCTGTTGAACGGGCAGTATGGAGTCAATGGCCTGTACATCGGCGTGCCGGTGATCATTGGCGCAGGCGGCGTCGAGCGGATCGTCGAAGTGTCGCTGAATGCCGACGAGAAGGCGATGTTCGACAAATCGGTCGCGGCGGTACGCGCGCTGGTCGAGGCGACAGGGAAAATCGTTGCAGCCGGATGATAATTTGTTATCAGCAGCCGATCTCGGCGGCCGGAACCTTCGGCTTGCGGCCGAATTGACATTGCGCCGCAGGGGCGAAGTGCTAGATTAATTGGGCGCCGCAGCCAGGTTTCTACAAAAGACCCACTGTGCCTTGGCCGGCCGAGTGCCCGCTCAGCCGGCTTCGTCCTCGACCTTCACCCGCCGGCCAGGTTTCCATGAACATTCACGAATATCAGGGCAAAGCGTTGCTGGCCAGGTTTGGCGTGGCGGTGCCCAGGGGCTTTGTCGCCTACACGGCGGCTGAGGCCATGGAAGCAGCGCGCAAGCTGCCCGGCCCCGTCTACGTGGTGAAGTCGCAAATCCACGCCGGCGGCCGCGGCAAGGGTCGCTTCAAGCATGATCCTGATGGCAAGGGCGGGGTTCGGGTCGTCAAATCGGTGGAAGAGGTCGGCACCCAGGCCGAAGCCATGCTGGGCAAGATCCTTGTGACCAAGCAGACCGGGCCGGCAGGCAAGGAGGTCAAGCGGGTCTTCATCGAGGAGGGCTGCGACATCAGGCGGGAGATGTATCTCTCCCTGCTGATGGACCGCGCGACCAGCCGCCTGACGATCGTTGCCTCAACCGAAGGCGGCATGGACATCGAGAAGGTGGCCCACGAGCATCCCGAAAAGATCATCAAGGTCGCGATCGACCCGATTGCGGGCTATCAGCAATTCCACGGCCGTCGGGTGGCCTTTGCGCTTGGTCTTGAGGACAAGCAGGTCGGCACCGCCGTGAAGATGCTCGCGGCCATGTACAAGGCCTTCGTGGAGCTCGACTGCTCGCTGATCGAGGTCAATCCGTTGATCGTGACCGGTGCCGGGCAGGTCATGGCGCTGGATGCCAAGGTGAACCTCGATGACAACGCGCTGTTCCGCCACAAGGAGTTCGCCGATCTGCGCGACGAGAGCGAGGAGGACCCGGCCGAGCTCGAGGCGGCCCGGCACGACCTGAACTACGTGAAGCTCGACGGCAACATCGGCTGCATGGTGAACGGCGCCGGCCTCGCCATGGCGACCATGGACATCATCAAGCTCTACGGTGGCGAGCCTGCCAACTTTCTCGACGTCGGCGGCGGCGCCACGCGCGAGCGGGTGACGACTGCCTTCAAGATCATTCTGTCGGATCCGAATGTCGAGGGCATCCTCGTCAACATCTTCGGCGGCATCATGCGCTGCGACGTGATCGCGGAGGGCGTCGTGGCGGCGGCGCGCGAGGTCAGCCTGCACGTGCCGCTGGTCGTGCGGCTGGAAGGTACCAACGTCGAGCTGGGCAAGAAGATCATGCGCGAGTCCGGTCTGCCTATCCTGTCGGCGGACAATCTTGGCGAGGCGGCCGAGAAGGTTGTCCAGGCCGTGCGGGAGGCGAAGTGATGGCCGTCCTCGTCGACAAGAACACCAGGGTCATCTGCCAGGGCTTCACCGGCTCGCAGGGCACATTCCATTCCGAGCAGGCCATCGCCTATGGCACGAAGATGGTCGGCGGCGTCACCCCCGGCAAGGGCGGCACACGCCATCTCGACCTGCCGGTGTTCGACACCGTGAAGGAGGCCGTCGAGCAGACCGGTGCCGACGCCTCCGTGATCTACGTGCCGCCGGCCTACGCGGCCGATGCCATTTTGGAGGCGATCGACGCCGGCCTGCGGCTGGTTGTGACCATTACCGAAGGCATTCCGGTGCTTGATATGGTCGCCGTGAAACGGGCACTGGTCGGATCGCAGACGCGCCTGATCGGACCCAATTGCCCCGGCGTGATCACGCCCGGCGAGTGCAAGATCGGCATTATGCCCGGTCACATCCACAAGCGCGGCAAGATCGGCATCGTGTCGCGGTCCGGCACGCTCACCTACGAGGCAGTGTCGCAGACGACGGCGGCCGGTCTGGGCCAGACCACCTGCATCGGCATCGGCGGCGATCCGGTCAACGGCACCAGCTTTGTCGAATGCCTCGAGATGTTCGTGCGCGACCCGGAAACTGAAGGGGTCGTGATGATCGGCGAAATCGGCGGCGACGCCGAGGTCAGGGGCGCGGAATTCCTGAAGGACAGCGGTACCCGCAAGCCGGTGGTCGGCTTTATCGCCGGCCGCACGGCGCCGCCTGGCCGGCGCATGGGCCATGCTGGCGCGGTGATTTCCGGCGGCAACGATACGGCAGCCTTCAAGGTCGATGCCATGCGGGCGGCGGGGATTCACGTTGTCGACTCACCCGCGGCGCTGGGAACAGGCATGCTCGAGGCGCTGCGCAAGTAGACCACCGCGCCCGGGATTCTCGACGAGAGGTCGTCATGCAGCAGGCAGAACGCACTTCCTTCCTGTACGGGGCGAACGCGGCGTTCATCGAGCAGCTTTTCGCACGCTGGGCGGCGGATCCCACGGCCGTTGACGAGAGTTGGCGCACGCTGTTCGCTGAGTTGGCCGCCGAGCAGCCGGCGCTGATGCGCGAGGCTGCCGGCGCAAGCTGGGCGCCGAAGGAGACCAGGGTCATCGGCGTCGCCGACGCCGACATGCGCCCGCAGGCTGCCAACGTGAACCTGACCGCCAACGGTCAGGCGGCGCCTGTCGAGCCGGTTATCTCGCAGGAGCAGGTGCGCGCCGCGGCGCTGGATTCGGTGCGTGCGCTGATGCTGATCCGCGCCTTCAGGATCCGCGGCCATCTGCAAGCCAATCTCGACCCGCTGGGACTGACGCCAAAAACGTACCATCCCGAGCTCGATCCGAAGACCTACGGCTTCGGCGAAGGCGACTGGGACCGGCCGATCTATATCAACGGCGTGCTGGGGCTGGGCGACCAGGCCACGCTGCGGCAGATCATGTCGCGCCTGGAGAAGACCTATTGCGGGTCGATCGGCGTGGAATACATGCACATTGGCGATCCCGACCAGAAGGCCTGGATCCAAGAGCGCATCGAGAACGTCGAGAACCACACCGAGTTCACGGACTTGGGACGGCGCACCATTCTGGAGCGCATCATCGAGGCGGAGCATCTCGAGAAGTACCTGCACGTCAAGTTCGTCGGCACCAAGCGCTTTGGACTGGACGGCGGTGAATCCCTGATCCCGGCGCTGGAGCAGATCGTCAAGCGCGGCAGTGCGCTGGGCGTGAAGGAGGTCGTGATCGGCATGCCGCATCGCGGCCGGCTCAACACGCTCGTCAACATGATGGGCAAGAGCTACACGGCGCTGTTCTCCGAGTTCCAGGGCAAGGCATCCTATCCCGAGGAGCTGCGCGGCTCGGGCGATGTGAAGTATCACCTCGGCGCGTCGTCGGATCGGGAGTTTGACGGCAACGTCGTGCATCTGTCGCTGACCGCGAATCCCTCCCATCTGGAAGCAGTCAACCCGGTCGTGCTGGGCAAGGTCCGGGCCAAGCAGGACCAGCGCAACGACAGGGAACGCTCGTCGGTGATGGGCCTGCTGATGCACGGCGATGCCGCCTTCGCCGGCCAGGGGCTTGTCGCCGAGGGCCTCGATCTCAGCGATCTCAAGGGCTATCGCACCGGCGGCACGGTGCATTTCGTGGTCAACAACCAGATCGGATTCACCACCTCGCCGACCTATGCCCGCTCGGGACCGTATTGCACGGAAGTGGCGAAGATCGTGCAGGCCCCGATCCTGCATGTGAACGGCGATGATCCTGAGGCGGTGGTGCACTGCGCGCGCATCGCGGTCGAGTTCCGTCACCGCTTCAAGCGCGACATCGTCATCGACATGTTCTGCTATCGCCGGCACGGACACAACGAGTCCGACGAGCCGATGTTCACGCAGCCCTCGATGTACAAGAAGATCGGCCAGCATCCCTCGGTGCAGGAGGTCTATGCTCGCCGCTTGGTCGAGGAGGGGGTTGTCACCCAGGCCGAGGCCGACGGCATGATCGCCGACTTCCGCAAGAAGCTCGACGACTCCTTCTCCGCGGCGGCCTCGTTCAAGCCCAACAAGGCCGACTGGCTGGAAGGCAAGTGGTCGGGCATGACTGTCGCGCCCGGCGAGGAGGATCGCACGGGCGAAACGGGCGTCGACATGGCGCTGCTGCGCGAAGTGGGGCTGGCGATCTCGAAGCGGCCGGAGAATCACGACACCAACCGCAAGATCCTCCGCCAGCTCGACGAAAAGCGGAAGATGGTGGAAAGCGGCCAGGGCATCGACTGGGCGACGGCGGAGGCGCTGGCCTTCGGCACGCTGCTGGTCGAAGGCACGCCGGTACGGCTTTCCGGCCAGGACTCCGGCCGCGGCACCTTCTCGCAACGTCATTCGGTGCTGGTCGACCAGACGACCGATGGCCGCTACATACCGCTCAACAATATCCGGCCCGACGAGCAGGCGCACTTCGAGGTGGTGGACAGCCCACTCAGCGAAGCGGGCGTGCTGGGCTTCGAGTACGGCTATACGCTGGCCGAACCCAATGCGCTGGTGCTGTGGGAGGCGCAGTTCGGCGATTTCGCCAATGGCGCGCAGGTCATTATCGACCAGTTCATCAGTCCGGGCGAGAGCAAGTGGTTCCGCTTCTCCGGCCTGGTGATGCTTCTGCCGCACGGTTACGAGGGCCAGGGGCCCGAGCATTCGTCGGCCCGCCTGGAGCGCTACCTGCAGCTCAGCGGCGAGGACAACTGGCAGGTCTGCAACATCACCACGCCGGCGAACTACTTCCACGTCCTGCGCCGCCAGGTGCGCCGCAGCTTCCGCAAGCCGCTGGTGCTGATGACGCCCAAGTCGCTGCTGCGCCACAAGGACTGCGTCTCGCGGCTGGAGGAGATGGCGGGCAGCGAGAGCTTCCATCGCGTGTTGCCCGAAACCGACAAGCTGGCGCCTGATGCGCGCATCCGGCGTGTCATCCTGTGCTCGGGCAAGGTCTACTACGACCTGGTCGCCGAGCGCCGGAACCGGCATATCGACAATGTCGCCATCGTGAGGGTCGAACAGCTCTATCCGTTTCCCTTTACGGCGACCGCCAAGGAGCTGCGGCGCTACCGCAATGCCGAGGTGGTGTGGTGCCAGGAAGAGCCGGAGAACATGGGAGCCTGGCATTTCGTGGATCGGCGCATCGAGCGCGCCCTGGCCGATCTTGATGTGAAGTCGAAGCGACCCGTCTACATCGGCCGCAAGGAGGCCGCTTCGACGGCGACCGGCCTGCTGAAGAACCACACCAAAGAACAGGCCGAGCTGGTCGATCGCGCGCTGACAGCGGACTGAGGAATGACCGCCGGTGCAGTCACGCCAGTGGCACGCTCCGGCATTTAGAGGATCATCATGGCGATCGAGATCAAGGTTCCGACGCTGGGCGAATCTGTCACCGAGGCGACGGTCGCGCAGTGGTACAAGAAGGAGGGTGACACAGTTGCCGTCGACGAAGCGCTGTGTGCGCTCGAGACCGACAAGGTCACGGTCGAGGTCAATGCCTCGTCGGCCGGGGTGTTGGGCAAGATTGTCGCGCCTGAAGGAACCGCCGTGCCGGTCGGTGCCGTGCTGTGCCTGATCGAAGCCGGCGCCGCAGCCGCGGGCGCACCGTCCAAAGCAGCGGCACCGTCTGTGGAACCGAAGTCGGCGGCAAGCGCGCCGGCTGCCGCTCCTGCACCGGCGCCGACGCCGGCTGCACCGGCGAATCTGGCCGCCTCCGGTCCTGCCGCACGCAAGCTGGTCGCTGAGCACAATCTCGATCCATCGAAAATTCCCGCCACCGGCAAGGATGGCCGCATCACCAAGGCTGATGTGACATCTTTCCTCTCCTCGGGGCCTGCCGCACCGGTGCCGGCCGCAGCAAAACCGGCGGCACCTTCGGGGCCGCGACCGCGCGCCGATCGCGAGGAACGGGTGCGCATGACGCGGCTGCGCAAGACCATCGCCACCCGGCTGAAGGAGGCGCAGAACACGGCCGCCATGCTAACCACCTTCAACGAGGTGGACATGACGGCCGTGATGGGCCTGCGCGACCGGCTGAAGGACGATTTCGAGAAGCGCCACGGCATGCGATTGGGCTTCATGTCGTTTTTCGTGAAGGCCTGCGTCGCGGCGCTCAAGGAGCTGCCGGCGGTCAACGCCGAGATCGACGGCGAAGACCTCGTCTACAAGAACTACTACGACATCGGCGTTGCCGTTGGCACGCCGGCAGGTCTCGTGGTGCCGGTGCTGCGCGATGCTGACCAGTTGGGGTTCGCCGCCGTCGAAAAGGGCATCGCCGAGCTCGGCCGCAAGGCGCGTGATGGCAAGCTCAGCATCGCCGAGCTGAGTGGCGGCACCTTCACCATCTCCAATGGCGGCGTTTACGGCTCGCTGATGTCGACGCCGATTCTCAATCCGCCGCAGTCCGGCGTCCTCGGCATGCACAAGATCCAGCAGCGCCCCATGGTGGTCGGTGGCGAGGTCAAGGTGCGCCCGATGATGTATGTGGCGCTCACCTACGATCACCGCGTCATCGACGGCCGCGAGGCCGTTACCTTCCTGGTGCGCGTCAAGGAGTGCATCGAAGACCCCGAACGCCTGCTGCTGGAGGTCTAGCGTTGCGTTCCACGTGGTTGGGTACTTCTCTCAACGATGTCCTTCTCCCCGCGAAGGCGGGGAGAAGGTGGCGCGCAGCGCCGGATGAGGGGCTTCACGGCGCGGGAGCAGATACGGCAGCACGCTCGGCGACGTACCGCATCCACAATCCCTATGCTTCGGTTGTCGCAAGGCTGCGAAGCCCCTCATCCGCCCTTCGGGCACCTTCTCCCCGCCTACGCGGGGAGAAGGCCTGAACTGGAAGGCTGTCATGAACGACAGGTTTGATCTTGTGGTCATCGGCGCTGGTCCCGCGGGCTACGTCGCGGCCATCCGCGCGGCACAGCTCGGCATGAAGGTGGCGTGCGTCGAGAAGCGGCCGACACCGGGGGGGACCTGTCTCAATGTGGGCTGCATTCCCTCCAAGGCGCTGTTGCAGTCCTCGCATGTTTTCGAGGAATCGGTACACGATCTGAAGGCACACGGCGTCATCGTGGGCGACGTCAGGCTCGATCTGGCCCAGATGCTGAAGCGCAAGGACGAAGTGGTCGGTGCCACGACGAAGGGTGTCAGCTTCCTGTTCAAAAAGAACAAGGTGACGGCGATCACTGGCACGGCGCGCATCGAGGCGGCCGGCAAGGTTGCGGTGCTGGGCGACGATGGCGCGGTGGCACAGAGGCTGGATGCCCGCAACATCCTGATTGCCTCGGGCTCCGAGGTGACGCCGCTGCCGGGCGTGACGATCGATGAGAAAACCATCGTGTCCTCGACTGGTGCCTTGGAGCTTCAGGCTGTGCCGAAGCGCATGGCTGTGATCGGTGCCGGCATCATTGGCCTTGAGCTGGGCTCGGTCTGGCGACGCCTGGGCTCGGAAGTGACCATGATCGAGTTTCTCGATCGCATCGCGCCGGGTGTCGACAACGAGATCACCAAGCATTTTCAGCGCTCGCTGGAAAAGCAGGGCCTCCGGTTCAGGCTGGGCCGCAAGGTGACGCGTGCGGAGAAGGGCAAGGATGGCATTGTCGTCACGCACGAGCCGGCGCAAGGCGGCGCTGCCGAATCACTGACAGTCGATGTCGTGCTGGTGTGCATCGGCCGGCGGCCCTGCGTGGAAGGTCTGGGGCTCGACAAGGCAGGCATCAAGCTCACGGATCGCGGCCGCATCGCCGTCGATGCGCATTTCCAGACCAGCGTTCCAGGAATCTATGCGGTTGGCGATGTGATCGACGGACCGATGCTGGCGCACAAGGCGAGCGAGGACGGCGTTGCCTGCGTCGAGACGATCGCCGGCCAGAAAGGCCATGTCGATTGGGAGAAGGTGCCGTCGGTCGTCTACACCCAGCCGGAGGTCGCCTGGGTGGGCAAGAACGAGGAAGAGCTCAAGGCGGCCGGCATCGCCTACAAGACCGGCAAGTATCCCTTCACCGCCGATCCGCGTAGCCGGGCCAACAACCGCACTGAAGGCTTCGTGAAGGTGCTCTCCGACAAGGCGAGCGACAGCGTGCTGGGCGTGCACATCATCGGCGCCGAGGCCGGCACCATGATCGCCGAAGCCGTGCTGGCGATGGAATATAGCGCCTCGGCTGAAGACATCGGCCGCGTCTGCCACGCGCACCCCACGGTCAGCGAGGCGATGAAGGAAGCCGCGCTTGCCGCCTGGGACAAGCCGATCCACCTGTGAGTGCGTTACGGCGCCGGGAATCTGGCTCCATACGGCTCGGCGGGCAGGCGCAGGCCGTTGCAGAAGTAGGACACCGTCCGGTAGAAGCCGCACAGCGCAATCAGTTCCAGTATCTGCGCATCGCTGAACCGCGCCCGCAGCTCCTGCCACAACAGCTCCGATATCGACGCTGTATCCTCCAGCTCGTCGACCAGGCGAATGACGGCGCGCTCCTCGTCGTTCCAGCAGGCCGCATCCGCGCCGCCATGCACGGTGGCGTGCTGCTGTTCGGGCGTCAGCCCGGCACGGCTGGCGAAGAAGGCGACATGCACGCCCCACTCGTACGCGTTTGAACAACGTGCGCAGACCCGGTCGATGACGATTTCCCGCAGGCGCAGCGGGACCGGGCCCTTGTCGAGCAGCGACCCGGCGCGGAACTTTTCCCAGATCCGGGGTACGGCTGCCAGTGCGCGGAACAGGATCAGCGGTTCGACGCCCGGCGGCATGATGCGGTCAAACGTGGCCTGGATGTCCGCAGGGTAAGGGGCCTGCAGCGGCGCGATACGCGGTTCGTGCATGTTCGCCTCCATGTGCTACGGAAATAGTAGCGATACCATATTCGTAGCACAAGGGGCGCGTTGCCCCTAGACTGCGGTTATGCCCAGGCGGACATCCACGCCCCTGCCGGGCCGGCCAGTACGGGGATCGACCACGGGCCGGCCGATCATGGCCCTGCTCGATCTGCTTGGCCGGCGGTGGGCGCAGCGCATCGTCTGGGAATTGCGCGAGGGCGCGAAAACCTTTCGCGCGCTGCGGGCCGCCTGCGACGACGTCAGTCCGTCGGTGCTCAACGCCCGTCTGGCGGATCTGCGTGCCGCGGGCCTCGTCGAATTGGGAGACGAGGGCTATCATCTGACGGCCGACGGCAAGTCGCTCCTGAAGCTCATGCTGCCGCTACATGCATGGGCGGAACGCTGGGCTGGCAGGTGGCGGTAGCAGGAACCGCCACGCGGGCGGGCGCGTAGTATCTGGCACGGCCGGCTCGTTGCCGCGATTACGAGGGAGCAGTGCAGGAATCCCTGTCGAAGACGGCAACTGCCGTGCCGGCTGCTGCCGATGCGATTGTCGAAACGGATGTGCCGGCCCGGCTGGACCGCCTGCCATGGAGCCGCTTCCACTGGCTGGTCATCGTCGCGCTGGGCGTCACCTGGATTCTCGACGGCCTGGAAGTCACGCTGGTTGGTGCGCTGTCGGGCGCCATTCATGAAAGCCCGTCGCTGGGGCTCAGCAGCACCGAGATCGGCCTGACGGCGAGCGCCTATCTGGCCGGCGCTGTGCTGGGTGCGCTGTTCTTCGGCCATCTCACCGATCGGCTGGGGCGCAAGAAGCTCTTTACCATCACGGTGCTGGTCTATGCGCTCGCAACGTCGGCTACCGGGCTCGCCTGGGATTTCTGGTCCTTCGCAGCCTTTCGATTTCTCGCAGGCGCCGGCATCGGCGGTGAATATTCGGCGATCAACTCCGCCATCCAGGAACTCATTCCGGCGCGCCGCCGCGGCTACACCGATCTGGTGGTCAACGGCAGCTACTGGCTTGGCGCGGCGCTGGGCGCGGCGGGCTCGCTGGTGGCGCTCAACCTCGAGAGCGTATCGGTCGAGCAGGGCTGGCGCGCAGCCTTCGTGATCGGCGGCATCATCGGCCTGCTGGTGATTATCCTGCGGCGGTTCCTGCCCGAGAGTCCGCGCTGGCTGATGACTCATGGTCAGCCCGAGGAGGCGGACCGCGTCGTCCAGGGGATCGAGGCCCGGGTCGAGCGGCAGTGCGGTCCGCTGCCGCCGGTGACGACGCCGCCGATTCGGCTGTGGCGCCATCATCGCCTGGATATTCTGCAACTGGCGCGCTCGCTGTTCGTGCATTATCCGCGGCGCACGACGCTGGGCGTCACGCTGATGGCGGCGCAGGCGTTCTGCTACAATGCCATCTTCTTCACCTACGCGCTGATCCTGACCAACTTCTATGGCATCGCATCCGGCGACGTCGGCTGGTTCATGCTGCCCTTCGCCATCAGCAATTTTCTCGGGCCCCTTCTGCTGGGCTCGCTGTTCGATACGCTCGGCCGCAAGACCATGATTGCCGCCACCTACGCGATCTCCGGCGTGCTCATGGCGATCACCGGCCTGATGTTCCAGCAGGGCATGCTTGATTCGGTGGGGCTGACGGTGGCGTGGACGACGATCTTCTTCTTCGCCTCGGCTGCGGCCAGCTCGGCCTATCTTACCGTGAGCGAGAGCTTCCCGCTGGAGCTGCGCGCGATCGCCATCGCGATCTTCTACGCCTTCGGCACGGCCCTGGGCGGCATCGGCGGCCCGGCCCTGTTCGGCGCGCTGATCGAGACAGGCTCAAGGCTGGAGGTCATGTGGGGCTACGTCTTCGGCGGGGCGCTGATGGTGATCGCGGCGATTGTGGAGGCCGCCATTGGCATTCAGTCAGAACGCCGGCCGCTGGAGGAAGTGGCCCGTCCGCTCTCCTGCTGCGACTGAGTGAGCCGCTCGACGATGCGGAATTTCTGGACCTTGCCCATGGGGTTGCGTGGCAGCTCCGCCACGAACTCGATGCGGCGCGGCACCTTGTAGCCTGCCAGCCGCTCGCGGCAGAAGGCCTGCAGTGCAGCGGTATCGGCCGTGGCACCGCTGCGAGCGACTACGACCGCGACCACTTGTTCACCCCAGCGCGCATCGGGCAGGCCGACCACGGCGGCTTCCAGCACGCCGGGATGCTCGTGCAGCACGCGCTCGACTTCGGCGGTGTAGACGTTCTCGCCGCCCGAGATGATCATGTCCTTCTTGCGATCGACGATGCACAGCCGCCCTTCCGGCTGCCAGATGCCGATATCGCCCGACATCACGTAGCCGTCGTGCCAGGCGGCGCGGGTCGCGTCCGGGCGTCCCAGATAGCCATCGAAATGGGTGATGCTCTTCACGCCGACTTCGCCCGCTTCTCCGACAGCACACCGCTTGCCATCGGGCGCAAACACGGCGACCTCGTTGCCGAAGGTGGGCCAGCCGACCGAGTGCGCCAGCAGGGTGTCGGGCCGCTTGACCTCGAATGTCACCCAGCCGCCCTCGGTCCAGCCATAGGCTTCGCAGATCTTCGCGTTGCCGAACATGCGCATGGCCGTGCGTGTCAGGCTGAGCGGCCCGGGCGCTCCGGAGCTCAGCATGAACCGCAGCGTCTTCACCTCCGGTTCTCCGCGCTGCTGCCAGACCTCGGCGATCATCGCGGTCATGGACGGCACCAGGAAGGCGAAGCTGCACCGTTGAGACAGCTCCTCAAGCGCCATCGTCGCGTCGAACGCCGGCATGATGCGCACTCGCGCCCCAATGCACAGTGCCGCCATCGACAGACCGGCATAGGACAGATGGAAAAGCGGGCCAGGAACCAGCCCCACCTGGTCGCCACCCAGCCCGAACTCCCAACCCCAGCGCATTAGCGCCGTCAGGTAATGGTCATTGCTGTAGATCGCGCCTTTGGGAAAGCCGGTCGTTCCCGAGGTGTAGCCGACGACGCAGGCTGCTGCACCGCGCCCGGCCTCGCCCAGCACCGGCCGCGCGCCGGCATTGTCTGCGGCAAGCTGTTCGACCAGCACCAGCCGGGCGCCGTGTTCATCGGCCGCGCGCGCGGCGACATCGGCATGCGCCTGATCGGCAAGGACGAGCCGCGCGCCGCTGTCCCCGACAATGAAGCCAACCTCCGGCGCCGCCAGCCGGCTGTTCACCGGCACGGCCGTGACGCCGGCCCACTGACAGGCGAGATACGCCAGCAACGCGTCCGCCGAATTGCCCAGCAGGACCGCGACCATGCGGCCGTGAGGGCCCGGCTGGACCGCGCTGACGGCATCCGCCAGCACCTCAACGCGCCGCCAGGCCTCACCATAGCTCAGTGACTGTCCGCCCAGCACCTCGATTGCCGGCCGCTCGGGGTGCGCCAGCGCGCGGGCGGCGACGCACTCGGCAATGGTCAGGCGCATGCGGCCTCCTCAGTCGCGTGTCACGACCAGCGACGCGTTCTGTCCGCCGAAGCCAAACGAGTTCACTTGCAGGGTGCGGTACGGCATGGATCGCGGCTCACCGATCACGATGTCGAACATCGCCTCCGGGTCCGGCTCGTCGGTATTGGCCGTGTGCCCGAAACGTTCCTCGCGCATGCCCAGCAGCCCCGTGATGATCGCCATACCGCCGGACGCGGCGCCGCTGTGCCCGATATGTCCCTTGATGGAAGCCACCGGCAGCGGTCGCGCGCGCTGGCCGTGGACCTGGTTGATGGCGCAGATCTCGGCCGTGTCGCCCTTGGGCGTACCGGTCGCGTGCGCGATCAGGGCATCCACCCGGTCGGGCGTGATACCAGCATCCTGGAGCGCCAGGGTCATGGCGTGTGCCTCCCATTTGCCGGACGGATCAGGCGAGGAGGGATGGAACGAATCGGCGAGGCTGCCATAGCCGCGCACATAGCCAATGATCGGCGCACCGCGTCCCCGCGCCCGTGCACCCTGTTCAAGCACGAACATCGCCGAGCCTTCACCCACCACAATGCCGTTGCGCTTGACGTCGAACGGCAGCATCGCGCGCCGGGGATCATCCGACGGTGCGTCCATGCCATAGAGTGTGCTGGTATGGAACATCGCGGGCACGAAATCGCCGTCGGCGCTGCCATCCGCGCCGCTGATGCCGCCCTCGGTGGCCCCGGCGATGATCACGTCCGCTGCGCCGGCCGAGATCAGCCGCGCGGCGGTGCCGATGGCGTCGAGCGAGGAGGCGCAGGCTGTAGTCACCGTGAGGCTGGGACCGTGAAGCCGGTAGCGCATGGCGATCTGCGCTGCGGCCATGTTCGGCCAGATCTGGATTTGGGTCTTGCGCGGGATCGCCTGCGGGCCCTGCGTGTCCAGCAGATGCTGCGCCTTCATGACGGCGCGGGCGCCGCCGATGCTGGTTCCGTGCACGACGCCCGCACGCTCCGGGTCAAAGGTGACGTCGACCTGCTGGACGGCCTGCTGGGCGGCGGCCAATGCATACTGCGCAAAAAGGTCAGTGCCTTCCTCGACCTTCTTGTCCATCCAGTCGCGCGGCACGAAGCCTGTCACTGCGCCCCACCAGGATCGGCGGCCGGCGGCGGTCCACGGTGCCGGGCGAATCGCCACTTCGCCGGCCATCAGGCGACGGTGAAATTCTTCCGTGGAAAGCCCCAGTGCCGAGACGATGCCCATTCCCGTGATGGCGACGTCGAGCATGGTTCACCTGCTGTTGCCCGCGACCAGGCGAGGCCGCAGGGCCGGAGCATCGCGCGTCAGAAAGGCGAGCGTCTCGCGGAAGAACCGCTTGCCCGCCGGCGGCGTGGCCGCTTCAAGGCGCGCCACATTGGCCGACAGCAGCAGACGCGCCCGCAGCGCCGCCTCGCCGGACGGATAGCCAAGATCGTGGAACGCCGTGGTCAGGAACGCCAGCACGATCCGTTCGGCCGCGCGCATGGCGGCTGCCGCCCGCGTATCGGTCACCGCCCAGATGCGCATCGCGGCGTCGAGCTGAAACAGGCGGGTCTTCAGGCTGATGGTCCGGATGCGCCGCAGGCGTTCCAGCGGCGTGCTGCTGCCTTCAGCGGCCTGTCGCAAGGCATCCCTGACCTGGTCGGCGGTGTAGTGATCCGCCAGCGCCTTGAGGTACGCGTCGAAGTCAGGAAAGTGATGATAGAAGCTGCCGGTAGAAACGCCCAGGCGCCGGGTAAGGGTTGCCAGCTTCAGTCCGGCAACTCCCTGCTCGCACAGGATTGCCTGCCCGGATTCGAGCCAGTCCAGACGACTGAGACGGCCATTGCGGCGGGCCTTGCCAGCGTGTCTTGTCATGCAGGGAAACCATAAGATAAGTTATGTTATTGTCAAACGCCGCCGAATGATGGCCAGGAGGAATGAGCGATGGGCCTGAAGACTCCCGCCGAGTATGTCGCCAGCCTGCGCGATGGACGTGTTACCTACTGGGACGGCGAACGCATCGACGACATCACGACCCACCCGCGCTTCCGGGTACCTATAGAGGTGGCATCGCGCGACTACGTCTATGACGATGCGAAGGTCGGCGCCCTGCGCAGCTACGCGCCGGAGGAGGGTGGCAAGGCCCACCGCATCTACCAGATCCCGCGCAGCGAGGCCGATCTGGCGCAGCGCGTCGAGCTGATGAACCATACCTCCATCGTCGGGCTGGTGAGCGGCGTCTACATGGCGCTGATGAGCGTCAAGGATGCGGTCGGCAAGGTGAACCCCCAATACGCCGCCAACATCGAGGCGATGTACCGCCACGCCCGCGACAACGATCTGCGCGCGGCCGAGGTGATCACCGACGCCAAGGGCGACCGCAAGCGCAAGGCGCACGAGCAGGATGATCCGGACCTCTACCTGCGCATCGTCAAGCGCAACAACGAGGGCATCGTGGTGCGCGGCGCCAAGCTGCACATCACCGGCGCCTCGCTATGCCACGAGCTGGTGGTGATGCCGACCAAGGGCATGCGGCAGGACGAGACGGATTACGCGGTTTCCTTCTCCATTCCGGTCAATGCGCCTGGCGTGAAGATCATCAACCGCAACTTTGCGCCGGCCGAGCTCAATCCCTTCGACTATCCCGCCAGCGCTCATCACAGCATCCCCGAAGGCTTCGTCGTGTTCGACGACGTGTTCGTGCCGTGGGAGCGCGTGTTTCTGGCCGGCGAGGTGCAGCTCGCCAGCATCTTCGCCCAGTCGCTGGGGCTGTGGGAACGCACGGGCGGCCTTGTCGAGGCGGTGCGCCTATCGCAGATCTTCGTCGGGCTGGCGCAGCTCGTGACCGAACAGCAGGGCAAGGACCGCGATCCCATCGCGCTGAACTCGATCGCGGAACTGATCAGCTACGCCGAGATGCTGCGCATGAGCCTCGACTATGCCTGCCGGCATTGCGAGCGCACGCCGTCCGGCATGATCCACCCCAACATCCTCGCGGTGAACGTGGCCAAGTACTATTACGCGGCCAACTACCACGCGATGATGCGCTATCTGCACGATCTCGGCGGCGGGCTGGTCATCACGCTGCCGCAGGAGGCTGACCTGCGTAACGAAGAGTCGGGCAAGTACCTCAAAAAGTACCTTCGCAGCGTGCCAGGCGTGGAGCCCGAAACGCGCATGCGGGTGTACAACCTGATCCGCGACCTGACGGCCGATGCCTATGGCGGCTGGCAGTTCGTGGTCGCCCTGCAGGCCGGCGGCGGTCTGAATGCCCAGCGCATCATGATGCACCGGACCTACGATATCGCCGGCGCCAGGGCGAAGGCGCTGGCCGCAGCCGGTGCAACGGCGCACTGAGGCCATGGCCGGTCCGGACAAGACCATGCGCGAGCTGATCGAGGGTATCGAGCGTGAGCGCGCGATGTTGGCCGATGCCGCTCGCGGTCCCGCGATGGAGAGATTGCACGCGCGCGGCAAGCTCAGCGCGCGCGAGCGCATCGCCCGGCTCATCGACAAGGACTCGTTCTGCGAGATCGGCGGGCTGGTGGCCGAGGACGATGACCCGGCGGGTGCCGCCGCCAGCCGTGCCAGGGCGCCGGCCGATGGCGTCGTCGTGGGGACGGCGCGAATAGAGAACCGGCCAGTGATGGTGCTGTCGCAGGATTTCTCCGTCTACGGCGGCAGTATCGGCAAGCTGGGCAGCGCCAAGACCCGCCGTGCGGTGCAGATCGCCGTGAGCAGCGGGCTGCCCCTGGTGATGCTGCTCGATGGTGGCGGGCATCGCATCCAGGATGGCCAGGATGCGCGGCATTTCGCCCACGCCAACGGCATGTTTCATGACATGGCGCGCGCCTCAGGCTGGATTCCCGTGGTGGCGCTGATGCTGGGCGCCGGCTTCGCCGGTCCCACCAACTACGCCGGCATGGCAGATTTCGTGGTGATGGTTCGCGGCCTCTCCACCATGGGTCTCGCCGGGCCAGCGCTGGTCAAGGCCGCGACAGGCGAGGAGATCGACACGCAAGCGCTGGGCGGCGCCGAGATCCAGGTAGATAGGCAAGGCCTCGCCGATCTCGGCGTGGCGGACGAGGACGAGGCCTTCGTCGCCGCCCGCCGCTTTCTCTCGTACCTGCCGGGCAACGCCCGAGCGCCGCAGGCGATCACGCCGTGCGACCAGCCGCCCGAACCCATCGACGATGCCATTCTGGATCTGGTGCCAGTTTCGACGCGCAAGGCCTACGACGTGCGCAAGGTGCTGGCGCTGATTGCCGATCGGGGCAGCGTATTCGAGATCAAGCCCACCTTTGCCAGTAACCTCGTGACAGCCTTTGCGCGGTTGGGCGGCCGGCCGGTCGGCTTCATTGCCAACCAGGCGTTGCGGCTGGGCGGCATGATTGACTCGCCGGCTTGCGACAAGGGCGCGCATTTCATCGCGCTCTGCGATGCCTTCGGCCTCCCGCTGATCTCCTTCATCGACGTGCCGGGCTTCTCGATCGGCAGTGCGGCCGAGCGCACCAATCTCGGCCGGCGCAGCGCGAAGCTGATCTTCGAATGGGGCCACGCCAGCGTGCCGCGCATTTCGGTGGTGCTGCGCAAGGGCTACGGGCTGGGCTACTTCGCCATGTGCGGCGGACGCAGCTTCGCGGCCGATGCCTGCTTCGCTTGGCCCAGTGCCGAGATCTGCGCCATGTCGATCGAAGGCGCTATCGATGTTGCCTATCGCAAGGACTACAAGGTGGCGCCCGATCCGCAGGCGCGCCGCCAGGAGATGATCGACGAAACCCGCAGACGGGTCGGTGCGCTACGGGCCGCTGAAGGCTTCGGTGTGGACGACATCATCGATCCGCGCGACACACGGCGTCGGCTCATCGAGGTTCTGGCCTACGCGCCGCCGAGGCGCCCGCCCGATCACCCGCCCAAACACCGCTCGATCGTTCCGATCTGAGCGTCACTTGCCTTCGCGGAACCAGGCGAGGCCGATGCCGAGCAGGAAGGCCAGCGCCACCACGAGGCCGGGCAGCAGCGGGTAACGGTTCACGCCCGTCACGGCATAGCTCTCGTTGCGTCGCAGGCCGATCCAGGAGTCACCGTAGGCAATCCGGTTGGCCGAGACACGCCGTACGTCGGGATCGGGCACGTCGGCCAGCCAGATCATGCCGCCGCCAGAGGCCTCTGCCAGCGGTTTGAGTTTGGCGGCCGTGGCGCGCACGTCGGAGAACTCCAGCGGATCGGGATTGCCCACCGCTGCCACGGTCTTGAGCTTGCCGTCCTCAAACTTGTAGAGGCCAGGCTTGTCCACCTGGATGGTGGCTACCGCGCGGCCGGGCGCGGCGCGGTTCAGCGTGATGGTGCGGCTCGACCCGTCCGGCGCCGTCATTACGACCGGCGAAAAGGAGTCTGCCAGCGTCTGGCGCTGGATCTCGATCCGCCCGCCATGCGCCGTCGCGCGCAGGGCCTCCTCCTCGAGGTCGGGTTCCTTCATCAGCCAGTGGGCAATGCGGCGCACGAGCTCGGCTTGCGGACCGCCGCCTTCGATACCGCGGTTCCACAGCCACAGATGGTCCGACAGGATCTGGGCCACGCGCCCTTCACCGACGCGGTCCAGGACCACCAGCGGCCTGTCGTCGGCACCCGACAGCACCGTCACGCCTCTTTCGGCACGCGCGACCACCAGTCGGAACCAGCGGCCCCAGCTCGGCTCTTCGCGCTCGATATCGGCCGGGGCGTCTGTCGGAGCGGCGCGGCCAGCTTGCGGCAGTTCAGCCGTGACCGGATGGCGATCACCCAGCGTGGTCGGCTTGGGCTTGAAGCCGCGCTCGATCACATCGCCGGCAGGTGGTGCCGGCAACACGGTGCCCAGCGGCGTGCGGTAGATCGAGCGCTGCGTGGCGTAGACCGGGCCGACCGACAGCAACAGCGCGCCGCCACCGCGCACGTAATTGGCGATGTTAGCGAAGTACTCGCGGGTGATGATGGAGCCGGTCTCGTAGCGGTCGAAGACGATCAGGTCGAACTCACGCAGCTTCAGGTCGAACAGCTCGCGCATCGGAAACTGTATCAGCGACAGCTCGCGCGTGGGGGTGAAGTCGTCCTTGGAGGGCGTGCGCAGGATGGTGAAATGCACCAGATCGACGGCGGGATCGCCCTTCAGCAGGTTGCGCCAGGCGCGCTCGCCGGGATAGGGCTCGCCCGATACCAGCAGCACGCGCAGCCTGTCGCGGACCCCGTTGATGACGAACAGCGCGCGGTTGTTCTCAAGTGTCAGTTCCCGCGTACCGGGAGCCACCTCGACCTGAACGACGTTGGCGCCGCCGTTGGCGATCGGAATGTCGACCTCCATGGTGCGGCCGATCGGCACGTTCAGGCGCAGCGGCGGATCGCTGCCCACCGTGATGGTCACGGGTGCCGGGCTCTTCGCGTCGGGCGCCGAGTCCTCCACCCGGAACTTCGCGGTCACGTGCTTGCCGACCACGCCGAATTTCGGCGTCTGCTCCAGGACCAGCAGGCGGTCGGCCTCCTGCTTGCGCCCGCTCAGCAGGACATGGACTGGCGCTGTCGCCAGTTCCGGCGGGATGGTTGCCGGCACGTCGTGGACCTGACCATCGGTCATCAGCACCACGCCGGCCAGCCGCTCGCGCGGAATATCGACCAATGCATCGCGCAGTGCCGTGACCAGGCGCGTGCCGCCCAGTACCTCGCTGCCCAGCTTCATGCTGTTGGGCGGCAGCACCACCTCGCGGATCTCAAGCCCTTCAAGGGTGCCCAGCCGCTTGCGCAGCGCTTCGCGGGCGGCGGCGACCTGGGCGCGGCGGTCGTTGATCGACTGGCTGTCGCTGTCGTCGATCAGGATCAGTGCCACGTCGTCAATGCCGCGACGTTGCTCCTCGACCAGCGAGGGATTGGCCAGCGCCGCCAGCACCACGGCTACCGCCGTGACCCGCCACAGCACCCCGCTGGCGCGCCGCATAAGACCAGCCGCAGCAATGGCAATGGCGATCACGCCGAACAGCAGCAGGAATTCCCACGGCAGCAGCGGATCGAAGGCGATGCTGGCAGCGCTCGATGTCATCGCCGCAGCCTCTGCATGATGTCGTTGAGATGGACCTGGTCGTCCTTGTAGTTACCAGTCAGCGCGTACATCACGAGGTTCACGCCGAAACGAAAGGCCATCTCGCGCTGGTTCTCGCCGCCCGGCGCCACCGGAAACATGCCGCGGCCCGGCGAGTCCATGGCCCAGGCGCCGGCGTAGTCGTTGGCGCCGACAATGATGGCCGCGACTCCGTCATTGATGCGCCCGTTGCCCGCCTCGATCCAGACGCGCCCGCCGGCCCATCGTCCGGGCATGTCCGACAGCAGGTAAAACGACTTGGTCAGCACGTGATCCTGCGGCATCGGCACCAGGGGCGGCACATCGACTGCGCGCATCAGGCGCTTGAGGTCGGTGTTGGATCCGCGCCCCAGCGTGATGTGCTGATCGCGCGTATCGAAGAACAGGATGCCGCCCGATTTCATGTAGCGGTCGATATTTGCAGCGGCAGCCACCGACGGCGACGGCTGATCCGGCGTGATCGCCCAGTAGACGAACGGGAAGAGCCGCAGATCGTCCTTCTCGATGTCGACGCCAATGGGATCGCCGGGCTCGACCGAGGTGCGGGCGCGCAGGATTTCGCCCAGCCCTTCCAGCCCGGCGCGGCTCACCTCATCGACCTCGCGGTTGCCCGTGGTCACGTAAGCCAGATGCGTTTCGAGCGTGGCCCGCAGGAGCATTTCGTCGTTGGCAGGCTGCGGTGCGCGTGTCTGGGGTCGCGATGGCGGCCGGGACTGTTGCGCCCAGGCGTCGTCAGGCAGCGCCATGGCGATGACGCCGAGGCTGACAATGGCCATAGCCGTCGCACGGCCCAGCCGGCCCGGAAGCGGCAGCAGACCACGCAGCAGCAGGGCGATCAGGAAATCGAGGAGCAGCAGTGCCAGCGCGGCCGCCAGGAACCACCGGGTGAGATCGGTTTCACCTTCCTCGGACAGCCGGTCCGTGGTCACGCCACCGGGCAGATCGCCGAGCGGGGTGGGCGGCTCGACACGGCCGCCCAGATTGAAGGCCATCTGCGCCGATTGATCGCCATATAGTCCGGGCGGCGTCACGGGGCGCGGCTTGAAGGTCTGTACTGCGTCAGCCGGCAGCGGCAGGGCTCCCAGTGGCGGCGCCACCAGCTTGCCGAAGCCGTCCAGCGCGCGCCAGGGCTTGAGCTGCTGCGCCACCCCCTCGCCGGCAACACCGCGGCTCAGTTGCACAAGGCGCTGCAGCATATCGACGAACAGGCCAGAGAGGGCGAGATTGCTCCAGCCGGTATTGGCCGTGGTGTGAATCAGCACGAGATAGCCCTGGCCGCGCTTCTCGCCGGTAACCAGCGGCGTGCCATCCGTCAGACGCGCCCAGGTTTTTTCACCCAGGTCAGGCGCCGGTTCGGCCAGCACCTGCTGGTTGATCCGCACATCCGGCGGCACGGCGAGTCCCGCGAAGGGGCTCTCCGCCGGGAACTCCGCAAGAGTAGCCGGCTGGCCCCAGCTCATGACGCCGCCCAGCGCCCTGTCGCCCAGCCGCAGTTTTACCGGGACCAGATCATCCTCGCCGGAGGCCAGGCGCGGCCCCGCGAACCGTACCAGCACGCCGCCCTTTTCCACCCACTCGGCCATGGCTGCGCGATCTTCCGGTCCCGGCGCGGCGCCATCCGGCACCAGCAGGATCGCCATGCGCTGCTCCAGCAGCGCCGCGCGATCGCCGATGGTGATCGCTGCATAGGGCTCCAGCGCTCGCTCCAGATAGTAGACTTCTTGCAGCAGCGGCTGCCCAGCCGCCGTCTGCCGCTCGCCAACAATGCCCACCGGCCGGCGGCGGAACCGTTCATCGAGCAGCACCACGGCGCCGGCACTCGACTGACCTTCGATGTCCAGCCTGAGGATGCGATTGCGCAGTTCGGTGGGTGTATCGATGCTCGCTGTGGCTTCCGTGTCAGTAGGGCCAAAATCAAGCACGGTGCGCGCCACGATGGCGCCGCGCTCGTCCGAACCCTGGACGGCGATTCGGCGGGGGCCATCGCCGGCTGCGCGCAAGGCCTTTACCCGCAGTTCGCGCGCGCCCGATTCCGGCTGTAGCAGCACCAGCGCCACGCGCGAGGCTTCCGGCCGCACGACCTCGAGCGTGCCAAGCCGCAGGGCGCGCTCGGCGGCTGCCTTGAGATCCTTGCTGTCCAGGCCATCGCTTAGCCAGACGACATGCGCCGGCGTCGGCAGGCGCAGCTTCTCCAGCTCGGCCATGGCGGCAGCGCGATCGGTCGGCCAGGGCTTGGGTTTCAGCGCGCGGATGACAGCGCGCGCCTCGTCCGGCCGCAGCAGTCCGCGCTTGGCCTGCACCTCATCCAGGGCGGGCGGCGCAGTCGACTGGACTACCACCGGCCGGTTGGCGCGTTCGGCACGCTCGGTGAGGCGCTCGGCATGGCGCTGCACCATGCTCCAGTTAGGCGCTGCGGCCCAGCCATCGTCGATCACCAGCACCAGCGGGCCCTGGCCGGCCAGATCGGCGGCGGGGTTCAGCAGGGGACGTGCCAGCGCCAGGATCAGCAGCGTCACCAGCAGCAATCGCAGAAGGAGCAGCCACAGCGGAATGCGCACCGGCGTGCGTTGCGGCGGCTCAAGCCCGAGCAGGAGCCGGATCGCCGGGAAGCGGACCAGCCGCGGTGCTGGCGGCAGCAGACGCAGCAGCCAGTAGATCACCGGCAGTGCCACCAGCAGCGACAGCATCCATGGCGTGGCGAAGGCGAGCGCGCCGAGGCTCAGCATCTGGCCACTCCACCGGGCGTGCACCGCGTCACTGTCGCCTCCCGGAATCGGCCATGGCCATGTAGAGCGACAGCAGCGCTGTCTCCGGCGGCCGGTCGGTACGGTGCGCGCGCCAGGTCCAGCCCACCGACTGGGCAATGCGCGCGAGCCCCTCCTTCTGCGCGATCAGTCGCGCATGATAGGCGTCCCGCACGGCTTCGACACGGCGGATGGTGTGATCCCCCTCCCGCTCCAGGCCGGAGAACTTGACGTGGCCATCATACGGCAAATCCTCCTCGGCCGGATCAAGGATTTGCAGCAGGTGGCCGCGCACGCCGTGAGCGGCGTAGTGGCGCACCGCACCTTCAATCGATGCCAGCGGGTCGAGCAGATCGCCGATCAGGACGACGTGCCCGTGCGCTGGCAGCGGCAGGCGCGGCGGCAGGCTGTCAGCCGCACCCATCAGCGCGTTGTCGGTCAGCGCATCGGCAAGCCGCCGTGGCACGCTGCGGCCGTAGGCGGGGCGATCCCCACCCAAAAGACCGACACGCTCGCCGGCGTCCACCAGCAGCGTGGCCAATGCCAGCAGCAGGATCTCTGCGCGCAGCTTTTTCTTCGGCGCATTGCGGCCGGAACTGAAATCCATCGACGGGGAGCCGTCGCGCCACAGCCAGACGCTGGCCGCGGCCTCCCATTCCGTCTCGCGCACGTACACCGCACGGCTCTTCGCCGTTTGCCGCCAGTCGATGCGGTTGATGGCGTCTCCGGGCCGATATTGTCGAAACTGCCAGAAAGCATCGCCCTGGCCGACGCGGCGCCGGCCATGGACCCCCTGCATCACCGTCGTGGCGACGCGCTGGGCCGCCACCAGCAGCGGAGGCAATGCCGATGCAAGGCGTGCCGCATCGGTAAGCGTGGGGGCAACGGCCATGGTGCGATCGACAACTCCGGTCCGGGTCTCAGGCCAGCTTGGCGCACAGCCGGGCGATGATGCCGTCAACCGTGACGCCCTCGGCGCGGGCTGCAAAATTGGTCGCCATGCGATGGCGCAGCACGGGCCCTGCCAGCGCCACGATGTCATCCACGGAGGGCGCCAGCCTGCCCTGCAGAACGGCGCGAGCACGGGATGCCAACATCAGCGCCTGGCTAGCGCGTGGTCCGGGCCCCCACGCCACGTGCTTTCTGATCTCGTCCAGATCCGTGCTGTCGGGCCGTCCCGCCCGCACCAGCGTGAGGATGGCGTCGACCACCTTCTCGCCGACCGGCACGCGGCGGATCAGCGCCTGCGCCGATTGCAGATCAGCGGCCGTCAGCACCCGGTCGGCCTGCGGCTGGCGGGCACCGGTCGTGACGATCATCATCTGCCGCTCGGCCGCTTCGTCGGGATAGCCGACATCGACCTGCAGCAGGAAGCGATCGAGCTGTGCCTCGGGCAACGGATATGTGCCCTCCTGCTCCAGCGGGTTCTGGGTTGCCAACACATGGAACGGCCGGGGCAGGTCGTGCCGCTTGCCGCCCACGGAGACGTGATACTCCTGCATGGATTGCAGCAGCGCCGACTGGGTCCGCGGGCTGGCGCGGTTGATCTCGTCAGCCATGAGGAGCTGGGCGAAAACCGGTCCCGGAATGAACCGGAAGGCGCGCCGGCCGGCGGAATCCTCTTCCAGCACTTCCGAGCCCAGAATGTCGGCCGGCATGAGGTCCGGCGTGAACTGCACCCGCCGTGCGTCCAGACCCAGCACCACGCCCAGCGTTTCCACCAGCTTGGTCTTGGCGAGGCCCGGCAGACCGACAAGGAGCAGGTGGCCGCCGGACAGCAATGCTATAAGTGTTTGATCGATAACGTCTCTTTGGCCATATATGACCTTGCCGACACTGTCGCGGACGGCCCGCAGCTTGCCGCCCAGGTTCTCGATGTCCTGCAGCACGGCGTCGGGATCCGTGGTAGCGCCGGCGAACGGAGGCGGAAGGTCGGTCTGCACGCGGAAACTCCGTGGTTCTTGCCCGACGCGGCAGGCGTCATGGCCTCAAAGCGGTAGAATGAACTAATCGTACCCGGGATCGGAACTTGCACTGGCTACGCGATCTGCGGTTTTGCGCACCGCAGCAATTCAAGGCGCAAGATTGCAAACGAGGCGCCATCCTTCAAATGACGTTTCCGCGGGCTTCCGCGCCATGGAGCGGGAAAATTCAGGCGAAGACATGACGATGACGCGCGACGAGGTGCGCCGCCGGCTGCAGGCCCGTAATGACGCCATAGCCGATGGCCGACTGGTGCCGCCGCCCTTTGTCGGCAGCGATTTCGCGCTCAATGGCGCCGACCGGCCGCCCGAGAACCTGCGGCCGGCTGCCGTGCTGGTACCGCTGGTCGATCGCAGACCCGGCCTTACGGTCCTGCTGACGCAGCGCACGGCAGATATGCCGAGCCACGCAGGTCAGATCGCGTTTCCCGGCGGCCGGCGCCATGATGACGACCCCGACCTGATCGCCACGGCGTTGCGGGAAACGGAGGAGGAGATCGGTATCGGACCTGAACATGTCGATATTGTCGGTCCTTTGGACAACTACGTGACAGGCACGGGGTTCCTGATCACGCCGGTGGTGGGCTTCGTGGCGCCTCATTTCGTTTTGAGGCCCGATCCACGGGAGGTTGCAGACGTCTTCGAGGTCCCGCTGGCGTTTTTCCTCGACCCCGCCAACCACCACGTTCATTCCCGGACATGGCAGGGTCGCGAGCGGCGCTACTACGCCATGCCGTACGGCGAGCGCTACGTGTGGGGCGCGACAGCCGGGATGCTGAAGAACCTGTGGCGCATCCTGTCGGACGGTACCGGCTGAAAGGCCATGCGCGCTGTTCTGATTCTGCTTCTGACGCTGATCGGTCCCAGTGTCCTGTTCTTCGCCTGGGCGTGGGCGGTCGCCATCAAGCGCGAGCGCAAGCTGAAGGGCACGCTGCCGGCGTGGCAGGACCTGCCATGGACCAACCTGCTGATCATCGGCCTCGTGCTCGCCATCGCGGCGGTGCTGTCGCTGTATTTTCTCGACGACCGTCCCGGTGGTTTGCTGGGCATGCAACATAGCGCACGACCGGCGGCGATCCCGGTCTGAAGGTGCCCGATGGAGCCGAACGGACATCTGGCCGTCCAGCCATGGATGATCGATCCGCGCACGATGCGGGTCATGGACGCGCTGGCGCGCGCCGGCATCACGGCCCGCTTCGTGGGCGGCTGCGTGCGCGATGCCTTGCGCGGGCATCCTGTCGAGGACATCGACATTGCCATCGACCAGCCGCCCGAGGCGGCGATGCGCATACTTCAGGACGCTGACCTCAAGGTCGTGCCGACAGGCCTGAAACACGGCACGGTTACCGCCATCTCCGGCAGCCGGCCGTTCGAGATCACGACCCTGCGCCGTGACGTGGAAACCGATGGCCGGCGGGCCATTGTCGAGTTCACCGATGACTGGCGTGCGGATGCGGCACGGCGTGACTTCACCATCAATGCCATGTTCTGCGATCCGGAGGGCCATCTCTGGGACTTCTTCGGCGGCCGCGCCGATCTGACGGCGGGCCGCGTGCGCTTCGTCGGCGAGGCGGCGATCCGCATCGCCGAGGATGTGCTGCGCATTCTGCGCTTCTTCCGGTTTCACGCCTGGTATGGCACCAGTCCGTTCGATACGGACGGGCTTGCGGCCTGCCGTGCCGCCGCCGGCCGCCTGCGCGATTTGTCGGCCGAGCGGGTGCGCAAGGAGTTGCTGAAGCTGCTCGAGGCGCGCGATCCCTGCGAGACGGTCGAGACCATGGCGGGGATCGGCCTCTTCGGCTACTGGCTGCCCGAATACGCCGGCACAGAGCTGCTGCGCCTCGTAATCGCCAACGAACAGGCGGTTTCGACTGCCGACGGATTGCGCCGCCTGTCGTCGCTGGTTGGTGTTGGCGCCGAAGCGGCCGCCATCGGCAAGCGCCTGCGGCTGTCCACCCAGGAATCGCTGCGGCTGACCGTGATGCTGGCCGCGGCGCCTGCCATAGACATCGGGCATGGACCTGCCGCTATCCGCCGGCAGCTCTACGAGCTGGGCAATGCGCTCTATCTCGACCGTCTGATGCGGCTGCCGTCCGCCGTCGATACACGCTGGCTGGAGGCCTGGCGGCTTGCGACCACGTGGACGCCGCCGGAATTGCCGGTGTCCGGCCGCGATGTCCTGAAATCAGGCGTGCCGGCGGGGCGCAGGGTGGGGGCGCTGGTGGCGGCGGTCGAGCAATGGTGGATTGACCACGATTTCGCGCCCGACCGGGCGGCCTGTCTCGCAGAGCTGCATCGGCGCATCGAGCGCGGCGAGGACGCGTGATCCGCCCCGGGCTGGCGCTGGCCTTGTGGCTGGCCACCGCCGTGGTGGTGCTTGCCAACCATATGATTGGCGACACGCTCATCGCCGGCGCCGTCGGGCCGCGCGACGCAGCATGGTACAAGGCATTGTTGCCGCTTCCCTACGTCGCGCTGATGGCGCTGATCCATGCGCGGCGCACGGCGGGGCCGGCATGGCAGGGTGCGGCCCTGCTGGCGGGCCTGCTGTGGGCAGGCTCGACCGCCGTGCTGGATGCTGCCTACGGCCGCTTCACCTATGATGAGAGCCTGGCGTCGCTCGCCGACCGCTACGCGCTGGCCGAAGGCGCACCGTGGCCCATCCTGATGCTGGCGCAGCTTGTTTTACCGTGGGCTTGCGCTGCGCTGCTCGCCAGACGCCGCTGAGCTATTTGCGCTGGAGCTGGCCGGTGGCGGTACGGCGAATGTTGCCGTCCACCGTGCTGCGGAAGGCCAGCAGCATGTTCTTGCCCTGCAGCGTGCGCGTCCAGGCGTTCAGGATGTAGCCGCCGGACTCGCTGATGGTCACCGAGTAGACGGTCAGGCTGTTGCCGTCGATGCCGGCCCAGTACACCGTCTGGCCCTGCATAAGATCGGCTTCCGGCCCCTTGAACAGCTTGCCGTTAACGGTCGGCTGGAAAACGACGCTTTGGCTCTGGGCCTTGGGGTTCGTCTGCCCGTCATTGACCCGGAAATCGATGCTCGACCACATCACCTTGAAGTTGTCGCCTTCCTTGACGACCTCGACGTCGTAGTCCCGCTGCGTCACGCGCGAGACCTTGCCGCCCACCAGCTCCGACACCCCGGTGCCGCTATAAGTGCCGACAAACGGCTCGATCGGATGCTTCTCCGCCCGCATCGGCTCGTCGGCCGCCAGAGCCGCGCCCCCCAGGGTGACTGTGGTCGCAACCAGGGCCGCCGTCAGCGCACGCCGTGTCCAGCTCATCCATGCCTCCCGAACCAAACTTCCCTGCGGCACTGTAGCGCGTCCACAACCGGCACGCCACAGCAGCAGCGCCTTCCTACCACTTCACCTCTGGCGGCAGCGACATCAGAATCGCCTCGACATTGCCGCCGGTCATCAGGCCGAAGCGCGTGCCGCGGTCGTGCAGGAGATTGAATTCGACATAGCGTCCGCGGCGGTACAGCAGCCGCTCGCGTTCCTCGGCCGTCCACGGCTCGTTCTGGTGGCGGCGCACGATGGCAGGCCAGGCCGCAAGGAAGGCCTCGCCCACCGCCTGCGTGAACGCGAAATCGCGGTCGCGGTCGCCGCTGTCGAGATAGTCATAGAAGATGCCGCCCACGCCGCGCGGCTCGCCGCGATGCGGCAGGAAGAAATACTCGTCGCACCATGCCTTGTAGCGGGGATACCAGGCCGGATCGAACCGGTCGCATGCGGCTTTCAGTGCGCCGTGGAATACCGCCGTGTCATCGGCATCCGGCTGCAGCGGCGTGAGATCGGCGCCGCCCCCGAACCAGGCCCGCGTCGTGACGATGAAGCGGGTGTTCATGTGGACCGCCGGCACGCGCGGGGAGCGCATGTGCGCCACCAGCGAAATGCCCGATGCCCAGAATCGCGGGTCCTGCGCCGCGCCGGGGATCTGCTGGCGGAACTCGGGCGAGAACTCGCCATGGACGGTGGAGACGTTGACGCCAACCTTCTCGAACACGCGGCCGCGCATCACCGCCATGACGCCGCCGCCGAGATCGCCCTCGTTGTCCGGTTTCGCCCGTCGCCAGGGCGTACGGACGAAGCGGCCCGGCGGCAGCTCGCGATGGGTGCCTGCCAGTTCGTCCTCGATAGCTTCAAAGGTGACGCAGATGCGGTCGCGCAAGGTTTCGAACCAGATGCGCGCTGCTTCCTTGCAGGCATCGATATCGGTGCCAAGCGGCGAAGGATGGTGACCGGCCGTGGCAGGATCGGAGGAGGTCATGTCAGTTCGGCATATCCATCGGTCTGGCGCAGCCCCTCGGTCAATGCCATCGCGGCCGCCACGGCCACATTAAGCGATCGCAAGCCTTGCTGCATGGGCAGGCGAAGTCGCAGGTCGGCGGCGGCGTGTACCTCGGGCGGCACGCCGGCGCTCTCGCGTCCCACAAGCACGATGTCGTCCTTGCGAAACTCGAGACGCGGAAAGAGGTGATCACCCGCGGTCGTCAGCAGCACCAGCCGGCCCGGCGCCCGGCTGCGGCGAAACGCCTCCCACGAGCTGTGACGTGTCAGGCGGACGCGGTCGATGTAGTCCATGCCGGCGCGTCGCAGGCGCCGGTCGTCGACCGGAAAGCCGCACGGCTCGATCAGGTCGACCGCAACGTCGAGACAGGCCGCCAGCCGCAGCAGCGTGCCAACGTTTGGTGCGATGTCGGGCTGATAGAGCGCAAGACGCATCGGAGCCACACGATGAGAGGACTCGCATGCTCTACTGCGTGCCGGCCGCGCGCAATTGTGCGTCGTCCTGCCGCATGTGCGCTGCGGAACAGCGCTCCGGGAGAGGCAACAAACCCTTGATCCCTGAGGGGCTTTCCGCTTCATTACGGCCGCTTTTTGCGGGCCGCGCGTCCGCCCGGACGATTGGGGACAGGTTCTGATGGCAAGTTCCAGCAAAGCGGCGACGAGCGAGGGCGGCGCCGGTCATGGCGATGGCGTGGGCCGGCGGGATTTCCTGTTCATCGCCACCGGCGCCACTGCGGCTGTCGGCACAGCCGCTGCCATCTGGCCGTTCCTCAACAACATGAATCCGGCGGCCGACACGCTGGCGCTGGCATCGATCGAAGTGTCTCTCAATGGAATCGAGGTTGGCCAGGCCATCAAGGTGAGCTGGCGTGGCAAGCCGGTGTTCATTCGCCACCGGACACCCGAGGAAATCCAGGCGGCGCGTGATGTGGATGTCAGCCGGCTGCCGGACCCCGAAGACGATGCCAAGCGCGTCCAGAAAGGCCACGACGACTGGCTGATCGTGGTTGGCGTCTGCACGCATCTGGGCTGCATTCCGCTCGGCACCGCCCAGGGCGAGACGCGGGGCGACTACAAGGGGTGGTTCTGCCCCTGCCACGGTTCGCATTACGACACCTCGGGCCGGATCCGCCGCGGGCCGGCACCCAAGAACCTCGAGGTGCCCACCTATACTTTCGTCAACGACACCACGATCCGGATCGGCTGACCGGCCGGAGGGGAAGCTGAGACATGGCCTCGATGCAGGGTAAGCCGCCGGCTTTCAACAGCGCCGTCGTGCGGTGGATCGACAAGCGGCTGCCGATCTTCACCTTCATGCACCACGAGTACGGCGTCTTCCCGACGCCGCGCAACTTCAACTACTGGTGGAGCTTCGGCGGCATCGCCATGGTGATGCTGATCACCATGATCGTCACCGGCATCGTGCTGGCGATGAACTATACGCCTCATGTCGACTACGCCTTCGATTCGGTCGAACGCATCCGCCGCGACGTGCCGCAGGGCTGGCTGATCCAGTACATGCACATGAACGGCGCCTCGTTCTTCTTCATCGCCGTCTTCATCCACCTTTTCCGCGGCATGTATTACGGCTCGTACAAGAACCCGCGCGAGCTCTTGTGGATGCTGGGGGTGGTGATCCTGCTGCTGATGATGGCGACGGCCTTCATGGGCTACGTGCTGCCTTGGGGCCAGATGAGCTTCTGGGGCGCCACGGTGATCACCAACCTGTTCTCGGCGATTCCGGTCTTCGGCGAGGATATCGTGACCTTCCTCTGGGGCGGCTTCTCGGTCGACAACCCCACACTTAACCGCTTCTTCTCGCTGCACTACCTGTTGCCGTTCGTCATCGTGGGCGTGGTGGTGCTGCACATCGCGGCCATGCACGTCGCGGGCTCGAACAATCCCACCGGCATTGATCCCCGCGGCCCGCAGGATACGCTTCCGTTCAGCCCCTATTACGTCACGAAGGACGGCTACGCGGTGGTCGTCTTCCTGATCTTCTACGCCATCTTCGTTTTCTTCGCGCCCGACTTCTTCGGCGAGCCCGACAACTACACCAAGGCGAATCCGCTGCAGACGCCGGCGCACATCGTGCCCGAATGGTACTTCCTGCCGTTCTACGCCGTCCTGCGCAGCATTCCCGACAAGCTGGGCGGTGTGATCGCGATGTTCGGCGCGATTGGCATATTGTTCCTGCTGCCATGGCTCGACACGTCTCGCGTACGCTCTGGGCGCTTCCGGCCGATGTTCAAGTGGTTCTTCTGGGTGTTCGTGATCGACTGCCTCGTCCTGGGCTGGGTCGGCGGCAATCCGGCAGACGCCGAGATTTCGATCCTTGGCATGCACATCCCGCTGCTGTGGATCGGCCGCCTTGCGACCTTCTGGTACTACTTCCACTTCCTGATCCTGCTGCCGCTGCTGGGCAAGATCGAGCGACCATTGCCCTTGCCCGCGAGCATCGCCGACTCGGTGCTCAAGCCGGCCGCGGCGCGGTAAGGGGGGACTGCACGATGCGCAAGCTGCTCGCCACTGGCGTCCTCGCCCTGCCGCTGCTCGCCGCGCCGGCGGCCGTGTTTCCGGCGCTGGCCGAGGCGGGCCATGGCCCGAAGCTGCTGGATACCCGGTTCTCCTTCGAGGGTCCGTTCGGCACCATCGACCGCGCCGCAGCCCAGCGCGGCTTCCAGATCTACAAGGAGGTCTGTGCCGCCTGCCACGCGATGTCGCTGATGTCCTATCGCAACCTCATGGACCTCGGTCTGAGCGAGGCCGCGGTCAAGGGCATTGCCGCTGAGGTGCAGGTTGAGGACGTCAACGACGTGGGCGAGAAGATCGAGCGGCCGGGCAAGCCCTCCGATCGCTTCAAGAAGCCGTTCCCCAATGATGCCGCCGCGGCCGCGGCCAATGGCGGGGCTGCACCGCCCGATCTCAGCCTGATCATCAAGGCGCGTCCCAACGGCGCGCGCTACGTCTTTTCCCTGCTGCAGGGGTATGTCGATTTCGACTCGCTGACCGACCAGCAGAAGGCGGAGTTTGGCCTTGCCAAGGACTACAAGCTGGAGGAAGGCAAGCACTTCAACATCTACTTCCAGCCGGGCGAGCAGGGCTACAAGATCGGCATGGCCAAGCCGCTCAGTGACGGACAGGTAAACTACGTCGACGGCAGCAAGAACGACCTGCCCAGCATGGCGCGCGACGTCGTGACCTTCCTGGCCTGGGCCTCCGAACCCCATATGGAAGCGCGCAAGCGCACCGGCGTACGGGTGGTGCTGTTCCTGCTGATCTTCGCTGGCATGATGTACGCCGTAAAACGCAAGATCTGGGCCGACGCGCACTAACCGCCGCTTCCTGCGCTTCATGGTGAGCTTGTCGAACCATGAAGCAGCCCGCGCTATCGCTGTGACGCCTTCATGGTTCGACAAGCTCACCATGAAGGCTAGTGCGAGTATGGTCCGCCGTCTTCGGAGGGAGAGAGCATGAGCGCCGAGCTGCGGCAGGCCGTCGAGGCTGCCTGGGAAAACCGCGACAGCATCAACAGCAAGACCAAGGGTTCCGTGCGCGACGCCGTTGAGGCGGCCATTGCCGGCCTCGACGATGGAAGCTTCCGCACGGCCGAGAAGGTCGGCGGCGAGTGGGTGGTGAACCAGTGGCTGAAAAAGGCGGTACTGCTGTCCTTCCGGCTCTACGACAGTGTGCCCATGGACGGCGGCGCGGCGTTCCCGGGCATCGGGGCGGCGCCATGGTACGACAAGGTGCCGCTGAAAACCGCGGGCTGGGACTCCGCGCGCTTCGCCAAGGCGGGCTTCCGCGCCGTGCCGGGCTCCGTGGTGCGCCGCGGCTCCTATGTCGCGCCCAACGTCGTGCTGATGCCAAGCTTCGTGAATCTCGGCGCGTATGTCGGTTCGGGCACAATGGTCGATACCTGGGCGACCGTCGGCTCCTGCGCGCAGATCGGCAAGAACTGCCATCTCTCGGGCGGCGTCGGTATCGGCGGCGTGCTCGAGCCGCTCCAGGCGAACCCCGTGATCATCGAGGACAATTGCTTCATCGGCGCGCGCTCTGAAGTCGTCGAGGGCGTTATCGTCGAAACCGGTGCGGTGCTGGCGATGGGCGTGTTCATCAGCGCGACCACGAAGATCGTCGATCGCATGACGGGCCAGGTCCACACCGGACGCGTGCCGGCCTATTCCGTGGTGGTCCCCGGCAATCTGCCGGGCGGACCTGACAGGCCCTCGACCTATTGCGCAGTGATCGTGAAGACGGTCGATGAGCGCACGCGCGCCAAGACCTCGATCAACGAGCTGCTGCGCGATTAGCAAGGTCGCGCGAGAGGCGGAGCGCAGGCAGATGCCGGACTCCCTTGCCAACACTGCCGTCGATGTCGTCGAGCTGACACGGGCGCTGGTGCGCTGTCCCAGCGTCACGCCAGCGGAAGGCGGTGCGCTGTCGCTGCTGGAAGACCGGCTTACGGCGCTGAACTTCCGCTGCGAACGCATGGATTTCAGCGAGCCGGACACGCCGGATATTGCGAACCTCTATGCCCGCGTCGGGACGGGCGGCAAGCACTTCTGCTTCGCCGGCCACAGCGACGTGGTGCCTGCAGGCGACCTCTCGTCGTGGACCATCGGCCCGTTCGCAGCCGAGCTGTCGGACGGCTACGTCTTTGGTCGCGGCGCTGCCGATATGAAGGGCGCGATCGCGGCCTTCGCCTGCGCCGCCGCCGCGTTTCTGCGCAAGCGCGGCGCCGGTTTCGGCGGTTCCATCAGCCTGCTGATCACCGGCGACGAGGAGGGCCCCGCCGTCAACGGCACCGTCAAGATGCTGCGCCGGCTGGCTGAACGCGACGAGGTGGTTGATGTGTGCGTGGTGGGCGAGCCCACGTCTTCGAAGCGGCTGGGCGACATGATGAAGATCGGCCGCCGCGGCAGCGTGAATGTCGATCTTGTCGTGCGCGGCATCCAGGGTCATGTCGGCTACCCCGAGCGACTCGACAATCCCATCCACCGTCTTGCCCGCCTGATCGAGGCGCTGATCGCCACGCCCCTGGATGGGGGGAGTGCGCATTTCCAGCCAAGCTCGCTGCAATTCACCACCGTCGATGTCGGCAACCCCGCCACCAACATCGCGCCGGGCGTTGTGAAGGCGCGTTTCAATGTGCGCTTCAACGATCTGTGGACCTCGCAGACGCTGCTGGCGCATCTGCGCGAACGGCTGGATCGCGCGAACGCGGCGGTGGGCGGCAACGGGCTCTACGAGCTTGAGGCGCAGGTCTCGGGCGAATCGTTCTACACGCCACCGGGCGAGCTCTCGGATTTGATCGCCGGCGCCGTTCGCGAGGTGACGGGCATCAAGCCGGAACTTTCGACCACTGGCGGCACGTCGGATGCGCGCTTCATCCACGCCGCCTGCCCGGTGGTCGAATTCGGCCTCGTCGGCGAAACCATGCACAAGGTCGACGAAAAAAGCGCGGTCGCCGACCTGCAAGCGCTCGCGCGCATCTATGAGCTGATGCTGGAGCGGTACTTCGCGTCGTGACGTGCGCCGACAGATCCTGGACTGATGAGGAGATCGAGGCCGGGCGGCGCCTGTTCGCTGGGCCCTGCAGTTTCGTCGCGGGCGCCGCTTCAATTGCTTCGTTGCCGCCGTTCGGCGCGCCGGAGATCGCCTTTGCCGGTCGCTCCAATGTCGGCAAGTCGAGCCTGGTGAATGCGCTCACCGGCCGCTCGACGCTGGCGCGCGTCTCGTCCAAGCCCGGCCATACCCGGCAGCTCAACTTCTTCGATCTCGCGGGCCGGCTGATGCTGGTGGACCTGCCGGGCTACGGCTTCGCCCAGGTCTCGAAGAGCCTGAAGCAGAGCTGGCAGGATCTTGCAGCCGCCTATCTGCGTGGCCGCCCCACGCTCAAGCGCATCTGCCTGCTGATCGATGCCCGCCACGGCATCAAGGACTCCGATCGCGAAACCATGACCAATCTCGACAAGGCGGCCGTGGTCTACCAGCTCGTGTTGACCAAGACCGATCTACTCAATCCGGCCGCGGTGGCGCAGGCCCTTGCCGCCGCCACCGCCGAGGCCACCAGGCACGCCGCCGCGCATCCCGTGGCGCTGGCCACCAGCGCCGCAACCGGCAGCGGCATCCCCGAGCTGCGCGCCGAGCTCGCGACGTTGGTGTAGCCGCTGGGGGCGCGCCACTCGAGTGGCGCGTCATGGATTCGCCAAGACGCAGACGCGCCACTGGAGTGGCGCGCCCCCAGCGGTGCTACGCGGCTGCCACACCCGGCAGCGGGAAGCGGCGGCAAAAGGTGCGCACCTCTTCGGCCAGCCGGACCAGCAGCGCCGCGTCATCGGGATGGCGCAGCGCCTGCACCATCCAGGCGGCGATGGCGCGCATGTCGTCCTCGCGCATCCCCCGCGTTGTGGCTGCCGGCGTGCCGATGCGCAGCCCGCTGGGGCGCAGCGGCAGGCGCGGATCATCCGGCACCACCTGCTTGTTGGCCGTGATGCCGATCTCGTCGAGCACCGTCTCGGCGCGTCGGCCGTCAAGGCCGAAGCTGTCGATGGTGTTGAGCACCAGCAGGTGATTGTCGGTACCGCCCGTGACCAGACTCACGCCAGCGCCCACCAATGCCTGCGCCAGCGCTTGCGCATTGGCCAGTACCTGCCTTCCGTAGTCGCGGAACGCCGGCTCGCTTGCCTTGCGCAGGGTCACGGCCGTCGCGGCGATGGTGTGCATGTGCGGTCCGCCCTGAAGACCGGGAAAGACCGAGGCGTCGATCGCCGCGGCCAGCGTCTGGCGGCACAGGATCAGCCCGGCGCGCGGCCCACGTAGCGACTTGTGCACGGTGGTGGTGACAATGTCGAAGCCGTCATCCAGCGGGTTGCGCAGCACGCCGGCGGCCACCAGCCCGCCGATATGCGCGATATCGGCCATGGCGAGCGCGCCGACGGAATCGGCGATCCGGCGGAAAGCGGCGTAGTCCAACTCCCGTGGATAGGAGCTGAAGCCGCAGAGCACCAGCTTCGGGCGCGTCTCGCGGGCCATCTCCATCAGCCCGTCATAGTCGATCGCGCCCTGGCGGTTGTGCTGCGTCTTATAGCGCACGAAGTTGAAGAGACGGCCCATATGCGAGACCGGTGCGCCATGCGTGAGATGCCCACCATGCGAGAGGTCCATGGCCAGCACCGTGTCGCCCGGCTGCAGGCAGGCCAGATAAGCCGCCTGGTTCATCGCCGAGCCCGACAGCGGCTGCACGTTGGCGTGCTCCGCCCGGAACAGCGCCCTGGCGCGCTCGCGCGCAATGTCCTCGATCCGGTCGGTAAAGTGCTGGCCGCCGTAGTAGCGACGGCCGGGATAACCCTCGGAATATTTGTTGGTCAGCACGGTGCCCAGTGCCGCCAGTACCTCCGGATACGTGTAGTTCTCCGACGGGATGAGCTCAATGCCGTCGCGCTGGCGTTGTTCCTCGCCGGTGATCGCGGCGGCGATCTCGGGGTCATTGGCGGCGAGCAACTGGCGGTGAAGGTCCATGGGCAGCCTCCTGACGCAGGGCGTCGGTCGGAAACATGCCCAGGCGAGCGGCTTGCCCGTCTCTCCGCGCTCCCCGGTGGTGGACGCCACCTTGCCTCGCCAGTCACGCGGTCGGGACGCCGCCCGATCCGGACGGCGCGGCCGCACTCTTAGGCGCGTGGCAGGCCTTGCGCAAGTCCCGGCAATTCACGCGGCGTCGTGGAAGATCACGCCCAGCGTCAGGCGGCGACCGCTGCGGACGGTGCTGACGCCGTGGCGCATGGCGGTGCGGTACCAGCCGCGCGTGCCCTTCACGGGCCGTTCGTTGACCGCGAAGATCACCGCCTCGCCCTGGCGCAGGTTCACAACGTGGCCGCGTGACTGCATGCGCGGGCGCTGCTCGGTCAGCACGAACTCGCCACCTTCGAAATCGCGCGCGGGATCGCTCAGCAGGATCGTGAGCTGCAGCGGGAACACCAGATCGCCGTAGAGATCGCGGTGCAGGCAGTTGTAGTCGCCAGCCTCGTACTTCAGCAGCAGCGGCGTCGGCCGGGTCTGGCCGGCGTCATGGCAGATCTTCAGCCATGCCGGCAGGGTGGCGGGGAAACGCCGGTCTATCCCGAGCGCCGTGTGCCAGCGATTCGCCACTTCCGCCAGCGGCGGATATGCGCGCTCGCGCAGCCCTCGCACGATCGGCGGCAGCGGTTGGTCGAAGTATTTGTACTCGCCCTCCCCGAATCCGTGGCGCTGCATGATGATGCGGCTGCGAAATCCGCTCGGCTGGTCGTAGAGCGCTGCCAGCGCCCGGCATTCGTCAGCCTCCAGCAGCACGCCTGTCGTGGCGAAGCCCTCGGCGTCGAGACTCGAGCCGAGCCTTTGCCAGTCGATGGCCGCCAGCCGTTCGGCCAAATCCTCGCTGTGATCGACGGTGACAGTTTGATGTCTGGACATAGGCCCAGCATCGCGCGAAGGGGCGCGGCGTTCCATCCGTAACCTGCCGGTCAATCATGCGTCAGGGCGCTTGGCGGGGCGGTCGGGCTTGGCTATGGTCCGGCCGGCATCGCCCTCGCCCGCATGCGGACGAGGGCTTTTTCCGATCAGCCAGTGACGGGGGCGGCGATGGCCGAACCGATGCAGCCGGAGAGCAAGGAGCAGAAGCGGCTGATCCGCATGGCCGAAACCATTTCGCAGGCCCTGCCCTACATGCGACGTCTCTCCGGCGCCAGCATCGTAGTGAAGTATGGCGGCCATGCCATGACCGACCCGAAGCTGGGCGATCTCTTCGCGCGCGACGTGGTCCTGATGAAGCAGGTCGGCATGAACCCGATCGTGGTGCATGGCGGCGGACCGCAGATCAACCGCATGCTGGAACGCGTCGGCATCAAGAGCAGCTTCGTGCATGGCCTGAGGGTGACCGACGCGGCCACCATGGAGATCGTCGAGATGGTGCTGGCCGGCGCCATCAACAAGGCGATCGTGGCCGACATCAACGAGTGCGGCGGCATCGCCGTGGGCATCTGCGGCAAGGACGGCAACCTGATCCTGGCGCGCAAGGTCAGCGAAATGCGCGATCCCCGTACCGGCGAGCTGCTGAAGGTCGATCTCCAGCAGGTCGGCGAGCCGGCCCGGATCAACGTCATGGTGCTGGAGCAGTTGGCCGCCGCCAACGTCATCCCCGTGGTGGCGCCCATCGGCTTCGGTCTCGACGACGAGCTGACCTACAATATCAACGCCGACACGTCGGCCGGCGCGATCGCCGGTGCCATGCGCGCCAAGCGCCTCTACTTCCTGACCGACGTGCCAGGCGTGCTCGACAAGGACAGGCAGCTCATCCGCGAGATGTCGGTGGAGCGTGCCCGTGCGCTGATCGCCGAGGGCACCATCTCCGGCGGCATGATCCCCAAGATCGAGAACTGCATCGACGCGGTGAACGCCGGCGTCGAGGCGGCTGTGATCATGGACGGCCGCGTACCCCACTGCCTGCTGCTGGAGCTGTTTACCGAGTCGGGCGTCGGCACCATGGTGAAGCGCAAATAGGCGCTGGGGGCGCGCCACTCCAGTGGCGCGTCATGGCCCGTGACTGACGAAGACGCGCCACTGGAGTGGCGCGTCCCCAGCGCCTTGACGCCGGCGTCAGCGCACCATACCTAAGACGCGGAAATTGCTTGTGAATGGTTGCGATGGCCCTGCTGCCGATCCTGACGGCGCCTGATCCGCGTCTGAAAAAGAAGTCCCAGCCAGTCAAGGCTGTCGACGGCGAGATCCGCCAGTTGATGGACGACATGCTGGAGACGATGAAGGCCGCGCCGGGCATCGGGCTGGCGGCGCCGCAGGTCGGCGTGCTCAGGCGCGTGATCGTGCTGGAGATCGAGCGGGAAGGCACCAGCGTCGGGCCGCTGTTCATGGCCAACCCCGAAATCATCGATGTCTCCGACGAGGACGCGACCTACAACGAGGGCTGCCTGTCCGTTCCCGAGCACTATGCCGATGTGGTGCGGCCGGCTCGGGTGACAGTGCGTTACCTCGACCGGGAAAATGCGCAGCAGGAGCTGGCCTGCGAGGGGCTTCTTGCAACCTGCGTGCAGCACGAGATTGACCATCTCGACGGCGTCCTGTTCATCGACAAGATCTCGTCGCTGAAGCGCTCGATGATCCTGCGCAAGCTGGTGAAGGCGCGCAAAGAGAAGGAGCGCGAGGGCAGCGGCGATCGCGCGCCGGCGAAGAAGGAAATCGAGCACGCCCCGGCGCTGTAGGCCTCGCGAGTCGGGAACGCGCACCCTATAAAGCCGGCATGAAGCTGGCGTTTCTCGGGACATCGGATTTTGCGGTGCCGGCGCTGCGGGCGCTGGTCGAGGCCGGGCATGACCTGGCGGCGGTGTATACCCGTGCGCCGAAGCCGGCGGGCCGCGGGCAGAAGGAGCAGAAGACCCCGGTTCACCGGCAGGCCGATGCGCTGGGGCTCGCGGTACGCACGCCGCGCACGCTGCGCACCGACGAGGAGGCGGCAGCCTTCGGGGCACTGGACCTGGATGCAGCCGTGGTCGCGGCCTATGGGCATATCCTGCCGAAAAGCTTCCTCGAGGCGCCGCTGCTGGGCTGCCTGAACATCCACGGTTCGCTGCTGCCGCGCTGGCGCGGGGCGGCCCCGATCCAGCGGGCGCTGCTGGCCGGGGACGAGCGCACCGGCGTCACGATCATCCGCATGGACGAAGGCCTGGATACGGGCCCGATGCTGCTGGCGGAAAGCGTGCCGATCCGCGCCGATGCGACGGCGGGCACGCTGCATGACGAGCTGGCGGCGCTGGGCGCACGGCTGGTCGTGTCGGCACTGGATGGCGTGGTGGGGGGCACGCTGCAGGCCGTGCCGCAGCCGGCCGAGGGCGTCACCTATGCCCACAAGCTGCAGCGCGACGAAGGCGCGCTGGACTGGCGTCAGCCGGCCGTCGAATTGGAGAGGCGGGTGCGGGCGCTCGATCCCTGGCCCGGGACATACTTCGACGCGCCGGCGCCGGGTGGGGGAGTCGAGCGCATCAAGCTGCTGGCGGCGGCGCTGGCGCTGGCGGCGGGCACGCCGGGCGCGGTGAGCATTGCCCGCGATGGCGTGCCGACGGTGGCCTGCAGCGTCGGGGGCCTGCGTCTGCTGCGCCTGCAGCGGCCGGGAAAGGCGCCAGTCGACGGCGCCGCCTTCGCGCGCGGTTTTCCGCTGGCGGGCATGGTGCTGCCGCCTCCCGCGGGCGGCGACGCGCCGGCCGCACGTCCGGCCGGGTGATGGCCCGCTACAAGCTCACGCTGGAGTATGACGGCGGTCCCTTCGTGGGCTGGCAGCGGCAGGAGAACGGGCTGTCGGTGCAGCAGGTCGTCGAAGAGGCCGTATACGGCTTCTGCGGCGAGCGCGTGCATGTGCAGGCGGCCGGCCGCACCGATGCCGGCGTGCATGCCAGCGGCCAGGTGGCGCATGTCGATATCGTGCGGGACACGCGGCCTGACATGGTGCGCGATGCGCTGAACTTCCATCTCAAGCCGCATCCTGTGGCGATTCTCGCGGCCGAGATCGTCCCGCCGGATTTTCATGCCCGCTTTTGGGCTACGGGCCGGCGCTACGTCTATCGCATCGTCAACCGGCGCGCGCGGCTGGCGCTGGATGCCGGCCGTGCCTGGCTTGTGTCAGTGCCGCTCGATGCGACAGCAATGAATGGGGCGGCGCGGCGCCTCGTGGGTCGCCACGACTTCACCAGCTTCCGTTCGGCGGCGTGCCAGGCCAGAAGCCCGCTCAAGACGCTGGACCGTCTGGAGGTGACGCGCCATGGCGAGGAGATCCGCATCGAGACGGCGGCGCGTTCCTTCCTGCACAACCAGGTGCGCATCATGGTGGGAACGCTGAAGCTGGTGGGCGAGGGGAAGTGGACAGCGGACGATGTCAGCGCCGCGCTGGCCGCGCGCGACCGCGAGCGCGGCGGGCCGACCGCACCCCCCGAAGGACTTTACCTGGTAGAGGTCCGCTACGATGAACCCTCAGGTGGCGTCGGCTATCCGCAGACCGAGGATGCCGACGATGCCGACATCGAGAGTTAGCGCCAGCCAGAGATTGAGCGCGGCCAGCACGGCCGCCGCCACCCAGGACACTTCGAGTGTGTACTTGAGGATGCGCGCCACCAGCACGGTGGTGACGACGATGATGGCAAGGCCCAGCGGCTCCAACAGCGAGGGAGCCACAAGACGCGCCAGCGCGAGCAGGGCGGCAGGCACGATCAGCAGCGGAATGTTGGCCCAGTTCAGCGCCACGACGGCGCCGATGTAGCGCGACGTGCGATCCAGCAGCCGCGACAGCTCCAGCAGCACCACCGGGAACAGCGTCCACTCGATCGAGTAGCGCAGCGTCTCGACCAGCGCGATCTTCTCGTCGGAGGCGGTGGCCGTGACCTCGGTGTATCTGGCGAAGACATGCAGTGCGTAAATCGGCGCCAGCAGCAACGCCGGACGGAACGAGCGCCAGAAACCCTCGCGGCTGCGATCGAGCAGGGCCAGCCCCGACAGGTCGCCCTTCATCAGCCGGACCGCGCCGCCCACGCCGCGTGCGATTTCCACCAGCGTCAACATCGGCGGCGCACCTCCCCCTTCGTGCCGGTGTGGAGCGGGGCCGCTATTTTCGTTCCTGCTTGCCGGCCGGTGCCGGTTTGGCAGCTGGCGCCGGTGCCTTGGCGCCGAAGGTCACAGGCACGCCCAGACGGCGCATGATGGCGTATTGCTGGGCCATCGACAGCAGGTTGTTCCATGCCCAGTAGATCACGAGGCCGGCGGCGAACGGCGCCAGCATGAAGGTGAACATGATCGGCAGGAACTGGAAGATGCGCGCCTGGATGGGATCGGCAGGCTGCGGGTTCAGCATTTGCTGCAGGTACATCGTGATACCCATGATGATGGGCCAGATGCCGATATCGAAGATCTGCAGCAGGTCGGGCACCTGCCAGTGGAACAGGCCGAAGCCCTGCAGGATGGTCAGCGGATCGGGCGCCGAGAGGTCCTGGATCCAGCCGAAGAACGGCTGATGGCGCATTTCGATGGTCGTGTAGAGCACCTTGTAGAGGGCGAAGAACACCGGGATCTGCAGCAGGATGGGCAGGCAGCCGGCGGCCGGGTTCACCTTCTCCCGCTTGTAGAGCTTCATCAGCTCCTGGTTCATGCCCATCTTGTCGTCCTTGAAGCGCTCGCGCAGCTTCTCCATCTCGGGCTGCAGCGCCTTCATCTTGGTCATCGACTCGTAGGACTTGTTGGCCAGCGGGAAAAAAGCCGCCTTGACCAGCACCGTCAGCACCAGGATGGCGACGCCGAAATTGCCGATCAGGCCGAACAGCTTGTCGAGCAGCCAGAACAGCGGCTTGGTGAGGAACCAGAACCAGCCCCAGTCGATGGTGAGATCGAAGCGCGTGATGCCGTACTGCTCGGCATAACGGTCGATCAGCGACACGATCTTGGCGCCGGCAAACAGCCGGGCGGTGGATTCGCTGGTAGCGCCGGGGGCGATGGTCACCGGCGCTTCCGTGCGGAACGAGGCGTGGTACTTCTTCTGCGCGCCTTCGACGCTCTGGCTGATCTCGGTGGCGACCCGGGTCTGCTGGTCGGGGATGAGGGTCACCATCCAGTACTTGTCGGTGAAGCCGAGCCACCCGCCGGTGGTGGGGATGGCCTGCTTCTTGCCATCCTTGAAGTCGGACCAGGAGAACTCCTTCAGGCGCTCGTCATAGACGCCGTAGGGACCCTCGTGCAGCACGAAGATGCCCTCGGTCTTGGGCTCGCCGTGGCGCGTGACCAGCCCGAAGGGAAAGAGCGACACGGGCTTGTCGGTCTTGTTCTCGACCGAGAGGCCGACGGTGAACATGAAATCCCTGTCGAGCGAGATCTTCTGACGGAAGACCAGGCCCTCGCCGTTGTCCCAGCTCAGCGTGACGGTTTCGCCGGCGTTCAGCTTCTGCTTGTCGGCGGTCCACAGCGTGTCGGCATCCGGCAGCCTGACGGCGGCGTCGGCGCCTTTCAGCCAGCCGAAGCGCACGTAATAGCCCTCGGGGGCGCGCTCCGGCGACAACAGCGTCACCGGCGGGCTGTTCTTGGCGACGGTGCGGCGGTGCTGTGCCAGCAGCACATCGTCGATACGCGCGCCCTTGAGGGCAATGGAGCCGGTGATCTGCGGCGTCGATACGGTAACGCGCGCCGATTCCTTGAGAGCCTGCTCGCGGGTCACAACGGCAGCCTGCGGTGCGCCGCCTTGCCCGGGCTGCCCCGATGGCGGTGTCGGCACGCCCGGTGCAGAAGGCGCCGGCTGCTGCTGATGCTGCCCCTGCGGCTGTTGCTGCGGAACCGGCGCCGGCGGCGGCGCGAACAGCGCTTGCCATCCCAGGATGATCGCGATCGAAAGCGCGATGGCGAGGATGAGGTTGCGCTGATCCATGATGACGGTCCGTCAGAACTGCGGCGGGTACGGCGTGCGGGGCGGCACGGGGTCATAGCCCAGACCTCCCCAGGGATGACAGCGGCAAATGCGCCGCACGGTGAGCCAGCTTCCCCGCAGCGGACCGTGCAGGGCGATCGCCTCGGCGCCATAGCGTGAGCAGCTCGGCTCGAACCGGCAGGCACCGCGGAAGAAGTATGCCGGCACGAGCTGGTAGGCGCGGATCAGCCCCAGCAGCAGCAAGCCCAGTGCGCGGGCGGGCAGCGCGTTCATTCCTGCAATTCCCTGTCGGCCTTCAGCCGCCGCAAGGCCCGGCGCAGATCGTCGGCCATGGTGGCCCAGGCCCGGGTCAGCGCCTCCTGCCGGCCGATCAGGACATAATCCAGTTCGGCCCGTGCGCCAGGGACCAGCACCTCCCGCGCCAGCGCGCGCAGGCGCCGGCGCACCCGGTTGCGTACGACGGCGTTGCCGACCCGCTTTGTCACAGTAAAACCGACCCGCGGCGTGCGGCCCGGTGGCAGATGCCCGGGACGGGGGCTGGCCTGGAGGATAAAGCCGGGGGTCACCTGTCTGCGGCCTGCCGCCTGAAGGCGCAGAAAATCGGCACGCCGGGGCAGCCGGCCCGGAGCAACGGACGAATAGGGAGCTGTTGCCGGCATGGCAGCGGCCCGCGGCCGCGGCCGGTTCAGGCCGACAGGCGCTTGCGACCCTTGGCGCGGCGATTGGCGATCACGGCCCGGCCGCCCACCGTTGCCATGCGGCTGCGGAAGCCGTGGCGGCGCTTGCGCACCAGCTTGCTGGGTTGATAAGTGCGTTTCACGGCGCAACTCCCTGTGCCTGCGGCGTGCCGGTGTAGCCGCCCGCCGGCAGAAAAGCGAACAACCGCCCGCGCCAGCGAGGCACCCGGGCGGTCGAAAACGCCGCTGCCTATACGGGGCGGGAACCCTGAAGTCAACGGAGGCCCGCCGGCCGCTCACCCGCCCGTGACGGCAAATGAGTCGCGTGTCCTCAGGCGTTGCATGTAAATCGACCGGCAGAGGTCGGTGTCGAGGCATGGCCGCACGGGGTTCTGACGTCAACAGGGGTGAACGCGCCGCAACGCTTCGCTGGCGCCGGGCGCTGCCATTGTGCGTCCTGTTGGCAGGGCTCGTGTTGTTTTTTGCAACAGGACTGCATCGACTGTTGACATTCGAGAGCCTGCGGTTTTACCGCACGGAGTTGTCGGCTTGGGTCGCCGATCATCGCCTCCTTGCCGCCGTTCTGTACCTTGCCGCCTACGCCCTTCTCGTGGCGTTTTCGCTGCCGCTGGCATCTCTCGCCACCCTGGTTGGCGGGCTGCTGTTCGGTACCGTGCTGGGGACGGTGCTGACCGTGACGGGCGCGACCCTGGGCGCCATCGCCGTATTCCTCGCGGCGCGCAGTGCCTTCGGCGACCTCCTGCGGGCGCGGGCCGATTCCTTTCTTGGTCGCCTGGAGGCGGGCTTCCGGCGCGATGCCCTGAGTTACCTGCTGGTGCTGCGGCTGGTGCCGGTGTTCCCTTTCTGGCTGGTCAATATCGCGCCGGCTGTCTTCGGGGTGCCGCTGCGTACCTACGCCATCGCGACGTTCCTCGGCATCATCCCTGGTACTGCCGTCTACTCCAGCGTCGGCGCGGGTCTCGGCGCCGTCCTGGACCGCAATGAGGCACCCGACTTCGGGGTGATCTGCGAGCCTGAGGTGTTGCTGCCGCTTTTGGCCCTGGCCCTCCTGTCCCTGGTGCCGGCGGCCTGGCGGCGCTGGAAGAGCGGCCGCGAGGCGCGTCCGTGAACGTGGCGGCCGTAGAGACTGATATCTGCATCATCGGTGCGGGTTCCGCCGGCCTGACGGTCGCCGCCGGTGCCGCGCAGCTTGGCCTGAAGGTCGTGCTGGTCGAGCGCGGCAAGATGGGCGGCGACTGTCTCAACTACGGCTGTGTGCCTTCCAAGGCGCTGATTGCCGCCGCGCAGGCGGCGCAGGACATGCGCCGGGCCGGCCCGTTCGGTATCCGCGCGGTCGAACCGGTGATCGACTTTGCCGCCGTCATCGACCATGTCCATCGTGTCATCGCTGGCATCGCGCCCAACGATTCCGTCGAGCGCTTCGAGGGCCTGGGCGTCCAGGTAATCAAGGCCCAGGCGCGCTTCGTCTCGCCCGACGAGCTGGCGGTGGGCGAAGCAAGAATTCGCGCCCACCGGTTCGTGATCGCCACCGGTTCGCGGCCTGTGGCGCCGCCGATCCCAGGCCTGGCGGACACGCCGTACTTCACCAATGAGACGCTGTTCGAGAACCGGGTACGGCCGGAGCACCTGCTGATTGTCGGCGGCGGCGCCGTCGGCGTCGAGATGGCGCAGGCCCATGCCCGGCTGGGCGCGCGCGTGAGCGTCCTGGAAGCGGCCCGGCTTCTGGGCAGCGACGATCCCGAGCTGGTTGCTGTCGTGCGCCGGCGGCTGGAAGACGAAGGTGTTGCGCTTTACGAGCAGACCCGGGTGCTGCGCGTGGAACCGGACGGCACTGGAATTGCCGCCGTGATAGCAAACGGCAAAGGCGAGATGCGGCTGGCCGGCTCGCATCTGCTGGTCGCGGCCGGGCGTGCCCCCAACGTCGAGACGCTTGACCTCGGGCGGGCCGGCGTTGCCATGACGAAGAAGGGCATCACCGTCGATAAGCGGCTGCGCACCACAAACCGTCGCATCTATGCCATCGGCGACGTCAACGGCCTGTCGCCGTTCACGCACATGGCCGGCGCGCACGGCACCCTGGTCATCAAGCACGCGCTCTTCCGCTTGCCGGTGAACGTACGGTCCCTGCCCCTGCCATGGTGCACCTTTACCGACCCGGAACTGGCGCAGGTCGGTCTCACCGAAGCGCAGGCGCGGGCAGAGCATGGCGATGGAGTGCGGACGGTGAAATGGAAGCTGCACGAGAACGACCGGGCGCAGGCTGAGCGCGAGACGGAGGGGCTGGTGAAGGTGGTGCTCGACCGGCGCGGACGGGTGCTGGGTGCGGGCATCGTGGGTCCGCACGCGGGCGAACTGATCCAGATCTGGTGTCTGGCGCTGTCACGGCGGATGAAAATCGGCGCCATGGCCAGGATGTTGGTGCCCTATCCTACGCTGGGGGAGATCAACAAGCGCGCCGCCAGCGCCTGGTTCACCGACCGTCTTTTCTCGCCGCGGACCCGGCGCCTCGTCGGCTGGCTGTTTCGGCTCTGGTGAAAATGGTCGCGCGACGGTGGCGGTCTAGGCGCGCCGGCCCGGCTCGGCTAGTGTCAGGTGCCGATGGCGAGCACTGAAACCGCCCGTCCGACGACCGCCGCCGCCGCACCGGCGCGCTGGTGGCGAGGGCTGGGCTTTGGCTTGTCGCCGCGTATCTTGGCGCTGGTCGTGCTTGCAGTGATGACGGCTGAAGTGGCGCTGTTCCTGCCTTCAATCGCGCGTTTCCGCGTCGTCTGGCTGCAGGAGCGGCTGGAAGCCGGCACGCTGGCGACGCTGGCGCTGGATGCCACGCCCGACAACATGATCGACGAGCGGCTGGCACGAACCCTGCTGACTCATGCCCGCGTCGATGCCGTCTCGGTGTTCGAACCCGACAAGCCCAAGCGCGTGCTGATGCCGCCGGGAACGCCTCAGGCGCTGGGCACGGTGGAGCTGGATGACGCCGGCTTTGTCGAGCTGATCTGGGAGGCGCTGAAGGCGATGGCGCGTTCCGGCAGCTACGAGCTGCGCGTGGGCGGGCATTCCGCGCGCATGCCGTCCTTCTACGTCAACGTCTATGTCGATGAGCTGCCGATGCGGCTGGCGATGTATGGCTACGCCAAGCGCATCTTCATCCTGTCGATCATCATTGCCACCTTCACCGCCGGCCTGCTCTACATCGCGCTGCGCTGGCTGATCGTGCGGCCCCTGCAGCACGTCTCGGCCGAGATGGTGGCGTTCCGCCGCAACCCCGAGGACGAGAGCGTCAGCCGGCTGCCGGTGCGGCGCACCGACGAGATCGGCATTGTCGATCGCGAGTTCGACATCCTGCAGCGCGAGCTGCGCGCCGCCCTGCTGCAGAAGACGCGGCTGGCCGAACTGGGCGCAGCCATGAGCAAGGTCAACCATGACCTGCGCAACATGCTGGCCACGACCCAGTTGCTGACGGACAAGCTGGCGCGCAGCGACGATCCCAGGATCCGCGAACTGGCGCCGATCATGTTTGCTTCCATCGATCGCGCCGTGAGACTTTGCGGCGATACGCTGGACTATGCCCGTGGCCGGCCGACGCCCAAGCTGGCTTCGTTCGAACTCAGCGACCTCGTCGAGGAAGTCGGCGTGCAATTGCTCGAGCAAGGCGAGACGGCGGATCCCAATGCGCTGCGGGACTGGCGCAACGAAGTCGATCCGGCGCTGGCGGTCATTGCGGACCGCGGCCTGCTGTTCCGCGTCATCTTCAATCTGGGTCGCAATGCCTTCGATGCCGGTGCACGGTGTGTCACGGTGCGCTGCGCACGCCTGACGGATGCTGTTGCCGTCGAGATGTGCGACGACGGCCCCGGCGTGTCCGCCCATGTCGAGGCCTCACTGTTCCGTCCGTTCGCGGGCGGCGGCCGGCCAGGCGGCTCCGGTCTGGGTCTCGCCATTGCCCGCGAGCTGGTCTGCGCGCACGGCGGCGACATCGTGCTGGCCGCCAACAGCCGAGCCGGCGCCGTCTTCCGCTTCACCCTGCCGCTGCGTGCGCTGTAGCGGCTCGTTATGCCCTTCTCCCCGCGAAGGCGGGGAGAAGGTGGCGCGCAGCGCCGGATGAGGGGCTTTGCGGAGCCGCAACAAGCACGATGGTTCGGTGAGGAGAGGCCGAGAAAGCCCCTCATCTGCCCTTCGGGCACCTTCTCCCCGCCTTCGCGGGGAGAAGGCAGAAAGGCAAGCGGGTCGGACGGGCGAGGACTACGTCCGGCGGCCGGAGACGGCGGTGATCCAGAAGGCCAGCGCTGCCAGCGACAGGCCGAGCAGGGTCCAGACAACGGCGCCATAGCCGCCGGCCAGTGCCCAGAGCAGCGCCACCAGGAACGGGCCGGCGGCGCGCGCCAGAATGCTGGGCGTGGAGAGTGCACCGCTGATCGCGCCATAGGCGGCCGGTCCGAACAGCTCGGGCACGATGGTGCCGCGCACGATGGTGACGATGCCGTTGGGAAGCCCGTAGATGATGGCGAAGGCCACCAGCGTGGTACCGCTGGCCGGAAGGAGCAGGACGGCGATCGCCACAGGGTAGAGCGCAAGCGACGCCGTGCCGATCAGGCGCGTCGGTAGAAACCGCGAGAGGGCGACGAACAGCAGGCGGCCGGCGACCTGCATCGGCCCGATCACAGCGTAGCCCGCCACTATGGTAGCCATCGGCAGGCCGCGCTCCAGCATCAGCGGCACCAGGTGGAAGCCGACCGCAGTGAACACGAGGCTCAGCGCCGTGAAGCAGACGGCCAGTCCCCAGAATGCCGGCCGCCGCAGCGCGGTATGCAGCGCATCGCGATCGCGCGGCGCGTTGCGGGCATTGTCGCCCGTAATGACCGGGGGGATCAGGAACCAGTGCAGTAGCGCGCACAGCAGATTGCAGGCCGCCATGACCAGCAGCGCGTCGCGCCAGCCGATGCGGTCGACCAGAAGCTGGATCAGCGGAATGAAGACGGTGCTGGCAAAGCCACCGACCAGCGTCACCGCCGTGATGGCGCGCCGGAAGTCGCGCGGAAAGGTGCGGGTCATCGCCGCGAAAGCGGGCTCATAGAGCGTGCCGGCCATCGACACACCCATCAGCGCCCACAGCGCGTAGAAGGCCCAGAGCGCGCCGATCCACGACCATGCCGCCAGAAGCACCGCGCCGGCGAGGGAGGCCAGCGTCATCAACCCGCGCGCACCGTGGCGATCGATCCACACGCCGGCAGCGAAGGTGCACAGGCCCGCGGCCAGCAGACCCACCGAGAGGGCACCGTTCAGCTCCGTGCGCGACCAGTCGAGCTCGCGTTCCATCGGCACGACCAGCACGGCGAAGCCGTAATAGAGCGTGCCCCATGAAATGAGCTGGGCCGTCGACACGCCCCAGACGATCGTCCATGCCTGTCGGCCACGCAGCTCCAGCCCGGCATGTGGTGTTGGTGATTTGCCCATGGGGAGGTTGAGGCCGCGAAACTCAATCGAGCGAGAGCAGCAGGCCCTTCAGGTAGGCGGTTTCCGGCAGGCTGGGATGCACGGGATGATCCATGCCCGCGCCGGAGGCTCGCAGCACGCGCGCCTGGCGGCCGGCATCGTGCAGACCACGGCGCACCTGCTCGGCGAACAGCGGGGGATCGACGAGATGGGAGCACGAGGCGACGAACAGCAGACCGCCCGGTGACACAAGCGGTGCTGCCAGCCGCACCATCTTGCGGTAGCCCTGGGCGCCGGGTTTCAGATCCTTGCGGCTTTTGACGAAGGCCGGCGGGTCGCACACCACGATGTCGAAGTGCTCGCCCTGCTGCGCAAGCTGCGCCAGCGCCTCAAAGGCTTCGGCGCGGTGGAAGGTGCAGCATCCGGCCGCCTGGTTCAGCTCGGCGGCCTGCCTGGCCAGATCGAGCGCCGGCTGCGAGCGATCGACCAGCAGAACCTGCGCCGCGCCATTGATGGCGGCCAGCACGCCGAAGCCGCCGGCATATGCCCAGACATCCAGCACCCTCGCGCCATCGGCGAAGGCCGCGACCATGGCGCGGTTGTCGCGCTGATCGAAGAACCAGCCGGTCTTCTGTCCGCCGACGGGATCGCAGACAAAGCGGGCGCCGTTCTCGAGAAGACCGACGGTGCCGGAAATGTCGCCCTTCACCACGCGCGTCTCGAGCTCCAGCCCCTCCAGCTTGCGCGCCGGCGAATCGTTCTTCAGCAGAACGGCCTGCGGCGCCACCGCCGCCTCGATCGCGCCGAGGATGTCATCGGTGAGAAGCTCCATCCCGGCGGTGTTGATCTGCACGACGCACACATCGCCGTAGCGGTCGATGATCAGGCCGGGCAGGCCGTCGGCCTCGGCATGCACCAGGCGGTAGTGAGGGACACCGCCGTATAGCCGTGTGCGCAGTCGCAGGGCCGAGGCGATGCGGTCCTCGATCAGCGCGCGGTCGATGCGTACCTCGCCGTCGCCCGATAGCAGGCGCGCCGCGATCAACGAATGCGGATTGAAGGTGGCAACGCCCAGGACATCGCCCCCTGCGGCCCGCAGCACGACAGGCGATCCGGGCGCGATGGCCTTCGTGGCCGGCTCCATCAGGATCTCGTTGGAGAACGCCCATGGGTGACCATGCCGCAACCGGCGATCCTCGCCGGCGCGCATCAGGACACTGGGGTACTTCGCCATAAAGACTCCGACGCGTGGCCTTGCCAGGTTCGTACTACCGCGACTGCCGTGCGATGCGAAGCTGGAAAACTGTTGCCTGTCATCCTGACCGCAGCGAGAGCCTTCATGGTGAGTCTGTCGTGCAGGACTTCGTTGCACAATGGCGCGGCCGTCCTCCAGATCTCACTCGCCGCGGACAGCGCCGTCGCGGCGGGGGTCGGCGCCGCCGTCGTAGCCGATGAGCTTGCCAGCGCTGTCATAGCGCGCGCGAATGCCATGCAGGCCGCCATGATGCGTGCGGATGATGACGTCATGGCCAATGGCGCGAAGCCGATCGGCAATGCGGCCGGCGTCGGGATGGGATTCGATCTCGGTGATACCGGTGCGATTAAGCACGCGGGGTGCTGCTATCGCTTCCTGCATGCTCTGCGCCTGGCCGTGGAGCAACCGCAGCGTCACCTGCGCTACATCGCCGATAATGCGCGAGCCGCCGGCGGATCCGATCGCGAAAGCGAAGCGGCCATCGGCGTCGATGGCGATGAGGGGCGCCATTGAGGAACGCGGCCGTTTGCCGGGCTGCACGCGATTGGCGACCGGGCGGCCGTCCCGTGTCGGCGTGTCGCTGAAATCCGTGAGCTCATTGTTGAGCAGGAAGCCACCGGCCATGCGACGTGCACCGAAGCCTGCCTCGATGGTGGTGGTGAACGACACGACGTTACCCTCCCGATCGACGATCGTCATGTGGCTGGTTCCGGATTCGGGCTTGGGCGGTGCCGCCGAGGGCGTCAGCGCCGGTGCACCGGGCGGTGCGCCCGGGGCGACCGCGTCGAGGGCGCGGCAGGGATCCATCTGCGCCCGGCGCGCGGCGAGATAGTCGGGATCGAGCAATCCGTCGACAGGCACGGCGACGAAGGAGGGATCGGCCACCCAGCGATTGCGATCCGCGAAGGCAAGGCGGCCCGCCTCCGCCAGCAGATGGAGTGGATCGCCGCAACCCGGTGCCGACGGCGATGAGGATGATGATGATGATGATGGCGCGGCCAGATACAGGATCTGCAGGACGGCGAGCGTGCCTGATGTCGGCGGTCCCATGCCGCAGATCGTCACCAGCGTGCCGCCTTCCGACCGTACCCCTTCCTGCGGCACGCGGCGACACAGCGGTGTGCGCTGCAGGGGCCGGTATGCGGCAAGGTCTTCCCGCGTCATCGAGCCTGGCCGGGGTGTCCGCCGCACGGCCGCCACGATCTCCTCTGCCAGCGGGCCGGTGTACAGGACACCAGCGCCCTTGTCGGCCAGCAGGCGCATGGTGGCCGCCAGCATCGGGTTCCGCATCGTCTCGCCCTGCTTTCGGGGCGAACCGTCTGTATGGAAGTAGATCGCGCGGCCCTGCGGATCGTTGCGCAAGACGCTTTCCTCGGCCAGCGCGCGCGCCAGACGATGCGGGACGGGGAAACCCTGTTCGGCAAGCCTGATCGCCGGATCGAACAGGTCGCGCCACGGCAGCTGGCCATGGCGACGATGCACGTCCTCCAGCATGCGCATGACGCCCGGCACGCCTACTGAAAGCCCTGATACGACCGCGAACGGAAAGGGAAGCGGCTTGTCGTCCTTTCCGAGGAACAGGGTTTCGGGGGCACCGGCCGGTGCGGTTTCGCGGCCATCCCAGGCCGTCACCTGCCGGCTGCGCGCGTCGTAGTGCAGCAGGAAGCCGCCGCCGCCAATGCCGGATGCCTGCGGCTCGACGACGCCCAGGACCATCTGCACGGCAATGGCCGCGTCCACCGCCGACCCGCCAGCCTTCAGGATCGCAAGCCCTGCCTCGCTGGCCAGCGGGTGGGCCGCAGCAACCATGTGGGTCTTCGCCAGGACCGCCGTTGACTCGCGCGCCACCGCCGGCCCGGGCGACAGTACCAGCACGAGAACGCCGAGCAGGACGAGTCCCTTCTCCCCGCGAAGGCGGGGAGAAGGTGGCGCGCAGCGCCGGATGAGGGGCATCGCGATGCCGAAACAGACACGATGCAACGATGGCAGGCGCTTTGTGCCCGCAAGCCAACGCCATGTTCGTTGCGAGGCCGCGAAGCCCCTTATCCGCCCTTCCGGCACCTTCTCCCCGCCTGCGCGGGGAGAAGGCAGAAAAGGGAGAGAGCAAATCATGGCGCAGAGCCTGCGCAGGATGCGACGTGCTTGGCAACAAGGGCTTTGCACGAACCATTGCCATTCGGCGGGTTGCCTGCCATGACCATCGGCCATGCGAGCCGGCCCGCGCAATCTCATCACCGATGTTGACGGCATTCTGGTGGGCAATGCCGAAGACCATCGCGTGCGCAGCGGCACGACGGTTGTGCTGTGCGAGCAGCCGGCCCGTGCCGCGTGCGACGTGCGTGGCGGCGCACCCGGGACGCGCGAGACCGACCTGCTGGATCCGTCCTGCCTTGTCGCGGCGATCGATGCGGTGGCCCTCTCGGGCGGCTCGGCGTTCGGCCTGTCGGCGGCCGACGGTGCCATGAAATGGCTGCGCGAGCAGGGCCGCGGCGTGCCCATTGGGCCGGTCGCGGTACCGATCGTGCCGACGGCGATCCTGTTCGATCTTCTCAACGGCGGCGACAAGGACTGGCCGTGGCCGCCGTATCGTGAGCTGGGATATGCCGCCGCCGCAGCGACAGGTAAAGACTTTGCGCTCGGCAATACCGGCGCGGGCCTGGGCGCGCGGGCCGGCAATCTGAAGGGCGGCCTGGGCAGCGCTTCGGCGATCGACGACGCGAGCGGCCTGCAGGTGGGTGCCCTGGTGGCTGTCAATGCGCGCGGCTTCACGACCATGGGCGACATGCCGCAGTTCTGGGCCTGGCCGCTGGAGCAGGGCGGCGAATTTGGCGGCCTGCCGCCGCCGCCGCGCGGGTTGGAGTTGCGCATTTCGCATCAGCGCGGTGAGCTTTCGCACGACATCGGACCCGCCGAAGCCGCCGCGGCCGATCCGCGCGGCAATACCACCATCGCAGTGGTGGCAACCAACGCGCGGCTCGACAAGGCCGGCTGCCGGCGGCTGGCGGTGATGGCGCAGGACGGGCTGGCGCGCGCGATCAGGCCCGTGCACACGCCGCAGGACGGAGACACCGTCTTTGCCCTTGCCACCGGCCGGCAGGGCGCACCTCCGGATCCGCTGGCGCTGGCCGAGCTGGGTACGCTGGCGGCCGACTGCCTGGCGCGTGCCGTCGCACGGGCGATCTACCACGCGGCGACGCTGGGCGCGGCGCGAAGCTGGCGGGACACGTTCCCGCAGGCTGGCAGCGTGGACGCCTCCGGTGCGAAAAGTTAAGGTCCGCGCCTGCGGATCGCCGCCCGCGCGGTGGCATGCGATGGAGGCAGAGATGAGCGAGTTTACCCGCCGCCGGCTGGGCGGGCTTGTAGGCGGCGCCGGCGCGCTGGCGCTGATGGGGGCCGCGCCGCGGGCTCACGCACAGGCGCCCGCACGCGCGAAGGACGGCGTCGTGGTCATCGGCATGTCGCTGGAGCCGCCAGTGCTCGACCCCAACCTCAACGCAGCCTCGGCGGTGCGGGAGATCACCTATCAGAACATCTACGAAAGCCTCACGCGCATCGACCGCAACGGCAAGATCATTCCCGGCCTGGCGGAGAGCTGGACGATCTCCGAGGACGGCCAGCAGTTCGTCTTCAAGCTGCGGGCGGGCGTGAAGTATCACGACGGCGAGCCGTGCGAGGCGGCCGACGTGAAGTTCACGCTCGATCGTCTGTCCGCACCCGACGCGACCGCACCCGGCAAGTCGCTCTACACCAGCATCAAGAGCGTCGATGTGGTGGATGCAACAACGGTGCGCGTCAACTTGAAGAGCCCGGACGCCTTTTTCCTGTTCAACGTCGGCATTGGCGATGCCGCGATCATGGGCCGCAAGAGCGCGGCCAGCAACGGCACGAAGCCGATCGGCACCGGCCCCTTCATGTTCAAGGAGCGCAAGGAGGGCGATTCGGTGCTGCTCGTGAAGTGGCCGGGCTATCGCGATCCGGGCTCGATCAAGCTCAATACGCTGCTGTTCAAGTTCATCAAGGACCCGGCGGCCCAGCTCAATGCGCTGAAGGCCGGCGACGTCGATACCTTCCCCGGCTTCCAGTCGCCCGAGCAGGTGAACCAGATCAAGGCCGACCCGCGCTTTGCGGTGGTCGTCGGCTCGACCCAGGGCGAGACGATCCTGGCGACCAACAATGCCAAAAAGCCGATGAGCGACCTCAAGGTGCGCCAGGCCATCGCGCATGCCATCAATCGCGAGGACCTGATTGCCGGCGAGAACGGCTTTGCGCTGCCCATCGGCAGCCACTTCCCGCCGCACGATCCGGCCTATGTCGATCTTACAAAGACCTATCCGTTCGACATCGCGAAGGCGAAAAAGCTTCTGGCTGAAGCCGGGCATCCCAACGGTTTCGAGGCCAGCCTCAAGCTGCCGCCGGTAGGCTATGCGCAGCGGTCGGGCGAGATCATTGTCAGCCAGCTCGGCAAGCTCGGGATCAAGCTGTCGATCACCCAGCTCCAATGGCCGCAGTGGCTGCAGGAGGTGTTCAAGGACAAGAACTACGACTTCACCATCGTGGCCCACACCGAGGCCAACGACCTCGACCGCTATGCGCGTGACGGCTACTACTGGGGCTACGATTCGAAAGCCTTCAAGGAGAACTGGGCCGCCGTGGTGAAGGAGGTCGATCCGGCGAAGCGGATGGAGCTGCTGAAGAAGGCGCAGAAGATCATCGCCGACGACGCGGTCAACGGCTTCCTCTACCAGCTCGGCAAGGTCGGCGTCTGGAACAAGAACCTGATCGGCATGTGGGAGAACTCGCCCACCCCGTCCATCGACATGTCCGGCGTGTACTGGAAGGTGTGATGGCCCCTTATGGCCCTTCCCCCGGAGGGGGAAGGTGGCGCGCAGCGCCGGAAGGGGGATGCCGCCACAGGCACGGCGTCAAAGGCGAGACGCCGAAGGTGTTGCACCATCCCCCTTCCGCCCCTTCGGGGCACCTTCCCCCTCCGGGGGAAGGCAGTCCTGCCTGAGAGCGTATGCTGGACTTTCTGCTTCGTCGGTTGTCGGCGGCGCTGGTGACGCTGGTGCTGGCCAGCGTCGTGGTGTTTGCGGTGCTGGAGATCCTGCCGGGCGATCCGGCGCTGGTGATGCTGGGCACCGAAGCGCGGCCGGATACGCTGGCGGCGTTGCGCGCGAAGCTGGGGTTCGACCGGCCGGCACCCGAGCGCTACGTGAGCTGGATCGCAGGCTTGCTGACCTTTGATCTCGGCAACAGCCATGCGTACGGCACGCCGGTCTCCAAGCTCATCCTCGACCGGCTGGTGGTGACCCTGCCGCTGGCCGCCATGGCGCTTAGCTTCTCGATGTGCGTCGCCATTCCGCTGGGCGTCTTCGCGGCCTCGCGGCGGGGCCGCGCCGCTGACTGGCTGGTGATGGGCTTCGGCCAGCTCGGCATTTCGATTCCCAATTTCTGGTTCGGCATCCTGCTGGCGCTGGTCTTCGCAGTGGCGCTGAAGCTGTTCCCGGCCGGCGGCTTTCCGGGGTGGGGCACAGACTTCGCGGCGTCCCTGCACGCGCTGATCCTGCCGGCGCTGTCGCTCAGCCTGCCCGAGATCGCCATCCTCTCGCGCGTCACGCGCTCCTCGATGCTCGATACCTTGCGCGAGGACTATGTGCGCACCGCCCGTGCCAAGGGGGTAGCCGAGCGCGACGTGCTGATGCGCCATGCGCTGCGCAACGCACTGATTCCCATCGTGACCATCGCCGGCTTGCTGGCCGGCTTTCTGGTCGCGGGCGCCATCATCGTCGAAACCGTGTTCTACCTGCCTGGCGTCGGCAAGCTGGTGTTCGATTCGATCAACAATCGCGACCTGATCGTCATCAAGAACGTGGTGCTGTTGCTGACGATACTGGTGCTGCTGGTGAACCTGATCGTCGACATGATCTACGTCATGCTCGATCCGCGGCCCAAGGTGCAGGCATGAGCGGCTTCTGGTCGCGGGCGCGGCATCACACGGGGTTTCTGATCGGCGCTACGCTGGTCGGCGTGGTGACGCTGGCGGCGCTGGTGTCGGTATTCTGGACGCCGCATCCCTACGACGATCTCCGCATGGCACTGAAGCTGAAACCGCCGGACGGCAGCTGGCTGCTGGGCACCGACCACCGCGGCCGCGACGTGCTCTCACGCATCATGGTCGGCGCGCAGACCTCGATCACGGTCGGCCTGATCGCGGTGTCGATCGGCATGACGGTGGGCGTGTGCCTGGGCGCATGGGCGGCGGCTCGGCGCGGCTGGCTGGACGAGCTGGTGTCGCGCTTCAATGACCTGCTGTTCGCCTTTCCGGCGGTGCTGATGGCGATCCTGATCACCTCGGTGTTCGGGGCCAGCGCCACAAACGCCATTCTGGCGATCGGCATCTTCAACATTCCGGTGTTTGCGCGCGTGACGCGCGGCGCCGCGCTCACCATGTGGGGCCGCGATTTCGTGCGCGCCGCCTCGGCGCTGGGGCTGGGGCCGCTCACCATCACGCTGCGCCATGTGCTGCCCAACGTCGCCAGCATCCTGCTGGTGCAGGCGACAATCCAGTTCGCCACCGCCATCCTGGCCGAAGCCGGGCTGTCCTATCTCGGGCTGGGCGCGCAGCCGCCGGTGCCGTCCTGGGGCCGCATGCTCTACGACGCGCAAACCTATCTCTATGACGCGCCGGGGCTGGCGATCTGGCCCGGCCTTGCGATCGCGATCACCGTGCTGGGACTCAACATGCTGGGCGACGGCCTGCGCGACCTGTTCGATCCGCGCCTCCGCCTGATGCGGGTGGGTTGATCGTCAGGCGCGCGCGCCGCGCGGTGGCATCAGGGCGAGCCAGAGCGCGGCAACGGTGCAGGCGAGCGCAGCGATTTGCAGCGGCCCCATGGGCTCATCGAAGAGCAGCACGCCGGCGATCACCGCCACCACGGGAATGGACACCGAGGACAGGCCCGCGATCTGCGCCGGCAGCAGCTTGACCAGTGCGAACCAGGTCGCGGTGCCGACCGACATCGGCACCAGGGCGATGTAGATCGAAACGGCGATCGCCAGCATGCTGGCCTGCGGCCAGGTGCGATCGAACAGAAGGTACCCCAGCACGATCGGCGGCAGACAGAGAAGCATCTGCCATGCCGTGAGCGACAGTCCCATGCCGCCCCAGTCGGTGCGCTTGACGATCACGGTGCCGATGGCCCAGGCCAGCCCGGCAGACAATCCGGCCGCCAGCCCCAGCGGCGCGTGGGCGTAGGCGCGGAAGTTGGGCACCATCAGCAGGGTGACGGCCGCGATTCCCAGGACGATGGCCAGCAGCAGCCGCGGCGTGATGCGCTGGCCCAGAAACAGGGCCGCCAGCGGCGCGAGCCACAGGGGCATGGTGTAGGCGAGGATCGAAGCCTGGCCCGAGGGCAGGTAGACTACCGCCACGGCCGTGGCGAGGTGCCAGATGGTCATGTTGCCCATGGAGGCCGCCAGCATCGGCCACCACAGGTGGCGCGGCAGGCCAAGCGGCTCGCCGCGCAATTTTGCCGCGGCGAACAGGGCCACGGACGAGATCGCCACGACAAAGGTGCGGAAGCTCCATACCGACAGCTCGTCCAGCGCCACCCGGAACAGCGGCCAGTTTGTGCCCCAGACCAGCGTCAGGAGCGCCAGCAGCGCAAGCGCCCTGGGCGGTGCGGCACGGGGAGTCATGGTGGGTGAAAGCGGCGTCGGGGCGGTTTTCCTGCCGCCGACCCTAGGGGCGCACGCCGCCGGCGTCCAGCATCAGCCGCTTGCGCGGGCTGGGCGATTTGAGTAGGTTCCGCGCCTCGCAGGCGGCTGTGGCCGTTCCTGCGCCTGTGGTGCCGGCGCCCGTAGCTCAACTGGATAGAGCATCTGACTACGGATCAGAAGGTTAGGAGTTCGAATCTTCTCGGGCGCGCCACCATTTCACCAAGGAACCTCGGGCAACGCCTCGGGAGCACCGGTCTGCGCCAGGTGCTCGACGACAGAAGCTTCAGCTTCCCGGCTGGGACCGCGACGCGCGCGGCCTCCTTACTCCGCTGCGATTGCAGAGCGCGAGGCAGCGTGACTGGAGGCGTGCTGTGCAATCCATCTGTAGGTCGGCACAATGCCCTTCTCGAGCGTGATGCCCGGTTCCCATCCGAGGACCTGCTTCAGGCGTGAGTTGTCGCTGTTGCGGCCGCGCACGCCTTGCGGGCGGCCAGGGTCGTGACGCTTGACGACGGACTTCCCGGCTGCCCTGGCCACGATATCAACGAGGTCATCAACGCTTACCAGCTCGTCGGTCCCCAGGTTCAGCGGCGCGCCATAGCCTGACCGCATGATCCGGACAATGCCCTCTACACAGTCATCAATGTACATGAACGAACGGGTCTGCTTGCCGTCTCCCCATATCTCGATTTCGCCGCCGTCGGAACATGCGGCGACCTTCCGGCAAATCGCCGCCGGCGCCTTTTCACGACCACCGTCATAAGTGCCGAGCGGTCCATAAACGTTGTGGAAGCGGACCACCCTTGTCGCGAAACCATGGTCTTCCGAATAGTACTGGCAGAGCTTCTCCATAAAGAGCTTCTCCAGGCCGTATCCTTCTTCCGGATCGGCAGGAAATGCATCGTCTTCACGCAGCGGTACAACGTCCGGCTCTTTCTGCAAGTACTGTGGGTAGACGCAAGCCGACGATGAAAAGAGGAAGCGGTCAGCGCCACATTCATGCGCGGCTCGGAGCGTGTGCGCGTTGATCAGCACATTGTTCATCGTGATCGCGGCGTGGGACGACGTGATGTAACCGATGCCGCCCATGTCGGCTGCGAGATGGTAGATCTCGTTCGCTCCGTGCACCGCTTTCAGGCAGCTCTCGTAGGAGCGAAGGTCGAGCGTCAGAAATTCATCGGCTGCCGACGGCTCGTATTCGGGAAACTTGAGGTCGACACCACGGACATAGTAGCCCTCGGCGACAAGGTACTTGACCAGGTGATGACCGATGAAGCCGCCAGCGCCTGTGACGAGAGCCATTCTCTTCGGCATTCGGGATCTCCGGGCTCCTGCATCCGCGGGCTATACTCGCTTCTCCTGCACGGACGTTATTGGATAGATGGGGTAGCCCGGAATCGAGCCCGTTGAGAATCAGGAAGCACGCCGGCCTATGGCACCTGCGACCAGCAGCTCCAGACCACGCGCCTGCCAGTCGGATAGCACGGTCCGCTCGTGCACCGCCAGGTCAAGCGCGCGCGCTGCCGCGATCCTTCTTTTGCCGGTCAGCGCGCGTACGCATGCGCTGAGACGCGCTTCTTCGGCCCGGAGTTCCGCCTGCTCAAGCGATTCGCCCGGTACCGGGTCGCCGCCGACATACATCAGACAAAGCATTGGCATCGGACGCCGCCGATAGCGTTCGATATCCCGCATCAGCCGCGTGGCAGGCAGGAAGTATCGCACCAGGGGTTGCCGCATCGTCGCTGCCATGTCGGCATGCTATTTTGCAACGAAGTCACCCCGTCAAATGGGCAACAAGACTACTTCTTCAGGGAAAGGAGCGTGACTCTGAGCAACGGCGAGGTGCCCGTTCCCTTGCTGGCCAGCCCGCCTTCTGCACAGGAGGCTCGCTTGTTCCTGCCGGGGTTCGATAGTACTTTGCCGGTAGCCAAGGCACTGACTGACCAGCAACTCACTTTTTGTGCATCGTGGTGTCTGACGCGGACACGTCAGCAACAGCACGTCTCTCCGTTCCCAATGAGGGCAAGGTGAAACCCGTCATTGCGCCGGCAGCCAGGATTCCAGTTGAGATCAATGGGCAGGAATTTGTCGCCAAGGCGTTCAATCTTTCGTCGGACGGCGGGAGGCTTGTTACGTGCTGCAAGCCATCGGTCGGGTCATTGATCCGGATTGGCCGGACGACCGCCAGCGTTGTCGACCATTTCAGCGGCGGTATTGTCATCAGGTTCGTGGACATCGAAGAATGAGGCCGTCAATGGCAAGCCGACCCAGGGTTCCAGTGTCGGCGTGCCTCAGTTGGCGGCTGGCTCGGCCGGGCCGGTCATGGCCAGGCGCGACGGGAAGGCAAGATGATTGCTGTGTGCCCACACCGCTGCCTGCGTGCGATTGCTTACGTGTATCTTGCGAAGTATTGCCTTTAGATGAACTTTGACCGTGGCTTCGGCAATATCGAACTGGCGCGCAATCACTTTGTTGGATGCCCCTTTCATAAGACACAGCAAAATGGCCGTTTCCCGCTCGGAAAGCTTCTTGTATTCCGGATCGGCATTTGTATTGGTTTGTGCTGAAACAGCTTCATCGAGTCCTCGGGAGTGATTGCTTTCAACCGGGAAAATGCCTTTCGGCATTTGCGACACCACGGTAGCGCCCAGCATGACCGCATCGAGCGATGCCAGTAATGCCTCGAACGAGATCGTTTTTAGCAGGTAACCATCCGCCCCCGCCGCCAAAAGACGCCAGGCGGTTTCGGTGCTGTCGAGACCGTCCATCACGACAACGCGGGTGCCCGGATGCTTTTCCTTTGCCCGTGGCATTTGATCCAGCAGGGCGGTCTCATCAGCGCCTGCAAGAAAGATCGTCAGGTCAAACGGGATGGATTGCTGCACCGAGTCAATCGTCTCCGCGACCTTCTTGATCTGGTAAGGCGTTGGATGAAGCACACGCCTCAGGCCCTCACGAAACAACGTGTTCGGCCCAATAAGAGCGGTGGATAATCGGAGCGCCATGACGTGCCCCCCCGGTGGCAGCGTTTCAGGGTCCCCCAATACCGACATTAATGGTACTCCCGGTGAAAGTATTTCCGCAAGCGCAGTCTCGCCACTAACACCAAAGGTGTATGCGCGCACAGCGAGAGCCGATCATTGATCCGCGGCGGTCGGCCGCGCCGGCGCGGGTGGTCATTACTCTTCGTGCTGCCGTTCGGCGCATCGCAGGAGGTACCCCTTCCTCGGCGGCAAGTATCTCTGAATGCATCGTCCGCGCCGGCGCCGTGTCCCGTGAACTTTGCCTACAATGCAGCGTCACGACTTACTCAGGCCATTCGCAAGGCGATGTCTTCGAAGCTTGGAAATCAGGAATGCCGGCAGGTCCGATGGTGCCCTTCGGCAGGCGGCTGGGCAGCACTGATAGTTGTTGTCCTTCACGCATGGATGATTGCCTCTGCCACCGCTCAGCCATCAGTTGCGCAATCATACAGGATTGGAGCCGGCGACAAGGTCGGCGTCGTCGTCTTTGGCCAGCCCGATCTTTCCGGCGAGGTGACTGTCGATCAGATCGGCAATCTTCGGCTGCCTATCATTGGTGATATCCGGGCAGTCGATCTCACGCTGGGCGAGTTGGAGAAGAGCATCGTTCAGTCGCTGGAGCAGGGGTACGTACGGCGCGCCGTGGTCAGCGCAAGGATTGCCGAGTTTCGCCCGATCCATGTGTTGGGCATGGTCCGGACGCCAGGGCTCTATTCTTACCAGCAGGGACAGTCGGCGCTCGCAGCCATAGCTCGCGCGGGCGGTATCGGCATCTCGGACCAGAGCCGCATGGGAGGAGATCTGGTGCAGGCCGACGAGCGCGTTCGTTTACTGGAGATCAGCCGCGTGGCGCTCACTGCCAGGCGGGCCCGGCTGATCGCGCTGCAGAATGGCGACGAGCGGATCAGTTTCCCGGACATGTCCGGATTCCATGTCGATGCGGCCCGCATCGCCCAGATACGTGACGGGGAGCAGCGCGCATTCGACGCGGAGCGACAGGCCGAGCAAAGGGAGGTGGAGGCGCTCGAAAAGCAGATTCCACGCCTTCGAGCCGAGATCGCGTCGCTCCAGCAGCAAAGCAAGCTCGAGTTACAACAGCGCGACCTCAACCAGCAGCTTGTTGATGACTACGAGCGGCTGAGCAGATCGGGCCTTGCACGCAAGCAGACCTATATTGAGATAAGGCGCGAGGAAGCCCGTATAGAAGGGAACGTCGAGCGTCTGAAATCCGAGGCACTCAGGGCGGAAATTGCCATCGGCGACCTGCAATTCCGGATCACCGAGGTACGCAACAACTACCAGCGGCGTGTGGCGACGGAGCTGCGCGAAACCGACCGGTCACTGCTGGAATTGACCGTTTCGCTTCCGGCGGCGCAGCGCTTGCGCGCGATTCGGGCGCGGCAGACGGGATGGTTGACGGGCGAACAGGCGCAGCCGCCAACCATAGTCGTAATCCGCGACAGGAGTATTTTGACCGTGAAGTATGATGCCGCCATCGACTTCATCGTGCAGCCGGGGGATGTAATACAGGTGGGCTCGCTTCTACCGCCCGAGATGGCCGACTGATCCGAAGCAGCTCAGGCAGTCATCTCCGGCTGCCTGTCATGACGGCGACCCGCAGTTGCATTGGGCGGGTATACTGGAAACCCTGACGATCGGAGTAGTCCGTCTTGGCGCTTGAGGCTGTGGCGATCCCGCCTAACGTGGTTCGCAGGAGCGGTACGGCCACTATGGCCGGATTTCGGCTCCAGGCTCGCGTGAATGGGCGGTTGTCGGCCTATGACAAATGTCGAAGTGCCCGCGGTTCGCACATTTTCACCGTCCGATAGCGGGCCCTTGCGGCTTCGAAAGGCCGGCAACAGGCGAACACCACAACGCGTCTCGCGATGGCACCACTTCGCCACAGAGCCCCTGGCATGCGACCTCGTTGCCTGCACCGTGGCCATTGTCGTGGTTACTGCGGTGGTGGATGCCGCGCGCTCCGGTGGACTCAGCCTCGTTGATCGACTGTGGATGGAGATGCCGGCGACCCTGGTGATGCTGACCGGGATGTGTTCTCTGCTGGGTCTCTATCAGTCGAAAACCACGGATCTGATTGAGCGCTTTCGCCTGCGGGCAACGGCGATGCTGCTGTTCGTGTTCGTGGGAATGCTGATGGGGGCCCGCCATGGATCATTGGTCGATGTGGTGATCGTGCCGTTTATCGGCGCTGTCACGCTGGTTCTCAGCTCCTGGATCGAGCACCTGGTCCACGTACGACTCAGGCGGTCAGGCGGGTGGGGCGCGCCGGCCGCCATCCTTGGCACGGGGGCCAGTAGCCGGACGATCGCGCGTTTGCTGATGAGCCAGCCCGCCTGGGGGCTGATGCCTGTCGGCTTCATCAGCCATGACCTACCGGACAGTGACAATGCCAAGGGTACGCCCGACGGGGCAGGCGGGGATGATCGTGTTTCTGCGCTGCCTCTGCTCGGCACGATCGACGAGTGGCGTGTGCATGCTGGTGCCGAGATCATGATTGTGCCGGATGTCCAGGCGCTGCCGCGGGATTCCAATGAACTGTATCGGTGGGGCGCCCGGCAGATTCTCGTGATCAGTCAACTCGGCGAACTGGGTTCCTTCGGCGTTCACGTCCGGCATTTCGATCGATTTGTCGGCCTGGAGCTAAGTGGACGGCCGCGCCATCAGGGCTGGCGGCTTAAGCGCGCCATCGATCTCGCGCTGGCGTTGCCGCTGGCAGCCCTTGCGGGACCGATCGTCGCCTTGCTCGCCCTGACGGTGAGAATCCTGGACCCGGGTCCGGCCTTCTATGGCCAGCGACGGGTAGGCCGCGACGGCAAGCCAATCCAGGTGTTGAAGCTGCGCACGATGTACCGGGATGCCGAACAGCGGCTTGAGCAGATGCTGGCGACAGACCCGATGATGCGGGAACAGTGGCAGCGATACTTCAAGCTGCCGCGGGATCCCCGGATCCTTCCGCATATCGGTCACTTTCTGCGGCGCACCAGTCTGGATGAACTGCCGCAGCTCTGGAACGTGATCCGGGGAGATATGAGCCTTGTGGGGCCGCGGCCATTTCCCGCCTATCATCTGGAAGCCTTCGATCCCGAATTCCAGGCGATGCGGTCGACCGTACCGCCTGGTCTCACGGGTCTTTGGCAGATCTCATCGCGCAGCGACGGCGACCTCGGCGTGCAGCGCGCACAGGATTGCTTCTACATTCGCAACCGGTCGCTGTGGCTCGACCTCTACATCCTAATTGCGACATTGCCTGCAGTGATCGGTGGTCAGGGCGCGAAATGACTCACGGGCCGATCGCCGCGATTACGGACGCCAGCAGCAACGGCCCGGTGTCGGGCCCGGTCCGGCGGATCAACATCGGCCAACAGCTCGTCAAGCCAGGTTTCACCGCGGAACCGGCGGTACTGTTCCGCACGCAGTCGGTCGGCCAGCCGGCTGGTCGGCAACACGACGTCGCTATAGGTGATGACGGCGTCCCTGGGCATGTCGCGCGTCAATCGGCACCCTTCGACAAGGCCCTCCGGCAGATAGCGGCCGGCGCTCATCTCGTCCGTGTTAACGGCCTCGCCGTAGGTCATGTACATGCCATAGTCGTCGAGAATCTCGCCAGCCTTGAGGTCGCGCTTGGCGACTGCGCAAACCTCCACTACGGGGCCGGCAAGTGGCTTGACAACCGGATCCCGGAACAGGACTGCGCGGGCAATCGCATTCGGCACTTCGAAATGCACCAGGTGGTAAGGCGTGAAGAAGGAATAGAGCGGGCCTGTCCCCATCTTGTATAGATCGAGATAGTGCTGCTGCCTGGGATCCGGGTGCTCGGCCAGGCAATAGACCTTGGTCAGTGGCGTGCCGACGACATAGTCAACCGCGCCCCCGAGCCTGCGCAGCTCTTCGATGTCGTAGAGTTCGCCGATCTTCAGAACATCGCCGCGGTACTCAATGCCCCGCGACATGCCCCTGGAGCGGACCTTGAAGCCCGTGGCATTGGCGACCACAGACTGTTCGAAGCTGATCTTGGAACCGTCCGCGAAGCTGGTCACCATCGTGGGATTCTGGCCCCAGCGTTCGGCGAAGCCCTTCTGTGTCGTCGGATTGCGATAGCGATCCTGAAGACCTTTCACGTTGCCAAGCAGGCGCGGTGTAAGGCCGAGTCCCTTGACCCAGCGGTAGAGGTTCATCTGCACGCCGGGCTCGTCGCCCTCGCAGCCTGTCAGGATCACGCCATACTGGTCGGCATAGGTCTGCAGGACGGGGCCGATCGTGCCGTCGAGTTCGGCATTCATCAGCACGACATCCTTGCCGTGACGGAAAGCCTCAAGGGCGACATGGGCACCGAACTCGACCGAGCCGGTGACGTCGACGAGAACATCGATATGCTCCGAACGTGCGAGCAGCATGGCGTCCTCGGTCGCGACCGCGCGAAGGCGAACTGCCGCTTCGTCGAATTGCGTCTGCGAGCTGGCAACGGCGATATCCTCATAGCCGGCGTATCTGAATACGCGGACCGCCCTGTCTGCCCGGCGATTGGATATTGCCACAACGCGCATGCCAGGCACGCTGTGGCGAATCTGGTTGGTCAGGCCCTGGCACATGAAACCGGCACCGACGATTCCGATCCGGACCGGCCGATTCTGCTCCTCGCGGGCATTCAGCGCCGTATCGACGATCCACATGACGTTGCTCCCTGTGCTCCGGATGCCCTGAAACAGAGGCGCTCGTTGACGACCGCGTTCGTCACGCGGCGGCACGTGGCAGGGACATCCTGCGTTTCAGCTCGCTTTCGATCTCGCGATAGGGGCGAAAACCCTGGTCCTTCGGCGAGACGACCGACACTGGCAATGGCCATTTCAGACCGAGTTGCGGTTCGTCGTACCGGAGACCGCCCTCGGCTTCCGGCGTGTAGAACTCTCCGAACTGATAGTTGGTATCCGTGTTGTCGCGTAGGGCCTGATAGCCGTGCGCGAAGCGTTCCGGCACGTAAAGGGCCGTCATGTTGTCCTCGTTGAGCTCTACGGCGATGTGCTCGAGGTAGGTCGGGCTTTCGGGCCGCAGGTCAACAATGATGTCAAGAATGGCGCCCCGCGTGCATCTGACCAGCTTTGTTTCGGCCACCGGCGGGTACTGAAAGTGCATCCCGCGCAACGTGCCGACCTTCTGGTTCTTGGCGATATTGGCCTGGGCGATTACAGGCTTCAGCCCGTGCTCCCGGAATTCGTTCTGGCAGAACGCACGGGCGAAAAAGCCGCGCTCGTCGTTCCTGCGTTCGAGGTCGATGATGAAGGCGCCCTTGAGCCTGGTTTCGGTGAAGATCATGTTCCGGTTCCTGTCAGTCGCTTGCCATCGCGATGCCGGACTCCAGCCTTTGCCCGGCGTTACGACGTTGTCTGAGGTCTTCCGTCAGGACGCCATCGGCGATCAGCCTTTGTATGTGGCTGATGCGCTGGTAACGCGGTCCTTCGAACTCCTCCAAGTTGAGCTTCACCATCCGATAGGCGGCATAAAGCTGTTCGGCGCCGCGCCATGCATCGAACTGCGGCCTGAAGGCGGGCAGGACGCGCGCGATCTTTTCGAAGTTGACGCGATATGAACGCGTATCCGGGCTGGCGTCTGGCGCGAACTCGATCCGGCAGCCCGGGACTACGTCGGCGACGATGCCCGCCAGGTCACGAATACGATAATTGTGTCCGCTCTGGCCGACATTGAACGCCTGATTGCACACCACCTCTTCCGGCGCCTCGAGGGCGGCGATAAACGCGCGCGAGATGTCCTCGACGTGGACGATGGGCCGCCACGGAGAGCCATCGGACTTGAGATAGATCCGACCTGTGGTGACCGCCCAGGCTACGAGATTGTTGAGGACGATATCGAACCGGATTCGCGGCGAAACGCCATAGGCTGTCGCCGGCCGCAAGAAGGTCGGGCAGAAGCCGTCTCCGGCCAGGGGGGAGATGTCGCGCTCGGAGCGCACCTTGGACTCGCCGTAGGCGGTCACCGGGTTGAGTGCACCGGTCTCATCGAGAATCTCCTCGCCGGCCTGCCCGTAGTTGCTGCACGACGAGGCCAGCAGGAAACGCCGGACCCCCGCCTGCCTGGCGAGGACGGCCAGGCGCACGCTGGCGCGATGATTGATTTCGTAGGTGAGCTCCGGCCGGAAGCTCCCAAGAGGATCGTTTGACAGCGCGGCCAGGTGGATGACGGCATCAAATCCGTCGAGGTCCGGAGGCTCGACATCGCGAACATCCTTGCGGATGTACGGCACCTGCACGATGCGGCCGCCACCAGAGAAGGTGCAGCGCTCATAGAGATCGCTGTCGAGACCGATCACATCATGGCCGGCCTTCAGCAGCATCGGAACCATCACGGTTCCGATATAGCCCAGATGTCCAGTCACCATTACACGCATTTGTCCTTGCCCCCATGTGCATCGTGGTGCCCGTACCGCGGCCGCAGCTTCATTGCACGGCAAGCTTTCGTGCATGAAAGGCCTCGGCGAAACCTTCAGGGGCACGGCATTCCATGCCGCGCAGGCGCGCGAGGCCCATGAACATTTCACAGTCGAACCAGTCCTTGGAGCGCTGTGAGCCGAAATGGTCCTGGAGGAGTCTTGTCTTGCGCTCCATCAGCGCCTTGGTGGCGGGCAGGTAGACGTTCGGCTGGCCGGTGTCGCCGTCCCATTTCGGAATTTCGTATTCCAGGATCGCGTGATCGCGAAAGGTGTTCCAGGTCAGCCTGGATACTTCGCGATGATCCTGATGGGCATCATGACGCCAGTGGCAGAGTACGACATCGGGAGATGTGCGTCCGCGCAGGGCCTCGAACCAGTTCTTGATCTCGTCGCCCTGGTAAGGAAAGAAGCCGTCCTTGAAGGCCGCCAGATCGACGATAGCCCTGGCTGCGTTGGCCAGGAACTGCCTGGCCGACGCGCGTGCCTCGTCGGCGCGCGGTCCGATGGCACTGAGGACCGCCCAGTACGCATCGAGGCGGACACCGCGCTCGATCCAGCCCAGGATCGTGGCGCCTGCGCCGATCTCGATATCGTCCGCGTGAGCACCGATGCACAGCACGGAAAGGCGCTCTCCCGGACCCGCGAGCCCGAGGTGCTTCATCCGGTCTTCCTCTCGGCCGGAGTCAACGGCGGCCGGGCATTGCGGTCGAGCCGCCACGGCATCGTGCCCTGGTCCACGAGATCTTCCAGGATCTGCTTGTCCTTGAGCGTATCCATCGGGCGCCAGAAGCCTTCATGCCTGAACGCCATAAGCTGGTCGGCTTCGATCAGTCGCCGGAAGGGCGCCTCGACCAGCTCGTCGCCTTCGCGCATGTAGTCGAAGATCTCGGCCCGAAAGATGAAGAACCCGCCATTGACCCAGAGATTGGCATCCCTGCTGGAGCGAATTCTCTGGACCTTTCCGCTCGGCCGCATATCGACGAGATGCAGGCTGAATGATGGGCGGACTGCCAGGAAGCAGGCGATCTTGCCGCTGGTGCGGAAGGCCGCCGTCATCTCGTTTAGGTCGGCATCCGACAGGCCGTCGCTGTAGTTGGCAAGGAACATCTCTTCGCCCGCGACGTGCTCGCGGACAGCCCACAGCCGCTGGCCGATATTGCGCCAGATGCCAGTGTCGATCATCGTTATGCGCCAGTCCTGCTGCGGATCGCCAAGGATCTCGACGTTGTCGCCGAAGCCGGAGACGACGCAGTCGCTGTAGATCTGCGGCTTGTAGTTGAGGAAGAACTCCTTGACGATATTTGCCTTGTAGCCAAGGCACAGGATGAAGTCCTTGTGGCCAAACTGGCTGTAGTAGTGCATCAAATGCCAGAGGATCGGCTTGTCGCCGATCGGGATCATCGGCTTCGGTATGGTCTCGGACACGTCCCGGATTCGCGTTCCCAGACCGCCACAGAACAGAACGGTTTTCATGTCCGTAGCCTCTGCTTGCGCCCTGTGCCGGGCCGTGGCGGGTGGAAGAAAGCGGGCCGCGCCGCGCGAAATTTAACGAACCGCCAAGGGTACTTTCCGTGAGGTCCGTGCGGCGGCGCAACGAGCGAGCGGAGTGGTTGGCTGCCTCATCAGGGCTACCTCCTTTGAGCGGAAACGACGTCCAAGGCGCTCGCCTGCTGCGGGAGGTGATTGGGCCATAATAAATCATGACCGTGCTGAAATACGATCATGAGAAGCGACCCGACTTTCAGGGGAAGGATCCGGATGTTCGAGCGCACTACGAAGATGTAGTGGCGCGCACCTTGTTGGCGATGAAGCGGCGCTGGCGGCTCGTCGCATTGGTCGTCGCATCTGCGCTGACGCTGGCGTGCGTCGTCATACCCCTGATGCCACGCCAGTACACGGCCACTGCTTTCGTTTATCCCAACCTGTTCTCCGGCGAGCGCGAAAAGCTCTCTCCCCTTGCGAGCGTTGACGCGGCGTCGATCGTCAATAGCGAGGCGCGGCTGATCGTCTCCGACGCCATTCTGCAGGCAGTTGTAAGACGTCTCGAGCTGGATCCCGGGTTTGAGAGTGGCCGGTCAGGGCGATGGACGGAGAGCATGGATTGGCTCCGCGGCATGTTCCTTCCCGAAACCCGCAACCATTCGCCATTCGACCGGCAGGTCGCGATGTTGCGCAACAAGGTGGAGGTCGCGAAGGACACCCGTTCATACCTCATCTTCATCTCTTTCACGACGCGATCGGCGGACGAGGCTGCGCGCATCGTCAATACCATTGCGATCGAATACCTGCGGGACAAGACGATACAGCGCAGGCAGGATGCGGTCGCGGCAGCGGAGGGGGAGCTTGGGCGGCAACTCGCGGCTTACGGCGAGAAGCACCCCAAGGTCCTGAAAGCTGCGGATGAATTGGTCGAAGCGCGCGCTGCCCTCAAGGAAGCCATCAGCGCGCAGGACGGGCGCCCGGAGACGTTCGTCAGCGGCGAGAGTATCAAGCTGGCGGTACCAAACCGGACACCGACCAGTCCGCGGGGAAGAGTCATCCTGGCCCTCTCCGTCGTTCTGGGATTGATGGCGGGTATTGGCCTCGCCCTCTGGTGCGACTGGCGAGGCCTTGAGCCACGTCAGCTCCTGGCCGGGTTTCTGCCTCTTGGCGCATTTCTCAGAACCGACGAGGCCCCCCCTGGTCCGTCCGCTGGGGGCCCGCCCACTTCGGCATGTTCCTCTCATCGAGAGGGCAGGCACTCGAGCCGCAAGAACGGTGCCGGAAATGCCCTGCCACCACCTGGGCGTTTGGCTCAATGGTGGTCAAAAGTACCGCTGGTAACCCGACGCCCCGGGAACAAACGCAAATGAAAGCCCTGCACATTCTCATAGTTGGGCATGGCTGCTTTCCCAATATGGGTTCGGAAGCTGGCGTTACATGGAACTGGGCCTGGCACCTATCCGAACGAAACCGCGTCTGGGTCATCGCGCATGGTTTTGCCCGCCCTTTGGTGGAGCAGTATTTGCACCACCATCCCCGGCCCAACCTGCACTTTATTTGGGTGGGGCCGCTGGGTTGGTGGGATCCCTGGAAAAACCCCACCCCCACGAAGGCGCGAGGCCTCCGCCTTCACTACCTGTTTTGGCGGCATGCGGCTGTCGCAGCGGCGCAGCAGCTCATGGCCGTGGAGTGGATCGACATCGTCCATCATGTCAGCTGGAATTCGATCAGCGTGCCACCATTGCTCTGGCGTACGGGCAAACCCTTCGTCTGGGGACCGATCGGTGGCGGGCACATTCTGCCCTGGCGCTTTCTGACTTCCATTGGTCGCGCCGCAGTACCGGAGCTGCTTCGCAACCTGCGCGTCGGCATCATGCCGTGGACCCCGAGCTTGCGCCGCACCGTCGCACAGACCGATCTGCTGCTTGCGGCAAACGGCGAGAGCGCCAGCGTGCTGCGCCAGGCTGGTGCGAGGCATGTAGAGTTGCTGCCGGACATAGGCATCCCCGCAGAGCTCCTCCAGCCACCGAGCCGCGAGAGGGCAGCCAGCCCGACGCTGATCGTCCTGTGGGCCGGACGCCTTGTACGCTTCAAGGGACTGGCGATTTTTCTGAGAGTCGCGAAGGCCGTCCGAACGCGAGATGTCCGTTTTCTGGTAGCCGGATGGGGTCGCCATCAGTGGGTGCAGCGGTACGCGCGGCGGCTCGGGCTCAACGACCGGGTGGTGTTTCTGGGACAGTTGCCGTGGCAAGAAATGCAGCAGCGTTTCGCCGAGGCAGATCTGTTCATGTTCACCAGCCTCAGAGACACGTTCGGGACGGTGAATTTCGAGGCGTTGGCGAAGGGATGCCCGGTGATGTGTCTAAACCACCAGGGCGCAGGGAGCTACCTGCCGGAGACCGTGGCCATCAAGGTGCCAGCGACAACGCCGCAAGGGGTAGTCCAGGAGATGGCCCGCCACATCGACTCGCTTGCCTCCGATCGAGCGCGGCTTCGGCGAATGTCTCAGGCCAGCTACAGTTTTGCGACGACGCAACAATGGAGAGACCGGGCGTTGCTGATGGAAAAACTTTACCGCGAGGTGCTGGCACGACGTGGCGTAAACCAGATTTCTTCGTGATCGTCTTCCCGGCGGGCAAGGACTATCGAGGGCATTTCCATGGGCCCCAAACTTCTTATCGAGAGAGCATCATGGACGCTCGTCGACCAGGGCGTGGTGAGCTTCGGCAATTTCCTGCTTACCGTGCTGCTCGCGCGCACCCTCAGCGAGGCGGACTACGGGAAGTTCGTGCTTTTCCTCGGCGTCGTCTTTGTCGGACGGGTGTTCGACTATTCCCTCATCTCCTATCCGCTGTCGGTACGCCTGTGCGTCGCGGACGATGAGGAGCGCGCGGGGCTGCTCGGGAACACGATCCTCCTTACCGCGATCCTGAGTCTCGTTCTGGTCGTGGCCGTGGCGCTTGGAACCACGCTGCTGGGGGTCGACAATATCCGGCTGCCGGCGTGCCTCTGCTTCTTGTGCTGGCAGGCGCAGGAGACTTCGCGGCGATGCCTGCTCGCCGATTTCCGCTATCGTGCGGCGGTGGCCGGAGATGGTACCGCTTATGTCGGACAGGCCGTTCTGATCGTACTCCTGTCCTGGCTCGGCGGCATCACGCTTCCTTCCGCGCTTTATATGATGTCAGCGACCTTCGCGATCGGCGCCCTGGTCCATGCCTCGAAACTGCGATTTGCCTGGCCGGATTTTTCCGAAGCGCGGATCTTGGCGCGCGAATTCCTTTCAGTCGGGAAGTGGTCGCTCGTCAACTATCAGCTCGTGATCTTCCGCGGTCAGCTCTTTCCATGGGTGCTCGCGGGTGTTGCAGGGACCGCCGCGACCGCATCGCTCCAGGCCGGAGCGAACATCGCCGGCACAATGACCCCGATCATTCTGGGCATCGGCAATGCTATCCCGCAGGTCGCAGCGCAGGCACACCGCACCGCGGGCGTCATTGGCGCGGCGCGCGCAGCCTATGGGTATGTCCTCTTCGGCCTGGCGCCGGTGCTGGCTATCTGCGCCGCAGCCGTTCTGATACCGGAGCTGCTTCTGCGGACGGTCTATGGGCCATCGTCGCCTTACGTTGCCGTCGCGATGGGTTTGCAGATTCTCGCCGTCGCCGGTGTGCTCGACTACATCGCGGACGCCGCCAACAAGATGCTGCTTGGCGTTGAAGCAGGGAGGCTCGCCTCTCTGGTCAATCTCGTGGCGGTCGCCGCGGCGGCGGTGATGGCTTTCGCGCTGATCGGCCGTCTCGGCGTAATCGGCGCATGCGTCGGCCTTTTGGTTGCCAACCTGGTGCGCGCGACCGGCGCCGTGCTCGCGATCGCGTGGCTGATCAATAACGAAAAGTCGCGCGAGCCGGCGCTGTCTGGCGCGGCCGCCACCCCGGCTGGGATTGAGGAGGTTGTCGGTGGTCCCGCGGAACAGGCGATTGCAATGAACGGCCGACTCGAGAATGACTGACACTTTCAAAATCCAATCTCGGGGTGCGCTTTCGGAGGGCGATCGATATCTCGCGTTCCTCGCGATCGTCCTGCTGGGCTATGCGCTGATGGGAAGAGGCTTCGCTTATCTCGGCTTGCCACCGCTCTATGTGGGCGAGATTGCACTCCTCATCGGGATCATCGTCTTTCTCAGAAGCGGCGCATTGATCGCGTCGCTTGCGACTCTGACTGGTATCGTACTTGTTGCGCTGATGGTGTGGGTCCTGGCGCGAACAATTCCGTTCCTGGGCGTGTACGGGCTCGACGCCTTGCGCGATAGCACCGTCGTCACGTATGGCGTCTTCGCCTTCATCGTCATTGGTTTGTTGCTCGAGGACGCCCGAAGGATCGATACGGTACTTCGCTACTACAACATGTTGGTGGTGAGCTTTCCCGCGATATTCGTGGGGTTCTGTCTCACCCTGTTCTGGGTGGAATACATCCCGAGGTTAGTCGGACCGGCGGCGATTGTGGACATTACGACGAGTGCGGTTGGCACGCATCTGGCCGGAACGATGGTTTTCGTTTTGATCGGCTATCGGAGAGTTTCTTCCCTCTGGCTTCTCGTCTGGTTCGCCACGCTTACCCTGGTCGCCGCGACCAATCGCGGCGCTACCCTTGCCGTCCTTGGTCCGGTTGTGTTCTCGATGCTCCTGCTGGGACGATGGCGCCTGCTGCTGGCGGCAATATTGGGGATCGTGAGCGTCTTTGCCGTTCTCCTTGCGGTCGAGGGCAGTTTCACCCACGACAATGTGGCCGAGCGATCGGCCCCGCGGGTCGTCAGCGCGCACCAGATACTCAAAAACGCCGAGAGCATTCTGGGGGACTCCGGCGAGCAGAATGTCGAAGGAACCAAGCGGTGGCGGCTCGAATGGTGGGACATCATTATCGACGATACCATCTACGGGCCGAACTTCTGGACCGGCAGGGGATTCGGCCTGAATCTCGCCGACGCCGACGGACACGCCGGCCCGCCAATGGGCCCCCCGACACGAAGCCCGCACAACGTGAGCATGACGCTGCTCGCGCGCGCCGGAGTGCCCGGCCTCGTATTGTGGTCGCTCCTGCTCATATCGTGGGGCAGCATGATGCTGCGCGCGATGCTGGTCGCCCGCGCCCGCGGACACCAGGAATGGGCCGACCTCTTCTTGTTTATTGGCTGCTACGCGACATCGATCCTCATCAACGCGTTCGTTGACGTAACGCTCGAGGGACCCATGCAGGGCATCTGGTTCTGGTGCCTGTTTGGCTTCGGCATTGGTTCAGCGATGGTCTACCGCGCTCAGGCTGCTAGTGGACTGGGAATCTCACCCCGATGACGACGTGGAATGCAGGCACATCGGTGCGAGGAATGTCGATTGCCGTGGCGGCGGCCCTTGGCAGCCTGATCGTTGCTGAGGCCGCAAGTGCCGGCGTCAATGGTTCGCCCTGTCCACGCAATGCGATCGCGATTGAGCCAGGTACCTTGATCCAGGTGGCGGTTGATCGCGCCGGCGACGGTGCCGCGTTCTGTCTCAGGAATGGAGTTCACAGATCGCAGGCGGTCCGGCCGCGGCCAGGGCAGCGCTTCTATGGGGAGGGCCGAACCATCTTGAACGGTAGCCGCCTGCTGACGGGTTTCACGCGAGAGGAGGGTTATTGGGCGGTGAGCAGCCACCTTCCGCGTCGTCCCGCACACGGCGTATGCCTTCCAGGCGCGCCGCTCTGCAATCAGCCCGACGCGCTGTTCATCGACGACAGGCCATTGAGCAGAGTGCCCAGCAAGGGCGCACTGACGAGCGGCACATTCTACATCGATTACGGCGCTGGCAAGATTTATATCCTCGATGATCCGACAAACCGAAAGGTCGAGCTGACGCAGGCATCATTTGCGTTCGAAAGCAAAGCAGCCGACGTGTCGATCAGCAACGTCACGGTCGAGAAATTTGCAAGTTCAGCGCAAGCCGGCGCGATCCACGCCCGCGAAGGCGCCAGGTGGACCATGGAGAATTGCGAGGCGCGCCTGAACAGCGGGGCCGGTATCAGCGTCGGGACCGGCAGTCACGTGCGCAACTGCGACATTCACCACAATGGCCAGATCGGCATCGAAGGCAGCGGCAATGATATCCGCATCGAGGGAAACCGCATCTGGTCGAACAATATGCATGGTTTCGATCCGGGCTGGGAGGCCGGCGGAATCAAGATCGCTGAAAGTGACGGCGTCACGTTTCGCGGCAACCATGTCCATGGCAACAATGGTCCCGGACTCTGGTGCGACGGCGACTGTCGTAATGTCGTCTATGAAGGAAATCTCGTTGAGAACAATCTGTGGAACGGCATCTTCCACGAAATTTCATTCAAGGCAGTCATCCGCAATAATGTCCTCCGGCACAACGATCGCGGAACCAGAGGCTGGTTCTGGAGCGCCGAGATCGTTCTTGCGGCATCCCAGGACGTTGAAGTGTCGGGCAATACACTTGTAATCGCCGCCGGAAGATGCGGCATCATGCTGATCGACCAGGGGCGCAACGATAACGGCCGAAAGTACAAAACGCGCAACAACACGATACACGCCAACGACATGACGTTCGAGGGAGCGGTTTGCGCCGGTGGCGTCTCGGACACCCGGCCCGACGATGAGAATTTTGCCATCATCGCGAATGGCAACAATCTGTTCGATAGCAATACATACCGTGCCGGGCGCGCGAGCCAACCCGCCCGCTTCATATGGGGGCGAGACCTCACGGGTTGGGAAGGGTTCCGGCGCAAGGGCCTGGAACAGCGCGGCCGCCTCGTCCTGTTCTGATCTGCGGGATCTCGAACCTGTAGGGGTGACGGGCAATTGGTGATGACGTGGGATGGAGATGACGATTGCACGGGGTCGGCGTAACCACGCCTCCTCTCCGTCGGTAGTCGAGGGCAGCGGAGAGCAGAGTACTGATCGACTTTCCGCGCCACCGGGCGCGTGGAGGCATGCCGGCGCCAATGCCACTGACTTCTGGCACCACGCCATGCGGCTGGGTCGGCCTCCCGTTATCCGCAGCGCCCTGGCACTGCTACGACGTCTCGCCACTGTCTGCCGCATCGACCCGGACACTCATGCGCGAGGGCTGATCTTCACCCTCCACCATGTTCGCCCGGCGCAATCCCGAGCCTTCGCTCCTGCCGCCCACCTGGAGGTGACGCCTGAATTCCTTGACAGCACCCTCGAGCTCGTGCGCGAGCTCGGCTATGACGTGATCCCGCTTCCTGAAGTCGCGACGCGTCTGGCAGCCTCGACCCGCGATCGCCAGTTCGTCGCCTTCACGCTGGATGATGGCTATCGAGACAACGTTGAGATCGCTTGCCCGATTTTCGAGAAGCATCATGCTCCCTTTACCGTCTTCCCTGTGTCCGGATTCATCAATCGGGAACGCACTCTATGGTGGAAGACACTCGAGCATCTCATAGCGTCCAATGATCGCCTTGTGTGGGACGCGGGCGATCGCCCGGTGCTTCATGACTGTTCCACAACCTTGCGCAAGTTTGCGGCCTATCGGCGCATAGCTTCGTGGCTGGACAAGGCGGATGAGGACAGTGCGGTCAGAGCACTGGATCGCATTGCGATCGCTCATGGGGTCGATCCCGGCGAGATCATTGAACGCGAGATCATGACCGCGGATGAGTTGGTGCGCCTGTCCAGGAGGCCGGCGGTCACCATTGGCGCGCATTCCTGGAGTCATGTCAATTTGAAGCGTGTCACGCCCGAACGCCTGAACGAAGAGCTGCGCCGTGGCACCGATGAGATTGCCTCGATCATCGGCTATCGTCCGGCTCTATTCGCATTTCCATACGGCTCCCCAGCTGCGGCAGGCTCGCGCGAGTTTGCCGCCGCAGCCACGGACTTTGAGGTTGCTGTCACGACCACCCCAGGGCTCCTTCACACCACGGATCGACAGCGTCTCAACAGCCTGCCGCGGATTTCTCTCAACGGTCTTTATCAGAACCGCCAGTACGTCCAGACCCTTATGTCTGGCTTGCCCTTCAGACTGCGCCGCCTGTCCGGATAGTCATAGTGTGGTACCGCGCAAGCGCCTGTTGATCGGCGCAGTTGTGGCGGACATGGTCGATGCCGACCAATGCAAGGGATTCGACCCGTTGCCGAGGCTGTCGATTGGGATCCCGGTGTTCAACGGACAGGAGTTCCTTCCGGGACTGCTTGAAAGCCTGTTGGCGCAGACTTTTCGAGACTTCGAGATCCTGATCTGTGACAACGCCTCGAGCGATCGCACCCCGGAGATCTGCCGCGAGTACGGGCAGCGTGACAGCCGCATTCACTACATTCGCAATGAACGGAACCTGGGGGCGATCGAGAACTTCAATCGGGTGTTCGCGTTCGCGACAGCACCCCTGTTCAAGTGGGCGGCGCACGATGACGTCCACCACGAGCTCTACCTGGAGACGTGCGTCAGGGTGCTCGACGACAATTCCGATATCGTTCTGGCGCACACGGGAACAGCCTTCATAGACGAAAAGGGAGAGATCCTCCCTCTTGAACAGGAGACAGGAAGCTTTGTCGATCCACGGAGCGGCAAGCGTTATTGGGCCGACGGTCCCGGCATTGGCGATACCCCCGTTGCCGCCGAGCGATTCTGGCAGGTCCTCACGCGTGCGCGCTGGGGCACGCACATGTTTGGCGTTATCCGTCACGGCGCATTGCAGCAAACATCCCTGCTGCCCAAGTTTGCCGGAAGTGATCGCGCAATGCTGGCGGAACTAGCCTTGCTTGGCCGCTTTCGATGTGCAAGCGAGCCATTGTTCTTCAAGCGGCTCCATACGAACGTTTCGTATGCGCTTGGTCACAAGGAACTCAAAGCCTTTCTGAGCACTGATGGCCGGTACTATTCCCGTCGGCTGCGGCAGATGAAGGCGTTCTTTGGTGCGTCAAGAGGGAAGCCGATCAGCGGTCTGAGCAAGGCGGTGTGCTTCATACTGGTGGCGGTACATAGCGCCAGGGTCGCGATACAATTTGTTACCCAGGGCGATCCGCGCACAGCGGCCCATGGTTATGGATGGTCCGGGCCGCTTGCCCGTTGGCCGCGCTGGAGAACACCCGGCTAGACGGTTTCACGCTGTCTGACCCGCGTCGCGTACCTGCCGGCCCGCTGCAGCGTGTCCAGCAGCCAATAGGACACGAACATGGAATTGTATTGCAGGTACCGCGGGCCCAGGCGAAGCGGCTCCTTGCATACCCGGTAGGCCCAGGTCAGTCCCGTCCGTTGCATCCATGCCGGCGCGAATGATCGCCGGCCGCTGAGCAGTGTGAATGCATCGCCAACGGCAAGGAACACACCGCCCCGATACCGCGGCTGATTGTCGATAATCCACTGTTCCATCCGAACGCCGGGCAGCGCTACCCAGACAAAGTCCGGATTGGCCCGATTGATGGTATCGGCAAACAACGCTTCGTCGGTCTCCGTGAACGGCCTGAACGGTGGGGAAAGCATGCCGGCAATCTCGATATCCGGCTGCAATTGCACCAGCACGCGCCGCAGCTCGACGAGGCACGCGGCGGAATCACCGAAGAAGAAATGGCGCCAGGGACGCGGTGTATGGCGCAGAACGTACCGCATGAAGTAAGGGCCGTACACGCGGTCTTTCAGGCCGGCGCCGCGGGCGTTGAGTGCCCAGACGACTGGCATTCCGTCCGGCAACACGAGATCGAACCGGGCCAGTGCCCGACCGAACTCACGGTTGTGCCGTGCCTCGGCAAGGATGTGGGTGTTGGAGGGGCAAACCGCAGTGGGCCGCGATTCGCGGGCGAGCGTCCTGATTCGCTCAAGCGCAGAAGCGTAGGTGGCACAAGCGACCGGCGTTCCGAGAACGCTCACGGTTTCCGGCGCTCCCCCCTTTGAACGCCAGGTATCAAATGGCGCCGGGGCGGAGGGATCGCCGTCGGTCGGGCTTCGGCTCACCTTTGCCACGGCGCGAAAACCTTGGTGTTCATGGTGGTCGCCAGGCCCCTGTATTGGGGCCACGGGCAGCAAACAACCGCCAGTTTCACGCGGGGATTGTTCCTGAATTCCTCCCAGTCGAGGATCAGTTCGAACCCGCGAAGGCCTGGCGCATTGGCGGGTGTGGCAGCGAAGTCGTGGACGAGTACGCGATAGCCGTGCCGCTGGAGTTGCTGCGCCAGGAAGAGTCCCGCCGCCTCCTCTGTGATATACGTCCCCGGTTTGTAGGTGACGCCCAGCACCGCAACGGTGTCGCCAGGGCTGGCCATTTCCTGCACTGTCTCGACAAGGTTCCTCTTGGTTTGCTCGTTCACTCGGTCCGAAGCGTCCGCCAGGGGCGCTTCCAGACCAACCTGTCGGGCAGTGTAGGCCAGAAGGCGGTTGTCGCGCGGGAAACAGGGGCCGCCATAACTCAGGCCGGCACGCAAGTATTTCCTTCCGATCCGGCTGTCCGTACCGAGAGCGTCGAGTATGGCGTGGACATCGGCCCGCGGATAGCGCGCAGCAATCAGCCGCAACTGATTCGTGAAGCTGATCTTCATTGTGATGTAGCTGTTCAGCGAGATCTTCGCCAGCTCGGCGCTGACGATGGACATGCGGGCGATCAGCGGAGCATTGCGATTGTATGTTTTGTAGAGCTGCTCAAGTGCGGCTCCGCCGTGGGGATCCGATTCGCCGATCAGTACGAGGTCCGGTTCGAGCAAGCCGTTGACTACGTCGCCCAGCGCAATGAACTCGGGATTGTAGCAGACACTGAAATCCTGGCCGCAGATGCCACCGAGCTCCCGTTCCAGCATGGGAATCAGAACCGCGTCCATGGCACCGGGCGTGGTCGTCGAGCTACAGACAAACAGATGATTTCGCTTGCCGGCGGCTTTCATGGCCCTGGCCACGGCCTGCATCGCCTGCAACAGGAACTCATTGGAGAAGCTCCCGTCCGGTGAACTGGGAGAGGGAGTAATGAAGAAGGTGGCGTCGGTCGCAACGGTTTCGCGCGGATCGAGCGTGGCGCGAAGTCGTGAACGTCCATCGCGGATGGTCTCGGCAAGCAGAGGCTCATCCAACGGCGGCAGCCCATCGTTGATTTTTCTGACCTTCTCCTGATCGATGTCCACTCCCACGACCTCAAGTCCGCGGGCTGCCATCGTCGCAGCGATGCACGCGCCCAGCTTTCCCAGTCCGCAAACCGACACTTTCCTGATGGCCTTCGCGCACGGCGAGGCAACAGCGCCGGTGCTCGCGTCATCGCAGGCGGGGGCCACTACCGACAAGGATGGCGGCAGCGAGTCGCGAGCGACCAGGTCTGACAACACATGGTCCATCGTTGGCGTCCTGGCTGATGGGATGCGGGTGATGGGATGCGGGTCAAACTTTCGCTGCACGCAAACCTGGTTGCACCCTGTCTTCGGTTATTTTCTGACGCAATCCCGGGGTACCACCAACGCATGCAGTTTGCGGCTCGCTCGCCCTTGCTGCTGTCACCGCCTCGGCGGCTATGCATGCGGCGACCGGCCTGGAGCGTGACGCCGGCTCGCTTGCGTCATCGGAAATGCGTTCCAGCCAAATCTCGCGCCACCACAGATGGATGCTTCGGGGGCAAAACATCCGGCGCCCCGAGTAGAAGGCGTTGCAGGTGACACCCTCCAATATGACAGCCGGTGTCTTCATCCGGCGCATTTGTCCTGTCGTCTCGTCAATAAAGCGTTCGACGCAGGCACTGACCCGAAAGACCTTGCCGCAGAATGGGACGAGCTCGGCGTCGAACGAAAGACCTCGGTTCGACAGGTTTGTGTTCAGTGTCGTCAGGATCTCGTCATATGACTTCACCCGCACCAGGTCGCCGGGTTTGAGTCCAAGGTCGCGTCGCGGCGTCGGCTGCCCGACCGGGATCCTGCCTTTCAATCGGGGAAACGGGATGCCGCCGACGATGGCCTGGTATCGATTGTAAAGCCAGCGGGCAGGGCGGCCCCATCTGTCGCTGAATGCCAGTGTTCCGTAGTAGTAAAACAAGTACCAAAGCCCGCGGCAGATCCCGGGCAGTGTCTGGTTGCCGGAGGTATAGGCCTCCAGGTACTGCCTGGCATCCCACCATCTGAGCGGCGTTGTGTAGCCGAGCAGTTCAGTAGCCTGGCAGGAATATCGCGTTTCGCCTGCTGTGCTTTCCCGGGTGGTCGCCGCCATCCACGCGCCGTGATCCACACAATGGCTTTCCGGGCACGTACTACTGAGAGGGCTCTTGCCGACAGGGAGCGCATTCTGTGTCTGCACCGGACCATCGACAGGCTTCAACCACGCATTCTTCCAGAAGATCAGGCACCCGGCCTGGCACCCGCCAAAGGCTTGCCCGTCGCACCGGATCTCGAGGTGGACGCCGTCCGGCAGGCTTCGCCCGGCATAGTCGCCGCTGACGGTATCACACGTCTTGTACGCGCTCTTGTAGACGCGGAACCGTTGGCCGCAGTACCGGAACATCTGCGGCATGAACGGAAGGCCGTCCAGGCGGCCATTCTTGTCGAGCGTACCGAGGATTTCCTCTTTGCTCCGGACCTCCACCCAGTCATTGGCGCGCAGCTTCATGTGATCATTGTGTCCCGGGTCGAAAATCAATGTCCGGGCAACGAGCCGGGACCAAGCTTCATTGGAGGGCGTCCGCCGACCATATACGAGCCTCCGGTCGGGCGGTTGAGGCGCGCCATAGGGAGTACTACGACCGGGCAGGCTGTGATCGCCTGCGGTAGTCGTAGGTTGAAGTGAATGCAGGGAGGAAGTCGTGGGTGAGCGCGACCGCTTCAAGCTGTCTTCCGTCTCGGCGTGGAATGAGGCGCTCGACCCGGGGGCCCACGTCGGCAGGTACGAGCTTTGCAAGCTGCGCGGGCGGGACAGATTTGGCCTCACCTATCACGGCCGTGACCTGCATCTGAAATGCGACGTTGCCATCAAGGAGTATCTGCCGACCGATGTTGCGGCCAGGCAAACGGACGATTCAGTGTGGCCGCGCTCGCCCGATCTCGTGGACCGGTACATTTGGGGGCGCAATCGTCTGCTGGCGGATGCTGCGGCCTTGCAGGAGCTTGGCAGCGCGCCAGGCATCATCCGCATCCTTGACTGCGTGGAGGCCAACGGAACCGCTTATGTAGTGATGGCCGCGGATCCAGGCGAGACTGTCGCTGCGCTGCTCGCCCGTCATCACAGGTTGTCGCCAGCATCCATGGAACGACTGGCGCCCTCCCTGCTGGACGTCCTGGAGCGCATGCATGCACGGGGCTTCCTGCACCTCGACATCAAGCCCTCCAGCATCCTTGTCAATGAGCGAGGACATCCCGCGCTGGCCGACTTCGGCATGGCTCATGTCGGGATTGCCATGCAGGGGCAATCGACGGCTCTGGCGCCCGGGTCTGAATATGCAGCGCTTGAGCGGTTTACCGGCGAACAGACCGGGCCATTCACCGACGTATATGGTCTGGCGGCCACACTATACCGCTGCACCACCGGGCTGGTTCCTCCCGCCGCGATCAGTCGGGCTATGGATGACAGTCTCGTTCCTGCATCCGGGATTGCCGCCGGACAATACCGGGCGGGTCTGTTGGCCGGCATCGACGCAGGGGTGGCGCTGAGAGTGACCGAGCGTCCCCAGTCGATCATGGATTGGCGTCCATGCTTCACGACATGCAGGGCCACAACACCACAGCGGGACCAGGCGATGGCGGTCTCGCCGATCGACCAGCAGGCTCCTCCGCCTGTGCCGCCGGAAGACAAGGCAGGCCCGCTCCCGCTTCTGGCACACCGGGCTGGCGCTGGCCGACGCGCATCGGGCCGTGCTTCGGCCATTGCGCTCCTGGCGGCAATCGCGGGCACGGTCGTTGCAAGTAGCGCATCTCGGGAACCCGTTGAAAGGCGGATGGCATCCGGGCAGGTCCCGGCGAACATGGAGAGACGCGCGACGACCGAAACCACCCTGCACACGCAGGATGCGCCGAAGGTCCATCGGCAGGCTGCTGAAGGGGTGAAGCACACGGACGGGGTCGGGACGGAAGCGGAGTCAGCCCGGCGACGTGCGGAACGGCTCAGCGATACCGCGGAAACGTTGCGCCGCCTGGAAGCGGAATGGGCGCGCCACGACCGTGAGGTCCTGGCAAGGACAGCAAGACGGCAGCAAGCGGAAGAGGAAATTCGCCGGGCGGCAGAAGCACTGCGAAAGCGAACAGACATGCAGGGCCGGCTCGAAGCGGAGACCAGACGCAAGGGAGAGTGACAGTTTGAACTGACGACGATTCGCACAGGTAATGGCGTAGCGCTGCAGCCGCACAGGTGGGAGCCGCTTGCCGTCGCCCGCTTTCAGCAAGTGCTCCACAGAGCTGGTGTCAATCGCGCTGCAGTGATGGGATCGCGGCGCGCTCAGGCAGATTTCGTGTAAGGCGGCCACATGCGCGAGAGCACGCCGTCTCTCAGTACGAGGCCGTGGTAAGCCGCCGCTCCGACATGCATCACGATGAGCGCGATCAGCCCGTACTTCGCTGTCGCATGGATCGCCTTCGCCGTCTCGGCGACGGCATCCGCCTTCGGCAGAAGGGGTGGAACGCCCAGCGCGTTCAGAAGCTCGATCGGGAAGCCGCCGGTGGTAACGCGCACATAGCCGCTGACGACCATGATGACGAGGAAGACGTAAAGGCCAAGATGGGTTGTATACGCTGCGAAACGCTGGATTGCCGGTATGGTCCGGGGCAGCGGTGGGGCCGGATGCGTCAAGCGCCATATGATGCGGAATGCTACGAGCAAGAGCAGCACTGCACCCGTACCCTTGTGGAAGATGAAGAGCAGGTTCCGGATGGAGCGGTCAATCTCCTGCGTCATGATCAATCCTGCCGCCAGCATCAGGATGACGAGAACAGCCATGATCCAGTGAATGATCCGGGCTGTGGTTCCGAAGGTGGTGGTCCGCCCCATTGGTCACTCCGACGAGACCAGGTATCTCGCCAGCGTGATTGCGAAGCCGCCTTCGCGCAAGCCCGCGTCCAGATCCTTCGGGGCTTTGCACATCGCCCTGTGGCGATTCATAATCGCCGGTGTGAGCGAACATGCTGTCGCACTACCGCGGCCGGATGGCGCGGAAGGGGAACCCGGGGCAGGCCCAAGGGCGTCGGCGCTACGTGCCGCGGTAGGGGTGGGTGTCGTGCTGGCTTCAGCGTTGTGGATCGCCGGAACGTCTCCCGGCACTGCACTTCTGGCCGTCTGGCTTTATGTCGCGGTATGTATCGTCGCCGTAACAAAGGTCAGGGCGTTCCACCCGCATTCCCGCCTCGGTCCGGCGAATGTCGTGACCTTCGCGCGTGCTGGTTTCGCGTGTCTGATCGCCGCAATGGTGCTCGCTCCGGCTCTCTCCAGCGCATGGTGGTACGCGATCTTCGTCCTCGTGCTGGTGGCACTGGCGCTCGACGGCGTTGATGGATGGGCCTCACGGCACACGGGTCTCGTCTCGCGGTTCGGCGCCCGGTTCGACATGGAGGTCGACGCGCTCCTGGTCCTGGTCCTCTCGGCGTCAGCCTGCCTCCACGGCAAAGCGGGCGGATGGGTTCTCCTGATCGGCGCCATGCGATACCTGTTCGTCGTGACCGGGCTTGCAATGCCGACCTTGCGCCGGCCGCTGATGCCGTCTGTACGGCGCCAGTCAATATGCGTCCTCCAGGTCGTCACGCTTGCCATCCTGCTCTTGCCCGAAATTGTCCCGCCGGCGTCCACTGCGCTTGCGGCCGCTGCGCTCGCTGCCCTCACATGGTCGTTCGCGATCGACGTGCACTGGCTGCTCCGTGGCGAGCGGACGGCTTGACGGATTTGCCAAGCGCGATCGGACTGGCGCGCTCGCTGGCGATCTATTACGGCCGCCCCTGGCGCATCGCGGCCATGGCTCGCTTCTACGGCCAGTTCCTCGCTCGCGGCGATCTCGCCTTCGATGTCGGCGCCCATGTCGGTAACCGCTCGCTGGCAATGGCGTGGGCAGGAGCGCGCGTCGTGGCGTTGGAGCCGCAGGCGCTGTTTCACCGCTTCCTGTGCCGCGTCATGCCGGCCTCCGTGACAGTCCTGCCGCTCGCCGCCGGCCCGGCCGAGGACACGGGCATCCTCGCGGTCTCGCGTCGACATCCGACCGTCTCGTCGCTTGCGCCCGGATTTCCGGGAAAGGTGGGGCGGACGGATCGCTTTCGCCGCGTTGCCTGGGATGCGGTGCAGCCGGTCGAGGTAACAACGCTGGACGTGCTGATCGGGGCGCACGGCCTGCCCGCCTTCGTCAAGATCGACGTCGAGGGTTACGAGGCCGACGTGCTCGCCGGCCTTAGCCGGCCGGTGCCGGCGATTGCTTTCGAGTGTCTGCCGCAGGCGTTCGACGTTACGCGCGCCTGTGTGGACCGCCTGCAGGCGATCGGCTGCTACGCGTTCAATGTCATTCGAGGCGAAGGGCATGATTTTGTGCTCACCGATTGGCAAGATGGCCAGTCCATCCTCGCCGCGCTCGAGGAAACCATGCGCGATGGGGAGCCAGGCGACGTCTATGCCAAGCTCGTTCAGGGCCCGAGGACCGGCATCGGGGGTGCGTTGCTTGAGGGGGGGTGATGTCGAGAGGTGCGAATATATTCAACAGGAAGAGGGCATCCGATCGGGCGAAGCGCAGGCGGCTGCGATGGCCGAGCGTTGCTGCCGCGTCGGCGATCCTTTTCCTCACCCTCGGCCTTCCGAACCATCCGGACGGTCTTGCGCTCGGCGCGCTGGCCATCCTCCCCCTCGAACTGCCAATCATCGTGGGGCTGCTTTTGCTGTCGGCGCGGCTGGATCGGGCGGGTATGGCCCTGCGTGCAGCGACTGTCGCATTTCTCGCCGTTACCACGGTGCTGAAGGTAGTCGACTACGGCTTCTTCACCGCACTCGACCGTCCGTTCAACCTTGCCTTCGACATGCCGCTCCTTCATGCCGGCTGGCGCCTGCTCTCCGGATCGAGCGGCGTTCCTGTGGCAGCCGCCTGTGTTGCGGCCGCGCTCATCTCGCTGTTGATCATGATCCTCCTGATCTGGTGGGCGACCGGTGTGGTGGTTTCGGCTAGCATTTGCGGCCGGCAATCGGCGGCGGCGATCGCTGCGGGGCTAACAGGCTTCGCTGGCCTCGCTGCGGCGAGCGGCCTGGCTTCGGGCATGACCGCCAGTCTTGCTTATGGCCATGCCGGCGCGGCGCTCAAGGCCGCGCGCGCCATCGCCGCACTTGAGGCCGAGGCGGCCGCCGATCCGGTTACTCGCCTGCCTGCGGACGCATTTCTGGCAAGGCTCGACCGTCGCGACGTCATCCTGGCCTTCGTCGAGTCCTACGGCCGCTCGACTCACGACAATCCACTCTATGCCGCGACGACGCGTGCTGCGCTTGAAACGGTCGAGTCCGATCTGCGACGACGCGGCCTTGCGATGCGCTCCGCATGGCTGACGTCTCCCGTCAACGGAGGGCAGAGCTGGCTTGCCCACGCGACGCTGCTGTCCGGCCTGTGGATCGACAGCCAGGGCCGCTACGACGCTTTGCTCGCGAGCAAGCGCCGCACGCTGATTTCGCTTGCGGCAGCGGCCGGGAGGCGGACGGTCGCCGTGATGCCGGCGATCACCATGCCGTGGCCGGAGAGCGCATGGTTCGACTACACGAAGGTATACACCGCAGGGGACCTTGGCTATCACGGCCAACCGTTTGGCTGGGTCACGATGCCCGACCAGTATACGTTGTCGGCCTTCGAGCGCCTCGAACTGGCCCGGGTGGAACGCGCCCCGATCTTCGCCGAGATCGCGCTGATCTCGTCGCATACGCCCTGGACGCCGATCCCGACACTCGTGCCGTGGGAGGAAGTCGGCGACGGCACGATCTTTAATGTCCAGGCCGCATCCGGCGATTCGCCCGAGACCGTGTGGCGCGATCAGGCACGCATCCGCGATCAGTTCCGGATGGCTGTCGACTATTCGTTGCGCGCGATCGGTTCGTTCGCCGCGCGCCATGCCGGAAATCCTCCGCTCCTGATCGTCCTCGGCGATCATCAACCCCCCGTCTTTGTCTCGGGATCAGAGGCCGTTCGCGACGTGCCGATCCACATCATCGGTGATCCGGCAACCGTCGCGCGCCTCGCGGGGTGGGGCTGGACGGACGGGCTTCTGCCCTCGGCCGATGCCCCCGTCTGGCGCATGGACCGCTTCCGCGATAGGTTCCTTGACGTCTTTTCCACCGGTACAACTGCACAAGGCGCATTTGCATGGACCGGTATGGGACCGTGAACGCCAACGCTTTGGTCGCGTGCAGCCCGGAGGAGGTGGTCTTCCGTCGCGTCCAGGTAAGCGAGTCGGTCTGGCGTGCCTTGCTCGCGTCCAGGACAGCCGGAGCGGCAGCAGTGGCGCCGGTCACCGACCCGGCCGCAAGTGAGGAAGCCACATGGGCACTCTATTCGCCGCTCCTCGCCGAGACCGCCGCAGCGCCGTTCGTTTTTGCCCAGATCGGGCAGTCGCTCGATGGCCGCGTGGCGACCGTCAGCGGCGATGCGCGCGACATCTCTGGCCGCGGCGGCCTGGAGCATCTTCATCGCTGCAGAGCGCTGGCGGACGCAGTGATCGTGGGCGTTACGACCGCGCTCAAGGATGATCCGCGGCTGACCGTGCGGCTGGTCGATGGCGACAACCCGGCGCGGGTCGTGATCGACCCGAAAGGCCGGCTCGACAACGATGCGGCGCTGCTGCGCGACGACGGTACCCGCCGGCTGGTCGTGCAGGCTTGCGCCAGGGGCCGGCCGGCGGGCGTCGAGGTTGTCCGGCTGGATGAAAAGGACGGCAGGCTCTGTCCGCGCGCGATTGTTGCTGCGCTGGCCGCACGTGGCCTGCGGCGGATCCTTGTGGAAGGTGGCGGCCTCACGATCGGGCGTTTCCTCGATGCCGGCCTCGTGCGACGTCTACATGTCGCAATTTCGCCGCTGCTCATCGGAGCTGGGCCGAACGGCCTGGTCACTGCACCATCTGCCCGGCTTGCCGACGCGCGCAGGCCGGTCACACGGGTGTTCGGCCTTGGTGGCGACGTGCTCTTCGATTGTGTGCTCGATTAGCCAGCAGGGAGCGCCAATACGTCGACATGGCCGACGACGCAGGAGCTGCCAGGGAGCATATCGCTGCGCTTCTGATGCCATGCTTCGGCGACGGAGGAGCCCGCCTCGGACGCCGCGTTGGCGATCCCCGCAAGCAGTTCGCGCTGCAATGCCGCGTGAGTGGAATCAAGGCTCCACCGGCTCGCGGCCATGCACATGCTATAACCTTTCGATCGCATCGCCGCCTCGACACATGCGCCTGCCAGCGGGCCGAGCGCGGGCCCGAAGCCCTTGTCGCGACGCTGGTGTCGATTGAAGGCAGCCGTAACCGCCACATCGTCGGGATGTACTGGCGTCCAGGCCGTGCACCCATCGTAGATGAGCGTGGCATAGAAGCCCGCATTGAGCGCCGCGATCCGGTCGGCCAGCGCCTCGATCCAGGCTGCGCTCGTCAGATCGAGGAGTGCCGAGGCTGTGACCAGCCGTGCTTCTGACAGCGGCAGGGCATCGAGATCGTGGAGGTCGAAGTGGAGTGTGGTGACGTCCGGGCCGCAGCGCCGCTTCGCCTCGGCGAGGAGGACAACATCGTTGTCAACAAGCTGCCAACGGGCTGGAGGCCATCCGCCGAAAGCGCGGACGGTCGCGCCCGACCCGGCACCGAGGTCGACTACGACTGGCATTTCCACGCATGCGAGATGGGCCTGCGCGCGCCGCAGCAAGGCGTGGTCGCGCGCCACGCGATCGGCGGGTTCACGCAGATCGAGCCAGGCAAGGTCGAAGCTCATCAGCCCCTTCCCACCAGGCAGCGGGCGATGATGGATGCGGTCTCCCGCCAGCCTGGCAAGGCGCGGCTGGCGATGCGAGCCACATCTGCCCGCCCGCGCCTGAACTCCGGGTCGGCGAGCAGGGGTGCAAGCGCCGCCGCAAAGGCGTTTGCGTCGCCGGCTGGTACCAGCGACCCGGCACCCTCTGGCACTGCTTCAGGCACCCCGCCGACGTCGCAGCCGACAACCGGCAGCCCGTGGGCGAGCGCCTCTGCGAACGCCATGCCGTAGCCTTCATGCCAGCTCGCAAGCGCGAAGATGTCCGCACTTGCAAGCTCCACATCGGGATCGGCGACCGCGCCGAGGAAGGTGACTCGCTCGTCGAGGCCGAGGTGGTGGGCCAAGGTGCGCAGTGTCGCCGCCCAGTCCGGATCGCGGTTCGGCGTGCCCGCGATTCGTGCTGTCCAGGGTATATGCATCAGTCGCGCGAGAGCCTTCAGCAGGACGTCATGGCCTTTTCGAGGGACCAGCGCACCGAGGCTGGCGATGACGGGCGCACCGCTCTCGCTACCCCTGGCTGGAGGACGGCGGTCGGTACCGGGCGGCGCCACGGCGATCCTGCGACGGTCGATGTCAAACCCGTCGGCGAGGCGTCGGGCGGTGTTCCGGCTGGTGCAGATGACGGCACGCGCCTCGGCGAGCGCAGCACGTTCGGAATGCTCAAGCGAAATTGCCGTCTGCGCCAGCAGGCCGGTCTCGTCGGCGAGCACATGGTGAACCAGCGCCACGAGATCGAGGCGCCTGGAGAGGTCGCGGGCGATCTCGGGCATGGCACCGAAAGCGAGCCCATCGACGAGAACGGTTGCGCCGTTGGGCAGGGCGGCGAGCCGCGCCCTCGCCTCGGCCAGAGCCGCGGCGTCAGGAAACGGAAAACCGTCCGGCAACGCCACATGCTCGACTTCCAGGCCTATGGCCGGCAGCTCCTCAATGAGCCGACGGGCATAGGCATATCCGCCGGTCGGCGTCGCGATATCGCCGGGAATGGCGAAGTGGAACGTACGCTTCACTCGGGCGGCGCCGCGATCGCGGCCTCATACCAGGCGCGCGCGACGTGGCTCTCGTGAAGCTGGATCCGCAGCTTTCTCACCCGTCCGCCATCGCCGAGCCTGCCTTCACGCACAGCGTCGGCAAGCCGGTCGAAGATGTGATGACAGAGGAATTCGGTCGTCGTGATCCGGCCGCGGAAGCGTTCGACTTCATCGAGGTTCCGGTAGCGTAACGGCTCCAGAGTCGCCCGCAACGCCTCCGTTGCGAGGCCGATGTCGACAACGAGGCCGTTTTCGTCGAGCTCGTCGGTGAAGAAGGCGGCATCGACCACGAAGGTTGCGCCGTGCAAGCCCTGCGCCGGCCCGAACACCGGCGACGGCAGGCTGTGGGCGATCATCACATGGTCGCGAACTTCGACAGCGAACATGGCATTTTCCTAATAGCGGATGCGGTGGCAGAGCGTGGCTGGATCGGCAAGGATCGCGCCGTAGCTTGCCGGCAGGTCATCGAAGCGCGTCTCAGCGCTGATCAGTGCCTCCAGGCAGTTATTATCGAGCAGTCGAAGTGCTGTCTCCAGTCGTCTGCGGGTGCTCCAGCGCGCTCGCCGCGAAGCGGGCACGAGGCCGACCTGCGAGGCGATGATTGCGAGGCGCCTGGAGTGGAAGGCTTCGCCGAGCGGTGCGGCGACCGTACGTGTTCCGTACCAGCTCGCCTCAACCACCCGCGCCTCGATGCCGGCGGCGGACAGGGCCGTCGCCAGACCGTCAGAGGTCGCGCTGGCGTGGATCACCACGTCGCAGTCCGTCGGACAGGCTTCCGGCCGAGCGAACGCGCAGCCAAGCGCCTGCGCGAGCGTGGCGCGATCGGGATTAACATCGACAAGCGTGACCTCTGCTCCCGGTATGGCGGTGCAGAGAGTAGCGGCCAGGGCACCGACGACGCCCGCCCCGATCACGGCGACGCGGTCACCGGGAGCGACCTTGCCATCCCACACGATGTTCAGGGCTGTTTCCATGTTGGCAGCAAGCACCGCACGCTGGGGCGGAAGTCCATCCGGCAGCGGGACTGCCATCGCTTCCGGTACCGCGAAGCGATCCTGGTGTGGATGTAGCACGAAGACCGTGCGGCCTTGGAGATGCGAGGGCCCGCGCCGCACGATGCCCACCGCGGCATATCCGTACTTCACGGGAAACGGAAAATCGCCCTCTTGCAACGGACAGTGCATGCGCGTCCATTCACTTTCGGGGATCTCGCCGCGAAAGACGAGCGCCTCCGTGCCCCGGCTGATGCCGCTGTAAAGCGTCTCGACCTCTACCTCCCCCTCGATGAGCGCGGCCGGCCGCAGCTTTGCTGCGCCGGGGCCGGTGATCCAGAGAGCTCGGGGGGCAGTCATACAGCTCGCGATTCCCTGCGTTCTTCTTCGTTCATCTTACACATTTTTAAACCCGGCACCGCCTTACGCAGCGCGCAGGAGCGCTCCTGGCGATTATCAGCATCAGTTCCTCCTCGAAGGCGGGCACCGAGGCATTCCTTCTCGAAAGGTGCATACTCCGAGCGACCGATGAGCACCGAACGCTTCCCGTCCACCTGCGCTGGCCGCACGACATGGCTTGTCGTTGGCAGCGGCATTGTCGCCCTTGCCGTCGCCATGGGTGTCGGTCGGTTTGCCTTTACGCCGCTGATGCCGTTGATGATGCGCGATGGCACCCTGAGCGCGGCTGTCGGCGCTGAGTGGGCGGCGGCCAACTACGGCGGTTACCTCGTCGGTGCCCTGACCGCCTCCTGGTTCTCCGCCGATCCGCGCCGCGGCTTGCGGCTGAGCCTCCTCGGCGTCGCCCTGACGACGGTGGCCGTTGCATGGACCGATGGTGAATCGACGGCACTCATCGGTGCCGGACTGCGCGCTGCTGCCGGCGTTTTCAGTGCCTGGGCGCTGGTCTGCGTGAGTAGCTGGTGTCTGGCCGAACTGGCCCGGCGGTACGTCCCGCGGCTGGGCGCCTGGATCTACACCGGGGTTGGCCTGGGCATCGGGCTGGCCGGCGCGCTCGCCTGGCTGGGCGGCCGACAGCCGGCCAAGTGGCTGTGGCTGGAGCTCGGACTGATCGCCTTCGCGGGCGCGGTATTCGTGGCCATGACTTTGCGGGGTCGAAGCCCGTCCTCCGTGTCGCCAGAAGCACGCGCTTCATCGACAACCACGCCCGGCACCCGGCACGGCCATCTGCTCCTGGTGCTGTGCTACGGCGCCTTCGGCTTCGGCTACATCGTGCCAGCCACGTTCCTGCCCGCCATGGCCCAGCAGCGGGTCTCCGACCCGCTGGTGTTCGGGCTCACATGGCCGCTGTTCGGGCTGGCCGCCGTTCTGTCCGTTGCAGCGGCGGCGCGCTGGTTGCCGGGTTGGCCGCGCAGGCGCGTCTGGGCACTGGCTCAGGGCACCATGGCGCTCGGTACCGCTCTGCCGCTGGTCGCGCAGGCCCTTTGGGCATTGGCCGCCTCGGCCGTACTCGTGGGCGGTACCTTCATGGTGGCCACCATGGCGGGCCTGCAGCTCGCGCGCGAGGAGCTTCCGTCCAACCCGATGCCACTGCTGGCCCGGATGACAGCCGCCTTCGCTGCCGGGCAGATCGCGGGGCCGCTTCTGGTTCGCGCGCTCGGCCCCGGCACTTGGGATGGCTGGGATGCCCTGGCATGGGCCAACGCTGCAGCCACGGTATTGCTGGTGCTCACCGCGGCTTGGCTATGGCGCAACGGATCGCGGAAGCTCTCGTGACGCACCTCGACCACGTGCCGCACCGCGCGGCAGCAGCTTGAGCAAGACCTCGAAATACTCCGCGTCGAAGCGCTTGGTGGCAGGAATTGCCAGTTCAGGCGCGCTCGACCAGGCAAAGCTCTGATCGGAAGAGATCGGGAAGGCTGATCTCCAGGCCCGCCGCCAGCTCCCCGCCGGTGCGGGTGGTCGTCTCGCCGAAGCCGAACGTGACCTTGTAGCGCGTTCCCTCTTGCAGGCCGGATAGCTCAAAGGCCCGCGTGGCGTCCGCGCCAGAAAGCCTGAAGGCGAACAGCACGCCCGACAGCCCGTCCTTGGCCGCGTACCAGACGGCCGCCCAGTCGCTGCTTCCGTCCGGCTCCGGCGCAGGCGTGAGATAGAACTGATTGCCGTGATGGATGAGCGGGCGGAGCCTGGCGACATAGAGACCGACATGGGCGGCTGCCGTGGCTATGTCGCTGCGTGACCAGCGGTCGATCGGTGCGCTGATCCCGAATGTGCCCAGCATGGCCACGCGCAGGCGAAAGGCGAGATCGCCACGCCAATCGACCAGCGAGGCAGGCTCGACCTGACCGGGGTGCTCATCCGCACTCCCCGGCCAGTCGATCAGCCAGTCGTTGCAGGTCACGGCAGGATGGGCGAGCTGCGTGCCGAAGTGGATGGCGAGCTTGCGCACGGCGCTTTCCTGATCGCTCATCCAGTTCGTATGCGCGTGCGCCAGGATCTTGCCGTCCATCCGCCCACCGCCGCCAGCGCACATTTCGAGAATGAGGTCGGGGAATGCGGTGCGGATCGCGTCCTGCATGCGATACAGGCCCTCGTAGTGGGCCACGAGGGGGTCGCGCCGCGTCAGCTCCGGCGGCAGGCCCGGCGCCCAGCCGCCGCTGGCGAGGTCGGCATTGAAATCCCATTTCATCCAGTCGACACCAATCACCCGCAACATGCGGGATAGCCGTTCGAAGACATGATCCCATGCTGCCGGCACGCCAAGATTCAGCACCGCGCGCTCGTCCGGTGCCGGTTCCTCGCCGTGAATATGGTGCAGCCACTCCGGATACCGGGCGCGGATCGAGGACGCGCTGCTGATCACTTCGGGCTCGAACCACAGGCCAAACAGCAGTCCTTCCGACCGGCACGCCTGCGAGAGTGCGCGCAGGCCGGTAGGAAAGCGCTTGCGGCTGGTGCGCCAGTCGCCCGTTCGTTGTTTCCACCCGGCATCCGACTCGCCGTTGTCGGTGCGGTACCAGCCGGCGTCCACGACAAAGGCTTCGCAGCCGATCTGCCTGGCGATCGGCACCAGCGGCATCAGCAGCTCGGCCGTCGGCTCCCCGAGGTAGGGATACCAACTGTTGAACTGCACCGGGATCGGCCGGTCGCGGTCGGGGCGCCGGCTGCGCCGGAAGTCATGGAGCTGCTGGGTCGCAGCGTTGAGTGATCCGTCGAAACGGCCGAACAACACCTCCGGCAAGCGAAGCGACTGGCCGGGTGCCAGCCGGTGCCGAAAGTGCCAGTCATTCAGGCCTCCCGACAGCAGGACAGCATCCTTTTTCGGCTCGACCTGCACCTGCCAATTGCCCGACCAGAGAATCTGGCAGAGCCAGGTGTCCGATTCCGTCACCAGCGCGATATAGGGCTGGAACTGGAAGCCGGTTTTGCCTGAGCGGCTTTCGAGGGTGAGCACGCCATCGCCCGGATGGCCTTGCTGGATTGCGGTTTCCTCGGTCCAGCCGCCGGTCAGATAGATCATCCGGTCGATCGGCTCGCGCACCAGGATCGCGAAGCTGCTCGCGGCACGCAGGTCGATCGCATCGCCGCGGCCGACATGGCGCAGCACGTTCTGCAGCGACAGGATCCCGGTGGCGGCGTCGTAGGCAAACGAGAGCTCTGCCTGCAGCGCCATCTGTGACGCGTCTACGGTGAGGCGCCGATGATGCGCGTCCGGCTCATCCCAGCGCCCGGCACGCCACACCACCGGGCGCTGATCGGCACCGGCGAGGACCATTGCCTCCGCTGCGATGCGCTGGCGGGACTTGAGTGCTTCCACCGCGTCAGGCGGGACGGCGGAAATCGTCACGGCGGTCGGGCTGAGCGCGACCTCGAAGTGACAGGTGGGGCAGGACCAGTCCCATCGCCCAAGCGTCGCGGGTCCGGCTTGAACCGATGGCCCGGTCGCCCAGGCCGTGCCGGCCAGGCCGGCACCAAGAAGAAAGGATCTGCGCTTCATGACCGTGACCCAACGCAGCAACCTGGATCGGTAACGGTGCGATCCTCGTTTGCCGCCGCGCTACGCGCCCCGCAGAGTCTGCCAGCGCGCAAGGCTGTCGGGCGGCCAATAGCGCTTGCGATCGTAGTATTCAGGGACGGAAGGCGTGCGCGGCGGCAGAACCACCCAGGGCTGCTTCGATTCGGTGAAGATGTGGATGTCAGGCGGGAAGCGGTCCGGCTCCTCCAGCGTGCCTACGCGCACGAAGCGGATAGCATCGCCGGCACCGGAATAGTTGCTCCACAACGCCACATGGCAATCGGGGCAGCGCGTGATCTTCTGGCCCTTGCCGCTGTTGGAGGGAGTCCAGACGACCTGCGGTTCGCCGGCCAGCAGGACCACACGGTCGGCCTCGATCATGGCGTTGATGACAAACGCCGAGCCGGTCTCGCGCTGACACCAGCGGCAATGGCAGCAATGCACGAAGAGCGGTTTACCGGTCATGCGATAGCGGACCTTGCCGCAGGTGCATCGGCCTTCAGTTCCCGGATCGACCATGCTTCATCTCCGCAGAAACAAAGGCTTGCCTCGTGTGATCGTCGCACGGCAGGACCAAGCTTATCATGCCGGCAGGCGCTCGATCAGCGCCATCGCTGCGGCTGGTGCCTTCGGTTTGAAGCCGTTGATCATGTAGATGAAGACCTCGCGCGATTTCGGCGCCTTTTTCTCCGGCGCGGCGAGGCACTTCAGATCGGCGGGAAGGCCGCCGCCCGCCCAGGTCCGGGCGCGTTTGGCCCAGCTATCGAGGGCATCGGCGGCATAGCCAGTCTTGATGGATTGCGAGGCCCGCTGCAGGCGCAAATAGACGAACGGCGCCGTCACATCGGGGATTTCCGGGAAGCCGTCCTTGTCGGTCAGAACGGTGGCGATGTCATAGCGCCGTAGCAAGGCGACGAAGGCGGGATTCAGGAAGCTTTCATGTCGGACCTCGACCACGTGCCGCACCGCGCGGCCCGTAACGCTGGCGGGCAACAGCTTGAGGAAGGCCTCGAAATCCTCCGCGTCGAAGCGCTTTGTGGGCAGGAACTGCCAGTTCACGGGCCCTAGCTTTTCCTTAAGCTCCATCACGCCGCTGCGGAAGAAGCGCTCGATGGAGTCGCCCGCCTCGGCCAGCACGCGCCGATTGGTGGCAAAGCGCGGGCCTTTGACGGAAAACACGAAGCCCTCGGGCGTCTCCTCACGCCAGCGCGCGAAGCTCTCGGACTTCTGCGAGCCGTAGTAGGTGCCGTTGATCTCGATCGAGGTCAGCCGCCGGCTGGCATATTCCAGCTCGCGCTTCTGCGGCAGGTCCGCGGGATAGAATTCGCCGCGCCACGGCTCGAACGTCCAGCCCCCGATGCCAACGCGAATGTTGCCCGCGGCTGTCCCTCTGCTTTTGCTGCCGGCCATCGCATGCCCCTGCCCAGCGAAAGTCTCGACCCCGGCTGCCCTTTGACGCACAGTCCGCCAGCAGGTCAGCAAGGCAAGGGGGAGTTAAGATGAAGCTGCTGGTCAGGGCAACGGACACATTCAGGGAGCTGGGGCTGATCTACCTGGCCATCGTAACGGTCGCCGCCGTGGTGTTCTCCGTAGCGGAAGGCAAGCCGATGGCGGAGTCGTTCTAGTGGGCCTTCGTGACGGCCCTGACGGTCGGGTACGGCGACATGTATCCGGTCACGCTGATCGGCAGGATTGATGCGGTGCTGCTGATGCACGTGGTGCCGCTGTTCATTCTGCCCATGGTCATCGCGCGCCTGCTCGACCAGATGATCGTCGATCACGACAAGTTCAGCCATGACGAGCAGGAGCGCATCAAGGCCGACCTGGAGCTGATCAAGAAGGCGCTCAACGTGCAGATGCCGCCCCGATAGGCACATGTCGCACGTGCCGGTACCATGAGTGCGACGCTTGTCGTCGGCGCCGGACCAGTCGGCCTGGCAGCAGCGCTGGAACTGGCGCGGCGTGGCCTGGCAGTGCGCATCATCGACCGGGCGCCTGGTCCGCAGGCCGAGTCGCGCGCCATCGGAATCAACCCGCGTACGCTCGACATTCTGGAGGAAAGCGGCGCCAGCGAACGGATTCTGGCTGAGGGGCTGCGCATCAACCGAGCGCGCCTGATGTCGCGCGGTCGCACGCTGGGCGTCATTGACTTCGGCCGGCTGCGGCACCGGTTTCCGTTCATGACCGCCCTGCCGCAACGGCGCACGCAGGAAATCCTCGAAGGGTTGCTGGCAGTCCGTGGCATCGCGGTCGAGCGGCGTGTGACGTTCGAGTCCCTTCGCCGACGCGGCGGACGGATCGCATGCCGCGTATCGGGAGCGGGCGGCGGAGAGGTGGTCGTCGATCGTTTGCTGGGCTGTGACGGCGCACACTCGACGGTGCGGACCTCTGCCGGCATTGATTTTCCCGGCCGGGCCTGGGAGCACGACTGGACGCTGGCCGATGTCGAAGTGGACTGGCTGTTTCCGCCGGACGAAGCGGTGTTCATGTTCAAAACCGAGGGGACGCTGTTTGCGATTCCCCTTGTGCGCGGAGTCTGGCGGCTGGTGCGTAACGGTCCCGAACCGCAGGCGTTGGTGCCGGACGGCGCCCGGATCGCGCGCGTGCTCTGGGCCTCGTCGTTTCGCATTAGCCACCGCCTCGCCGGGCATTTTGCCGTTGACGGCGTCTTCCTGGCAGGTGATGCGGCCCACATCCATTCGCCGGCCGGCGCGCGCGGGATGAACGGCGGAATCGAGGACGCCGCCACCTTCGCCTGGCTTGCGGCCAACGAGCACCTTGCGCGATACGAGGCCTTGCGTCGGCCCGCCGCACGTACCGTGCTGCGCCAGGTAGATCGACAGACCCGGCAAGCTGACATCGGGGGCAGCGGTCTGCTGCTGACTCTGCGTGAGGCCATCGCACGTGCGGTTCTGCCGCTGGGACCGGTGCAGGATTTCGTTGCGCGCTTTGTCACCGCCCTTGACCAGCCACCACCGCCCTGGCTCTCGCGGGACTGACCGACCGCTGCGCTCGCACGATCGTTCAAGACTGGACCGACAGGACGGCCCAGATCTGGAGCGCAACTCATGCGGGAGTTCGCTCGTGTCGCTGGAGCAGGCCGCGTCGTTCCTGATCTTTTCGCTGATTGCTGCCATTACGCCCGGGCCGAGCAACGTCATGCTCACGGCTGCGGGGGCTACTGGCGGGGTGGTTCGAGGGCTTCCGTGCCTGCTCGGCGTGGCAGCCGGCATGGGATCTCTGCTGTCCTGCGTCGCGCTTGGCATCGGCGAGATCGTCCTTGATCGACCGGGCGTGCTGCGGGTTCTGAACTGGGTCGGTGCGGCGTTCCTGCTGTGGCTTGCATGGAGGATCGCGACTGCCGAACCTGTATCGGGCAGCGGCGATGGCAAGCCGCCGGGATTTGTGGGCGCCGCGCTGTTCCAGTGGGTGAACCCGAAATCCTGGCTGGTCAGCATCAGCGCGGCGGGCGCTTACCTGAGCGCGGACGCTGGCAGTGCCTTGCCGCAGGCCTTGGCGTTTGGCATCCTTTTTGTGCTCGCGGCCCTGCCCAGCGGGTTCATCTGGCTGGCGGTCGGCGCCGCTATGCGCCGGTTGCTGCGCAGTGTTCGGGCAGCGCGGAGCCTCAACGGCATCATGGGTGCGGCCCTCGCGGCTTCCGTGGCCATGATCCTCTGGTAGATGCCCGGCGGCAGCCTACGGCACCCACCAGTAGCGCACGACATGGAAGAAGATCGGCGCGGCAAAGATCACGGAATCCAGCCGGTCGAGCATGCCGCCATGGCCTTCGATCAGGTGTCCCCAGTCCTTGACGCCCAGATCGCGCTTGATCGCCGACATGACCAGCCCGCCGAAAAAGCCCATCAGATTGATGAGCAACGCAATCCCGAAGGCCTGTAGCGGGGAGAAGGGCGTGATCCACCAGAGCGCCGCACCCAGCGCCGAAGCACTGAGCACGCCGCCCGCAAAACCTTCCACAGTCTTGGACGGCGACAGCAGCGGCGCGATCTTGTGGCGCCCGAAGAGCTTACCCCAGACATATTGCAGCACGTCACTGGACTGGACCACCAGCACCAGAAAGGCGATCAGCAGGAGCTGGCGGCCCTCGTAGCCCGGGATGGAAAGTGTCATTAGCGCTGGCACGTGGGAGACGCAGAAGACGCAGACCATCAGCGCCCATTGCACCTCGGCGATGCGCGCGAGGAAGTGTCTGGTATCGCCGCGGAACGCCACGACGATCGGCATGAACAGGAACGCGTAGACCGGAATGAAGATTGAATAGAGCCCGTACCAGTCGATGCTGATCAGCACATACTGCGCGGGCAGCACGATAAAGAAAGCGCCAGCGATCGCCAGGTGATCGCCGCGCCGCGTCCGCATCAGCGTGAGGAATTCGCGCAACGCCAGGAACGAGGCCAGCGCGAACAGCACGATCAGGCCGGCCTTGCCGAACACGAAGGCGCCGGCGATCAGCGCCACCATCACCCACCACGCCTTGATGCGCGCGTTCAGGTTGACAACCGTCGGACTGTCGCCGCCGCTGCGCCATGCCAGGAACGCGCCGACCAGCGACGCGACCACCAGCAGGCCGAGGATACCCGCGAACAGCGCCAGCGTGTGTTCCCGCGCGATCATCGGGCGCACTCCGGCGCCAGCGCAAGCAGCGCGTTGCGCGCGCGCTCGATGAAGGCGCTCTTCTCCTCGGCCTCGTCGATCTTGAGCGGCGCACCGAAAGTCAGGGTGCAGAGCAGGGGAATCGGCAGGATTTCACCCTTGGGCAGAACGCGACTGATATTGGCAATCCATACCGGTACGTATTCAATCTGCGGCCGCGCGCGGGCGAGCCAGTAGAGGCCGCTGCGAAAGGGCAACAGGCGCTCGTCGGTGGCGTTGCGTGTGCCTTCGGGGAACACGATTAGGGAGTCGCCGCGATCCAGCGCATCACACATCAGTTCCATGGCCTGCTGTGCATCGCCGCCGCGCGGGATCGCTACGGCGCGAAAGACGCGCTCCCCGATGAAGCGGCGCACGGCCGATTTCTGCCAGTAATCGGCGCCAGCGACCGGACGTGTGGCTGCGCGCAAAGCCGGCGGCAGCGACGTCCAGATCAGCACAAAGTCGCCATGGCTGGCATGGTTCGCGAAGTAGACACGCTGGACCGGCTCGGGCTTGCAGCCAAGCCAGTTGGTGCGCACGCCCGTCACAAGCCGCGCGAAAACCGGTATAGCCGTGGCCGCCAGCCGCTCGATCATCGCGTCAACTACCGGTACCGGCGAGGATCCAGCCGCCGCCGGCCAGGACGACGAGCTGAGCCAGCAACAACGCAAGCTGCCGCCCAAGCAGGCCCATGGCCCCGCGGATCCGTAGCGCGACAGGCCGCCCGACCTTGTCGGCCTGGAGCAGACCGACCGTCTGCATCGCGGCGTCAAACCTGCCGACATCAAGACCATCGGCGGCACCGCCGCCCGCCAGCCTCTCGAAAATGCGGGCATCGAACGATACCCGCAGGGCCACCCACAGCTCCGCGGCCCCCAGAACAACCACCAGCGTCGCCATAGCCATGGCGAGGCTGTCAGGGCGCAGCAGGCCCAGCACCGGAATGGTGAGCGCGGCGCCGAACGTCAGCGCCGCCGACAGGCAGTGCGCGGTCACGCCATGCGCCAGCAGATCGGCCGCCACGGCCGCCTGGGCACGGTCATTTGCACCGTCATCTCTCATAAAGCCTCCGGCGCCGGAACGGGCAGCGGCGGTGTGCGCATAGAATCCATGGCACGGGCAAGCGCGCCTGCATCAAGGGCAATTTGCGGACGCGCGCCGCGCAACAGGGTCAGTGCTCGCGATGCATCGGCAGCGCGTCCTGTCCTCACCAACCAGGCGGCGACCGCGGCGGCGCTACGGCCATAGCCCAGTGCACAGGCAACCAGTACCGGGCCGTCACGGCGCAACTCTTCTATGGTATCGGCTGCATTGCGCAGCGCATCGGCAGGTAACGGTACGAGATCGAGCGCAGGCTGGGTCATATAGACCGATCCGTTGCCAGGTCCGGAGAGTTCTGCGCTGAGGTCGAGAATGGCACGTCCGGGCGACAGCGCATTCTCGCGCGTCGAAGGAACGCGGCCGAGCCAGATGCCGTCCGCTACATGAACTGGTACCTGACCGCGCGTCCAGAGCCGGGAATTGATCCATGCGCCCAGGAGGTAGGGCAGCAGAATTGCCCGCGCCGCCAGGCTCAGCCAGCCGTTTGCGCCCTTCTGAAAGCCTTCGGCACCAATGAAGGCATAGAACGCCGCCACCATCGCCAACGCCACCGTGCCCCAGAGGAACCACAGCCAGGTGCCGCCCGCACAGGCAATGGCGGCGCACAACGCGGCACCGGCAGCATAGATGACAGCCAGACGATACCGTCTTCCATCGCGGGCAAGGGTCGTGGCGGCCAACGGCGAGGGGCGATCCAGAGGCCAGAGCCAGAGCACGAAAAAACCGAGCAGCGCGCCGGTGGGGATATCGATGAAATGGTGCTGATACGTGGTCAGGACCGAGGCGCCGATCGCCATGAACCACAGGCGCAGCGGCCAGCGCCAGACGGGCGCGGCATGGCGGACATAGAATTCGAGCAGGATGACGGTCAGCGCGATGTGCAGCGACGGCGCCTGGTTGAACGGCTTGTCGAAGGCGCCCAGCGCCTCGAACATGAAGCCTGTCAGCCCTGATGTTTCCGGCTTCGCGAAGGTGAAGCGCAGCGGAAACAGCAGAAAGCATGTGACGGCGATTGCCTGCGCCGTCAGCAGGCGCCTGACATGAATGTTCAGCTCGGCCTCGGTGCGGCACACGGCCAGCGACAGCCCGTAGAAGAGATTGATCGACCAGTAAGGAAAGATGGTCCAGGCGATGAACGGCACGTGCCGCTCCCATCCGAACACCACCGCGCCGACGTCACTGCGTTGCGATGCCATCCAGTTGGCGAAGCCATAGGTTGCGTAGAAGATCACGGCGAGGCAAACGAGCCACAGGGCCGCGCGCTTCCAGGGCCGACCGGCCGGCACTTCTGCTTCGGTGGCAATCATCAGGCTGCCTCGCTGCGCTGCGCCAGCGAGACGGAGAAGATGCCCCACTCGTCGATGCGCTGCTCGATCTTGCGGAAACCCGCCGCGGCGACAAGCTGGTCCATCTCCTCCTGGGTGCGTCGACGCATGATCCAGGCGGCACCGGCGCGATGACTCGTCAAGGCGCGCGCAATCAGCTCAAGCTGCGGATGCCAGGGCTGACCGGTGTAAACCAGATAGCCACCTGCCGGGATGGCCGCTGCCAGCCCCGCCAGGGACCGGCGCAACAGATCGTTGTCGGCAAAGAGCTCGTACAGACCCGAAACAATCCCCAGCGTCGGACGAGGCGTTACAGCCACGAGATCGTCCCGGTCGAAGGCGTCCGCCTTCACGAAGCGGGCAATGTCCACCAGGTCCTTTTCGACGATCAGCCGGGCGCCGCTCTCAACGTTCAGCTCGCTGTAGTCGCGCAACAGGATGGAGTCGGGTCTGGGCAAGTCACCGGCCTCCAGTGCTTCAAGCACATAGCGCCCGTGACCGGCCGCGATATCCATGATGCGCACGGACTGACCGGCCGCGCGCAGCCGTACCATCGCATCGCGGATCAGCTCCTCGACATGGATCTTGCGCTGGCGGATGCCGCGCCAGCCGATCGAGTCGAGGTACGACCGATCCGTCAGACGGCCCAGCAGTCCCGTTCCCTCGGCGGTGTTGCGATAGACGTAGTCGAGCGTCGAGCCGGAGTCGAAACCGCTCTTGTGCCCCAGCCGGATACCCTGCGAGAACAGGCCGCCGATCTTCATCGACAGCCGCGTCATTGCCCAATAGAGCCCGCGCCTGGAGGCTAGCGGCAAGGGAGTTGCCAGCGCATCGGCTTCGTCGCGCGTGTAGCTCCAGCGATGGGCATCAAGCAGGGACGGCCGGTGCAGCGGTTCGGCAAAGCGCTCCGTGATGAAACGGCGCGCATGCGCGATGGGTACGGCACGGCCCAGCTCTCCCAGCGTGTCGTGATAGAAGCCGGGCAGGACGTGGCGTTCCTTGAGAGGGCTTCCCATCCGTTCGAAGAAGCGGTGCTGCGGTGTCTGGTGCACCACCCAGTCGGCGCCCGAGACCAGAAGCTGGGTGGGAATGGTGATAGCGCGCGCATCGGCCACGATGCGTTCGGCGGTGTCGTAGAGCGCGGTCAGGATCTTGACCGAGATGGCGCGGGTAATCAGCGGATCGCTTTCGAAGGAGGCGATCCGCGCCGGGTCGTGCGTCAGGAAGCGGGCATTTACGTAGCTGTTCACAAACCGGCCCGGCTTCAGGCGTTCCAGCAGCTTCAGGCCAGTGCGCGCAAAAGGGACGTAGAGCTTCACCTTGAAGGCCGGAGATGCCAGTACCAGGCACCGCACGCGCGGTGCGTAGTCGTGCGCCCACGCCGCGACCAGCACGGCGCCGACACTCTGCGCCACAACGGCCATGTCCTCGGGCGCTATGCCGTAGCTGGTGGCGATGTGATCGATGAAGGTCCCCACGTCGCGCACCGACGTGCCAAGGCTGGGACTGTCGCCGCGGACTCCGGGTGATTTGCCATGGCCGCGCGCGTCCCAGGCAAAAAAGGCGAAGTCAGGCAGATCGAATTCATCGGCCAGATGCGCTACCCGACCGGAATGCTCATGGCCGCGGTGGAACAGCACCACGGCGCCGCGCGATACAGCCGATGCCGGCCAGTAGCGATAGAACAGCTCGACGCCGTCATGCGTCGTGAAGGTCTTTTCCTCGACCGCGCGCATATCGCACCTTCACCGGCTCTTATGATGCTGCTTCGGCGAGGCCGCGCCGCACACGGTTGATGATGTTCAGCGCGATCAGCGCTGCCACGAGAGGCAGCAACCATGCCAGCCAGTGCGGCAAGGCGCCACCGATGCCGATCCACAGGCCAAGCGCACCGAACACGAAGGCGCGGTCGCTCTTGCCCATCGGCCCGTCGTAGCGTCGCGAAGCGCCCACCATGACGCCCAGTACCCCGGCGAACTCGCTGAGCGCAGCAAGCAAGACTACAAGAGCGGCCATGGCGGGCTCGAACGGCGGCATCAGCGCCAGCGGCAGATAGAGGGCCCCGTCGGAAACAACATCGCTGAGCTCATTGAGATAGGCGCCCAAGGGGCTCTTCTGACCGAACTCGCGGGCCAGCATGCCATCGAGCGCGTTCAGGGCCATGCGCAGGAACAACCACAGCGGCAACAGCAGAAAAGGCCAACGCTGCGGCGCAAGCGCTGCAATGACGATGCCCACCGTGGCCGATCCCAGCGCGGCGCCCAGCGTGACCTGGTTTGCCGTGATGCCAGCCCGGGCGAGCCTGCCGGCGAGAGGGCGCAGCAGGGCTTGGAAGCGGGGCTTGAGGTCGTACAGCGTCAGCAAATCAGGTCTCAATCGACGCCACGCGCCATTATGAGTGACCGCTCATATAGAGTTTCTCCGGCACGCGGTCAAGCAGAGGTAGCTAAGCGGACGGCATTTCCGTCAGATTGCGTCACCGGCGTGATCGGTTTCGTGTGTTGCACATCCTGAGGAGTTCCGCATGCCCGCCATCAACCGTGCCTGTCTGGTCACCGGGGCCTCATCCGGCATCGGCGCGGCGACGTGCCGGGCACTGGCGGCTCCCGGCGTCGCACTTGCGGTGCATGGCCGGCGCAACCTTGAAGGCGCGCGCCGTGTGGCCTCGGAAGTCGAAGCGGCAGGTGGCGTCGCGTTGGTGGTGGAGGGCGATCTGGCAGTGGCCGGCACGGCAGCCGATCTTGTCGCGGCCACAACCGCGCGCTTCGAGCGGCTCGACGTGCTGGTCAGCAACGCGGGTTTCGCGGATCGCCGTCCCATTGGCGACCTCGACCGGGCCGCTTTCGACGCCTCGATCGCCGCGATGCAGAATGCGTTCTTCGACCTGCTGCTGGCGGCGCGACCATGGCTGGAGAAGGCGCAAGAAGGACGGGTCGTTGCCGTTTCGTCGTTCGTGGCCCATGCCGTGGGCCGCGGCCTGCCGGTCTTTACCGCGACGGCGGCGGCCAAGGGGGCCATCGAGGCCATGGCACGCGCCTTCGCCATGCAGATGGTTACGTTCGGGACCACGGTGAATTGCGTTGCGCCTGGCTTCGTCGAAAAGGATCCGGGCACCCATACCGCGCTGACGCCGGCGCGCCGGGCCGAGTTTGAGAGGACCATACCTATGGGCCGGTTTGCCAAGCCGGCCGACATCGCTGCTGCCATAGCATTCCTATGCTCGCCCGCCGCGGGGTACATCACGGGCCAGGTCATTCATGTCGACGGCGGTGTCACCCTTTGATGACCTTCAGGGCGGCCTCGGGCGGACGGCCGATGGCAGCTTTCGTACCAGCAACCACGACCGGCCTTTGCAGCAGGACGGGATGACGCGCGATCAGGCTGGCGATTTCCTTGCGGTCCAGCGTGGCCGCCTTGCGGCCTGTCGCCTTGAACTCTGCCTCGTTGTCGCGCAGCAAGGCGCGTGGTTCACCGCCCAGGAGATCGAGCAACGAGTCCACCTCTGCGGCCGTGGGCGGCGCCTTCAGGTACTCGCGAATTTCCGGCTCTATGCCGTGCTTCTGCAACAGCGCCAGCGTCTCCCGCGACTTGCTGCAACGCGGGTTGTGCCAGATGGTGACGGGGGTCTTCGTGTTTCCGGGCATGCGACAAATCCTCAGGAGAGCATCGCGGGCAGGTTGGCGGCATCGGCAATGGCGTAGACTGTAAGCCGGCCGCTGCGGCCGCGCACATCGATCTCATGGCGCGGCGCATCCCGAAGCGTGGTGCCGGCCCGTTCGACAAGGTCATGCGAGACGACCAGCTCGCACGCCAGCTCCTTGGTCATGCTCTCGAGGCGGCTGGCAGTGTTGACCATATCGCCGATGGCCGTGAGCGACTGTGCCTGGCCGTAGCCCATCTCGGCGACAATGGCCGTGCCGGCGTGGATGCCGATGCCGATGCGCAGGCGCAGCTCCAGGTCGGCGCTCAGCGTTTCGTTCAGCTCTTTCAGGGCCAGCGACATGCGCCGTGCCGCGTCAAGCGCCTGGCGGGCCGCGGGGCCCGGATCGCCATTGACGCCGAACAGCGCCATCACACCATCGCCGATGAACTTGTCCACCTGGCCGCCGGCGGCTTCGATGGCGCTGCCCATGGCCCGGAAATAGCGGTTGACGACAAACACCACGTCGAACGGCAGGCGGCCTTCCGAGAGCGTGGTGAAGCCCCGAATATCCGCGAACAGGACCGCGATGAAGCGCTCGCTGCCGTGTCCGGGCGAGCGCCGCCATGCCTCGCTGGGCCCAGCGGTCGCAGCCATTAGCGGCGTCACGTGATATTCCCCCGGCGGGGGCCGCAGTTGACAGGCCAGCCGCACGTTGGGCGGCGCTCCTATGCGCGCGAGGACCTTGGCCTCGGCCGGCGCGGGTTCAGGCAGCCGGTTGCGGTCAGGGCCGCCGATGCGCGTTCGACAGGTCGAGCAGCGTCCGCGCCCGCCGCACACGGAGGCGTGCGGTATGCCGGCGCTGCGGCTGATCTCCAGCACCGAGGGCCCTGCCGGCACGGCCACCACGCGATCGGCGCTATAGACCAGGCGTACGACGCCGCGTCGCCGCTCCCAGAAATCGCGCAGCGGTCGGGCCGCGAGCGTAGCGACCAGCAGGGCGGCCACGACCCCCTTCAGGGTGTCGCTGAGCGCGTAGATGATGGCCGCGTGCTCCGGTTCGACCCTGATGGCCCGCAACGCTTCAGCCAGCCGGTCACGGTCTGCTGCAAATGCAGCGACCTCGCGTACGCCAACCGTGGCGCCGGCCAGAGCCAGCGCCGGCAGGGCGACAGCCGTGCCGAACAGTACCGGCAGCCAGCGCCGGTACCACGGCTTGAGGCGAAACCAGGCATGCAGGCCGATGCAGCCATGGACCCAGACGATCAGCACAAGGCCGAACTGCTGCAACAGCGACGGCCAGTCCTGGCCGGCGGAAAGCAGCACGAAGAGATAGTCGGCGTCGATCCCCAGAAGGTCGTGCCCACCACGGGTGGCCACGAAATGCGCCATGCCGACAGGCAGGATCATGCCGCCCAGCACGAGCTGGACCCATTCCCAGCGCGCCAGCCGCAGACGACGCCTGCGGAAGAGCGACCAGAGGGTCAAAGCAACGTGGGTGAGGAGGGCGCCGTAAAGCAGGGCGGTGCCAAGGGGGTTCCGCCACAGCGCGGCGAAGAAGACCAGCCCCTCATTGGCAAGCCGCAACGAGCCCAGCAGCAGCGTATGATTGATCAGATGGAGGGTCGCATAGAGGAACAACACCAGCCCCGACCACAGGCGCAGGCGCGCGGTCACGGAGCTTCTTCTCCCGCCATTAGCGCCTCAATGTCGCTGGCGTCGATCACGCGGCGCGCAACATCGAACGCAAAACCCGCCCGGCCCAGCGCTGCCAGATCCCTGGTGCGCCGCTCGCTGCGTTCTGCGGCGGGGCGGAATGGCCCCAGGCGCCGGCGGCGCGCAAAGGCAACGGCCGCCTGCAGGTCAGGAGTCCGCCCGCCGGCCTCCGCGCGCGTGAACTCGATCGCGCGGCCCGCCGCCTCCGCATCGACACCCGCCAGCTTCAGCTTCTCACGCATGTGCCGGCTTGAGGTGCCGCGCCGGTGCAGCCGGCCGGCGAGACGCTCGGCAAAACGCGTATCGTCGATGATCCCGCTGCGGACGTAACGCGCGACGATGCCGTCGATCACGGCATCGACATCGGCAACGACCGACGCCTGCTCACGGCGTGCCTTCAGGACGCGGCGCATCAGCACGGCACGCAGCCGGGCCGCGGATGTATCGTAGCGTGCGACGTATGTTGCGGCCGCGTTCTCCAGACGAACAGCGGTTACCGGCCTGGCGGCTCGTCGTTGCCTTCGGCGGCTCTCGTCACTGCCCGCGGGCGTGGTGCTCATCGTCGGGTGCCATTCCTCCTGGCTTGTCCGCCGGCAGCACTGTCAGGGCCGGTATCCGAAGCGGCGCGGTCCCGTACGTCGCATCGGCGCGGCCAGGTTGGCGAACTCGCAGAGCAAGGGCCGGGTGTCGCGCGGATCGATGATCTCCTCGACGTCGAAGGTTTCGGCGGTGCGGAAGGGCGAGCGTACCCGGTTCAGCCGCTCCAGAATATCGGCCATCAGCCGTGCGGGGTCGTCGGACGCTTCCAGCTCGGCCCGGTAGGCGGCTTCGATGCCGCCCTCGACGGGCAGGGAACCCCAGTCGCCGGATGGCCATGCGTAGCGGAAGTTGTACTTGCCCCAGTTTTGGTGGGCGGCGCCGGCCACGCCGAAAGCCTTGCGGACGAGGATTGAGCACCATGGACCGGTCGCCTGGTAGATCGCGGTCATGGCGCGGGCGCCGTGGCGGATGGTGGCTGCCGTCTCGGCGGCGACGCCGATGACGAAGCCCGGACAGTCGACAAAGTGGACCACCGGCAGGTGAAAGGTTTCGGCCAGATCGACAAAGCGCGTGACCTTGTGTGCCGTGTCGGCCGTCCAGCCCGCGGCATAGTGGAACGGATCTCCCGCCAGCACGGCCACCGGCCAGCCATCCAGCCGCGCCAGGCCGGTGATCATCGAGCGGCCATACAGCTTGCCAATCTCGAAGAAGCTTCCAAGGTCAACGCATGCCTCGATGATAGCGCGCATGCGATAGACCTTGCGCCTGTCACGCGGCACAAGCTCGATCAGTTTCGCTTCGCGCCGGCCGGGATCGTCGGTGATGGGACCGCGTTCAGCCAGACTGTCGATTGAGGACGGCAGATAGGACAGGAACCGGCGGGTACGCGCGAACGCTTCGTCCTCGCTTTCGACTTCGTCGTCCACAGAACCGTTGCGGCAATGGATCTCGGTGCCTCCGAGCTGCTCCTTGGTCACCGGCTCGCCCAGCCGCGCCACCACCGGCGGGCCGGCGGCGAACATCTGGGAGATGCCCTTCACCATCAGCGAGTAGTGGCTGGTCACCAGCCGCGCGGCACCCAGGCCTGCGACAGAGCCCAGACCGAGCGCCACCACCGGCACACGCGAGAGGTTCGCGACCACCTCTTCCCAACCGGGATTACGTGGCACGTAGGTACGGCCCATGGTTTCATAGGATTTCACCGAGCCGCCGCCACCGGTGCCGTCCACCAGGCGCACGATGGGAATGCCCAGCTCGCCCGCCATGCGCTCGGCGATCTCCTGCTTCTCGTGGATCGAGGCATCGGCCGCCCCGCCGCGCACGGTGAAGTCATCGCCGCCGACAGCGACCGGACGGCCATCGATGCGACCGCGACCGCAGACGAAGTTCGAGGCCGTGAAGTCGATCAGGTTTCCCTTGTCGTCGTATGCTGCCTTGCCGCCCAGCGCGCCGATTTCATGAAAGCTGCCAGGATCGAGCAGCCGTTCGATGCGTTCCCGCACGGTCAGCTTGCCGCCGTCATGCTGGCGCTTCACCTTGTCGGGCCCGCCCATCCGCCGGGCCATCTCCTCGCGGCGGCGCAGCTCATCAACCTCCGGCTGCCAGCTCATCGTGCGCGTCTCCTTTGTCAGCCGTGGCCCAGGCGCAGCTCCATGCCGGTAAGGGCCTCGAGTTCCGCGATGGCCTGCGCCGGGTCGACCACCTTGATGGTATGCATGCCCATCGCGCGCGCCGGCTTCAGGTTGATCCCAAGATCGTCGAGATAGACGCACTGCCGCGGCTCGACTCCGAGCAATTCACAAGCGTGGCGGTAGATGCGCGGGTCGGGCTTGCGCAGACCGAGCCGGCTTGATTCAACGACGTGCTCGAACAGCTCCATGACCCTGGCTATCTGCAGCGCGCGCTCGGCATCTCGCGCCATGCCCGGCCCCTCGCCGTTCTTCACATTGTTGGTGATACATGCGACGCGATAGCGCGTGCGAACACGTCGCAGCGCCTCGACCATCTCCGGCCGGATGATGCCGCTCAGCAATGTGAGCACGTGCTGCCCGTCCAGCCGATGCCCCTGCGCCGCCGCTTCCGCCTCGAACAAGCTTGCGAACTCGGCAGTGCTGATTTCACTTCGTTCCATGCGCGCCCATGCATTGGTATCGGGATTGCGCGCATTGAGGCTTCGAATGAAATTTTCGGGCAGGCCGGCGCTGCGCTCATACGCCGCAAAGGCATCGAAGGGGCTGCTGAGAATCACGCCACCGAAATCCCACAGGACTGCCTGAATGCTGTCGTTCATCTGCCATCCCTTCTCCACTTACACTCCAGCCTGAACCATTTTCGCAGGGGCGCTGCCTTGATAGGGCCACACCATGCTCTTACACAACAGCCGAAGAAAAGGGCGGTGCTTGCGGGCCGGTCGCGCGCGCTCACAACCCCGTGGCGCTCAGGTGCGTTTGCCGGCGCCGGCTTGGCGCTCCTCGCGGCAAATCAACAAGAGACTGCCGTTCGCGCGGAGGGGTCTTCCGTGGCGGACCGCATGCATTTGAAGGAAGAGGTTGTCATGACGAAACTGGCTCTCGCTGTTCCAGTCCCCGCGCCGAGCGGCGGTCCCGAGACCCGGATCGACGGTCGCAACCTGCGCGCCGAGCATACCCGCCGCAGGATCGTGGCAGCGACACGCAGTCTCCTTGAGGAGACGTTCGCGTTGCCAAAGGTTGCCGATATCGCGTTGCGCGCCGGCGTCTCGGTGCGATCGGTGTTTCAGCACTTCCAGGAAGTCGAGTCGCTGTTCCTGGTCGTATTCGACGAAATCCTCGCCCAGGCGCAGGAGGAATGGGAACCGGTAGAGCCCGTCGGCAGCCTGTCCGATCGGATCGACACGTTTGTCACCCGGCGCGCGGCGGCCAGCGAGCGGGTCCTGCCGGTACGGGTCGCGGCCGCCAGCGTCGAGGCCTCCTCCGTGCCCGCCGCCGAGCGCGCCAAGGTGGCGAGGGCACTTGCCCGCCAGCAAATCGAGCGCGCCTTCCGGCCCGAGCTCGACCGGCTTGCACCGCCCGAGCGGCGGCAGACCCTTGATGCCCTGCGCGCGGCGCTGGACTGGGACATGTGGATGAACATGCGCCGCTTCCATGGCCTGTCCGCAGAGGAGGCCCAAGGCGTGTGGCACAGGATTGTCACAGCTATCTTGGGGGCGGCAGCGTGAAATAACGTCGACTTGGCAAACATTTGACGCTACCCGGGTGTCGCGCGTGCGACTTGTTTGAGAATATTTCAAGTCAATTTTTCCGTTGTGGGGGACGGGGCGCGACTCACGGCCGCCAGGCGCGGCCGGTAACCCGGGAGTAGGACCATGAGTGAAGGCACAATCGTCGCGGGAGCCGTGAACACCCCCCGGCCCAAGATCGACGGCCGCGTCCTGCGCGCTGCCAGAACACGCGAGCGGATTGTGAATGCAACCATCGAGCTGATTCGTGGCGGCGAGGCGACGCCACGGGTGATCGATATTGCACGGACCGCGGGTGTCTCGACCCGCTCCATCTTCCAGCACTTCGACGATACCGAAGCGCTGTTTGCGGCCGTGGCACAACAGGTCGTCGAAGCCTTGCTGCCGCTGGCCAAGCCGATCGATCCCGCCCTGCCGTGGGAGACGCGCCTGGACGCGCTGATGGAGACGCGCACGCAGATCAACGAAGCGCTGCTGCCGTTCCGTCGCGCCGTGGCCCTGCATCAGCCGCGTTCGCCCAAGCTGGCGGCCGGTGTCGGGGCGGCCCGGTTGTTCACCCGCGAGCGCACCGAGGCCGCCTTTGCACCTGAGCTGGCCAGCATGTCCGAAGCCGAGCGCAAGCAGGTGGTGGATGCGGTGCTGGCAGCGTCCGACTGGCAGATGTGGTTCAGCCTGCGCACGACCTACGGGCTTGATCTCGAAACCGCCGCGGCGACCATGCGCCGTATGGTGGGGGCTGTTCTGATGCAGGCGGTGTCTCGTGGCAGCGCCGCTGCGACCGTCGCGGCCTGATCGGTTCCTCCCGCGCCGCCGGTCCTGTCGCGGCGCGGCTGCCCTCAGCGTCCGAAGCGATCCTCGATCGACGCCCACGCTTCGAAGCCGGTCAGGGCCTTGAAGTCGGCAAAACTCACGCCTTCGCCTTCGAGGCGCAGCGTCCCGGCGCGCATATCGGCCAGCGCCCGTTCCATCGTACGTACAACGCGGAACAGCAGCGATACCGGGTAGGCGATCATCTGAAAGCCGAGCCCGAAAAGCTCATTGGGCGACACCAGCGGTGTGGCGCCGTCTTCCAGCATGTTGGCCAGCAGGGGCGTGCCGCGGAACGCCCGGCCGATGCGCTCCAGCTCGGCAATGCTGATCGGCGCCTCGACAAAGATGCCATCGGCGCCGGCCGCCAGATACCGCTCGGCCCGGTGCAGGGCGCCGTCCAGACCTTCCAGCGCACGGGCGTCGGTGCGGGCCAGCAGGAAGGTGTCCCGGCTCTCGCGCGCGGCCGCCGCGGCGGCAATCTTGCGCTCCATGGACTCGCAGGGCACCACGCTTTTGCCCGCCATGTGCCCGCAGCGCTTGGGCGACACCTGGTCCTCAATAAAGATGGCCGCGGCGCCCATGCGCTCGTAGGTCCGGATGGTATGGGTGACGTTCTTGACGTCGCCATAGCCGTCATCGCCATCGATCAGCAGCGGCAGGCTGGTCGCGGCGAGGATGTCCCGCACGCCCTCGACCATGTCCCTGAGGCCGGCCAGGCCAATGTCGGGAATGCCGTGCCGCGCGCCAACCAGCGCAAAGCCGCCGACCGAGGCGGCACGAAACCCCGCCGCTTCAATCAGGCGGGCCGACAGGGCGTCATGCGCGACAGGCAACAGCAGCGGCTCGGGGACGGCCAGCAGGGATTTCCAGGTTGGGCGAGGCATGGTGCGATCCGGTTCCAGGTCGTTCGTCACCATATAGCAACAGGGCGGCCTGTTGACTTTCGTGGGCGGATCGGCCACTTGGACCATGCTGCCCATCTCCCAGGAAGGCATGGCCAAGGCCATACAAACACACGAGAATCTGGTCCGTGAAGAACACCTGCCGGGGGGCTCTGACAGGTCGTTCGGACTTGTATTCGCGGCCTTTTTTGCCATCGTGGCGGCATGGTCCTGGTGGCGTGATGGCCAGTGGTGGCCATGGGCGAGCGCTATGGCTGTGCTGTTCGCGGCACTGGCGCTGGCGGCGCCGGGCCTGCTGGCGCCGCTGAACTGGCTCTGGAAGCGCCTGGGGCTGGCGATCAGCAAGGTGATGAACCCGCTGATTCTGGGCATCATGTTCTATGGCCTGATGCTGCCGATCGGCCTGCTGCTGCGTTGGCGCGGCAAGGATCTGCTCAGGTTGAAGCTCGACCCGGCGGCTTCCAGCTACTGGATTCCGCGCGAGCCGCCAGGGCCGCCGCCCGAAACCATGCGCAACCAGTACTGATCAGGGCAGGGCAAACGACAATGTGGCTGATCCGCGAACTCTGGGCCTTCATGCGCGTGCGCAAGAAGTTCTGGCTGCTGCCCATCATCGTGGTGATGCTGATGCTGGGCGCGCTGCTGGTGCTGACGCAGACCGCGATCGGTCCCTTCATCTACACCATCTTCTGAGCGGCCGGTGGAGCGCGGCATGCGCATTCTCGGCATTTCGGCCTTCTATCACGACAGCGCCGCCGCCCTGCTCTCGGACGGCAGGCTGGTGGCTGCCGCGCAGGAGGAGCGCTTCTCGCGCAAGAAGCACGACGCGCGTTTCCCGCAGCACGCCATTGATTTCTGCCTGCAGCACGCCGGCATATCATTCAAGGACATCGACTACGTTGCTTTCTACGACAAGCCTTTTCTGAAGTTCGAGCGGCTGCTGGAAACCTATCTTGCCTTTGCGCCGCGCGGATTCACCTCGTTCCGCATGGCCATTCCGGTGTGGCTGAAGGAGAAGCTGCTGCAGAAATCGCTGCTGCGCGACGAGTTCAAGCGATGGGTGCCGGACTTCGACTGGCACAACAAGCTCCTCTTCGGCGAGCACCACCAGAGCCACGCGGCCAGCGCTTTCTTTCCCTCGCCGTTCGAGCATGCGGCCGTGCTGACCATGGACGGCGTTGGCGAATGGGCGACGACCTCGCTGGCGCTCGGCGAGGGCAGCGATCTTCAGATGCTGCGGGAGATCCACTTCCCGCATTCGCTCGGCCTGCTCTACTCGGCCTTCACCTACTACACGGGGTTCAAGGTCAATTCGGGCGAGTACAAGGTGATGGGTCTGGCGCCTTACGGCGAGCCACGGTTCAAGGCCACGATTCTCGACAAGCTGCTCGATCTCAAGGACGACGGTTCCTTTCGCCTGAACCTGGACTACTTCGACTATTGTACCGGCCTGCGCATGACGAACGAGAAGTTCGATGCGCTGTTCGGTGGCAAACCGCGCCGGCCCGAAGAGCGCCTGACGCAGCGCGAGATGGATCTTGCCGCCTCGATCCAGACCGTGACCGAGGAGATCGTGCTGCGTCTGGCCCGCTCCGTAGCGAAGGAGAGCGGCGCGAAGAACCTGTGCCTCGCGGGCGGCGTGGCGCTGAACTGTGTCGCCAACGGCAAGGTGCTGCGCGAGAAGCTGTTCGAGGGCATCTGGGTGCAACCGGCGGCGGGCGATGCCGGCGGGGCCGTCGGTGCTGCTTTTGCTGCCTATCACGGCTTCTGCCGCCAGCCGCGCAAGGTGAACGGGCAGCTCAATGCGCCGCAGCTCGACGGCATGGAGGGCAGTTATCTCGGCCCGGAGTTCGCGCAGAGCGATATTGAGGCGCGGCTGCGGGCCGCCGGTGCGAAGTTCGATACCATTTCCTACGAAGCGATGATTGAAACGACGGCGCAGGCGCTGGCGGATGGAAAGGCCGTGGGCTGGTTCCAGGGCCGCATGGAATTTGGTCCGCGCGCGCTTGGCGGGCGTTCGATCCTGGGCGATGCCCGTTCGCCCACGATGCAGAAGATGCTGAATCTGAAGGTCAAATATCGCGAGTCATTCCGGCCGTTTGCACCCTCGGTATTGCGCGAGGATGCCGCCGACTGGTTCGAGATCGATGCCGACAGCCCCTACATGCTGATGGTGGCGCCGGTGGTCGAGCACCGCCGTCGCGCCATGACGGCGGAAGAGCAGGCGCTGTTCGGGATCGACAAGCTCAACGTGCCGCGCTCCGAGGTGCCGGCAGTGACGCATGTCGACTACTCCGCGCGAATCCAGACCGTGCATCGGCAGACGAACCCCGCCTATTACGACCTGATTGCCGCTTTCAAGGCGAGGACCGGCTGCCCGGTGATCGTCAACACCAGCTTCAATGTGCGCGGCGAGCCGATTGTCTGCACACCCGAAGATGCATTCCGCTGCTTCATGGGTACCGAAATCGAGGTGCTGGTGGTCGGCAATTGCGTGCTGCGAAAGGAAGAGCAGGATCCTGCTCTGAAGCGCGACTACAAGGACGCTTTCGAGCTGGATTGACGTCCGGCGTGTTTCGCCATGCGTGTGCATTGCCGCAAGACGGCTCGACGCGCCATGGCCCGCCGGATAGCGTTGGCCACATGCGCGCCGTCCTTTGCGAGACGCTCGGCGATCCTTCGCTGCTGAAGATCGTCGATCTGCCGGTTCCCGAACCGCAACCGGGCGAGGTGCTGATCCGCGTGCGTGCGGCGGCGCTGAACTTTCCGGACGTCCTGATGGTCGCGGGCAGCTACCAGCACAAGCCGGCGCTACCCTTCATTCCCGGCGTGGAAGCCGCTGGCGAGATTACGGCGCTGGGTCCCGGTGCCGCCGGATGGTCGGTGGGCGATCGCGTGATCTTCGGCAAGCGGCCGGGCTGCTTCGCCGAATACGCCACCGTATCCGTAGAAGCTCTGTTTCCGGCACCACAACAGTGGTCCTTTGCCGAAGCGGCCGCTTACCGGGTCGCGGCGACCACGGCCTACAACGCGCTGGTGCATCGCGCGGCCCTGAAACCGCGCGAGGTGCTGCTGGTCCACGGTGCCACGGGTGGCGTCGGCATGGCCGCAGTCCAGCTCGGCAAGCATCTGGGCGCCCGGGTCATCGCCACAGGTGGGGACGACGGCAAGCTCTCGGTTGTGCGCGACCAGGGCGCCGATTTCGTCATCAACTATCGCGCCACCGACTTTGTGCCGCTGGTCAAGGATCTCACCGATGGCCGGGGCGCGGATGTCGTCTACGATCCGGTGGGCGGCGAGACATTCGCGCGCTCGCTGCGCTGCGCTGCCTTTGGCGGACGTCTTCTGATCATCGGATTTACGTCGGGCGATCCCTCGATACTGAAGAGCAACCACATTCTCATCAAATGCCTGTCGGTGATCGGCGTACGGGCCGGCGAATATGCGCGGCATCACCGGCCACTTGCCGAGGACTACGCGCGCGAACTGCCGCGACTGGCCGCGCTGGGGGTCATGCGTCCGCACATCTCGCACCGCTTTGCGCTCGAACAGGTCGCCGAGGCGATGCGCACGCTGCAGGCACGCCAGGTTGTCGGAAAAGCAGTTCTCGAGCTGTAAACGGTCGTCGCTACATGCTGCCGAGATCACGCACCGCGTCGAGCACCATGCGGCTGCCGATCGCGATCAGGAGCACGTCGTTGGCGACCCGCACGTAGTCGTAGCCCGGCGGCGGGGCAGCCAGCAGTCGCAGCAGATCGTTCGGCAACGGGTAGTAGGGCAGCCCTGCGGGCAGGGGGCGGCCCTGCGCCCATTTCTTCGCCTGCCCCGGCGGCAAGCATCCATTGTTCTTCTTGGCCAGCCCCGGCGGGCAATGACCGCCCGCGAACTGCCGCCCGAAATACTGTCGGATCACGATCTGGTCGCGCGGTGAGATGGTAACGGTCACGCCCGGCGCTGCCGGCACAGTCACAGGGGCCGTTGCAGGATGACCGCGCTTGGCCTGTCCTGGCGGGCCACCGGGTTTTTCGGCGTCGGCCGGACCGGTTATCGCCAGGGCTGACAGGCAGGCGGCAGCCGCCACGATGGCGCGGCGCAATCTCGTTGACATGCTTTCCTCGTCATGCGGGCGGCACTCGCCACAACCGCAGGAGGCGCCATGATCGTGGCGCCGCCAAGGCAGGCAATTGTGCTGCTTGTAACGCGCCACGGCGGTTCGCTAGCGTGCAGACTGCAACGGGCCAAGGAGGGGATCGTGGCCGGACGCGTAGCGGACAAGGTGGTGCTGGTGACAGGCGGCGGCTCGGGCATCGGCCGTGCAGCCGCGGCGCTTTTGGCCAGAGAGGGCGCCACGGTCGTGGTGACCGATCTCAACCGCAATGGCGGTCTCGAAACGGTCCAGCAGATCGGCGGCGCGGCAAGCTTCCTGCCGCACAATACAGCCAGCGACGAAGACTGGCGGCGGGTCATTGCGGATGTGCTGGCGGAGCACGGCCGGCTGGATGGTCTCGTCAACAATGCCGGCGTCAGCGGGCCCTATCCCAGCACGTTCGAAAGCGAGGACATCGAGCTGTGGCGCCGGATCTTCGCGGTCAACGTCGAGGGCGTCTTTCTCGGCTGCAAGCACGGCGTGCCGGCCATCCGTGATTCTGGTGGCGGCTCGATCGTCAACCTGTCGTCGCTGGCCGCGCTCGTGGGCACGCCGGAACTCTCGGCCTATGGCGCCAGCAAGGGCGCGGTGCGGCAGTTCACGAAGACCGTAGCGATGCAGTGCGCGCGCAAGGGCTACAAGGTGCGCTGCAATTCGGTGCATCCCGGTGTGATTGACACGCCGATGGGCGGCCTTCTGATGAAGAGCGACGAGATGCGCGAGCGCGTGCGCAAGCGCATCCCGCTGGGCGAGCTCGGCCGGCCTGAAGACATCGGATACGGCATCCTGTTTTTGATCTCAGACGAGTCGCGCTACATGACGGGCGCGGAGCTGGTCATCGACGCCGGCATGTCGGCGATCTGACCGGAAGCCGCCTTTCAGCGGCCGTAGCGGATCTCGACCTTTCGCTCGGTACGCGTTTCCTTCTGTCCGAACACGCGTCGGGGATCGGTAACCTTGCGCACGAAGATCTTGTCGCGCGGATAGCCGTTGGCTGCAAGCTCGCTGGCGACCGCGTCGGCGCGCGCGAGGGCAAGCTGAAGATCACGCTCCTGGCCGAGCGAGGCATCGGCGAAGCCTTCGAGGCATAGCAGGTTGACCTTGCTGGCGATCGCCTTTCTGGCAACGGCAGCCAGGTCGCCCTGCGCGCGCGGCGTCAGCCAGGCCTGGCCGCGATCGAACTGCACAATAATGACGCCGCCAGGCGTCTGGCCGCCGGTGCAGCGATCGTCCTGCGCGTGCGCCACCGCCGTAAAGCATGTCGCTGCAAGGATTGCGCCGGCCAACCGCCCGGCAATCGAGCTGGGCATCCCCCGAACCTCCTCGACGTCCCCTCCATCCGGCTGGTATGGTGCAGTTTTCCGGAGTGAGCGCAAACATTTATTTTGAGAGACTGTAGCCGGCTTCCCTCAGAACAGCGTGTAGCCACCGTCGATCACGATGGACTGGCCGGTGGTGTACTTCGTTGCATCGCTTGCGAGGTATACGGCGATCGGGCCGAAATCCTGCTCCACGCCCCAGCGGCGCACCGGGATGCGTGGCTTGACGTTAGCCGCGAACTTCTCGTTGGCGAAGGCGTTGGATGTCATCGCCGTTTCGATCCAGCCCGGCAGGATGGAGTTGGCAGTGATCCTGTAGCGCGCCAGTTCGACAGCCAGGGCCCGCACCATCGAAACCACGCCGCCCTTGCTGGCGGCGTAGTGCTCGTTGCGCGCCGCACCCTCGATCGCTGCCGTGCTCGCCATGGCCACCAGCGAGCCGCCTTCGCCGCGTTCCACCATGTGCCGGGCCGCCGCACGGAAGGTAAAGAACACGCCGTCAAGGTTCACCGACAGCACACGCCGCCACTCCGCCGCCGTGATCTCCATGAACGACTTGCCGCGGCCGGAGACGCCCGAGTTGGCGATGCAGTTATCGACCTTGCCCATCACCTTCAGCGTCTCGGCAAAGGCTGCCTCGACCGCCGCCTCGTCAGCGACATCGACGATCTGGGCATGCACCTTGCCGCCATGGCGCTTCAGCTTTTCAACCGCAGCAGCGTTCTTCGCGGCGTTGGTGCCCCAGATGCAGACGCCGGCACCGGCCTCGGCCAGCGCATCGGCCATGCCGAAACCAATTCCGCCATTGCCTCCGGTGACCAGCGATACCTTGCCGGTGAGGTCGAAGCCCTTGTACGCCATACCCGTTCCTCCTTGCCCTGTGCGCGGCAGCAAATCCGAGCCGCCCTGCGCCGTCAATCGCCGTACCTGCGGCGCACCGCTGTGCGAACCGCACGTGGCGGCGGGCACGGCATGAGGTGTATCCTCGCGCAAGGCGGACTGTGCCCGATGCGCAACGAAGGAACTCCCGGAGACCAGGCATGAGTACCGCAAATCCGGGTGGGGGCGGCCCGCCGCGCTGGCAGTCGCTGACCCCGGCAGAAGGCGCATCGACCCGGGTCGTGGCCGATTCCGATCCTCTTGCCCGCGGACCGTCGCATCCCGGGCAGCCGTATTCGCAGCGCCCGGGCATCTCCCGCCAGCCCTTCGCGCAATCCGCCGGCGCATTTCATGCGATGACGCCGCTGCAGCCAGGCGTGGTGCTGAACAACACGCACCGCATCGACCAGATGCTGGGCCGCGGCGGCATGGGCGAGGTCTACCGTGGCACCAACGTGCACACTGGCGACCAGGTGGCGATCAAGGTGATCCGCCCGGAACTGGTCGATGACGCGCATATGCGCGACCTGTTCCTGCGCGAGGCCATGGCGCTGCGCAAGATCAGGCATCCGGCGATCGTTTCGTATGAGGGCGCCAGCGCCGATGCTTCGGGACGCCTCTATCTGGTGATGGACTTCGTTGAGGGACCGTCGCTGGCGCAGGTCGTCGCCCATCGTCCGTTGAGCCCGGCCCAGATACGGGCGTTGCGGCAACGTCTCGCCGACGGGCTGCAGGCAGCCCACGACCAGAATGTGGTGCACCGCGACCTGTCGCCTGACAATATCATCCTGCGCGGCGGCGACCTTAACCAGGCGACGATAATCGACTTCGGCATCGCACGGCGCATGGACGCACCGAAGACCAGTGTCATCGGCCAGAGCTTCGCCGGAAAGGTCGAGTACGCGGCGCCCGAACAGTTCGGCATGTTCACGGGCGTCGCAGACCACCGCTCGGATATCTACACGCTGGGTCTGGTACTGGCCGCCGCCGCGACTGGCTATCCGCTCGACATGGGTGCCTCGCCGATGGCCGCCATCGAGGCGCGCAAGAAAGTGCCTGACCTCTCGCGCGTGCCTTCCGAGCTGCGTCCGGGTCTGGCCCGGATGCTCGAGCCGGATCCTGCCGCGCGGCCGCCATCGATGCGCGAGGTGGCACGGCTTGATGCGGTCGATGCGGCCGGTGGCCGGCGTAGCCGTCCCGGGCTTGTCATTGCCCTGCTGGCGGGAGGATTGGGTCTGAGCGCAGCCGTTGCCGGTGCGTTCGCATTTGCCGATCCGGTTGGTGCTATCCGTTCGCTCTTCGACTCAGGCCTTGCCCGGGAAACCGAGGCCTGGCGAGCAACCCTGCAGACGGACACGGCTGTCGGCTACCGGGCGTTTCTCGCGAAATATCCCGCCGGCCGCTATGTGTCGGAGGCGCGCCAGCGACTGGCGGCGGCAGAGCGGCGAGAAGCGGCGGCGCGTGAGGAGGAGGCATGGCGGGCCGCACAGCAGGCGGACTCGGTCGCGGGCTACAGGTCATTTATTGGCCGCTTCCCAACGGGCCGTTACGCCGATCAGGCGCGACAGCGGCTTGCTGCAGCGGAGCGGCGCCAGGCCGGCGGCGATGAGGAAGATGAACTGTGGCGCCGGACAGAGGCAGCAAATACTGCCGACGCAGTGCGTGAGTACCTGCGGCGGTTTCCTGCCGGACGCTATGCCGATGCCGCGCGCCGCAAGCTCGCCGGCTTGCTCACGTCGACGCCGGACCCTCAGTCGCCGGTGGTGAACTGGTCGCCCGTCAACTGCGCCACCGTGCCGCTCTGGGTGCCGTCCGGCTTCACATGCCAGGTTTCCAATGAATACAACCTGCCGGGTCCCGGCGGGCGATTCCGCAGCTATACCATCGGCGGCAACGTCGGCGGTTGGCAGACGCAGGTGTGGATGCACCAGGCGCTCACGGACGTGAACATCGTCATTATCGCGCCCGCCAGCCAGTCGCTGCGGCAACTCAGTTCCCTTACCGAAGCCGGTACGGACTGGTCGGCCGTGCTCACCTATGGGGGCGCGGAGTTCATGACCTTCCGTCGAGCCAACGCGAACTGCGTGTCGCTGCGCAAGCCGGGCCTGCAGCGCGGGCAGGGCTATGCCCATGTGTTCACGGCCGTTCAGTGTGCGCCTGAGGGCCAGCCGCTTTATCCCAACGACATCAGGGCCACGATTGACGGCGTGCGGCTCAAATAAGCGCGAATGATGACTTTGCAGACGGCAGGAAAGCATGGTATTTCGGCGCCCGTTGACTGATCTTATGCCCCTGATGGTTGTATTCCGAAACAACTGCCCTGACAGGACCCGCTGCGCGATCTGTGGACCGCCACCGGCATCCTGCCCGGTTGCGGCGTGAGGGGCAGCACGGCGGCAGGCGAACCCTGCAACGGTTTCGCGGATTTGGGCGAAATCCTTCCTTTTCGCGTGACGCAGGCGCGCATTTCACGGACGGCGCACGGGGGAAACCAAGTGTACGGATGTGCGGCAGGGGCGGCGTCAGTGCGACCATCGACTCGCGTTATAGTTGTCGGCTGATGGATCAACGTCTGTTGATCGCAATCGTATGCGTCGCCCAGACTCTGTCGATGCTGGGCGCCAACGGCTATACGACCCTGCTGCCGCTGTTTCGTGGCGAATGGCAGCTTACCAACGGCCAGGCGGGCTGGATCGCGGGCAGCCAGTATTTCGGATTCATGCTGGCGGTTCCTGTGCTCTCGGCGCTCACCGATCGTTTCGACGCGCGCCGGGTCGTGCTGGCTGGCTCCACCCTCGTGCTCGTAACCAGCTATGCCTTTGCCTATTGGGCCGACGGCTTCATCAGCGCGCTGCTGATCCGCGGCTTCTACGGTGCCGGTTTCGCGGCGACCTATATGCCCGGCCTGCGCGCGCTGGTTGACGCGATCGACGACCCCAAGCTGAAGGCGCGGGCGACGACGCTGTATCTTGTGTCGTTCAGCACGGGTGTCGCACTCTCGATTCTCATTGCCGGCCAGCTTGAGCCGGTCTTCGGCTGGCGGATGGCGTTCGGCTTCGTGGCCGCGATGGCGGCGCTCGCCCTGGCGCTGAACTTCCTGTTCATGCCGGCGCGGCGCATACCTCTGGCCAAGCTTCCGGCGCTGCATGACCTGTTCGACTACCGCCCGGTGCTGCGGCACAAGCCGGCGATGGCCTATATTATTGGACAGTGCGGCCACACGTGGGAAGCGCTGGCGCTGGTATCATGGACGGTGGCCTATCTCGCCTATGTCGCCGACAAGAACGGCGGCATTGATGTCCTGTTCGGCCCGACGGACGTGGCAACCCTGGCAGCGTTTGCAGCCATTCCGGCCTCGCTGATGGGCGGCGAACTGGCCGTGCGCATGGGACGGCGGCGCCTGGTGCTCATCGGCATGGCTCTTTCCTGCCTCGGAACCCTGATGATGCCGTGGATCGGCGGCTGGCTGGGCTACACCGCCGTGGCCGGATCTATCGTCGTCCTCATGGGACTGATCTATCTCGACTCGCCCGCCATGACCGCCAGCCTTGTGGCCAATGCTCCCGAGGGGCGGACCGGTGCCGCCATGGGCCTGCACACCTCTCTCGGGTTCGCCGGCGGATTCCTTGGCCCGTGGATCCTCGGTCTGATGCTCGATCTGGTCGGGAACAGCTCAACCGGCGACTGGGGGCTGGCATTCGCCACGGTCGCGCTGGCTGGCATGATGGGCTGGATCCCCGTGCTGCGCTGGGGCCGTTGATCCCGCCGGGTCAGGCACCGCGTGCCCGTGGGTGTGCGGCGCGGTAGATCGCTGCCAGCCGCGCGGCATCGACATCCGTATAGCGCTGGGTGGTCGAGAGCGAGGCGTGACCCAGCAGTTCCTGGATCGTGCGCAGATCACCGCCGGCGCCAAGCAAATGGGTCGCGAACGAGTGACGCAGGGCATGCGGCGTGGCGCTTTCGGGAAGGCCCAGCTTCACGCGCAGGCGGCGCACGGCACGCTGCACAACGCCGGGATCGAGCGGACCGCCGCGCGCGCCGATGAAGAACACATCCCGCGGATTCGCCGCGGCGAGAAACGGGCAGGTGGCGCGATAGCTGGCCAAGGCGGCTCTTACCTGGGGCAGCAGCGGCACCATGCGTTGCTTGCCGCCCTTGCCAGTGATGGCCACGGACGCGGCACGCGTACGCAACAGCCCCTCCACCGTACGCTTGTCGAGCGACAGCGCTTCGCTGATGCGCAAGCCCGCACCATAGAGCAGCGTCAGGATCGCCGTGTCGCGACGCGCCACCCATTCGATAGCGGCGTCGGCCTCGGTTTCGGCCAGCAGATCCCGGGTATCGCGGATGGAGAGTGCCTTGGGCACCGACTTTGGCAAGCGCGGGGTGCGCACCAGCGCAATCGCGGCATTCGACGCCAGGCCGCGCCGGTCAAGGAAACGGAAGAAGCCACGTACCGACGACAATGCCCGGGCCGTGGACGTGCGCGCCAGCTTGTCGCGCGCCCTTCGCGCCAGCCAGGCCCGGAAGTCGCCCTGGCGCAAGTCGGCCAGCGCTGCCAGACCCGGCGGGCCGCCGGTGTGCTCGGCGACGAAGGCCAGAAAATCGTGGATGTCGCGGCGATACGCCGCCACGGTGCGGTCGCCTGCGCGGCGTTCCGCGCCAAGCCACGCCACCCAGGCGTCAAGGGCCGCTGCCACATCGCGCTTTGCCGGTATCGGTACGGGCTTGACGGGCGGTTGGGGTGCAGGCCGGCGCTTCATTTTTGGTCGCGATCACTCCGGCAGGTCAAGCCAGGCACGGATCGTATTCTCCAGCACGCGGGTAAGGAAGAACAGCAGCTCCGTCGACTGGGTGGGGCCGAAGGTGTCAGGGGAGCGGGAACCGAAGGCGATGACCCCGTCAGGCGAGCCGCTGGAAACCCGCAGCCGTACCAGCACGTCGGAACGCACGTGGCGTGCGACCGGGCCGAAGAAGGCTTCCTCGCCGAGGATGTCGCCGCGCAGCCTGGCGCTTTCGCCCGGTCCCAGGGCAGCGTCGATCGCTCCCGGCGCCAGCACGTAAACGCCGCGCACCGGCACGCGGCGCGGGGCGTCTTCGGTGCCTTCGATGGCCAGCGCGATGAAGTCGACGTCCAGCAAGCCAGGCAGCTCGTGCGTCACCGTGTGGATCAGCTTCTCGAAACTCGGCGCCTGGATGATGCTGAGCACCGCCACGTGGATACGGTTCTGCGTGATCTGGTTGGCCCGCCCGGCGCTGATCAGCTCCTGCTGAACGGCGCGCAACCGTTCGATGTCGGCGCGCAGGCGCTTGACCATGGCCTGCTGCATGTCAACCACGCCGGCACTGCTCTGGCGCGGCGGAATCTGCAGCGTCTCAAGCAGCGCGGGATGGCGGACCAGGAAATCGGGATGGGCTTTCAGATAGGCAACGACATCATCGGCCGTCGGTGTGCTGTTACCGGCCTTGCGCGTGTCGGTGCCGGGCATCCCCGCTCTCCCCGCGCCGGAGTCAAAGGATGGACTGACCGGTCTTGGCCCAGTCGTCCAGGAAGGCCTTGAGGCCATTGTCGGTCAGCGGGTGCCGGAAGAGCTGCTTGAGAATATTCGGCGGCAGGGTCGCCACGTGGGCGCCGAGCTTCGCGGCGTCCACCACGTGCCGCGGGTGGCGCACGGAGGCGACCAGCACCTCGGTACGGAACGCAGGGTACTGGCGGTAGATCTGGACCACGTCGGCGATCAGCGCCATGCCGTCCTCGCCGATGTCATCAAGGCGGCCGACGAAGGGCGAGATGAAGGTGGCGCCGGCCTTTGCGGCAAGGATGGCCTGGGCCGCGGAGAAACACAGCGTGACGTTCACCATGATCCCTTCGGATGAGAGCGCCTTGCAGGCACGCAGACCATCGGGCGTGAGCGGCACCTTCACCGCGATATTGTCGTGCGCCTCCTTGCCAAGGGCATGCAGCTTCTTGCCCTCCCTCACCATCTTGTCGAACTCGGTGGCTGTCACTTCCGCGCTCACCGGGCCAGGGACGATCTCGGCGATCTCGCGGATCACATCGAGCATCGGCCGCCCCGACTTGGCGACGAGCGAAGGGTTTGTCGTGACGCCATCGAGCAGGCCGCTGGCCGCGAGGCTGCGGATCTCGGCCACATCAGCCGTGTCGACGAAGAATTTCATGACCGGCCTCGCCGTTTGCCCCAAACGTCCCGCCAGATATGGTGCGCGCATGGCGGCGCACCAACGCGATATTCCTTCTAGCCAATGGCCTCGGGGCGGGCAAGGTGAGGTACCGGTGCCGGACCCGCTCGCCGCGGGCGAAGAAGGCGGCGCGGTCGCCGTGCTGTTGCCCCTGCCATTGGCCGAAGCCTACGACTATCGCGTTCCCGACGGGCTTGCCGTGGCGCCGGGCGACTTTGTCGCCGTGCCGCTGGGCAGGCGCACCGTGGCGGGCGTCATCTGGGGGCCGGCGCGCGGTGGCGTCGAGGCAGCCAGGCTGCGCGACATCGAAAGCATTCTGCCCGTGCCGCCGATGAGCGCGTGCATGCGCCGCTTCGTGTCCTGGGTGGCGGCCTACACGTTGTCGCCGCCGGGGGCCGTGCTGCGCATGGCCATGAGCGTGCCAGGCGCACTGCAGCCGCCGCGTACGGAGACCGTCTATGGCCTGGCCGCCGCTTCACCTGACCCGGCCAGCCTTAAGCTGACCGTGGCGCGACGGCGCGTTCTTGAGATCCTGCAGGCCGGGCCGCTGTCGCTTGCCGAGCTGGCGCGACAGGCGGGGGTTGGAACTTCGGTCGTGAAGGGTTTGGTGGAGGCGGGGGCCCTGGAAGCCTTCCAGCGCCTGCCATCGCGCGGCGGTCCGGTTGCAGCAGTGACACCCGGCCCGACCCTTTCGCCAGCGCAGGCTGCTGCCGCAGCCGAACTGGTCGGGAAAGTGACTGCGCGGCGGTTCTCCAGCACCTTGCTCGATGGCGTGCCTGGCGCCGGCAAAACCGAAGTGTATTTCGAAGCGGTGGCAGCGGCGCTCGCCCAGGGTCGTCAGGCACTGGTCCTGCTGCCCGAGATCGCGCTGTCGGCCCAGTGGCTGGAGCGCTTCGCACGCCGGTTCGGCACGCGGCCGACGGAATGGCACTCCGACCTGACAGGCGCCGAGCGCCGGCAAGCCTGGCGCGATGTGGCCGAGAAGCGTGCCAGCGTCGTGGTGGGGGCGCGCTCGGCGCTGTTCCTGCCCTTTGCCGATCCGGGTGTCATCATTGTCGATGAGGAGCACGACGGCGCCTACAAGCAGGAAGACGGCACGATGTACAACGCGCGCGACATGGCCGTGGTGCGCGCGCGCCTGGCCGATATCCCGGTCGTGCTGGCCTCGGCGACACCGTCGCTGGAAACGCTGGCGAATACCCGTGCCGGCCGCTACGGCGCGCTGCACCTGCCGGATCGGCACGGCGGAGCCTTGCTGCCGCGCATCGAACCGATCGACCTGCGCCGGTATGCGCCGCCGCGCGGCCGCTGGCTGGCGCAGCCCGTGGAAGCCGCAGTACGCGATACGCTGGAACGCGGCGAGCAGGTGCTGCTGTTCCTGAACCGCCGTGGCTACGCGCCGCTCACCCTGTGCCGTACCTGCGGGCACCGCCTGCAGTGTCCGCATTGCAGCGCGTGGCTGGTGGAGCATCGCTTTCGCGGTCGTCTGATCTGCCATCACTGCGGCTACGGCGCGCCGCTGCCCGGCGCCTGCCCCGCGTGCGAGGCGAAGGACTCGTTCGTGCCCTGCGGCCCCGGCGTCGAGCGGCTGGCGGAAGAGGCGCTGGCGTTGTTTCCCGACCGGCGTATCGAGATCTTCGCCAGCGACACGGTGGGCACGCGTCGCGCGGCACAGGCGATGGTCGAGCGCATCGCGGCCGGCGAGATCGACGTGGTGATCGGCACGCAAATGGCCGCGAAGGGTTACCACTTTCCGCTGCTGACGCTGGTCGTCGTCGTCGATGCGGACCTTGGCCTTTCCGGCGGCGATCTTCGGGCTGCCGAACGCACCTTCCAGTTGCTCTACCAGGTCGCCGGCCGCGCCGGGCGTGCGGAGCGCCCTGGCCGGGCGCTGCTGCAAACCCATGTGCCGGAGCATCCGGTGATCCGCGCCCTGGCCAGCGGCGAGCGCGACCGCTTCGTGGCCGCCGAGATGGCGGCGCGCGAAGGCGCCGGCTGGCCACCGTTCGGTCGCCTGGCAGCACTGATCGTTTCAGGCACCGACGAGGCCGCAACCGATGCCGCGAGCCGCGCGCTGGCGCGGGCTGCCCCGGCGATGGCTGGCGTGAAGGTTCTCGGGCCTGCGCCTGCGCCACTGTCGTTGTTGCGGGGCCGCTTTCGGCGGCGTCTGCTGCTGCGCTGTCAGCGTGACATGCGCGTGCAGGACATCCTCGCGGACTGGCTGGCAAAGATCGGCGTGCCATCGTCCGTGCGGGTACAGGTCGATATCGACCCCTATTCCTTCATGTGAGCCTGGTCGCGGGGGCGTTTCATGTAGACGCCTATGCTCCAGTAGGTTTCGGCGTGCGTGGCGGGATCGCCGCCGATGACCCAGGCGTCCTGCGGCCGGCTGCGGGGATAGCGCAGGTTCTGCCACACCCGCGCGCGATGCGTCCGGATGCCGAAGGACTGGCGCAGCTCGCCGGCGTCGTAGCGCGACAGCCAGTCGACCGACAGCACCTCCATATCGTTGGCAGCAGCAAGCGCCCGGAAGTCCTCGATCGTATAGCCGATGCGCACGTGGTCGCCGTCCTGGCTCGGCGAAACCCTGTCGAAACCCGGAATGTGCTTGCCCATCTCAGCCACGAACGGTGCGCTGGGCGTGGACACCAGCAGCCGTCCGCCGGGACCGACCTGCGTGCACAGCCTCGCGAACAGCCTCTCGTCGTCCATCAGATGCTCCATCACCTCCAGGCAGCTCACCAGATCGAAACGGCCAAAATCCCAGGCCTCGTCCAGATCGACGGACTGAAAGCTGTGGCGGATCGGGAATTTCTCGAACCTGTGGCTGCGGCCAGCGACGTTGCGATCAATGCCCAGATACGATGCGACCCGGTCCGCAGATTTCCTCAGCCGCAGCAGCGCCGCACCGCTGCCGCAGCCGACGTCGAGAATCGAGACCCGTCGCTGCGGCGCGGTTTCGACGTAGTGGCGCAGATAGTCAGCACGCTCCAGGATGGTGACGTCGCGAGTCAGGCGGAAATAGCCGATCCCGCAGAGGCTCAGCAGGGCATTGTCGAGCCTGTGGACCAGTCCGCTAGTCATGCCGCTGTCGGAATACAAAGGAATCAAAGCGTTACCAAACCGCCGGCGGGGTCGGGCGACGATATGGGAGGCATAGTGTTCAGTAAAAGAATTTTTGTCAGTCCCGCGTCAGATTTGGTCCCATGTGGCGCGGCGCGTTGCTGATTACCTCGCGATTCGGGGCCGCCGGTGCCTTGCTTGCATCGCCCAAACGCGTGTGCTAGCTACCGCGCGCGCTTTCGGGGGCGACCTCCGAGGGGGTCCATTCGTTGGGAAAACGCACGGTATTCCAAGGGGTTCACACCCCATGATCCGGCCCTTGGGGACACCTGATCGTGGCAACTGAAACATCCGGTCCGACCGGCCTCGCCGGGCGCTACGCGAGTGCCCTGTTCGAGCTTGCGGACAGCCAGAAGCAGCTCGATGCCGTCGCCGCCGATCTTGGCACCCTGCGCCGCATGATGGACGAGAGCGCCGATTTGCGCCGCCTCGTCGCCAGCCCGGTCATCGGCCGCGACGCACAGGGCAAGGCGATGGGTGCGCTGCTCGATGCTGTCGGTGCGACGGCTCTTGTGCGCAGTTTCACCGGCGTGGTGTGCCAGAACGGCCGTCTGCGTGATCTGCCCGCGATGATCACGGCCTACCTCGCGGAGCTGGCCCGGCGGCGCGGCGAGACGGCGGCCGAAGTCGTGTCCGCCACGCCGCTGAGCGAGGCCCAGATGACAACGCTCTCCGAGACGCTGCGGCGTCTGGTGGGCAACAAGGTTTCCGTGAATGCGCGGGTCGATGCCGATCTGCTGGGCGGCCTGATCGTCAAGGTTGGCTCGCGCATGTTCGATTCGTCGGTACGTACCAAGCTGCAGCGCCTCCGGCTGGCCATGAAGGGAGTGGGGTGATGGATATCCGCGCGGCCGAGATTTCGGCCATCCTCAAGAAGCAGATCGAGAATTTCGGCGTCGAGGCGGAAGTCGCCGAAGTAGGCACGGTGCTCTCGGTCGGCGACGGCATCGGCCGCGTCCATGGCCTCGACAACGTCAAGGCTGGCGAGATGGTCGAGTTCCCCGGCGGCATCAAGGGGATGGCGCTGAACCTCGAAACCGACAATGTCGGCGTCGTGATCTTCGGCGACGACCGCAACATCAAGGAAGGCGACACCGTCAAGCGCACCGGCGCCATCGTCGATGTCCCGGTGGGCAAGGGCCTTCTGGGCCGCGTCGTCGATGGCCTCGGAGAGCCGATCGACGGCAAGGGCCCGATCCAGGCCACCGAGCGGCGGCTGGTAGAGGTCAAGGCGCCGGGCATCATTCCCCGTCGCTCCGTGCACGAGCCGATGCAGACCGGCCTCAAGGCCATCGACTCGCTGGTCCCGATCGGCCGTGGCCAGCGCGAGTTGATCATCGGCGATCGTCAGACCGGCAAGACGGCGGTGGCGATCGACACCTTCATCAACCAGAAATCCGTCAACGCCGGCGGCGACGAGTCGAAGAAGCTCTACTGTGTCTACGTCGCCGTGGGCCAGAAGCGCTCGACCGTGGCCCAGATCGTGAAGATGCTGGAGGACAACGGCGCGCTGGAATACTCCATCGTGGTTGCCGCCACGGCTTCCGATCCGGCGCCGCTGCAGTTCCTCGCCCCCTACGCCGGCTGCGCGATGGGCGAGTACTTCCGCGACAACGGCATGCACGCCGTGATCGTCTATGACGATCTCTCCAAGCAGGCCGTGGCCTACCGCCAGATGTCGCTGCTGCTGCGCCGCCCGCCGGGCCGCGAGGCCTATCCGGGCGACGTCTTCTACCTGCATTCGCGTCTGCTGGAGCGGGCCGCGAAGCTCAACGACAAGAACGGCTCGGGCTCGCTGACGGCGCTGCCGGTCATCGAAACGCAGGCCGGTGACGTGTCGGCCTACATTCCGACCAACGTCATCTCCATCACCGATGGCCAGATCTTCCTCGAGACGGAGCTCTTCTACCAGGGCATCCGGCCGGCCATTAACGTTGGCCTGTCGGTCAGCCGCGTCGGCTCGGCCGCGCAGGTGAAGGCGATGAAGCAGGTCGCCGGCACCATCAAGCTCGAGCTGGCGCAGTATCGCGAGATGGCTGCCTTCGCCCAGTTCGCATCCGATCTCGACGCGTCCACGCAGCGCCTGCTGGCACGCGGCCAGCGCCTGACGGAGCTCCTGAAGCAGGGACAGTTCCAGCCGGTGCCGGTCGAGGAGCAGGTGGTGGCCATCTATTCCGGCACGCGTGGCTATCTCGATCCGCTGCCGGTGGCGCGGGTTGGCGAGTTCGAGCGTCGTATGCTGGAGGCGCTGCGTGCGTCCAACAACGGCGTGCTGGAGGGCATCCGCACCGCCCGCGAGCTGACCAAGGACATCGAGGCGAAGCTCAAGGAATTCCTCGACGACTTCGCCAAGAAGTTCGCCTGAGCGGAGAGGCACCACGTATGCCTGGCATTTGCTGGGAGCGCGCCACTCCAGTGGCGCACCGGCCCGAAGGGCCGGCTCATGGCACAAGCGTGAGCTGGTGCGTTGCAGTCAAGAGCCGGCGCTGCGCGCCCACGCTCTCAGCGGAATAAGCGCCGATGGCAAGCCTCAAGCAGTTTCGACTGAGGATCCGAAGCGTCCAGTCGACGCAGAAGATCACCAAGGCGATGAAGATGGTCGCTGCCGCCAAGCTGCGCCGCGCGCAGGAGGCAGCGCTGGCCGCCCGGCCCTACGCAACGGCGATGGATCGGATGATGGCCTCGCTGGCGGGCGCCATGCAGGGCAAGGCCGGCGCACCGCGGCTGCTGGCCGGCACCGGGGATGACAAGGTCCATCTGCTGGTGGTGGCGACCGCCGATCGCGGCCTGTGCGGCGGGTTCAACAGCTCGATCGTGCGCGAGGCGCGCCGCGCGGTTCGTACCCTCCTGGGCGAGGGCAAGACCGTCAAGATCCTCTGCGTGGGTCGCAAGGGCCGCGACCAGCTCCGCCGCGACTACGGCAGCCTGATCATCGACACCATCAGCGATCTGGGTCGTCCGCGGCTTGGCTTCGCCGATGCCACGACGGTGGCGGCCCGCATCGTCGAGCTGTTCGACGCCAACGAGTTCGACGTGGCGACGATCTTCTACAACCGCTTCCGCTCGGCGATCAGCCAGATCGTGACGCGCCAGCAGATCGTGCCGCCGGCCGTGCCGGAGCAGACCGCACCGGCGGGCGCCGCACCCTACGAGTTCGAGCCGGACGAGGAGACCATCCTCAAGGAACTTCTGCCGCGCAACCTGACTGTGCAGGTCTATCGCGCGCTGCTGGAGAACGCCGCCTCCGAGCAGGGCGCGCGCATGACGGCGATGGACAACGCCACGCGCAATGCCGGCGACATGATCCGCAGGCTGACGCTGCAGATGAACCGCACGCGCCAGGCAGCGATCACCAAGGAACTCATCGAGATCATCTCCGGCGCCGAAGCGCTGTGAGACTCTGAACGGAACGCGAGAAGGGAAGGACCATGGCTGCCAACAACATCGGCAAGATCACCCAGGTGCTGGGTGCCGTCGTCGACGTGCAGTTCGAAGGCGAACTGCCGGCCATTCTGAATGCACTGCAGGTTGATGCCGAAGGGCGCCGGCTGGTGCTGGAAGTGGCGCAGCACCTGGGCGAATCGACGGTGCGCACCATTGCCATGGACACCACCGACGGTCTGGTGCGCGGCCAGAAGGCGGTCGACACGGGCGGCCCGATCGCCATGCCGGTCGGCCCCGAGACGCTGGGCCGCATCCTGAACGTGATCGGCGAGCCGGTGGACGAGCGCGGCGCCGTCGTCACCAAGCAGACAGCGCCGATCCACCGCTCGGCGCCGGAGTTCGTGGAGCAGTCAACGGAAGCGCAGATCCTGCGCACGGGCATCAAGGTCGTCGACCTGCTGGCGCCCTACGCCAAGGGCGGCAAGATCGGCCTGTTCGGCGGCGCCGGCGTCGGCAAGACCGTGATCATCATGGAGCTGATCAACAACATCGCCAAGGCGCATGGCGGCGTGTCGGTGTTCGCAGGCGTCGGCGAGCGCACACGCGAGGGCAACGACCTCTATCACGAGATGATCGAGTCGGGTGTCATCAAGCTGAACGGCGACGGCTCGACGGCCGGCTCCAAGGTGGCCCTGGTCTATGGCCAGATGAACGAGCCGCCCGGCGCACGCGCCCGCGTCGGCCTGTCGGGACTGACGGTGGCCGAGTATTTCCGCGACGAGGAAGGCCAGGACGTGCTGTTCTTCGTCGACAACATCTTCCGCTTCACGCAGGCGGGATCGGAGGTGTCGGCACTGCTGGGCCGCATCCCCTCGGCGGTGGGCTACCAGCCGACGCTGGCCACCGACATGGGCGCGCTGCAGGAGCGCATCACCACCACCAACAAGGGCTCGATCACTTCGGTGCAGGCCATCTACGTGCCCGCCGACGACCTGACCGACCCGGCGCCGGCCACGTCGTTCGCCCATCTTGACGCCACCACGGTGCTGTCGCGGCAGATCGCGGAGCTGGGCATTTATCCCGCCGTCGACCCGCTCGACTCGACGTCGCGCATGCTCGATCCGCGCGTGGTCGGCGAGGAGCACTACACGGTGGCGCGCGATGTGCAGCGCGTCCTGCAGCAGTACAAGTCGCTCCAGGACATCATCGCCATTCTCGGCATGGACGAGCTGTCGGAAGAGGACAAGCTGGTGGTGGCGCGGGCGCGCAAGATCCAGCGCTTCCTCAGCCAGCCCTTCCATGTCGCCGAGGTGTTCACCGGCTCGCCGGGCGTGTTCGTGAAGTTGGAAGACACCATCAAGGGCTTCAAGGGCATCGTCGCGGGCGACTACGACGATCTGCCCGAAGCCGCCTTCTACATGGTCGGAACCATCGAGGAAGCGGTGGCCAAGGCCAAGAAGATGGCGGCCGAGGCGGCCTGAGTTTCGAACGGAGGCAGCTCCCATGGCCAAGGTAGCCTTTTCGCTGGTGCTGCCCGAGCGCGAACTCGTGACGACGGACGCCGACATGGTGGTTGTCCCAGGTGGCGAAGGCGATTTCGGCGTATTGCCCGGGCACATTCCGATGATCACGACGGTGCGGCCGGGCGTGGTCGAGCTTTACGACGACAACAGGGTGACGGCGCGATATGTCGTCGCGGGCGGCTTCGCCGAGGTGACTCCGGAACGCTGCACCCTGCTGGCCGAAGAAGCCACGCCGCTGGGCGATGTTACGGCCGACCAGCTTGCCGATCGCCTGCGGCGCGCAGAGGAGGATTTTGAAGATGCGACCGCGCCGGCTGCAAAGGCTGCAGCCGAGCAGGCGGTTACGGTTGCCCGCGAGCTGCAGCGCGCCCACGCCTGGTACGCCGGCCGCTAAGGGCTTCCGGGCGCAGAGAAATTTTCTTTCTTGTGTGGAAAGGGCCGGTTGAAACCCGGCCCTTTCTCCCTTTATGACAAGGGCATGTCGGCGCCTCGCGGGGCCGGCAGCGAAGGGACGGCGATCCGACGCCGGCGGAGTTCATGAAGAACTGGACGCTCGACGACATCGCCTGGGGCGACTTCGACCGCTCCAAGGTCGATCCCGAACTGGTCAAGCTGGTCAAGGCCGCCGCTCTGGTCGAGCACAACGGCTACGACTACGAGACCTACCTGAACAATGTCTTCGGCGATGACCCCGAGTTCAGGACGGCGGTCGCTGCCTGGGCGCGCGAGGAGGTCCGGCACGGCGAGGCGCTTGGCCGCTGGGCTGCAATGGCGGATCCATCCTTCGACTTTGCGGCGGCATTCAAAAAGTTCACGGACGGGTACAAGCTGCCGCTGGACGCCACGACCTCGGTACGCGGGTCGCGCGCGGGCGAACTGATGGCCCGCTGCATCGTCGAAACCGGCACCAGCTCGTACTACAGCGCCTTGCGGGATGCAGCGGACGAGCCGGTGCTGAAGCAGATCTGCGCATACATCGCCGCAGACGAGCTGCGGCATTACAAGCTGTTCTATAGCCACATGCGCCGCTGGCTTGAGCGCGAGCGGCTTGGCAAGTGGGGCCGGCTGCGCATCGGCCTGGGGCGGCTGCACGAAAGCGAGGACGACGAGCTCGCCTATGCGTACTACGCGGCCAACGCCGATCCGGGCCAGGCCTATGACCGTGCCAGGTACTCCGCGGCGTATATCCGGCGTGCCTATGCCGTCTACCGGCCGGGCCACGTGCAGCGCGGCGTCGCCATGGTCCTCAAGGCAGCCGGCCTTGAGGCGACGGGCCGGCTCAATGACTGGCTGACACGGCTGGCCGTTCGCTTCATGCGCTGGCGCACCCGGCGCCTCGTCCGCGCCGGAGCCTGATTTTTCGGCTGTTTCGGGCCGCGCCGCCGGCGGCCGACACCATCGCGTGTACGCGCGCGAGGCGCCCTTGTTCGGCCATAAAGCGGCGGCTATCGTGGCCGGAAGCGGCGTTTTCCATCAGCCCCGGTTTTCGGAAGAGACATGCGATTCATGCGCCATCCGGCCCTTGCGGCCGTTCTGTCCTTCTCGCTTGCGACTTCGCCCGCCGTCACCTGGGCGCAGGAGAAGGGCTCCGACAAGGACAAGCCCAAGGCAGACAAGAGCGAGCTTTACCAGCAGCTCAACCTGTTCGGCGATGTGCTTGAGCGGATCCGCAACGACTACGTCGAGCCGCCCAAGGAGAAGGAGCTGATCGAGGCCGCGATCAACGGCATGCTGGCCTCGCTCGATCCGCACAGCTCCTACATGAACGCCAAGCAGTTCCGCGACATGCAGGTGCAGACGCGCGGCGAGTTCGGCGGTCTCGGGATCGAAGTCACCATGGAGAACGGCCTCGTCAAGGTGGTGGCGCCGATCGACGACACGCCCGCGGCGCGGGCCGGCCTCCAGTCGGGCGACCTGATCGTCACCCTCGACGACCAGCCGGTGATGGGACTGACCCTGCAGGAAGCCGTCGAGAGGATGCGCGGCAAGGTCGATACCAAGATCAAGCTGGGCGTGCGACGCCAGGGGAAGGATCCCTTCGAGGTGACGCTGACGCGGGCCACGATCCGGATCCAGTCGGTGCGCAGCCGCGTCGAAGGCGGGGACATCGGCTATATCCGCATTACCTCGTTCACCGAGCAGACGACGGCTGGCCTCAACGCGGCGCTGGAGAAATTCAAGAAGGAGCTGGGTTCGAAGTGGAAGGGTGTGGTGCTCGACCTTCGCAACAACCCTGGCGGCCTGCTTGACCAGTCCATTTCCGTGAGCGACGCCTTCCTCGACAAGGGTGAGATCGTCTCGACACGCGCGCGCAAGCCCGAGGACGTGCAGCGCTGGAACGCCAAGCCAGGCGATCTGGCGGAGGGCAGGCCGATCGTGATTCTTGTCAATGGCGGCTCGGCCTCGGCTTCCGAGATCGTCGCCGGCGCCCTGCAGGACCACAAGCGTGCCATCGTTCTTGGCACCCGATCGTTCGGCAAGGGGTCGGTCCAGACCATCATGCCGGTGACGGGCGGCGGTGCGATGCGGCTGACGACGGCCCTCTACTTCACGCCCTCCGGCCGCTCGATCCAGAAGGAGGGCATCAAGCCCGACATCGAGGTTGAGCAGGCCAAGATCGAACCCGTCAAGTCGGCCGATCGGACGCGTGAGGAGAACCTGCGCCGGTCAATTACCAACCCGAACGACCGCAAGGACGATTCCAAGGCGCCCGACCCCACCAAACCCGAGGGTACGCCGCCGGCCGAGCCCAAGAGTGAGGGAACGCCGCCTCCCGAAGGTGGCGACCAGCAGCCCCCACAGGCGGCGGCTGACTACCAGTTGCTGCGCGCAATGGACCTCATCCGCGGTATTTCGCTCTACAGCCAGCGTGGCGGCTGACGCGATCGAAAGCGGTAACCCACAGGTTGATCGCTCCGGTGCTTTGCTATGATGCCCCGCCGGCTTGTGAGGCCGGCGGGCGTAGCGGAGCGCGGGTATGACGAGGCACGATCCGACACCGCGGACCCCGGCGCCGCTGGAGCGGAGGCCGTCAACGTCCGGCGGTGAGTCGGGGCGGTATGTTGTGGCCGCTGTCGCGGGTGTGGTCGCCATCGTGGTGGCGGCGTGGGGCATGGGACTGCTCGATGGCCTGCGCGACTCGGTATGGCCGCTGCGGGATGGGGCGCCCGCACCACAGGCGAGCCTGCCGATCCCGCCCCCGCCGTCGGCGCCGAGCCCTGCCGAAACCACGCCTCCTCCGGCGCCACCTGCGCCCGCTGCGACAGCGACGCCGCCACCCGTACCGTCCTCACCGCCCGAGAGCAAGGAGCCGGCGCCGGCCCCCTCCGAAGAATCGGCCAGCAAGCCACCACCGGCGGTCGAGCCCGCGCCGCCGCGGACCGCCCCCGCCGAGCCGCCCCAAGTCGCGAGCCCGCCGCCGGCACCTGAGCCACCGCCGGCACCGAAAGAACCGCCAAAGCCCCCGGCTCCGGCAGCCAAAGCCGATTCCCCACCTTCCGCCAAACCGCCTGCGGAGGAACCCGCGCCCCGACAGGCCGAGGTGGTACCGTCAGTCCCGAGCCCTGCGCCACTGCCGGCCGGCTTGCCGCCACCGCCGCCACCGCCCGAGCCGCCCTCAGCGATGGCCTTTGCCGCACCACCGGTCGCGCTGCCCGAAATCAGCCCCGCGCCGCCGGCTGAAGCGCCCGACAAACCACCGGAGCCCGCCGACAAGGGCGACAGCCCCGAACCGCCGCCGACGGCGGACAAGTCGCCGCCCGAACCATCAGCACCGCCGGCGGATACGCCCGCATCCGGCAGTGAACCTGAAGCCCGGCAGGCCACCGCGCCCCCGCCGCCCGCGCCAGCACCGCCCGTAGAGCTGATCGCTGCCAATGGCTTGCCGTTGCCGCCGCCGGAAAAGCCGCCCGTGCCATCGCGCTGCCCGCCGCTGGATCCGGCAGCCTTGACGGAAGTGACTCCGTCAGGCCGCCTGCCGCGCATTGCCGAAGACGGCTGCATGCCCTGGCTGGCGCATGCCGCGGCGTTCAACTATCGGGAGACGCGTCCGCGCGTGGGCGTGATCCTGCTGGGCCTCGGCAGGAATGCTGCCCTCATGCAGCGCGCCATCGAGAGCCTGCCCCCACAGGTTTCGCTCGGCTTCCTGCCGGACACGCCGCACCTCGAACGCTGGATCGAGCGTGCCCGTGCCCGCGGGCACGAGGCGCTGGTGATGCTGCCCGTCCAGTCGACAGACCGCGCGGTTGCAGGCGGGTTGCCGCCCCTGCGCGCCGACCTGCCGGCCGAGGAGAACATCCGCCGTCTGCACGCTGTGCTGGCGCGCGCCGGCAGCGGCTACATCGGCGTCATCGTCCCCACGACGACGCCGCTGAGCGAGGCTGAACCCGCGCTGCGGCCGCTGCTGCAGGAGATTGCTGACCGCGGCCTGCTCGTGCTGGAGACATTCCGGACCGAGCGCAGGATCTACGAACTCAGCAAGGAGCTGGGCGTGCCCTACAGCTCCGACGCCGGCTGGATCGATCGTCAGGGAGAGACGGACGAGATCACCGCCAATCTCGAGGCGCTGGAGAAGTTCACGCACAAGAACCGCTTTGCCCTGGCTGTCGGCATGGCGCAGCGTGAAACCATCGAAAGGCTGATTACCTGGTCGAAGGAGGTCGAGGAGCGCGGACTGGTGCTGACGCCGGTGACCGGTCTTACCGAGTGCCTCGATCTGTGCGCGTCGCGCGTCCGCAAGGCCGTGGCCGGCGGATCCTGACATGAAGCGCAGCGCCGGACTGCCGGCGGGCTATCGGCCCAATGTCGGGATCATGCTGATCGCGCAGGACCAGCGGGTATGGATTGGCCGGCGCAGCGATCAGGATGCCGATGCCGAACAGGCCGGCTGGCAGATGCCGCAAGGGGGCATTGATGATGGCGAGACGGCGATCGAGGCGGCCCGGCGCGAGCTTGAAGAGGAGGTCGGCACCGACAAGGCCGAGTTCCTGCGCGAAAGCCGGGAATGGTTCGCCTACGATCTGCCGCGCGATCTGGCGAAGTCGCTGTGGAAAGGCCGGTTCCGTGGCCAGGCGCAACGGTGGGTGGCCATGCGCTTCGTCGGCCGCGACAGCGACATCGATATCGCAACGAAGCACCAGGAGTTCCAGGCCTGGCGCTGGGCGCGGGCCAGGGAGCTGCCGGGGCTGATCGTGCCCTTCAAGCGCGACGTCTATCGCGCCGTGCTCGAGGAGTTCGCCGATCTTGTGGCGTGATGGCTGATCGCACGGATGTCCTGAAGATAGAAGTCGACTGCTCGGCGGACGCGCGGGGCGATATGGCGCCCCGGCAGGTCACGATCGGCAGGCGCCGGCTGGATGTCGTCGAGGTGCTCGACCGCTGGCCCGGATCGGATCATCGATACTACAAAATAAAGGCAGGTGACGGCGCGACCTACATCCTGCGCCACGACACGACAGTGCACATCTGGCAACTCGTGCTCTTCGACAGCAGCGGCCGAATTTGACTTACAGTAGCCCCGTGGCAAACCTACGCTACCTTGCGTGCGGCTTCAGCGCGCATGGATGGCGGGACGGCCAGCACGTGCTCGCGAGGAGTGCCGCGAAGGAGGGACTGGCCGGTCATCTCGGCTGGCTGCCTGATGCCCATCAACGCCAGCAGCGTCGGCGCCACGTCGGCGAGGCGGCCATCGGCCAGCGAGACGACCTCACGCGGCGCGTTGAACAGCAGGGCGGGCACCTTGTTCAGGGTATGGGCCGTGTGCGGCTGGCCGGTTTCGTAGTCAAAGAGCTGCTCGACATTGCCGTGATCGGCCGTCACCAGCAGCGCGCCGCCGGCGCGCTTGACGGCATCCATCAGCCGGCCCAGGCAGGCATCGACGGTTTCGACCGCCTTCACCGCGGCGGCGAAGACACCGGAGTGGCCGACCTGGTCGGGATTGGCGTAGTTCACCACGATCAGGTCGAAGCGGCTCGCGTCGATGGCTTCGACCAGCCGGTCAGTGACTTCGAGAGCGCTCATCTCCGGCTTGAGATCGTAGGTGGCAACCTTGGGGGATGGCACGAGAATGCGGTCCTCGCCCTCGAACACGCGTTCCTCGCCCCCATTGAGGAAGAACGTGACGTGCGCGTACTTCTCGGTTTCGGCGATACGCAACTGCGTCAGCCCGACTTTTGAGACCGTCTCGCCCAGCCCGTTGACCAGGGCGATCTGCGGGAAAATCGTGCCGAGGAAGTTGTTCAGCGCGGTCGAGTACTCGGTAAGACCGGCCGCGGTCGCGAATTTCACCACGCGCGGCCGCTCGAAGCCGTCAAACAGCGAATCCAGCAGCGCCGTCAGGATCTCGCGCGCGCGATCGGCGCGGAAATTGCCCATCAGCACGCCATCGCCATCCTTCATGCCGGCGTAGGCGCCGATGACAGTGGGCAGCACGAACTCGTCGGTGGTCTTCGCACCATAGCCCTTGGCGACTGCCTCGTCGGGCGTCGCGGCGTGCTCACCCTGGGCATCGGTCAACGCGACGTAGGCTTTCGTGACGCGTTCCCAGCGCTTGTCGCGGTCCATGGCGTAGAAGCGCCCGGAGACGGTCGCAATGGCAACCGGCAGACCCGGTTTCAGGGCACCCTGGAATTCCTTGAGGTAGTCGCGCGCGCTCTGTGGCGGGGTGTCGCGACCATCGAGGAAGGCATGCACCCGCACCGGCACACCGGCCTCCGCCACGATGTTCGCCAGCGCCGCGATATGGTGCTGGTGGCTGTGCACGCCGCCGGGCGAAATCAGCCCCATGAGATGGCAGGTGCCGCCACTTGCCTTCAGCTTCGAGATGAAGTCCTGCAGGGTGGCATTGCGCGCGAGGCTGCCATCGGCGATCGCCTCGTCAATGCGCACCAGATCCTGCATGACCACCCGGCCGGCGCCGAGATTCATGTGCCCGACTTCAGAGTTGCCCATCTGGCCTGATGGCAGTCCCACGTAGAGCTCCGAGGCGTCGATCAGCCCCTGCGGACACTCCGCGACCAAGCGGTCGAAATTCGGCGTGCGCGCCGCCAGCACGGCATTGTCACGCGGGTCGGGACGATGACCCCAGCCATCCAGTACGCAAAGCACGACGGGGCGGGGAGCAGCGGGTTGCGCCATGAAACGACCTCAACGTGGCAATCCCGCCATGCCCCGGCGGGTCCTCTGCCCTCGATATAGTCGCTGGACGCCCACCGCTCCAGTAGCGGTCTGTCGTCAGGGCGCGTCGCGAAGCGGGTTAAGGATCTCGATATCCTCGAAGTCACGTTCGTTGTCGGTAACGACGATGCAGTCATTGGCCTGAGCGACGGCCGCAATGATCATGTCAAGGCCGCTGCGCGGACGACCTCTGGCCTTTCCCTCAGCCATCAGCCGGCCCCAGATCAGGGCTGCCGTCTCGTCGAAGGGGAGAATGCGGCCAGCAAAGAGGGTCTGCGGTCCCTGCGGACCCGAGAACCAGGCATGCAGTCCATCGCGCCTTTTGCCAGCCGGCTTTTCAGGGATTCCGCGGTGAATCTCGGCGACGATCAGCGATGCGATAAAAAGATCACCGTCGACCTGATCAGCCATCCAGGCGATCAGCGGTTCCGACGGGGCAAGTTTGGTGAAGTTGCTGATGATGTTTGTCGAGCAGCCAGCGCATCAAATATCGACCTTCCGCCCCTGCTCCCGGGCGCGGGTCAGATCGAGCTCAGCGCCGACCAGCGGCGAGGAAAGCAAAGCCTTGACGATGCCGCCCTTCTTCGGAGGCTCACCAGAGACCGTTTGCTTGACGGCTGCGCGCAGCCGGTCGGCGTCAGGGCCACCCTCTGCCAGACACCGCGCGACCGTTCGGATCAGTTCGCGATCCGTTTCGCGGCCGATCACTTCAAAGCGCGCCATGCCGCGGGCCGTCAAACGCCTTCTGTAAGTATCAATGGCACGGCGCTGAGAGGATTTGCGCATGCTGCTACTCCGTATATAACCGGTAATATAACCGGCATATTCCGAGTGCAAGCCTGGCCACGACGATGCACGGACGCAGGTCAGGCAGCCGCGAACTTGCCGAATTCCCAGTCGCGGCCGGGGGCGGCGGCGAGCAGGGCCTGGGTGTAGGCGTGGCTCGGCCGCAGGAAGACATCGGCCACGGGGCCATATTCCACGACCTTGCCCTTTTCCATCACCGCCACCTCGTCGCAGACCTGCGCGGCGACCCGCAGGTCATGGGTGATGAACAGCATGGCCAGACGCATGCGCTCGCGGATTTCATCGAGCAGCTTCAGCACCTGGGCCTGCACTGAGACGTCCAGCGCCGACACGGCTTCGTCGGCGATCAGAACTTCCGGTTCCATCGCCAGCGCGCGCGCAATGCAGATGCGCTGGCGCTGGCCGCCGGAGAACTGATGGGGATAGCGGTCGAGCGAATCCGGATCCAGCCGCACTGTCTCCATCAGCGTGCGCGCCCGCTTTAGCGCCTCGGCGTGCGAGGCGCCGAAATTCATTGGCCCCTCGATGATGGACTCGCCGACCGTGCGCCGCGGATTGAGCGAGCGATACGGATCCTGGAACACGATCTGGATGCGCCGCCGGTGCTTGCGCAGCAGCCGTTGCGGCATCAGGGCCACGTCATCCTCGCCCAGCCGCACCCGTCCTTCGGTGGGGTCGATCAGGCGCGCAATGCAGCGCGCCACCGTCGATTTGCCGGAACCCGATTCGCCGACAATGCCCAGCGCCTCGCCCTGGCGCACGACGATGTTGACGTTGTCGGCGGCGCGCACGGAATGCGCCTTCTGAAACATGCCGCCGCCGCCATAGACCTTGGTGAGCTTCTCGGTCCGCAGCACCATGCGCGCGCCCTCATGCCGGGTACGCTGCGCCGGCAACATACTGGGCACCGAGGAGATCAGCATGCGCGAGTAGGGATGCCGGGGCCGCGAGAGGATCTCGCGCGTGGGGCCCGCCTCGACCAGCTCGCCCAGACGCAACACGGCGACGCGGTGGGCAATGTCGCAGACCACGCCGAAATCGTGCGTGATGAACAGCACGCCCATGCCTTCCTGGCGCTGCATCTCCTTGATCAGCTCCAGGATCTGCGCCTGGGTCGTCACATCGAGCGCCGTCGTCGGCTCGTCGGCGATCAGCAGCGCCGGCTCCAGTACCAGCGCCATGGCAATCATCACCCGCTGGCGCTGGCCGCCCGAGAGCTGGTGCGGGTAGGAGTCGTAGATGCGCGGCGGGTCCGGCATGCTGACCTGCTCGAACACACCGATGATCTTCTGCTTGCGCTTCTGCGGGTCGAGCTGGGTATGCGTGCGCAGCACCTCGTCGATCTGGTCGCCACAGGTCATGACCGGGTTGAGAGCGGTCATGGGTTCCTGGAAGATCATCGACATGCGCACGCAGCGCAGCTCGCGCAACCGGTCCTCGTCGGCATTGGCGATATTTTCGCCTTCCAGGAAGATCTCGCCGCCGGTGACCGGCAGCGTCCTCGGCAGCAGGCCCATGACCGCCTGCGCGATCACCGATTTGCCGGACCCCGATTCACCTACCAGGCAGACGATCTCCCCGGGGCTGACGGTAAAGCTCACCTTCTCGACGGCGTGCGGCCTGTCACCACCCGTGGGCAGGGCGATCGTCAGGTTGCGGACGTCAAGGACGGGGCGGTTGGGGTTGATGACGGCCATGGTCAGACGCGCTTGCTCATCTTCGGGTCGAGCGTGTCGCGCAGGCCATCGCCCAGCATGTTGACCGCCAGCACGGTGATGGTCAGGAAGATCGCGGGGAAGAAGATATTGTGCGGATACACGCGGAAGAACTGCCGGCCTTCGGCCATGATATTGCCCCAGGTGGGTGTCTCGGTGGGAATGCCGATCCCGAGGAAGGAGAGTGCCGCCTCTGCCAGCACGGCCTGGGCGCAGATGAAGGTCCCCTGCACGATGACGGGCGCCACGGTATTGGGCATCACGTGCCGCCACAGGATTTTGTGCAGCGGCGTGCCTACGGAAATGGCGGCCTCGACATAGGGCTCCTCGCGGATCGTCAGCACGACCGACCGCACCAGCCGGACCACACGCGGGATCTCGGGAACGACAATGGCGAAGATCACGGTTCCCAGACCGGCGCGGAACAGCGACACCAGACCGATGGCGAGCAATATGCCCGGTATGGCCATCAGCCCGTCCATGATGCGCATGACGATGCCGTCAAGCCAGCGGATGTAGCCCGACAACAGACCAATCAGCACGCCGATGGCGATGCTGAGCGCGGCAACGGAAAAGCCGACGATCAGCGAAACCCGCGTGCCGTACATGACGCGGCTGTAGATGTCGCGCCCCAGACTATCCGTACCCATCAGCACGGTACGCTGCAGGGTCGAGCCGTCGTCCTGGCGCACGGTGATCTCGACGCCCGGCCGCTTGTTGCGCGTCGTCGGGTCAATCCGCTCCGGCGAAATGGTACCGAGTAATGGTGCACAGATGCCGATCAGGATCATGATCAGCATGGTCGCTCCGCCGATCAGCACGCTGTTGTGCCGCAGCAAACGCACCCAGATGTTGGGACGAGCGACGGCGGCAGCGCGTGCGGCTGCTGCGTCGACTTCGTTGTCGAGAACGACGGTCAATAGCGGATCCTCGGATCGAGCACGCTATAGGCGAGATCGATCACCAGGTTGATCAGCACGTAGGCGACGCTGAACACCAGGATCACGATCTGGATCACCGGAAAGTCCCGCGCCAGCACGGCATCGACGGTCAGCCGGCCGATTCCCGGGATGTTGTAGACGCTCTCCGTGATGATGGCGCCGCCGATCAGGGCGGCAATGCCGATGCCGATCACGGTCACGATCGGCACCGCCGCATTGCGCAGCGCATGCCGCAACAGCACCGTGCGGGCCGGCAGTCCCTTGGCGCGCGCCGTGCGGATATAGTCCTCGCCCAGCGTCTCGATCACGCTGGCCCGGGTGATGCGCGACACGAGCGCGACAAAGATCGTCGCCAGCGTAAAGCTGGGCAGGATCATGCGCAGGGCGAACTCGTCGAGCCCCTCCGACAGCCGCCTGTAACCCTGCACCGGCAGCCAACTGAACTGGATGGCAAAAATATAGATCAGCAGGTAGCCGATGACGAAGGTCGGCACCGAAAAGCCCATCACCGAAAAGCCCATGACGATGCGGTCGACCCAGCCTCCCTGCCGGGCCGCCGCCCAGACGCCCAGCGGTATGGCGATCGACACCGACAGCACGATGGTGCACAGCGACAGCATCAGGGTCGGCTCGATGCGCTGCGTGATCAGCTCCGCCACCGTCTTCTTGAAGAAGAAGGACTCGCCGAAATCGCCGGACAGCATCCTGCTGAACCAGATGTAGAACTGGGTCAGCAGCGGTTCGTCCAGCCCCAGCTTGGCGCGGATGGCATCGACCTGGTCGGAAGTGGCGTTGTCCCCGGCGATGACGGCCGCCGGATCGCCCGGCGTCAGCCGCAACAGCATGAACACGAAGACCGCCACGAAGAGCAGCACGGGAATCGTGGCGACGAGTCGCCGGGCGATGAACGCGAACATCAGGCCTTTCCGACCAGAATGATAGAAGCCAGCAACTACCCGCCCTTCTTCTCGATGTTCCAGAAGACCGGGATGGGCGCCTGCAGCCAGCCCGTCACGTTGGCGCGCCGCGCACCCGGGCCGTACCACTGCCCGATCCAGCCGAACTGGCCGGTCTCCAATGCCCGCAACTGCACCTTCTCGGCAAGCGCCTTCTGCTTGGCCGGTTCCGTCTCGCGCGAGAACATGTCACGCAGCTTTTCCATTTCCGGATCGGTGGGCCAGCCGAACCACGACTTGTCGCCGGCCGCCACGAAATAGGCGTTGGAGATGGGATTCACCGCGTCGGCCGACACCGAGTAGGTGTGGAACACGTTCCAGCCGCCGGCGCTGGGCGGATCCTTCTTGGTGCGGCGCGTGACCAGCGTCTGCCAGTCCATCGACTGCATGTCGACCTTGAAGCCACCCCGCTCCAGCAGAGACTTGGTCACCGGCGCGGTGTTGGTGAGCACCGGCAGCGTCGTGGACTGCATCAACACGATGGGTGTGCCGTCGTAGCCCGCTTCCTTCAGCAGCGCCTTCGATTTCTCGAAATTCGACTTGACGAGGATTTCCGAGCCCTTCTCGGTGCCGAACGGCGTGCCGCAGATGAAGGCCGCACCGCAGACCTTGTAGTACTTCGGATTGCCGATCGTGGCCTTCAGGTAGTCTTCCTGGTTGATGGCATAGAGCGCCGCCAGCCGGATCTTCGGATTGTCGAACGGCTTCACCACGTGGTTGAAGCGGATGATGAAGACGTGGCCCAGCGGGTTCCAGTCCTCCAGCGCCACGTTCTTGTCGGCTGTGAGGACGGGCAGCAGGTCATGCGGCGGTGCCTCGATGATGTCGATCTCGCCGGCCAGCAGCGCGTTCACCTGCACCTGGGTGTCGGGCATCTCGACCAGCTCGACGCGGTCGACCTTCACCACCTTGCCGCCGGCCAGGCCCGAAGGCGGTTCGGCCCGCGGCTTGTATTTCGGGTTCTTCAGGTAGACGTGCTTCTCGCCCGGCTTGGACTCGTTCGCCTGATAGATGAACGGCCCCGAGCCGACATATTCCTTGAACTGCTGGAACGCGTCGGTCTCCGCGATCCGTTTGGGCATCATGAAGGGTGTGTTCGAGGAGGGTTTGCCCAGCGAATCCAGCACCAGGCCGTAGGGCTCCTTCAGGATCATCTGGAAGGTCTTGGCGTCGACTGCCTTGAACTCCTTCACGAAGTCCATGAGCTTGATACCCATGGCGTCGCGCTTGCCCCAGCGCTGCAGCGACGCGATGCAGTCCTCGGCCGTGACCGGCTTGCCGTCGTGCCATTCCAGACCGTCACGCAGCGTGAAGGTCCAGACAAGCTTGTCGTCGCTCACCTTCCAGGTGTCGACCATCTGCGGTTTGACCTCGAGCTTTGCATCGGTCGCAAAGAGCGTGTCGTAGATCAGGTAGCCGTGATTGCGCGTGACGTAGGCGGTGGTCCAGATCGGATCGAGCACCGTCAGGTTGCCGTGCTGCACGACGCGCAGCGTCGTCTGGGCGAGCGCGGTGCCCGACATGAGTGCGGCCAGCGCGCCGGCCGCAACGGCCCGTCTGAGTGCCGTGCTGACGAAAGTCATGGTTTGCCTCCCGTGATGCTTGTTCTTGTCGGCGCGCTTTTGTGTCTTGACCTGCTGGAATGTGCAAGTGCCGTGCCGCGCCTGTTCCAGAAACAGGAACGCGGCGGAGAGTCATCTCCGCCGCGCGCCTTGAAGTCTACTTCTTGGTGACGTTCCAGAACACGGTCACCGGCGCCAGCATGTTGCCCTCGACATTCTTGCGAACGGCGATGGGCGAGTACCACTGGCCGAGATGCACATGGGTCGGGTACTCGACCCAGCGCTTCTGCACGGCCTCGGCAATGGCCTTCTGCTTCGCCGGATCGCTTTCCCGGGAGAACTGGTCACGCAGCTTCTCGATCTCCTGATCGCAGGGCCAGCCGAACATGGCCTTGTCGCAGGAGGCATTGAGGAAGCCGGCCATCACCGGGTTGAGGATGTCCGCCGCCACCCAGGAGGTGAGGAAGGCATTCCAGCCGCCGGCATTGGGCGGATCCTTCTTGTTGCGGCGCGCCACCAGGGTCTGCCAGTCCATTGACTGCATGTCGACCTTGAAGCCCGCCCTTTCGAGCTGCGCCTTGGCGACGGGCGCGAGATTGGTCAGCACCTGCAGGTCGGTCGACTGCATCAGCACGACCGGCGTGCCGTCGTAACCCGCTTCCTTCAGAAGCTGCGCCGCCTTGGCCGAGTCGCCGTTGAGCACGTTCTCCATTCCGGCGGTGGTTTCAAGCGGCGTGCCGCAGATGAACATCGCCTTGCAGGTCTTGTACCACTTCTTGTCGCCGACCACGGCTTGCAGGAACGGCTCCTGGCTCATGGCGACAATCGCGGCCTGGCGGATCTTGGCGTTGTCGAACGGCTTGTGCAGCACGTTGAAGCGGAACGTGAACTGGTTACCGGTCGGGTTGGCGTTGACCAGCTTGATGTCTTTCTCCTGCTCCAGTACGGGCAGCAGGTCGTGGCCCGGCGATTCGACCATGTCGACCTCGCCGTTGATCAGCGCGTTCATGGCCGTCTGCACGTCGGCGATATGCACCCATTCGACGCGATCGACCTTGGCCACCTTGCCGCCGGCCAGGCCGGACGGCGGCTCATTGCGCGGCTTGTATTTCGGGTTCTTGACGTAGACCACCTTCTCGCCCGGCTTCCACTCGTCGGCCTTGAAGATGAACGGGCCCGAGCCGATCACGTCGGCGGTCTTGATCTGCGTGTTGGGGTCGGTTTCTGCCACGCGCTTGGGCATCATGAAGGGCACGTTGGAGGAGGGCTTGCCCAGCGACTGCAGCACCAACCCGTACGGCTCCTTCAGCACGAGCTGGAAGGTCTTGGCATCGACGACCTTCAGCTCCTTGGTCGTGCCCATGAGCTTCTGGCCCATGGAGTCCTTGGCGCCCCAACGCTTGATCGAGGCCACGCAATCCTCGGCGGTAACGGGCTTGCCGTCATGCCATTCGAGGCCGTCGCGCAGGGTGAAGGTGTAGGTCAGCTTGTCGTCGCTGACGCTCCACTTCTCGACCATCTGCGGCTTGACGTCGAACTTCTCGTCCATCGCAAACAGCGTGTCCCAGACGAGATAGCCGTGGTTGCGCACGATGTAGGCGGTGGTCCAGATCGGATCGAGGATCTTCAGATCCGAGTGCATCACCACGCGGAAGGTCTGCGCCTGCGCCGGCGCCGCTAAAGCCAGGGCGCCGGCCACCGCGGCCGCGCCGACAAATCGCTTCCAGAACAGCTTCATGAAACCACCCCTCGGATCGGCTACCGGTTAACGCACACACGATTTACACCGCACACTAACACCCCGACCGGCGCTGACAAGACCGATCGGAGCATCTTGCCCAGCGAGCGCTCAGCTTGCCGCTTCCCGGCTTCCCCGTCCATGTGATCAGGCATGGCGGGGCTGCACCAACCCGCTGCCCGCCATCGCCGGCCGGGCCTATCCTGCCCTGGCGGCAGCGCAGGGAGGAACGCGATGGACACGGCGGTACGCAGTGCTGCGGTCGACTATGGCGCCGAAGAGGCGGCGATGCAGGTCTATCTGCGCCAGGGGGAGCAGCGGGCCATGACGCTGGGCAATCGCGGGCCGATCCGCTTCACAGCGGACGGCCGGCTGCATCCGGACATTCTCGCGGCTTACTGGCGCTGTGGCTTTTATGTCTTCGAGGACGTGCTGAAGCCCGACGAGCTGGCCGATATCGAGGCCGACCTCAAGGACATCCTCGACCGCCTGCCGGTCGAGCGCGGCGCGCCGGTGGACCACAAGGGCCGGCCGGCTCTCGCTGCGGACTGCACCGCACCGACACTGCTCTGGTCCAGGCCGCTGGGTGATCCGTTCGGCGGCACGGCGCTAGCCAATGGCCGTCACCCCGTTAAGATGTACGAGCCCACGCCGGCAGCGGACGCACCAAAAGAGGTGGTGTATCTCATCCTGGGCTCGCTGCAGTTCTCCGAGGCGGCGCTGCGCGTCTACGGCCATCCGCATTTGCTGACGGTGGCCGCGGCGGTGAACGGCGACGACTTCGTGCCGTTCAACGAGGCGATCTTCATCAAGGCGCCGGGGCTGGGTGCGTCGGTGGCCTGGCACCAGGACGGCGTGACGCACTGGGACAGCCCGGACTGGGACGAGGGCATCCATGGCTTCAACTTCATGGCGCAGCTCTACGGCTGCACGCCGGCCAATGGCGTCTGGGTCGTGCCGGGCTCGCACAAGCTGGGCAAGGCCGACATCAAGGCGATGGTGGCGAAGGCCGGCACCGAACGGCTGCCCGACGCGGTGCCGCTGGTGTGCAAGCCGGGCGATGTCGCCATCACCAACCGGCAGGCGGTGCACGGCTCCTTCGCCAACACCAGCCGCGACTGGCGCGTGACCGTGAATTTCGGCTTCCACCGCCGTCGCTCCGTGCTGGGCGTGATGGGCGGCGGCGTGCACAACGCGCCGGCAGTTTACGACGATGCCCGTATCCGCGAGCGCGCCCGCGTCATCGGCTACGCCATCGACGCCCGCCGCCGGCGCTTTCCGCACGAGCAGCCCTACGCCTACAAGCCGCATACCGGCGAGACCTGGCGCTGGGATGCCGCCGCCAGGGCCGGCATGAAGGATTACAACCTCCTCGACCTCAGCATCTGAGAGTTGGGCCTTCCCCCGGAGGGGGAAGGTGGCGCGCTAGCGCCGGAAGGGGGATGCCTCAACAAGCGCAGTGGCCTGTTGCGGCATCCCCCTTCCGCCCTTCGGGCACCTTCCCCCTCCGGGGGAAGGTCAGGTACGCTGATGCGGTGGGAGGCGGTCCGGCATGTGGCGGGGGATGGCGATTTTCCTGATCGGCGGCGTGTTCGGCACGGCCTTCGGTTTTGCCGCCGCCATCTTCGTCTATCCCTTCATCTTTCCGCCGCCCGAGGCCATGGACGTGCTCACGGCCGAGGAACGCGCCACGCTGGTGGCGCGCGGCCGCTTCATCCACGCCAACCCGTCCGATCCGATCCATCACGGCAAGGGCGGCGTGGCCGTCTACAGCAGGGTCGTCCATCTCGATACCGACTTCGAGGTGGGGCCGGGGCCGGCGTTCCACGTCTACCTGGTGCCGAAGGCCGAGGTGCGAGAATCGGCCGACGTGAAGGAGACGATGTTCATCGATCTCGGCAAGCTGCGCGCCTTCAAGGGCAGCCAGAAATACGCCGTTCCCGCCGGCGTCGATCTCAAGGCCTATCCCAGCGTCGTGATCTGGTGCGCGCAATTCGGCGTGCTGATCTCGCCCGCCGATCTCAGTTTCGAGAAATAGCGTCAGCCGCGCGGCGGACGGGCGCGGACGGCTTTTTCGTTGACGTCCGTACCCCAACCGGGTGTCGTAGGCAGAATGAACTCGCCATTGTCGATCACCGGCGGCACGGTGACAAACTCGTCGCGCCACGGCGTCGAGTCGATATCGATCTCCATGATGCGGAAATTGGGCACCGTCGCCGAAAAGTGGGCGCTGGTGTACGAGCAGAGGTGGCCGTAGAAATTGTGCGGCGCGACGTTGATCTCGAAGGTTTCGGTCATGTTGGCGATCTTGAGGCTTTCGCCCAGCCCGTTCCACGGCACATCGACGATGGCGACATCCATCGCGTAGGCCTGAAGGTAGGGCAGGAACTCCCGCCGTCCATGCAGCGTCTCGCACGAGGAGACAGGACAGGGTGACTCACGGCGGATCAGCGCCAGGCTCGCGGGATCGTGCGTGTCGATCTCCAGCCAGGTGAGGCGGAACGGCGCGACGGTTTCGGCCACACGCTTGTAGCCCTCGGTCTTGAAGTTGAAATTGGTATCCAGCATCAGGCCCATTTCGGGGCCGATCGCCTCGCGGATGGTGGCAAGCTCGCGCCGCAGGTCAGCGAGCAGGCCTGCATCCCAGTTCAGCTCCGGCCATCCTGCATGGCGGCCGAAGCCCGGCACGAAGCTTTGCAGCTTGTCATCCCGCCAGCGGAAGATATTGGTTTTCAGGCAGCGGAAGCCCTTGGCCTTCACCTCGGCGGCATGACGCGCAAGATCGTCGTAGGTGTCGAGGGCGGGCAGGAAGCCCTTGCCGCGTTGGGCCACGCGGTAGGTGCCGAAATGTGACCAGTAGACCGGAATGCGTTCGCGGATCGGTCCGCCGAACAGGGCGGCCACCGGCTTGCCGGCTTCCTTGCCGCGGATGTCGAGCAGCGCGTTCTCGATCGCAGCGATCGCCTGCTGGTTCAGGCTGCCGCGCGCCTGGCGGGTGGCAACGTGCAGGCGCGCCAGCACCGCCTCGCTGCGTCGCGGGTCCATTCCGATGATCAGCGGCGCCAGCGCCGTGATCACCGCCGACAGGCCCTTGCTGCCGAAATCCTCATTGTATTCCGACCAGCCGGTGATGCCGCAGGCGGTGGTGATCTTGAGGAACGAGAAGGTGCGCCAGCCAGCATCGGCGATCAGCGGTTCGATGCGTTCGATCTTCATGGCGTTCCCCTTCTCGAAATCAGGTTGGTCGGCAGTATCGCGGCGCATGACAGGCGCGTCGATGGTGAAGTCAGCGGGCGTTGGCCGCGGCGTCGGCGCGCCAGAGTTCGTGCCGCCATGCAAGCGCAATCAGCAGCATCACGAACAATCCGCTGATGCAGTAGGCAGTGGCCGTCACGGCGAAGCCGAAACGCTCGATCAGCGGTCCGGCCGCCAGCATGCCCAACGGATAGCCGTAGACAGCCAGCATGCGGACACCCATCACGCGCCCGCGCAGCGCCGCCGGCGCCACGCGCAACAGCGCGACGGCCATGGGCACCATGCACAGGCTTTGCACCAGGCCCGCAACGAACAGGATCGCACAGCCGACCAAGGGTCCGCCGGCGTGGGCGAAGGCGATCGTGGCCGCATACCACAGCGCGATGCAGACCAGCATGATGCGCGCCGGCTGCACGGCCGCCCCGTGCACGCTCAGCGCCACCGAGCCGGCGAGCGCGCCGGCCGAGAAGCTGGCGACCAGCCAACCCAGTCCGCGCTGGTCGAGGTGGTAGACGTCCTTGGCGACATGCGCCAGCAGCGCGCCGGTCAGCGGGAAGGCCGTGAGGTTGACGAGAAACGCCAGCAGCATGATCGCGCGCAGCGCCGGCTTCGACCAGATCCAGGTGAGGCCTTCGCGCAGATCGCGCAGCGGCGAGGCGCGTACGGCCATTGTCCCTGTGTTGCCGCCGGCAACGCCGAAGGTCAGCAGCAGGCTGAGCAGGTACAGGCCCGAGACGGCGACATAGGCCGGCCCCATGCCCAGCGTCGCCATCAGGCCGGTGCCGGCGAGCGCGCCTGCAATGCGCGCCGAATCCATGGTGGTGCGCGATACGCCCATGGCGCGCATCAGCAGATCGCCGGGCATGGTTTCGCCGATCAGCAGGTTGCGCATCACCAGGTCGGACGGGCGGATGGCGCCCATCAGCAGCGCGATCATGAAGACCGCCGCTGGAGTCGCGGCACCGGTGAAGAACAGCAGCATGAGGCTGCCCGCCAGCAGGGCATAGGCGGACCGCATCAGGCACAGCAGATTGCGATAGCCGAACCGGTCGCCGGCCACGCCGAAGAACGGCGCCAGCAGCGTGCCGAGAAACTGCAGCGAGCCGAAGACCGCCAGCAGCACTACGGAGCCGGTCTCGATCAGCACGTACCAGCCGAGGATCAGCGTCTCCATCTCGAACGCCCAGGAGGTGGCAAGATCGGCCGGCCACTGGAAGCGGAAGCTGCGTACGCCGAAGGGCGCAAGCGCCGGTACGCGGAGACGATGCTTCACTGGCTTACAAAAGAAGGGCCGCCCCCGGGGGGAGCGGCCCTTCCATTGTCACGACCCCGGTTTGCGCCGGGGACCAGAGCGTTTGATCAGCCGGCGTCCCGATGGGAGGCGACGACGATCCAGGTCCCGGCGGAAACAGGCCGACGATGACAATGAGACACTGGATCACCTCCTTTCTGCTGTTGGACATCGGATGCAGTATGGCGGCTGGGGCGCCGCACTACAAGGCCCGCAGCGCGATAGACCCGGAGGCGATCGGGAGGGGTACCGTCGACCTGAAAAAGCTGAAGAGCAAGTTGAGCGAGTACGTTCGCCGGGCGGCACATGGCGAGAAATTCGTGATCACTGATCGCGGACGCGTTCTGGCCGAACTCCTGCCACCGCGCGCCGATCGCCCAAGCACTCTCGCAGAGGCGACGCTGGCTGAGGCAGTGCAACAGGGCTGGCTTGCACCGCCCGCGCTCGCCAGCGCGGCCCCGCCGCCGCGCAAACCCGTCGCTCGTTTCAGTGATGTGATGGGCGAGCTCCGACGTGACCGCGAAGAACGATGATCTCCCTCAATGCCTTGGTCATTAGCCTTCCCCCGGAGGGGGAAGGTGGCGCGCCAGCGCCGGAAGGGGGATGCTTCAACAAGCATCGCCTCAAAGGCGAAACGCCGAAGGTGTTGCACCATCCCCCTTCCGCCCTTCGGGCACCTTCCCCCTCCGGGGGAAGGTTGTCTTTGTTCTTGCAGCAGCCTTACGAAATGGCGAAGGAGACCGGCGGTCTTCGCTACGCCGCGTGCTTCACGAGCTTGCCGATTTCGGCCAGGCGCTGGTTGACGCGCTCGGGCTTCTGGCTGCCGAGGTTGACCAGCAGGCGGTGCACGCCGATCTCGGCGTAGGCGGGCATGGCGTCCACGGCCATGGACATCGGCGGCGTGATGATGATCTCGAATGCCTTGTCGCGCTTGCGGCCGGCTTTGGCGAAAGCCGCGTCGAGCATCGCCAGCATCTGCTTCGTGCCGTCGATGTCGCGGTTGAAGCCGTACCAGCCGGCGCCAAAACGCACGGCGCGGCGCATTGCGGCTTCGGCATAGCCGCCGACGATGATCGGGATATGCGGCTTCTGCACCGGCTTGGGATCCATCCGCATGGTTTCGAACTTCACCCACTTGCCGGCGAAATCCACCACCGGCTCGGTCCACAGCCGGCGCAGCACCTCCAGGAATTCGTCGCAGCGCGCGCCGCGGTCTTCCCAGCGATAGCCGCAGGCCTCGACCTCTTCCTTGTTCCAGCCCACGCCGATGCCGAAATCGATGCGCCCCCCGCTCAGCCAGTCGAGCGTGCACATCTCCTTGGCGGTGTAGACGGGATTGCGCTGCGGCACCAGCGCCACGCCGGTGCCCAGCCGCACCTTCTGCGTCGCGGCAGCGAGGAAGCCGAAAGTGGCGGTGACGTCGAGCATGCCGCCGCCTTCGGGCACGGGAATACGGCCGTCCTTCGAACCGGGATAGCCGTAGGTATTGCGGTCGAACAGCGCAACGTGCTCGCCCATCCAGATCGACTCGAGACCCAGATCCTCGGCGCGCCGACCGAAATCGCGGATCATGCCAGGCGTCGCCAGCGGCGACATGAAGGTGGAGAAGACGCCGATCTTCATGGTGCGCTTCCTCGCGATGCAGTTCGTGTTGTCCGGCTACATCGCAGGATTTGCGCGGCCGGGTCAACCGATCGGCACCATCATGCAGGCTGGAGGCGAGGCGTTGCGCGCGCCGGCGGGAAGGCGAGCGCGATGGCGGCTGCGCCGATGCCGATGCCCAGCGAACCGATGAACAGGAAGCCGTAGCCCTGGAAGGTATCAAAAATCCAGCCGCCCAGCGCCGGCCCCAGCGCCATGCCCAGCGCCGACACCATGGTCGCGGCGCCGAACACGGTGCCCATGATCCGCATCGGAAAGTACTCGCGCGCGATCACGGCATAGAGTGGCATGACGCCGCCATAGGCGAGGCCGAACACGGCCGCCACGGCGTAGAATTCGCCGAGCTGGCGCGTGAAGTAGTAGCTGCCCGCCGCCAGCGCCTGGATCATCAGGCCGATGACCAGCACCTGCCGCGCGCCGAATTTGTCGCCAGCGACGCCGAACACCACGCGGCCTGCCAGCCCGGCAAGCCCTTCAAGGCTGTAGATGGAGACGGCAGCAAGCGGCGCCAGACCGCAGGCCATGGCATAGCTCACCGTGTGGAAGATCGGGCCGGAGTGCGCGGCGCAGCAGGCGAAGAAGGTAAGCGACAGGACGATGAACTGCGGTGAGCGGAAGGCCTGGCCCAGGGTCATGCCGGGATCGGCAGTCTCCGTTGCCTCGCCGGCTTCTGCTGCGTCGGGTGGACGGCGCACCAGCAGGGCCGCCGGCAAAATCAGCACCCACGCCAGGATGGCGATCCACAGCATCGCTGAGCGCCAGTCGTAGGCCGAGATCAGCCAGCCGGCGAACGGCGAGATGGTCATGGGCGCAACGCCCATGCCGGCCGAGACGAGCGACACGGCAAGGCTGCGATGCTTGTCGAACCAGCCTGTCACCGTGGCGATGGTGGGCGCGAAAATCGCACCGGCGGCGACGCCGACAACCACGCCATAGAGCAACTGGAATTCCAGAAGGCTGGTGGCGCGGCTGGCCAGCGCCAGTCCCAGCCCCAGCAGCACGCCGCCCGATGTCACCACGATGCGTGGCCCGAAGCGGTCGGTGAGCGCGCCCCACGCGAAGCCCGCGACGCCCATTGTAAGGAAATCGAGCGTCATGGCGCTGGATATGCCGGTGCGCGACCAGCCCGTCGCATCGGCCATGGGCTGAAGAAAGACCGCCAGCGAGAACAGCGTACCGACGGCGACGCAGCCCATCAGCGCGCCCGCCGCCACGACCACCCAACCGTACTGGAGCCTCATGACCGGACCTCACGACATTGGACGTCTGGCCCGAGGACGCACCAGCCCTCCGCGATCCGACACCGGCCGGCCCAAAATTTCCGTCAGTCTTCCTCATGGCCTTCTCCCCGCGCAGGCGGGGAGAAGGTGCCCGAAGGGCGGATGAGGGGCTTCGCGGCCTCTCCTCATCGAGCTGATGTGCTTGTTGCAACGCCGGAAAGCCCCTCATCCGGCGCTTCGCGCCACCTTCTCCCCGCTTTCGCGGGGAGAAGGCAGAAGGCTACCCCGCCGCGGCTTTCTTTCCCGGGTCGTCGAGGGGGACGTTGATGTCGCCGCGGCCGAAATCGGCGACCTTGCCGTCCTGCGAGATTTCCGCCTGCTGTGCGCTCGCCACCACCTGGCGTCCCAGCGCCACGTAGGTTGGTACCTCTTCGTCGCGCATCTCGCGCAGACGCTGCTTGCGGGCCATCGCCTGTTCCATATATGGCGCCAGCTCTTCGAGCTTCCGTGCCTCGCGCGCGGCGGCCGTCTCGCTGAACTCCGGCATGATCTCGCGGCCGAACAGCTCCAGTGACTCGCAGATATGGTCATGGCGGTTGTTGCCGCCCTGCTGGACGAAGCAGACCTGGTCAACGCCCGCTTCGGCGAAGCCGCGCAAATGCGTACGTACCTCGTCAGGCGTGCCGATGCCGCGCGCGGGGTTGGGCGGCATCATTGCGCGCGCCGCCTGGTATTTCTGCCAGATATCGGTGCGGCCCGGGCGGTGCTCGCCGAAGATATAGAAGTGGCCCAGCGCGTAGCCGAAGAACATGAAGCCGTCGAGCCCGCGGCGCAGCGCTTCGTCGCGGTCGGGATGCACCGAGAAGCCGCTGACCATGCAGATGTTCGGATTGATCGCATGCCCGATCGGCACGCATTCGGTCTTCAGGATGCGGTAGTAATCATCGACCCACTGCTTCGCCTCCTGCGGATCGACGAAGGCGAAGGTCAGCGCACCAATCCCGCAGCGCGCCGCCAGATGGATGGTTTCGCGCTTGGAGCACGCCACCCAGATTGGCGGGTGCGGGCGCTGCACCGGCTTGGGCACCACGTTGCGGCAGGGCATCGAGAAGTATTTGCCCTCGAAGCCCGGGTAAGGGTTCATCACCATCATGTTGGCGGTCTGCTCGACCGCCTCGTGCCACATCGCGCGTTTCTCCTCGACCGGCACGCGAAAGCCGCCCAGCTCCATCAGCGAGGAGGACTCGCCCGTGCCCCAGTCGACACGGCCGTTTGACACGATATCGAGCGTCGCAATCCGCTCGGCGACGCGCGCCGGATGGTTGTAATTCGGCGGCGACAGGCAGATGCCATGGCCCAGCCGGATGTTCTTCGTGCGCTGCGAGCAGGCGGCGAGGAACACCTCGGGCGCAGAGGAGTGGGAATACTCCTCAAGGAAATGGTGCTCCACCTCCCACGCGTAATCGATGCCCAGCCGGTCGGCCAGCTCGACCTGCTCCAGCGCCTCGTGGAACAACCGCTGCTCGGCACCCTCGCTCCACGGTTTCGGAAGCTGATGCTCATAGAAGATGCCGAACTTCATAAGTCCACGTCCTCACATGGGTACCTCGACTCGACCCTAGCAATTCATGACGCGTGGATCACCTTGCTGGAATAGATTCTGGGGTCATCGGTCGGCGCCGGCGAAGCGCGGAGCAAAGTTGTTGAATAGTAACTTATAGGGGACTATATGGGCATCAGTATCGTAGAGTATGTCCGCGAGGATGGCTCGAATCCCTTTCGCGGCTGGTTTGACCACTTGCATGCGCAGGCGGCGGCAAAGGTGGCGACGGCGGTGACACGGCTGGAACTCGGCAACACCTCGCGCGTGAAGTGGATTGGCACAATCGGCGAGTATCGGATCGACTGGGGGCCGGGTTATCGAATCTATCTCGGCAAGGATGGCGAGACGCTGATCGTGCTGCTGGGAGGTGGTACGAAGCAGCGCCAGCAGGCGGACATCAACAAGGCGAAGGCCCTGTGGGCCGAATACAGGATGCGGAAGACAGCGATGGCCAGACGGCCGGAGGGGAGTTGAGTGATATGGCTCTGACGAGGGAGTTCAAGCGGACGGTCGTCGAACGAGTGCGGCGGGATCCTGCCTTTGCCAACGCATTGCTGGACGAAGCGGTTACGCTGTTTCTGAATGGCGAGGTTGATTCTGCCCGTCTCGTCCTCCGCGACCTCGTCAACGCGACCGTCGGTTTTGAAGGGTTGGCCGTGGAAACGGACAAGCCAGTCAAGAGCCTTCATCGGATGCTCTCGAGGGACGGTAACCCGACGATGGACAATCTCGCCGCCATTCTGGGTGTCGTCCGAAAAAAGCTCGGCGTGGAGCTACAGGTACATGCGGTGAAGGCGGGATGAAGAAGGCCGTCGTGCACCTCACCCGTCACGTCGGCATTGTTCGAAAAGCGCCGGGCTGGCATCAGCTTGGCGACGCGAACCCGGCGCGGTAGGTGCGCGGGGCGACGCCCAGGTGGCGGCGGAAGGCGCGGCGCAGGCTGCCGGGGTCGCCGAAGCCGACATTGCGCGCCACGGCCTCGATTCGGTCCTTCTCTTCCAGCCGCTGCCGTGCTGCTTCGAGCCTGAGGCGCGCTACGGCTCGGGCCGGGGTCATGCCGGTGCGCGCCCGGTAGACCCGCGCGAAGTGGCGCGGGCTCATGCCGGCCCGTTCCGCCAGCACCTGCACCGAAAGATCGGCATCGAGATTGGCGGCGATCCAGCGGTGCAGTTCGTCGAACGTGCCGTCATCGGTGCTCTGCAGGCGCAGGGTTTCGCTGTACTGCGATTGCCCGCCCGTGCGCCGTGCATAGACGACGAGGTGGCGTGCCGTGCGCATCGCCAGACCGCGGCCGAGATCCTCCTCGACCAGGGCCAGCGCCAGATCGATGCCCGCCGTGACGCCGGCCGAGGTGAAGAGGCTGCCATCGCGGATGAAGATCGCATCGGGTTCGACCTGCACGGCGGGGAAAGCTTGCGCCAGCCTTGCACACTCCTTCCAGTGCGTGGTCGCACGCTTGCCGTCGAGCAGACCGGCGGCGGCCACCAGAAACGCGCCGGTGCATACCGAGCCGGCGCGCCGAACGCGCCCTGCCTGCCGGCGCAGCCATCGCACGTGAACGCTGTCGCGTGCCGCGGCATGCACGCCTGGCCCGCCGGGCATGATCAGCGTATCGGCCCGCAGCCGCGCGGCCTGCCGCAACGGGGTCGTGTCCAGCCGCAGGCCCGAGGAGCTGGCGACCAGTCCGCCGCAACGCGACAGCACGATAGTGCGATAGGCGGGCGTGCCGGCCAGCTCCGATGCTGTTGCGAAGGTCTGCAGCGGCCCGGTGATGTCGAGGAGCTGGAAGCCGTCGAAGGCAAGAAAGGCGATGGTGCGGGGAGCATCGGGAGCAGGCGGCACGGCGGTTCCTCGCACTGGCGATGATGGCAGAAAACGCCCGAACTATGTCATTCCTGCCATGGCCCGTCATCCGTAATCTGGCGTCCTTCATTCGAGGGAGATCGCGATGCCGTTCCACGCCGGATTCCTCCTGTTCCCCGACATCACCCAGCTCGACATGACCGGCCCCTGGGAAGTGCTGACCAAGCTGCCCGGCGCCGAGGTGCATCTGGTATCAAAGACGATGGAGCCGGTTTCAGCGGGCGGCGGCATGCGCATCGTGCCGACCACGACGTACGCGGCTTGTCCCCAACTCGACCTGGTGTGCGTGCCCGGCGGCAGCGGCGTGAATGCCCTGCTGGAGGACGAGGAGACGCTGGCCTTCCTGCGCCGGCAGGCGGCCGGTGCCCGCTATGTCACCTCTGTCTGCACCGGCTCGCTGGTGCTGGGCGCCGCCGGGCTGCTCAGGGGCAAGCGCGCCGCCACGCACTGGATGTCGATGGACATGTTGAAGGAGTTCGGCGCCGTGCCGGTGCACCAGCGGGTGGTGATCGACGGCAACGTCATCACCGGCGGCGGCGTCACGGCCGGCATCGATTTCGGGCTCACGGTCGCGGCCGAGATCGCGGGACCGGAGGTCGCCAAGGCGATCCAGCTTGGCATCGAATACAACCCGCAGCCGCCATTCGATGCCGGCTCGCCCGAGAAGGCCGGTGCGGCCCTTACGGCCATGGCACAGCAGGCTGCGGCTGCCCGTCAGAGCGAGCGCGCCGCCGCCGTGAAGCGCGCTGCCAGGCGGCTGACCTGAAGGGACACTCTCAAAAAGGCCGCTTTATCTGTCTCCGACTGTCTCAATTCGCACGGCGAGTGAAGCGCCATACGACAGCCGGCGGCAGATTGGACCAGATGCGAGGGCCGCGGATAGCGTCCAGCCGCAAGCGGCGTAACAACTCCGGCGGTATTGGCGAAGCCGGGCCATAGGTGAACTGCACCAGCGCGCCGCCCGGCGGCAGGACGGCGACGGCGGCGGTCACAATCGCCTCGACCACGGGTGCCGGCATGGCCAGCAGCGGCAGACCCGAAACCACGGCACCCACGGGCCCCACCCCGTGCACTGCCAGCAGGTCGGGCAGGGCTGCGGCATCGCCCCTCAGCAGGCGCAATCCGGGAAAGCTGCGGGCCAGATGCGCGTGTAGCTCCGGGTCCAACTCAACCGGTATCAGCCGCTCCGGCGGCAGGCCGGCCGCCAGCAGGGCCCGCGTGATGCTGCCCGTGCCGGCGCCCAGCTCGACAATCGTGCCGCCATCGGGCAGCAACTGCAGGGCCGCGCGCGCCATCGCCCGGCCCAGTGCCCGGCTGCTGGGGGTGACGCTGCCCATGCCCAGGGGCCGGCGCAGCCAGCGCTTCAGGAAAACGGCGCGGTCGCGCGTCGTGGTCGCGGGGGTGAGAGGCACTTGCCGCCTAGTCGCCGGCGGCCAGCGGCAGCGTCGCCTCGGCGCCCGATGGGCCGGCAGGGGCTGCGGCGGGAATGACGAGCGCGCGCGACTGGCGCATCTGCTCCAGCGCGTTGACCAGCGACACGTAGACCGCGGCAACATAGGGCAACGACTGGACCACCAGCAGCACCGCCCACAACCGCGCCTCGGGATCGATGACGCCCTTGCCCAGCCACACGCCGGCGGCCGCCAGCCATAGCGCCACCGCAATCGCCGCTTCATCGCGCGCCATGGCGAGCGCCCGGCCCAGCGTCGCCCGGGTGTCCATCTTGGGCGTGCGGATGAAGGGCAGCTTGCTGGTGAGCAGGCCATAGATCACCGCCTTGCCGACCGTGTAGGTCAGCGACAGGCCAGCGAAGGCCGCGCCGATGCTCTGGCGCAAGGTGCAATGCACCCGCGTGGCGTAGAGGGCAAAGGAGTAGGCCAGCTTGAAGATGAACAGCGCCAGCGTCGGCACCACGAAGGCCTCGGGCGGCAAGGGCAGCGTGCTCCACTGGCGCGAGGCCATCATCGGGGAGAGCGCGTTGCCCAGCGCGCCGTCCAACCCCACCAGCGACACGAGCCAGGTCAGCGCCGCGCCCACCGGCGCCAGCGGCGGCACGATCGGCACCAGCGCGCCGAATGCCCACACAAGCCCGGCAAGCGTGAAGGCGACATTGAGGGCATCGGCGAACCACGGCAGCCAGCCGGTCGCGAAGTGGTATTTCTGCCAGAACGTGAGCTGCGTGTTGTTGCCCAGCAGGCTGCGCCAGTGGCCCTTGAGGATCTGCATGGCGCCATAGGCCCAGCGGAAACGCTGCTTCTTGTAGCCGGAGAAATTATCCGGGGTGAGCCCCTGGCCGAAGCGCTCCCGGCTATAGGTGGCGGAATAGCCGCGTTCCATCGCGCGCAGGCCGAACTCGGTATCCTCGGTGATGCACCAGGTGGCCCAGCCGCCAAGCTCCTCCATCACGCTGCGCCGGACCAGCGTCATCGTGCCGTGCTGGATCAGCGCGTCGTATTCGTTGCGCAGGCACATGCCGATGTCGAAGAAGCCGGCATACTCCCACTGCAGCATTTCCTTGAAGCGGTCGTCGCGCCAGTCGCGGTGATCCTGCGGCGCCTGCACGTAGCCTATCTTCGGGTCGTCGAACTGCGGCACCAGGGCCTTCAGCCAGTCGCTGCGCACCACGTAGTCGCTGTCGATCACGCCGATGATCCCGGCGTCCGGCGCGGTTTCCTTCAGCACATGATTCAGTGCACCGGCCTTGAAGCCTTTCATCACGTCGAAATGGAAGAAGCGGAAATGCGGACCAAGCTGCTGACAGTGCTCCTCCACCGGACGCCACACCGCCGGATCGCGGGTATTATTGTCGATGACGATGACTTCAAAGTTCGGGTAGTCCAGCGCCGCCAGCGAATCGAGGGTTTCCTTCACCATCGCCGGCGGTTCGTTGCAGATCGCCAGATGCAGCGACACCTTGGGCCAGTGCCGTACCGCTGGCAGCGCCGCCACCACTTCGGCGGCGGGCGGTACGGCGCGCTTCCAGCGCCGCCGCCAGATGGTCTCGGCCATCTCCAGCGCCTGCGCCAGCACCATCGCCAGGCTGGCCAGCAGGAAGGCAGTGAGCAGCGACCATCCGAGAATCTGGTACCAGACCATGTAGGTGCCTGCGGCAGCGTAACCGGCGTAGACCATCCCGGCACCGGCCAACGCGGTCACCGCGCCGAACACGACCTGTCCCGCGAAGCGCACGTCGCGCATGGTCCACAGGAAGCCTGCGAAGAGAGGCAAAGCCATTGCCAGCGTCCACAGGGCGAGCTTCCACCACGCCGGGAATACCGTGACCGGCCCGGTCCAGTCGAACTTGATCTGGCGGTCGGCGTCCCACAGGCCCCAGTAGCCGCCCGCCAGACCTTCGAGGTCGCGCGATTTCCAGGGCTGATCGAACGCCTCGATCACGAAATGATCGATCTTCTGGTCGCGCAGCCAGGCGACGGCCTCGCGGACCTGCCGCGCCTGCTCGGCCGGCGAGGCGATCTTCAGCGCAGCACCGCCCTTGTCATGACCGATGCGGCCGGCGCCGTTGGACGGCCAGCCCACCTCGGTCACCACGATGTTCTTGCCGGGGAAGCTGCGGCGCAGCTCTGCGATCTTGTCCTGCAGGTAGGCGAGCGGACCATTCGCGCCCGAACCCTCATCCCAGTAAGGCAGGATGTGAACGGCGATGTAATCGACCTCGCGCACCAGCTCGGGGTGATCGAGCCATACGTGCCACGGCTCCGCCGTCGAAACCGGCACGTTCACGTTCTTCTTTACCTGGCGGATGTACTGGATGAGTCGCCGGGCGGAAATCTCGCCGCGCAGGATGGTTTCGTTGCCGACCAGCACCCGTTCGACGTTGGGGCTGGAATTGGCCATGCGGATCAGCGCTGCGATCTCGCGCTCGGTTTCCTGCCGGTACAGCTCGATGCGGCCGCGCTGGTCGTTGGTGACGCCGACGTGATCATAAATCCAGGCGCCCGCCACGACCTTCAGGCCGTACTGGTCGGCGATCCTGGGCACGTTCTCGACACCGTCGAGGGCGGAATAGGTACGCACGTAGCGGACCCGGCCGGCCAGCGTACGCATGTCCCGCTCGATTTGCTCCAGCCGGGGGCTGTGCTGAGCTACCGCCGCCCTGGCGCCGGGATCATCGGTGAGGGCGGCGCGCTCCTTGGCGATGCCGAGCGCCATGGAGTCCTGGTTCTTGGCATAGGGTGCGTAGGTGACCCCGTAGAGCTGCCCGTCCATCGGCGGCGGCTCGATGGTGCGGGTGAAGACGTTCCAGCCCAGGAAAGTACCGGCGATGATGAAGAGCAGCGCGCCAAGCGCGCTCAGTCCAAGCCCAGACGGTCGATCATCGGCACGCATATTCGGGTAGCGTTCCCCTTCCCCCGCAGGGGCCCTCGCAATCGGCGTGCCGTTCGGTGGCGTTCCGGACGCCCGTCACCTTCGCGCCGCCTGGGGGAAGCGAGACCGGCAACAGGGATGACAGACGCCCAACCGACGAAAAGCCGACTGCGACGTGCGGCGAACCTCGTGAGGCTCAGTTCCCTGCGCCTGTTTCCTCGTCGCCGACCCGTCGGCGCCGATATGGCGATGGGCGAGTCTATAGCGTTGCCGCGCGCGCCCAAGCAAGGGTTCGCAGCGCAAAGCGACCAAAATTCCTTGAGTTGGGCGGGGTTGCGGCAATCGCGTGTCGCGAGCGGGAACGATCAGCGGCGTGCAGCGTTTTAAAACGATTCTGCTTGCCCGGTCAGGTAACGGCAGGCGCGGGTAGCATGGCCGCCTGCAGGGCATCCATCACCTTGCGCAATGACAGCGGCTTCCACAGGACCGATCGGGCGCCGGCGCGCAGCGCATTGTCCAGATCGGCTTCGGCCGCCTGTCCTGTCATCAGCAGCACGACAGGCGGCGTTGGCAGTTGCCGGCAGGCACAGACCACCTCCACGCCATTGCCCGGCGGCATGCGCATGTCTGTGACGACCACATCAAACGGCAGGCTCGTGTCGAGGGCTGCGCGAGCCTGCTCCACCCCATCGGCGCCGGTGACGTCATGTCCCCGCCGCTCCAGGAACCCGCACAGCTCCTCGACGATCTCCGCTTCGTCATCAACGACCAGGATCTTCATACGCTCAGTCTTTCGTTCTCCCGCCAAATCCCCAAGCCACGTTCAGCTTCTTGCTTTTGTTGGATTATACTGTGGAAGTGCGACAAGCCGGCGTATTCACTACCCATTTTGGGCGCTGCCGGTGGGATCAGGATGACGGCGGCTCCAGGACGAAGATTTCCTGCTCCAGACATTCATTGAGAAGGCGCAGGGTTTCGGTCGAGATATCGTCGAGCATTCGCTGGTATGGCGCCGACTGCAGGACGCCGGGTTTCCAGATGTAATCGCCGGCGCCGCGGCGCACGAGGATGCCCATCTCGACGAGCCGGTTCATCTTGCGCCTCACGGTTTCGCGCGGCAGGCCCGTCGCCTCCGCGATCGAAAGCGCATTGCACCCGCGCTGCCGGTCGCCAAGCACCGTCGAAAGGCTGGCGAACTCGCGACGCGTGGCCGGATCGCGCATCACGCTTTCGGCGGTGGCGAGGGCTGCCGCGCCGGCTATGACGGCGAGGTCAATGTCGCCATGGACCAGGTCAAGTTGAAGGCGGCAGACGCGCTGGAAATAGCGCCCGAAGGCCATGCCAAACAGGCGCGAGTTCTCTTCGCGCTTGTGATGGGTGAGGCGCGGATGTTTCGCCCGTTGCGGGCTGCCCGCACGGCGCGGCTGATCCGGCTTCGTCTCCATGACAGCGCTCCCCGCGCTTGTTGATTTGAGCCGAATATGCATGCCCATGCTACATTGTGCAATGCTGCTGAATTTTCTCTGTCCTAACCGGCGTGGCCGGGCCGCGCGCGCAGTGCGGCGCGGGTCAGCAGCATGATGGGCAGAACGCCGACGGCGACGATGGTAAGCGCCGCCGTCGAAGCCTCGGCCAGACGTTCGTCGCGCGCCAGATTGTAGGTCTGTACCGCCAGCGTGTCGAAGTTGAACGGCCGCAACATCAGCGTGGCGGGCAGTTCCTTCATCGTGTCTACGAACACGATCAGGGCAGCACTTGCCAGCCCGCCGCGCAGCATCGGGCGGTGGATCCGGCGAAGCGTCTCGAACGGGCCGGCGCCCAGCGTCCGCGACGCACCGTCAATGCCGGGCGTGATGCGGGCAAGACTTGCCTCAAGACTCTGCATGCCGGGCGTCATGAAGCGCACGACACAGGCGTAGACGATACCGGCGACGGAGCCGGTCAGCAGCAGCCCCGTGGACACGCCGAAGAGGCTGCGCATCCAGGAATCGAGCGCATTGTCGAAGAGCGCCATCGGCACGAGGATGCCGACGGCAATCACTGTGCCCGGGACGGCGTACCCCATGCCCGCCAGCCGCGCGATCCAGCGCACCAGCGGGCTGCGTTCATTGCGGGCGGCGTAGGCAATGATTGTCGCCAGCGCGACGGTGAAGAAGGCCACCAGCATGGCCACCACGACGCTGTTGCGGGTCAGCACGAAATAGCGTTCACCCCATTGGGCGTCGCCCGACAGCACGGCGAAGCGCAGCAGGATCGCCGCCGGCAACGCAAAGCCGATCAGCAGCGGCAGGGCACAGATGGCCGTGGCAGCCCATGCCCGCGCCCCGACGAGATGGAACGAGGGCAGGGCGCGATAACGGTGCGTGGCCTGATGGAAGCGCCGCGAGGCGCGCGATGTGCGCTCGATCAGCAGCAGCCCCAGCGCGAACAACAGCAGAGCAGCGGCGAGCTGGGCCGCGGCCGCCTGATCGCCGAACGAAAACCAGGCCCGGTAAATGCCCGTGGCGAAGGTCGGCACGTCGAGATAGGCCACCGCACCGAAATCGGCCAGCGTTTCCATCAGCGCCAGCGCCACGCCAGCGGCGATCGCCGGTCGTGCCAGCGGCAATGCGACCCTGAAGAAGCTCTCGGTGGCGCCGGCACCCAGCGTGCGGCTGGCGTCGATGGCGCAGACCGATTGCTCGATGAAGGCGGTGCGCGCCAGCAGGTAGACGTAGGGATAGAAGGCAACGCTGAAGAGCACGATCGCACCGCCCACCGAGCGGATCTCGGGAAACCAGTAGTCACCGGCACTCCAGCCGAAGAGATCGCGCAGGGCCGTCTGTACAGGGCCGGCGAACTGCAGAAAATCAGCGTAGACGTACGCCAGCACATAGGCAGGCACCGCCAGCGGCAACGTCAGCGCCCATTCGAAGAACCGCCGGCCGGGAAAGCGGCACATGACGATCAGCCACGCCGTGGCGATGCCGCCAAAGGCGGTGCCGGCGCCCACGCCCAGCAGCAGCCACAACGTATTCAGTAGGTAGCCCGGCAGCACCGTTCCTGCCATGCCGCGCCATGCCTCGCCGCTGGGTCGGAACAGGTGCCCCAGCACGCCCAGCGTGGGGATCGCCACCAGCACGCCGATGATGGCGGCCGTGACCGCCAGGCCGCCCGGTCGATGGCGCATGCGGCGTGGCAAAACAACATCGGCCGCCCGATGGGCGGCCGACGCAGGAAGAGGACTGGTCATCTCCGAACGGGTGTTACTTCCAGCCAACCTTGTTGAAGATCGCCTGGGCCTTGGCCTGGTTGCGGCCAAGCTCACCGACATTCACCTTGTCTGTCTTGAAGCTGCCCCAACCCTCCAGCACCTTGTTGTCGGTTTTCACCTCGGCCACGGGATATTCGTTGTTGCCGTTGGCGAAGTAGCGCTGCGCCTCGTCCGACACGAGGTACTCGAGGAACTTGATGCCGTTCTGCTTGTTCGGCGCGGTCTTCACCAGGCCGCCGCCGGAAATGTTGACGTGTGTGCCGCGGTCGGCCTGGTTGGGGAACGAGATGGCGAGCTTGGCTGCGATCGCCTTGTCGTCTTCCTTGGTGGAATTGAGGATGCGCGCGAAATAGTAGGTGTTGGAGACGGCCACGTCGCACTGGCCGGCGGCAACGGCTTTGATCTGGTCGGTGTCGCCACCCTGCGGCGGGCGCGCCATGTTCGCGACCACGCCCTTGGCCCATTCTTCGGCCTTCTGCTCGCCCTGGGTGGCAATGATCGAGGCCAGCAGCGAGAGGTTGTAGATGTTGCCGCTGGAGCGTACGCAGACCTTGCCCTTCAACGCCGCGCTGGCGAGGTCCTCGTACCGGTCCACCTGCTCGGGCTTGATCCGGTCCTTGGCATAGATCAGCACGCGGGCGCGCGTCGAAAATGCAAACCACTTGCCTTCCGGGTCGCGAAGGTTGGAGGGGATGCGCTGCTCCAGCGTTGCTGATTTCACGGGCGCCAGCAGGCCGGCCTGCTCGGCTTTCCAGATGCGGCCCATATCGACGGTGATCAGGACGTCCGCCGGGCTGTTGGCGCCCTCGTTGCGGATTCGCTCGATGATCTCGTCTTCCTTACCCTCGATGCGGTTGATCTTGATGCCGGTCTGTCGGGTGAACTCCGCGTAGAGTTTTTCGTCGGTCTGGTAGTGACGGCCGGTATAGAGATTGACGACCTTGTCTTCGGCCGCGGCAGTGCCGGCGAGCCCCGAACTCGCCATGACCAGCGCCAGCGCCACCGCCCGGCCGGAGAATGCTTTCATCGTCAGCTCCTGAATCATGGTAGTCTGCGAACCACTCGCATTTTCAGTCGCATACCACCCTTATCGGGTCAAGGCCGCAGTCGGCCTGAATGGAGTTCGCGGCGGGGTGTCACAGCGGCGAAACCGTCCCTTCATATCGAGCGACGGCTCGCTTATCTTCGAAGTGAGGCACGGCGGCCGCGCGAGCGGCGGGCCGCGGAAAGGCGGGTGTGACTGGCCTGACGGACATCGAGGAGCAGCCGCTGGCCTTTACCGCCACGGCGGCGCGCCCGGCCGCCGTTCCGGATGCGGTCCGGGACACCTATGTGGGCGCCGACCGCTACGGCTTCGTCGCCGCGCCGGACGGCGCACCTCTACGCTTCGGCATATGGCAGGCAAGGTCATCCCCGCGCGGCAGCATTCTGCTGCTGACCGGACGCGGCGAGTTCATCGACAAATATGCCGGAGAAGTGATCGGCGAGCTGCTGGCCCGCGGCTTTGCCGTCTACGCTTGTGACTGGCGCGGGCAGGGCCTCTCGGCCCGCCCGCTCGAGGATCGGCAGAAGGGCCATATCGACCGCTACGAAACCTATCTCGGCGACCTGCAGGCGTTCCTCACTGGTGTCGTTGCCCCGGAGGCGCCGCGACCAATCGTGGCGCTCACCCATTCGATGGGTGGCCATATCCTGCTGCGCCACCTTTCCGAGAATGCCGACTCCACGCCCGTCGCCGCCGGCATTCTCGGCGCGCCCATGACCGGCCTGCGCCGCGAGGCGATCATCACCACCATCCTGACGCTGCTGCCGCCGGTCGTCGCCGTCGAGGAGCGCTACTTCTACGGCTCCGCTCCGTTCCGCATGATCGGCCGCGAATTCACCGGCAACAAGGTGACCCACGACGAGCGGCGCTACCGTTTCACCGAGGCATGGTTCGCCGCCGATTCGCGCCTGGCGCTGGGCGGGCCCACGGTAGGCTGGCTGCGCCAGACGCTGCGCTCCATCTGGGCGCTGGGCGCACCCGGCTATCTCGAGCGCGTGCGGGTGCCGCTGCTGCTGTTGAGCGCCGGCCAGGATTTGCTGGTCGACAGCACGACGCATATCGCCGTCGAGGGGCGGCTGCCCGATTGCCGCCATCTCGTCTATGCCAATGCGCGACACGAGCTCATGATGGAGCTCGATGCGATCCGTGCCCGCTTCTTCGCCGATTGCGACGCCTTCCTCGCCCGCGAGGCTCCGTAGTTCCGTTTACGCCGACGCCTGCACCTTCTCGCTCTGCCACGTGCGCAGGATTTCCGCTGCGTCATTCCTTGCCGGATCCATGGCGTCCTCGTGGCCGGGCTTCTTTGCTGTGAGCTCGATCACATAGCCGTTGGGATCACGGAAGTAGATCGAGCGGATGAAGCGATGATCGGAAATGCCGCGTACCTCGCGGCCTTCGGCCTTCCCCTTCTCGAACATGCGCTCCAGCGTCGCCGGGTCCACTTCGAGCGCAATGTGCAGGTCGTAGTCGTGCTGATCCTTGAAGTCGAAGGGCCGGTCCGGCGCTTCGAAGAAGGCGAGGCAGGAGCCATCGTCCATCTGGAAGAAGGTGTGCAGCACGTCGGTGCGCCGGCCCGTCATCGATTCCCGGATGCGCAACGCATGGACAAGCTTCAGGCCGAGAAAATCTTCGTAGAAGCGCCGCGTCTCCTCGGAATCGCGGCAGCGGTAGGCATTGTGATGGAGTCCCTTGATCATCGGCGATCTCCTTCTGAGGAAGCTGTCATACGGCGACGAAGGGCTGTGTCTTCACCTGCTCGGCGAAGCCGCGGATGGCCTCATAGACCTTGCCGGTGCTGGGCCGGCCGCCCATCGTCGCCATCCACCGCATAACGTTGGGATATGGCGCGAAGTCGCAGCGGATCAGCTCGCCGACCTGCACAATCGCGTAGCCGAAATAGTCGGCGATCGTGATCTCTTCGCCACAGAGGTATTTTCCATCGGGTCCGATGATGTGATCGTTGAGGATCCGCAGCCATCCCTGGCACCTCTCCTTGCCCCAGGCCACCGTCGCTGTCTGCGCCTCATCGGAGCGCCGCTTGTGGTGCGGAAACACCTGCGGATAGATCAGGCCATAGCCATAGTCGCGATAGAAGTTCGAGTTCAGCCAGTCCATGACCTCGTTCACGCGAGCGCGCTGCCTGAGGTCTTTCGGATAGGCCGGCGAGCCGGTCTTTTCGGCGAGGTACTTCAGGATCGCCGAGCTCTCGGTCAGGCGGAACCCGTCGTCGTCGAGCATCGGGACCATGCGGTTGGGATTGAGCGTGGCGTAAGGCTCGCGCATGTGCTCGCCGCTGAAGAGGTCGACGACCTGCATGTCGCAGGCGATGTTGTTATCGGTAATGAACTGGATGACCGGACGGCTCGTTGTCGAGGCCGGATGCATGTAGAGCTTCATTGGCTGCCTCCCTGCCTGTCGGCGTGGCAGGCCGCGCACGACAGGGCGGGGAGTTTAGCAGCGGCGGCCGGTGTTGGGCACAGCTGATGGCTGTTGTTACGAAACGGAAACCGGCGCAGCCCGCAGGCGCACGGCGTAGCTGAAGGCGACCGCCGCCGTCGCGAGCGCGGCGCCTGTACCGAATATCCAGAAACTGGCTCGCGCGAGGACAGGCGGATCGAGCGCATTCGACAGGCCGGCCGACTGCGCCACAAGGCCCGAAACCGCGGCGCCGATGGCATAGCCGGCGGCCTGCGCGGTTGGCACGAGTCCGGAGGCGGCATCGCTTTCGCCGGGCCGCGCATGTGTCATCACCGCCTGGCTGAGAAACGCCCAGCTCACGCCGAAGCCCGCGCCGATGATGATCTGGCACAGCGCGAGAAGCGCATGCAGGCCCTGCGGCACGGCGATGGCAGCGCCCGCCAGCCCGGCCGCAACCATGACGGGCCCGAGCCTGATCATCGATTGCGGCAGCGCTGCACCCCTGAGCATGGCCACCACCAGCGCAGCACCACTCCATGCCAGCGCGGTGATGGCCGCGAACGCGCCAGCCACGGTTGGGCCATAGCCCCAGAGATGCTGCAGCAGCAGCGGCAGATAGACCGGGGAACAGGCCTGGGCCAGCGGCATGAGCAGCGCTACCCACAGCGCGGCGCCGACCGTGGAGCGCGGCGAGAAGGCATCGCTGGGAAACAGCCGGTGAGGGCTGGCGCGATCGGCAACGAACACGCGTATGAGGATCGCCGCCGCGCCCGCCAGCACGATCATCATGTGCACAGGGCTGGTCATGAGGCCGGCGACGGCCACCAGCATGATGCCGGTCGCGATTCCCGACAGCCTCGCCAGCGGCAGGCTGGCCTGTCCGCCAGCCGCCTTGCGCGGCACCACCGCGGCAACCAGCGCAGCGAAGGCCAGAATCAGGGGAATGTTGACCAGAAACGCGGCGCGCCAGGACACGCTTTCGGTAAGGACGCCGGCCACGACCGGGCCGCCGAATGCCGCCACCGCCCAGATGATTGCCAGCAGACCGAACACCTTGGGCACCAGTTGGGCCGGAAAGAGCTCGGCCACCAGCGCGTAACAGGCCGCCGCGATGACGCCGTCGCCGGCACCCTGCAGGGTACGGCCGATCAGCACGATGGTCATGGAATCCGCGACGCTGGCGCACAGCGTGCCAGCGGCGAACGTCGCGGCCGCGCCGGCGAGCGCCGGGCGCGCGCCGATGCGATGCTTCAGATAGCCCGCCGCGGCGCCGCCCACGATGGCGGCGACCAGATAGACGGTCGATGCCCAGCTTATCAGCCCGACCCCGCCGAGCTCGACGACCACCGACGGCATCGCCGTGTTGACGATGAACGTGTTGAGCGCATGGATCGCCTCGCCGAGGCAGACGGTGGCGGTGGCCGCGGCGAGCTTGCGGGTCAACAGGTGCCGCCACTGATTTCCGGCCGCGTGAGCCATTCCGGTACTCGCCGTCTTTTGGAAAGTAGAGACTTGTTAAATTGCTCGCATTTGGCAAGGAACATCTTGCTGAATTTTCCGGGCCGCGATACATGCAGGACATGACCGATCGCACGGCCGACCGGCTGCTGCATGCGCTGAAGGCCGCCGGACCGCAGACGGCGGCCGCGCTGGCACGGCGGCTCGGCATCACGGCCGTGGGCGTGCGCCAGCACCTGGAAAGACTCGCCGGCGCCGGACTTACAGGCTTCGATGACCGGCGCGAGGGCGTCGGCCGTCCGAAACGGTACTGGCGTTTAACCGATGCGGGCCATGCGCGCTTTCCCGACAATCACGCGGGGCTGACAGTCGAGCTCCTGCGGGCGGTGTCGGATGTATTCGGCGAGGCAGGGCTGGAGCGACTGATCGCGCAGCGCGAGGCCGAGACGCTGGCAGGATATCGACGGCGTCTGGACGTGCTGCGCTCGCTGGCGGGCAAGGTGCGGATGCTGGCGCGATTGCGCACGGAAGAAGGCTATATGGCCGAGAGCCGCCCCCAGCCCGATGGCAGTTTCCTGCTGGTCGAAAACCATTGCCCGATCTGCGTCGCTGCCCGCACCTGCCAGGGCCTGTGCCGCTCCGAGCTCGCCATCTTCGCCGCAGTTCTTGGCAAGGACGTGATCGTCGAGCGGACCGATCACATCCTCGCCGGTGCCCGCCGCTGCGCCTACCGCATCGCGCCGAAGACGCAGCGCAGTCGCAAGTGACTTGCGACGTTCGACGTTGGAAATTCGCTTCATGGTGAGCCTGTCGAACCATGAAGCTGCCCGCACTGCCGTTGTGCGACGCCTTCATGGTTCGACAGGCTCACCATGAAGGCTATTTCGCTTTGGCTCGCCCGATGAAGGTCCGCTACTCCAGGCGGGTGGCGCGTACCTCGCGCTTCAGGGCGGTTTCGTAGACGCGCATCATCGAGCTGGTGTCGGATGGTCCCAGGCCCATGCCGCGCGCCAGACGCATAAGGTTGTGCATCTGTGCGGCAAGCGGTGTGGGCACGCCCAGCTCGTCGGCCAGCTCCAGCGCCAGGTGCGTGTCCTTGTAGGCGAGATCGAGCGCGAAGGCGGGCCGGAACTCGCCCTTCAACACACGCTCGGCCATCAGCCGGTAGGCGGTGCTGTTGCCGCTGCTGTTGCGGATCACCGCGTCGAGCTTGGCGATGTCGATGCCCGCCATGGCGCCCAGCATCAGGCCCTCGGCACCGGCCGCCATGTTGCTGAACGCAATCATGTTGTTCACCAGCTTGGCGATCGTGCCGGTGCCGAGATCGCCCATGTGCACCACGTTGGAGCCGAACGATTTCAGCAGCGGCAGGTGCGCGTCGAAAGCCGCCCGGTCGCCGCCGACCATGATGGCGATGGTGGCTTTCTCGGCACCCACGACTCCGCCGCTGACGGGCGCATCGAGCATGACGATGCCGCGCGTGCGGAGCTGGGCCGCAATCCGCCGGACGGTCGCGGGTGAATTGGTGCTGAGATCGAAATACGCCGTGCCCTGGCGGGCGTTCTCGGCAATGCCGCCGGGTCCCAGCGCCACGGCCTCGACGTCCCGCGGCATGGGCAGCGAGGTCATGATTACATCGGCTGCCGACGCCAGCTCGGCGACGCTCCGGGCGGATTTGGCGCCTGCATCCGTGCAGGCCTGCACAGATGCCGACTTGAGATCGAAAACGATGACATCCTCGCCGCTCTTGCGGATGATGTTGCGGCACATGGGCCCGCCCATGTTGCCGACTCCGATGAACCCCACCTTCATGTGCGTTTCTCCCTGATGACGATTTCGATACGCCCGCGGCACGATAGCTTTGTTCCGGCCGCGCATGGGCGGCGTTCCGGCATGCCGGCCATGCCCATCGCTGCGATCATGCCATGAGCGTCGATGCCACTTACATCGCGGTCATTGCCGTCGCCTTTATTATCGCCGGGGTGGTGAAGGGTGCGGCCGGCATGGGGCTGCCGCCCACTGCGATCGCCTTGATGACGCTGGTGCTGCCGCTGCCGGAAGCGCTGGCGCTGATGACAGTGCCGACCATCATCACCAATCTCTGGCAGGCGCTGTACGGCGGGCATTTCCGCGCCATGCTGCGCCGCTTCTGGCTGATGGGCGTGCTGATGGCGGCCGGCGTGCTGATCGCGGCCCGCAGCCTCAAGGCCCTGGGCTCGCCGACGTCGGCGGGATGGCTGGGCGTTCTGCTGGTGCTGTTCTCGCTGAGCGCGCTCACCGCGTGGCGGCCGCGCGTGAACCCCGCGAGCGAAGTGTGGGCCAATCCGCTGTGCGGTCTGGTGAGCGGACTGGTCGGCGGCGTCACCGGCATCGCCGCCGTACCGTTCCTGCCCTACATGCAATCACTGCAAATCCTGCGCGATGAGCTCGTGCAGGGATTGGGGATCATGTTCGTCATCTTTACCGCGGCGCTGACTCTGGCGCTGTGGGATGTCGGCGCGCTCTCGGGCGGCAACCTTGCCGGCGCGGCGCTGGCCACGATCCCGACGATGGCCGGCGTCTGGCTGGGGCAGAAGCTGCGCTCGGCGATCTCGCCGGAAGCGTTTCGCAGGATGTTTCTGGTAGTGCTGCTGGGCCTGGGCCTCAATCTCGCGCGTGCGCTGCTCTGAGAATTTGCCTGTTGGTGTCCAATTCTGGGCATTTCTGCGGCGCTGTGCGTCAGGGGCATGTCAGGTGGTGATGTCACATCTAGCGGGCGCGATGATCGGCCTACCCCAACGGGCCCTCGTCGACGTCACCCCCAACTATCGCGCCCGCGCGGCAACGCAGCGGGCGTTTTTCTTGTCCCGCGGCCGCCGGACGGGGCGGATGGACAGGGCGGCCATGCAGGGTTATGGCTCAGACGCCAACCTCCTGAATCAGCCCGATGCCCGACAGCCACTCGCCAGCCAGCGCTCCCCTTGTCCCTTACAAGATTACCATCTGCGGCTTGAACGAGCTGCCGGGCCTGTGTGGCGACGGCGTCACGCACCTGCTGTCGGTGCTGGATATCCACCATCCGTTGCCGGAATCGCTGGCCAGCCTCCAGGGCATCGAGCGCGAATTGCTGCGCTTCGATGACGTGGTGGCCGAGTTTCCCGGTTTCACCGCCTGTCGTCCCGCAGACATCGAGCGGCTGCTGGCCTTCGGCGAGCGCGTGCACGCGGCCGGAGAGGCGGCCCGGCACGTGCTGATCCATTGCCATGCCGGGATCTCGCGCTCGACGGCGGCGGCGGGCGTGCTGATGGCGCAGTTCAACGCGGGCCGCGAGACCGAAGCCTTCCTCGCCCTGCTCGACATCCGCGCCCACGCCTGGCCCAACACGCGCGTGGTCGAAATGGCCGACCAGCTTTTGTCACGCCGGGGCGCGCTGCTCGACGGGCTTGCCGCCTATCGCCGCGCGCTGCTGGAGCGCAAGCCGCACCTGCGCCAGATCATCGCTAACATCGGCCGCGGCCACGAGCTGCCGTAGCCGCGCACGAAAAAATGCCGGCACTCACCGGAAGCGCAGGGGTGTGGCGCCCAGGTGCATGCCGGCGTCGACGATCAGGAACTCGCCGGTGATGTTGCTGGCGCTGGCGAGGAAGAACACGGCGGCTTCGGCCATCTGGTCGGTGGTGCCGGCCTGACGCAGCGGCGTGCCGGTTTCCTGTTGCGCCCTCGCCTTCGCATAGGCTTCCTCCCCCATGCCGCCCAGCAGCCAGCGCGACTGGATGAAGCCCGGGCAGACGGTGTTCACCCGCACCGCCGGCGCCAGCCACTTCGCCAGCGCCAGCGTGAGCGTGTTGAGCGCGCCCTTGGAGCACATGTAGGGGATCGAGGAGCCGACGCCCATCACACCTGCAATCGAGGAGATGTTGACGATCGATCCGCGCGCGCCCTTCTCCTCCCACTGCTTCTTCATCACGGGGAAGACGGCGCGGCTCATCTGGTAAGGGCCAACGACGTTGACGCGGTTGATGCGCGCGAAATCCTCCGCCTGCACCGCGTCAAGATCGCCCTGCTGCTGGAAGGTGGTGGTGCCGGCGTTGTTGATGACGCCATCGACACGGCCCCATTTGCCCATCGCCTGTTCGACCAGCCGGCGGCAATCCGCATCCTCGCCGACATCGGCCTGCATCAGCACGGCCTCGACTCCCTTGCCGGTCACGGCCGCCATCGTCTGCTCGGCTTCCGTCTTGCTGCGCGTATAGTTGACGACGATGTTCCAGCCCAGATCGGCCAATTGCACCGCAGCGGCGGCTCCCAGTCCCGTGGCCGATCCGGTGACGATCGCGACCTTTCCCTTCTGTCCCGCCATGTCTTCCTCCTGCATTCGGCGGGCAGCACCCTAGCGCAGGCAGCGCGGCGATTCCTATGGCCGCGGCGCAAGGCATCATTTGCGCAAATCGCGCAGCGGGCGCCAGAAGGGCTGGACCAGTTCGTACTTCACCAGCTCGGGCGAGATGCCCAGATCACGCAAGGTGTGCGCATCGACCATCGCCAGCTCGCGCCGCGCCCGGCGGTTCACCTGCCAGTTGCGCAGCCGCATGGCGATGCCCGGCCAAACCCCGCGTCGCGGCAACTTCATCGTCGGAGTCGTCGACAACGACTGGAACAGCGGCTCGTTCGTGCCGAGTTGGGTACGGATGTGGGACATGCGGACCTCCTTCACACGCGAAGGAAGTAAGCCTTGTGCGAAAGCGCAGCAATTACGCGCGAGGTCAACCTCGCACATTCTTCACGCGCCGCCATTCCGCCGCAACAGCGCCGGAAAACGCCATGATTGCCGCCCATCGCCAGCGGAACCCGGGCCTTGCATGGAGGTTGTCCGAATGATCGCCAGACGATCGCCACGACCACTCCACCTGCGCGGGGACCATGACACAGGACCTCTCCAGCAGTTCCGGCTTCGACAGCGAGCTGCTTGCGCTGCTACCCCGGCTTCGGGGCTACGCATTTGCCCTCGCGGGCGACAGGGACCGTGCCGACGACCTGGTACAGGGCACCGTCCTTAATGCGCTTTCGTGGCGCTCCACGTTCAAGCCGGGGACCAATCTCGGCGCCTGGCTGTTTCGGATTCTCCGCAATCTTCACATCGACGGCTTCAGACGGCAGCGGCCGACGGTACCGCTGGAAGGTGATGTGCTGGCGCGGCTGAGCGGTCCGCCGGCACAGGACGATGCGGTCCTTGCCTTCGAGTTTCAGAAGGCGTTCCGGCAACTGACCTCGCAGCAGCGCGAGGCGCTGGTGCTCTCTGTCATCGACGGCCTTAACTACGATGAGATTGCCGCCCGCACGGGCGTGGCGGTGGGCACCGTGAAGAGCCGCGTTTCACGCGCCCGCGACCGGCTTTACCTGCTCATGACCGGCGAGATGCCAGAGAGTCATACGCAATCGGCCACCGAACGCCGCGCCAGGCGTCGCGCCGCAGATCGCGACGCGATCGAGACGCCGGCGCCGTAGGGCCAGTCATCGAACCTGGCATTCAGGGATGTCCCGGGCCAAGGCTGCCGCGGGGACGATTTGCGCCAGTTCGCGGATCACCATTTCGGGGCTGCACGGCTTGCTCAGAAAGAGTCGCATGCGGTGCCGTTCCGGCAGCAATTGCCGCGAATGGGCGGTCAGGAACAGGTAAGGGACGTTGCGCACATCAAGCGCATCGGCGATCGGCAGCGCCAGCTGTCCATCGCGCAGCCGCAAGTCGAGGATGGCTGCGTCGGGCCGCCAGTAGTGAAGCTCCTTCAGGGCCTCCTCCAGAACGGTCACCAGCCGCACCGCCTCGCAGCCAGCCGCGTACAGCGCCTCTTCCAGCGGCCAGCCGAGCACCAGCTCGTCTTCCACCAGCAGGATGCGCGTTCCCTTCAGGGACGGCGTTGCAGGATCGGGACCAGTCACGTCGGGCGTTTCCCCCGGAGCTTTCTGCGAAGGTTACGCCCGCGAGCCGCGCCGGTTGCCCCCGTTATCCACCAGCTTGTCCACACACTTGCCCGCGAGCCGGGGAACCCGCACCCTATGCCGGTAACACAAGTGCAGCGGAATAACAGGGCATGGCTGATCTCTTTTCCCTGAAGGACGAGGTTGCGGTCGTAACGGGCGCTTCGCGCGGCCTGGGGCGCGATTTCGCGCAGACCCTGGCGGATGCGGGCGCCCACGTGGTGTGCATCGCGCGCACCGCCCAGGCGCTGAACGCGGCGGTCGACGCCATCCAGGCCGGCGGCGGTGCGGCCGAGGCCATGGCGCTCGACATCACCGATGAAGCCGCGGTGGTGCGCGCGATTGCCGACATCACCATGCGTCATGGCCGGATCGACGTGCTGGTGAACAATGCCGGCATCCTATACCGCAAGCCGGCCGTCGAGACGGCGACCGCCGACTGGCGGTCGGTGATCGAAACCGACCTGACCGCGCCCTTCTTGCTGGCCCGGGAAACGGGTCGCCACATGCTGACGCGCCGCTACGGACGCATCGTCAATATCGCTTCCGTGATGGGCATACTGGGCCGCTCCACGGTCGGCGGCTACGTCGCGGCCAAGCATGGCCTCATTGGGCTCACCAGGACGCTCGCCGCCGAGCTGGGGCCTCACGTGACGGTGAACTGCCTGTCGCCCGGCTACATCCGCACCGAGATCAACGTTGCCCTGCAGCAGGACCGCGCATTTTCAACCATGATCGAAACGCGCACCGCAGCGCAGCGCTGGGGCGAGCCGGCCGATCTGCGCGGTGCGCTGCTTCTGCTGTCATCCAGCGCCGGCGCCTACATCACCGGCCACTCGCTGGTCGTCGACGGCGGCCTGACCAGCATTCTGGCCTGAGATTCGACGTCCAGCCGCTAGGCGGCCTTGCGCTCGATCAGTTCGATCTTGTAGCCGTCGGGGTCCTCGACGAAGGCGATGACCGTGGTGCCGCCCTTCACCGGGCCGGCCTCCCGCGTGACCTTGCCGCCGGAGGACCGGATCTTCTCGCAAGCCGCCGCGGCGTCCGGCACTTCGACGGCAATGTGGCCGTAACCGCCGCCAAGGTCATATTTGTCGATCCCGTAGTTGTAGGTCAGCTCGAGTACGGCCTGTTCGGTCTCCGGTCCGTAGCCCACGAAGGCCAGCGAATATTTCTGCTCCGGCCGATCGGTGGTGCGCAGAAGCCGCATGCCCATGAGCTTGGTGTAGAAGTCGACCGAGCGCTGCATGTCGCCGACGCGCAGCATGGTGTGGAGCAGGCGCATTTGGTCCTCCGTCAGCCGGTGCGTGCGCACCGTAGAGCGTGGACCGCCGTCGTCAAGCCGCGCGATGGCCGCGGCGGCGCCCTTCGGGACCAAGACGGTGCCAGCGCCGGCGGCGCGTAGCGATCGCCAGCACCGCACGGCCGGCCGCGAGAGCGAAGAAGCCGGTCAGCAGCAGCGCGGCGATGCCGGACTGGTCCCTCGCGTTGAAATCGCCCGCTATCAGCAGCCACACGGCGCCCGCCACGCAGAGCGCGGCAATGGCCTGGCCCAGCCACCACACCGCCAGCGCGATCCGCTCGTACCAGCGAAGCTGGTCGCGCCAGGAGATACTGGTCCGGAAGAAAGCCATACCGGCGCCCCTCGTTTGCGCCCATCGACAGGTTGCGCAAGCGCGGCTGTGATCATGTCCGCGCGTACGGGCAGGAAAATGACACGCAAGTGCGCCGTCGGAAAGCAGTCCAATCCCGATCGGACCAGACAGTGCGCGCCCGGCGATGCAACGACGGCGCATCGGCGACGTTGTGTAGACGACCGCCCCGGCAAGCATCGTTCCAGCAGGTCTGTCCACCCGTGCCCGATACCTCGCAGCGCGCCGTCCGTCCTACTGCCATCCGGCTCGCCGAGGTCGAGAACGCGGTACTGGACGTGCTTGAGACGCGCGGCAGGGGGCCCGGCCGCGGCGCCTACATGGGCGACATCGAAACCGCGATGGATTCGCGTGGCTATCCCGGTAAATGGGTGAAGCGGGCCGTGGAATCGCTGGTGCGCAAGGGACGCCTGCGCCTTGCTGGCCCGCGCTATGTCGAGCTCACTACTGCCGATGCAGGCACCGCGGTGCAGGCCGCGCGTTCTCCCAAGCGCAAGCCCGCGTCCCGACGCCGCCGCGCCGCCCTGTTCTAGGGCGACTCCCTTCCGCCGGGCTCTCTCGCTACCTTGCGGGAAAGGCGAGGAGGACCGCGCATGCTGCTGGAGACGTTGCTGCCGCTGGGCAAGGTGGACCCTGGCCTGCGGGCGCCGGAGACGCCACTCGACCTGCACGCGGTCGGTGCCGATGCGCAGCTGCTGGAGGACATCGGCTACCACGGGCTGGTCGTCGAGGAGACCAAGGACGATCCGTTCGTGATCATGGCGCTGGCGGCGCAGGCGACACAGCGCCTGAAGCTCGGCACCTCGGTCGCCATCGCCTTTCCCCGCAGTCCCACGGTGACCGCGCTCAGCGCCTGGACAATCCAGAAGCTCTCGCGCGGGCGCTTCACGCTGGGCCTGGGCACTCAGGTCAAGGCACATATCGAGCGGCGCTACGGCATGGCGTGGTCGCCGGCCGGACCCTGGATGCGGGAATACGTGCGTGCGGTGCGGGCGGTGTGGGATTGCTGGCAGAACGGTACGCCGCTCGACGTCAGAGGCCAGCACTACACCATCAACCTGATGGTGCCGCTGTTCAATCCCGGCCCGATCGAACATCCGGCGATCCCGATCCATATCGCGGCGGTGAATGCGCTGATGTGCCAGGTGGCGGGCGAAGTGGGCGACGGCATTCGGCCGCACCCGGTATGCACCCCTTCCTACATCGACGAGGTGATGCTGCCGGCGGTGCGCGCGGGTGCCGCGAAAGCCGGCCGGTCGCTGGATGGGTTCAGCGTCTGCATGAAGCCGCTGGTGGCGACGGCGGAAACCGAAGCCGAGCTCGTACCCAAGATCCGCGACACCCGGGCGCGTATCGCGTTCTATGCCTCCACGCCGCAGTACCGCGCCGCCTTCGAACATGCCGGCCTGGCGGACCTTGCAGACCGGCTGAAGCTGCTGTCGCGTGCCCAGCGCTGGGAGGAAATGCCCCAGCATATCGGCGATGACGTGCTGCACCGCTTCGTCACGATCGGGACGTGGGACCAGATCGCGCGCAAGCTGTGCGAGCGCTTCGGGCACGTCGTCACGCATTGCGAATTCTCGATTGCCGTGAAGAGCGCAGCGGACCGCGAGCGCCTGCGGGCGCTGGCCAGCGAAATCCAGGCGGAAAGCCCCGACCGCGCACGCCGCACGATTCTGGGCACCTGACTTCGCACGGTCGATAGATGGGCTATAACCTCGCGGTCGAAGCGAAAGGTTCCGCGTGTCCGCAATGCCCCTCGGCCAGTATTCCCGTCTCTATCCCGCGCCGGCCGGCATGCTGCCGCCGCTCACCGGGCTGGCGCGCGCCGCCGGGGCCGTGATCATGGACATCTATGCGCGTGCGGACCTCGGTGAACGCGCCAAGGCCGATGCTTCGCCCGTGACGGATGCCGATCACGCCGCCGAGGCCATCATCCTGGAGGGTCTGCGCCGCCTCACACCCGAGCTACCGGTGGTGGCGGAGGAGGAGGTGGCGGCGGGCCGTGTGCCGGTCATCGACGGGCGGCCGTTCTGGCTGGTGGACCCGCTGGACGGCACCAAGGAGTTCCTGCGGCGCAACGGCGAGTTCACCGTCAACGTCGCGCTGGTCGAGGCCGGGCGGCTGGTGCTGGGCGTGGTGTTCGCACCGGCGCTGGGCCGGCTGTGGCGCGGCGTGGTCGCAGGCCCGGACCGCGGCTTCGCTGAGGAAGTGGCTGGCGACGACGCCCGGCGCATCCATGTACGGCCTCTGCCGCCGGAAGGAGCCACGGTCTACACCAGCCGCACGCATGGCCGTTACAGCGACCTCGACATCTGGCTGCGCGGGCAGGGAATCAAGGTGGCGGCCCGCAAGATCGCGGGCTCTTCGCTGAAATTCTGCCTGATCGCCGCCGGCGAGGCCGACCTCTATCCGCGCTTCGGGCCCACCAGCGAGTGGGACACGGCCGCGGGCCAGGCTGTGCTTGAGGCGGCAGGGGGCAGCGTGCGGCGCGAGGACGGCACCCCGCTGGACTATGGCAAGCCTCGATTCGTGAACCCCTGGTTCATCGCCCGCGGCGGGACGGGACTGTGACGACCGGTGCGCCAGAGCTGGCACCGGCAACGCCGGCGAACATCGCGCGCGCTGCCGCCCTCATCCGCGAAGGCGCGCTGGTGGCGTTCCCTACAGAGACGGTGTACGGGCTGGGCGGTGATGCCACCAGCGACCGGGCCGTGGCGCGCATTTTCGAAGCCAAGGGGCGCCCGCAGTTCAATCCCCTGATCGCGCATGTGCCGGACGCGGCCACGGCGCGCGCGCAGGTGCAATGGAACGGCACCGCCGAGCGCCTGGCGCAGCATTTCTGGCCGGGACCGCTGACGCTGGTGCTGCCGCGCCGCACCGACAGCGCCGTGTCGCTGCTGTGCAGCGCCGGGCTTGAGACGGTGGCGGTGCGGGCGCCGGCCCATCCCGTGGCCCAGGCGCTGCTGCGCGCCGTCGGCCGCCCCGTTGCCGCGCCCAGCGCCAACCGCTCGGGCGCGGTCAGCCCGACGCAGGCGCAGCACGTCGCGCACTCGCTGGGCGCCGGTGTGGCGCTGGTCCTCGATGGTGGCGCCTGCACCGTGGGCCTGGAATCGACGGTGGTCGATCTCACCGCAAGCCAGGCGGTCCTGTTGCGTCCCGGCGGCGCCATCCGCGAGGCGATCGAGGCGGTCATCGGACCGCTGGCAACCGCTCCGGCAATCGGCAGACCGGGCGCGCTGCATGCCCCAGGTCAGCTCGAAAGCCACTACGCGCCGTCGTTGCCGGTGCGGCTCGATGCCGTCGCGGCCGGCCCCGACGAGGCCCTGCTGGCCTTCGGCCCCGACGTGCCCCAAGGCGCGGCGCTGACGCTCAATCTCAGCGCCGCCGGCGATCTGGCCGAAGCTGCGGCGAACCTGTTCGCCATGCTGCGCGCCCTTGACCGGCCCGGCCTGCGCGGGATCGCGGTGATGCCGGTCCCGCATCACGGTCTGGGGCTTGCGATCAACGATCGCCTGCGCCGTGCCGCGGCACCACGGCCGCCCCCACATTGACCAGCGCCTTGCGGCGCGAACAGTGCGATACTTGGCGGCTCATAACAGGGGGGAGAACCGCCATGCCATCCAAGCTCGTCGGCCTGTTCAAGACGCTGACCTGGGCAGATTTCAGCGGTCCGCCAGATACCAAAAGTCCGCATCTTGCGTTCACCAGCGCCAGCTTCTCGCTGCCGCCGGTCATGGGCGTAAAGGATCCCGGTTCCGGCCAGCTTGTCGTGAATGACAACATCACCATCACGATCACGTTCAACGCGTCCAAAAGCTGGAAGAAGATGGCGGAGATCACCGCCAAGAAGCTGCGGACGCCCGACGACATCCTGAAGCACGAGCAGGGCCACTACGACATCGTGGCCCTAACGGCGCGTGACCTGTTCATTGACCTGATGCAGCTCAAGGCCAGGACATACGCCGACCAGACGGCGTTAAACGCCGATGTTGCGCCGATCCTGAAGAAGTACGGCGGCCTCGAGCAGAAGATCATCAACAAGTACGACAGCAAGAGCGAGTCCGATCACGGGGAGAGCGGCCCCGGCCAGACGCGGTGGAACGGGTTCATCAAATCGGCCTTCACCACGGCGCGCACGCCGGCGCAATCCGCGCCCGATGGCACCAGCTACAAAATCCCGCTGCTGGACGTGCTGAAGACCAACGGCATCACCGTGTAGGATTCCAGCTCACGCTGCACTTTCTCCTCTGGATCAGCCGTCCCAGACGTTCTGCGGCATGGGCAGGCCGGTGAAGTCGGCGTCGCCCAGCGGCCGGCTATAGGGGATGCCCTCCAGCTCCAGCAGCATCATCCATTGCCGCACATGCTGGCCGGCATGCCACGTGGTGCGCTCCAGTAGCTCGTGCAGGCTCTGCGGACCGTAGTAGGTGTCGAGGCTGCGCCTGGCAGCCGTATTGCCGCCGACATACCACTGGCGGAAGCGCTGGCGCACGGCCTCGCCCCAGGTGAGCAGCGCGGCAGTATCGGCATCGGCCGGTGGCTCGTCGCGGAAGGCGGCCTCCTCAAGGGCAATGCCATCGCAGGCATCGAGGAAGGCGCCGACGACGCGGAACAGGTGGAAGGCGAGGCTGCGGTAGCTGCGCGGCCGCCCCGGGACATGCGTGCCCAGACGGTCGGCCGGCATCAGGGGCAGCAACTCCAGCGCCGATGTCATGAACTTGTCGAGGCGATCGTAAAGCTCCGGAACCGACAGCGAGGGCCCCGATTTTTCTTTGAGGCCCAGGAAGGCGATCACGGGTGCCAGACTCTGCGCGAACACAAAGTCGTTGCCGCGCGACAGCACCGGCAACGAGCGCGCCCCAAGGCGTTCCAGCTCGGCCGTGCCGTGCGGATCCTCCAGAACGTTCACCGAGACGAATTCGATCTCACGGACCGATAGAAACTCCTTGAGCCTCAGACAGCTCGTTCAACCGGGCTGCCAGAACACCTTCAGCGGCACCATGCGCTCCTCCGTCACTCGCCGGAAGGTAACCCGGATTTGCCGGGCTTGCCATGCCCCGTCACATCCATGGGCGTTGGGCCCATTCGACGGCGAGTTCCAGTCGGTCGTTGCCCCAGAAGAGCTCGTTGCCGATGAGGAAGCTGGGCGCACCGAAAATGCCGCGCGCCATCGCTTCATCGACATCGGCCATCAGCCCTCGCTTGTTTTGCTCCGTCAGTGCGGCAGCCAGCAGCGCCTCGGCATCGAAACCATGAGCGGCAACCACCTCGCCGACGACGGTGGCATCGGAAATCTCCCGATCGTCGACGAAATTGGCGCGATAGAGCGCGCGCGACAGCGCCGGACGGAGATCGGCCGTTGCGGCGCGGGCCAGTCGCGCGGCCAGCAGCCCGTTGCGCGGATAGCTGCCAGGCCAGCGCAGCGGCAGGCCGTACTTCGCACATAGGCGCTCGACTTCGCGCCGGCGATACGCGCGCTGCGCCGGCGTCGCATTCTGAAACGGCGAAGGATTGTCGGGCCGCTGGCGCAGGATCGGGCCGATGACGAAGGGCCGCCAAAGCACCTCGATGCCGGCAGCCTGCGTGCACGCGTCGATCCGTTCCGCCGCCATCCAGGCGTAAGGGCTGGCAAAGTCGTACCAGAACTCCAGCGAGGGCATGATGGACTCCCAATGCGATGGTGCAACATGCCTGCATTCCCGGCACTGGTCAGCACTTCGCGTCTGCGGCGAGTCCGGCTAAAGTCCTGCCGACCGGAGGAACACCATGCCCGATACACTGATTGCACCACCGTCGACTGCCTTTCTGGAGAAGCTGCGGGCAATCGTGGGTGAGCGCGGCATGGTCGAGGACCCGCAGGCGCGCGCCTTCCACGAAACCGACTGGCGCGGCTATGTGCTGGGGCGCGCTGCAGCCGTGGTCAAGCCCGGCACCACAGAAGAGGTCGCGGCCGTGGTGGCGCTGTGCAACGAGCATGGGGTGAAGATCGTGCCGCAGGGCGGCGTCACCGGGCTGGTGGCCGCCGGCATCCCGGTGCGCGACGGCGATGAGATCGTGCTGTCGCTGGCACGCATGAACCGCATCCTCGACGTCAATCCCACGGCCTACACCATGACGGTCGAGGCGGGCGTGGTGCTGCAGACCATCCAGGAGACGGCGGCGGCGCATGACCGCTACTTCCCGATCAGCCTGGGCGCGCAGGGCTCGTGCATGATCGGCGGTAATCTCTCGACCAATGCCGGTGGCGCCACGGTGCTGCATTACGGCAACACGCGCAGCATGGTGCTGGGGCTGGAGGTGGTGTTGCCCGACGGCCGGATCTGGGATGGGCTGCGCGCGCTGAAGAAGGACAACACCGGTTATGATCTGAAGGATCTCTTCGTCGGCGCCGAAGGCACGCTGGGGGTCATCACGAAAGCCGTGCTGAAGATCTTTCCGCGGCCGAAAGACGTGGCCACGGCGTGGCTGGCGGTACCCGAACCGCAGGCAGCGCTGGAGGTGCTGGCCGGCGCGCGCATTGCGTCCGACGACAGCGTCACCTCGTGCGAGCTGATCCACGAGCTGGGGCTGGACGGCATCCTCAGGCATATCCCGGGAACACAGCGGCCGTTGCAGGAACGCCATACCTGGCAGGTGCTGATGGAATGGTCCTCAACTCGGCCGATCCCGCCCGACGGTGAAAGCGGCATGCGGCCGCGCCTGGAAGCGTATCTCGCCGAATGCATGGAGAAGGGCCTGGTGCTGGATGCGGTGATCGCGCAGAACGAGGCGCAGGCGCGTGCCTTCTGGCATTTGCGCGAAAGCCATGCTGAAGCCGGCCGCCATGACGATCCGGCCTGTTCTTTCGATATCTCGGTCGCGGTCGAGAAGATTCCGGGCTTCATCGAAGCCTGCAATGCGGCCACTGTTGCGGCCGTGCCGGGCTTGCGGCCCCGGCCCATGGGCCACATGGGCGACGGCAATCTTCACTACACCTTCTCGGCGCCGCAGGGCGTGAAGGCCCGTGCCGAATTTGCGCCGTCCGTGAAGGTGCTGGATCGTATCGTGCACGACATGGTGGCTGAGTTCGACGGCTCGATTTCCGCCGAACACGGCATCGGCTCGGCCAAGCTGCTGGAGCTGGAACGCTACCGCTCGGCCACCGAACTCGACGTGATGCGCGCCATCAAGAAGGCGCTTGATCCCAAAGGCATCATGAACCCCGGCAAGGTGATCCGCGTTGATCCCGATGAAACAGTCCGGGACGCCACGGGAATGCGGTAGAGCTGCGCTCCCGGCGGAGAGCAGAAACAATCGGGACAAGACCGCGCTCCCGCATTGGCTAGGCGGTGGCTAGTGTACGGGCGAGATTGAGACCATGCCCGATACGTACACGCCGATTCCCCTTGCCGTTCCGCCTGCCGTCCTTGAGGCCATCCATCGCGTCGTGGGCGACAAGGGTTTCGTGACCGATCCGCACGAGATGGAAGCGCATGTCGTGGAGTGGCGCGACAACTACCGGGGTCGTGCGGCGGCGGTGGTGCGTCCTGCCTCGACGGAGGAGGTGGCCGCGGTCGTGCGGATCTGCAGCGAGGCGGGCGTGCCGATCGTGCCCCAGGGTGGCATGACCGGGCTGGTGGGCGCCGGCATCCCGCACGAGCACGGCGGCGAGATCGTGCTGTCGCTGCGGCGCATGAACCGCATCCTTGAGATCAACCCTGCCGCTTACACCATGACGGTGGAGGCTGGCGTGGTGCTGAAGGCCATCCAGGATGCCGCCGCCGCGCATGACCGGCTGTTCCCGCTTAGCCTGGCGGCGGAAGGCTCCTGCACCATCGGCGGCAATCTCTCGACCAATGCCGGCGGCGTGCAGGTGCTGCACTACGGAAACGCCCGCAGTTTGGTGCTGGGGCTGGAGGCGGTGCTGCCCGACGGCCGGGTGTGGAATGGCCTGCGGGCGCTAAAGAAGGACAACACCGGCTACGACCTCAAGCACCTGTTCATGGGTGCCGAAGGCACGCTGGGTGTTATTACCAAGGCCGTTCTCAAGCTGTTCCCGCGGGCGAAGGATGTCGCGACGGCGTGGCTTGCCGTGCGCGATCCCGCGGCGGCCGTGGAACTGCTGTCGCGCGCTCATGCCGCCAGCGAGGACAACGTCACCTCCTGCGAGCTGATGGGCCGGCTGGGCATCGAACTGGTGCTGCGCCACATCCCGGGCTGCAGCGATCCGCTGGTGGAACAGCACGAGTGGTACGTACTGCTGGAGTGGTCCTCCACCCGGCCGGCACCGGCGCATGGCGGCGGCATGATGGCGAAGATGGAGGCCTTCCTCGGCGAGGCCATGGAGGCGGGGCTGGTGATCGATGCCGTGTTGGCTCAGTCGACCGCCCAGACCCAGGCTTTCTGGAAGATCCGCGAGAGCCATTCGGAGGCGCAGAAGGTGGAAGGGCCTTCCATCAAGCACGACATTTCCGTGCCGGTGCACCGCATCCCCGAGTTTGTCGACCAGGGCATCGCGGCGATGCAGCGCATCGTGCCGGGGCTGCGGCCCGTCCCGTTCGGCCATGTCGGTGACGGCAACCTGCATTTCAATGCCCAGGCGCCGGAAGGCATGGACAAGGCGGCGTTCTTCGCCCGCCGCGAGGAGATCAACCACGCTGTCCACGACCTGGTGCGCAGCTTCGGCGGCTCCATCTCCGCCGAGCACGGCATCGGCCGCTTCAAGCTGGAGGAGCTCGAGCGCTATCGCGGCGCGGTCGAGCTCGACGCCATGCGCGCCATCAAACGCGCGCTCGATCCGCGCAACATCATGAACCCCGGCAAGGTCGTGCGGGTGTGATGCCAGCGGAAGGACGCTGACGCCAGAACCGGCGGGCCTGAAATCGCTTCATGGTGAGCTTGTCGAACCATGAAGCACTTGCGCTGCGGCCGTGCGATGCCTTCATGGTTCGACAAGGCTCACCATGAAGGCTATTCCTGTTATGCGACGCCTGCCTCAACCGCGCGGTGCGGACGGACGGGCCCGGCGTTCGACAGACTGGAACTTGTTGGGGCAGGAAAGCTCGGTCGGGTCGATGTCCTCGTCCTGCTCGGGCACCTCGATGGCGCAGAACACGAACTCGCCGCGCGGCTCGCCGTCGATGGTGATGTAGTAGGTGTAGGTACCGGGCGGATCGCCTTCGATGATGCACCACGACCGCATCATGTAGCCGTCGATGACACGCTCGCGCATGCGGGTCGTGGCCCGGGTCTTGTCCGGCGACACCTCGGTTTCTGGACCGGCGATCACGTCCTTGGCCGGCTGCGAGGTTTGCAGGACTTCCACCAGGCTGACCGTGCGGTCAGGGCCGCCCAGCCAGGTGCGCCAGCCGAAGCAAGCCTTGTTGATCAACAACGGGATGGCGTTGGTTTCGTAGTACCGGGTGGTGCCGTCGCTCTTGGTGATCGACACGAACGGAATGCTGCGCATCTTGGGCGCGCGGCGCTGGTCGTCCTGTGCGGCGGCAACCGAAAGGGTGGCAGCGGCCAGCGCAGCGGCAGCCAGGCCGGACAGGAAAAAGCGGAAGGAACGTGTCATCAACATAGGCCCCAATGTAACCGGCTTTTCACGGCGAAAAAGCGGCAAGTCCGCACCTTTTCAGATGCGATGATAGGGATGTCCCGCGAGGATCTGCTGCGCCCGGTAGAGTTGCTCGATCAGCAAGACGCGCGCCAGCAGATGCGGGAACGTCATGGGACCGAAAGAAAGCACGAGCGCAGCGCGTTTCAAGAGTCCCTCGCTATGCCCCTCAGCTCCACCAATAAGGAACGCCAGATCGGCGGCACCGGAATCGATGCGGGTGCCAATCCAGCGGGCCAGCCCGGGGCTGTCCAGCGCCTTGCCGCGACGGTCCAGCGCCACCAGCATCGCCCCGGCCGGGCATGCGCCCAACAGCAGCGCCGATTCGCGATCCATGCGCTCGGCCGCCGTGAGCTTGCGCCGCTCCTCGACCTCGCGCAGCGCGAGCGGCCAGGTGATGCGCCTGGCGTAGAGGTCGTACAGCGCCTTTTCCGGCCCCGCCTTCAGCCGGCCCACGGCGGCAATGGTCAGACGCATTGCGCCGGTCCCGGCTCAGCCTTCGCTGTCTTCTCCCGCGCCATTGTCGGGCCCTGCGGCGGCCTTGCGGCGCCGGCCGGTCCGCGCTGACGGATTCCCTTCGGCGGGGCCTTCGGGGAAGGTCCAAAGCCGCTCGAGCTGATAGAGCTCGCGCACCTCCGGGCGGAACACGTGCACGATCACGTCACCGGCATCCACCAGCACCCAGTCGCCCAGCACCTTGCCCTCGACGCGCACGCCCTTGTAGCCGCCATCCTTCAGCCGCTCCGCCAGGTGGTCGGCGATCGCCGATACCTGCCGCGACGAGCGGCCGCTGCACACGACCATGACGTCGGCGACGGTGCTCTTGCCGGAGATGTCGAGGATGGCAACGTCCTCCGCCTTGTCCTCGGTCAGCGAGGACAGAATCAGATCGCGAAGGGCGTCGGAGGGCAGGGAACGACGTTTCGTGCGGGCGGGAATGGCGGATCTCCTCGGGTTCACTTTTTCGGACGGCGGGCACGCAACGCCGTCGCCGACAGCGGGCTCAGGCGGGCGTGAATGAAGCTCCAGGCCGGCGGCGCCATGGCGATCAGCCGTCGAACGGCGCGTTCGTCCAGCCGTTGCCTACGATAGCGATGCGCCACCGCGCCGGCCAGCGCGCGCGTGCCGTTACCTGGACGGTCAAGCACCGCGAAGGGCACCAGCCGGCAAAGGTCCGGCCAGCGCTTCCAGCGCGCCATCTGCGCCAGATTGTCGGCGCCCATCAGCCACACGAAGCGGGTAGCGGGGAACAACCGGCGCAACGCGGCAACCGTATCGACGGTATAGCGCGTCCCCAGCAGGCGTTCGATATCGGTGACCCGGATGCGGCGGTCGTTGGCAACAGCGCGGGCCTTCGCCATGCGCTGTTTCAGGGGTCCCATGTCGCGCGTGCCCTTCAGCGGGTTCTGCGGCGAAACCAGCCACCACACCTCGTCCAGGTCGAGCCGCCGCAGGGCGGCGAGGCTGATGTGGCGGTGGCCGGCATGGGCCGGGTTGAAGGAGCCGCCCAGCAGGCCGATCCGCCGCGGTGCTGCACCCAGGCTGGCGCGCGCGGATGCCGGCAGATAAGGCCGGATACGGTCGCAGCGCGCACTCACGACCCGAGAAACCGCCCCTTGCAGGAGAGCGCCTCGAGCCGCACTTCCTCGCCCCGTTCCAGCTTGATGCCGCAGAAGCGGAAATCCGCAACCGGCCGCCCGTCCACCAGCACGCGGTACAGGTATTCGCCCGGCGGGTCGGCATCGTTGACACACCAGGTGCCGCTGATGCCGCCATCGGTGCGCACCCGGCGCCGCCACATGGTGCCGTCGGAGGTGGCGTTGACCTTCACATCGGCGGTGACGTCGAAACGGGTCGGCCCCGGCGTTCGCTGCAGCTCGGTGACCTCCACGCTGCGGCCCGGCCCGTCCAGCACGACCACCCAAGTGTAGCAGGACCGCACCGGCCACAGCGGAAAGGCATCGCCGCGCACCGGCCCCTGAACAACGCCCCCCTTATGGTCGCGCACCGTCACATACGTATAGGTATCGGCAACCCCCTGCGCCCGCACCACAACCGGGATGAGGGCGAGCGTCACCGCAAGCAGCGCCGCTATCGACCTTCCCCCGAAGGGGGAAGGTGCCCCGAAGGGGCGGAAGGGGGATGGCGCAACACGCTCGGTGTCTCGCCTTGGGCACCGTGCTTGTTGAGGCATCCCCCTTCCGGCGCTGCGCGCCACCTTCCCCCTCCGGGGGAAGGAAATTGTTGGGTAGAGGGTCATGGCCGCAGGGTTCCCTGGCCGCGGACGATGTTCTTGTAGGTGGTCAGCTCGACCAGGCCGACCGGGCCGCGCGCGTGCAGGCGGTCGGTGGAGATGCCGATTTCGGCGCCCAGCCCGAATTCGCCGCCATCGGCGAACTGCGTCGAGGCGTTGTGCATGACGATGGCGCTGTCGACCTCGTTGAGGAACCGCGCGGCCGCGGCCTCGTCGTCGGTCACGATCGCATCGGTGTGACCCGAGCCCCAGGTCGCGATGTGGCGAATGGCACCGTCCACGCCATCCACCGCCGCCACGCTGATCACCGGCGCCAGATACTCGGTGCGCCAGTCCTCGTCCGTCGCCGGCAGCACGCGCGCATCCAGCGCCCGGATGGCGGCATCGCCGCGCACCTCGCAGCCCAGTTCGATCAGCCGGTCGATCACCGGCAGGGCATGCGTTGGCAGTGCGCGGCGGTCGATCAGCAGCGTTTCGGCCGCCCCACACACGCCCACCCGGCGCATCTTGGCGTTGGCCACGACGTCGCGCGCCATGTCGAGGCGCGCCGCGCCATCGACATAGACATGGCACAGCCCCTCGAAGTGCTTCAGCACGGGCACGCGGCTTTCGGCCATCACCCGTTCGATCAGCGTGCGCCCGCCGCGCGGCACGATCAGGTTCAGGAAATCCGTCGCCCGCAGCAATTCGCCGACCGCGGCGCGATCGGTGGTGGGCACGAGCTGGATGCAGTCCTCGGGCAGGCCGGCCGCCGCCAGGCCGCGGCGCAGGCAGAGGGCGATGGCGCGCGAGGAGTGGAAGCTCTCGGAGCCACCGCGCAGGATCACCACATTGCCAGACTTCAGGCACAGCGCACCCGCATCGGCGGTGACGTTGGGCCGCGATTCGTAGATCACGCCGATCACGCCGATGGGCACGCGTACCCGCGAGATGCGAAGCCCACTGGGCCGCTCCCACGCCTCGATCACCTGGCCCACCGGGTCGGGCAGGGTGACGATGTCGTCCAGCCCCGCCGCCATGCCCTCGACGCGGGCCTCGTTCAGCAGCAGACGGTCCAGCAAGGCCGCGTTCAGCCCGCCGGCACGCGCGCCCTCCATGTCGCGCGCATTGGCGGCGATGATGCTGGCGCGCTCGGCACGGATCAGCCGGGCCGCCTCGCGCAGCGCGGTATTCTTGGCCTCGGTCGTGGCGGTGCGCAGGGCCACCGCCGCCGTCCGGGCGCGCTCGCCCAGCGCACGCACGATCGCCGCGGCGTCGGCCCCGGTCTCCTCGGGCCTGGTCTGCACGTTCATGGCCTGCCCTCTTCAGTCCCAGACTATACGCCTGCCTCACGCCATCGCCAGATCGTCGCGGTGGATCAGCTCCTCGCGGCCGCGCCAGCCCAGCACGGCCTCGATGTCGGTGCTCTTGCGGCCGGCGATGCGCCGCGCATCCTCGGCGCCGTAGGACACCAGCCCGCGCGCCAGCGTGCGGCCCTTGCGGTCGCGCACCAGCACGGCAGCACCCGCCTCGAAGGTGCCCTCGACCGCCACCACCCCGGCCGGCAGCAGGCTCTTGCCGGCGATCAATGCCCGGGCCGCGCCATCATCCACCACCAACGCGCCGCCCGGCTTGAGCGTGCCGCCGATCCAGCGCTTGCGCGCCGCATCCGGCTTCGCGGCCGGCAGGAACCAGGTGCAGCGCGCCTGGCCGTCAAGCAGCGCGGCCAGCGGATTGAGCCGCGCGCCATCGACGATCGCCATGCGGCAGCCGGCGGCCATGGCGATGCGGGCCGCGATCAGCTTGGTCACCATGCCGCCGTTGCTCAGCTCGCTAAGCGCGCTGCCGGCCATGGCCTCGATCTCCGGCGTGATGCGGCGCACCTCGGGGATGAACATCGCGCCGGGATCGCGCCGCGGATCGGCGCTGTAGAGCCCGTCGATGTCGGAGAACAGCACCAGCGTATCGGCGCTCACCATCTCGGCCACGCGCGCCGCCAGCCGGTCGTTGTCGCCGAAGCGGATCTCGGCGGTGGCCACGGTGTCGTTCTCGTTGATCACGGGCACCGCGCCCTCGGCCAGCAGCGTGGTCATGGTCTGCCGCGCATTGAGGTAGCGCTCGCGCTGGTCGCTGTCCTCGAGGGTCAGCAGGAGCTGGGCCACCACAATGCCGTGGCGCGCCAGCGTCTCCTGCCATGCATGCGCCAGCCCGATCTGACCGATGGCGGCAGCGGCCTGCTGCTGCTCCAGCCGCAGCGGTCCGCGTGCCAGCCCCAGCCGCGCCCGCCCCAGGCGGATGGCGCCCGAGGACACCACCACCACCTGCGCGCCGCCCTTGCGCAGACGCGCGATATCGTCGGCCAGCGCATCGAGCCATTGCTGGCGCGGCGCACCGCTCTGCTCATCGACGATCAGGGCCGAGCCGATCTTCAGCACCACGCGCTTCGCCCCCGCCAGCCGCCTGTCGCCGCGGGCGGTCATGACACGCTCCCATTTTTCGTCGTCCTGAGCGAAGCGAAGGACCCTGCGGTGATTCCGCCCAGGAATAACGGCACCGGTGATTCACTGGCCCTGTCTCGACCGATCGCGGCACCGCAAGGTCCTTCGCTGCGCTCAGGACGACGGCAAATCGTCACGACACCGCCTCCTGCTCCCGCTGGGCGGCGGCGGCTTTGCGCAGGAGGCGCAGGACGGGTTGCAGGCCGATGCCGGCGGCGCCGGAGATGGCGTGCACGGTCTTGCGGGTGGCCTTGGCCAGCGCGGCGCGCCTGGTTTCGATCTCCTCGGGGGTGAGCGCGTCGATCTTGTTCAGCGCCACGATCTCCTTCTTGCGCGCAAGGCCGTGGCCATAGGCCTTGAGCTCGGCCCGCACCGTGCGCCAGGCGCCGACCACGTCCTCCTGCGTGCCGTCGATCAGGTGCAACAGCGCCCCGCAGCGCTCGACATGGCCCAGGAAGCGCGTGCCCAGCCCCGCGCCTTCGCTGGCCCCTTCGATCAGTCCGGGAATGTCGGCCAGCACGAACTCGCCGTCATCGATGCGCACCACACCCAGCGCCGGATGCAGGGTCGTGAAGGGATAGTCCGCGATCTTGGGCTTCGCGCGCGACACCGCCGCGAGAAAGGTCGACTTTCCGGCATTGGGCAGGCCGATCAGCCCGGCATCGGCGATCAGCTTCAACCGCAGCCAGATCCACATCTCCTGGCTGGGCCCGCCCGGCCCGGCGCGCCGCGGCGCGCGGTTGGTCGAGGACTTGTAGCGCGTGTTGCCCGCACCACCGTCGCCGCCCTCCAGCAGTACCACGCGCTGGCCCACCGCCGTCAGGTCGGCCAGCAGCGTCTCGCCGTCCTCGGCAAAAACCTGCGTGCCGCGCGGCAGGCGCAGCACCGCGTCCTTGCCGCGCGCGCCGGTGCGGTCGCTGCCCATGCCGTGCTGGCCGCGCTGCGCCTTGAAGTGCTGGGCGTAGCGGTAGTCGATCAGCGTGTTCAGCCCATCGACGCATTCCAGCACCACGTCGCCGCCGCGCCCGCCGTCGCCGCCATCCGGCCCGCCGAACTCGATGAACTTCTCGCGCCGGAAGCTGACGCAGCCCGGCCCGCCCGCGCCGCTCTGCACGAACACCTTGGCCTGGTCGAGGAACTTCATCGGCTGTGGTCCGGACAAACAAAGAGGGGGAATGGCGAGCCATTCCCCCTCGGTGTGCTGAAGGTGCGGGGAACGGCTATTCGGCCGCAAGCGGCGGCTGCGGCGCCGGCTCCACGCTCACGAACACCTTGCCACCGCTGCGGGTGGCGAACTTCACGCGGCCATCGACCAGGGCGAAGAGCGTGTGATCGCGCCCCACGCCGACATTGCGGCCGGCCGCCATCTTGGTGCCACGCTGGCGCACCAGCACGTTGCCGGCCAGCACCAGCTCGTCGCCGAAGCGCTTGACGCCCAGCCGCTTGCTCTCCGAATCGCGCCCGTTGCGCGACGAGCCGCCTGCCTTCTTGTGTGCCATTGCCCTTACTCCGAAATCCGCTTCAGGCGACGATGCTCTCGATCTTCACCTTCGTCATCAGCTGACGATGGCCGTTCTTGCGCCGCGAGTTCTGGCGGCGGCGCTTCTTGAACACCAGGATGGTGTCGCCCTTGACCTGCTCGACGATCGAGGCCGTGACCTTGGCGCCGGCCACCACGGGCGCACCCAGCTTCAGGCCGCCCTCGCCGCCCACGGCCAGCACCTCGCCGAACTCGACGGCGGCGCCCTTGTCGCCGGCCAGCCGGTCCACCGTCACCACCTCGTCGGCAGCCACCCGGTACTGCTTGCCGCCCGTGCGAATCACCGCATACATCATCGCCATCCCGAAACCGAAACAGCGGGCCTGTGGCCCGCCGTGCTCAAGGCGGCGCAATATACGCACCGATCCGCCGGAGTCAACGAAACCAAATCCCCTTCCCCCCGGAGGGGGAAGGTACCCGAAGGGCGGAAGGGGGATGCCTCAACAAGCGCGGCGTATCCCTTTTTAGCGCCGTGCCTGCCCGCAGCCTCCCTTTCCGGCGCTGCGCCACCTTCCCCCCTCCGGGGGAAGGTGATTTCGCATGGCCACACAATGGCTTGGCCGGCACTATCAGCCGGCGGCCACGCGCACGGCCTCTGCCTCAAAGCTTGCCGCCCCGCAACGCCGCCTATATAACCCGCGCGCCCGGTGCCCCGCCGGGACCGCGGAGAGGTGCCGGAGTGGTCGATCGGGGCGGTCTCGAAAACCGTTGTGCCCGCAAGGGTACCGTGGGTTCGAATCCCACCCTCTCCGCCACTAGGCTCTTCTCGCTACTCTCTCGCTTTTGAGACAGCCGGGAAAACAGCCACACTCGCGGGCCGTTTCTCATGAGTTGTTGACCGCCTAGCCGCCGACGACCGGGTTTCCCGGCGGAACGGCCTTCTCAGGGGCCACCGTTCTCCGCGGCTGTTGACCGCGTGGCCTCGGTATCCGCTTGGCGAATGCTTATTGAATTCAGAAGGTTATCAGTCGCGTGTTGCTGGTTTGCTAGCGGTCACCTGCCCTCTCCCATAGCTCCGGTTCCGGCGCTTGGTGGGGCCTGTAAGCAAACAGACACTTTTCGTCGCGCATGGGTAAGACGCACCCGAATTGGCCCGTGTGGCGGGCGGCCCTCAAATCCGATCAGTCGCCAGCGGATCTGTATGATCTTGTTAAGGGGATCGGCGTGGCCGTAGGCGACGAGTTCGTCACATGTCGCGACTACAAGATGGCGCGAAGCTCCAGGGAGTGCCATATGGAATGATTTTTCCGGATCGGTTCGGCCAGAACGAAAGAAAGTCTCCGAGCGGCACCGCTCTTGCCTAGAAGGGGCAGCGGCCGTTTATGTGCCAGTTCTCGCAACGCCGGCAAAAAATCCCGCGGCCGGGCGTGCCGTAACGGGTCGTCCACTTATTCCAATAGAGGCGCACTTGCGCATCGCTCGTTACCGGCTTGCCTGCTGCATCGAATGATGCAGGGGCGACCAGGTGCACGACTTTCTGCTGAGAGGGTGGTGCGTCGAAATTCTCCTCGTTGACGTGCACGCCTTTCTTGGGATCGAAATCAAGACGCCAGCGCTTTCGGGAGGTCACCTGATACCCAACGACCCGCCCCGGGTTAATATGCGCCATCCCTCCCCAAAATGGTTCTACGTCTCGCCCACCAAGATTGGTTCGAGCATGGTGGATAGCATCCTCAATTGACAGGTGTTCCTGTCCGCACCCTGTCTCTGCCATCGGCCGCACTCCGAGCCGCGAGACCTAAACGATACTACAGAACCGTACCAGGCGAAATCGCTCCATAGTTGCAGGTGGCCGTCCAGACCTTAGACGCAGTGCCGCGAGGACGACCACTGGTTGTAAACCCAATACTGCTAAGAGTGTTTCTGATACAAAGTCTCACAAGCTACCTTGCTTGAATGCCGAACCTGCGCACGGCGAGTGCAGTCGATTACCCGAAGCTGTCCATTGACATATGCGCTCCTCAAGGATGACCATTATGCCGGCAAGCGGCGACATCCCTGGGGTCGTGGACGATCCGATTTCGCAAGAGCGCTCATGCGACAAGTAAGGGAGTCCAGCCATGGCAAGTGACGCTGATATCGCTGATCGCTTCCGAACTATCGATAATTGGTGTACTCACAACTCGTACCCCTGTGGCTGGCCAAATTTTCATCAAGCCACGTACACCAATCCTACACGCACGGCATACGGTCATTTCCTGTTCAAGCCAAGCGTGGTTCATTGGCAAGACGTCCCAGCGGCAGAGTATGCGGCCAATAGCCTCCGAACAAGGTTCACCGGTGCGCACGACTATGCTTTGCGGCAGGGATATCAGCATGGTTTCCCGAACTTTCAGGAGCAGGATTACGGGCAGGGAGTTGTTTTTGGAACGTACCTAGTGCCCCCAAACACCGCTCACTTCGCTGATGTTCCCGTCAATGAGCTGGGAATGGGCGCTGGCGATCCAAGCGGGCACCCAATGGACGATTGGTTTAGGGGGGCGTCCGACTTTGCTGCTCGCAACGGCTATGTAGGTGGAATGCCTAACGGCCATTACGCCAAATATGACCAAAGATGGGTTTGCGGTGTCTTCTTGTTTTCAGCCAACAGTGTAGACAAGATTGAAATACGGGGTCAGGAGTTAGGCCTTTGGGAACAGCCAACGCAGGGTATGGTAATGGTAGGCTTCCACCGACCTGACCCGGCGGCCGGTACCTACACCTCAATGACGGCTCTTCCCGTCGGGCTGGCTCCCACATTCGCGGTTATCGATCGGATCAGAAATGTGGCTCGTGACAACCAAGAAAACATCGCTATTCCGGTCGACCTCTCGTATGTCGATACAAATCAGCGCCCTGCGGGTCCGATCCATATAGCACCGGGAGCTACCGCGACTGGGGATTTTGTCGGGCTTTCGCTTGCTGGTCATTGGACCGCTAAAGCAACCGGCAGCAACGTCTTTTTGCCAAATCATTTTGTTCTGGAAGTTTACTGGACCGCCTAGGCATTACTCGTCCTACTGCCACCGTTGGAGGAGCTGGGCGCGAGTGGCTAGGCGCGAACGTCAAGCGCCACTTCAATTTCCGTCAGTGAGATACGATCGTCCTCTTTGACCCCGCGGGTGTCGAGGACATCCCGCACAGCATTCGTGACCCCCATGAGCCTGACGGTGGTAGCCGCCACGGCGCGGTGAGGTCTGGCACGACTGCCTCCTGTGACCAAGGACTAGGCGCGAACGGCCATTGGGTCCTTGAATGCTATCGCTGCCCACGGCGCTGCGTCGGATAGCAATGCCCCAGGAGGACGAGCACAGGAGCGGCGTCCCAGCACAGAGAGGAACCTGATCGTCTCTAGTCGGCTTCTGTCGGAGGACCGCGCGGCTTGTCGGGCTCGCGAGATGAACTAGTTACGCTACTGTCAGCCGAATTATCCGGAGTGCTTAAGAGATTGCGTAGGTCGTCCGGCAACGGCTCGCCAGCAACGCTCGCGTACATGCGCCGGAGTTGACTGCCGAGCCAATCGCCGAAAGCTGTTTCTTCTCTTTCCGGCCCCGTCAACAAGGGGCGTCGGGTCTCACGCGTACTCATGTTTTTGTTTCCTGCGCGCGCAACGATCACATCTCGGTGCAGTTGCAGCAGAGACCAGCCTTATGCCTTGTCGTTCATTGCTCCGCCCAGCAAGCCACGGATCCTTCGCTCCACGGCGTCCAGTTTATATGGCTTCTGCATTAAGGTGTGGCATTCATCGCTGAGCGCCTGGGCGTGAAGCAACATCTGGGGCAATCCCGATGTGAGGAGGACGGGCACCTCGGGGCGATGGGAATGAACCCATTCGGCCAAGCCGAAGCCGTTCATGGTGCCGGGCATGTCCACGTCGGAAAAGAGGAGGTCAACGGGCGCATCGGCTTCCAGAAGCGACAGGGCTTCCGCTGCATTAGCCGATTGAACTACGGCGAAGCCGGAAAGCTCCAGGAACTCTGCCAGCGTGACCCGAATCAGCGGTTCGTTCTCGACGACCAGCAGAATCGGAGCCTTTGTCGCGGGCCCGGGCTCTGACGCTTGCATTGGAACCTCCTACCCCCCGCTCATCCGATAAAGTCCCAGTGGTCGCGCAGTTGCCAAAGGTCAGATTATCCCAACGGCGCGGCTTGGCCGTGTCCGCCTGAAGTCTCGATGTTGCGCCTCCGGCCGTTTGGAACTTGGGCAGTGAGGCGCCGTTCTCCGATAGCTTGAGCGATACCTAAAGCTTCCGTGAGGCGCAGGTGATCGAGCACATCCGGGAGCAGATCGATCATTTCCTGACAGGCTCGATGGCGGAGGCGCTGCGAGCCGTCGAGTGTCGCACGCCTGCCCCCGGCAGCGCGCCCAGTGCCGAGAAAGAAGCTGTCCGCTGCGAGGTGCTGGTCGGACACGTGCTTGGCAGCCCCGATGCCAGATACCTGCTTCGCGCTTGGCGAAACGCTCCAGATGCAGATCCAGCTCAACGTATACCGCCTGGTCGTGGTCTACGTGGTGCCTGTGCACGGCGCGCTCGATTGCAGCGCCTTGCAGCCACGGTTTGTCCGCTGGGAAACCGGGGCCAACCATGCCGGATGGCGTATAGGCTGGCGTGACACCGTGGATGCGGACAATACCAGCGAGCGACGCGTCGAGGTTTATGGATATGCCATGCTGCCGGAAGCATTCCTCGAGTCCGATCAGCACAGGCTCTACTGGATGAACGACATCGTTCAGATGACCCGTGCGTTCTTTCTGGAGGCCAGGTGCATCGATGTGCGGTTGTCAATTCCGTAGCGGGAACCTGGTGGGCCTTATAACCGTCTTACACTGCCGCCTGCGACCGGCGGCCGTGTATCCTCCGGGTGCCGGCGCTCCTTGGTGGTGCGCCGGCACCTTCGGCGGTGCAGCCCTTCGCCGCGCTGGGCGTTCACGCCGCATGGAAAAAATGACCCGCCATCCTGACGCCACCCGGACTGTCCACCGATACCGTCCGCTGCCGCCCGATCGTCGGCCGCATCCGAGCGTCGGCGACCGCACCTTGACCTACGAGCCGCTGGAACACGGCGAGTACCCCTACGGCATGCCCCTGGCGATTCGCGTCACCGACAGTAACGGTCGAAGCTGGGTCTACCTCCCGATCGGTGGCCCGGCCGTGGACAGCCTCGGCTTCATCCTTGAGCGCGAGCCGTAAAGCCAACACCAAGCCCCTTTGAGTGACGTGTTCAAAAACCCTGTTGCTGGCAACGTTTAGCGATGGCTTCCGCTTTGGGCTCCGTGCCGGTTGTTGTTGCTTGCCATCAGGCGGCAGCAACCAGAACGTGGGCCGGCACCGGCTGTTCGATTCCTTTGAGCGAAAGCAGGCGGGTCGATGTGCCCGTCGTGAGGTCCGGCGCCTGCGCTGCGCATTCCGCCGACATCAGGATCTCGCCGGGCGCTGCCTGCGCCTCAAGCCGGGCCGCCAGATTGACAACGCTGCCGATTGCGGTGAAGTCGGTACGAACCGTCGAGAACTCGCCGATCTCCACCGGGCCGGAATGGATGCCGACGCCGACCCCCAATGTCTTCGCCGTTTCCTCATCAAGGCGTCCGGCCAGGGTCGCAAGAGCGGCCTTGCAATGTCGCTGAATATCCAGGGCCGCCGTGACAGCCGCCTCGACGTGACGCTCGATTTTGATTGGGAAATTGAAGATGGCCATCAAGCCATCACCCATCTGCTTGTTGATGATGCCATCGTGTGCCCATATGCCCTGGGCGCACCGGTCCTGAAAGGTGCTGACGATGTCGCTCAGCTCAATAGCGTCAATGCGGTCGGACAGGCGCGTATAGCCGCGTATGTCGGCGAACAGGATGGTTGCGGTAGCGGATATGTGCCGCCGCTTCTTGACCCGCCGGAAAGCGCGCTCGCAGATCGTGCAGATGTTCGGGTTCATCTTGCTTCGCGTGATGCCAAATACCCGGAATGGCACGGCAAGAGGACCGCGGATCGGGATCGGCACGCTCATCTGGTCCCAGCAGCCACGACAGATGCGGGCATGGCCAGGAGCAGTCCCGCTCATCGAATGCGTCGGCATACCGTATCTCCGGGCGGACCGGTCCGATGGGAGGCACTCTAGCTCACGGAAATTCCGCGTGCGATGGTCTTTCACAAGGGGAGCACCGCCATGGCCACGCGTATGTTGCGCTAATGGCCGCAGCTGCTGTGGTGAAACCTGCCAGCCAAGACTCCCTATATGGCGCTGGATGGCGGTGCTAGCGGAACGGGCCGGCTGGCCAAGGGCCTGCCCTCGGTCATCACGGGCGAGTCGGGCGAGATCGGGGGCAAGATGAAGTCGGACGATCGTGCGCAAGCTCACCTTCACAGGCTTGACCGAAACCGGCGGAAAGCTGATGGCCGCCTGCGACGGCACCAGCGAGGCGGGATGCTAACGCTTACGCCCCTTGCCGCGCTCAGTTCCGCGCCTTGCATTCGCCCGCTTTGGGCGGTGCTGCGGAAATGTGGACAGGCACTTCCCGGCGGACTTCCGCTGGCGGCTTGTCTTCGCGGATGCCCCGGTAGCTGAGTGCCGCGTCATGCCGCCCGGCGTGAACTCCGTGAAGGCCACCTGAACCAGTAGCTGCGGCTCCAGCCATGTCGCGCGGCGCCGCACGTCAGCCGGCACCACGCCGGCCAGCGGCGTTGTCGGGCGCTCCAGCGGTTCAAACAGCCGCCGCGGACGCCGGCGCTCGGCAGTATTGAATCCTGTGCCCACATGCCCGGCGTAGCGCGCAGGCCGCCGTTCTCGTTTACTGCCAGGTCGCCCATCCGGTCATCTACCACCGCGAACAGGCGCCGCATAGCGTCCGGGCTTTTTGTCTGGCGGTAGAGGATGCACATAGCAGCATTCCAGCCGGGAACAGGGACTGGCGGCAATGCCATTGCTGCGCCGGATTGGGGCGCTCTAGGCTGAGAGAATGGCAACCGGCCGGACAATCGGCGATGTGGCCACGCATGGTGCCCTATTGCAGGCAAGCTGTCGGGTGCCGAAATCTGCGACCGCGCTCGTAACCGTCTGCGCGGCCAACTCAGTAGCCAGCACTTATACCTTGCTACCTTTAGTGTCGTAGCGTGGCCGCCAGAATGCAGGTGCGCTCCGCGAAAAATGGGTAGCGATGCCCATGCGGGAAGACCCGCGGCTGGGCGATAATGTTCCTGTCCCGCCGCCGTGCCGGTACCAACCCTCATAGAGAGCACGGTGCATGGTTCATGATGCTTTGGCGCCAACAGGGGGGATTACATGTTTTTTGTTACCGAAGACGTGAAGCAGGGCGAGTCGCTTGGCGCGGTGATGAGTCGCTTCGGTCTGGACGAGGCGAAGCAGCGGGATACGCTGCTCCACAAGCACAACGCGCACCTGCGCGCGGGCGTCGACGTGCCGCGAGACACTATTCCGGACTTTATGCTGCGCATGATGCTGACGATGCCGGTCACCCAGAACGTGACGATCGTCATACCAATTGATATCAAACTATCAGTGGTCGAATTCCAGCCGGTCATTGACCTAAAGAATGGCCTTCGGCCGCGGCAAGTGGGCACCCTTGGGCCGCCGACGCTCACCCATGGGGTGAATGTAAAAATCAAGCACAATCTGCCCGCCAGCAAGGGACTGAATTGGATTCAGACAGTAAAAAAGCTGAACAATCCAGACCGTTCGGCACCTATCGAGTTCGTCGACGTCGGCCACAACAATCTACCGTTCTTCATCCAGCCGTCGAACGACGCAGCGCCGCCTGCACTCGTTGACGACACTCCCGTCGGGCCCGTCGCTCCCCGACCGGGTGCCGGCGTAGACTTCACGGCGATGACCACGATCGCTGTCCTCGCACGAGGTCACATTATCCTGGCGGCGGGAATGGTGTGGAGCTTCGTCATCGGTACGGCGAGAAAGCTCCCCGAAGGCATCATCGTTCGCCAGCGTCCGCGAGAAGCCACCGATATGGATTTCCGGAATCAGTTACGCATCCTGAAGCTTGGTCTAAACCAGTACCGCGGTTCGACCGGCCCCAATCTGGACTATGTTCTGCCGTCCTCGCCTGATAGCGTCGTCCCGTAGTCTCATCAGCCTATGTGCCGCGGGAACGCTCGGCCATGGGAGGTCAGGCCCCCGCAGTCTGCCGGCTCGCTATCGCGCGATGCCTATTGATGCCGTTGCCTTTCGCTGCACACGCTGCGGAGCGCGGGGCTGTATGGCAGTCCGCAGCGCGTCGCAAACCTCTCTGCCAATGCCGCGCACTTGGGCGCCCTGTGCAGCACCTGCCAGCCGGTGCGGCTCGTCTACTTCACGCTGGCAGAAATCGCGAGCCAGCTTGGCGAGCCTGACCCGTTGGTGCGGGAAGCCGGGCGCCCGCTGGTCTGTCCCCACTGTCGGGCGCCGGTGCTGCCCACCGTCAGCTCGGTGTCGGCCGACCGCGTCCGGTGCGAACCGGGAGCGCGGTTGACCTTCACGACAATGCCCATCGCCGGCGTCTTCCTTGCAGACACTTGGACTTAGTAGAGCGGCAATGACCGCTTCTAGAGAATTGTTGAGACTTCCCCAGCAGCGTCATCCAGTCCAAAACGGAGTGGTTCAGCTGCGAGACGTTAGGCGTTGTCTCGTATGCCTGCATTATGGGCGCCAGTACCGCCAACCATCACCTTCACTGCGTCACGCATGTGCCAAGCTTGGGCATCGACGGACCATCCTCAATAGGGGAATAGGAAATGCTGTTTGAAGCAGAGCCGGAACACGTCGAGGCGCTCGACAGCAGGTCCTTGGTGCAGCTGATGAAGCGCCTAATGCTGGCAGAGTGCCGCTTGTCGGATATACCACTTCGGGCTGCCGCTGCACCGCTTCAAATCACTGTCGCGGATGGCGGTGAAGATGGGCGCGTCGAGTGGACCGGTGGCCGACTATCCACCGACTACTTTCCTGCCCGCTTCACACTTTTTCAATCAAAGGCTCAAAACCTAAATACTAGTGGAATCAAGGCTGAAACTTGGAGAAAGACTAAGGTCAAGCCGCCGGCATTGAGCGATGCGCTTCTGGAGGTGCTCGCGCGCGGTGGCGCGTACGTGGTCTTCTGCGGTCGCGCTTTCGCGAACAAGAAGCGTGATAGTCTGGTCAAGGCGATCGCCAATGGCATCAAAGAGGGCGGAGGCGACCCCAGTAAAGCCTTGGCTCTTGAGGTCTATGACGCAAATCTTATCGCGGATTGGGTTAACACACATCCGCCGGTCGCGCTCTGGCTTGCATCGCTGCGTCTCGGCAGGCCTGTTCAAGGGTTCCAGAGCCATGAGAGCTGGGGGCGCTCGCCCGAAATTGCAAACGTGCCATGGAAAGCAAGTGGCGCTGCGCGATTCATACCAATGGACGGTGCAGTGCCCGCCACTGTGCGCACAGAGCCTCCAGGTACATCATGGACATACGACCAGGCGGTCGGGGCCATTCAGGCCTTCTTGAGCAACGCCGGTGCTATCGTCCGTGTCACGGGCCCATCCGGTTTCGGGAAGACGCGGTTCGTGTATGAACTACTCGGCAGGCCAGGAACAGTAGCGGATCAGATTGATACGGCATCGGTCATATTCGCTGACGGTACTATTTCGGGTGTCGATGCGGTGAAACTGGCCATGGAGATGGCCGATACGGGTTTTGCGGCCATCCTCGTCATCGATGAGTGTAGCGACGAGCTACACAACAAGCTTGCGCAAATGGTCCAGCGTGCCGGCTCTCGTCTTCGCTTGATCACGATCGACATCGAGACCCGCATAGTTCGGGCAACGGGGACGTTGTCATTGCGCCTGGAAAGAGCTGCAGACGACCACATCAAGGAGATTGCCAAGGGGGTTGCATCGTCGATAGGAGACGCCGAGAGCCGATTTATTGCGGACCTTGCCGAAGGCTTTCCTCGGATTGCGGTCTTGGCTGCACAGCACAATGCCGACAGCCGCCATACCCTGGAGTCGGTTGAACAAATTCTCGAGCGAGTCATCTGGGGCTTCAGGCCGAAGCTATCTGAAGCAGAGAAGGCGCTCGAAATTGCCAGCCTCTTCGAATGGATCAAGATCCAGGACGACGTCGATAACCAAGCTGCCTGCATAGCTACGCAGCTTGCGAACATGAACTCGTCTGCGTTCGTTGAACATCTGTTGTCGTTTGAATCACGAGGGATCATCTCGCGGCGCGGTGACTTCGTACAGGTGGGGCCGGTGCCGCTGGCTGCGCGCCTTGGCCTGAAGCGGCTGTCGGTCGTCACCGTTGACCAACTCATCCAGTTCTTTCGTGAGGCCCCAGAAGCACTGAAAGCAAGTCTGTTGAAACGAATGAGATGGCTGGACTCATCGCCCGTGGCAGCTCGATTCGTACAGCACCTACTCCAACCGACAGTTTTGGGTAACTTTATGGTACTCAACACCGAATTCGGTTCGAAGTGCCTTGATCGGTTAGTGCAGGTCAATCCCGACACAGTGGCGGCAGCTATCGAGAGAGTGTTTGGCGCCCTCACCATTGATGAGCTCAAGGCCGCCCGCGATGGCCGTCGCTACCTTGTATGGACCTTAGAGAAGTTGGTATTCCGCAAGGAGACGTTCAACCGAGCCGCGACGCTGTTGCGAAAGCTGGCTGTTGCCGAAAACGAGGAAGGCATCGGCAACAACGCGACTGGACAATTCAAGCGGCTCTACCAGCTTCAACTCAGCGGGACTGAGGCTGAACCCGCTGCCCGTTTGCTGGTAGTTGATGATGGATTGAAATCCAACAATCAACGCGAACGGGAGGTCTGTTTAGAAGCGCTCGAAACAATGCTCGATACCGGGCCCTTCTCGCGCAGCAGCGGGGCCGAGCACATTGGAAGCGCCGGGCGGCTCGAGGACTGGCGCCCAAAGACCTATGGCGAAATTTGGGATTTCTATCGTGCCGCAGTCACGAGATTGGCTACCATAGCTACCTCCAACGATCCGCTCGCCCAGCAGGCGAGAGCAGCCCTTGGCCAACACATTCGTGGGTTGCTCAACAGTATGCCGTTGGAAGATGTCAAGACGATCATTAGTGGAATCATTGCGCATACTGGTTTCTGGCCAGAAGCAATTTGCGGTATTTCTGAATGGCTATATTATGATCGCAAGGAGGCACCCGCGGACATTGCCCTGAAGATCCGAAGCTACTTCGAAGAACTTGTGCCATTGGATCCGCTTGATGCGGTGGCTCTATATACAGGGGGGTGGAAATCCGACTTGCATGATCCTGATACGGTTTATGATGACGCCCCGGAAGCCAAGCACGATTTCGAGTACTCTGCACGCAAAGCCGCTGCCGTTGCTGAAGATATCGCTAACGACGCGGAGCTCTTGGAAAAAGCTGTCAATCGGTTCGCCTGCTGCGACGCGAAGAGCATATTTGCGTTTGCGCGGCAGCTTGCTATCTCCGCACCCGATCCCGAAACATTGTTTTCCCATGCGCTCCAGGTGGTAGACGCGACTGAAAGGGAACCCAATCGTGGCTTCTTCAGTGGTCTAATTGCCGGAGCACACCACCGGGACCAAGATTTGGCCCGTTCCTTGGTTCGTGGGGCGCTGAAATCACCAAAGTTAAGGACGCAGGCGATCACGCTGATTGGATCTGGACAGCTTCAATCCGAAGACATTGAGCTTGTTGTGGTGCTTCTGCGTAATCGCGACGTGGAGCCGTGGCAATGCGCAAGCCTCTCCTATGGACGTGGCCTCGATCACCTGCCAGCCTTGGATTTCATGCCGCTCCTTGAAGAGCTTGAGGAGCACGGCGCCGACGGGCTGTGGACGATCCTCGAAATCGCTGCAATATACCTGCACGGGGGCAAGCAGCCCGACAAGATGCTGATCAAGCTCCTGAAGCGGGTGCTGATCAACACACTCTTATTGACCAAGGTGCGCAGCAATATGGATGGCTATCATCTGGAGAAGATGATAGGGCTTCTATCCGCGCTTGGCGAGATCAAGGTGACCTATGCCCGGCAGCTGGCCAAGCAGCTGATGTCCATTTGTGAGCGCAAGAAGGATCGCGCGTTTTACGAACTCGACGATCCGGTCCGGAAGTGTCTCGACAGGCTCATGCGACTGCATCCGGATGAGGTATGGACAATAGTGTCCATGAAGGCCGTCGACCGATCTTGGTACATCCGTTCCAACGCAAAACACCTGCTTGGAGCGCGCTACGGCAACGAATATCTGGGCCGGCGATCGGCGTTTTTCGTACCCATCGACTTGATCCTGAAGTGGGTCCGCAACGATCCTGGAGGACGCGCCGCTTTGGCCGTTGATTGGTTGTCCATCGCTTTCAAAGGAGAAGACGGCTCTCTGAAATGGGCTCCCGAGATCGAGGCGTTTGTCACTGAATTCGGTGACATTCCTAATGTATTGGACTCGCTTTCTGATCGCCTGTACCCAACTAGCTGGTCGGGATCCCTCGCAACTCATCTGGAACCACTGATTCCACTGCTGGAGAGTTGGCGAACCCATTCAAGCTCTGCAGTGCGCGCCTGGGTCGGAAACGAGATTGATAGTCTTCGTGCCAAGATAAGAACCGAGATCAAGCGAAGCGAGGAGGATGAGGTGCGATATACCTAAATGCACTTCCATCCGGCAGACTAGGCCTGCTTTACATTCCGAGTCGCTTGACAGCGGTCAGCTTAGTAGCTCAACGAAACATCCGACGCTGTAGCTCCCACTCCACGGGATGTCCCCCCTCGAGATCATTCAGCTGTAGGGTCGGCGGTTGCCGGCCGTCGAGGATCGCCTCGATGATGTCAGGTGCCAGCAGCATGAGCCGCAGCGTGCGGCTGACGTAGGACTTGTTGATCTTCTCCTTCTTCGAGAGCTCCAGGATGTTGACGTAGGTGCCGTCCTCAAGCAGCCGCTGCCAGCGCCGGGCACGGGCGAGCGCGCGGATGATCGGCATGTTGAGCTGACGGGCGGAGGAGGCGGGCTGCTCGGGAACGGCAGGCGCAATCACCCGCTTGCGGCCACCAATGCGGCGGAACGCGAGCGGCACGAACACCTCGACAGCACCGTCGGCCGAGATCGACACCTCCGTCCCGGTACGGCTCATGCCGCCTTCTCCTGAGCGGCGACCGGCAAGAGCTCGCGAGCCAGCGCGCCGAGACCGTGGGGCTTCAGCCGGATGCGAATGCCGCTCGCCTGCACGTCGATCCGATCCACAAGCAGGCCCACGATCCGGCTTTGCTCGGCCGGGAACAGCTCGGCCCAAAGATCGTCGAACTGACCCAGCAACTGGCGCAGCCGCGCGGTGCCGATGGCGTGTCCTTGGCCTTTCAGCGCCCGCTGGGTGCTGGCAATCACCTCGGGTGCCTGCATCATCTGCCGGATCTGGTCGAGCACCACCTGCTCGACCGCTCCGGCCGGCACGCGGCGCAGCTCGCCGCTGTTGTCGCCCCGCTTGATGGCGTCCATCGAGACGTAATAGCGGTAGAGCCGGCCGTTGCGCCGGCTGTGGGCTGGCGTCATGGCAATGCCCGTAGGGCCGAAGATCAGGCCCTTCAGCAGGGCCGGCGTGCGCGCCTGCGAGGCGCGGGCCCGGGCCTTGGGATTGACCTTCAGGATGGCGTGGACCTGGTCCCAGAGCTCCCGGGCGATGATCCCCTGGTGCTCGCCGGGATAGGCCACGCCCTTGTGGACCGCCTCGCCGAGGTAGACCCGGTTGCGCAGGATCTTGTGCAGCATCACCTTGCAGATGCGCCGGCCGCGCCGGCTGCGCCAACCCTTGTCCCAGACCTCCTGCAGCACCGCCGTCCCGCTGCGCAGCTGCACGAAACGGCGGAAGATGAAGCGCACGATCTCGGCGCCGGCAGGGTCGATCATCAGCTTGCGGTTCTCGACCCGGTAGCCCAGCGGCACTACGCCGCCCATCCACAGGCCCTTCCTGCGGGAGGCGGCGATCTTGTCCCGGATGCGCTCGCCCGCGATCTCCCGCTCGAACTGGGCGAAGGACAGCAGCACGTTCAGCACCAGCCGGCCCATGGAGGTGGTGGTGTTGAAGGACTGGGTGACCGACACGAAGGTGACGCTGCGCCGCTCGAACAGCTCGACCAGGCGGGCGAAGTCCATGAGGGACCGGCTCAGGCGGTCGATCTTGTAGACCACCACCACATCGACCCGTCCGGCCTCGATGTCGGCGATCAGGCGTTTGAGCGCGGGGCGGTCCATGTTGCCGCCGGAGAAGCCGCCATCGTCATAGCGGTCGGGCACTAGGACCCAGCCCTCGGCCTTCTGGCTCAGCACATAGGCCTCGCAAGCCTCCCGCTGGGCGTCGAGGGAGTTGAAGGCCTGATCCAGGCCCTCTTCGGAGCTTTTTCGCGCGTAGACGGCGCAGCGGCGCTTCAGCAGGGTCATGCCCTGGCCACCCGCTTGAGGCCGAAGAACAGCGGGCCGTTCCACTGCGTGCCGGTGATGGCCCGTGCTATGGCCGACAGGCTCTTGTACGGCCGGCCCTGGTATTCGTAGCCATCGGCCAGCACCGTGACGGTGTGCTCCACCCCCTGCCATTCGCGCACCAGCCTGGTGCCGGTGAGCGGCCGGTCGGTCCTGAGCTTCACCGAGAGCTGCTTGCCCTGGCCGACCTGGTCGGCAAGAGCATCGAGCTTCTCCCGGGCGGCAGCCGACAGGCCGCCATAGGCCAGCTCCTGGATGCGGTAGGCCAGCCGGCTTTCCAGCAGGCGGCGGTTATAGGGTGGAGGCGGGGTGCCGAAGAGGCCCTGCCACAGGGTCTTGAGATCGGGCGTCGGCGCCGTTTTCAGGGCCAGCAGGCGGGCCAGAACGGTATCGGTCAACCTTGATCTCCAGACCCCTTGAGAACGTCCGCATCGACGCTCTGGTCGGGGGTGAAGTCGACCAAACTTTCTCCGGGGCCGGCCGACAATTGACTGGACTGTCGGGCAAGCAGACGGATCACCCCAGCCGCCAGCAGGCCGGCGATTTCGGCGACCGGCCTTGGTCCGGGTCCTGTCTCTGGTGCGAACGTGCGAGCGGTTCGCGGCGCAGGATGCTGTTGGACCGACATGCAGCGCGGCTACCGACGGGGCAGCGGGGCAGCCGACGCCACATGCATACGCTGCGCTTCATAGTGCAGCACATCTTCCAGCCGGTAGACGACGCGGCCGCCGATCTTGAGGTAGGGGAGGCCGGACTTTTGGTGGCGCCAGCGCTCCAGGGTGCGCGGGCTCAACCCCCAGCGGCGCGCCAGCTGTTTCTGGTTAAAGTGAGTCGGGGTAGTCCTGTCCATGGCGGCTCCGCGGTGCTCTGCGCCAAGTGGCGCAGCAACGCGAAACCAGTCGCACAGACGAGTGGCGCGGTCGCGGAGGTGTTTGCCGGGAATCTCCGGCAAATCTCTCCGGTCACGGCCAATCAGTCAGAATGAGGTCCGGATAGCGGTTGGCCAGGGCAGTGACCGCCTTGCGCACACTGTCGGCTGTTTGCGTTCCGCCCAAGGCGCAGCGGACAAACTCGGCGGCGATTTCGTAGTTGGGATGGCCCGTTCGCTTTCTGAAGTTGTGGACGTGGTCTACGGGCCGCCACGCCGGTTCTCCGTTGGTCATTTCATTCAGGAGGGTAACGAGCTCGACCTGCAGTCCCAGGTGAGGCATGCGAAAGCGCTTTGTTGGCCTTTGCGGAAAGGCCAGATTGCCGATCTGCACACGATCCCGGCCGGGCTCAGAGTAGTTCTGGACCGCATCACCGAGCTCGGCAAGGCAGCGGGCGATCTGACGGGAAGCGGCGCTACTCTGGCGAAAGCCGGCCGCATACGTCTTCCCGTGAACCCGATCGTAGTCGCGATCGGCCTGGAAGAGGTCGATGCCTTTGGTGCTGAGTGCGCCGGTGACAGCAGCCATGAGTTCCCGAAGGCGCCGGACACGCGCGGCGCGGGCGCTGACGGAACTATCCCCTGATCCAAGCAGAGGGATGAGAGCCTCCATGATTTCGAAGGAGGGACGGGCTGGCTTGCTCGAACGCAACTCCGCCTTGGCGAACGCCGCAGCGGCTTCCGCCGCCAGTCCGTATGCATGGCATTCAATTCTTCTCGCGACTGTGCGGATCGCCTTGCTGAGCTCCAGCCGCGCTTTTCGGTCACGAAGGAGCCCCGACTGCTCGCGATACTTCAGACCGCTGTCCTCGTGCGCCTTCCACGCGCGTGCCGATTCACAGGCCGAAAGCAGGTACAGGTAGTTGACCCTTTTCGCGTCGGGCTGTTGCCCTCTCATGGAGCCGTATAGCTTCAGCGCTGTTTCGTACCTGTTGTAAAGCGCAAGGGATACGCTGGCCTCCTCAGTCCAGTCACGCGCGAGCAGTTCGACTTCGCCATGGAGCCGAGAGGGTGGCCAGTTTTCCTGTGAGGCGATTGCGCGGATCCGAAGGGTGGCGGCGCGACGCGCAAGCGCGTGGGCTTGCGGACTTGGACAAGCCGTGAGCGATGCCCACACCTCATTGGTTAGCCTGATGCTGGAGTGAGGTGACACGCCGACATTCACGAGCAACTCGTACGGCACTGCCTGGAGTGCGAATCGGAGAAGCTTGCTTGTGTTGGTCACGGGACTGGTAGCGCCTGCGGACAAATCATACGCGATCCTACGCATGTATTCGCGCCTTTGCGACGGCCGATGATTTGCGCTTTTCGAGCGCGACGCGTGCGCATAGGGAGGTTAGCGCGTGCTGGCCTCAGCAGCCTTGTGCGGCTGTGGCGGACGTGGACGGCGTCGTCGGGAGAAAGACGGCAGGGCGTCGTCGGCACGGGTTACTGTGGGACGCGACCAAAGCCCAAGCGCGGTCCGGAAGGTGAGAGCGCGGTCGCCGGCGGGACAGGCCCCCGTCGCAAGTAGTCACCGAAGTCATCACCTGGCCTTTCAGGGTGATGGCCCCTCAAGCGACGGCCGGCTCGGACGGGTGGCGAGATCGCAGGGAGGGACGGACCGGCCTGACGCTTGCGTCGGGACTGGTCGTCCTGTCCCTGCGCTCCGACCTCTCAAACAGATGGCGATCATTGAATCATAAAACCAAGACATTCCCTCATCTGTAACTGAAGCATCCTGCAGCCGCGCGCGAGGCCAATAGCTCCCATCGTATCATGCATCCCCGAACAGACCCGACGTGTACGTCGATCGAATTGGAGCCGGGTCTCACCTTGAATCACCAGAGCAGCTCGTCGCGCCGCTTACGAAACGGCGCTCTTGATTGCGCATGCTTACCATGGGGCGGTGTTGATCTTTGCAATCACATCAACGCGGGCGTATCGGATGGAAGCAAGGCGGGGGGCCTCTAGTTCTTGGAAGCTTTCCCGCTGCGACCGCAACCGGGCCCACGGACAGAGAATATTTCCTGGCCAAAACCCGCGGGGTTTTTCCCGTCCTAAAAAAGAAGGGGAAGCGTAGTGGCAGATCGAGCATCCGGTGTCTCCTCGGGTTCTCGTCGGCGCCGAACGCCTTCAGAGCCACAGAGTGTGAAGGGCTCGCCTTGGCCCGCTGACGCAGTGGAGAGGCGGCAGATTTCTGATCTGGCTCCCTACGAACGCAATGCCCGGACGCATAGCGACGCGCAGGTTGCCCAGATCGCACGCTCAATCGAGGAGTTCGGCTTTACGGTCCCCGTGCTGACCGACGAAACGGGGATGGTTATCGCCGGGCACGGCCGCCTCCTTGCAGCCAGACGACTCGGCCTTGACGACGTACCGGTGGTGGTGGCGCGCGGTTGGTCGGACGCACGCAAGCGCGCCTACACAATTCTGGACAACAAGCTGGCCCAGAATGCGGGCTGGGACGAGGAGCTTCTGGGCATCGAACTGGCTGATCTGCAGGATCTTGGCTTCGATCTCGGCCTGGTCGGCTTCAGCGACGACGAACTGGAAAGCCTGCTCTCACCGTCGAGCGGCGCCGGACATACCGACCCCGATGAGGTACCCGACGTCCCTGCCGTTCCGATCACGCTGCCTGGCGACGTGTGGATGCTCGGCCGCCACCGGCTCGTATGCGGCGACTGCACGGACGTAGATGTCGTCACCCATGCCCTTGCGGGTGTGAAGCCGCATCTGATGATCACGGACCCACCTTACGGCGTCGAATACGACCCCGCCTGGCGCAACGAGGCGGGCGTTTCCACCACCCCCCGCACCGGCGTGGTCTCGAACGATGATCGTGCTGACTGGCGCGCCGCCTGGGCCCTGTTCCCCGGAGACGTCGCCTATGTCTGGCACGCCGGCGTCTACGCGAACACGGTCGCCGACAGCCTCACCGCCTGTGGCTTCCGGATCCGCTCCCAGATCGTCTGGGTCAAACCGAGGCTGGTGCTCAGCCGCGGCCACTACCACTGGCAGCATGAGCCCGCGTGGTACGCCGTACGGGACGGTGCCACCGGTCACTGGCAGGGCGCCCGTGACCAGACCACCGTGTGGCCGATTGGGACGTCGGTGGGCGAGGCAGATGCTGCAACGGTCCACGGCACGCAGAAGCCGGTGGAGTGCATGCGCCGCCCCATCGAGAACAACAGCAAGCCAGGCGATGCAATCTACGAGCCGTTTAGTGGCAGCGGCACAACGATCATTGCCGCCGAGATGAGCGGCCGGGGCTGCCACGCCATCGAGCTTGATCCGGCCTATGTCGACGTCGCCGTCCTGCGATGGCAGACCTTCACGGGCGGCAAGGCGACACTGCTGACCGATGGCCGTCCGTTCGACCAGATCAGGGAGGCGGGCCGCAAGCCCGGAAAGTGACGTGGCACGCCCCCGCTTTGAGCCCACCGATACCCAGCGCCGTCAGGTCGAGGCCATGGCCGGTTACGGAATCCAGCAGGACGAGATCGCGATCGTGCTGGCGATCGACCCGAAGACCCTGCGCCGGCACTTTCGTGAGGAACTGGACACCGGGACGATCAAAGCAAACGCGCGTGTGGCCGAGAGCCTGTTCAAGACAGCCCTCAAGGGCGGCCGGGAGGGCACCACGGCCGCGATCTTCTGGCTGAAGGCCCGGGCTGGCTGGGCCGAGTACCGGCCGCCGCCGCGGGAGCGGCCGCTGGGCAAGAAGGAGGCCGCCTTGCTTGCGGCGGAGACGGCAGGGGCCGGCACGGGCTGGGAAGGCCTGCTGGACCCCCTCGACACCTATCCGCCGCTTCGATCATGAGGGCGCTGCCGGGCGGGAGGGGGGAGCAATCTCTGGAGGGTTCGCCTGCACCGCGCAGGCAGCTTTCGGCGTTCGCCCGCGAAACGCCCGTTTTATGTGGGAGAGGTGGAATGGGCCGCAAGCCAAAGCCCACGGCGCTACACGCACTGCATGGCAATCCGGGCAAGCGGGCGCGCAATCCGAATGAGCCCAAGCCCCGCTATCTCGACTTGCTGCCGCCACCGCCGATGCACCTGCGTGCGGATGCTTGCGTGCTATGGTCGGAACTTGTCGCTGAGCTTCATCGCCTCGGCATGCTGACTGCCGTCGATCTGCAGCTGCTCGCAGCGTACACATCGGCTTGGGCGGACTATGTGGAGGCAGAACGGACGATCTTCCGCTATGGCGTGCTCACGAAAGGCCGCGACGGTACTCCGGTGCGGAATCCGGCCCTGCTCGTTCGCAATCGCGCGATGGACTACTTGCTGCGCATCGGTTCCGAATTCGGGTTCTCGCCAGCATCTCGTCCGCGTCTTGGCCGTCAACTGGAGCCGTTCGACAGTGACGGGCCACAATCACCTGGTGTTGATGAGTTCGAAGCCTTCCTGCGCAGCAACCCGGATCGACACTGATGAACCTCTCAATCCTGGGCGCCGCAAGAGTGGCTTCTACCGGTACCGCTGCTACGGGGTGGGGGGCTATCATTTCTTGGGCAGTTCGCCCTGCACCGGTCGCCGGGCTTCACGCTCAGCGCCGCAGGTAACGCTAGGGGGGCCTGGTGCGGGCGCAGCGACATCCGGACCGGGCGCCGCCGATAGAGGGCAGACCAAAAAGGAGCCGGGCAGCGCGCCCGCGATGGCACGATGGCCAGAGGACCGAGACCAATCCCGACGCACCTGAAGCTGGTGCGCGGCAACCCGGGAAAACGGCCGATCAACCGCGAGGAGCCGCGTCCGGTCGGCGATCTGGTTGAGGCTCCCGAGTGGTTTGATGACGACCAGCGCCAATGGTGGACCTACGCCATCGCGAATGCGCCGGCCGGGCTGCTGAAGCGGCTGGACCGGGACGTTCTTGTGGTTTGGGTAGTGGCCGCCGTGGAGCACCGGGCGGCGGCGCAGAAGGTCCGTCAGCTCGGCCAGGTCACGAAAACCAGGGACGGCAACCTCATCCAGAACCCGTTCCTGCCGGTGATGAACCGGCAGGCGCAGATGATGCTGCGGGCCGCCGAGCAGCTGGGGTTCTCCCCGGCTGCCCGGTCTCGCATACATGTCGGCGACGGGCTACGGTCGGATGAGGAGCAGTCCGCCGCCGCGAAGTACTTCTGACGGGGAAAGGCAATCACGCCGGCAGGCGGTAAACCCGGCCGCGGTCGTCGGTCTTCTCCGAGGCGACCTCCAGCCCCAGCCGCTTCTTGAGCGCACCGGCCATTGCTCCCCTTACCGTGTGGGGCTGCCAGCCCGTCAGCTTTACCATCTCTTCGATCGTGGCACCCTGACTCCGCTTCAGGAGCGCAATCATCTGCGCCTGCTTGGTGTTGGTGCGGCGCGTTGACGTCGCTTCAGCTCCCCTTGCCTTCTTCGGTTTCTTGCTGGCAGCAGGTTTCCTGGATGGGGCTTTGGCAGTCTTGCGGGCCATGGCGGCCTCCTGGTCCATGGACCTCGACCATCGAGGCCCTGCTACCAGGCCAAGCTCCGCACCGGCGAAACCCGGCGGAGCTTCCTTGTAATCCAAACCGGCGGGCATAAGCGCTCTGTTTGAGCCCACAGCCAAGCAGAAAGTAGATGATGGGCAGGGGCAGGCTGAATGTGACTACATGGTCAGTCTGACCCGATCCACGGTTCTGACGTGCGTTGGATGGCGGCCGCACGCATGGTCGATTTGCGGCATCTGCCAGACGACGGACGGTATGGAGCTCGCTGCGGAACTGGTGAGGGCCGGTCTCGGCCACGGTTATGCTGGTTATCCAGCATTTGATACTCGGAAGTATTCCATACGTGTCTTCGATACTGGAGTTATGGAGGCTTTCCTTCGACGCCTGCCACCGCGTTCTCGATCTGACTTCAAGGACTATCTTGCTCACTTTCGAATCCGGGACACCTCACGTCTCACGGCCATGAGCCTGCTAGCGGTTACAGAAGCGAGGCTCCCCAGCGACGGCTTTTCTCTTGTCGATCCGCTGGACCCAGACGCGTCAGCCTGTGACATTTTGTTCGAGATAGCAGGGCACCGGCACTACGCGGCAACGCGCCCTTATTTGACAGAAGGCGCAGTGCTCGACCTCATACCAGAGCCAACCAACATCTATGATTCGACGGCTGTACGCATTGAAGCTTCCGGACGGCTCATTGGTTACGTCAATAGACTGCAGTCCAAAACGGTTATTACCTGGCTTTCAAAAAGAGCGGTGGCATGTTGGCTGGAGCGGTTGAACGGAGCTACTGGCTCGCCCGAGGCCTTTGCTTTTCTGCGTATGCGGCTGAGCCGCGAAGCCCTCGCTGGCTAAGACATTGATTGGGGTGTGCGAGGCTTGTGGCTATCCACATCTGGTCAACCATGTCGTAACCTCAGGCATGTGAAGTGCCTGCGTCATGCACAGCACTGATTCGTCGGCTATGCCGCGTTGTCCCTGTTGCGAAGAAGCCGCCGCAGCGGTCTCTCACCGCGCACCTGCTGCATTCCGGGATATACGCATTCTTCCAATCACTGATTGACTTCCGTGCGACGTGCCAAACCCTCTGGTCGATCGTACAAAGCTGATGATTGTAGATCGACACTCGCATGCCGGAAGCCTCCAGCCAAAGTGCCGCCTCGGTCAGCTCTCTCCAATAGTCGATTGGATCAATCCAGATGGAGTCGAGATTGGCACGCGCAAATCCCGTGACCTCGAGGCCCATCAGGGCGATGTGGTCCACGAAGGTGAGATTGCGCGCCAGAAAGTATGCGAGCTGAACGAGGCGTTCCACGTTCTGTTTGATAATCACAATGCGAACTTCAACCCGAGCGCCTCCCGCCTTCAGGTTCAGTATCCCACGTACCGTTTCGTCGAATGCACCGTCCGCCTGCACGATGTAGTCGTGAAGTGATGCGACGTCCGCATAGATTGGAATGCCCACCACAAGGTCGGGATGCGCGATGTCCGTGTACGCAGCAGCAAAGTGTGGATCAACGAATCGTCTTCCGTTTGAGAGGACATGCACTGCGGTCTGGGGCAAATGTTTCTTGAGGGTACGAAGCAACCCAAGGAAGCGGTCGCCGCCGATTGTCGGCTCTCCGCCGGTCACGCCGATTTCCGCGGTCTCCTTGGAGATCAATGGAATCGCCAGCTCCAGCTCATCGAAGATGTATCCATCATCAATGTCCTTGGGCGGCTGCGAGCACATAAGACAGTAGTGATTGCAACGCTCGGTCACGAGGAGGCTGTTGCTCGGCGAGTTGCGGCGGTAAAGGACCCGCAAGGCACCCTTTGACGGCTCAAGCGCGATAATGTCGCCGTCACTAAGGTAGGACATGGCTTCAGGGAGCAACACGGCACACTTGCCTACCGGCAAGGCGTCGAAGACATCCCGCTTGAACGTCCACGCTGGGGCGATGCCGATGTCTTCGCCATCAGACACATAGATGCAGTCTGCCGCGGTGCATGCAGTGCTTGGCGGTACATTGTCCCGAAGGCGCAAGATCAGCCGTTGGGTCTGCGCAGGAAACCCCCGCGTTGGGACACCGCGTGAGGAGAGGGAGAGCATCATCCCCTAGAAGCCCAGCTTCGAAATATGAGGCGCACTTCCGGATCGTCTTCCATGAGGCGGATCAAATGGCGGAAGATGGCCATATTTCGTTGACAGAACGCTGAGGTTGGCTTCCGCCCGACGTAGTCGCCCTGCGTTGCATGATGGAAGACCGGATCTGCACCGCAGTATGGTTCAAAGGCGCAGTCGCTACACATCGGGACCGACAAAGCTACGGATTCCTCCAAGGGGTCCAGGAGCCGATCCGAGAGAAAGATGTCTTCATATGAGGCGGTATGCACGTCGCCAAGCTTGAAGGTTTCGTCGTGCATCTCGGCGAGCATACGCGCCTCGTCGGATGCGTAGACAGCTCCGTTGTAATTGTAAACGACAGCACCGATGCCGATCCCAGCTGGGCTGCCGAGGTCAACGTATCCCGAGCTGAATGGAGTCAGAATCTTCGACAAGATGATCGCAGCGTAGCTCTCCACAAAGCGCTGCCCTTGCCGGTTCAGCTCGATGATGTACGAGAGCCCTTTGAAATAGAAGGCAAGCCAAGAGGAAACGTCGTAAGCGGCGTACGACTTGGTCTTCACGGCGAAGCCATAGGGTGAAAGGGGACGGAGGAAGATCGAGTCGAAGCCCTGGCGAATGTACTCGTCGATAATCGCCCTGGGTTGGCGAAGGCTCTCTTTGGTTGTCGTCATGAGCGCACCAACACGGTCGTGCCCCAGTACCCGGCGCGCTTTCTCGATGCCTGCGATCGTACGCTCGTAGCTATCGCGCCCTGGCCGCGGTCGATTGCAGTTGTGAAGGTCCGCAGGGCCGTCCAGCGATGTGGAAATCAGAATGTCGTGCTCTTTGGCGAACGCCAACATTTCATCGTCGATCAAGGCGAGATTGGTCGCGATGACAAACTGGAGGGGCCGGTCACCCTGTGCCGCATTTATCTTCTTTGCGCGGACTATGATGTGCCGGATCAGGGGAAAATTGAGCAGCGACTCTCCGCCTTGGAACTCGATTTTCAGGTGCGGTGCCGGCGATCGGAACACGAGGTCGAGTGCTCGATTGGCCGTGTTCAACGTCATATCGAACGCCTCGGTGTCCATGCTCTGCCTGGAAACCTGGCAATACGGACACGAATGCTCGCAGCGCAGCGTTACTACGAAGATGTGTAGGCCAGTAAACTCGGAAAGGCGGCTCAGTCGTGTCCGGACTTTCAGGGCGAGAAGGTCACGGCCGACAGACGAGTCCGCATCGATCAGAAAATGTCGTGAGGCGAGGTCACGATAGGCGTTGGTGTCGGACGCGAGCTGATGCTTGACGAGCGCCTCTACAGTTGTGCGATCCAACACGGCATATTCGCCGGCCATATTGCTGGCCACGTATCGATCGCGATCGAGGCGCGTAAAGCGGAACGGAAGCAGCGTGTAGGGCGCGGCACCAGACTGATCGAAGGCGGCTAACGGCCGAAACTTACTCACTGCGCTGAAGGCCTGTTCGAGAAAATGCCACAGCCAGAATGCTGTTCCGTGTCTCGCGTGTCTCCGCTGCAACTCGCTCCCGAAGATCCTGGTCCAAGACTTCGATCCGGAAGCTTTCGACGGTTTCGTGGATGTCCTCGGGCTTCATAGGTCGAAGGAATCTGAACGCACACACCCACTCGACACCCGAACGGCGGATATCCACGGAGGCGGCCGCCGCGAACGTATACGCAGCCTTCTTTATCGTCTCTTCACTGAAGAGCGACGCGTCGAACGTGACGACCGCACTCGGGGTGTCCACCCAACACCTCAGTACCGTGACGAGTAATGCGAACGGTGGCTGTAGTGAGACGAGTGGGAACGATGTGACGTGTGGAAGGTCATCAGATCACCCGTCTTCGTAGACCGAGTGATCATAAGGAACTCGGGCAGCTGGAACGGCGCGAGAGCCGCTTTTTCGCCCTTGTCCTCACTCGGGGGCGCCTTGGTCGGTGTAGGCGCTGCGTCGGCCTTGCTCGTTCCAACCAGGGCAGCCAGTGCGACAGCTAGCGGCGACAGGAATGTTCGTTTTTTGAAAATCATGGCGTCCCCCAACAATCGACCCTTAGGATATCACACCTTGCAGTATAGTGAAGTGTGCACTTTCAAAGGGCATGGCGTATGCCGGGGCAGACAAAAAACCTCGTGTTTTCAATGCAATGTGTGATTCGGCGGCTTGTACGAGCTTGCATTTGGACTGCAGTCGCTGGTGGCGCGGTTGTGGCCTTCGACTACCTGTACGGAGAACTCTCTGGAATTTCGAGTGTACGGCGGGACGCGCAGCAGTTCCGCTCTGAGGCCACCGTTCTGCGCACATCAACGCGAACTATGGTTGCAAACCTGGCTCACGAATACGCAGAGCCATACCGCCCCGAGGGCGATGCACTCGTTGCCGGCGGGGCGCCGCGCCGTCTTAAAACAACGAAAACAGGAACCGTGGCAACGGGCGCCGAACCGTCCCACACCGGTCCTCATATTCTCTTTCTTGGTGGTTCAACGACCGAATGCAACGAAGTAGACGAGCGGTACCGGTTTCCCGCGGTCGTGGAACGGAGCCTTAGAGAGAGCGGTACAGCTGCTACGACCATGAATGCCGGCGTCCGGGGACACACGACGCTGGACGCTATCAATACGCTCCTTAACCGCCCCGACCTTGCTCGTGCGGACGTGATCGTTCTCATGGAGAATATCAATGACCGGCTAAGGTTGGCGATCCGCGGCGGTTATGGCGCTCAGCTAAACGACGCAGCACCTACCAGCCTCTCTGCCGTACGTGAATCAGCAGCGGCGACAGTGCGCGCCCTCTGGGAGTACATCGCGTACCGAAGCAACGTTCTCTTTCTGATGCAGAACTTGAAGGAACGCTTTGGATCACCACCCGGCGTAGCGGGTGGCTGGGTTACCGAACGAACACTCGACGAGCTGCCACTGCCGTCGTCCAAGGCGCAGGCGCTTTATGCGCAGAACGTCCGCCTTTTCGTTTCCATCGTTCGAACTCTCGGCAAGACGCCGGTTCTCATGACCCAGCCGCTGGGTAGACACTCCAAGGCACAGGCGCTCTTCAACGATCAGGTCCGCGCTGTCGCTCAAGAGACGAGCACGAAGCTCATCGATCTGGATGCCCTCATGCCTAGTGATCGTGGATGGGCGTTCTTCGATGACCAGATCCATATGAACAACCGTGGCGCCTTAGCAGTCGGACAGATGATTGCCGAGAGTGTTGCCCCCCTAGTGGGGGGAAACTACATGGCGCCAGCAGTAGAGACCGGTCTCACCAAGCTGTCGGTGTTGGCCGATATATGTGCCCCTGCTACTGCGGCCTTGCCATCGGCAATCCCCAAGCTTCATCAGGTTGTGGGCGAGAGCGGCCGATATGCAAGCGTTTCTGCGGACGGCAATTGGCTGCTTTTTCAGTCCCGGGTAGGGTCACTCGACCGTATTCGTGCCCTGCGATTGGCTGACCATCAGCTGATTGACCTATCACCACCTGAATTAACGACGGACGAACGGCACCCCGCATTCCTGGATGTATCGACCGAGGGCTTCACCGTTGTGTTTGGCTCTGGTTCAACCGAGGGGGACAGGAAACGCGAGCGACTGTCATATCGCTCATGGCCATCGGGTCACGCTGGCTACCTCTACGGCGATGCTGAGCTTTCAGGATCGATCCCAAACGTTGCAGGACGTAGCGTCTACTTCGCCGGGAGCAAGGATGCTGAGGGCAGCCGTGCTCCCAATATCTATCGGTTCGACCGAGACACGGCGCAAGTTCATCGCCTTACGTCCGCACCAGTGGAACAATGGCGGCCCTTCGCGACGAGATCGGGTGACATCTACTTCATCAGTAACCCGAGCGGCCGCTTCGCCATTTACCGACGAGACGGCCGCTCCGGTCATGTTTCAGTGGTCGTCTCGTCGAGAGTGGATGAATGGGACCCGGCCGTCTCTCCTGACGGCAAGTGGCTAGCCTTTGCGTCGAAACGCCATGGAACTTGGGACGTATTTGTTACCCCAACCGACGATCTGCATTCAGTAAGGCGGCTTACTGATCTGCCTGGAGACGAATGGGATCCGTCGTGGCATCCGAGTGGCCGTATCCTGCTGTTCGGCTCTGCTCAATCTCGTGAGCCTAAGATTGTGGCTGTCTGTCCGTTCGGAGAACTACCGAGTAAGCACTGATGGGGGGGGTTGGACCGGCTTTGCGAGCCAATGAAGCCGCATCTCGCTCTGTTAATCACAGCGATTGCAGTGTTCTGGTGCAATCCTGCACTGGCCCGCGATCGCCAGACGATCGTTGGACCAGTAACCCACATTCGCGATGGCGATACGATTGAAGTCAGCGGTGTGCCGATCCGGCTTAACGGCTTGCACGCTCCCGAACCTTACGAAGCAGGCGGACCTGAAGCCACTGTCTGGATGATCGAGCATACCCGCGGTCATGTCGTGACGTGTCACCTGAACGGCGAGAAGAACAATGATCGTTGGATCGGAATCTGTAGCAATCGTGACGGCGATCTTGCCGCGCAGCTGATTGCGGCTGGCCTTGGCCGGGACTGCCCGCGCTACTCCGGCGGGCGCTACGCGCGCCTTGACCGACCGCAAGCCGTTGCCGCCATGCCACTGCCGGACTACTGCATCCGTCGCTGATCCGCCCGCGGAGCCGTGTCGTTTGTGCTAGTCTGTTCCGAAACAGGAGTAGGCTGGCCATGATGCACGATGAACCCGTGGACGTGTCCGATGAATGTTCTGCGTTGACAGTGTCAGTGTCAGAAGGCCGGCCAGGTGAGCTTTCCATCAGCGCCGTCCACTGCGCGAGTGTGAACTACGGCACAGCAAATCCCATTGCCGTGAGCGATGGCTTTGAAGGTCCCTTCGTCGCCGAACTGGGCCGGCTGGTCGTGGCTGCCGGCCGTGTGGAGTATGTTCTGAAACTCTGCCTCAAGAACCTGCTGGATACCGGCTTCGTGGTCGGGATGCGAGAAGCTGAACGTCACTGGCAGCCGGTCGCTCTATGCGAGGAGATCAGAAGGCTTGCATGTCGGAAGCTGGACGATCAGCAGCAGAAGAGCCTCAGCCCGTTGCTCGTTAGGGCCACGGAACTCGCGGAACAGCGCAACGACATGGTGCATGCTTTCTGGACGGCTACGCCAACGGGAACACCGCTGCGGGTGCGGTTGCAACGGCACGGGAAAGGGGATGCCATGACGGTGGGCTTCGAAAAGAGCCATGCCGTGATCGTTGACGACCTGCGTGCACTTCGCGGTCAGCTGGAGGAAGTCTTTGCGGCGCTGAACCGTCAGCGGAGGACATGGTGACCAAGAAAGATGATCACGTATATACGCCAGTCCATTGTTCTGTGCGCGGCCACACAGGTTTACTTGCCGTGTGGGAAGGGCGGGCGACCTTGCGGCTGGGGAACGCTACAGTGTTAGCCAGACTCGAAGTCCGCCCTTGGCCGGATAGCCGTTAGTCGCCACATGGCTGACATTGGTCTGCACCGCATCATCCGGTCACTCGCCGATGCCGGCGCTGCGGTTGAACTGGACGTGCCGCGCCAGTGGCCATCAAGCGACGGTTGACGCTGTGCGCCTTGAAGCTAAGCATGCTGCCAAACGGCTGGCCGAAGTGCCGTTCCGCTGCGGCCGGTGCAATGCCCGGACCATCGAAGTCCGCACGGGCCAGCGTGAAACGACTGCATGGTACGATGGACAAGGCCGGACTACGCGTCTGCGCGACCTGTACCGGCGCGGCGGAGAGCTGCGGATGACGTGCCCGAAGTGCGCACCCGGCGTGGAAATCCGGTTCACCGTGCAGGAGCGGTTAAAGCGTGCAGCGTAAGAATGAAACACTGAGACGTTGTACTCGGAAAAAGGGATGCCCGCAGCGGGTATCGTTGGCGCGAAGTGATCATTTTTGCTGCCGTGATTGGCGTGCAGGGCCATCTGTATCATGGGCACCCGTCAATGCGTGCCGGCACAAGCCGCCCTATGAACTGCGCACAGCGTTGATGGCGAAGAGCGCGGAGAGGTTGATGACTGCGGCTGGGGTGAGAGGAAGCCGATGCTGACGCTGCACTTTCTTCTAAGGGCTTGTGGCATAGACCCTGGTGTAACTCGCTCGATGCGACATCGGGCGAAGGATCGCGCAGAACAGGTACGCATGGTGCGGGCAGTTCTGGCGGAGCGCTCCAATTTTGAAATCTATGCTTCATTGCAGAGCGAGGCAACAGAGCGCGAGCGCGTCCGGCATGAAGCCGGCACCCAATACCTCGCTATGTTCGTAGCCACGCCAAATAAGCGCGTAATGTTCGCGGGTCTTTACGAGATTCGGGGTATTGAGCGTTACCCACCTGAGATCTACGACCCCATCACGCTACAATTCGCCCGCCCGGCGGTTCGATACAGGCTTGCCGTAGTGCCTAGCATGGAAGAGTTCGTAGGCCGCCTTTTTATCGATTGGGGAGAAGGCGATCGAGCGTGGGTGCAGAAGCTCGACAAGAAAATCGTAGCCTTCGAATCACAACCCGATCCGCCCTTTCCCGGATTTAGGCGATTCAGATGCCCTATTGCGGACGTCCCCGGATTGCCGAGTACGTGGCGCGTTGCTCTGGAGTCAGTCGGTGGCGTTTACCTCCTGACGGACATTCGTAATGGCGATCAGTATGTCGGCAGCGCATCGGGATTGCGAGGATTTATTGGCAGGTGGGAGTCGTATGCGATCGATGGTCACGGTGGGAACGTGCGTCTGCGAGAGAAGAACACATCGCCGAATGATCTACAGGTTTCAGTGCTGGAGCATTTCGGAGCTGCTAGTGCGCATGATGTTGTGCAGGCCGAAGTGCATTGGAAGGAGATGTTGGGCACACGCGCTCACAGCCTGAACGCCAATTGATCAACGTGTCAGCCGGGCCAACAACGAACAGGAATGTGTGATTGCCAGCTACACGGAATCCGACGTCGTGGCGCGTCCATCCCCGTCGCTGATCCTGGCCCTGAACGAAGCTGGCAAGCTGCGGTATGCCGGCCATGTCGGGACCGGCTTCACGCATGCCGAGTTGGTCCGGCCGCGCGTGGTGATGAAGCCGCTGGAGCGCGCCACATCGCCGCTGACCGGCACGGTGCCCGCCGACGTGCGGTGCCGCGCCGTATGGGTCGAGCCGCGGCTGGTCGTGCAGATGGCCTTCACTGAGATGACTACCGACGGGATGGTGCGGCATCCTTCGTACAGGGGCATCCGCGAGGACAAGCCGCCGAGTGCTGTGCACCTCGAACGACCCGCACCCACTGCCAAGTTGCACGCCGCCCGGCGCGACGTACATAGCTGCCTGCGGACGCCAGCGCCTATGGCATCACAGTCCTGTCGGATCTGGCATCGGCCGTCGCATACATGGGCGCGTATAATGATGGCTGGGATGGCTTGGGTTGGAACAGCGAGACGGCGATGGGGAAGCAACGCCATGAACTTGGACAATATGGAGAACAGCTGGTTGTCCAGAAATGTCGATGCCCAAGATGCAAACGATCTAGGACGCTGCGGCGCTTGCCGCCGAATTTCAAATGCGCGGACGTAATCTGCGATTTCTGCGGCTACCTAGGTCAGGTTAAAACAGCATCGGTGAGAGACGTCAACCAGCCTCCCGCTCGTGTGCTTGGAGCGGCCTGGGGGCCGCAACAGGAACGGATGGTTGCGGGCATCTATTTTCCTCTGTTCTTGGTGCTGGTATGTGGACGCGATGCGGCCATCTACTACCTCTCAGCTGATATCCAAGAGCCTGAACTTTTTGAGGTGCGCGCGCCCCTGAGCAAGACGGCTCGGCGGAGTGGCTGGCAAGGTTTCATCTACCGCTGGATCGCCTCAAGAGGGGCTTGATCCGCATCGCATAGCCGCACAGTCCGAATTGGTGGGGGAGGACACTCTATGGCAAGGCAATGGACTACCGAAATGGTGAGTCGGCTTTGGACTTATCTCGATTTGGGCAATGCATATCCGTGGTCAATTGGCCCTGTCGGTCGCGAACGGCTTCAGGCCATCATGCCTGAGATAAGCGCCGATTTCTTCGATCCACCTGCTGAGGAACTGAACGTCTCATTGCGGGAAATAGTCTCCCCGCTCTTGCGGACTGGCGAGCGGCGGCTTCCTCTTGCGATCTGGATCGTCAAGAACTGGGGCGGGATTGGCGCTATCTCAGATGATGTTATTCGCGATTGGATGGACAGCCTTCAAGACTTTGCCAGGCAGTCGGTCCAGAAGTTTGTGGAGGCGAACACCACATCCCGCATTTCGTCATGGAGCAAACTCTTGGCGTTCGCCGATCACAAGCAATACGCGGTCTACGACGCCCGCACCGCAGTGGCACTCAACTGTGCTTTCGCGGCAGAAGGTATGAAATTGTATTTCCCAATGCCAAACGGACGAAACGACGTGATCCGCGAAGCCCAAGGGTTGCTTCTGCGGCGCCACTGCAATTCCAGTGTTGTCCTTGGCTACGACGACTACATTGGCCTACTAGAAGCCGTTGCAAAGCAAAGGTTAGCCCGGAGTGTGATAGCAGCAGAAATGGTCATCTTTTCAAATGCGCCTGAAGTTGCGAGACGGTTTGGTGAGGGTAACACGGCTAGAGGCTGAACTCGTTTTCAAGAAGCGCGGCGACCAACGCGGGGGTGCCATATCCGTTCGTTGTTAAAATATCCGCGATGTCGCCGCCGCTGATAAACACGATGGGGTGACGGTCGTCCCTGACTTCTTCGTAGGCTTGGCGGGCGATGACTGATGTTGTGACCAGCACGCCGAACTGCCTGTGGCGAATTCGAGAGATTAGCCGTGCTACTTCACTGACCCCAACCCTATTAATAGGTGCGCCGACTATATCGGGACCGGGCGAGTAGCATTTGGCTTCGAGGGAGAACTCTGCATAGACAGGGTCGCCACTCAAGCCAAGAAGATACCGTCCCACGGCGTCGCGCCCACCATCAACGGATGCGCGCGTAATTTCGTCGATGATCACCCTTGGGTCATGCATCTGGAAGATGCGCGCGGCGAAAGCCTCGAACGCTACAGGCGCGTCCTTGAAGTGCCTCCAGACCGTCCTGAGGATGCCGACCTTTGCGGGCGTGCTGGGCGTTTGCGCTTGGTCACTGCGGATGATTGTCGTGGGTTCGGACACCAGCGCCTTGTACCTACCTAGGCTTACCCATTCAGACCATGCCGGCGGCGTGCTGTTCATCGGGTGGCCACTGTCAGCAAGGCCGTTCAGCCACGCACGGGGCACAACCGGCACGTCAAGGACGGTGAAGACCGCACGGTAGTTCTGGAAGCGCTGGCGTTCCGAGGTTTTCCAGACCGCGACAAGGTCGGCGGTGGCGGGCAAACCACGGAACCCCGGAGCAGCCAGACCAAGAAATTGGACAGAACGGCTGCTCTGACGTGTTGGATACCTCCGGAAAAGCAGGAAGGGCGGGATCTCCGCGCGAGCCGAAGCCGCGGCGTGAAGCTTGTCGAAAACTCGGCGTAGAAGCCGGTTACCGCCACGCTGCGTGTCGTGGAGTTCATGACCGGGCGTCTTGTTGTCTCCGAAGTAGACGAACTGCCCGGTGCTAAGGTCCAATTGATCAGGCCAGTCGCTGTCCTCTCCGCTCGTATACAGAACGACAAAGGTCTTATCGTCGCCGCGGCCGGCCGCACGAAAGCCGCCTTGGTTGCCCGTACCAGGGAGCAATCTGGAAATCGGATCGTCGGCTGCATTGCCACGCGCTCCGCCTTCATAGACCGCATCAACCACCAGGTCGGCGTTCCCAAGATCGGCAAAGGGGAAGATGCGCGCCATGTGGGCAGAGCCTCTATCTCACTTCCGCTCGCTCCGCGGCGGTGGAAGCCCTATCATACTTTATCTAAAGCAAACGCGGCGGTCGTATCGCAGCGGATTGTAGAGGGGACATGAACAAGCGCGTCGCGCTACCGGCACAAGTGGCCAAGATTTATGAGGCCGTCGCTGAACTGGAGGCAAAGTACCCGGGCCGCAAGTTCACGCCCGACGGCCATCTGGTCGGGTCAATTGGCGAGGTCGTCGCGGCTGAAGCGTTGGGACTGATTCTTTACCCTGCGTCGAATGCCGGACACGATGCCCATGACGGCAAGGGCGGTGACGTCCAGATCAAAATGACCGGCCGGAACGGGAGAAGCGTCGCCCTCTACGCAACATGTATCCGCCTTGTCGTCCTCAAGGTGGTGTCACCACACGAAGCCGAGATTGTCTATGACGGGCCGGGCGAGCCGGCGTGGTCCGCTGCCGGTGCGATGGGTAAGAACGGCCAGCGTGTGGTGAGCCTCTCGAAACTCCGGGCACTCGCCAGCGGCAAGCCGCACATGATGGACCGTTCATCGTCAGTTAGCACCGAAACACCAGCGAACGATGGCGCGGCCGCCTAGACTGAAAATGCAGGCAGCCTCCAAGCGCCGCCAGAAAGGCGCTGAGCCTCGCGCGATCAACGCGACTGCGGCAATGGGAGCCGTACGGGATGCCCGCGCGGCTCTGGTACGCATGTTGGACGCCGCCGGCACCCCGATTCAGCCGGTTGTCATCAGTCACGCGCTGGTCCTGCTGTTGGAACGCGCCGCACATATGACGGGCCAGCCCGTCGATCCGCAATTGGTGGGGGCCGCCCATGGCACGGTTCGGCGAGCAGGCGACGGCCGGCGAAAGCTGACCGCGCGCAGCGGTGCGAAGGTGCGGAATCACGACTGACCCAATATGGCCCTTGGTGCTGGCACCGCGATACCAAGGGACGGGGCGGCAAATTCAGTCTGTGCCGCAGCGAGATGCTTCATCTGGCTGCTGTGTGCACTTTTGAGCCGAATATCCGTGATGGACGCCCGGCGTGCAGACTCTACGGCAGCAACAATTATAGATAGCTGGCGGCGAGTATCATGCCGGCCGCGAAGCTGTTTCCGGTCCCGGTCACGTTCGGCCAATGCCACATCAATTCGCGCGAGCTTTTCGCGCAAGTCCAGATCGGTCATGAACCTAATCCTGGAACAAGCGGCTGCACTGGCAGCCTATCACATGCAGCGGCCAGGACTTTAGGCCGCTTGTCAATCGTGGCCAATATCCGCTGCCGAAGATGCTCAGCGGATGACGCTCACTGCGGGTTAGATTCTACCTTCGGATCGTCAAAGCTGTCCAACCGCGCGGCACTTCTGGACGCAGCGTGCCGCTGTTCGGCCGTCGCTGATCTTCCGCACGCGACTTGGCTGGCGGGGCGTGGGAGCTGTAGCGACGACTCGTGAATAGCTTGCAGAAATGTCGGAAGGGCAACGGCTAGCGAAGTGTGGGAGGTACTGGAAAGCTGTCGCACTTCGGCCTTAATTCGTGGGAGGCGAATGTGGGAGAGATTTTTTGAGAGTTTTGAAAGAAGGCAATAAATTGAGGCCTTTTCGCATACATGTTGGCGGACCCGGCGAGATTCGAACTTACGCCCTCTACCTTCGGGGGCAGCGCTTTAAACTGAACCCCTCGATCTCTGCAGCACGATAAGCATCTTCTCTCTAAGTTGCCGACTCGTGTCGGTCTGCAATCTGGTTGAACTCCGAAAATATCTCGCTGTGCCGCTGCCCCAGATAGCGGGCAATCCGCTGGTTGCTGACCAGCTTCGCGAGGTATCCCTTCACCAACACCAGATCGAGATGATCGGCACCGTAGGATTGCTCGACCACCCGAAACTCCCGATCGAGATTGGCCGACTCCCGCTGCATCAGGGCGAGCTGCTCATCTGTCAGCCCTTTCGGCTTCCGCGGCTTGCGGCCGGGCAGAAGCTGGGAATCGGGCGTGGCGGCCAGCAGGGTGCGCGCGTAGCTGATGGTGAACTTGTTCATCGCGACCATGAGCTCTGCCGCCTCGATCTGTCGCATCGGCACCATTTTCTTTAGCGCCCAGAAGGCGTGGATCGAGACATGCTTGTCCTCCAGGAGCGCAGCAGCCTCGGGGCAGATGCCGTCCAATAGCCGGCGCTTGCGCCTGATGTTGTCAGGATCAACGTTGAGGACTGAGGCCAGCCGCTCCTCGGAAACGCCGCGGTCGATGGCCTTCAGGATCATCCGGTGCTCCTGGATGATGGCCAGGCGGCTGATCCGGTTGTTGTAGGTGTAGGCCTCGTCCTCGGTCGCGATCAGGCAGAGCGCGTCCGTCTCCCCCATGCCCTTGAGCAGCTCCAGCCGCAGATGCCCATCCAGCAGGAGGTACTTGCCTTGGGCACTGTGGTCATGGGTAACGGCCAGCGGCTCGACCATGCCGATTTCGCGCATCGAGGTGGCGATCTGGGCGAACTTGCGGGTGCGCTTCACGGTCTCTGGCACGGGCCGGAGCAGCCGGATGTCCGCCAGCGGAATGCGCACGCTGCGGGCCTCAAAGGCCATGGTGACCGGGGGAGGAGCGTTCCCGTGCGGCATGGCTAGGTCTTCAGGCGCTCCGCCAGGTTGCGGGGCAGGGTATCCAACCCTTCGGCCCGTAGCAGGGTCACAAAATGTTCGTCGGCGAACAAGGTTCGCAGGGCCTGGATCACGAAGGTGAGCCGGTCCCGGGTCGCCTCGGCCTTGCGCACCAGCAGCCGCTTGCGCTCAACGTCCTGTTTGTAGGTCCGGATGAGGGTATTGGGCGAGAGCGCCTGAGGCCGTTTGGTGCCTCGGAGCTGGAAGCCCTTGCCGCGCCGGCGCCGCTGCTCGACCAGCCGTTTCGCGACCATTAGGCGCCTGCCGCGGAGGAGGCCGTTTTCATAGGCCTGCTGCAGGGCGGCCTGCACCGTGTTGTCGCTGGAGTCGGCGATCTGGACGGCGACGCTGACCGGGATCTGCTCTGATTCGACGGCCCGCAGCAATCGGTCCTCGCCGCTCTCCAGCAACCGGATCACCCCGCGCACATACTCGACGGTCAGGTCGGTCTTCAGGGCGATCTGCTCCTCGCTGTAGCCGCGTCGCTTCATGCCCTCGATGTCGTGCAGCAGGTCAAGGGCCTGGTGTTTGCGGCGGGCGATGTTCTCGACCAGGCTCATGACGAAGCATTCCTCGTCGTCGGCCTGGACGACGAGGGCGGGGATTTCGGATTGGCCGAGCGCCCGGTAGGCCTCCAGGCGTCCCTGGCCGCAGACCAGATCGTAGCGGGGACCGTCCGGTCCTGCTCGGTGGGCCACCGTGATCGGGCGCTTCAGCCCGATCTGGCCGATGTTCCGGACGATCTCGTGGAACCCCCGATTGTTGCGGACTCTGGGGTTCACCACCGTTATCCGGTCCACCGGGATCAGCTCGACGGGCGAGGGGGCTCGGGCGGGTGTCATGCCACCTCCAGCAGGTTGGCCCGGGCCGCCATCTGATAGAGCGGCGCCAGCGACTCGAACCGGTAGGAATCGATCGCCACCCCGTTGTGCTCGGCCAGCCGCAGCCGGGGCACGGTCATGTCCAGGCGGGGCAGCAGGTAATAGTCGAGCACCTCGTGATTGGCCCGGTCCATGCGCAGCGCAACAGTCAGGTCGGGCTGCAGGCTGGTGTCGAAGCGAATGTGCCAGCGCAGGGATCCCCAGGCCGTCTCATGGCAGCGGGCGATCACCAGCGAGGCGGTGAACTCGCCATTGAGGGTCAACAGGTCGGTCCCGGGATCCCGCTCGACCCAGCCACCGACCTTGCTGATCTCGGCGATGGCCATGGCGATGACCTCGGGATGCATCTGCCGCAGTGCGCGGTTGATCTCGACGTAGCGGTAGTCGCGGTCGGGCGTAAAGCCGACCAGCTGATAGGCGCGCAGCAGGCTGCCGAACCGGGACATGTAGGCCGTGCTGGAGGGCAGGTTCTCGGCCTCGTCGATGATCAGGCCGGAGAGATAGCCACGGGCCATATATAAAGAGGAGAGTCCCGCCAGCATGTCGTCGTCGGACATCCGCCGGGAGCGTTCCTGGATGATGATCTGAGCGGCGTCGAAGAGCTGGCGATCGACAATCGCCTGGAAAGCGCCATCGGCCCGGATCCACATTTCCGGAGGGTTGCGCACCCGCATGGCCTTGAGCTTGCAGGAGATCCGGTTCCAGACGTTGTCGCCGACGTACTTGGGATTGGTTAGCACCTGGTGGACCCGGCCGCGGGTCCAGAGCTTGCCGTCGTCCGCCGCAATCCCCCGGTCATTGAGGACACCGGCGATGTCCCGCTCCTGGCGACCTTCCTCGACGAAGGCCCGGTACATCCACCGGACGGCCTCGATCTCCTCAGGCGATCCGGGCACCAGAATCACCCGATCGGTCTGGATGCTCTTGTGCTCGCCGCGGACCAGCATGCCCTTGGCCATGCCGGCCTGGTCGACCAGCATCCGGCGCAGGCCGAAGCCGGCCGGACCGCCCTGCCGATAGCCACGCTCGATCAGGCGGCACTGGCCGGCAAAAACCTTGGCCGACAGCTCTCGGCTGTACTCGCCCGCCATGGCCCGCTTGACGCCCTTGACGATGGTCGACACGGGGCTGCCGTCGTTCTCGAACTGCTCGGCGCAGTACTGAACGGTGATGCCGGCCCGCCGACACATATATTCGTAATAGGCGCTTTCGTCAGCGTCCTGGAACCGGCCCCAGCGGCTCACGTCGTAAACCAGAATGGTGCTGTAGTCGGCGGTGCCGTTCTGGACGTCCTCGATCAGGCGGATCAGGGCGTCGCGTCCGTCGAGCCGCAACCCGCTCTTTCCTTCGTCGGTATAGGTGCGTACGACCGCAACGCCACGCCGCTCGGCATATTGGCGGATGGCCTCGGCCTGATTCTCGGTCGAGTACTTCTGATGCTCTGTCGACATGCGCACATATTGCGCTGCCCGAACCACAGGACGTGATCCCAGCTCGACGGGCCTGCCCAAACGGTCAGGCAGGGGAGGTGGCCCGTTTTCCCGGAACCAGGAAGGCGAATAGCGCGGTGGACCGGCAGGTCCACCCGGGCCCTGACCAGACGCGACGCTCATGCCGACACTCCTCGGAGTGCTCCGAGGCTACGCGGGGAGGGGCGCGATGTCTGTCTCGGCGAAGGGCAGAGTTCCGCCGAAAACGGGCAGCTTTCCGCCCGTCAGCGGCGCAGAGGCCGATGGGGAAGCCGAATATGCGGCACTCGTCGCTGCCGCGCTCCGCTCGGAGCTCGGCCAGACGCACCAGGCTACCAAGACGGTGATGCGCTGGACCGGTGCCGGGGAGCGCACGGTCAAAGCCTGGCTGGCAGGCGAGAGCGGGCCGGGTGGCGCGCGCCTGATCGCCTTGATGCGCCACTCCGAAGCCGTGTTCCGGGCGGTACTGGTCTCGGCCGGGCGGCCACTGATGCTGGCGACCGCGAACCTGGCGGTCGTGCACAAGGCGCTGGTCGAGACGGCGCGTCTCATTGAGACGGCAAGCGAGGACGAGCAGCGGCGCCAGCGGCAGCTGAAACCCGGCACGAACGGACCAAAGTGGACCTGAACATGCGCGCCGGCGATCGAGAGCACTGGCCCCACGTTATACTACTCACTCAAAGGCACCAGGCGGGTAGCCCGAAGATGATTCGTGGCAGACATGGCAACGCAGCTCTCCTGAACGCGATCGTGCGGCGTCACGCTCGCAAGCACCGGCCGCCGCTGCTTTGGCGTCTGCGGCGGCGTCTGCCATGGCTGGGGCTGGTCAGTCTCTGTTTCTGTGGCATCGCGGCCGTCGCAGCCGCGGGTATCTGGCCTGGCTTCTCGCGCCTGGAACACGTCGCGGTCGCAGCCAACCTGCCGTTGCAGGGCGTGCCAGCGACGGCGTTGGTCGGTCGGACCTCGGTAATCGACGGAGACACGATCGAAATCCGCGGCCAGCGTATCCGCCTGTGGGGGGTGGACGTGCCGGAATCCTCCCAGCTCTGCAAGCGCGACGGCAAACCATGGCAGTGCGGGCGCGATGCGGCCCTGGCTTTGGCGGACTGGCTCGGCACACGCACCGTCCACTGCACCGGGCGAACCCGTGACCAGCACGAGCGCGTTGTGGCTCTCTGCCGCGTCGGTGGCGAGGACGTGTCGGCGTGGCTGGTCGATCAGGGATGGGCATTGGCGTTTCGGCACTACAGCCTCGACTATGTCGCCCATGAGGATCGCAGCAGGGCAGCAAAGCGTGGCATCTGGGCCAGCGAGTTTCAGGCACCGTGGGACTGGCGCCATGAACAGCGGCAGCGCGGGCAAGAGGCGCAGCAGCCAGGAACACAGCAACCAGGAAACTGCGTCATCAAGGGAAACATCAGCAGGCGTGGAGAGCGCATCTATCACGTGCCTGGCGGCGAGTACTACATCCGCACCGGCATAAATAAGTCGAAGGGCGAGCGCTGGTTCTGCAGCGAAGCGGAAGCTCGAGCTGCTGGATGGCGGCGTTCCCTCCGCTGAGAGCGGCGGGGGCGTACAGACGGTCTCAGGCTATGGCCCTGCTCGTGTCTCAAGGTGCCTATCAGGCCGGCGAGCTCAGATAACTTAACCGCGAGACGGTTCAATTGCCCTCGTCCAAATCGCTTCCGAAGTGAACTGCCGATCCGGCAATCCAGCAGTCAGCGGTTCGCATGAGCCGCGAGCAGAGGAACTCCGGCCTCACCCACCCGTTAGAGCGCCACCTCGTCACGGAGCTTTCCAATGACGGACGTCTATAGACCAGATACGCCGCGCCGCCGCGGCGACCACACAGCACCGCACGTCAGCCCGGTCACGCCGGCCGAGGATGTGCGAACCGTTCTCATCAACAAGGTATCCTGGGGCGCCGTGCTGGCGGGTGTCGCCGTGGCCCTCGTCACCCATCTCATCTTGAACATGCTGGGGGTGGGGATTGGCGCAGCGACCCTCGACCCGGGGACGGGCGACAACCCGTCTGCTTCCACGTTCTCTATTGGCGCGGCCATCTGGTTTGCTGTTGCAGGAATTCTCGCGGCACTGGCTGGTGGCGTGGCGGCAGGCAGGCTTTCAGGACAGCCCAAGGAAAATACCGCCGGATGGCACGGCCTGGCGAGCTGGGCAGTGACGACCCTGATCGTGTTCCTTTTGCTTTCAACCACACTGGGCTCGATCCTTGGTGGAGCCTATCGGGGCCTTGCGAACGTGGCCGGGACACTGACTGACAAGACTGCCCAGCTGGCTGCTCCGGCCATTGCACAGGCAGGCGATCCCTTCGCTTCAATCGATCAGGCTATCCGGGCAAGGACCGGCGGTGAGGATCCGGCCATGCTGCGGGATGCAGCTATTGCCGCGGTACGCGCAGCCGTAACGGGCGACCCGCAGCAGGCGAATGAAGCGCGTGAGCGCGCTACGCAGGCGCTGGCCCGCGCGCAAAACATCTCTCCCGATGAGGCTCGTGGAGAGATCGAGCGCTACGAGCAGCAATATCGGCAGTCCATCGAGCGTGCCAGGGAGCAGGCGACACAGGTCGCTGACGCGGCGGCCAAGGGGACCTCCCGGGCGGCCTTGCTGGGGGCTATCAGCCTGCTGATCGGGGCGGCGGCCGGCTGGTTCGGAGGCCGGATGGGCGCCATCGATCCAACCGTTACGCCCACGGTGGCTTAACCTGGGCCGATCTCGAGCCAACGGTGATGGCGGCTTCCTGCCCGGATGAACAGGCTACCTATCCCAGGAACTCCACCATTGTTGGGCTGTTGCATTCCAGCCTTCATGGAGTCTGTCGATGATATTCAATCCATTCAAAGAGCGGGGCATCCCGCTTGAAAAGCAACTGCGTACCTGGACGGACCTCAACGTCCAGCCATACGACAAGGACGCCGTCCATCCCTTCAGCCGTTGCCGGGGCATTCTAGCCAACGGCATCGAGGTCGAGGCCGTCATGTTCTCCCACATCATGGCGCGCAATGTGATCGATCCCGAACTCAAGCAGAAGCTGGCCATGGTGCGCCGCGTGGAGGCGCAGCAGCAGAAGGCCATCAACTGGCTGATTCCCGGCAACGAAAGCACGCTGGAGGTCACCATCGGCTACGAGCAGGTGGCGGTCGATCTGACCGCGTGGGTAGCGCAGAACGAACCGGATCCCTATCTGCGCCAGGTCTATGAGTTCGGGCTGCTTGAGGACTTCGATCACCTCTACCGGTACGCCAACATCCTCGACATGCTTGAGGGCAAGAAAGCCGCAAAGATTGTCGGCGAGCTCACTGAGATCACGCCCGGGCGGCCGACCATCTTCGAGCATCGCGATCCGCGCGACGATATCCGGCGGCAGATGACCGCCATGGCGGCGCACCCGCAGTCTCTCCTCAACGCGCTCACCGTCATGTCGGCCGAACAGCAGACCATGAATTTCTACATGACCATCGGCAACCGCTACATGGAGCCGCTGGCCCGCGCGCTGTACCTGGAGATCGGCATGATCGAGGAACAGCATGTCACGCAGTACGAATCCATCCTCGATCCCGCCTGCAGCCTGATCGAGAACCTGCTGCTCCATGAGTTCAACGAGTGCTGGATCTATTGGTCCTTCATGCAGGAGGAGCCCGACCCGCGGGTGCGTGCGCTGTATGAGAAGCATCTGGCGATGGAGATCGAGCATCTGCGTATCGCCGGCGAGCTGATGCGCCAGATCGAACGGCGCGATCCCGAGGCGCTGCTCCCGGCCGGCTTTGACAAGCCGATGGTGTTCAAGGAGAACAAGAAATACGTCCGCAGCGTGCTCGAAAAGCAGGTCGACCTGACCGCCAGGGACACCGACTTCGTGCCCATCACGGACCTGCCGGCGGATCATCGCTACTTCGCGTACCAGTCCAGGGTCAACGCCAGCGAGAATCCGTCTGAAACCGTCATCAAGGAAGCGGTCGCCGCCAACGGCGAGGATTATCGCTACGAGTCCGAAGGCGAGAATCCCGTGCCCGGGCTGTGCCGCGAGAAAAAGCGCAAGGACCGCAGCACTGAGTACGCGAAGCGTCTGGCAGCCTGACGCGGGAGGAGGCCATGAGCACCATCGTCCGGTCAGAGCGGCCGAAAGCCGATCCGATCAGTTTGCCGGCCGTCATCTCGGCCGGCAAGAAGGTCCCGCCCGACGCCTTCAACCTCCTGATGCAGGATCATCGCGAGGTGCTGGAGCTGTTCCGGTGCTACGACCTCACGACCGATCCGAAGGCGCGTCGCGCCATTGCGGCGCGGATATGCATGGACCTGAAGGTCCACATGGAGTTCGAGGAGGAACTCTTTTACGAAGCGGCCCGCGACGTTCTGGATGATGAGGACCTCGTCGAGGACGCCGAAGAGGAGCATGACGAGGCAAAGGCGATTGTCGAGCGGCTGGAGGAACGCACCACTGTCGATGCTGCCTTCACGCGCGACGTTCATGCCCTGAAGGCTGCGATCGAGCAGCACGTCGTGGTCGAGGAGACGGAGCTCTTTCCCCGGCTCAGGAAGGCATCTCTCGACAGTGTTGCCCTGGGCGCCCTGATGTTGGTCCGGCGGGCAGAGCTGTTCGCCGAGCTCGCCGGCAAGCCTCTGCCGGTCCCGGCTGCTTCAGCCAGTCAGTGATCGGAGCTGTCGGGTGCCGATGCGATCGCGCGCCATTCCGCGCCATTCATGGAGACTGTCATGGTCAGGATGTTCCTTTCTCTCGTCGTGGCCCTGTTCTCTCTGTCCCTGCCTGCACAGGCCGCCGATCCGCCAGGTACCGATGGTTTCGTGACCAAGGCGGCGGCGGGCAACCTGTTCGAGATCGAAAGCAGCAAGCTGGCGCTTTCCAGATCGAAGGACGAGAAGGTCCGCAGCTTCGCCACCCAGATGGTTTCGGACCATGGCGAAGCCGCCACCAAATTCAAGAAGGCTGTCCGGGAAGCAAAGCTGAAGCAGCCGCCGGAGGCGCTGGACCCAAAGCACAAGGCCATCGTCGATGACCTGCGCGCCAAACAGGGTGCTGACTTCGACAAGGCCTATCTCGAAGCGCAGTACAAGGCGCATGTGGAAACGGTGGAGCTGTTCGAAAGCTATGCCAAGGGTGGCGATAACGCGCGGATGAAGCAGTTCGCGCAGGAGCTGCTGCCGACCCTGCGCCGCCATCGCGACCAGGTCGGCAAGATGCGCGCGGGCTCCTAGCGGCTCGCGTGCCCGTGTCCCGGCCCCTGTTGTGGTGGGCGATCCTGTTGGGGATCGCCCTGGGCGGGTTCTTCGACGGCATCCTGCTTCATCAGATACTGCAATGGCATCACTTGTTGAGCCTTGTGGATTCGGTCGGCGATCTGCGGGCGCAGGTGCTCTGGGATGGGTACTTCCATGCCCTGATGTATATCATCTCGGCCGTCGCCCTTTGGCGACTGTGGCGCAATCGGCGTGAAGCGCAGATGCCGTCGGCCGGCCTGTACGGAGCGCTGTTGATCGGCTTCGCAACCTGGCATGCCGCAGATGCGGTGCTCTCGCACTGGCTGCTTGGTATTCACCGGATCAAAGTCGACAGCCCCGATCCCCTGTTCTGGGATCTCGCGTGGCTGGTGGCGTTTGGGTTGGTGCCACTCGCGGCTGGAACCTTTCTGCTTCGCGGCGCCCACGGACACAGGGCGCGGCCGCGAGGATCAGCCCTGTCGGTGCTAATCGCAGCGAGCCTCGCGGCAGGAGCCGGGGCGTGGCCCCTGCTTCCACCGCAGGGCCAACCCTTCACCATGATTGCGTTCTGGCCGGGTACTGAGACGAAGGACGTGCTCGCTGCCATCAAGGCAACAGACGCCCGGCTCGTATGGGCGGACTCGACCATGGGCGTGGTCGTTCTGCATACGGCTCCGGGGCGCGCCTGGCGCTTTTACGCACACGGTGCTCTGCTGGTGAGCGGAGCGGGAATGCCTGCCGGCTGTTTCAGCCCGGCCGCTTTCAGGCCATAGGAGGCTCGGCTAGCCGAGCTCCCGATCGGCTTGGCCGAAAGCTACGCAGGCCCCACCTGCCGACGGGTGGGCGCTACGCAACGGATTTGGCCGGCAGCGCCTCACTTTGAGCGTCCAATCTGTCAATGTCCGCGCGCAGACGATCCCGGTCAGCAACGTGAAGGGCTTGAGTCCCCAGCATGGTGACCAGCAGCCGGCGCGCCACATCCGCCAGGTCACTCTCGCTGCCTTCCAGCTCGGCAAGGCGTCGCCGCAAATATGCGACATGCCGCTCGCCAAGCTCCACGTGAGCCTCTGCAAGCCGCAGGCGTTCATACATCATTGAGCGATGTTCGGAAGAGAGAGGCATGCCGCGCTCCGCCCGCTTTGCAGGCGGGAGCGCATCGGTCTCTCAGCCACCGGCGCCCAGGGTCACGCCATTAGCCGGTGATGGGATATTAGCGCATTTTCCGGGGGCGCTGGCGAGTCCTGGTTGGGACTAGTTCTGGATACCTTCTGCATACGTCACTGCCCAGATGACGGCGCACGTCGTCGGCCATCGGTCCGACCGTCTCCACGGCCTTGCGCAGCTCTTCGCGGAAACACCAAACTTCCGTGCCCAATCGTCAAGCTCATAGTCCTGGCTGACGTTGATGCGGTCGCGATCTGCCCTGCCGGTCTTGGTCGTGTCGTCCGCCATTTAGGGAACTCCAGTGGTGGCAGGCTGCCAACGTGGCTAACTTGACCTCAGTTCTCCCATTCGCGCCCTTGCTCCTGCTCCGGGAACGTCACGCCGATAGGGTGAATTGCAGATTTTGGGAACTTGGCGGGCACCAAACCGTCTTATACCGCCGCCTGCGACCGCGGCATTGTGTATCCTCCGGGTGCCGGCGCTCCGTCAGGGGTGCCGGCACCTTCGGCAGTGCAGCCCTTCGCGGGATTGGGCGTTCACGGTACATGGGAAAGATCATCCGCCATCCTGATGGGACCGGGACTGTTCATCGATACCGCCTGCCGATGCCCGATCGTCGGCCGCATCCGAGCCTCAACGACCGCACCTTGACATACGAGCCTCTGGAGTACGGCGAGTACCCTGATGGCATGCCCCTGGCGATCCTGGTTACCGACAGCACCGGTCGAAGCTGCGTTTACCTCCCGATCGATGGACTCGCCGTGGACAGCCTGGGCTTCATCCTTGAGCGCGAGCCGTAAGGAAGCCGAAGGTTGCCGCGTCGTGAGCCGGCTACCGGCGCGGGCTAATCAGCGCTGCCGAAAAATCGATGGCAAGCCCCACATCCTGGCCGATCGTGTCTCAATCTTATTGTTCCGGCTCGACTTCGAGCGTCCGATTCGTCGTCCGGCGACATTCGAGGCAGGTAAACGTCACATCCTCGAAGTACTGGCCCGTCGCCGGGTTGGGTGTTCGTCGCGTCGGAAACATGGACGTGCCGCAAGTTTCGCAGGTCGGTCGTTCGATGTGTTGCCAGTCGCTCATCGCTGCCCCTCTTACCGGCCGCCAACCTTTCCTTGGAGCCAATGTCCATCTATCGGCCGACGCCTCTGAGCTAGGACTGGAGCGCGATCCGTCAAGGGCAACGTTCCGGCTTGTTCCACGGAGCGCATTAGGAGCGCTTCGAGCGCCCATGCTTGGGCTCAATTCGCCGCTTCGCTATCGCACTTGTTACTCGTGCTGCTGAAACTTTGACAGGCATTTCCCGCCGGACGTCCGCTGGTGGCTTGTCTTCGCGTATGCCGCGGTAGCTGGGATGGCGCGCCATGCCGTCCGGCGTGAACTCAGTAAAGGCCACCTGAACCAGTAGCTGCGGCTCCAGCCACGTCGCGCGGCGTCGCACGTCGGCCGGCACCACGCCGGCCAGCGGCGTTGTCGGGCGCTCCAGCGGCTCAAACAGCCGCCGCAGACGCCGCCGCTCCGCAGTGTTGAATCCCGTGCCTACGTGCCCAGCGTAGCGCAGTCCGCCGTTCTCATGCACGGCCAGCACCAGTGACGCGAAGGGTAGCTTGGCATCCGACCGGGTGAAGCCGGCCACCACGAACTCTTGCTCCTGGCTGCACTTGACCTTCAGCCACTCGGTGCCACGGCCGGAGCGATAGGGCCGGTCGCCCCGCTTGGCAATGAGGCCCTCGAACTTCCGACGACACAGGGACCGCAACAGCTCATCGCCCCGGCCTTCGAGGTGGGCGCTGTAGATCAGGCTGGGATCGGGCCTGGCCAACAGGCGTTCGAGTCGCGTCTTGCGTTCCACCAGCGGCAGGGCGCGAAGGTCCTTACCATCGTGGAACAGCAGGTCAAAGGCACAGAACGCAATGCCCGCGCCGCCCTGTTTCAGCGCCTCTTGCAGGGCCGCAAAGCTGGTGTGCCCCTCCGGGTCGATAACCACCATCTCGCCGTCCAGAAGCGTGCCGCGAAGCCGCAGCGCGGCGATGGCCTTGGGCACGGCGCCATAGCGGTCTGTCCAGTCGAGGCCGGTCCGGGTGAAGCACCGGACCGCCTTGCCATCCGCCCGCACAAGGGTCCGGTAACCATCGAACTTGAGTTCGTATATCCAGCCGGCGGCGGTGGGCACGGCATCCGCCAGCGTCGCCAACTGCGGTTCCACGAAGGGCGGCAGGCGGTGTTCTTGTGGCATTTTACGGGTGGGGATCTTCCTTGATGCCGCTGGCAACGATCCTGACAACGCCCTCCGGCAAGGGCCGTTGCAGCTTCAGCGCTTCCTCAACGGGTCCACTCAGCCATTGCTCAAACTCGTCAGGGCTTGTCAGAACCACCGGCATCGCCTTCCCATGAATGGGGCGCACATCATCGTTCGGCGCGGTCGGCAGGATCGAGAACAGCAAATGCTCTTCGGTGACAGGGTCCTTTTTCGTGCCCCGCGTGCCAGTCCAGGGCCGCCAGATGCCGGCAAAGGCGAACAGCGGGCGGCTTTCGTCCAGCGCGAACCAGTGCGACACCTTGGGCAGGCTGTCGGTGTACTCGCAGAACGACGTTGCCGGCACCAGGCAGCGGAAATCCGGTTTGAGCCACCCGCGCCAGTAGGCGCTGTTGAGGTTGCGCACGTTTGTCACTGGCCGGCTGCCCAGATTTGGCGGGGGCGGAAAGCCCCACCGCATCGATAGCGCTTCCCGCTGGCCGTCTTTGGCCGTGCGGATCACCGGCGCGAGATAGTCGGGAAAGATGCCGGGTAGCGGCGGCAGGTTGCCCGTGCGGTCATGCACCACCGCGAACAAGCGCCGCATGGCGTCCGGGCTTTTTGTCTGGCTGTAGAGGTTGCACATGGCGGCCCCCAGCATTGCCACGCGCTGCTGTGCTGTCAGCCCTTTTCTGGCCGCTCGGATCAGGCGACAGGGCGCGCCCATAGACTGCCTCGACTAGTTCCCGATCGGGCAATGCGCGCAGCCGCTTGGCTTCCGCCTGCCACTGCTTTTCCGTCAGGGCCGCCTGTCGCAGCGCGGCGATGCTGCGGAAGTGGTGGAAGACTGATCGTATCGAGACGCCCGCGCGCATGGCGATCTCTGCGCCCATCGGATCAAGAACGCCCATCTTCGCAAAGTGCCGATAGGCCTCGATGATACGCTGCCGGTTGCGCTGCCCGCGCAGCAGGCGTCCGTCAACCTGCGCCGCCGCCTCACGTTCGGCCGCCGCCAGCCGGGTCGCTTCTGCCCGCCACTGGCGCGCCGCCTGTCGCACGGCGGCCATCGTGCCGAAGTGTACAAACATGGCGCGTGCCGACAGACCTGCGCGCTGCGCAACCTGCGCGGCGGTCGGATCGGGAACGCCATTTTGCACGAAGGACAGCCAGGCTTTGATGAGCCGGACGCGGTTGCGCATCCTGCGCAGCTCGCGGCCGTCGATTTTCTTCGTCATATTGGCTGGTGCCTAGCGCCGGGTACAAAGGCGGCAGCGGCATTGCGGCGGCTGCTGGCGTTTCGTAGCGCCGGTACCGGCCGCCGCTGTAGTAGGCGCAATCCCTGCCCAGCCCAGCGGCGATGAGACAGGCCCAGCGATCGTGCGCGGCTGCGCCAGGGCAGGCGTCCCAAATGCCAACAGCAGGATGGCTGGCAAGAAACACAGTCGCGTCAGTTTGCTCATCGCAGCTCTTTTTATGATGGCCGCGGCCCGCTGCCCTCTGAGATTAGTCCACTGTGGTTCTTAACGGCTGTTGTCCGGGGAAGATACCGGCCAGCGGGCGAACAGGCGACATGGCGTCTGGTTCTTTGTCTGGCTGTAGAGGTTGCAAATGCGGCATTCCCAGCCGGGAACACGGCTGGCCGCAACGCCGTTGCTGCGCCGGATTGGGGCACTCTAGGCTGAAGAATGGCAACCGGTCGGACAATCGGCGACGTGGCCGCGCATGGCACCCTCTTGCAGGCAAGCTGTCGCGCATGCGGGCACATGGCCGTGATTGACCCCCGCAGTCTGCCGGCGCGCTATCGCGCGATGGCTCTTGATGCCGTTGCTTTTCGCTGCACACGCTGCGGGGCGCGCGGGGGTGTGGCAGTGCGCCAGCCGCGCTCAAAGGCTTCACCAGTAAACCCGCAGCGCGTGGCGAACCTCTACGCCAATGGCGCGCATCTGGGCGCCCTGTGCAGCACCTGCCAGCCGGTGCGGCTCGTCTACTTCACGCTGGCAGAAATCGCGAGCCAGCTTGGCGAGCCCGATCCGCTGGTGCGGGAAGCCGGGTGCCGTCTCGTATGCCCTCACTGCCGGGCGCCGGTGCTGCCAACTGTCAGCTCGGTGTCGGCCGACCGCGTCGGTGCGAGCCGGAAGGTAGGATGATGATAGTTAGCCAAATGCAATCCAGAATAGGCCGCCCCGGGTCCTCAGCTTGCCGTTCGCTTCCACGTCCGCAGAACATGGTAAGTTGGGACAACGCTTGGATAACGGCTCGCTTCCGACGGACCGCTGGCACAACTGCCTACAACGAAGCTATCGTAATACGTGTGAGACATTCGAAATGGTTTGCCGGGCGCCCAAGCATGCACCCTGAAAACTATCGGATAGTCTCCCCAGCTACTCGAATAAGCTGACTCCTGGCAGTTCAGGGAGATTTCCATGCCGTTCTATCAAGGGGGTGACGTTCGTGTTCGCTACGAAGAGATCGGCTCCGGCTTCCCGCTGCTGGTCACCCCTGGCGGCGGATTGAATTCGCGCATCAGCAATTGGCAGACTGCCGTTTTCAATGCGATGGAAGAGTTCAAGCACGACTTCCGCTGCATCACCATGGACCAGCGCAATGCCAATGGCGGCGACTCCGCGGGTCCGGTGCCGGTCGAGAACGCTTGGGACGCGTTCGCTGACGATCAGGTTGGGCTGATGGACCATCTCGGGATCCACGAGTTTTTCTACATGGGCTACTGCATCGGCGGCTGCTTCGCCGGCAAGCTGCTTCAGCGAGCGCCTCAACGCGTCGTGGCCGCCGTGTTCTGCCAGACTGTTGGCCATCGGCCCGAAGACCCGGACGTTATGGTTCGACACAGCCGGCAGAATTGGCTCGCGGATTTCCGAGCACGACGGCCTGAGGTGTCGACGGAGACGATCGAGCATTATCTCCACAGCCTCTGGCGCGTGCAGCCCGATTTCCTCTACAGCGTGCCGCGCGAGTTCATCAGCAACTGCCGGACGCCGATCCTGGTCCTGCCGGACGACACGCCGTCGCATCCGCTGTCGACCTCGATCGACGTTGCATCCCTGGCACCTAACGCCGAGATCACCGTCTTCCCGTGGCGCGAGCCGCCGGAACTCAAGGCACGCACGATCAACCGTGTGCGCACGTTCCTCAAATCGCATGTACCGATGTGCAGCCCAGCGCAGTAGCCGGCGCCACTGGTAGCCGCCGTGTGCGTTTGCAGCAGCCGCCCTGTGAAACAAGTACCGCCCGGGCGCCCTCACCGGCGTCGGACCTATCGCTGGCGACGGAAGCCGGTTCCTCGATTTCTTGGCGATCGGGAATAAGTGTCCGGTACGGACGGACGTTTCGAGCGTCGACTACATGACCAGTGTGAGGGCCGCTCGTCATGTAAGGGCAGCACTGTTGGGGCATTGCGCAGCGCGCTTGGAGGCGGGAATTCCTACGGCAGAACGCGGGCGCGCCGTACATTTCGATCAAGGACGCGTAACATGGACCTTCGGGAGATCACCACCATTCCATTTCCCGTCGATCGCCCGTTCTATCTGGGCGGCGAGTTGCAGGAGCAACCCGTCATTAGCCTGGCGCGCCTGCGCCTGGATGCCGAGCGGCAGGCCGTTGTCGTGGGACGCCAGTGGCAGCGAAATGGCGGGGATGCCGGTGAGATTGGCGAGTGGCGTGTAGGCGAAGAACCGCCAGAGATTGCTGAACCAGTCATGGACTGATGGATTGTCACTGATCGTCAGAAACTCCTTGGTACCGATCTTCGGGGTCGGCAGGGCGGTGATAGGGGTGAGCATGATGTCCCATTCCTCAAAGAAGGCACCGAAGCTACGGGCGGTGGTGTTGAAGACCGCCTGCATCCGTGCCCGCTCGGTGTAGGAGGTGTTGCGGCCTGTTTCCCAAATCCGGATATTTACGGGCTCCACCAGATCGGCCGGCGGCTGCTTGTGGCCAAGCGGCAAGATCAGGTTCGAGATCGTCTGCGCAAAATTGCTGATATAGCAGATCGTTTGCGCAGCGAAGGCAGCGTGCAGGTCGACCTTGGGCAAGGCCCAGTCGACGTAATGCCCGAGACTCTCCAGGAAACGGCCGACGCGGGTGAGCTCCGCTACGATATGCGGGGTTGCGCGGTAGTCACCCCATTCGTGTGACAGCGCGATGCGCAGTGGTGCTGGATCGCGCTGGATGAGGGTGAGATAGGGCTCTGGAGGCATCCAGTACGGCATAAACTCACCTGGTGCACCGCCACGACAGCTATCGAAGAATGCCGCGGTATCCCGAACAGTGCGAGTATGGCAGCCCTGGGTGGAGACGAGTCCCGTCAGGTCAGATGCTGACGGTGCCATCGAAAAGACTCCGCGCGACGGCTTCAGTCCGATATTGCCGTTGACGCCGGCCGGAATGCGGATGGAGCCACCGCCGTCGCTGCCATGGGATATGGGCAGCACGCCTGCAGCCACCATGGCTCCGGTGCCGGCGGAGGATCCACAGGTGGTGTAGTCCGTATCCCAGGGATTGCGCGTGATGTAGACAGCAGGGTTCTCGGCCGAGCTGCAGCAGCCGAATTCCGGTGTTGTGGTGCGGCCGATGATGTTGAGCCCTGCCTGCCGGATGCGGCCAGTGAGGTAGCTGTCAGCCACTGCGCGGTTGCCCCGCATCAGCGGCGAGCCCATTTCCTGCAGCCGGCCCTTGAGTGTCGGGCCGAGATCCTTCATCAGATAGGGAACGCCAGCGAAGATCCCGCGGGGGTTCATCCCGTCCCTCAGGGGCTCGGCGACGACGTCATCGAACACCTCGACCACCGCGCTCAATGCCGGGTTCGTCATGGAGATAGCGGCGGATGCCTGTCCCGCGAGCTCGGCGGGTGTCAATTCACCGTTGCATAGGCGCGCCGCAAGCCCTAGCGCATCGTGCTTCGCCCATTCGTCCCAGCTCATTACCAAGCTCATGGCGTTCCACCACCCATTGCGAATGCAACAAGGCTAAATGAACGTTGCGACCCGTCAATCTCGACTGATTGGATTACAGAGTAACACATGGGGACAGGGAGGCGGGCGGGTACAATCGAGGCGATGCTGCGGTCTACGACACGGCCAAAGGAATTCGATGCAGTGGCCGGATTTCGGCGCGCCCTCGTACCTTGCCGCAATCGCGCGGTACTGCTCTAGCGTAACATGATGAACGCACTCAGGACGGTCTTCTACGCTGCGGTCGGACCGGCGCTCACGTTGTATGACCTGGATGTCGAGGCAGCGGCCCTGACACGGCGCGGCACCGTAGGGATGCCCGCCAACGTGCGATATGCGTGGCAGCACCCTGCTGGTCGCTGGCTCTATGTCGTGTCGAGCGACGGCGGTCCCGACCAACACGGCAACCACCACCTTTGTCAGTGTTTTAGACATTAATCCTGAATCGGGTGCGCTGACGTTACGGGGCGAGTCACTGAAGCTGCCAGCACGGCCGATCCATCTCTGCGTTTCCGGCGACGGCCGCTACGTCCTGATTGCCTACAACAATCCGAGCAGCCTGACGGTACACGCCGTGGCGGCGAACGGTGCTGTCGGCGAGGCGATCCCGCAGGCGCCCCTCGACACTGGCATCTATGCGCATCAGATTCGCACCACCGCGTCCGGCCGGTCGGTCATCATGGTGACACGCGGCAATGACACTGCCGAGGGCAAGCCAGAGGAGCCGGGTGCGCTGAAAGTCTGTGGCTTCGAAGGTGGCCGGCTGATCGACCGCGCCTCGATCGACCGGGTTGTGGTTATGGCTTTGGCGTGGGCCTGGCGGTGGTTGCCTTCCCGGGCTTCCGTCTCGCTATATTCTTGCTCGCGGCAATCGGCATTCCCGGCTCGTCTCCGGCACCGGCGTTATCGCACCCTGGCATTCGGCCAAGGCCGGCGCGATGACGCAATGTAAATCTCGTACCGCATCTACGACACCTTCATTGAAGGTTCGACAGCCCGACTTAAGAGACGCCAAGGCGCTGCTCGACGAACTCGGGGACGTAGTCTGATGTAGCCAGTAGGGGACACCCCGGTGTCATTGCCAATCGGTCACGTAGCACTGGGATCAGGGTACTCTGCCGTCGCGCAGAAACGCGGTGCATTGCGCGCATACTTCCTCGACCATGACGTCAAACGTAGCTGGTAAAGCCAGTTCCGGCCGCTGGTGAAACCAGCCGATCTGCACCATGCCCCGAATCATGCGGAAGACCGGCACTTGTGAACGCAGTTCGTCGGTGACCGGACGAAGCGCTGCGTATCCGGCGAAGAAGGACTCTTCTATAGCTTCGAAGTCCGCCGCGTGCTGATACGGCAGAAGAGCCACAGCGATGTCGTAGGCGTGCCATCCGAAAGCGCTATCGTCGAAGTCAATTACCGTGAGCTGCTCTCCATCGCAGATCACATTGCGCGGATGCAGGTCGGCGTGAATGAGACCATACGTTGCCGCCGAGCGGTTGTAGCCCTGCAATACACCGCGAACTCGATCTCGCGCTTCGAGGAGCAGCGATTGCCGGTCGGGTGACAGTGAGCGGTGTTCCCAAAAAGGCCCCCAGAACGGAGCCGGGCCCATCAGGCCATCAATGTCCAGCGCATGCCGCCGAAAACCTGCCGGGGGGCGCCAGGTGCTGGATTGATGGTGCATGGTAGCCGCAATGGTGCCCAGCCGAGCGTAGTAGCGCGCGACCACCCCCGTGTCGGTTCCCTCACACAGTACGTCGGCGAGCAGCGTGCCCTCGGTCCATCGAGCCAGGCCGGCGTAGCGGGATTCACCAATCTCCGGGATCTTCACGGCCGCGTATTCGGCACCGTTGCGCGTCGTGAACGGTGTCGGTACCGCAATCCCGGCAGCGCTCAAAGCGCGAATCCAGGTTCTTTCGGCAATCAACTCCTCGTGCGTATGATACCAGGGTCGATGCAGGCGTAGAACGTAGGCGACATCGTCGCGCCAGTCCGTCACGCGGAACGTGGCGTTCTCGGAAACCGACACCAAGTCGAGGCTGCCAGGCTCGACAGCGAATGCCTGCAATGCCTCCTGCGCCGCGGGCATGAAGAGCCGCTGCGCCCGTTGCCTATCCATTGAACTCGCGCATCGTCTCGTCGAAGGCCTCGAGAAATGCCTCGGCGTGTTGCTGCGCAAACGGCAGCGGCGGGCGGATTTTCACGATATTGCTGTGCGCACCGGCATTGCTCGTGAGAAAGCCCCGGTCCTTGAGGCGATTGACGATTGTGATCGCGCCGTCGCGGTCAGGCGTGATCCCGTCATCGCGCTCGACGATCTCGACCCCAACAAAAAGACCATGACCGCGCACGTCTGCAATGGCGGCACAGCGCGGCTTCCGTTCGACAAGCGCCGTCTTCAACGCGCCGCCGACGTTGGCGGCGTTGTGGCGCAACCCGTCACGCTCGATGACATCGAGCACCGCCATACCGACAGCCGCCTGCAGGGGGCTGGACGCGAAGGTGTTGAAGTAGCGCGTCTTTGCGCGAAAGCCATCCATGATCCGCCTGCTTGCCGCTGTCGCCGCCAGTGGCAACCCGTTACCCATGGGTTTGCCGGTGACCGCAATGTCCGGCGCGAAGCCCGTAACCTCGTAGCCCCACCACTTGCCGGTGCGGCAATAGCCTGCCTGCACCTCGTCGGCGATCACCAGCCCACCGGCGGCGCGTACGATTTCCGCTGCGCGTGCCATGAAGCCGGCCGGGATGTTGGGCAAGCCCTCGTTTGCCAGAATCGAGCACACGATCAGGCCCGCGAAGCCAGCACCGCTTTGCTCCAGGCTGAGGATCGCGGCCCGCAGCCGTTCGAGATAGGCATCGACCAGATCGGCGTCGCTGGCGCCGGGCAGGAGCGGCCGCAGTTTCTCGGGGAACGGAATGGCGCGGACGTCAGGATAGATGGTGCTGTCGGCCTCCAGGCGCGTGAGCTTCGAAACGGTTTCGCTGTTGCCGTGGTACGTGGCGTTTGTGCAGATGATGCCGCGCTTGCCCGTGGCCATGCGCGCCATCCGCAGCGCGGCCTCGTTGGCTTCCGTTCCGGAGCAGCTGAACAGCACGCATTCGATCGAGGGGCAATGCAGGGCCGCCAGTCGTTCGGCGAACGCCACGATGCCTTCATGCAGGTAGCGGCTATGAACGTTCAAGGTCGCCTGTTGGCGTCTCATTGCCTCCACGACATGTGGGTTAGCATGTCCGACGCAGGGTACGTTGTTGTACATGTCGACATACCGTCGACCATCGGCGTCAAACAGATAGACTCCCTCACCGCGTACGATTTGTAACGGCGTACTGTAGAATAGAGGCGTGCCGGCCCCCAGGGCCCGCTCCCGGCGATCGCCCAGCGTTGTGGCGCACATGTCAGCTGCCTCGGTCATATCGCGCGTCGCTCCGAATCGTAGCATCGTTCGAGACCATGTGCACGGCGCACGATTTCAGCACGTTGTCAGGAAGGTAGGTTCGCGCTGAGCGGGTTCGTCGAACCTGAACATTGGAGCGAGTACCGCTTCGGTATGAGTGCTGACGCCGGCTTTTCGCCCTTGAGGAGGAGAACGTCATGCAGATCGGTTTCAATGTGCCCACTACAGGTCCGCTGATTGAGCCGGATAGCCTGGTCCGGATCGTCACGGAAGGGGAGGTGCTGGGTTTCGACTACATCACGATCAGCGACCACATCATGGTGCCACGCAATCTGCAGTCGAAGTATCCCTATACCGGGACCGGCGAGTTCCCGGCTGGCGCCTCTGCCGCGTGGCTTGAGCAGCTGACCACCACGGGCTTTGTCGCCGGGCTGACGAAAAAGCTTCGCTTTGTCCTTTCGGTCATGGTGGTGCCGCACCGCCCGGCCGTGTTGACCGCCAAGGTGCTGTCCACCATCGACTACCTCTCCAAGGGCCGCCTGACGCTGGGCATCGGCGTCGGCTGGTGCCGCGAAGAGTTCGAGGCAATAGGTGCCGCCCCGTTCGACGATCGCGGCAATGTGACCGACGAATGGATAGCAGCGTGTCGGGAACTCTGGTCCGCCGAGGCGCCGAAATTCGACGGCAAATATGTGAGCTTTGACGATGTGGTCTTCACGCCCAAACCGGTGCAGAAGCCGATTCCGATCTGGGTGGGCGGGGAAAGTGCGCCGGCGCTCCGTCGCACTGTCCGCTATGCCCACGGCTGGTATCCGGTCGGCACAAACCCACAGCATCCGATGAACACGGTCTCGACCTTCAGGCAGGGGCTGGAACGCTTCCGCGGGTTCTGCAAGCACGGCGGCCGCGATCCGAAAGAGATCACACTGGCCTATCGGGTCCTCTCCGGCCCAGGCATGCGTCCACGGGGGAGCATCGAGGGCGAAGCCGAACTGTTCACTGGCGGCGACTCCGACTGGGTCGGGGATATCAGGCGGCTTCAGGACCTCGGTGTCACCTCGGTCGATGTGCGTCTGTTCGGCTATGGCGAAGCGCAGACCCTGCAGGGCACGATCGACAACATGCATCGCTTCCGCGACGGCGTGCTGTCAAAGCTCGCCTGAATTCCGGAGTGTTCTCTCGGATGCTGGTCCAGGTGACCTTTCCGCTGGCCGCGGCAAACGTCATGAACCAGGCCGCGCGCACGGTGATGGCGATCGTCTGCCCGCCGTTGCTCCTTGAGCCGAAGGTCCCTGCGGCGCCCCAGAGCCTTTGAGCCTCGCCATTTTCGGACCGTCGATCGGTGCGAGGTGCACGGTGGCTACCAATGCCCGTTGATTTCGCTGCAGGCGAGGAAGCATTCGTCGCAAGCTTCCGAGAAGGCTAGTCGGAGGCCTCAAAGCCTTTCAACCCCGGCGCGGGCGCAATCCTCGTCTTCTTGTGCGCTACCGCCGCCAACGCCGCAGGCACCGATCAGGACACCTTGCCGGAAGATCGGCACGGCGCCTTGGCCATAGAACATGTGGTTTCCTTCGGCCGCGGCGATGCCGCGCAAGGTCGGATGGTCGGCACGTGGCGTCAGATCGCCACTCGGGCGTCCGAAGGCGGCCGACGCCATGGCCTTGCCTTGGCTGCCGAAGGAGCCAGCCCACATGGCGCCATCCATGCGCTGAAAGGCGAGGAGGCGTCCGCCAGCGTCGCACACGGCGATATTCATCTTGGCGCCGATCTGGACTGCCTTCTCGATGGCGCCGGCGATCACGCGATTGGCATCCGCGAGGGTGAGGGTCATGAGGTCGATCCTTTCAGGTCGGGAACTCACCAGGATGCCGTGCTCGTTGAAGCGCCGGGAAGCCTGGTCGCGCAAATACTAGTACAGCGAATGAAAGCATGGCGACCTCGATCGGCCAGGTTCAGCGGACCGATCGGCTTCGCCGCTATACGGCGTTTCGGTGGACGCCAACGCTTCGGGGCGCGCGCCGCCCACGGCGCCCGGTCGGCCGACGGTGCGAGGCTCGTCCGCGACGTTTAGATGCTCGGCAACGACGACGCCATGCGCGGACGTTGTGTTTGCCGGCAAGACCGTCGATCTAAACCTCGAGGCGGCAAACGGGTCTTTAAGGCGAAGGTGCAGGGGTCGGTCGACGACTGAGACTACCCTCGTAAGATTGAAGCGCTGCGCAGGAATCCCCGGTCTGGGTTGGTGCGAGCCAAGTAGAGAGGGTACTCCGGCGAGATGTTACAAAATCCAGGCGGCAGCCTTGTCCAGTCAAGCGGGCAAATCGGAGACGGTTGGATGGCAGTTAGCCATCCACCGCCAGATTTTCCTAAGTACCTGATATAGCTTCAAATAGCTGATCTTACAGGGTAAATTCTCTCCCAGAGGTACACAGGCGAGGTACACAATGGGGGAGATTTTGGGGGAACCCAAGCATACCCGCCTGCAACACAGGAAGGCTGGTTACTACCTACGCGCCCGTGTACCTGACGACGTGCGGCCGATCATCTGCAATCCAACGATCATGAAGCCCCGCAATCCCCAATGAGGTCTAGGACTTTATGAGACGCACCGTCTCAAAAGGAATTTTTGTGAGACAGCTTTGGCCAGGGGCTGTCCCTTGTCTCACAGGGGCAAGGTCTAGTGGGAAGGCTTAGTTCTGCGGCTTGCCTCGACTTCAGTTTTGGGGACTTTCGGATTGGCGGACAGATTGTCTTGATCCTCAGAGCTCTTTGACTTCGGTTGCTCCGGGTTGCCTGGGTTCTTTGGCTTCTCGGGGTTTTCCAGCTTGAAACGCCAGTCCTTGAGCAACTCGAAAATTTTGCTGAGTCTGTCGTCAGCATTGGCTTCTGTTTGCAGTCTCACCTGCTCCTTCGCTTCGCGGAGTTGTGCTTCGCCGTAGTAGAGGTCGCGGTCAATGCGAAGATGCTGATAGTGAGGGCCAACGCCGTAGGTCCGGCACGCTTTGCCTTGCCGACTATCTTGCCGGCTCTAGGGTTGATCTCGGCTATCTGGCTTACGGCAGCGGTGGCATCGACTTTCCCAGAGCTAAACTGATCGGCAACGTTCCGAATCGCCAAGAGCATGGCGTGCGTAACATCTGGGGCGCTGAGAACGCGGACGGCTTCCCCGGCGAGATTAAATAGACCCTCGCTGAGCTTCGCATGTTCGGACCCGCACTCGGGACACGTTTCCTCGTTGTCCTAACAGTTGAAATACAGTCCGCCAAAATTGTAATTCCGTGACGCGAAGATTGCCTTGCATTGAAGCAGATTACGGGAAGCGTTGCGGTTAATGTAACAACAGTTGGCTTGCCATGGTTGTTTGCGTCTGTGCGGCCCAGAATCCGGCCCGCAACAGGGCTGTGCCCGGCCCGCAGCGTCACAACGTGGAGCGGCGGCGTAGCTCCACGGCCTGCTGGCCGCCATGGCAGCGGCGAACTGCCGCCCGAAGATGCGCCGCACCGTTCCGGGCGACATGCGCATTGACATGGCAATGGCCGCCGCTGACCCGCCCAACGGTGCCAGCCACTCGACGTGACGGCGCTGCATCATGGTCGGTCGATAGGCTGGCCTACTGGGCTTTGCCATGGCGCGGGCATGGCACGGCGGCAGCGGCAACAGCAAGGTCAGCGGCAGGTGCTGGGCAGCGATTGGGCCCTGCTGGCCACCGGTTCGATCGCGCTGTAGTGCCACGAAGCCGGCCCTAGCGACGGCGCTGCGACCGTGGAAGCGCGGCAGGTCGTTCCTGCTGGGCGGCAGAGGCAGGCTTGTCTTCCCGGATACCGCGGTATGACGGATGCCGCGCCATCCCGTCGGTGGTGAACTCGGTGTACGCCACTGAGCGACGGGCCGCGGCTCAAGCCACACGGCACCCTGTAGTAAGGGTAAAGTCAGGTAGAAGGCCCACACTGAATGTTTGGCGAATGATTTTAATCGCCGTGCTTGTGGCCGAATGGAATCCGAGATTCCGGGGAAGCCGGCCATTCACTGGCCACCGATGCCTAATGAACTCGAAACCGCAGACGTGCCGAAGTAGCGGCAATCTTGCTGGCTTTTCCCGGATGATATACCGGGCGTGAACGACAACCGACCGCGAAAGAGAAAGCAGTAGTGGCCGCTACTGCCGGCGCCCTCTGCCTGGGAGGCGACGATGGCGCTCATCACTGGAACTGCTGGCAACGACGCACTTGCCGGCACGACCGAGGACGACCAGATCCTGGGATTGCTTGGCGATGACAGACTCTTCGGTCTGGAAGGTCGCGATTTCATCGATGGCGGATTCGGCAACGATTTCATCGACGGCGGTCCTGGTAACGACGAGCTATGGGCACTGCCGGGTGACGACGTGGTGTTGGGCGGCTTAGGCAACGACCGCATCTTCGGAAACGACGGCAAGGACCTGCTGAGCGGTGAAGGTGGCGACGATCGCATCGTCGGCGGACGAGATGACGACCGCGTACTCGGTCTGGCCGGAGCCGATACTCTTTTCGGAGATACTGACGGTGACATGGCCGGCGCCACCCTGGGCGGCGACGACCGCATTGTCGGGGGAGATGGGGCTGACACAATCCTGGGGGATGCCGGTTTCCAAATCTTCGGCACCGCGCAGGGCGGCGCCGACCGTCTCGAGGGGGGAGATGGCAACGACACGATCTTCGGCGACGGCATCACGATTTTCGAGAACGCCCGCGGCGGGAACGATCGCCTGGATGGAAACGAAGGCGACGATTTCCTGTCTGGCGACGTATCCGTCCTGTTCGTTGGCGCCCAAGGGGGAAATGACAATGTTAACGGCCGGAATGGCAACGACATTCTTTTGGGCGATGCGCAGTCAATGTCTGGGCTGGGCGGCGATGACGTCCTCGATGGCAGCAATGGAGTCGACGTGCTGACGGGCGACGGTTTCGAAATGAGCGATAGTGCCATAGGTGGCGATGATCGGCTCACGGGTGGTGAAGACAATGACACCATCTTCGGCGATGGCCGGGTAATCTTCCAGAACTCAGTGGGCGGCGACGACCGGCTTTCCGGCGGGGGCGGTGACGATGTCATGTACGGTGACGCTGAGGAGATGTCCGGCAGTACCGTGGGCGGCGACGACCGCCTGGAGGGCGGATTTGGCAATGACAGTATCGTGGGCGATGGCGGCCTCATGATAGACAATGCAGTCGGTGGCGACGATCAGCTCTTCGGGGGCGGCGGTGACGACCTGCTTAGAGGTGATGCCATAGACATGTTCGGCGACAACGTCGGCGGCGCTGATCTGCTTGTCGGTGGGGACGGCAATGATCTGCTCGTTGGCGACGCTGAAGCCACCAGTGCCGGTTCTCAGGGCGGTAATGACCGCCTCGAAGGCGGCGCGGGCAACGACAGGCTGGTCAGCGGCGCTGGCGACGACTGGAGCGATGGCGGGTCCGGTAACGACTCGCTTGAGAGCGATACTGGTGATGACCGGCTCATCGGTGGCGCCGGTGACGACAATCTGCTCGATTTTGCCGGAAGTGACCGATTCGAAGGGGGTCCTGGGAACGACCGCATCATTGACGTCGCCGGTGAAGACTTGCTCGACGGGGGCACGGGCGTGGATACGGCCCTCTACGCAAATCGGACCCAATCCGAATTTGCTATCACGAGACAAGGCGAGCAGCTTACGGTAGTCGACATCGTTAATGCCGAAACCGACCTACTGACCGGAATTGAATTCCTACAATTCGACGATGTGATTCTTGATACGAGCTTCATCGCCTAGATTCGTCACGATCTGTCCATGAAGTCCAGACTGGCGTTGATCGAGCGTCTGGAAGCGGTTGCCGCAGCGCCGTTCGCACAGCATCCAAACGTCCAGGCGCTTAAAGGTCCATCAATTTGCTTTATCACTTCTATAAGAGTTTTTTATCTCGACTTGGTTCCTTCCATTCCTAACGTAGCAATTCCCGTTCACCAGCACGGTGGCGCTGTCTCTCCTTGTTTCAAGGCTGCCAGCACTATAGATTGAGTGAGTACATGCTTGAACGGGGAGGCCGAGGTATGGCCGTTGCCTTGATCAACGCAAAAGCACATCCCGCGGCTGTGCCTTACTTCACACGATTTCCAAAGGAGCCCATCCCCAAGGCATCCGGCGAGTTTGTCATCATCGACAAGATTGGCGAGCTTGCCGATTGGTACCTGAGCACGCTCGTCAGGGCGATTCTGAAGAACGTCCAAGCCGGCGGCAGTCTTGTTGTGGTCATGCATGGCAATGATGCCGGCCTCTTCATCAAGATAGGGCCGAATGTGGGTTTCAATGTCGCTGCGATGCGCCTTTTGGTGAGCGCACTGGAGGGAAGAACCGGCGACAAGGAGATGCTCGGCTACCTGAACCTCGACAAGAAGGCGTCGGGAGCGGGCGAATGGAAGACCCTGAAAGAGCAGTTGCTGAAAATGCAAGCGCTGGGGCTCAAGCGCGTCGATCTTCGCGCATGCGTCGTCGGAAAGGATCCTGACGTCATGTACTACCTGCAGAAGATCTTCAATTGCGACGTCTGCTGCGCACCCAAAGCCTACGACGTATACGGTCTCATTGATCGTGGAACGCCGACGAAGGATCCGGATGTCTGGGCAAAATGGCTGGCTGCCCACAAGGGCGCGATCGTTCAAACCTTTCCTGCGGGTCGCTTCGCCTTCAAACACACCATCAGTGGCGAATCGATCAAGATCGACGCGATGACCGACCACGATGATGCAGCCGCCGCCTGGGTCGCCCGCAACCTTCCACCGGGGAACTTCACCGGCGGCGCCATGTATTACCACGGGCTGACGCCCGACAAGCAGGCACTCGTGTTTGCCGGCGATCCTCGCTACCGCGACTATCTGGTCGAATGGACCAAGGGAACTGAACTGCCAAAGCTTGATCCGACCAAAGCGCCCATCATGCCTTAGCGGCGCCCGACGATAGACGGGCTGGTGACGTATTCGCCGCCGACGCGCGGCGCTGTCCGGACTCGCCGATGCTCCAACGCTCGAGCGCCGCCGCCTTTCCCGAATCCCGTGGCCGCGCAAGTTCGACTCCCTTCCGTATCTCTCCAAGCACAAGCGTGCTCAGAAACGGATCGTTGTCGGCAATCGCTGCGTACCACCTGGTGACGTTTGCATCGCAACGACTGCCCTTGCGGACCTCGGCAATGATGGTCGTGTCGATCAGGTAACTCACAGATCGACGTCTCGTCCGGGATCACGACTGCGATCAAGGTCGATCCCGTCGAGTGGCGCGGATGCGAGGAGCGCCTTCCGGCTCACGGGGGGCGACTGGGCAAAGCGCCGCCGAAGCAACTGGCGCGCCTCAGCCTGGCGCGCGGGATCGGACAGGGCCGCGGCGACCTGCCGGACCAGCCCCGCATCTTCCTTGCGGACGTTGACCTCGACGCGCACGAAACCTCGGCGTTCTGTTTGCGCCTTGTGATTCGCGAGGGAGGGTTTTGCTCGGCCGATCATCCTGAGAACTCCGTGTTTCCGGAAATAGTGCCGGAAGGCCGCTCGACTGCAAGAGAACACCGCTGCCCGACGACCGGGAGAGCGAAGGGTCCGGCGATACGTCAAAGCCATTTGACACGAAAAGGTCGCTCGCGCGGGCAACGTCGGCGCTTGAGGCTCGCCTGTAGGAAATTCGTGGGAGGCGATCCCATGGCTGACATCATCGGCGACCTCAACAACAACACGCTGATCGGAACTGACGAACTCGACAGGATTGTCGGAGACCTTCGGGGAGTCCTGAGCGGGACCAATCGCGGCGGCAGCGATCGCATCTTCGGCCTCGCAGGAAACGATCTCCTGGTCGGCGATGTCGGGTTTCTTTCATTCGAGCCCGGTGGCGACATGCGGGACAACGCCCGCGGCGGCAACGACCAGCTCTTGGGTGGAAGCGGGGCCGATCAACTGATCGGCGATGTCGAGGGAGGCATGTTCGACAGTTCCCGCGGCGGCGACGACCGGCTGGAGGGCGGTGAAGGCGGCGATTTCCTGGTGGGCGATGCCGGCGGCTTCATGTTCGACAATGCCGCTGGGGGCGACGATCGGCTGTCCGGCGATGGCGGCAATGATTTCCTGATCGGCGATGCCAATAATCTGTTGGGGAATTCACGCGGCGGCGATGATCTGATCAGTGGCGGCGCAGGCGATGACAGTGTCATCGGCGATGCCATTGCCATGCGCGACTCCACGCCGGCAGGCGATGACCGGCTCTTCGGCGACGACGGAAATGACACGCTCGTGGGCGATGCCAACTTCGTGCTGGACGCCGCCCCGGCAGGCGAAGATCGCCTTTCCGGCGGCGGCGGGGATGACACGCTGTTCGGCGACGGACGGACCATGTCCGCCAATGCGCAGGGTGGGGACGACCGGCTGGAGGGGGGCGCCGGTCATGACCAGCTCCTGGGCGATGCGCGCCTCATGCAGGGCGATGCGTACGGCGGCGACGACCGGCTTCGCGGCGGCGACGGCAACGATCAGTTGGGCGGCGATGGAGAACTCATGCTCGACAACGCCCGGGGCGGCGATGACCGGCTCGACGGCGGCGATGGCAACGATACGCTGTTCGGCGATGCACATTTCATGTTCGGCAATGCACAGGGTGGCGACGACCGGCTTTCTGGCGGCGGCGGGAATGACATCCTTCATGGCGATGGAAGCTTCATGGAGGTCACCGCACAAGGCGGCGACGACCGGCTGTCCGGCGGCGCGGGCGATGACTTCCTCCGGGGCGGTCGCGGCAGCGATCGGATCGACGGTGGTGCCGGCAGCGACACCGCGGCGTTCGGCGGTGCGCAGGCCGACTTCGAGATCACCGCGCAGGGTGACCGGATTCTGGTCACCGAGATCGCCACGGACGACACCGACATCGTCCTCGGCGTCGAGTTCCTGGCCTTCAACAACGTGGTCGTCGAGACGGGGTTGTTTAGCTAGCCAGAGACCTGGTCCGCTACATGGCACGAGGCCCGACGTGCTGATGCCCTGCATCAGGGCTTCAGCGGCGGCAGGCCGAGGCGTTCGCGCACCCAGTTCACGGGTTGCACGGCGAGCCATGGTCCGACGGTGCGCAGATGCTCGATGGTCTGGCCGTTGAGCAGCGGAACGCAGTAGCCCTGCGTGCAGACCTGTCCCTGCTGGACCTCGTCAATGTGCAGGTCGCAGGGCGTGTTGCCTCGCGCTGCCGGCTGGGTGATGCAGATGTGCAGGCCCGGACCCTGCTTCACCATTTCGCGGAAAGAGTCGCGCGCGCCGTGGACGTTGAACTGGTCCTGGCAGAACTTCGAGTCCATCAGCGGCGCGCTGAGCGGCACGAGATTGGGATCGATCTCGGCATAGACGGGTCCTCTGGCCAGCCCCTTCATCTGCGCCAGAAAGGCGTCGTGATCGAACGGTTCGCAGTTGCAAGTTGGTGACGCGAAATCGGGCGCCGTCCCGGGCAGGGCGGCAGATCGGAACGCGGGTGACGGATCGTCCGCAAGGCAGCCGACCCGTTGTCAGACCCGCGATAGACACGACCGCCGTCGGGTCATTCCTTGAAAAGATGGTGAAAGGGGCGCGCCAGCTTCGTCGCTTGCTGCCTGGCGACAAGCACGCGCTTGTCGCGCCTCGGTGCGAGTTGTCCGCCGCGTTGTCGAGTGGCGTGCGCGCGGCGTTTCACGAGTAAGGCACTTCACGCCATCAACACCACGGGACCGTCACGGGTGGTGCTGTTATTGATTGATCTCGGGTTCGACGAGCCTTGCCAGGTTTCGCAGCGACTCCTGCCAGCCGAGATAACAAGCCTCCGGTGGAATCGCGTCCGGGATACCGGCCTGCGTGATCTCGATCTCGGTGCCGACCGATACCTTCTTTAATGTCACCGTCACCTGCATTTCGCCGGGCAGGTTGGAATCGTCGAACCTGTCCGTGTAGCGCAGGCGCTCGCCCGGGACGAGCTCGACATATTCGCCGCCGAACGCGTGGCTGTTACCCGTTGTGAAGTTTCTGAACGACATTCTGTGCGTGCCGCCGACCTTCGGCTCCAGGTGATGAACCGTGCAGGCAAAACCATTGGGTGGAAGCCATTTGGCAAGCGCATCCGCTTCAACGAACGCGCGATAGACTTTCTGCGGGCTGGTTGCCAGAACGCGGTGCAAGCGTACGGTGGCTGGCATATCATTTCTCCTTCTGGCGGAAGTGCCGGTTTATGCCTCGAGGACGAAGGAGGCCTCGCCAATCCGACGCCGGGTGTCGGACTTTTTTGGGGTCAGGGATCAGAAGTCATCGCATTGCAGCCTTCGCACCATGGGAGCCATCATGCAGATCGGCATTGTCATCATCCCCGGCGCGCCGCGAGAAAGCGGCCCCAAGGCCGTGGTCGAGCGCGTGATTGATTTCGGCCGGCGCGTCGAGCGCCTGGGTTTCGCCGGCTGCTGGATCGTCGATGCCTTCGCGCGTGGCCAGGCCATGCTCGATCCGCTGATGGTGCTCTCGATCCTGGCCGGCGTGACCCAGCGCATGGAGCTCGGCACCTGCGTGATGCAGGTGCCATTGCGCCATCCTGTCGAGCTGGCGCATCGCGCGCAGACGCTGCACCTGCTGTCCGGCGGGCGCTTTCGCTTCGGCGTGGGCAGCGGCTCGACGCAGCACGATTTCGACGCGGTGCAGGCGGACTACGCGCGCCGTTTCAAGACCCTGCCGGAGTCGCTGGCGGTGATGCGCCGCGTCTGGGCGGGCAAGCCCGTGTATGGCCCGGCGCTCAGCGTCTGGCCTGGCACCGAAGGCGGCCCGCCGGTTTTTCTTGGCGCCTGGCGCAGCCAGCGCTGGATCGATCTCGCGGCCATGCACTGCCATGGCTGGATCGCGTCGGCGATCTATGCGGGCATGGACGAATTGCCCATCGGGCTGGACATGTTTCGCAAGGCTGGCGGGAAGCGCGCGCTTCTTGCCAATATTTTTACCGACCTGCGGCCAGACCCGCCGGCGCATCCGCTGGCTGAGCGCGCGAAGGTGACGCTGGTTTGCGACAAGACGAACGCACGCGACCGCTTGCGCCGGCTGCAGGACATCGGCTTTGATGATGCGCTGCTCATCGTGCCGTTCGATGCGCCGGAGATGCTTGAAGATGTCCGCGCGCTGCTTCCGTAGCGTCATGCTGGCCGCGCTCGTCGCAACGCTGGCGGCCTGTGCGCCTGCGACGACCGACAGCACCTCTCACGCTTTCGAGCCCAGGGCGGGCGCCGGCGTCGTCTACGTGATCCGCGGCCTGGATGCGGTGGTGCTGGCGGGTGCACCGGTGCAGTACGACGGCCAGCCCGTGGGTTCGCTGCGCCGTTACGACTACGTCAGGCTCGACGTGCCGCCCGGTCCGCACCGCATCACCTGCGGTACCGACGGCGTGCAACATCCCTTCGACGTCCAGCCCGGACACGCAGTCTTCGTCGAGGTGCTGCTGCATGTCGGCTGGATGGCGCCGCGTTGCGAGCTGCGCACGCTGGACGACCTCACCGGCCGAGCGCGAGTGACGGAAGGCAAACGCCTCGGCCCGTCGAGAACAGCTTCGTGGTGAAAGAATAGCTTCATGGTGAGCCTGTCGAACCATGAAGCGGCTCGCACCACCGGCCCTGTGACGCCTTCATGGTTCGACAGGCTCACCATGAAGGCTGGCCGTTCAATACGCCTTTCCCTGCGGATAGGTGGCGAAGGCCGGTACGTCCGGGTCCATGTGGTCCCAGGGCTGCGCGCTCTTGACGAAGATGTTGGCGTCAGGCCGGAACCAGCTCGCATCATCGAAGGTGCAGACCCGCACGCCGACGATGTCTGGCCGGGTCGACACCTGCACGTAGAGCGGTGTGCCGCAGTCGCCGCAGAACACGCGCGTGATGTCGTTGCCGGCGTCGGACTTCGCCACGTAACGCTTGGGCGAGCCGCGCACGACACGGAACGCCGCCGCCGGCATGCGCACGGCTGCCACGTGTGGCGCGCCACTCTGGCGCTGGCAGTCGCGACAATGGCATTGCAGGGAAAACTGCGGCTCGCCGCCGCATTCGTAGCGCACCGCCCCGCACAGGCACCCGCCGGATCTCGTCTGCATACGCCTTCTCCTTCAGCGAAATCGCTGAGGAGTGTAGCGGCAGTGCCTCGCAGAAATCCCGCCAATCCGGATTCCCGGTGGTATCCATAGGCACTTCCTTGAGGCCAATTGCGCGGGGCGAGGAACTGAAATGAAGGATCTGATCCCGTATCAGGGCCTCTCGGCCGCCACCGAGCAGGCGCTGGTGGCGCTCGAAAACGCGCGCCAACTTGATGGCCTTGAGTCTCAGTATCAGGTGCTTCTCGAAGAACGGAACCGGCGCATCACGGCCTTCCTGCTGCCGGTACTGCCGACGGCGCTGACGGGCGTGTTGTTGATCTGGGCGGTCCAGTCCATCGGCTGGCTGCCAGAGCGCGCGCCGTGGGCGTATGCCTTCGGCCCGATCCTGTTTGTGGCGCTGGTGATGTCCCGCATCCGGCCAAACGCGGCCCGCGACGATGCCAGGATCGGCAAGGTGCTGCGGAAATGGCGCAAGGCTGCCAGAGCGCGCCGCATCAGCGCATGATGCTGGGAGCGCGGGCAGTAAAGGCGATGTGATTGCTACGTCGCCTGCAGAGCCTTCTGCACGGCCTTGGGTGCGCGGTCGATGACCAACAGGTAGGCGCGGGTCGGTCCCTCGGGCTGGCGCAATCCCTGTTCCCAGTGGCGCAGGGTATTGACGCTGAAGCCGAAGCGGCTGGCGAATTCCTCCTGGGTCATGCGCAGCCTCGCCCGGATAGCCTTTACGTCGATGGCTTCCGGAATGTGAACACGGTATGCCTTCGTATCGGCGCGACGCTCGGCATAGGAGACGGCCTCTTCCAAACCCCGCCGGATACTATCCGCCACCTTGCTCATTTCTTTCTCCTTCTGAACGCCTCGACCAGCACGGCGGTGAGGCGTCTAAAATCGTTGCGGTCCCTTTCGCTCAGATTGGCGCGTTGGTTTTTGGCGTAGGCGGTCAGGGCAAATAGCGGCATGTCGGCGTTATGATAGAAGTAGATTACCCGTGCGCCACCACGCTTGCCGCGGCCCTCCAACGCCCAGCGCAGCTTTCGAACGCCGCCCGTTCCGGCGATGAGGTCACCTGCCGTGGGGTTACTGGCGAGATAATCCACCAGCAGCATCCGTTCCGCTTCATCCATCAGCTTGTGGGTGGCTGCCAGGAACTCCGGCGTTTCGACCACCGTAACGGAAACCGGTCGAGCCACGGCATACTACTCCAATGGACTATATTCGATCAAGCTTCGTCGGGCCCGACGCGGAAGCCGCGGTGACGGGCGGCGCCCCTCATCATGCGCTTCAGCTCGGGCGGTTCCAGCACGGTGACGCCCTCGCCCCAGGTGTAGAGGTGCCAGCACATCTCCATGAGCCCGCCGGCGCGGAAGCGCACGATCAGTGAGCCGTCCCGCTGCTTCTCGAATTGCTGCGTGGGGTGGAAGATGTATTCCAGCGCGGCCGGCGCGAGCTCGGGCGCGAAATGCCAGGCGACGTCCCTGGGTTCCTCCTGGAAGACGCCGAAGGCGCGCTGCGCGAATTCTTCCAGGGAGAATGCAGGATCGCGCCGGAACGGCTTGTCGAGCACCGTGACCTTGCGGATGCTGGACAGCGCAAACAGCCGTGCCTCCCCCGGATGGCGGTCCGGCGCCATGCCGACGAGATAGTGGCGATTGCCGAACAGGAAGCCGTAGGGTTCGAGATGGCGGCCCGAGGCGCGGCCCGAGTGCCGGCTCTTGTAGGCCAGATATATCATGCGCGTCTGCTTGATCGCCTGGCGGATGGAGTCGATGAACTCCGGCCGGATCGCGGGGCGTGGTCCCGGGCGCATCGCCAGACCCTCGGCCTCCAGCAGCGCCTCCACGTCTGGCTCGAGCTGGCGCTGGGTTTTGGCCGGCAGTGCCGCGCGCAGCTTTGCGGCGAGCGCATCGAGCGATGCCGCCCGCCGCTTCAGGTTGTGTTGTCGCAGCAGCCGCGCCGTCGCTTCCAGATCGGCGATCTCCTCGGCGTCGATCGCGCCCGGCGTCACGGTGCCCGGCACCGGGATGCGCCAGCGCGGCCGTTGTTCGTCATCCACCATCTGCTCGATCTGCGGGAAATTGCGGGCCACGGCATCGCGCATACGCCGCGCCGTGCTGCGGCTGACCCGGAACCTGCTCTCGATGTCCCCTAGGCTGAGACCGAGCCGCGAGCCCTGCATCTCCAGGGCCAGCTGCAGCACCTGGTCGGTATTGGCGTAACGCATCCCCCAACTCCCCCTTGATCGGACAAATACCACAGGCGGGCCGCGTCCGAAACTGACACCCCTTGCCGTCATGTTCCCGGAATCATGACCCGGCGCGATCTCACGACGTTCCTGTCCGCACTCTCCCCTGCACCGGCGCAGGGTCATCGAAACCTTTGCATCGTTCCCGTTCTGGCTGGCGATGAAGCGCCCAGCGGGAAGCTGACCCTGGACGAGGCACTGGGAAGGGGGCTGGCGGAGGTGACGGAAGTCTCCGAGCAGGGCGACGTACCGCGCCTGCTGTTCCTCAATCATGGCAATGCGCCGGTCCTGATGATCGACGGCGAGGAACTGATCGGTGCGCGGCAGAACCGGATCCTGAATCTCAGCATCCTGGCGCCCGGCCGCGCGTCGCTGGAGATCCCGGTGTCCTGCATCGAGCAGGGCCGCTGGGCCTGGAGCTCCCGCCGCTTTACGTCCTCCGACCGGGTGATCTACGCCAGCCTGCGGCGGGCCAACGTCGAATCGGTATCGGCGAATCTGCGCCGGCGCGGGCACCGTCATGCGGACCAGTACGCGGTGTGGAGCAGCATCGCGGCGAAGTCCGTGCGGCTGGATGCCTCCTCTCAGACTTGGGCCGCGGGCGCGCTTTATGACCGGCATGCGGCGGAGCTCCAGGAATTTGTGCAGAGCTTCCGATCGGCCGACCGGCAAGTGGGCGCGATCTTCCATGTGAACGGCCGTCTGGCAGGTCTGGAGATCTTCGGCGCACCTGACCTGTTGGCGCGTCTGCTGCCCAAGATCATACGGGGCTATGCCCTCGATGCGCTGGACCATGCACTTTGCGGGCCTGCACCGCCTCACGCACCCGATGGCACGGCGCTTCTGTCGGCCCTGGCTCGCTGCCGGATCACGCGCCATCGCGCCGTGGGGCTTGGGGATGACCTCAGGCTCACCGGACAGGGACTCGCCGGCGCCGCCTTGGTTGCCGGCGGCAAGCCTGTGCACCTGACCGCGTACGCCACCACTTGATCGGGGAGAAATCCGTGCCGCGACTGTTCAGGCAAATGGCAGCGGCCCTGGTAACGGCTTCGCTGTTGGCCGGCTGTGGGGATGCCGGCGAGTTCGAGCGCACCATGCAGGCCAGGGTCGGGCTGACCGAAGAGGCGCTTGTCGACAGGCTGGGGCCGCCCGACGCCACGTATCGGCTGGACAACGATGACAGCGGCGCGCGCTATCTGACATGGGTGAAGGCCGGCAAGGCCGCCAGCATGAACGCCGAGACGCCGCGTTGTCGCATGACCTTCAAGGTCGGCCCCGACCGCGTCGTGCGGGGCTACTCCTATGACGGCAGCGCCTGCAACGATGGTGGCAGCTCAGGACCGGGCTGGTGGGACGTTGTGAGCACGGTGCTGGTGATCGCCGCGACCGGCGGCCTCGTCCTGCTGGGCGCCTGGTAGGCGCCGGTTACAGCCGCGCGTTGGTGGCGTCCCACACGCCGTCGACCCTGTAGGTGACGTCGCTGGTGGTCAGCTTCGCCACCGTGGCGAGCTGCTGCGTCAGCCAGGTGGCGAACGGCACGTAGTGGCGCGCCCGCACGCGCTCGCCGGCGTTCATCACGCTCTCTGTGTCGCTGAGCCAGCTCCGGTTCGGCGTGTGGCGCAGGTTGTCGAAAAAATCCGGGTTCGTATCGTACTCATCATTGAGACCCAGCATGTGGCCGAACTCGTGAACAACGGCCCGTTGCTTCGTGGGACCGCCCCGGTTCCTGGCGTCGTTGGCGCTGTTCATCATATCGGCATTGCCCAGCCGATACCGGACCTCGGCCGAGTCCGGCGTGCCTGTGGGAACCTTCTTGACGGTGATCTCGAAATCGTCGTCCGAGTGCCAGCCGTCGATATGGGTCTTGAGCGCAAACAGCACCCCGACATCGCGCAGCCGCCGGTGCGGGGCCGTGCTGCCTGTGGTGATCCGCCACCTGTCGTCCCACACGGACTTGATGGCCTTGACGGCATTGTCGACGAATTTCCTCTGTTCGCTGAGGAACCATTTCAGGCCGTTGTCCGCCTCTTCGAACTGGAACTGCAAGGTCATGCCGACCACCAGCACGCTGCGATCATCGCGCCCCAGCTCGGGATAAAGGGTCAGCCGGTACACCTTGCCGCCGGTCAGAGCGATCGGCGTCTTGACGTTGATTCCGCTCATCAGCGGTCGCGCGAAATCGGGAAACAGCATGCTGCCCTCCTCGCCGGGTGCCGCCCGCAGGATGCTGGCGGTGCGTCGATGAGGGGTGAATTATAAGTGATCGGTCGCTCGCAAAACATCATCCAGAAGTCCCGGCTTCGGTGATGGCGAGCAATTCGCCATCAGCTCTGAGGCGGCAGGAAGAGGCAGATCGGCGTCAGGACGGGGCTCCCGTCCATGTCGCCTGCAAACGTGCGAAAGCAGACATGGACCCGGCTGTCGGGAGATGCTCTCACGGGGAAGCCCGCCGGGACCAGGATCCGCAGGTCGCCGACGACCACGGTCAAGTCGCCGCCACGTCCGTCGGTATCGACGGCCCTTGCCGGCACGCAATCCTGCTGCGCGCAGCATTCGACCGGATACCAGTCGTGTGCATGTGCCGTCGCGCAACCGGCGAACGTGCCGGCAAGGCTCGACAGGATTGCAAAGGCAAGGGCGACAGTTCGCATCGTCGTCTCTCTCCCCGAAGCGCTTGTCGCACCGGGGCGGGGCCATCGGCAGTTGCGTCGGCGGGCGAGGGGGTTGCGGGCCGTTGCGGGCGCCGGGCAATGGGCGCACAAAGGCGCATGGCGACCGGCGATTTCGCGCAAAATCTCGGGCTGGTGCTCGCGGCCTTGAACCTGAGCCGCGGCCGCCTGGCGCAGTCCCTGGGAGTCGACAAGTCGGTGGTCAGCCGGTGGGCTTCGGGCGTGCAGGTGCCGTCCGACCACAACCTGGCACTGCTGACCGAAATGGTCGTGCGCCATCGGCCGGGCTTTGCACGGCACGACTGGAAACTTGACGCCGATGCCTTCGCGGCAAGACTGGCCGCCCTTGACGTGACCGCCTCGGCGCCCGACCGCCCTTCGATCGCCGTGTTGCCGCTCCAGAACATGACCGGCGATCCCGGCCAGGACTACTTCGCCGATGGCCTCGCCGAGGAAATCATCACCGCCCTGTCGCGCTTCAAGTCGTTGCTGGTCATCGCCCGCAATTCAAGCTTCGCCTACAAGGGGAAGTCGGTCGACGTCAGGCAGATCGGCCGCGAGCTCGGCGTGCGCTATCTCCTCGAGGGCAGCGTACGCCAGGCCGGCGGGCAAGTGCGCATCGCCGGGCAGCTCGTCGAGTGCACGACCGGAGCGCATCTCTGGGCCGACCGGTTCGACAGCGCGCTGGCGGATGTCTTCGAGCTGCAGGACCGTCTCACCACCTGTGTCGTGGGCGCCATCGCACCCTCGCTCGACAAGGCAGAGATCGAGCGTGCCCGCCGCAAGCACGTCGCAAACCTGAACGCCTATGATTGCTATCTTCGTGGCCTCGCCCTGTCGCGGTTGAAAACCCGGGAGGCGGTGGAAGGGGGCACGCGGCTGTTTTACCGCGCGATCGAGCTCGACCCGGGCTTCGCGACGCCCTGCGGACTGATCTGCTTCGCCTCGGCCGTGCGCCGGAACAAGGGCTGGATGGCGGATGCGCAAACGGAAGAGGGAGAGGTCCGCCGGCTGGCCTCCATTGTGTCCGCAATCGGAGGCGATGACGCGCTGGCACTTTGCGCAGCGGGCTACGCGCTCGGCTGGGTCTGCGATGATCTCGAGGCTGGTGTTGCCATGATAGATCGCGGCCTCGCGGTCAACCCGAACCTGGCCTTCGGCTGGCAGTGTCGGGGTTGGGCGAGCGTGCTCGTGGGGCAGCATCAGTCCGCTCTCGAACAGCTCGCTCACGCCCTGCGCCTGAACCCGTTCGACCCGGACAATTGCGGGCCAGAACGCGGGATGGCAGCGGCTCTGTTGCATCTGAAGAGAGTCGATGAGGCTCTGCCCTGGGCCAACCGGGCGCTGGCCAACCAACCCGGCGAGATCGCCAGCCAACGCGTTGCCGCCGCCGTCAATGCCCTGGCTGGCCGCCTCGACGAGGCAAGACGGATCATGGCGGACATCTTGCGTCTGCATCCGCAGATGCGTCTGGCCGGGCTCAGCGGCAAGGTTGTGGGCCTCCGCCGGCAGGAGGATCTCGAGCGGCTCCATCAGGGCTTGCGGCTCGCCGGCATGCCCGATTGAAGGGCTTGGCTGGCGGGTCCCGTAACCCACAAGGCAGCGATGCGCCGCTTCATGTTGCAACGCAGCATAGGCTGTGCGACAAGGCGGCTGCACCGCCGGAGACATCGTTGCCGGTCGGCTTGAGCCGGCCGGAACGGCGGGTCTAGAGTCGGGTGGTCGCAGTCCCGCGTTGCCACGTGTGTTGGAGCGATCGTGGCGGTCGCCCCGGGCGCCGGACCGTCATTTCGGAGGGATTCATGACCGAGATCGTTATCGCCGCGGCCGCACGCACGCCGGTCGGCAGTTTCAACGGTGCCTTCGGCGCGCTGCCGGCGCATGAGCTGGGCAAGATCGCCGTGCAGGGTGCCATGACGCGCGCCGGCGTAAAGCCGGAAGAGGTCGACGAGGTGATCCTCGGTCAGATCCTGCAGGCAGGCCAGGGCCAGAACCCGGCGCGCCAGGCGGCGGTGAATGCGGGCGTGCCGGTCGAGAAGACGGCCTTCGCCATCAACCAGCTCTGCGGCTCGGGCCTGCGCGCCGTGGCCCTGGGCTACCAGGCGATCCGCAACGGCGATGCCACCATCATGGTGGTGGGCGGCCAGGAGAGCATGAGCCAGGCGCCGCATGTCGCGCATATCCGCGACGGCGTGAAGATGGGCGAGCTGAAGTTCGTCGACTCGATGCTCAAGGACGGCCTGTGGGACGCCTTCCACGGCTATCACATGGGCAACACCGCCGAGAACGTGGCGCAGAAGTATCAGATCACGCGGGCCGAGCAGGACGCGTTTGCCTGCTCCTCGCAGAACAAGGCCGAGGCGGCACAGAAGGCCGGCCGCTTCAAGGACGAGATCGTCCCGGTGACGGTGAAGACCCGCAAGGGCGATGTCGTGGTCGATGCCGATGAGTTCCCGCGCCACGGCACCACGGTCGAGGCGCTGGCCAAGCTGCGCCCGGCTTTCAGCAAGGACGGCTCCGTCACGGCCGGCAACGCCTCGGGCATCAATGACGGCGCCGCCGCCGTGGTGCTGATGACCGCCGAGGAAGCGAAGAAGCGCGGCATCCAGCCGATGGCGAAAATCGTGTCCTGGGCGACGACGGGCGTCGATCCCGCGGTCATGGGCATCGGCCCAGTGACGGCCACGAAGAAGGCGCTGCAGAAGGCGGGCTGGACGGTGAAGGACCTCGACCTGGTCGAGGCCAACGAAGCCTTCGCCGCGCAGGCGCTGGCCGTCGGCAAGGAGCTGGGCCTCGATCCGGCGAAGCTCAACGTCAATGGCGGCGCGATCGCCATCGGCCATCCCATCGGCGCCTCCGGTGCACGCATCCTCACCACGCTGCTGTTCGAGATGCAGAAGCGCGACGCGAAGAAGGGGCTGGCGACGCTGTGCATCGGCGGCGGCATGGGCATCGCCATGTGCGTGGAGCGGCCGTAGCGTCAGGCCGGTTCCCCTGACTTTTCTGCATTGCAGCATAACTGCGAAAGCGATTGCTGCAATGCAGCATAACCAGTAAAAGCCCCGCCCAGCGGCCGGCAAGACCGCCGGCAAGCAAGAGCGCGAATTTCCAGGGAGGATGATATGGCACGCGTCGCTTTGGTCACGGGCGGTACCCGCGGCATTGGTGCAGCCATCTGCAGGATGCTGAAGGACAAGGGCTACACCGTCGCCGCGAACTACGCCGGCAATGACGCCGCCGCCAAAAAGTTCAGGGAAGAGACCGGCATCGCCGTCTACAAATTCGACGTCGGCGACTTCGCCGCCGTGCAAACGGCCGTGGCGCAGATCGAGAAGGATCTCGGCCCCATCGAAATCGTCGTCAACAACGCCGGCATCACCCGCGACGGCACCATGAAGCGTATGAACCGCGAGAGCTGGGACGCCGTCGTCGCCACCAACCTCGGCTCGTGCTTCAACGTCTGCAAGGCGGTGTGGGACGGCATGAACACCCGCGGCTTCGGCCGCATCGTCAACATCGGCTCGATCAACGGCCAGGCCGGCCAGTACGGCCAGGTCAACTACGCCGCGGCCAAGTCGGGCATCCACGGCTTCACCAAGGCGCTGGCCCAGGAAGGCGCCGCCAAGGGCATCACCGTCAACGCCATCGCGCCGGGCTACACCGACACCGACATGGTGTCCGCGGTGCCGGCACCGGTGCTGGAAAAGATCGTCGCGAAGATCCCTGTGGGCCGGCTGGGCAAGGCCGAGGAGATCGCGCGCGGCGTGGTCTTCCTCGTGGCCGACGATGCCGGCTTCATCACCGGCTCGACGCTCAGCATCAACGGCGGCCAGCACATGTACTGATCACGCCAGCGCCACCTGCATCACGGTTCGCAGCAAATACGCCAGGCCGGCGATCACCACGACGCCGGCCGCCCACAACAGCACGAACCAGAAGATGCGGCGCCACGGCGTCATGATCAGTGATGATAGCCGCTGCCCGGCGTGACCTTGCCGCGGAACACCGAATAGGCATAGGCCGTGTAGCCGAGGATGATCGGCAGCAGAAACGCCGCGCCCACCAGCAGGAACAGCAGGCTGCTGTCGGGCGCCGCCGCATCCCAGATCGAGAGCGACGGCGGCACGATGTTGGGATAAAGGCTGATGCCCAGCCCGACGTAGCTCAGCACGAACAGCGCCAGCGCCAGCAGGAACGGTGCCAGCTCGCGCCGCCCCCGCACCGCGCGCCAGTATCCGATCGCCACCGCCGCCACCAGCAGCGGCACCGGCGCGCTGTAGAGGACAGCCGGCCAGCTGAACCAGCGCTCGGCGTATCCCGGATTCAGCAACGGCGTCCAGGCGCTGACGACGACGACAAACACCAGCACCAGCGCCCCTAGCGGCAGCGCCCAGCGCCAGCAGCGGAGCTGCAGCGCATCCCCGGTCTTGTAGATCAGCCACGTCACGCCCAGCAGCGCATAGCCCGCCACCAGCGCCAGCCCGGTCATGACGCTGAACGGCGACAGCCAGTCCCACCAGCCGCCGGCATAGGCACGCCCCTCGATCGCGATGCCCTGCACCAGCGCCCCCAGCGCGATGCCCTGGCAGAACGCCGCCACGATCGAGCCGCCGGCGAACGCGCCGTCCCAGAAGCGCCGCCCCCGCACCGTGCGATGGCGGAACTCGAAGGCCACGCCGCGGAAGATCAGCCCCAGCAGCATCAGCGTCAGCGGCATGTACAGCGCCGGCAGCGCGATGGCATAGGCCAGCGGGAACACCGCGAACAGCCCGCCGCCGCCCAGCACCAGCCAGGTCTCGTTGCCGTCCCACACCGGCGCGATGCTGTCGATCGCCGTGTCGCGCTCCTGCGGCGTGTCGATCGCGGGGAACAGGATGCCCACGCCCAGATCGAAGCCGTCGAGGATGACGTAGGCCAGCACCGCAAACGCGATCAGCCCGGCCCAGACGAAGGCGAGATCGAAGCTCATGGCCGGTCCCCCTCGATCGACAGCCGCCCGGCCGTGCCGCCCGCCAGCGCCGGCCGCCCGGCCGCGGCGTCGACCAGCACCGGCTCGGGCGGCGGCTCGCCGGCCACCGGTGCCTTGCGCATCAGCCGCAGCAGGTAGAAGACGCCCGCGCCGAACACCGCGAAGTAGACGATCGCGAAAGCCGCCAGCGAGGTCGCCACCGCCGGCGCCGCCACCGGCGACACCGACTCCGACGTGCGCATCAGCCCGTACACCGTCCACGGCTGGCGCCCCACCTCGGTCGTGATCCAGCCCGCCAGCACCGCCACGAACCCCGCTGGCCCCATCGCGACGGCAAACCGGTGCAGCCACCGCGCGCGATACAGCGCGCCGGTCGCGCGGCAGACCAGGCTCCACACGCCCAGCGCCACCATCAGCACGCCCATCCCCACCATGATCCGGAAGCTCCAGAACACGATCGCGGCGTTGGGCCGGTCGGCCGGCGGCCATTCCTTCAGTCCCCGGATCTCGCCATCCCATTCGTGCGTCAGGATCAGGCTGCCCAGCTTCGGCACCTCGACGGCCCAGCGCGTGGTCTCGGCCGCCATGTCGGGCCAGCCGAACAGGATCAGCGGCACGCCGCGCCCGGTTTCGAAATGCCCCTCGATGGCCGCGATCTTGGCCGGCTGGTGCGCAAGCGTGTTGAGCCCGTGGAAATCGCCCACCACCGCCTGCACCGGCGCCACCAGGGCCGCCATCCACATCGCCATCGAGAACATCACCCGCGCCGCTTCATTGCCGCGATCGCGCAGCAGGTGCCAGGCGCCCACCGCGCCCACCACCAGCGCCGTGGTCAGGTAGGCCGCCAGCACCATGTGCACCAGGCGCCAGGGAAAGGAGGGGTTGAAGATCACCGCCCACCAGTCCACCGGCACGAACTGGCCGTTGGCGGCGATGGCATGGCCCTGCGGCGTCTGCATCCAGCTATTGGCCGACAGGATCCAGAAGGCGGAGATCAGCGTGCCGATGGCCACCATCAGCGTGGCGAAGAAATGCAGGCCGCGGCCCACACGATTCATGCCGAACAGCATGACGCCGAGAAAGCCCGCCTCGAGGAAGAAGGCGGTCAGCACCTCGTAGCCCAAGAGCGGCCCCAGCACCGGCCCGGTGCGGTCGGCGAACGGCCCCCAGTTGGTGCCGATCTGGTAGCTCATCACCACGCCCGACACGACGCCCATGCCGAAGACGATGGCGAAGATCTTGAGCCAGTAGCGGAAGACGTTGAGCCACACCTCGCGGCCCGTCACCAGCCACAGCCCCTCCAGCACCGCGAGGTAGCTCGCCAGCCCGATGGAGAACGCGGGGAACACGATGTGGAAGGAGATGACGAACGCAAACTGCAGGCGTGCCAGCAGCAACGCATCGAAGAGTTCGGTCATCCCGTCTCTCCTCCGCCGGGTGTGCCCGGGACCTTGATGCTACCACGTCAGAGATAGTCCGCAGTGCCGCCCGTTTCACCGCGCCTGTTGTCGCGGCTTTGCTGGGAGCGCGGGCATCCTGCCCGCATCGTCCGCAGCGCAAGCGAAGGGCGAAGTCTTCCCGGCGCTGCGCGCCGATGCGGGCAAAATGCCCGCGCTCCCAGGTACATCGATGATCAAAAGCCAGCTATTTGATGTATTCCCGCAACCGGGCCAGTAGTGCCGGGATCTCCTCGATCACCGTCTTCCAGAGGATATCGTGATCGATGTTGGCGTAGGCGTGAATCAGCCGGTTCCGCATCGAAATGATGAGATTCCACGGCACCGTCGGCAGGGCTGCCCGGCTTTCGGGAGCGCCCTTCGCTGCGGCCTCACCGATGACCGTGATGGCATGAACCAGTGCGAACAGCAGCATCTGATCCGAATCGAGGTCCGCCGCTTCCGCCCGGCAATGAAACGCTGGGTCGCCTCTGCGGCTTCGACCATGTGACGCAGCCGGATGGCATCCTCAGGCCGCATACTGGACCTCGGCCGTCCGGACCACTTCATCGCGGAAATGGCGGCTCAGGTCCTGGGCGGTGCGCAGGTCGACGCGGCGGCCTCCCAGTAGCGTCGAGAGCTCGCTTTCAATGCCTGCGAGCGCCAGCAGACCCGGCTCGTGTCCCGGCTCGAATTCCACCAGCAGGTCTACATCACTGTCGGGCCGGGCTGCGCCCTTGAGTGTAGAGCCGAACAGCGACAACCGCCGGATGTGATGATGCCGACAGAGGTCGGCGAGTGCGGCAGCATCGCGAAACAGGGTTTGGCTCACGGCAATCTCCCTCCGATCGCCCGGTATACAAGCATCGCGCGGCATGATGCCAACCATCAAGGCTTCTTCATGCTGGGAGCGCAGGCATCCCCGCCCGCATCGCCCGTAGCGTAGCGGAGGGCGACTTTGCACGGTCGGCGCCGCGTACCGATGCCCCCGCTCACGGGCGCGCCGAAAACCCGCGATCGCGCGGTTTCTCATCCATGGGCGGCAGATGGGACGCCCCGGGTTTGCTTGCGGGGCTGCATCCATGGCCAGGATCCCGTTGTGTGTCACGGGTGACACACAAAGCCATTTGCGTGTCATGAAGTGCCACTTCGTGACACACAAATCTTCCAGCCTGTCATCGGGGAGCGAACTCTTGGGCGGTAGGCGCTGTCGCGCCGATGCGGGCAAGATGCCCGCGCGCCCGGGTGCAAGACTATCGGTGCGGTGTCAGCAATACGAAGTTCCAACAGATTGCCCGTTCTGAAACCGGGCGTATGCATTCATAGACCTTCCCCTCCGGAAGATTGCTTTTTGGTCGTATGCGAAATGCCCTTTGCTTGGCCCGAGAGCTGTAGTGCTGGCGATACTGGAAATGGGTGCTGCCGACTCTTTGGCGACGGTTGTCTTAGCCATTCTTGTCTCTTGCGCTCTACCCGTGGTGAAGACGACGCGCGTCATATGACGCTTGCAGGACCTTAGTTTGCCACAGTTGGCGAGTCGCGGACGACCAAATTCAGCAGATCTTGCTCGATCTGACTCGCTGGACGAGCGCGCGCCAGATAGTCGCGGCGGTCGCCGCTGCCTTCGCTGCCTTGCTGGCCGGGTTCAGTCCTCGGATTCAAAGGCACCTCTTGCCTCGTCGCGCTGCTTCAAGGGCTTTGGGACGTTCGATAGCCCGCTCCTCGGGGCTGTGCATTGCTTCCTAGGCGTCGTGGCGACGCTGCACGTTTAGCCAAAACCTGGAACCGTTGTCGAACGCGCGGGCATCTCGTTCTCGACAACAATCCGAACTGCTCCTAGGGATGCGGCAGCAGGCCGTCAGACAGTTCTGCCGCCACCTCGACCTCATCCTCCTTCGGCCCGCGGGCCACCACCTTCAGCACACCCGATGGCAGCGGCCGCTGCATCTTCAGTGCTTCCCCGGCGGGCGCGGCGAGCCAGCGCGCGCACTCCTCCTCGCTGCGCAGGATCACGGGCATGGCCCTGCCGTGCACCGGCTTGACGTCGGCATTGGCGTATGTGGTCAGGATGGTGAAGAGGAGGTGGTCGCCGACGATGGGCGCCTTCTTCGGGCCGCGCGCGCCGGTCCACGGACGCCACAGACCGGCAAAAGCGAAGAGCGGTCGCGTCTCGTCGAGTGCGAACCAGTGCCACACATTGGGCCGCGTGTCGGTCGGCTCGCAGAAGCTGGTGGCCGGCACCAGGCAGCGATTCTCCGGCTGCAACCAGGGGCGCCAGAAATCCGAATCGAGGTGGCGCGCGTTGGTGACCGGCGCGCCCGCGCCTTCCTTCGGCGGGAAGCCCCAGCGCATGTTGAGTGCTTCCAACCCGCCGTCGGGCAGGCGACGGATCACCGCCGCCGGCTGATCGGGAAAGGTGCCGGTCGAGAGGCCCTCGTCGTTGCGCCGATCAACGCTGAGCTTCCAGCGGGTAAGCAGCGCGCGCAGTCGGGCGTAGGCGTTGCACATGGGGTCCGGCTCGCATCGTGTTTATGTTCCCGTTGTGTTCCCGGTCAGGCTAGCGTATTTCCCTGGCAGAAACGACTCCCGTGTGCGCCCGATGGAGCAGACAGCCAACCTGCATCGCGTATGGTCGTCGGGGCTGCCGCTCTGCGTCATGTGCCGGCAGTGCCTGCATCGCGCGCTGGTGCCGCATGAGGCCATCGGCGCCCGCCGCGGCAACATGGCTCTGGTCAAGGACATCCGCTTCGTCTGCTCGCAATGCGGCGGGCGCGACGTCGAGTTCCAGGTCGCGGCTCGCGCGGCGGACCTCAAACGCTTCATGGACGAGTATCGGCGGTAGGCGTGGCAGCCTGCATGATGGCCTCGACGCGGGCGCGCGCCTGCCGGACCTTTTCTGAAGCAGCTTTCGACATCAGTCAGCCCTCGCCGCGACGGCTTCGATCTCGACCACAACACCCGGACGGGGAAAGCCGCTGACGATCAGCAGTGTCGCCGGCGGGTTGTGATCGCCCATGATCCGCGCGCGGATGCGGAAATAATTGTCGAGGATGGCCTTGTCTGTGACGTAGACGGTGAGCTTCACAACATCGTCGAATGTCATGTGGCCAGCGGCGAGAATGGTGCCGATACGCTCGAAGATCACCTCGAGCTGCGCCAGTGGCTCTGCGGGGACCGTACCGTCCAGGCGCGCACCCACCTGCCCGTTGCAGAACAGGATGCGGGCGTTCGGGGGAAGCTCCATGCCGTGCGCGGCATTGCCGGAGTGGGCGCAAATCCGGTCGTTGAGCGTGTGGGGCGTCAACATCCTTGCCTTCCTTTTCGGCGTGAGCGGGCTGGTCGCCGGTCTTGCATAGCGCATGAGCGCGGGAGCGCGGAGAGGAGTTTCGCCCTTCGCTTGCGCTGCGGGCGATGCGGGCAAGATGCCCGCGCTCCGTGTGGGTGTCTGCGCGTCAGGGGGTTTTATCGTCACGCCGCGATCTGGGCGAGGAGGTCCGCTAGCGCGGCCGGCGCGGTCACCATGGCGTCGTGGCCGGTGGGGAGCTCGTAGAGGCGACAGCCCAGCGTGGCGCGGGCGATGGCCTGGAAGCGTTCGTGCGGCATGCTCGCGGGAAGGGTGCAGGCGATGTAGGCGCAGTCCAGCCCGTTGCCGGCCGGATTGGCCAGCAGCAGCGGCGAGTCGAAGGTGCGTGCGGGATGTGGCGTGAGGTGGCGGTCGACCCAGGCGCGGTCGGCGGGATCGGGGATGCCGAAGGACGCGGCAGGCGGCGGCGGGATGGCGATGGCGCGCGGCGCGTCGTGGCTTGCGACGAGGCGCATGCGCGCGCCGTGGCCGGCCACGACCGCGTCGAGGAACACCAGCCCGCGTAGGCGGTGCGCCATGCGGTCGGCGGCGCCCAGGATCACGGCGCCGGCATAGGAATGGCCGACCAGGATGGCATCACGCAGGCCGCGCGTTTCGAGCAGGCTTGCGACGTCGCCGATATGGGTGTCGAGCGTGATGGCGTTGCTGAGCTCGGCGATGCGTTCGCCGACGCCGGCCAGCGTCGGCGTCTCGACGCGATGGCCGCGCGCCTGCAGCAGCGGCACCAGTCTTTGCCAGCACCACGCGCCATGCCAGGCGCCGTGCACCAGCACGAAGGCCGCGGCCGTGCGGGGCCGTGGGCCGCGGGCCTGCGCGGCGATGCTGCCGCCGGCCAGTGCGCCGGCAGCCAGGTGCAGGAGCGTACGACGGCGCATGACGGCTTCGCCCTTTGCTCCCCCACGGCACCCTTACGCGGCTGTCGCTTGCGATCCAGAATCCAAATTGAGGCTGACAGCGGCGTGAAAACACCTCAGCGCTGGCGCGCCGATGCGGGCAAGATGCCCGCGGTCCCACCGTGTGGAGGTGAAGATGATCGAGTACGCGGAAGCAAGTCCGGAGGCGCGGGCGGTGTTCGAGGAGATCGCCGCGGTGCGCGGCATCAAACCGGCGGAGGTCAACAATTTCTGGAAGGCGATGGCGCGGCATCCCGCGCAGATGAGGCGCATCTGGCAGAACATGCGCGCGGTGATGACGCCGGGCGCGCTCGATGCGCGCACCAAGGAGATGATCTATCTCGCGGTGTCGGTGACCAACAATTGCGAATACTGCATCGCCTCGCACGGCGCGCAGGCGCGCAAGGCGGGGATGACGGAGGAGATGTTCGGCGAGCTGATGGCGGTGGTGGGGCTGGCCAACGAAACGAACCGGCTGGCCAACGGCTATCGCGTCCCGGTCGACGCCGCTTTCGCGGGGAGAAGGCCTGAATTTGGATCTTTGCCGGCGTAGGCGCGCAGGACGCGGGCGGCGATGTCCAGCGGCGGGCCGGTGCCGGGCAGTTGTTGCGCGATCAGCAGGTTTGCCAGGCCGTGCACGAAAGACCAGGCGCTGATCGCGGCCATGTCCGCGTTGTCCTCACCGTGGAGCGCCGCCACGCGCGTGCGCAGCGCCGCGAAGCTCGCCGAGGCCGCCGCGCGCAGCTCGGGAAACGCCGCCTTGTCGAGCGTGCTGGAGAACATGAGGTGGAAGACGGCCGGCTCCTCCAGCGCGAAGGCGACGTAGGCAAGGCCCGCGCCCTGAAGGCCGTCGCGGGCGCCTTCGGCGGTGCGTGCGGCGAGCGTGCGGAAGCCGTCCGCCGCCAGCGCCGCCAGCAGCGCCTCGCGCGTGGGGAAATGCCGGTAGGGCGCGTTGTGGGAGACACCCAGGCGGCGCGCGATCTCGCGCAGGCTGAGCCCGTCGGGGCCATGCCGTTCAAGCAGCCGCTTGCCTTCGGCCAGCAGCGCCGCCCGCAGATCGCCGTGGTGATAGCGGTCGGCCGGCTTGGCGCGTAGTCGCGGGGCCGGCGCCCTGCGCGAAGTTGGCATTGACAACATCTCCCGGCATCGCCAAGTTGGCAATGACAACATTAGCGTTGACGCCGCCGGCCCGCAAGCCGCGCGGCCGGGAGAGCGTGCATGACGCTGGCACCTTTCGAGGCCGCGCCGGCGGCGATCCAGCTTCATCTGGTATCGGCGGTCGTGGCCTTCGTGCTGGGAAGCTGGATGCTGATGCGGCCCAAGGGCACGCCGGTGCATCGCCGGCTGGGCCGCATCTGGATGGCCCTGATGGTGGCGGTGGCGCTGAGCTCCTTTCTCATCCCGGCGACGATCGGCCGCTTCGCGGGGCCGTTCGGGATCATTCACGTGCTGTCGGTGTGGACACTGGTCTCCGTCAGCGTCGCGATCTGGGCGGCGCGCACCGGCCGCGTCCGCCATCACCGCATCTGGGTGCTGGCGACCTATTTCGGTGCGCTGGTCGGGGCCGGCGCCGGCGCCTTCGCGCCCGGACGCCTGATCTCGCACATGCTGGGCTACGGCTGAGCCTGTTGCAGGCGGGCGAAGAAGGTGCGGATGCGCTGGGCGTTGGCGCCCAGATCGCTCACCCCGACGCGCGAACGGGAGCGCATGTCGATGCGGGTGCCGCCCGCGGCCGGCGTCAGCCGCACGACGATGTCGTCCTTGAAGGCGAACCACGGCGTGGTGTCGACAGCTTCGATGCGGCCCTGCTCGACGTCGGCTGCCACGATGTTCCAGCCCAGCGCGCGGGCCGTCTCTTCGGCGCGCGCGAAGGCGGCGGGCAGCGGCTCCTTGAGGATCAGGGGCCGGATGTCGGGATAGCCCGCGCGCTGCTCGGCGGCGAATTCCGTGGGGTAGGCGCCGCCATTGGTGGCGCGCGGTTCCGGCAGGGCGACGAAGGCCGGCGGCTTCGCGGTGTCGGTGGTGATGTCGTTCAGCCGCGGCAGTGTGTCAGCCGCGATGCGCCAGCTTATCGGCACCCAGGCGGCAGCCACGCCCATGGCGATGCCCATCAGGGTCGCCAGCAGGCCGGGCCGCGACGTACCGGCCGGCTGTGCCGCGGCCCACAGGAAGCCGATCACGACTGCGGCGATGGCACCGAGGCCGGCGAGCCCCGGCAGTTGCTGCGAGTCGGCGCGCGCATCCAGACCGGGCACGACGCGCGAGGCGAGGAACGCCAGCATCACTGCGAAGACGGCCATCACCACGCCGCGGAACAGCCAGGCGAGCCCCGTGGCCAGCAGCGTGCTGCGGCGATCGCGCGGCGGCAGCAGCAGCGACAGCGCCAGCCCGCCGATGATGGCGGCCAGCGCCGCCGATGCGCCGAACGCGAAGGCGGTGCGGATGCCGCCCACATCGAGATAGCCGAAACGATAGGCCGGCCCGGTCAGCAGCACGGCCAGCGCCGCCACCCAGCCGAGGCCAAACACCACCCGTGCCAGGCGAACCTTGGCGCGGCTGGGCGGGCGAGGCACGGGCATGACGCGACTCTAGCACACACCTCGCCTTGCGCGCGTAGGCGCGTCCCTTGTCGGGATGACAGACGTACGTCAGGTCGGCGGCATGGTCGCCTGCATCGAGGGGCGCTGCGCGAAGGTGTCGTACCACTTCGCGAGCTTCTTGCGGCCCTTGCGCCAGTTCTCGTCGGCGAAACGGAAGTCGAGATAGCCCAGCGCACAGGCGAAGGTGACGTGGCCGATGGTGGGCGCGCCCTTGAGGCTGCCGGCTTCCTTCTCCATCTGGTCAAGGGCGCTGCGGATTTTCTTCATCTGCGCATCCTGCCAGGCCTGGTTGCGCATCCCTTCGTCGCGCAGCGTGAGCTCGTAGCGCACCAGCAGCGCGGCATCGAGCAGACCGTCGCCCAGCGCCTGCTGGCGCAGCGCGTTGAAACGCGCCTTGCCGCGGGCGGGGAAGAACTTCTTTTTTCGATGCTTGCTGTCGAGGTATTCGCAGATCACTGGCGAATCATAGAGCACCATGCCCTCGGCCTTCAGCGACGGCACCTTGGCCAGCGGGTTGCGCCTGATCACCTCCGGGTGCGGCGCCACCGGCGTGGTGGCGGCGGTTTCCCTGTCGATCGACTTGTCGAGCCCGGTCTCGATCGCCAGCACCATCGCCTTGCGCACGTAGGGCGAGGTCGGCGAATACATCAGCTTCATCTTCGGCATGCTTCTCCCCCGAGGGCAGCGGACGGCGCGGACGTTAGCACGGCCGGCGCGGGATGAAATGGCGGCATTGTGATACTATCTTTGTTGCATGTTCACCGACGTCGTCGATCTGCGCGATTTCTATGCCGAGACGGTGGGGCAGGTGACGCAGCGGCTGCTGCGCGCCCGCCTGCGCGAGCTGTGGCCCGACGTACGGGGCATGCGCGTGGCGGGGCTCGGCTACGGCGTGCCCTTCCTGCGGCCCTTCATGGACGAGGCCGAGCGGGTGCTGGCGCTGATGCCCGCTGCCCAGGGCGTGCTGCCCTGGCCCAACGAGCGCGGCAATCTCGCCACGCTGGTGGACGAGATCGACCTGCCGCTGCCCGACCGGTCCATCGACCGGCTGCTGGTGGTACATGCGCTGGAATGCGCCGAGCAGGTGCGGCCGCTCCTGCGCGAGAGCTGGCGGGTGCTGGCCGATGGCGGGCGCATGATCATCGTCGTGCCCAACCGCACCGGGCTGTGGGCCCAGCTCGACCGCTCGCCGTTCTATGTCGGCCATCCCTATTCGGCGCGCCAGCTCGCAGCCCTGCTGCGGGCCAACATGTTCACGCCGCTGCGCCAGGCGCGCGCGCTCTATCTGCCGCCGACGCGCTCGCGGCTGCTGCTGGGGCTGGCGCCCACGGTCGAGCGCCTGGGCCAGCGCCTGTTCACCCGCTTCGCCGGCGTGGCGATGGTCGAGGCCGGCAAGCAGATCTACGCCGGCATCGCCCAGCCCACGGTGGCCGCGCGCCCGAAATTGCGCGTGGCCCATTCCCGCCACCCCTGGCCCGCCGCGGGCCGCACGACACCACCGGCCGACTGAAGCCGCCATGAACCAGCCCCCGGTGTTTGAACGCATTGTCGACGTGCTGACGCGCGAGAAGGCGCGCTTCCGCGTGATCGAGCACGAGCCCGAAGGCCGCTCGGACCGGATCAGCGTGATCCGTGGCAACATGCCCGACCAGGCCGCCAAGGCGATGGTGCTGGACCTGAAGGGCGGCGGCAACGGCCGGCAGCATGTGCTGGCCATCCTGCCCGGCAGCCGCAAGCTTGATTTCGCGGCGGTGGCACGGCACTTCGGCGCGCGCAAATGCGGCTTCGCCAGCCCCGAAACGGCCGAGCGGATCACGGGCTGCGCCATGGGCAGCGTGCCGCCCTTTTCATTTCACGAGGCGCTGGCGCTCGTCGTCGATCCCGATCTGCTGGCGCATGCCACGATCTTCTTCAATGCCGGCCGGCTCGACCGCTCGATGGAGGTCGACACCGCCGACTGGCTGCGCATTGCAAGACCCGCGCAGGCAAAAATCGCAGGCTGATTTCGTCGCGCGCACTCCCATCTTGCCTTCTCCCCGCCTTCGCGGGGAGAAGGCATGAATTATTTCCTGCGCAAGAGAAACAGGCCCTGTTCGCCGATGAGGTTGGCCATGGGCAGGGGCAGGCCGCTGATGATGTGGCCGCGGCGGTCGAGCGCCAGCGCCCGTTCGACCACCACGCCCATCTCGGCGCAGAGCTCGCGGAAATCGTCGATCGTGCAGAGATGGATGTTGGGCGTGTCGTACCAGCGATGGGGCAGCGCGTCGGTTTGCGGCATGTGGCCGCCGAACAGCAGGCGCAGGCGCACCTGCCAGTGCGCGAAATTGGGGAACGAGACGATGGCGCGCTTGCCCACACGCAACATCTGCTCCAGCACCGCGCGCGGCGAGCGCGTGGCCGGCAGGGTCTGGCTCAGGATCACGTAGTCGAAGGCGTCGGCGGGGTAGTGGCCGAGATCAGTATCGGCGTCGCCCTGGATGACGCTGAGGCCGCTGGCGACGCAGGCATTGACGCCGGCCTGGCTCAGCTCCATGCCGCGGCCGTCCACCTTCTTGACGCGCAACAGATGCTCCAGCAGCGCGCCATCGCCGCAGCCGACATCGAGCACGCGCGTTTGTGGCTCGACCATGTCGGCAATGAGCTGCAGATCGACGCGGATGCCGTTGCGCGTCCTGTTTTCCGGCGCGTCCATGACGGTCAGGGCCTGAGCCCTCGCGCATTGCCGGCGCCGCGCAGGAAACCCGACAGCGTGCGGAACATCTCCGGCTCGTCCAGCAGGAAGGCGTCGTGGCCCTTGTCGCTCTCGATCTCGACGAAGGAGACGTTGGCGGCCACCGCATTCAGCGCCCGCACGATGTCGCGGCTTTCGGCCGTCGGGAACAGCCAGTCGCTGGTGAAGGAGATCAGGCAGAAGCGGGTGGGCGTGCCGCGAAACGCCGTCGCCAGCGTGCCGCCATAGGCTTCGGCCAGGTCGAAATAATCCATGGCACGGGTGATGTAGAGATAGGCGTTGGCATCGAAGCGCTCGACGAACGACCGGCCCTGGTGATGCAGGTAGCTCTCGACCTGGAAGTCGGCGTCGAAGCCGAAGCCCAGCGCATCGCGGTTCTGCAATTGCCGGCCAAACTTGCGCTGAAGCGCCGTCTCGCTGAGATAGGTAATGTGCGCCGCCATGCGCGCCACGGCGAGACCGCGCGCCGGGCGCGTGCCATGGGCGGCGTAGTTGCCGCCATGCCAGTCAGGATCGGCCATGATCGCCTGCCGGCCCACCTCGTGGAAGGCGATGTTCTGCGCCGAGTGGCGCGCCGCCGTGGCGATCGGGACTGCCGAGAAGACGCGCTCGGGATAGAGCGCGGCCCATTGCAGCACCAGCATGCCGCCCATCGAGCCGCCGGTGACGCAGAACAGCGTCTCGATGCCGAGATGGTCGACCAGGGCCGCCTGCGCACGCACCATGTCGCGGATGGTGACGACCGGGAAGCTGAGGTTGTAGAGCTCGCCGGTGCGGGGATCGATGTCGAGCGGCCCGGTGCTGCCCATGCAGCCGCCCAGCACGTTGGCGCAGATGATGAAATACCGCTCCGGATCGATCGGCCGGCCGGGCCCCACCAGCGTCTCGCCCCAGCCGGGTTTGCCGGTGACGGGGTGCATGCCGGCCACGAACTGGTCCATGGTCAGCGCATGGCAGATCAGCACCGCATTCGACTTCTCAGCATTGAGCTTGCCCCAGGTCCGGTAGGCGACCCGGTATCGGTCCAGCGTCACGCCGCAATCGAGCTTCAGCGGGCCCAGCACGACATGTTCGCAGGCCGCCAGCGCCTGGCGCACGGCGGCGGTGGCGCCAGCCGTCGCGACCGATGATTGAGGCTCGGACAGCGCGGTATCCATTCCCGGTCAGGCTCCGCCCGCCGCGCGAGCCGGAGAGGCCGGCGGCGGAGCGGCTAGGTATGGGGCAGGTCCTTGAGGTGTCAATGTTTACTTTGCTTTTGGCCGCCCTTCCGACTAGACGTATCGCCCTTGCGCCCGGCCCCGAATTTGCACGCATGGACGGCTCCGACCTCGACGATTTGCGCCAACAGATCGATGGCATCGACGACACGCTGCACGATCTGCTGATGCGCCGCGCGGCGCTGGTCGAGCAGATCGGCGCGGCCAAGCCCGGCGGCACGCTGGCGCTGCGGCCGGGCCGCGAGGCGCGCGTGCTGCGTCGCCTGCTGACGCGCCATAGCGGCCGCTTTCCGCCCGCCGCCATGGTGCGCCTTTGGCGCGAGATCATGGGCGCTTTCACCTTCCTGCAATGTCCGATCCGCATCGCGGTCTGCCGGCCGGCCGACCAGCCCGGGTACTGGGACCTGGCGCGCGATCATTTCGGTGTGCAGATTCCCTTCACCGCGCACGAGACGCCGATCCAGGTGCTGGCCGCGGTACGCGCCGAGCCCAATGTCGTGGGCATCGTGCCGGGCCCGGCCCAGGACGAGCCGCAGCCCTGGTGGCCGTTCCTGATGGGCGGCGATCCCACCACGCCCAAGATCGTGCAGAAGCTGCCCTTCGTCGCCATGCCCAACAGCCGCGGCCGCGAGCTGACCGCCTTCGTGCTGGCGCGGCTGGAGGCGGAGGCCAGCGGCGAGGACCGCGCGCTGATCGCCGTCGAGGCGCGCGAGGAAATCAGCCGCAGCCGGCTGGGCGCGGCGATCCGCAAGGCCGGCCTGCCCGACGCCACGGCGCTGTTCGACGTGGAGCAGGCGGGGACCTACTGGGACCTCATCGAGGTGCCGGAATTCGTGGGCGATGCCGATACGCGGCTTCGCGCGCTCGAGCTGGCGCTGGGCATCGACGGCGCGCGTGTCGTGGCGCTGGGCAGCTATGCCGTGCCGCCGCTGGTGCGATAGCAGATCACAGAAACGGACATCGTCATGACCGCTCCGCAGCCGCGTCCGGGAATCATGGACATCGCGCCCTATGTCGGCGGCAAGGATACCGTCGAGGGCGTGGCGCTGGTGCGCAAGCTGTCGTCGAACGAGGGCGCGCTGGGTCCCAGCCCGAAGGCGATGGAGGCCTATGTCAAGGCGGCAGCCGAGCTGCACCGCTATCCCGATGGTGGCAGCGAGAAGCTGCGGGCCGCGATCGGCCGGCACCATGGCCTCGATCCGGCGCGCATCGTCTGCGGCGCCGGTTCGGACGAGCTGCTGAACCTGCTGGTGCGCGCCTATTGCGGTCCGGGCGACGAGCTTCTGTACAGCGCGCACGGCTTTCTGATGTATGCGCTGAACGCCAGGGGTGTCGGCGCCACGCCCGTCGCGGCGCCCGAAACCGATTTCCGCTGCGACGTTGATGCGATGTTGGGCAAGGTCACGGCGAAAACGAAGATCGTGTGCCTGGCCAATCCCAACAATCCCACCGGCAGCTACATCACGAAGGACGATGTCCGCCGCCTGCACGCCGGCCTGCCGCGGCATGTGCTGCTGGTGATCGACGCGGCCTATGCCGAATACGTCTCGCGCAACGACTACGAATCGGGCGTCGAGCTGGCGGGCACGGCCGACAACGTCGTGATGTGCCGCACCTTCTCCAAGATCTACGGCCTGGGCGGCGTGCGGCTGGGCTGGATGTATGGACCCGCTTCGGTGGTCGACGTCATCAACCGGCTGCGCCAGCCCTTCAATGTCAACGCCGCAGCGCAGGCGGCCGGCGTCGCGGCGCTGGCCGACGTGGCGCATGCCGATGCCAGCCGTACCAACAACGACATCTGGCTGCCGTGGCTGTCGGCGGAGCTTCAGGCGCTGGGCCTGAAGGTGCTGCCGAGTGTCGGCAATTTCGTGCTGGTGGGCTTCGGCTCGCTGGCCGGCGCCGAAGCGGCCAATGCGCATATGATGGCGGACGGGCTGATCCCGCGCATGGTGCAGGGCTACGGCCTGCCGGAATTCCTGCGCATCACCATCGGCACGGAGGACGAGGTGAAGGCGGTGCGCGAGTCGCTCGCCCGCTTCGTCGCCAGGCGGTGAGCGCGATGGCGCCGATGTTCGACAAGCTGGCGTTGATCGGCATCGGCCTGATCGGTGCCTCGATTGCGCTCAAGGCGAGGCGCGAGGGACTGGCGCGCCGGATCGTGGCCGCCACCCGCCGGCAGGAAACCGCGGACACGGCCAACAAGCTGAAGCTCGTCGATCACTGCGGCACCGATCTCGCGGCCGCCTGCGAGGATGCCGACCTGGTGATCGTGTGCACGCCGGTCGGCGCTTGCGGCGAGGTCGCGAAGATCATCGCGCCGAAGCTGAAATCAGGCGCGATCCTCTCCGAGGTCGGCTCGGTGAAGCAGGCAGTGATTCGCGACATGCAGCCGCACGTGCCGGCGGGCGTGCATTTCGTGCCGGCCCATCCCATTGCCGGCACCGAGCATTCCGGGCCCGAGGCGGGCTTCCCCGAGCTGTTCGAGGGGCGCTGGGCGATCGTCACGCCGCTGCCCGACGGCGATGGTGTGGCGGCGGAGAAGGTCGCCGAATTCTGGCGCCGCCTGGGCAGCATGGTCGAGTTCATGGCGCCCGACTGGCACGACAAGGTGCTGGGCATCGTCTCGCATTTGCCGCACCTGATCGCCTACACGATCGTCGGCACGGCCGACGACATGGCGGGCGAGCGGCGCTCCGAAGTGATCAAGTTCGCGGCCGGCGGGTTCCGCGACTTCACGCGCATCGCCGCTTCCGATCCCACGATGTGGCGCGACGTGTTCCTGAACAACCGCGATGCCGTGCTGGAGATCCTGGGCCGCTTCCAGGAGGATCTGTTCTACCTGCAGCGCGCCATCCGCTGGGGCGAGGGCGACAAGCTGTTCGAGCTCTTCACCCGCACCCGCGCCATCCGCCGCGCGCTGATCGACATGAAGCAGGCGTGATCTGGGGAGCGAAAATTGCCCTCATGGTGAGCTTGCCTTCATGGTGAGCCTGTCGAACCATGAAGGCGTTGCACAGCGCCAGTGCGGGCCGCTTCGTGGTTCGACGGGCTCACCATGAAGCGGTTGATGGCCGCGGCTGTCCTTGTGGCGCTCACGACAGTTGCTCATGCGCAGACGCAGGCGGATGAGCCGCCGCCTCCGCCCGAGCTTGTGCCGAGGCCGGAGACGCCGGCCGTCACGCCCGCGCCCGTGGGGCAGCTTCAGAGCGAGTTCGCGGTGGCGGCCGGCGACACGGTTCTGTTCGGCTACCAGTCGACGGAGATCACCCCGCGATCGGCGGCGATTCTCGACAACCAGGCGCGCTGGCTGAAGGCGCGGCCGGAAGTAAAGATCACGCTCGAAGCCTGGTGCGACGACGACATCGATGCCGGCCGGGCGCACGCATTCTGCCTCGACCGCGCGCGGGCCGTGCGCGACCATCTGGTGCGACGCGGCGTGAAGGCCGACCGCATCGCGCTGGTCGCCTTCGACGGCAAGAAGACCACGAAGGACGAGAAGGTGCGCCGCACCAACCGCCGTGTGGATACGCGCGTCAGCGCCGGGGCGGGCGCGGAATGACGCAACGGCACGGGCAGCTTCGCGCCATCCTGCCGCCTGCCGTTTTCGTGTTCCTGTGGAGCACGGGCTTCGTGGCCGCCAAGCTCGGCCTGCCCTACGCGCAGAGCGCCACGTTTCTCACCCTGCGCTACTGGCTGGCGGCCGCATTGCTGGCGCTGGTCGCGCTCGTCGGTGCTGCGTCGTGGCCGCGGCGCGCGTCGGAAATCGGCCATTCGGCGATCGCCGGGCTGCTGATGCATTTCGTCTATATCGGCGGCGTGTTCGCCTCCATCGAGCGCGGCCTGCCGGCGGGCGTCTCGGCACTGATCGTCTCGCTGCAGCCGCTGCTGACCGCCATCGCCGCCGGTCCGCTGCTGGGCGAGAAGGTGACGCGCTGGCAATGGCTCGGCCTGATGCTGGGGCTGATCGGCACGGCGCTGGTGGTGTGGGAAAAGGCGCAGCTCGGCGCCGCGACAACGGTGTCGGTGCTGTTCTCGGTCGCGGCGCTGCTGGGCATCACCGCCGGGACTCTTTGGCAGAAGCGCTTCCTCGGCGGCACCGATCTGCGCACCGGCGCGGCGACGCAATACCTCTTCACGGCGCTGGCCTTTACCGCCTGCGCGCTGTTGTTCGAGCCGCTGCGCATCGAGTGGACCGGCGACTTCGCGATTGCGCTGGGCTGGTCGGTGCTGGCGATGAATGTCGGTGCGGTCACCCTGCTGCTGTGGCTGATCCGCCATGGCGCCGCCACCGGCGTGGCGGCGCTGTTCTACCTGGTGCCGCCCAGCACGGCCATCATGGCGTGGCTGCTGTTCGGCGAGGCGCTGGGCACGCTGGCGCTGTCAGGCATGGCCGTCACGGTCATCGGCGTGGCGCTGGCGGCGCGGCGCTGATCATGCGGCGTCGCGTATACCCGGCATCGAGCACGGCGCCGATCGCGGCCCGGCCCGACTGGGTCTTCGCCTATGGCTCGCTGATGTGGAATCCGGGATTTGCCACGCCGGAGACTCGGCCGGCGCGCTTGCCCGGCTGGCACCGCGCCTTTTGCATCCGCTCGGAGCACTATCGCGGCACGCCCGAGAACCCCGGCCTGATCCTCGGCCTGCTGCCCGGTGGGGTCTGCCGCGGCATGGTGCACCGCCTGCCGCAGGACGGCTACGACCTCGTGCGCCACTATCTCTGGCAGCGCGAGATCCTGAACGACGGTGTCTATGTCGAGACGGTGCGGCCGGTGGTGCTGTCCGACGGCTCGACCGTCGAGGCGCTGGTCTATCTCGCCAACCGCAGCCACCTGCAATATGCCGGCAAGCTGCCGCAGGCCGAGGCCGTGCGCCTGATCCGCCAGGGCGTCGGCACCACCGGCAGCAACCTCGACTACCTGGTCAACACCGTCGAGCAGCTCGAGGCCCACGGCTTCCACGACCCATCCCTGCACGCGCTGCTGATGGCCGTCAGAAGCCTTCCCCCGGAGGGGGAAGGTGGCGCGCCAGCGCCGGAAGGGGGATGCCTCCGCAAGCACGGCGGTGCGTGTTGAAGCATCCCCCTTCCGCCCTTCGGGCACCTTCCCCCTCCGGGGGAAGGATTGGTCATCACAGCCGGAAGCCCCAGCGCAGGGGGTCGTCGGCTTCGAAGCGGAAGAGGCTTTCGCCGGTGTAGTGCGCTTCGCCGGCGACCTCGACGATCACGCCCTTGCGCGCAGCAACGCTGGTCTCGCGCACGGCGCGGCCGGTGAAGTGCGCACCGGTGATGCTCTCGTAGGTGCAGGTCTCGCCCGGCGGTGTCTGGCGCCGCGCGATCTGCAGCGCGATGCGGGCCGTCACGCCGCTGCCGGTGGGGCTGCGGTCGACCTGCCGGCCGGCGAAGACGCAGATGTTGCGGCTGGGCGAGGTTGCGCCGGTGCCGCCGTCGGTGAGGATCGTGCCGTAGACGAAGGCCAGCTCGGGATCCTCGGGATGTTCCAGCCGCAGCGTGCGTTGCGCTGCCTCTGCGATCGTGGCGCCGGCATCGACCAGCGCCGCCAGCGGCGAGCGGCGCACATCCAGCCCGATCGCTGCCGCATCAAGGAAGGCGTAGAAGGCGCCACCATAGCCGATATCGACCGCCACCGGTCCCCAGGTTTCCGTGGGCACGATCGCATCCAGCGCAAAGGCGAAAGCCGGCACGCTCTCGAAGCGCACGCGGCCGGCGCGCCCGTTGGTGACAGCGACATGCGCTGTCACCAGCCCGCAGGGACATTGCAGGCGCACGGTGGTTTCCGGCTCCTGGCGCGGCACGCGGCGGGAATCGACCGCCCAGCGCGCCAGCGCGATGGTGGCATGCCCGCACATGGTGCTGTAGCCCTCGTTGTGCAGGAACAGCACGGCGAGATCGGCGTCACGATGATCCGGCGGCACCAGCAGCGCGCCATACATGTCGGCATGGCCGCGCGGCTCGTGCATCAGCGCGCGCCGCAAATGGTCATGCTGCTCGCGCGCCTCACGCCGCTTGCCTAGTAGGGTCGGTGCGGTGAAGGCCGGCCACCCCTCGACGATGATGCGCGTCGGCTCGCCGCCGGTGTGCATGTCGATGGTGCGCAGGGTGATCGTCACGCGCGCCGGTCCGTCGCAGTCGCGGCCAGCCGCAGCGACTGGCCGATGCGCTCGTTCATCATCTCGATCGAGCCGTCCGTGTAGCAGGCGATCTTGGCGCAGGCGAGGTGGCGGGCCAGCGGGTATTCGGCGCGCAGGCCGTTGGCGCCCATCGCCTGGATGCAGTCGGCAATCCGCTTCAGCGCCATCTCGGTGGCGAATTTCTTGGCGTGCGCTGCCGGCAGCACGGCATCGGCGTGGTGATCGATCAGCCGCGCCGCGCGGTAGGTCAGCAGGCGCGCGGCCTCCAGATCGGTGAGCGCATCGACCAGCTTCCAGCGCACGCCCTGGTGCTCGATCACCTTGCGGCCGAAGGTCTGCCGTTCGTTGGTGTAGGCGGTGGCAGTATCGATCGACGCCGCCAGCATGCCGCAGCACATCGCCGCCACATAGGCGCGCGCGCCGTTGATGCTGGTGAGCGCCATCTTGAAGGCCTCGCCGGGCAATTGCAGCACCGCGTCGTCAGGCGCGAAATACTCCTGCAGGCGAAAGCCGCCGGCACCATGCGCGTGACCGCCATGCAGCGCGAAGGGCGGCTCGCGGTGGAAACCCGGCCGCTCGGCTTCGACGGCGAAGCAGCCAATGCCGCGCGAGCCCCTGGCCGGATCGGTCTGGGCGTAGGTGGCGACGAAGCCTGCGACGGCGGCGTTGCCGATCCACGCCTTGGCGCCGTTCAGGATCCAGCCGCCCTCGACCTTGCGCGCGCTGGTCGTGATGGCCGCGAAGTCGCTGCCGGCGCCGGGCTCGGTCAGGCCCGCGCAGCCGATCACCTCGCCGCTCAGCATGCGGGGCAGCAGGCGCGCGATCAGCGCGGGGCTGCCGTCGCGTGCCAGCCGCGTGGTGGCGTTGGCATGATTCACCAGCGAAAACGCGAAGGCGTAGTCATGCCGCGCGATTTCCTCGCACAGGCGCAGCTTGGCTGAAAACGACAGGCCCAGACCGCCGTGCTGCACCGGCAGCTCCACCGTATGCAGCCCTTCCGCGCAAGCTGCCCGCAGCGCTTCCGTGGGATGCCGGCGTTCCCATTCCCACTGCGCCGCCTGCGGTCCCACCTGCGCCTGCGCGAAGGCACGGGCGCGGGCGATCAGGTCCCGCTCGGCGGGCGCCAGCGCCGCATCAACTTCGTCGGTGATCGTGCTCATGCGGTGACTCTGCCTTTCTTCCTTTACTGTCCCCGTCGCCGGCGCCATTCATCCGGCGAAAGGCCGACGCATTGCTTGAAAGCGCGACTGAACGCCGCTTCCGATTCGAAGCCGACGGCCGCCGCGACGGCGACAACCTTGGCGCCGTCCTCGGCAAGCAATCGACCCGCCAACTGCATGCGCAGTTGCCTCAGATACCGCATCGGGGGTTGACCGATGAAATGCCCAAAGCGCTCGGCCAGTACCGAGCGCGATGTGCCGGCCTGCGCCGCCAGCGCATCAAGGGTCCAGTCGCGCGCCGGCGCATCGTGCAGCAATGCCAGTGCGCGCGCGACCAGCGGATCGCGCAACCCGGCAAGCCAGCCGACCTTTTCGCCTGGCAGCGTTTCGAGGTAACGGCGAATGACATCCACGAACAACAGCTCCGCCATCCGCAGCTTCACGACCTGCCCGCCCGAGCGCTGCTCGCGCAACTCCTGCACCGCGAACGCGATCAGAGGAGACAGGCCATCTCCTGCCTCAGCCGCCGTGCGGACGCGAAGCAGGCGCGGCAGCGCCGGCAGGACGGGATTGAAGGGCCGCACGTCGCAACCGAGAAAGCCGCAAATGAATTGCGTGGTTGCCGGTCCGTCGCCGCCTTCGAAAACCGTCGATGGCAGCTTGCCGGCCGCCATGTGGCGGAAGAAGGTCAGCGCCTCCTCGAAGCCGTAGGTGCGCTCCGCCGCGGGCGGATCGGCGAGGTAGTAGGCGTCGCCGTGGGGAATGACCAGCACGTCGCCGGCTTCAAGGCGCTCCGGCGGCGCATCCGCAAGCCCCGCCCAGCAGGCGCCGCGCGTGACGATATGGAACGAGATCAGGTGCTGCGCCGCCGGAAGCACCAGGCTCTGGAATGATCTGGTTTCCGGCGCCCATGAAACCCAGGGCGTGGCCGCCTCGACAAGGAACAGCATCGATCCGGTCAGCCGCACCGAGCGCAGCATGTCCGACAGCACGTCAATTCCGGACGCTGCGGCAAGCGGTGCGGACGCTCGATCATGGCTGTTCACCATCGCGACGCGAATACTAACAGCGGCGGATTCGGGCGTCTTCGCAAATGGTGGGAGGAATCCTATGGCTGAACCGGAACGCTGGCAGGTCTCGACGGACGCTGCCGAAGTCTACGAGTCCTGCTTCGTCCCGGCGATCTTTGCGGCCTGGGCCGGCCCGGTTGCCGACGCCGCGGGCATAAGAACGGGCAACAAGGTTCTCGATGTCGGCTGCGGGACGGGCGTGCTCGCACGCGCGGCACTCGGGCGAGTCGGGCCCGAAGGCCGGGTCGTTGGCCTGGATCTCAATGAGGGGATGCTGGCGGTCGCGGCGCGAAGCGAGCCGAGGATAGAATGGCGACGGGGCGACGCGGCGTCTCTTCCATTCAAGGACGCGAGTTTTGACGTGGTGGCCAGCCAGTTCGCGCTCATGTTTTTTCCCGACCGGGTGGCCTGCCTGCGCCAGATGTGGCGCACGCTCGCACCAGGCGGGCGCCTTGCGGTCGCTGTCTGGGCGCCGCTCGATCGTGCCCGCGGCTATCAGATGCTGGTGGACATTGCGGCCCGGCAATGCGGGCGTGAGGCCGCCGGCGTGCTGGCAGCACCTTTCGTCCTTGGCGATCAGGCCCGGCTCGCCGCGCTGTTTGCCGCAGCGGGCATCCGGGGGGCCGAGATCGCTCTCCATGAGGGCACGGTTCGGTTCCCGTCGGTCAAGGAGCTCGTTCGCGTCGAAGTCAAGGGCTCGCCGCTGGCGGGCATGCTGAGCGACGATGCGATGGAGAAACTTGCGGCGGAATCCGAACGGGCGCTTGCCGAATTCGTCGTGTCGTCCGGCGAGATCGTCATGCCCCTGGACGCACACATCGTAACCGCCAACAAGCGCTAGCCTGGCGTAAAACTCCCTTCCCCCGGAGGGGGAAGGTGCCCGAAGGGCGGAAGGGGGATGGTGCAACATCTGCGGCGCCGCGCTTGTTGAGGCATCCCCCTTCCGGCGCTGGCGCGCCACCTTCCCCCTCCGGGGGAAGATTTATGAAGACCCGGACGCGGATGCCGGCGGGGCTTGGCGCTGTTGCGCGGAGCGTGTCATCGTTGCCGCATGCTGAATGACGTGCGTTTCAGCTTGCTTCGCCCGATCATCGCGGCTGCTGCTCTTCTGGCCGCAGCGCCGGCGTGGGCGCAGGCGCCCGGACCGCAGGGACGCGAGGAAGGCACGTACCGCGAGCAACGCTGGCTCATTCCGACGAACGATGGCTCGGGCCGGCTGATGCGCAGCATCGTCTACCGGCCGCGCGGCGAGACGCCCCGTCGGCTGGTGGTGCTCAACCACGGCGCACCGACCAGCGGCCCGGCCACGCTGTCGCAGCCGCGCTTCGAGCCGGCCTCCTACTGGTTCGTGGATCAGGGCTACGTCGTCGTGGTGCCGCAACGCCGCGGCTATGGCGAAACCGGCGGCCACTACAATGAGTCCTACGGTCGTTGCGACCATGCCGATTTCGAAGGTGCGGGGCGGGAGGGTGCCCGCGATATCGCCGCCGCCGTGGCCTTCATGCGCCGCCAGCCCTTCGTGCGCAGTGACGGCACCTGGGTTGTCGGCCAATCCGCGGGCGGCTGGGCGACGCTGGCCTGGGCCAGCCAGAACCCGCCGGGCGTGTCGGGAATGGTGAACTTTGCCGGCGGCCGTGGCGGTCGGCGCGGCAATCTCGCCAACCACAACTGCTCGCCGGAGAAACTGGTCAAGGCCGCTGCCGCCTTCGGCCGCACCGCGCGCGTGCCGACGCTCTGGATCTACACGCGCAACGATTCCTTCTTCGATCCTGGTCTCAGCCGGCGTATGGCAGAGGCATACGGGAAGGCCGGTGGCGTGGCCGACTATCGGTTGCTGCCGGCCTTCGGGCACGACGGCCACTACCTGTTCAGTTCCGCCGCCGGCGTGCCGGTCTGGGCGCCGTATGTGGCGGCCTTCCTCGAACAGCACCGCTGAAAGGGATTCGGCGAGATGGCGTGGGATGGCAGGACAGTTCTGGCGGTGGTGCCGGCGCGCGGCGGCAGCAAGGGCGTGCCGCGCAAGAATATCGCCGAGGTCGGCGGCCTGTCGCTGATCGCGCGCACGGCGCGTGTGATCCAGGCGCTGCCCTGGGTCGACCAGGCGCTGATCAGCACCGACGATCCCGAGTTCGCCGCCGAGGCGCGCCGCCACGGGCTCGATGCGCCCTTCCTGCGGCCGGCAGAGCTGGCCACCGATAGCGCCGCCGCGGCCGATGTCTGGGCCCATGCCTGGCTTGCCGCCGAGGCGGAGCACCAGATGCGCTTCGACATCGCGCTCTACCTGCAGCCCACCAGCCCCTTCCGCACGCCGGCCCATGTCGAGGCGACGGTGCGGGCGCTGGTTGATGGCCACCGCGCGGCCGCCTGCACGGTGAGCCGCGTACCGGGGCACTTCACGCCGCAGAAAGTTCTGCTGCGCAATGATGCCGGCACGCTGTCCTTCTTCGCGGCCGACGGCGCGCTGCACAAGAACCGCCAGACGATCCCGGCCTACTGGTACCGCAACGGCTATTGCTACGCCGCGCTGCGCCACACGGTGGTCGTCCGCCGCAGCATCGTCGAGGAGGATTGCGTTGGCGTGCCGGTGGAGGGCTTGATCGTCAACATCGACGACCCCTTCGAGCTCGAGATCGCCCGCTGGCTGGCGTCGCAGACATAGCTATAGTTTTCCTTCTCCCCGCCTTCGCGGGGAGAAGGCTGAGAAATCACGCCACCGTAGCAGGGTCGAGGTTGGCGCCGCAGACGAGCACGCCGACCCGCTCGCCGGCATCGGCCTTGTACGCACCGCTGAGCAGCGCGGCGAGGCCCGTGGCGCCGGCCGGCTCGGCCATCACGCGCAGCTCGCGCCACAGCGCCCGCTGCGCGTCGCGCACCGCTTCGTCGCTCACCAGCACGCTTGTTGCCACGCGGGCGCGCGCGATCTCGAAATTGGGCGCACCGATTCGGCTGGCGCCCAGCGCGTCGGCGGCGAGACCGCTGATGTTCACGTCAACCGGCGTGCCCGCCGCCAGCGCAGCGTGCAGCGTCGGCGTGCCTTCCGTCTCGACCGCCACGACCTTCAACCGTGCGCCGCACCAGAGCGCGCAGCCTGCAATCAGCCCGCCGCCGCCCACCGCCACCAACAGCGTGTCGAACGGCGACTGCATTTCGAATTCCAGCGCCGCCGTGCCGGCGCCGACGAAGACCTCGGGATCGTCGTAGGCTGCGACCATCAGTGCGCCGGTTTCGCGTGCGCGCGTTTCGCTGGCGGCGCGCGCTTCGGCATAGACGCTGCCGATCTGGTGCACCGCGGCGCCGTAGCTCTTCAGGCGCTCGACCTTGGCCGGCGCCGAGATGGTCGGCACGAAGATCTCGGCGCGATGCCCCAGCGCGCGCGCCGCATAGGCCACCGCGGCGCCGTGATTGCCGCCGGAGGCCGCGATCACACCGGCAGGACCGGGCGTGCTGACCAGCAGCTTGTGAAAGGCGCCGCGGCCCTTGAACGAACCGCTGTGCTGCAGCGACTCGAGCTTCAGGCTGGTGCGGTGCGACAGGCCGAACGCACCAGCCGGCAGCTCAATGACCGGGGTGTGGCGGATATGCGGCCGGATGCACACATACGCAGCGGCAACAGCATCAGGCGAAAGCGCGGGAAGAACGGCGGCGGCAGGCATAAAGCGGTGTTAGCCGCTTCCGCCGTCCCCGTCCATCACCGACCATGGAACCACAGAGAGCACAGAGACCACGGAGGCATCAAATCCTCATCCGTCTCTCTGTGCACTCTGTGCTCTCTGTGGTTAAACGCTGCATGACCGGCGCGGGCGCGCCCTTTCCCTGCTCAAGCCGGTACCGGTTCGCCCTTGTAGAGCTTCTTGACCCGGAGCTGTTTGGCCCTCCGCTGCGCCTGCGCCAGATCGTATGCCGACTGGAGCCGCACCCATAGCGCGGCATCGCTGTCAAACGCCTTGGCAATCCGCAACGCCATCTCGGGCGAGATTCCCGCCCTCTCGTTGACAATATCGGACAAAACCTGGCGGCTCACACCAAGAGCCTCCGCTGTCGCCGTCACGGTCAGGCCGAGCGGCTTCATCCACTGATCGCGCAGCAGGGCGCCGGGGTGGGGGGATTCATCATGGGCATTTGTCTCTGCCGTCATCCTGAGCGAAGCGAAGGATCTTGCGGTCGTTCGGCCCAACGCTGGCGGCATTGGTGAGTCACCGCCACCATCTGTCACAGATCGGACGATCGCAAGGTCCTTCGCTGCGCTCAGGACGACGAAACAAGCGGCGGTGCTGGATGTGTTGCACGCGGGCGCCCTTTTAACGCCGTATTCGGCAGTAGAATTAGCGTCCCGCCGGTCGCGATCGTCTGACCGGTTATTTTTTCGTCACGATGACTGTCGCCGATTACCCCATCGCCCTGCCGCCGCGCCACACGCTGCTCGAGTACCGCATCGAGCGGGTGCTGGGGCATGGCGGCTTTGGCATCACCTACGTGGCCACGGATACGACGCTGCGCAAAACGGTGGCGATCAAGGAGTATCTGCCGGCGCAGCTTGCGGTACGCAGCGAGGGCGCCACGGTGATGCCGCGCACGCGGCGGCTGGCGGAGGATTATCGCTGGGGGCTGGAGCGCTTTCTGGATGAAGCCCGCACGCTGGCGCGCTTCCGCCACCGCAACATCGTGCCGGTGCTGCGCTTCTTCGAGTCCAACGGCACCGCCTACATCGTGATGGAGTACGAGGAGGGCCGTTCGCTGGCCGAGCTGCTGGCGGGGCCGGGTCGCTTGTCGGCGGCACGCGTCAGGGCGCTGACCGATGGCCTGCTGGACGGGCTCGAGCAGGTGCATGCCGCCGGCTTCCTGCATCGCGACATCAAGCCGTCCAACATCATTGTGCGCGCCGATGGCGCGCCGGTGCTGATCGATTTCGGTGCCGCGCGCCAGGCCCTGCTGCGCGGCGGCGCGACGCTCACCAGCATCGTCACGCCGCGCTATGCGCCGCTGGAGCAGTACCAGGCCGATGGCGAGCAGGGGCCGTGGACCGACATCTATGCGATGGCGGCGGTGGCGTACCACGCCATCACCGGCGAAGCGCCGCCCGAGGCGCCGGGGCGGGTGCGCCACGATTCCCGCCGGCGCCTGGCGGAGTCGGGAAAGCCTGAATATGGCGCCGCCTTTCTGGCAGCCATCGACCACGGCCTTGCCGTGCATGCCGACGAGCGCCCGCAAACCATCGCGGCGTGGCGCGAGTCCATGGGCCCACCGCCGGTGATTCCGGCGACGTTCGAGAGTCTGGCCGAACCGACACCCGCCGCCGCGCAGACGCGCCTGATGCAGGCGCCGCTGACGCAGGGACGCGACGGGCGTGGCGCCGCTGGCAATGGCGAGCCGCCGCTGGCGCTGCGTCTTGGCGGCGCCGATGGGTCCGATCGCGTGCGTCCGGCCGCGCCGCCGCGACGGGCGGGATCCGCGCGACCGATAGTGCTGGCCGCGATCGCCGCCGTGGCTGTTGGCGGCGGCGTTCTCGCCTGGCGGGGCGGCGGGCCGCCGCCTCCACCCGAACCGCCGCCCACGACTGCGGAGTCAACGCCCGCCACACCGCCGCCCGCAGAGCCACCCGCGCCCACGCCCGCTGCACCGCCTGCGCCACCGGCTGCGCCAGCTCCCGTGCCGATCCGGCCGCCGGCGGCCAAACCGCCATCGGGCACGCTGGGCTCCATCGACGAATTGCTCGACAAGACGGCGCCGGCCGGGCCGCACCCGGCCTCGGCCTCCGGCGATACCACAGCAGCGCGCGAAAAGGTCCTCGATGCGACGCGACAGGTGGCGGCCCAGGCCGTGGCGGCCGCGGAGCTCGCGGAGCAGGCGCGGCACAAGGCGATGGAGCGCGCCGGCACTGCGCGCCTCACGGCCGCCGAGGCAGGCAAGCCGGATCTTCAGGGACGCCGGGAAATTTCTTTCGATGACGGGTCGACCTATGCCGGCCAACTCGTTGGCGGGCAACGCAGCGGGCTGGGCGTCGCCGAGCTGGCATCGGGCGAGCGTCAGGCGGGCGACTGGCGGGACAACCGTCTCGAAGGCCTGGGCGTTTTGCGCGCCGCCGACGGGCGCGGCTATGAGGGCGCGTGGCACGCCGGCTTGCCCGACGGGCTGGGCGTTCTGCGGCTGGGGCCGGCTGAAAGCTACTTTGGAGAGGTCAGGGCCGGGCAGCCTGAAGGTGCGGGCGTGCGGACGCTGAAAGAGGGAAACGAGACGACCACGCGGGCAGGCACGTGGCGGAACGGCATGCTGGAAGGTCCCGGCGTCGAGACCATCTCCTCGGGCTGGCGCTACGAGGGCGCCTTTCACGAGGGCAAGCGCCACGGTCCTGGCACGCTGGTTGCGCCGGACGGCACCCGCTTTCACGGCACGTTTGTCGCCGGCGCCGCCGAGGGCTACGGCGTTTCCGTCTCCCCCGACGGCCGCGTGTCGTCCGGCGACTGGCGCGCCGGCAAGCTGATACGCCCCGACGGGTAGGGCCCCGGACATTCGCACACAAGGTGCCGCGTCTTCATTGCCTTCCCCCGGAGGGGGAAGGTGGCGCGCAGCGCCGGAAGGGGATGCCGCGGCAAGCACAGCGTCAAGAGGCGGGACCCTGAGCAGGTTGAGACATCCCCCTTCCGCCCTTCGGGCACCTTCCCCCTCCGGGGGAAGGCCTATAAGAACGATCAGGGCGGGAGGCCGGCGCGCGTCGTCGGCGTGGCGGCGCGCGAGGGGTGCTTGACTGAAGTTATCGTCGCGATTCTGGCGATCGCGCTGGCGCTGGTGCTGGTCAGCCTGTTGCTGCCGGTGGCGGAGCGTCTGCGGGTGCCGCATACCGTGCTGCTGGCGATCCTCGGCGCGGCCCTGGGCATTGCCGGCGGTGCGCTGGGCGGTGATACCGGGCGGATCGGTCCGGTCGGCGACTTCTTCGAAGGCCTGAGAGCGGTCGGAACCAGCCCCGAAGCCCTGCTCTATATCTTCCTGCCGCCCCTGCTGTTCACGGGCGGGCTCAACATCGATGTTCGGCGCCTCTTCGACGAGATCTCCGCGGTGTTGCTGCTGGCGATCGTGGCGGTGTTTGTCTGCATCGGCGTGGTCGGCGGCGTGCTGCACCTTGCAACGGGAGTCGACATCTTTGTCTGCCTGCTGCTGGGCGCCATCGTTTCGACCACCGATCCGGCGGCGGTCATCGCGGTCCTGCGTGAGGTCGGCGCGCCCAAGCGGCTGGCAATCCTGGCCGAGGGCGAGTCGCTGCTGAACGATGCCGCCGCCATCGCCATCTTCAGCATCCTGATCGAGATCCTGGTCCGGCAGGTGGTGCCTGAACCGGCGGCGCCGGGTCTGGATTTTCTGCGCGAGTTCCTGGGCGGGCTGGCGCTGGGATTTCTCCTGGCCCATCTCTGTCTGTTCATCGTCACCCGGCTGGGCGGGTCGATCGTCGGCATCGCCTCGGTCACGGTCGGCCTCGCCTACGTCGCCTTCGTCCTTGGCGATCACTACGTGCATGTCTCGGGAGTCGTGGCGGTTGTGGCCGCGGCCCTGACCATCGCGGCGCTGGGGCCCACGCGCCTGCAGCCTGGGCAGTGGGAGGCGCTGAAGCATACGTGGCATCAGCTCGAGTTCTGGGCCAACTCGCTGATCTTCCTGCTGGCCGCGATCGTGGCGGTGAGCGTGCTCGCCGATTTCCGCTGGTGGCATCTCGCAATGGCGCTGGCGCTCTACGTCGCTGCCTTCGGCGCCCGGGCACTGGTGCTGTTCGGCCTGCTGCCGGTGCTGGAGGCGGCCGGCCGCGTGCAGCCCGTGGACCGGCGCTACAAGACCATGATCGTCTGGGGCGGTCTGCGTGGGGCGGTCACCGTGGCGCTGGCGCTGGTGGCCTTTGGCGATCAGCGCCTGCCGCAGGAGGCGCGCGATTTCGTGGCCATCCTGGCGACGCTGTTCGTGCTGGCGACGCTCCTGGTCAATGCCCCGACGCTGCGTCCCCTGATGCGCTTCTTCCGGCTCGACGAGCTCAGCGAGACAGACCGCATGCTGCGCGACCGCGTGCTGCTGCTGTCGTGGGCATCGGTGGCGCGCGAGGTGCGGGAGGTGGCCCGCGCCTATGGCGCCGATGGCGACCTCTCGCAGCGCCTGCCGCACCTGGAAGCGGCCCAGACCGCCATCTCCGGCAAGCAGGCGGATTTCGCGCTGCCGGTGGACAAGCGGCTGGTCTATGGCCTGCGCACCCTCTGCGTGCGCGAGCGCGAGCTCTATCTCGAGCAGTTCGGGCAGCAGACGATCTCCCGCCGCATGGCGGCGCTGCTGGTGCTGGCGGCCGACCGCCTGGTCGACCAGGTCCAGACCGAGGGCATGGCCGGGTACGCGCTCGCCCTGCGCCAGGACGTGATGCTCGACTGGAGCTTCCGGGTGGCGCTGCGGCTGCATGAAGTCTTCGGCCTCGAGCGGCCGCTGGCCGACAAGCTGGCCGACCGGTTCGAAACCCTGCTCGTCGAGCGGGTCGTGCTGCACGAGCTGGAGACATTCAACCGCGTGGAGATATCCGATCTGCTGGGCGCAACCGTCGCCGACAAGCTGGGAGCGCTGCTGTCGGAGCGGCTGGAGGGCATCGAAGGCGCGCTCAAGGCCCTGTCGCTCCAGTACGGCGAATATGCCGAGGCGGTCCGCGGCCAGCATTTGCAGCGGGCCGCCATCCGGCTGGAGGCCGCGGAGTACGAGCGCCAGTTCGCCAATTCGGCGATCAGCCGGGAAGTTTACCGCAGCTTGCAGCACGCGCTGGCGCAGCGCCGTGCCGAGTGCGACCGCCGCCCGCCGCTGCGGCTGGGACTCCAGCTCACGGCGATGATCAGCCGGGTGCCGCTGTTCGCCGGGCTGGACGAGGCGGAGATCACCGCCGTCGCCCGGCTGCTGCGTGCCCGGGTCGCGTTGCCCGGCCAGAAGATCGTGGCGCGCGGCGATCGCGGCGATGCCATGTACTTCATCGCCGCCGGCGTCGCGAAGGTGAAGCTGGCCATCGGCGATGTCGAGCTGGGGGAAGGCGATTTCTTCGGCGAGGTGGCGCTGTTGGAGCACAAGCCGCGCAACGCCGACGTGGTGGCCGACGGGGTCTGCCATCTGCTGCAGCTCGATGCCCGGCCGTTCCGCCGTCTGCTGGGCGCCCGCCCCGACATGCGCCGCGAGATCGAGGCGATCGCCGCTACCCGCCGCGGCTAAAATGAGCGCTCATATATAAGCGTCAGAAATCGCTTTGCTTCCAAGGCATTGGGCGGGTAACAATGCGTTGCATTTCTGCAACATCTCCCTCCATCCGGAGAGATTAGTTCATGACGGCGGCAAAGTGTGTAACGGCGTTGCTGGCGTTTGCCGTCGGCATGTCGATCGTTTCGCAGGCCATGGCGCAGTCCCGCACGACCGGCGCCGTCCCCAAAAAAATCACGATCAGCAAACCCAAGGCTGCGGCCAACACCGCCCACAAGCCTGCCGCCGCACCGGCCATGCAGGTGGCCGCCCCGAAATCGGCGGCGGTCCGGAAGACGACGGGCCCGGTGGTGCGGACGGCTGCCGGGCGTTCGGTCAGCCGGCACGTGCCGGCGGTGATCCGCGGCACGCGCTTCGGCGCCGTGCCGGTGATGCCCTCGCCCTACGCGCCGCCGGCCGAGAAGCTGCCGCCGCCGCCCGATGACGGCAGCCCGCGCACGCTGTCGTTCTACGGCATCAATACCCAGGAGACGATCACCGTCACCTACTGGCGCGACGGGCGCTACGTGCAGTCGGAACTCGACCGGCTCAACAATTTCCTGCGCGATTCGCGCAACGACGATCTCGTCCAGATGGACCCGCAGCTCTTCGATGTGCTGTGGCACGTGCAGCGCAACCTGGGCGCGGAAGGCAGCACTTGGGAGGTACTGTCGGCCTACCGCTCGCCACAGACCAACGCGTGGTTGGCGAGCGCGCGCCGCGGCGTGGCCCGTGACAGCCTGCACATGCGCGGCCAGGCGATCGACGTGAAGCTGCCCGGCCGCTCGCCGTACCAGATCCGGCAAGCGGCGCGTACCCTCGGGCTGGGCGGGGTTGGCTACTACCCGCGCTCCGGTTTCGTGCATCTCGACACCGGCCCCGTCCGCTACTGGTAAGCGCCGAATAAGACTTGGCCTCTCCCCGCGAAGGCGGGGAGAGGAGGGGCCCATCGCGAAGCGATGGGAGGTGAGGGGCTTTGCGGCATTGCGGGCTGCACGATGTGCCCATCACAAGCACGCCACTGCGCCTCGTCGTGACGCCGCGAAGCCCCTCATCCGCCCTTCGGGCACCTTCTCCCCGCCTGCGCGGGGAGAAGGGAAGACGGTGCAAGCAATCAGGTCAGCCGGTGTGGCTGCGCAGCATCCACGCGGCCTTGGCCAGCGCGTCCATGCGCTCGATCATGAGGTCGCCGGTTTCGGCGTCACCCAGGCCTTCGGCGAGCTCGCGCACCGGACGACAGCGCTGCACCAGCTTGTCGTTGTCCTCGGCAAGCTGATCGCACATCTGGCTCCAGCTTTCGCCGCCCTTGGCTTCCGGCAGGCTCGCGAGCTTGCTGTAGACCGCGAAACCGCCGGGCGCCGGATAGCCCAGCGTGCGGATCCGCTCTGCGATCTCGTCCAGCGCCGCGTGCAGGGCTTCGTACTGGGTGCCGAACAGCGTGTGGAGGCCCTGGAAGTTCGGCCCCGTCACGTTCCAGTGGAAGTTCTGGGTCTTGAGCGCAAGAAGATAGTGGTCTGCCAGGATCGGCCCCAGCGATTCGGCGATCTGCTTGCGGGCATTGTCGGACAATCCCAGGCTGACACCGGCCATCGCGTGCTCCTTTTTTGGCGGCTGTTTATCCAATGTAGTGGCGATTTCGGCCGTCACAACCTGCTCTATTGCCCGTACCGCTCGTGCGGCGCGGCAAGGTAGGCGTCTTCGGCGGGGGTGTTGCGGCGGCCGAGCGCGGCGTTGCGGTGGGGGAAGCGGCCGAAGCGCGCCACGACGTCGCGGTGCTCGATGGCGTATTTCAGCTTGGCCGGTCCGCGCAACTGCCACAGCAGGCCGATGCTGCGGCACTGATCGCCCACCGACTCGCTGTGGTGCAGCGGCATATAAAGGAACCCGCGCAGGCCAGGCGGCAGGCACCGGTCGAAGCCGCGGCTGATGGCGGCATGCGCGATGCGCCGCGCGCGCCGGTCGCCGGCAAAGGCCCGGGCGGTGCCGCGATGTGCATTACGCGTCATCTGGTCAAGCAGCAGGCAGAGCGCCAGGGCGCCGCGCGGCGTGCGCGCCAGATGATCGAGCCGGCCCTCGAGGGCGCGCTCGATCGCATCGCCGAAGCGTGCGGCAATTTCGCCGTCAATCGCGGGCGTGCCATTGAACCACATGGTGCGGTCCTTGCCATGTCCGGCATGGCGGGCCGGCAGGAACCAGTAGTCGAGAATGCAGGTGACGAGATTGGGCATCGAATGAGGGATCGGCTATCGTGCGGGCGAACGCCCTGTGATCGCCGATGCCCGCCATGGTCCGCAACATCCTTTTCATCATGTGCGATCAGCTTCGCGCGGACCATTTGTCCTGCGCCGGCCATCCGCACCTCAAGACGCCCAACATCGATTCGCTGGCGCGGCGCGGCGTACTGTTCCCGCAGGCCTTCGTGCAGTCGGCCGTGTGCGGCCCCTCGCGCATGTCGTACTACACCGGACGCTACATGTTCAGCCACGGCGCCACCTGGAACCGCGTGCCGCTCTCCGTGCGCGAAAAGACCATCGGCGACTATCTGCGTCCGGCCGGCCTGCGCGTGGCGCTGGCCGGCAAGACCCACGTCCTGCCCGATGTCGAGGGGCTGGAGCGCTATGGCATCGAGGGTGGATCGGCCTTCGCGGCCTTGCTGCGCAGCGGCGGCTTCGAGGAGCTGGACCGCTATGACGGCCACTCGCCGCCCGGTACGGAAAGCGGCTACCCGCAGTTCCTGCGCCGGCACGGCTATGCCGCGGATGACCCGTGGAGCGAATTCGTCATTGCCGCGGACGGTCCGGGCGGCGAGACGCTGTCGGGCTGGCACATGCGCAACGCGCGCCTGCCGGCACGGGTGAAGGAGGCGCATTCGGAAACCGCCTACATGACCGACCAGGCGATCCGTTTCGTCGAGGCGCAGGGCGCGCAGCCCTGGTTCCTGCACCTCAGCTACGTCAAGCCACACTGGCCCTACATGGCGCCGGCGCCATACCACGCGCTTTACGGACCGCAGGACTGCCTGGCGCCGAACCGCACGGCCGTCGAGCTGGAGGACCAGCATCCAGTGCTGGCCGCGTATCGCCGCCACGAGGAATCCGAGAGCTTCTCGCGGCCCGACGCGCCGGCGACAGTGCGGCCCACCTACATGGGGCTGATCGCACAGATCGACCATCACCTCGGCCGCCTGTTCGCCACCCTGCAGCGGCTGGGCCGGTTCGAGGACACGCTGATCGTGTTCACCTCCGACCATGGCGATTTCCTCGGCGACCACTGGCTGGGCGAGAAGGAGATCTTCTACGAGGAGGCGGTGCGGGTGCCGTTCATCGTGGCCGATCCCGACCCGGCGGCCGACGCCACGCGCGGCACTGTCGATCCTCGCCTGATCGAAGCGGTCGACGCGCTTCCTACCATGCTTGACGCGCTGGCGCTGCCGCCCTCGCGCCACCTGCTGGAGGGGCATTCGCTGCTGCCCCTGCTGCGGCAAGGCGCCGGCGGCACGACGCGGTGGCGGGATGCCGTCTTTTCCGAGCTGGACTATTCGTTCCGCGAGGCGCGCCGGCTGCTGGGCCGCCATCCGCGGGACTGCCGCGCCTTCATGGTGCGCACCGCGCGCTGGAAGTACGTCGCCTGGCAAGGCTTTCCGCCGCAGCTTTTCGATCTGGTAAGCGATCCGCAGGAGATGGCCGATCTCGGCCGCGATCCCGGCTATGCCAGGCTGCGCTCGGAAATGCAGGACCGCCTCTTCGAATGGCTGGCGGCGCGCAAGACCCGCGTCACGGTGGACGATGCCTATGTCGAGGCGCGGACTGCCGCCCACAAGAAGCACGGGATCTACTTCGGCGTCTGGTAGGCATGCGGTGATCGCGCACGCGATGTGATCAACGGGCGCGTTGTCGCGGCGCATGCCCGGATGTAGCTTGCGCGGGCGTCGTGTGCCGCCGGAGGCCGTCCGTGCTCGATCGCCGCCGCTTTCTTGCCTCGACAATTGCCGCCGCCGCGAGCGGTGCCGGTATCGCGCGCGCGCAGCCTGTGGCGGAGCGGCATTTCACGATCGGCGCCGGGCCGATCGGCGGCACCTACTTTCCTGTCGCCGGATTGATCGCCACCGCCATCAGCAATCCGCCGGGCGGACGGCCCTGCGACGCCGGCGGCAATTGCGGCGTGCCCGGTCTCATCGCCGACGTGCTGGCGACGCAAGGGTCGGTCGAAAACCTGCGCAAGATCGCCGACGGCCAGATGGATTCGGGGCTGGCGCAGGCCGATGTCGTGGCGGCGGCTTACGAAGGCACGGACAGCTTCGCCGACCGGCCGCTCGCGATGCTGCGCGCGATGGCCAATCTCTTTCCGGAGACCGTCCACGTCGTCGTGCGGCGCGGGGCCGGCATTGAAGGCATCGTGGACCTGCGTGGCCGGATCGTCTCGCTGGGCGAGCGCGAATCCGGCACGCTGTCGATGTCACGCCGGCTGCTGGCGGCGTTCAACCTGCGGCGCCGCGAAATCGACGCGCTCTATCTCTCGCCCCAGGCGGCCAGCGCCCGGCTGCGCGAGGGCACGATCGACGCCTTCATCATGATCGCCGGCCAGCCCGCGCCGCTGCTGGCGGCGATGGCCCAGCAATCGCCCATCGACCTGCTGCCGGTGCCGCCGGAAACCGTGGAGAAGATGCGGCAGACCCAGCCGTGGATCACCGAGGCCATGATCGCCGAGGGACTCTATGACGGCATCGGCGCGCGCCCGACGATTTCGGTGAATGCGCAGTGGATCGTGGCGGAGAGCGTCGAGGCCGGGATCGTCCATGGCAGCCTGCGGGCCCTGTTCCATCCGGCGATGCGGGGACGGCTTGACCGCGGCCATCCCAGCGCCGCCGCCATCCGTCTTGAGAATGCGGTCGACGGCCTTGCCGTGCCCCTGCACGCCGGCGCCACCCGCTTCTACAAGGAACGCGGCCTAGTCACCGATTGATTTTGCCTTCTCCCCGCGAAGCAGGCTGTGTGAAAACTCCGGCGGGAAGTTTTGATTGAGCGGCGAGGTTTTGGCCTGCGCGCTGGAGCGCGTGTGACGTTATAAGAGGCGGTGGCGTTTGGGAGTAGTGGTGATGGCG
>QOCQ01000010.1 GCA_003574685.1 Rhodospirillaceae bacterium SYSU D60007
GGCTCACCCTCGCCGAGCCGCTCTCCGATCATGCCATTGACCTCGCCGCATGAACCGATACCTTCAATCCGCCGGTGACCGCCACCCCAATTCCAACACTTCTCGCGACGGCACCGCGCCGTTCGCCTTGCCTGGGACACTCCGCGTCTGTCCGAGCATCGGGGAGGGTACCGGCGGGGCCACAGCCACCCGGCGGCGCATGCTGGGCGGCACCAATATTCTCGAGTATCAGCTTTACTCAAATTCCGCGCGCACGACGATATGGGGCTCGTACTTCTGGTCGTTTTCTGCGAGGCCACCCAACATCGACGTGCCCATAAACCTGTTTGGCACAGGTTCCGCCACGAGGACAATCTTTGCGCGTGTCTTCGCCAACCAGCAGACGGTGCCGCCGGGCTCATATATTTCCATGTTCAATGGTGGGCATACCGATTTTCGCTACCGCAACGGCACCACGACCTGCACTGTAACGCCCACGCTCCAGGCGCGCCCCACGTTCAACGTGACGGCCACTGTGCTCAAGAACTGCCTCGTGACGGCAACGGATATCGATTTCGGCAGCCGTGGCGTGCTGGCGTCAAATGTCGACGCGTCCGGCCAGCTCGGCGTGCGCTGTACCGCCGGGACACCCTATACGGTCGGGCTCAACGGCGGCCTCTCCGGCGGACCGCCGACGGCGCGGCGCATGACCAGGGCCAGCGAGTTCGTCACCTACGGCCTCTTCCGCGATGCGGCGTACGCGCAGCCCTGGGGCGACGTCGCGGGAAGCATGGCGTCCGGCACCGGCACCGGCGTGGTGCAGAACCTCACGGTGTTCGGACGCGTGCCGCCGCAGGCCACCCCTTCGCCCGGCCTCTATTCGGATACCATCGTCGCGACGGTGACCTACTGACGCAGTGCCTTGCGGACGGCACGGCTATAGCATGATGATTCTCTAGACGTTCTGGTTCCCTGGCGTGCTCCCAGACGCCAATCCAGACAAAGACGCTTCTGTACCGGAAGCGAAGCGGCAAATGACGCTCCGACGGATTGCAAAATGTCTTGCCGTGCTGGCGCTGCTGGCGCCGGGCCCTGCGTTCGCTCAAAGCTGCTCGTTCAGCATTTCCAGTGTCACCTTCGGCAACGTGAACATCCTGGGCGGCGCTGCGGTCGACGTCACGGCGACCCTCAGCATCAGTTGCACGTCGCTTCCGTTCGCGAACGTCCGGATCTGCCCCAACATCGGCGACGGTTCCGGCGGCGCTACCGCGGGCGAGCGGCGCATGGTCAGCGGCACAAATATTCTGCGGTATCAGCTTTACCAGGATTCCGCGCGCAGCGTGGTGTGGGGTTCATATTTCTGGGCATTTTCATCGCGGCCACCCACCATCAACCTGCCGATGAACGGCGCGGGCACGGGGTCCACCTCGGTGCCCATTTTTGCGCGGGTGTTTGCCAACCAGCAGACAGTGCCCCCCGGCTCATATCTCTCGACCTTCTCGGGGGCCCATACCGACTTCCGCTATGCCAACACCGTACTGCTCGGCTGCGATGTTGCGTACCTTACCAACGCACGCCCCACGTTCACCGTGAGTGCCAACGTGCTCAAGAATTGTCTCGTCACGGCAACGGATATCGATTTCGGCAGCCGGGGCGTGCTGACGTCCAACGTCAATGCCACCGGCCAGCTCGGCGTGCGCTGCACGGCCGGGACACCGTATACCGTCGGCCTGAACAATGGCCTCTCCGGTTCGTCACCAACGGCGCGGCGGATGACCAAGGGCACTGAGTTCGTCACCTACGGCCTCTACCGCGACACCGCGCGCACGCAGCCCTGGGGCAATGTCGCGGGAAGCATGCCATCAGGCACCGGCACCGGCCTGGTGCAGAACCTCACGGTGTTCGGCCGCGTGCCGCCGCAATCCACGCCTTCGCCCGGCACCTATTCCGATACCGTCGTCGTCACGGTGACGTACTAGCAGGGTCCCGACGCTTGACGGTGAACGTCGGGCGCAGGCTATACTTTTTTGCGATCGACCTTTCGACTCCTGTGAACGCGAGTCGCGCGGGCGGATGAGGTGACGATGACCACGGACCAAGAAAGCAGGGATCCGCCGGCCGCATCGCGTCGCAAGGAATTGCTGGCCTTCTTCGTTCTTGCTTTCGGCATTTGGCCCATCGTCGCCGTTGCAGTCGTCGGCGGCTACGGCTTCCTCGTCTGGATGTGGCAGATCGTCACCGGTCCGCCAGGCCCTCCGGCAGGTTGAGCGAGATGACCCGTCCAGCCGATATGAGCAGAAGGGCGTTTCTGGCAGGCGCGTCTTCCGGCACGCATCACATCTCGAGTGCGGTGGTTGTCGTGCTTCCTCCACGTGCCGCGGACGTTCACCAGCGCCTGAGAGAAATGCCCGAAGTGGAGATCCACGCAAGCGAGGGCAACAAGATCGTCATCACGATCGAGGGTCCGACCTCGGGATCACTCGGCATGACCCTCGCACAAATCGCGCTCTTTGACGGCGTCGTTACGGCGAACATGGTGTTTGAATGCGTTGAACAGTCGGAGGTTGCACCATGACGGCAGAATTGACGCGTCGTGATCTCCTCAGGGCGCAAGCGGCATCGGCCGCAGCTGCGGCGGCCGGCATTTCCCTTCCCGCGTCAGCACAACCCGTGCCCGGAGGGGTGGGCGCGCTCAGCATCAAATGGTCGAAAGCGCCATGCCGGTTTTGCGGCACTGGCTGCGGTGTCATGGTCGGGGTGAAAGACGGACAGGTCGTCGCGACTCACGGCGACATGCAGGCCGAGGTCAACCGCGGCCTTAACTGCGTGAAGGGCTATTTCCTTTCGAAAATCATGTATGGCGCCGACCGCCTGACGAAGCCGCTCCTGCGTAAGACAAACGGCGCCTACGACAAGAACGGCACGTTCGAGCCGGTCTCCTGGACCGAAGCATTCGATGTCATGGCCGCGCAACTGAAGGCGGTGCTGCGAGAGAAGGGGCCAACGGCCATCGGCATGTTCGGCTCCGGGCAGTGGACCATCTTCGAAGGATACGCCGCCACCAAGCTCATGCGAGGCGGCTTCCGCTCCAATAACCTCGATCCCAACGCGCGCCACTGCATGGCGTCCGCGGCCGTGGCCTTCATGCGGACGTTCGGGATGGACGAGCCGATGGGCTGCTATGACGATTTCGAGCATGCAGACGCGTTCGTCCTGTGGGGATCGAACATGGCCGAGATGCATCCCATCCTCTGGACGAGGGTGGCGGACCGCAGGCTCGGACATCCGCATGTACGCTGCGCCGTGCTGTCCACTTTCACGCACAGGTCCATGGACCTCGCGGACATTCCCATCATCTTCAAGCCCGGAACGGACCTGGCCATTCTCAACTACATCGCCAATCACATCATCAGGACGGGCCGGGTCAACCAGAAGTTCGTGCGCGATCATACGGTTTTTGTAAGGGGCGCGACCAATATCGGTTACGGGCTGCGTCCGGAGAATCCGATGGAAAGATCAGCAACGGGCCGTGGCGATCCGGGGAAGATCGAGCCGACCGACTTCGAGAGCTTCAGCAAGCTGGTCTCGGAATACACGCTCGACAAGGTTTCGAAGCTCACCGGTGTTGAGCCCGGGTTTCTCGAAGAGCTCGCCGAGCTCTACGCCGACCCGGGCAAGAAGGTGATGTCGCTCTGGACCATGGGCTTCAACCAGCACGTGCGCGGCGTCTGGGCGAACCAGATGATCTACAATCTGCACCTGCTGACGGGAAAGATCTCGGAACCGGGTAACAGCCCGTTTTCTCTTACCGGTCAGCCGTCGGCCTGCGGGACGGCGCGTGAGGTCGGTACGTTCGCGCACAGGCTGCCGGCCGACATGGTGGTCACGAACCCCGAGCACCGCGCGCATGCGGAGGAGCTTTGGAAGCTGCCGCGCGGGCTTCTGCCCGACAAGCCGGGCTACCATGCGGTCGAACAGGACCGCATGCTCAGGGACGGCAAGCTCAACTGGTACTGGATACAGGTCAACAACAACCTCCAGGCGGCGCCGAACACAACGCAGGAAACCTATCCTGGCTATCGCAACCCCGAGAATTTCGTGGTCGTCTCGGATGCCTATCCGACCCTTACGGCCGTCAATGCCGACCTGATCCTTCCTGCCGCCATGTGGGTGGAAAAGGAGGGGGCGTACGGCAATGCCGAGCGCCGGACTCACGTATGGCATCAGCTTGTCGATGCACCCGGCGAGTCCCGCTCCGATCTCTGGCAACTGGTCGAATTTTCCAGGCGGTTCACGACGGATGAGGTCTGGCCGGCCGATCTGCTCGCAGCCAACCCCGCCTTCCGCGGGAAGAGCCTCTTTGACGTACTGTTCCGTAACGGCAATGTCGACAGGTTTCCCCTGACTGAGCTTGATTCAGAGTACGCGAATCACGAAGCGAAGCATTTCGGTTTCTACATTCAGAAGGGGCTGTTCGAGGAGTATGCCTCTTTCGGCCGCGGTCATGGGCACGACCTCGCACCGTACGATACCTATCATCAGGTCCGCGGCCTGCGCTGGCCGGTTGTCGAGGGCAAGGAGACCCGATGGCGGTATCGTGAAGGCCACGATCCCTACGTAAAGCCCGGGCAGGGCGTCAGGTTCTACGGCAACCCCGACGGCAAGGCGAAGATACTCGCCGTACCCTACGAGCCACCGGCGGAGTCTCCGGACAGGGAATATGATCTGTGGCTGGTGACGGGCCGGGTGCTCGAGCACTGGCATTCCGGTTCAATGACCATGCGCGTCCCGGAACTCTACAGGGCATTCCCGGATGCGGTGTGTTTCATGAACGCGGAGGACGCGCGTAACCGTGGCCTCAACCAGGGTGCTGAGATACGCATTGTTTCGCGCAGGGGAGAAATCCGCACGCGCCTCGAGACGCGCGGCCGTAACCGCATGCCCAAAGGCGTGGTCTTCGTTCCCTGGTTCGATGCCCGCAGGCTGATCAACAAGGTGACCCTCGACGCCACCGACCCGATCTCCAAACAGACGGATTTCAAGAAATGCGCAGTCAAGATCGTCTCCGCGACCTGACAGGGCTGCGCGTTCTCGCGGTTGTGCTTGGCATGGCCGCGGTCACCGCTTCGGTTGCGCTCGCCCAGCAGGGAGCACAACTACGTGGCAACGTGCCGTTCACGGAAACGCCACGGGCCGAGCCGATGCCTAGATGGATCGTCGATGATGTGCGCAAGATGCGCGCCTATCCTGACCAGCCGCCGCTCATCCCGCACTCGATCGAGGGATACCAGCTTTCCGTCAACACGAACCGGTGCCTTTCCTGCCACAAGCGGGAATTCACGGAAAGTTCGGGCGCGCCGATGATCAGCGTCACGCATTACATCACCCGCGAGGGGCAAATGCTCGCCGATGTCTCCCCTCGACGCTATTTCTGCACGGCCTGCCACGTACCGCAGGCGGACGCCAGACCCCTGGTCGAGAACACCTTCAAGGATATGAGCCGGATGGGCGTTGGACATGCCGGGGACAACAGGCGATGACAGGGATCAAGAGCCAGATCGCCTGGGCCTGGCGATTCCTGACCCGGCCGGCCGCCACCCTGAGTCTCGCTTTCCTGACGCTCGGTGGCTTTGTCGGAGGGGTTTTGTTCTGGGGCGCATTCAATACGGCCCTGGAAGCAACCAACACCGAACAATTTTGCATTTCCTGTCATGAGATGAAGGACAACGTCTATCAGGAGCTGACGCGCACCATTCATTTCACCAATCGCTCCGGCGTGCGCGCGTCCTGCCCTGACTGTCATGTGCCACACGAGTGGACCGACAAGATCGCGCGCAAGATGCAGGCCTCAAAGGAGGTATGGGGCAAGATATTCGGGACCATCGATACGCGGCGCGAGTTTCTGGATCACCGGCTTGAACTTGCCCAGCATGAATGGAAGAGGCTCAAGGCCAACGACAGCCTGGAGTGCCGCAACTGCCATTCCTCGGTTGCCATGGATCTCTCCAAGCAGACACGGCGGGCGGCCGACATCCATTCACGCTATCTGCTGTCCGGTGAGGCGACCTGCATCGACTGCCACAAGGGTATCGCGCACGAGCTGCCGAACATGGCGGATGTCCATCCGGGCTGGTTTGTTCCTCCGGAGCTGCGGGACTACCGTCCACGGTAGCGTCAGTGGGGCAAGGCAGTCCCGCGCCGCCCTCGTCGAACGTCACTTCTTCTCGGGCCAGTAATAGTTGGCGCCGGCCTCATAGGGCGGGATCACGAACCGGCGTGCCGGCACCACTTGCGAGGCATAGGCGCGCTGCGACTCGTAAACCTTCTTGAAGAAGGGATTCTTCTCCGCCTCTGCCCTGGCGATCTGGTCCCACGCTTCCAGCGTTTTCCTCAGGATGTCCTCGGGCGTGCGTTCGATCTTGACGCCGTGCTTTTCGCGCAATTCCTTTAATGCCTCGGCATTGAGCTTGTTACTGATTGTCTGCGAGCGGAATGTCGCTTCCCAGCTCGCAGCCCTGATAATTGCCTGAAGATCAGGTGTCAGATTCTTCCACACGTCGGCGTTGATGAGCAGCTCCAGGACTGTGGCAGGCTCATGGGTGGAGGGCATGTAGTAGTGCTTCCACACGGTCTGGAAGCCGACTTTCATGTCCTCGGCGGGCCCGACCCATTCGCCGCACTCGATCACGCCGCGCTCGGCAGCCGGCACAATCTCGCCGCCCGGCATGTTGACGGTGGCCATGCCCGACTTGCTGAACACCTCGGCGGTAATTCCTGTCTCTCGACACTTGCGCCCTTTGAGGTCCTCCCAGCTCGTGATCGGGCGCTTGAACCAGCCCAATACCTGGTTGGCAACAGAGGTGAGGGGAATGGGCACCACGTCGCGCTTGAGCTGATCCTGATAGAGCTCGCGATAGAGCTCAAGGCCGCCGCCATCATAGAGCCAACCCATGTAGTCGATCATGTCCATGCCGAACGGTCCGCCGGGAGCCGGGCCGAACAGTGTCGCGGCGCGCTGCTTGCCCACCCAGTAGGCAGGGGCGGTATGGCCGCCATCAATGACCTTCTTGTGCACCGCGTCGAGCACCTCAAAGGCCGGGACGATGGCGCCGGCGGGCGCCAGCTCGATGTCGAGGCGCCCGGCTGACATGACCTTCACCCGGTCCGCCCAGTACTTGAAGTTCTCGAAGATCAGGCCGGAAGGGGGGAAGCTCGACTGAAAGCGAAGCTTTTGGGGCGCTTGCGCCACCGCGGGCGGAGCGTGGACGAAGAGGGCAGCCAGGGCAGCCGCCAAAGCAAAACCAGGGACTCGCATGGCATTTCCTCCTGAAGTTCTTTGTCACGGGGCTAATTGGGCAACAATGATTGCACAATCGCAATTCCCTTTGAGATTCTTCAGATGCCTGACGTCGAGCCGGCGACGTGATGGCGTGCACGCAGGCTGTAGAGGCCGATCGCCAGAGTCGGCAGGGCACCGATCAGGAAGCCGATGCGGTAGCTTTGCGTCAGGGCCAGCGCGGCGCTGAACAGCAACGGCATGATCAGCGAGCCGGCATCGCCGAAGGCCAGCACCACGCCGGTCGTGCTGCCGATGCGGCCGCTGGGCGAGAGGCGGGCCACCTCGGCCAGCAGCACGCCATGCCAGCTCACCGCCGTGGCGCTGAACGCCATCGAGACAACGATGATGAGCCATGCCGGCCACTGTGCGTCGAGCGCAGCCGTCAGCGCCGCCGACACCGACATGGCAATGCCAAGGCCGGCCAGCAGTACGCCGGGCTGCACCAGCCGTCCCGCGACCCAGCCCCAGCCGATGCGCGCCGGCACGGCCACGGCGACGGCAATCGAGAACGCAAGGCCGGCACTCGACAGGTCGCGGCCGAGGCCTTCCACGAGGTAGAGGACGAAGAAGCCGGTGAACAGCGCCTGCAGGCCAACGAAGCTGAACATGGTGAAGCACAGCAGCCGCAGCGCCGGTACACGCAGCACCGACAGCACATTGCTGCGCATGTCGGCCGGCGACAGCGGCTGGGCAGGGTTTCTGTCGGTGTCGAAGCGCGCGCGCAGCGGCTGCAGCGCCAGCGCCGTGCCGGCGCAGATCGCAGCGGCGCAGAGCAGCGTCGCCTGCCAGCCGGCCGCGTCGACCAGCGCCGGCGCCAGCACGCCCGCCAGCATCAGCCCCGCCGGCACGCCGGTCTGCTTCAGCGAGAAGATCAGCGGCGCCAGCCGCGGCGGCGCGAAGCGGCCCAGCAGATGCGAGCTGGAGGGCGTTGACACCGCCTGACCCAGGCCGGCCGCGAAGGCACCGGGCACAAACGCGGCAACGACACCCGCCGCGCTCACCGCGAGACCGCCGCCCAGAAGCAGCATGCCGGCCTGTGTCATGCGCAGCGCACCGTAGCGCAGGATGAAGCCGCCGCACCCCAGGGTCGACAGAAAGCCGGCGGCCGACGAGAGACTGAGATACACGCCGACCAGCGCCGGGCTGATGTCGAGGTCGGCAACGATTGCCGGCGCGATCAGGGGCACCACCGAGCGGCCCAGCGTCGCACAGGTCTGCTGTGCCAGCATCGAGGCGAGGGCGAGCTTGAGGTGCGAGATGATGCCGGTTCCTCCTGTGCGCAAGGCCGGTGCGTCATGCAGCGGCCCGCGGCATAGTTGGCACGTTTGCGCGGTGCGGGTGGAGCGCGTGTTCGTCAACGCTGCTTCTCAGTTCGGCCAGCGGAACCACGAAAGGAGCATTGCCTTCCCCTGGAGGGGAAGGTCGTTTTGATTCTCATACGATAGCCTTGGGAGGAGAGGGGATGGGTGTTGCGCCACGGGTCAGGCGGGCGATGTTCGGCGCCTGGCCTGCGCTTGCGTACCGCTGGATCGACAACACCTTCATCGATCTCGCTCGCCAGTTCCGCTGGTCTTATCTGCCGCCGCTGATGGTGTACCTGGCCGCCGGCATTTCGGGGCTCACCGGCATTGTCGGCATCTTCTTCGTCAAGGAGCACCTCAGCCTGTCGGCGGCGCTGCTGGCGGCGCTGACCTTCTGGGTCGGGATTCCCTGGGCGCTGAAGATGCCGCTGGGCCACCTGGTGGACCTGATCTGGCGCTGGAAGGCGGCACTCGTGTACCTCGGCGCGGCGTTGATCGCGCTCAGCCTGCTGGTCATGTACGGCCTGATCATCCGGGACCCGCGCCTGTCATCGGTGATGACCGTCGAGGCCTGGTACATCCTGAGCGCCTTGCTGGCGCCGGTGGGCTACGTCCTGCAGGACACCGTCGCCGATGCCATGACCGTTGAAGCCGTGCCGGCATTCGACGCACAGGGACAAAAGCTGCCCGAAGACGACGTCAAGGCAATGCACACGACGATGCAGACGCTGGGCCGCATTGCCATCATCTCGGGCTATGCCATTGTCGCTGCGGTCAATATCGGACTGTTCTCCGGCGTCGCCGAAATGAGCCAGGCAGAGACGACAGAGATCTACGCGCAGATCTACCTTCTCGCGCTGATCATCCCGGCGATTTCCGTCATCGGCGTGACGCTTGGCAGCATCGGCCTTCGCTTGCGCGCAGCACGCCTGCGGCGGCAGGGCGTCGATGCTACACGCATTGCCGGGATACTGAACCCGGCCGGTGAAGAGACGGCGCCCAACTGGTGGATCCTCGGCGGTAGCGGCGTCTTCGTGGCCTTTACGCTCGCAATGGGCCTGTCAGGCATTCCTTTCAACCAGGAGATCATCTTCCTCGGCTCGATGGGCATCGTCATCTTTCTGATGCGCCGGCTTGTCATGGAGTTGCCGCCTGGTGTGCGCGGTGCGCTGATCGGTACGGCGATCATCATCTTCGTGTTCCGCGCGGTGCCGCTGCCCGGCCCCGGCGTCGAATGGTGGGAAATCGATGTGCTGGGCTTCGACCAGCAATTCCTGGCGGTGCTGAGCCTCATCACCTTCGGCCTTGCGCTGGCGGGAATGGTGGTGTTGCGGCCGTTCATCGCCCGGCACTCGATTGCCGACGTCGTGCTGGTGCTGACAATCGCCTCGGGCGTGCTGATGCTGCCCCTGATCGGCATGTATTACGGCGTGCACCAGTGGACATCGCGGCTGACCAACGGCGTCGTCGATGCGCGCTTCATCGCTATCCTGAACACCGCCCTGGAGTCGCCGCTGGCGCAGATCTCGATGATCCCGATGCTGGCCTGGATTGCGCGCAACGCGCCCGCGCACCTGAAGGCGACGTTCTTCGCGGTGATGGCCTCGTTCACCAACCTGGCGCTGTCCGCCGCCAGCCTGGGCACCAAATACCTCAACCAGATCTTTGTCGTGACGCGCGAGGTCCGCGACCGGGCAACCGGTGCCGTCACCACGGCGGCCGACTACAGCCAGCTCGGCTGGCTGCTGATCACCGTGGCGCTGGCGAGCGTGCTCCTGCCATTGCTCGCCATCGTGCTGGTGCAATCCAGCCGCCTGCGCACCACGCAGTGATCACCTCAGGCAGCGCTGGGCGGCGGCCTCGGCGGCGGGCTTGTCCGGGGCGCGCGCTCCTGGCGTGCGTTCGTAGCTGACGCGGGTAATGCCGTCCTCGGACTGAAGGACGTAGAAGACCGCGATCGGCGGATCGTAGTCGCGGCCGCGCAGCCAGACATTGACGAGGGCCTCGCGGCGCGGCGGTGCGTAGACCAGCGGCCAGGCCTTGTACTGGCCGCCGGAGAGCTGACGCATCAGGCAATTCGCCACCAGGTCATACGGTTTGCCCGGCGCGTCGGCGAGGGCCACACGTGATGCTGTCTGGGCATGGACAGGCATGCTGAACGCGACCGGGAAACCGGCAAGTGCGACGCAACCAAGCCGCATCGGTAAACCACTCCCGCTTGAGCCAACCCTCTTGTTAACTCAGATGAATGCGAAAAGTTCCCAAGGGCGCTGCTACTGCGCGGCTGGCGCCCAGGCCGCCGCCAGTTGCCGGGAGACGAGCTGCGCATAAAGGCCGTTGCGGGCGAGCAGGGCCGGATGGGTGCCGGTCTCCGCGATGCGGCCCTCGTCGAGCACGACGATCAGGTCGGCATCGCGCACCGTCGACAGCCTGTGGGCGATCACGATGGTGGTCCTGTTGGCCTGCAGGCGGTCTAGGGCGCGGCGCACCGCCTGCTCGTTGACGGCGTCGAGATGCGAGGTCGCCTCGTCGAGGATCAGGACGGGCGCGTCCTTGAGGAAGGCGCGCGCGATCGCCACGCGCTGCCGCTGTCCGCCGGACAGGCTGGTGCCGCGCTCGCCGACCGGCGAGTCGAGTCCTTCCGGCAGTGCCTCGACGAGGTCACCCAGCGAGGCGTGCTCTACCGCGGCCACAAGCTCGGTATCGCTGGCCTCGGGACGGGCGATCCGGATGTTGCTTCGGAGCGTGTCGTTGAACAGATACGTGTCCTGCGCCACCAGCGCGATGTGACGGCGCAAATCGTCGAGCTTCCAGTCGCGCAGATTGCTGCCGCCCAGGGCGATGGTGCCTTGGTCCGGATCCCAGAAGCGCATCAGCAACTGCGCGGTCGTCGTCTTGCCCGCGCCGGAGGTGCCGACCAGGGCCACGGTCTTGCCGGCGGGGATGGCGAGGCTGACATCCGCCAGTGCGCGCCGGTTCTGGCCGGGATAGGCAAAGCTCACCTTGTCGAGCGTCAGAGGGACGGCACCGGAACACGGCGGCACGCCCGGGCCGTCCGTCACCGGCACGGGCTCGTTCGCCAGCGCGTAGATGCGGCGCGTAGCACCCAGCGTGTCGGCAAGCTGGCGGCCTACCTGTGCGATCTCGGACACGGGCAGGAACGCCGCCATGGCGAGGAGCGTGAGCAGCGGCAGGGTCGCCGCATCGATCGTGCCGCGCGACGCCTCCAGCGCGCCCACGACCACCACGGCAAGCCCGCCCAGGCCGGTGAAGACTTCCAGCAGGCTGTGCTGCAGCGTCAGCTCGCCGAAGAAGGGCAGGCGCAGGCGGATATGATGCTCCGACAGCTCGTCGAGACGCTCGCCCCGCCGGCGCTCTTGCTGAAAGGCAACGATCTCGCCCAGCCCTTGCACGGAATCGACGGCGAAAGCGCCCAGCTCGCCCGCCGCTTCGCGCGCCTGCGAGCCCAGCCGGTCGACGCGCTTGCGCATCAGGAACGGACTTAGCCCCACGGAGATCAGAAACGGCAGCAGGGCGAGCGCGATCCATACGCTCTGCGAGGCGAGCACGGTGACCACGACTGCCGGCACCAGCACGGCAACGAAGGCAGGCGCCACGGTATGCGCGAAGAAGTATTCGACCAGTTCGACATCATGCGTGGCCAGCGCCAGCAGATCGCCGGTGCGGCGACGCACGAGGTAGGCGGGTGCCAGCGCATCCAGCTTGCGGAAAACGTCGATACGCATCTCGGCCAGCAGACGGAAGGCCATGTCGTGCGCGATCCATGATTCCAGCCAGTGCAGCACGCCCGACAGCGGTGCCACCACCGCCAGTGCCCAGAGGTATGGTGCATAGGAGGTGCCGTTCTTCAGCGCCAGCACCACCAGCGCGCTCAGCACGCCCACGCCGATGAAGGCGAGCACGCGCAGCACGCCAAAGACGAAGGTCGCGGCCAGCCGTCCCTTCCATGGGCCGATCAGCTTCATCAACTCGCTGACCAGCCGCGGCCAGCCCAGCCCTTCCGCCCTGATAACGCCTTCGGTCACCACCGTGGCAGCGGCGCCGCCATCCGTGGCGCCGGCCGTTGCGATGGTGGGCGTCGCGGGCGAGGCGTCGATGAACTGCGGCGCCGCTTCGGCGATCTGCTCCGACATCAGGCGGGCATAGACACCGCCGCGGCGCATCAGCTCATCGTGCCTGCCGCTTTCGACAACGCGACCCTCGTCGAGCACGAGGATGCGATCGCAATCAATCACGCTGGAGAGCCGGTGCGCCAGGATGAGCGTCGTGCGGCCCCGCATCAGCCGGTCGAGGGCCTGCTGGATCACCGCCTCGTTCTCGGCATCGACCGCCGACAGCGCCTCGTCGAGCACCAGGATCGGCGTGTCGCGCAACAGCGCCCGTGCGATCGCCACGCGCTGGCGCTGGCCACCGGAGAGCTTGATGCCCTTTTCGCCGACCACGGTCGCATAGCCCTGCGGCAGGCTGCTCACGAAATCGTGGATGTTGGCGGCGCGCGCCGCGGCCTCGATATCGGCGTGCGATGCTTCCGGCCGGCCCATGCGGATGTTGTCCTCGATGGTGCCGTGGAACAGGAAGGTGTCCTGGTTCACCACCGAGATCATCGAGCGGATCTGCGCGAAGGAAAGCTGCCGCAGGTCATGGCCGCCGATGCGCAGGGTCCCCGCATCAGGATCGTAGAAGCGCAGCAGCAGGCGCACGATGGAGGACTTGCCCACGCCGGAGGGACCCACCAGCCCGATGCGTTCACCCTGCGCGACGCGGAAATCGAGCGCCTCGTGGATCACACGGCGCGAGCCGGGATAGCGGAAGCGCACGCCCTCGAACGCAATCGTCGGCTCGAGCGCGCTGGGGGCGTGCGACTCCAGTCGCGCGTCTTCATCATTGGCAGCATGTGACGCGTCACTGTAGTGACGCGCCCCCGGCGCATCGGCCACGATCGGCTGCTCGTCGAGGATGCGATAAATGCCCTGGGCGGCCGACATGCCCACCATGCCCTGATGGAGCACCGAGCGCAGCTCGCGCATCGGCCGGAAGATCTCGACCCCCAGCATCAGGATCACCAGCAGCGCCGTCAGCGACATGCTGCCGGCATCGACCCGCCAGGCGCCTAGCGCCAGCGCCGCGGCCGCGCCGCAGGCAATGGCGCTGTCGGTGATGCCGCGCGCCAGCACGTTGGTGCCCAGCACCCACATGGTGCGGCGGAAGAGATCGCGTGCCTCGTGCTCCAGACGATCGGCGCGGGCCTTGCTCTGGCCAAAGGCCTTGAGGGTGGCCAGCCCCTGGATCGAGTCGAGGAACTCGGCGGCGAACCTGGCATAGGCCTCCTGCCGGCCGCGCGAGGCGGCAACCTCATGGCCGTGCCACAGGGCTGGCGCGAACAGGGCCAGCAGGGCGAAGCCCAGCATCACCGCCGCTACCGGCAGGTCGATGAAGGCAACGGCGGCGAAGATCAGCAGCGGCGTCAGCAGCGAGATCAGGAACTGCGGCAGGAACTGCCCGAAATAGACTTCGAGCTGCTCGACGCCTTCGGTCAGCGAGAGGGTGAGCGCCCCGGAACGCTGGCGGCCCACCGTGCCGGGGCCAAGCGCGGCGATGCGGTCATAGATGGCGCGCCGCAGCTTCTTTTGCACGCGTGCGGCCGTCTCGTGCGCCAGCATCGTGCGCCAGTGCTCGAAGGCGCCGCGCAGCACCATCACCACCGCGATCAGCGCTGCCGGCAGTACCAGATCCTGCAGGTCGCGGCCGGCAAACACCTGGCCGATGAGCCAGCCCAGCAGGCCCAGCCGTGCCACGCCCAGCGCGACGGCAATGAGGCCGATCAGGACGGCCCAGGCAATGCGCAGCCGCACGCCTTCGGTGAACTGCCATAGACGCGGTTCGAAATGCATGCCCAGGACTCCGTTACCCGTGCCAGCGTAGGATGAACATGGATGTTGGCCAATCGACAAATGCGAGGATCAGGTGTACATTTTTGAACATGATCGCAGCCTGGGATGATCTCAGGGTTTTCCTCACGCTGGCGCGCGAAGGCAGCCTGACGGCGGCCGCGCGCAAGCTCGATGTCAGCCATCCCACCATCGCCAGACGCGTGCGGGCGCTGGAAGGCGCCATCGGCACGCCGCTCTTCGACCGTCTGCCCGACCGTTTCGCGCTGACCTCCGCCGGCGAAGAGCTGATGGCCGATGCGCTGGCCATGGAGCAGGCCGCCGAGTCGATCGGCCGCCGCAGCACCGGGCTGGCCGCCGATACGACCAAGGGCACGGTGCGCATCTCCGCAGGCGAAGTGATGGCCTCGTTCCTTGCGCTGCACATGCCGCGTTTGCGCCGCGACCTGCAATGCGTCGAGTTCGAGCTGGTGGAAAGCCACACGCTGGCGAACCTCTCGCGGCGCGAGGCCGACCTGCTGATCCGCGAACAGGTTCCTGACCTCGCCGGCATCGTGACGCGCCGGCTGGGGCGCGTGGCCTACGCGATCTATGCCGCGCCGCGGCTGGCGGCGCGCACCTCAGCCGTACGCGAGGCGCTACACGGCACGCCGTGGATCGGCTTCGACGAGGAACACGCCTACATGCCGGGCGACCGCTGGCTGCGCGGGCTGCTGGACGGTGCGCGCCCAGCGGTGCGGGTCAACAACTGGCTGCTGGTGCGCGATGCCGCCCGTGCCGGCGCCGGCCTGGCCATCCTGCCTTGCTGCCTCGGCGATGCCGATCCGAAACTGCGGCGGCTGGGCGGCGTACTGGACGATGTGACCTCGGAGCAGTGGCTGTTGGTGCATCGCGACCTGCGCACCCTGCCGCGCGTGCGCCACGTCATGGACGCGATGGTCGCGCTCTTCCACGAACAGCGCCCCACGCTGGAGGGAGAATCCTTCCCCCGGAGGGGGAAGGTGGCGCGCCAGCGCCGGAAGGGGGATGCCGCAACAAGCGCGGTGCCTGTTGCACTATCCCCCTTCCGCCCTTCGGGCACCTTCCCCCTCCGGGGGAAGGTTATCTGAGAGCCTCACGACGCGGCGGGGGTGGGGCGGACGAGTTCCAGCGCCTGCTGTGCTGCCGCAGGCGTGGCGTCGCCACCGCCGGCCACAGCGACTGTCGGATGGGCGAACCTGATGCCGTTGGCTTCGAAGGCCTTCTTGAGCAGGGCGTAGGCGCGCCGGCGGATGGTGAATTGCTGCCCCGGCCGGGTCTTGATCTTCATGCGGATCTGGATGGCGAAGTCACCGAACTGCTCCACGCCCTGCATCTTCAGCGGCTCGAGGATATGTGGCTTGAAGTCCGGGTTCTCGGCCAGCTCCCTGCCGATCTGCTTGACCAGCTTCTTCACCTTGTCGACATCGGTGTCATAGGTGACGCCGACGCTCAGCTTGTCGATCACCCAGTCGCGGCTCATGTTCTGGATCGCGCCCAGCTCGCCGAACGGCACGGTGTAGAGCGGGCCGCGGTGATGCCGCAGCTTGATCGAGCGCAGGCTGAAGGACTCCACGACGCCCTTGTAGCTGCCGCTCTGGATGTACTCGCCGACACGGAAGGCATCGTCCAGCAGGTAGAACATGCCGCTGAAGATGTCCTTCACCAGCGTCTGGGCGCCGAAGCCGATGGCCACGCCCACCACGCCGGCGCCGGCGATCAGCGGGCCGATCTCGACGCCCACCGAGGCGAGCGCCATCAGGATCGCCATCACCACCAGCACGATCAGCAGGATGTTGCGCAGGATCGGCAGCAGGGTGCGCAACCGCGCCTGGCGACGCACCTCCTCGCTGTCGGCCTCGCCGGCCGCCTGCGCCTCGGCAAGCTTGCGGTCGATCATCGCCTTCAGCACATGCCAGGCGAAATCGGCGACCAGGCCGATGACCACGACGTTGAGCGCGCCGCGCAGCAGACGGGTCACCAGCGCATCGCCCGCTGTCACCTCGGCGAGATCCACATGCCAGGCCCGGGCGAGCAACAACACCGCGCCGACTACCAGCAGCGCACGCAGGCCCCGGCCCAGTGACACGGCCAGCAGGCCGGGTGTGGCACTACCGGCATCCGTCGCATCCACCGGCCGCAGGATATGGTTCACCGCCCGCTGCGTGGCGGCCATCGTTGCCGGCAGCGCGACGGCGATCAGGACGAGCCAGAACAGCGGCAGCGCGCTCGCGACCCACAGCACCCACAACGAGACGATCCATGCCGACAACAGGGCCGGAATGGCCAATCCCCCGAACCGTCCGCGCGCCGGTGCTGCTTCCGTCACGTCGGGCACCGTCCGCGGCCGCCGCCACACTGCTTCCAGGGCGATGGCCAGCAAGCCCAGCCCCAGCACGTAGGCGATGATCCGGCGCACATCGGGCGCGACGCCGAGCGTGCCCGCCAGCGACACAGTCACCCAGCCGAAGGCGAACCACGCCACGAAGACGGCGAGTCGGCGATGCCAGAAGCGGGCGGCCGGCGTTGGCATCGGCAGAATCCGGAAGCGCTCGCCGCCGGGCGCCAGCACAAAGCGGCTCGCAACCAGCGTCAGGCGCAGCGCGAGGAACGCCACCAGATAGCCCAGCACGATCTCGCCCAGCAGTGGCGGCCACGTGATCACCAGGAAGGCGCCGACGCTGCCCAGGGCAAAGGCGGCGACGATGCCAAGGCCATAGGCCAGCCGCACCGCCACGGCCCGCAGACGCTGCTCGACCGAGTCCAGCGGTAGCGCCACGATCCAGTTCTCCACGCGCGCCAGGGCCCAGTAGTAGAGCCACTCCGCGCCGAAGCCGAGCGCCACGAAGACGGCGATCAGCACCAGCACATGCATGAGACCTTTTTCCTCCAGCTCGAGGAACAGGATCGTGCCGGCGCGTTCGAGCTCGTCAGGCACGGCCGGCACTGCGATCGCCAGCCCTGCGAGATGCTCACGCACCGCTGCAATTCGCGCCCCCAGGGATGCCGTCCCTGCCGCCTCCGGCTTCTCAGCGGGAGCCGCACTGCGTTGCTGCTTCAGCCATTCCTGTACGGACGGGTCGGCCAGCAGGTCGAGGAGTTCCCTGGCCTTTTCCGGCGGCGGCGCGGCCGTCTGTGCCTGCGCTGCGGCTGACAGCCCGCCACAAAGCAATGCCGCCACCAGGACAAGTCCCCGGAACAACCGCATATCGTGCTCTCCCCGACGGTGTTCTCGTCGTCCTGAGCGCAGCGAAGGACCTTGCGATGGCTCGGTCAGAGAACGCCGGCACTGGTGATTCACCAGCACAATCGTGCACGGATCGGACGACCGCAAGGTCCTTCGCTTCGCTCAGGACGACAGTAGATCGTCGCCTCACGCCGCCGGCTTTGCGGGGCGGACGCGGGGGAGCATGAGGTGCGGCCAGGGGTCGGGCATTTCGCCGACCGGGACCTCAATCAGGACCGGATCGCCCGACGCGAAGGCCTTGCGCAACGCACCGCGCAGATCGTCGGGCGATTTCGCGCGCAGGCCCGTCATGCCGAAGCTCTCTGCCAGCCGCACGAAGTCGGGATTGGCGAGATCGACGGCGATGGTGCGGTTGCCGTAGCTCTGCTTCTGGATGCGCATGACGTTGCCGAAGGCGCCGTCGTTGAACACCACCACGACCACGCCGATGCGATGGCGCACCGCGGTCGCCAGCTCCTGCACGTTGAACATGAAGCCGCCATCGCCACACACCGACAACACCGGCGCATCAGGACGCGCCGCCTTGACGCCGATGGCCGCGGCAACGCCCCAGCCCAGCGTGCCCTGGTAGCCCGTCGAGATATAGGTGCGCGGCTTGTACGTCGGAAAGGCGAGCCGGCTGACATAGCCGATCTGGGTCAGCTCCTCGACGTAGACGCCGTTCTCCGGCAGCTCGGCGCGCAGCGCATCGATGTAAGCGAGCTGCGGCGCGAGGCTCGCATGCTTGGCCGCGGCTTCGGCGCGCAGTGCGCGGACTTCGTCGGACCGCGGCTCGCGCCTGCCGTTGTGCTTCGGCAATACTTCACGCAGGCGCGCCAGCACCGGCGCCGCGTCGCCCACAATGCCGACGTCAGGTCGCCGGATGCGGCCGTGCTCCTCGGGGTCGATGTCGACGCGCACGATCTTCAGCTCGTCGTCCATCCCCCATGCCATCTGCTGCGTTTGCAGCCTTGTGCCCACGGCCAGCACCACGTCCACCCCGGCCCACAGCCGGTTGGCTTCCGTCATGCCGACCGAGAGCGGATGGCGCGCATCGAGAATGCCGCGCCCCATGCGATGCGCTGTCACCGGTGCCTGCAGCATTTCCGCGATGGCGGCGACGTGTTCGGCGGCATCCAGCGCGCCGCCGCCCACCACGATCAGCGGCCGCTTTGCCGCACCCAGCAGCTTCGCGGCCCGCTCGACAGCCTCGTCATCGACCGGCACCGGCGTGCCGGCGGTCGGGCCCTGAAGCACGGCCGGCGCCTGCTGCGCCCAGACATCCATGGAGCATTCGAGGCCGACCGGCCGCGGCCGTCCGCTGCGCAACTGGCGGAAGGCCTCCGCCACAGTGGCCGGCGCCTCGGCCACGCCGTGGATCCGCTGCGCCCATTTGGTCAGCGTGCGCATGATACCGAGCTGGTCGGGAATCTCGTGCAGCAGGCCGAGACCCCGGCCCAGCGATGCCAGCGGAATCTGGCCGATCACCGCCAGCACCGGCGCGTTGGTGCCGTACGCCGTTGCCAGCGCCGCCGTGGTGTTGAGGAATCCCGGTCCCGGCACGACGGCGTAGGCGGCCGGCTTTCCCGTCGCCATCGCCGCGCCCACCGCCATGTAGGCGGCGCCCTGCTCATGGCGCGCGTGGATGGCACGGATGCGTTCCTGCGACTCGAAGAGCGCGTCGAAGAAGGGATCGTTCTGCACGCCCGGCAGACAGAAGACGGTGTCGATGCCGTTGATCGCCATCGAGCGTACCACGGCCTGGGCAGTGTTCATGCGCTCGGCGCCAGCCGGGGCAGGGGATCCATTCATCAGGGCGCTCCATCCATCCAGTCGTTGCCGCGAACCATGGCGGAAGCATCGTCCCGCGTCGAGACTCTCCTCGACAATCCACCGCCGGGCACGACATGGTGAGCCATGTCGTCGCTGGCGTTTGCATTCAACGGTGTTCATGTCGAGGCCCGGGCCGATGGCACCCTGTGGTGGCCGGAAGAGCGGCTGCTGGCGGTGGCCGACCTGCATCTGGAGAAGGGCACCTGGTTTGGCGCGCGCACGGGGCAGCTCCTGCCGCCCTACGACACGCGCACCACCTTGCAGCGTCTGGCAGCGACAATTGCCCATCTGCGGCCGCGCTGTGTGGTCTGCGTCGGCGACTCCTTTCATGACGGCGAGGCGGCGGCCCGCATCGACGGTGCGGACGCGGCGCTGCTGCAAGAGCTGGTGACCTCCGTTTCAGACTGGATCTGGCTGGTCGGCAATCACGACCCGCGCCCGCCGCGCGGCTGGGGCGGATCGGTCTGCCACGAGCTCGCCTTCACACCATTGGCCTTCCGGCATGAGGCCGAGCGCATACTACTCACCGCGTGCGATGGCGAGATCTCAGGACACTACCATCCTGTTGCCGTTCTGACCGTGCGTGGCCGCAGCCTGCGCCGGCGCTGCTTCGTGACCGACGGCCGGCGGCTGGTGCTGCCATCTTACGGCGCCTACACCGGCGGCCTGAACGCGCGCGATCCCGCCATTGCCGAGCTCTTCGACAGCACCTACGACGTGCTGGCGCTCGGCGCCGCGTCAGTACACCGCCTCCCCAGCCGCATCCTCCGCCCCGACCCGCAAATGGCGCCGCCGATCGCACAGCGAGCGCAGCGCATATGAGCGAGATTGCCTTCATGGTGAGCTTGTCGAACCATGAAGGCACCGCACAGGGGTACTGCCGGCCGCTTCATGGTTCGACAAGCTCACCATGAAGCGGTTCTACCACCCCATATCGCACCGCAATTGTGCGAGGGTTTCGAGGTGACGGTCGTGGTCGCCGGCGACGCGCAGGACAAGGTGGCTGGCGCCGCCATCGACATAGCCCCGCAGCCAGTCGGCCGCACCCGCAGCCGGGCCGGCGTAGCACATCTGCCGCTTGCGCATCACATCGGGGCGCATGCCGTAGTACTGCTCGAGATACGCATTCAGCCGCACATCGGCGCGGTCCTTGTCTTCGTCGATCGACAACGTCAGGTACATCGCGCCGGTCAGCGTCGCGGGATCGCGTCCGGCCGCACGCGCGGCATCGAGCACTTCCGGCCATTGCGCGGCGTATTGGGCTGCCGTCGGTCCGTTGGGGAACCAGCCATCGTAGAGCCGGCCGGTGCGGGCGCGCGCGGCGCCCACCGAGCCGCCGACCCAGATCGGCGGACCGCCCGCGCGGTGCGGGGTCGGCCCCAGCACGCCGGCCCTGATCTTCCAGCGGCCATCCCAGTCCACGGCCTTGCCGGTCCACAGCGCCCGCGCCAGCGCCAGGCCCTCGACCATGCGGCCCACGCGCTTGTCGAAGGGCACGCCCGCGGCTTCGAACTCGGCGCGGATGTTGGGCACGTCGGTGGCAATGCCGACGCCGAGGATCAGCCGCCCCTCGGCGATGCGGTCGAGCGTGGCGACCTGTTGTGCCAGCAGCACCGGATTGCGCAGCGCCGGCAGCAGGACGGCGGTGCCGAGCATCACCTTGCGCGTGCGCGCCGCCACGGCCGCAAGCAGGGTCAGGGGATCATGCCGCGGGCGGGCCAGCAGCGAGTCGCCGACCCAGACGGAATCGAAGCCGAGGCTCTCGGCGCGCTCCGCCAGCGCCAGCAGCGTTCCGGTTTCGTCGTGGCCCTCCATGACCCGCTCGCGGGTCGGCAGCAGATAGCCCAGTTGCGGCATGTTCCCGGCGTTCCTCTGTGATGGAGCGGCGCGTGTCAGGCGGCGAGGCCGATGCGGCGGCGGAATGCATCGTCGCGCATCGAGACATCCTGGCCCAGCAGATCGTCGCTGGCGGCATCCAGCAGATAAAGCATTCCTCGCACGGCGTGCTCGACCGGCGACAGCTCGGCACGGGGAATGCGGCTGATCATGTTCATGCCCGAGGCGCGGATCTTCACCTGCATGTCGGTGTCGATCGTGCCGGGCGAGAAGCCGAACACCCGCACGCGCTTGCCTTCGGTCTCCAGGGCAATCGAGCGCGTCAGCATCGCCAGCCCCGCCTTGCCGGCACAATAGGCGCTCCAGCCTTCGAGGGGCCGGTACGCGGCGCCGGAGGAGACGTTGACGATCGTTCCACCGCCGCCTGCCAGCATGCCGGGAATGACGGCGCGCACCACGTTATAGGCGCCGACCAGATTGATGCTGATGCTCGCGGCCCAAGCGGCGGGATCGGAACTCGCCAGTTCGGCGATCGGCTCGATCACGCCGGCGTTGTTCACCAGAATGTCGAGCCCGCCGAGCTTCTCTTTCGTCATCGCAACGGCCTGTTCGACAGCAGCATAGTCCGCGACATCGCAGCGCTGCGCCTCGGCGCGTCCGCCCGCTGCGGTGATCTCGCGCGCGACCGCGCCGGCCGCCGCCGCGTCGCGCGCCAGCAGCATCACTGCTGCGCCCTCGGCGGCAAGCGCGCGGGCGACACCTTCGCCCAGGCCACGACTTGCGCCCGTGACCAGCGCCACCTTCCCGTCGAAACGTCCCATCATTGTCCTCTCTGCATGGCCGTTTCATGCATGGAGGCACGAATTGGCCCTGCGGTCCATGTGCCGAGGGAATGGCTGAATCGCTCGCACCGGCCGTGATGCCGTCGTAGCGTTGTCCGGGTCCGCTGACGGAGGCAACCCATGCGACAGTCCGTGTCCTTCTACAGCGAAGGCGTCAGGCTCGACGGCGATCTGTTCCTGCCCGACGACCTGCGGCCGGGCGAGAAGCGCGCCGGCATCGTGCTGTGTCACGGCTACACCGGCGTGAAAGACCTGTATCTGCCCGACAACGCCGCGGTGCTGAACCAGGCCGGCTATGTCGTGCTGACCTTCGACTACAAGGGCTGGGGCAAGAGCGAAGGGGCACGCAGCCGACTGGCGCCGTTCAGCCGGGTCGCCGATGTGCAGGCGGCCACTACCTTCCTCGGCCTTCAGCCGCAATGCGACAAGCAGCGCATCGGCATCTACGGCACCAGCTACGGCTGCGCGACGGTGGTGTTCGTCGCCGCGATCGACCAGCGGGTGAAATGCACGGTCGGTGTCGTGGGCATGGGCCATGGCGGGCGCTGGATGCGCGGCGTGCGGCGCCCCGACGAATGGTTCGATCTGCTGGCGGTCGCCGAAGAGGATCGCGAGCGTCGGGTGCTGACCGGGGAGTCGCGGTTCGTGCCGCGCGAAGAGATCCTGTTACCCGATCGACAATCCGCCGAACTGGCGGCGAGGGCGCGTGCCGCCAATCCCAATGCCGTGGGTCAGATCCCGCTGGAGTACATCGACGAGACGCTGTCATTCCACCCGGAGTGGGTGGTGGACAAGATCGCACCGCGCCCCTTGCTTCTGATCGCCGCTGGCGATGACCGGCTGGTGCCGCCCGAAGAATGCCGCGCCCTCTACGACAGGGCAGGGGAGCCGAGGAAACTGGTGGTGCTGCCCGGAGTCGGCCACTACGAGGTCTACGCCAAACCCGCCTTCGACGCCGTGATGCGCGAAACCACCGCCTGGTTCCGCCAGCACCTGCCGGCCTGAGCGGGTTATTGACTTGTCATAATACCTTTGTATACATTGATCGCATCTGAAGATTCCTGTCGTCCTGAGCGAAGCGAAGGACCTTGCGTTGGTTCGGCCAAAAGAATGACGGAGATGGTGTATCACTGGCCGCCTCGGGACGGATGGCACGACCGCAAGGTCCTTCGCTTCGCTCAGGACGACAGGGAGGAAGGCACCTGTCTTCATCCGTCTCCAATCTGTCTCCGGGTTCTCCGCCCGTCTCCACCGGTCTCAACGTGTCTCCCATCTGTCCAACCTGTCTCCACCTGTCTCAACGTGTCTCCCATCTGTCCAACCTGTCTCCACCTGTCTTCACCTGTCTCCACCTGTCTCCACCTGTCTCCACCTGTCTCCACCTGTCTCAACCTGTCTCCGCCAGGCGGCGGTCTTCTTCAGTCTGGTATTGCGGGGAGGTGTCGCGGGGCATGCGGGTGTCGAGGCCGCGGGTGGAGGCCGCCGCCGCGCGCCAGGTGTCATCCGGCCAGTGTGCGTCCAGCCGGAGGATGTCGCCGGGCGTCGCCATCTGCTCGAAGGCCTGGAGCGCTGCCCGCACGATCCGCGTCTGGTCGGCGGGATCGAACGGCTTGCCGGTGCTGTGGCCCAGGGGATAGTCGACGAAGATGCTGCGCGGCGGCGCGCCGGCGTGCAGGATGTCGAGCGCGCTGCCGAGGCAGAGCGTGGGAATGCCCCGCGCTTCGAGATGCCGTGCTGCCAGACTCACGGTCTGGTGGCAGACGGGTCACATCGGCACGAGCAGCGCGATATCGACCGCCTGCTGCCGGAACACCGCCTCGACCTGGGGGATCAGCTCTTCGCGCACGCGCCGCTGCGAATAGATGCCGCCCATGCACGAGATCGCCTCGTCCGCCAGCGGGCCGGCCACACCGTCGCTGCGCAGGCGGCGCAACGCGCCCAGAGGCACGAGGCATTCGGGATCGCGCCGCGCATCCTCCAGGTAGTTCTCGGTGATGTGGGCGAAGCGCAGCCGGTCGGCAGGGGTATCGACGGGAATGCGCCGGATAGAGGTGTCGTCCTTGTAATGATAGGCGACCTGTCCCGCGACATAGCACCCGGACGTCGTGAGCAGGCCCAGCCGCGATTCCGCGACCGGCTTCTTCAGCGGCGTGAAGGGCGGCGGCGCATCGGCCACGAACCAGCGATAGGGCGCATAGCCGAGGCTGGCATAGCGCTGCGTGATGGCTTCGATGTAGCGGACAGGTTCGTGCGGTTGCGCCATGGTCTCACTCCCTTTGTCCGGCGAATAGCGCGGCCTCGTGCCAACGGCAACGCCACCGCCTTGCGCTCGCAACGCATTTCCTTCCTGAGAGATCGGAACATCGCCGGCATCACCCCGTTGCGGCGAGGGGATGCAGTCAGCTTCTCGTCAGCTTCAAGGGAGGTCTTGTGATGTCGAAGCGAGCATTAGGCTGGAGCGTTGCGGTTGCGAGTGCGTTGGTCCTTGCGCCCGGAGCCTTCGCCCAGAAGTCCCAGACACAGCAGAACAAGGGAACGGCACAGGAAAAGACCGCGCAATCCGGACAGCAGCAGGTTGCTGAGAAGTGCCTGAAGGACCTGCAGGCTTTCTCCGAACGCATGAACAAGGACGGCTACTGGCTGACCGGCTGGGGTACCCGCTGGGGATCGGGCACAGCGACGCCGCCGCCGGGAGAAAAGGCCCAGTCGAAGCAGTCGCGCTCGGACGATGGCAATCCGCCGCGGCAGGCGGAGTCCCGCGCGGCTGCGGATGATGACCGGGCCCCATGGGGCGCATCTCGCTGGGGCATGGAGTCGCCGCGCTACCAGATCGGCACGCTCTATCGCGCCGCCAACGTGCTGGCGCACCGCGGCGACCAGCAGGCCTGCAACGCCGTGCTGGCCGAGCTGAAGGACGTCTATTCGGGGCACGTCGCGGCGCTCAAGAAGGCCGGCGTCGAGCCGGGCGAGATCACGTCCTGGCGCAAGGAGCAGATCGCCGGCGCGAAGCCTGTCGCCGAGCTGAAGAAGGGCAGCGTCAACTTCGCCGATGTGATCGGCATGGAGATCAGGAACGCCAAGGATGAGTCGCTCGGCACGATCGAGGACGTCATCTTCGATCGGACGTCGAACGACATCAGCTACGTCGTGGTGTCCACGGGTGGTTTCCTCGGGATCGGGGAGGATCACGTCGCGGTGCCATGGAAGGCGCTGAAGGCGACGCCGGGCATGAACATGCTGGTGCTGCCCGTCTCCCAGGAGGCGATGGAGAAGGCGCCAAAGGTCCATCCCGAGCGGTTCGACTCGCCCGACCCGCAGCAGGCGAAGCCGGTCGATGATTATTGGGAGAAGCAGATTTCCGGGTAGACCGATGTAGCGAACTCGGAAATGGCCTTCAATGGTGAGCTTGTCGAACCATGAAGGCGTCGCAGAGCAGCGGTGCTAGCCGCTTCATGGTTCGACAAGCTCGCCATGAAGCGGCTTTTCCACGGTAGGTGTCGAAGGTGGCACACACGAGTCGGAGCGTAGCCCTGATTGCTGTGGATGCATTGATCGCCGTGGCTGGTGTCGTGCTGGCGGCGGGCGGGGCGTGGCTCATCGCGCTGGGCGGCTCCTGGTACTACCTCGCGGCGGGGCTTGCCTTTGTGGTCACGGCCATCCTGTTGTTTCGCGGCAATCCGGCGGCGCTGTGGGTGTATGCGCTTGTCGTTGCGGCCACGTTGGTCTGGGCCTTGTGGGAGAGCGGCCTTGACTGGTGGCCGCTGGCGCCGCGCGGCGATGTCGTCTTCCTGATCGGGCTCTTGCTGCTGACGCCCTGGGTCAGGCGGGCGCTGGGACCTGCCGGAGCGCCGCTCTGGCGCGGGCCGGGACTGGCGCTGTCGGGCGTGCTGGCGGTCGCGCTGCTCACCGGGATCGCCGCCTGGTTCACCGATCCGCACCGCATCACCGGCACGGCGCCGACAGCGCGCGCACAGGTGCCCGATGACGCGCAGGGTATTCCTGCCGGCGAATGGCACGCCTACGGACGCACGGACTTTGGCCAGCGCTATGCCCCGCTGACGCAGATCACGCCGCAGAACGTTTCCCGCCTCAAGGTTGCGTGGACCTATCGCACGGGCGATATCGCACGGCCGGGCGATCCCGAGGAAACGACGTTCGAGGTCACGCCGCTCAAGATCGGCGAGAGGCTGTTCCTCTGCACGCCGCACCAGTTCGTCATCGCGCTCGATGCCACGAGCGGCCGGGAAATCTGGCGCTACGATCCCAAAATCCTCGACAAGCTGGCCTTGCAGCACCTGACCTGCCGCGGACTGTCGTACTACCCCGGCCCGTCAACGCCGGCTGCGCCGCCCGCCGAAGCGCCGGCCGCGCCGGCACCACCCGCTGAAGACGGTCCCGTTCCCAACCTGCCGATTGCAGCCGACGGTGCGAAGACGAGCGACTGCACCGCGATGCTGTTCATGCCCACGGCGGACGGCCGGCTGATTGCGCTCAATCCCGAGGACGGCAGCGTCTGCCGCAATTTCGGCAACGGGTCCGGGCAGATCAGCCTGTGGCCGCACATGCCTAACGTGCGGCCCGGCGCCTACTACTCGACCTCGCCCGTGGCCATTGCCGGCAATCTGGTGATCGTCGGGGGCACCGTGCTCGACAATGTCTCGACGCAGGAGCAGTCCGGCGTGATCCGCGCCTTCGATATCGCCACCGGCCGGCTGGTGTGGAACTGGGACTCCGCGAAGCCGGAGGCAACGGAACCGCTGGGCCCCGGCGAGAAGTACACCCCCAACTCGCCCAATAGCTGGTCGATCCTGAGCGTCGATGAGGCGCTGGGCCTCGTCTATGTCCCCATGGGCAACCAGCCCCCGGACCAGTGGGGCGGCAACCGCAGCCCCGCCGTCGAGCGTTTCTCCTCCGCGGTCGTCGCCCTTGAGCTTGCCACCGGCAAGGTCCGCTGGAGCTTCCAGACCGTGCACCACGATCTCTGGGACTATGACGTGCCGTCGCAGCCCAGCCTCGTTGACCTGACGATTGACGGCCAGACGGTGCCGGCGCTGGTGCAGGCGACCAAGCAGGGCGAAATCTTCGTGCTCGACCGCCGCGACGGCAAGCCGATCCTGCCCGTGCGGGAAGTCGCGGCGCCGAAGGGCGCGGCGCAGGGCGACCACGTTGCGCCCGAGCAGCCCGTGTCCGCGCTGTCCTTCGCGCCGGCGACGCTGGAGGAAAGCGACATGTGGGGCGCGACGATGTTCGATCAGCTCGCCTGCCGCATTGAGTTCCGGCGCCTGCGCTACGAGGGCCGCTTCACGCCGCCGTCGACGCAGGGCACGCTGGTCCACCCCGGCAATTTCGGCGTCTTCAACTGGGGCAGCATCGCCGTCGATCCCAAGCGGCAGATCGCCTTCGTCACACCGGGCTATCTGGCGTTCGTGTCGCGGCTGGTGCCGCGCGCCGATGACACGACGCTTTACGTGCAGGGCGAGAACCGCCCGAAGGGCAGCCTGCCGGCGCTGAACGAGAATTTCGGTGCGCCGTTTGCCGTGCAGCTCTACGCCTTCACCTCGTTCCTCGGGCTGCCCTGCAACGAGCCGCCCTGGGGCTACGTCGCCGCCGCCGACCTCGCGACCGGCCAGGTGATCTGGATGCACAGGAACGGCACCGTGCGCGACCGCGCGCCCATCCCTTTGCCGTTCAAAATGGGCGTCCCGACGCTGGGCGGTCCCCTCATGACCGCGGGCGGCGTCGCCTTCCTGTCGGGCACGCTCGACTACTACGTGCGCGCCTACGAAGTCACCACCGGCGAGCAGCTCTGGCAAAGCCGCCTGGCCGCCGGCGGCCAGGCCACGCCGATGACCTACATGGGCAACGACGGCCGCCAGTACCTGCTGGTGATCGCCGGCGGCCACGGCTCGCTCGGCACCAAACGCGGCGACCACGTCATCGCCTACGCGCTGCCACAGCAATGACCCTTGGGACCGCGGGCTTCCAGCCCGCATCGGCGCGCGAGTGCCGACCACGCAGGTTCGCCCTTCGCTCGCTGCGGGCGATGCGGGCAGGATGTTCGTGCTCCCAGATCAGAACTCGTACTTCACCGTCACCTCGCCAAGCCCATCGATGCGGCCAACGGCGGTGGTGCCGACGGGGATGAACTGGCAGGCGACCATGCTGCCGGTGGAGACGATCATGCCCTTTTTGAGCTGCTTGCCGTGCTCGGCGAGCTTGTTGGCGACCCAGGCCAGCGAGTTCACGCAATGGCCCATCACGTCGCCGGAAGAGCCGCTGGCCACCACTTCGCCGTCGAACGACACCGTGCCCTTGAGGCTGGCGAGATCGAGCTTGCGCCAGTCGGGCGTCTCCGGCGCCAGCAGGGAGCCCCAGTTCCACCCCACATCCATGATCAGATGCAGCGCCGAGAGCCGGCTGTAATCGGCGCCGCGGTCCTCGATCAGCTCGAAGCCGGCGCGGGCCGAGGCGATGTACGGGGTGATGCTCTCCTTGTCATACGGCTTGCCGGCGGGTGGCGGCGGGACATCGGCATTGACGGTGAGGATGATTTCCAGCTCCAGCCCCAGCCGCGTGTGCTGCGCTGCCTTCAGGGTCACGGCACGCTCGAACACGCGGTTGCGGCGGATCGGGCCATAGGCCGGGCTGCGCAGGCCGGTCTGTTCCCAGATGGCGGGCGCCGTCAGGCCGATCTTGTAGCCGGCCACATCGCCGTCCTCGGGGATGATGCGTTTCAGGTACGCGTCCTGGCCGGCATAGGCCGCGGCCTCGCCATCGGGCGTCAGCGCCTTGGGCCACCACCCCACCGTCACCCGGCTGCGGCGCACGTTCATCAGATAGTCGGCGATCTGTTCGGATGTGACGGCCATGGCGTTCCTCTCCCGCGCTTGTCGGCATCCTGCCACGCCCGCCGCAGGGCAGCCATCCCTTGCGGCAGACAGCGCGGCCTGCCCATAGTCGGGCATGTCACGCGCGCGGCCGTCCGTCGAACAGCCGATCAGAGTGGGAGCGCTGGTCGGGGCGATCCTGGCCGGCGGGGAAGGGCGCCGGCTGGGGCCGGGCACGGAAAAGCCGTTCCGCCGCCTGCACGGCAAGCCGCTGATTGAGCATGTGCTGGCGCGCCTGACCCCGCAGGTGGCGGGCGTGGTGATCAGCGCGCATACCGATCCGGGCCGCTTCGAAAGGCTGGGTGTGCCGGTGGTCTCCGATACGGTCGCGCCGGATCCGGATGGCCGCCGGCCGGGACCGCTGGCGGGGGTGCTGGCGGCCATGGCGTGGGCGCGGCGTACGCATCCGTTCTCGCCCTGGCTGCTGACGGTGCCCGTCGATGTGCCGTTCCTGCCGCTGGACCTCACGGTCTATCTCGCCGGTCACATGCACGTGCCCGAAGCCGAGATCCTGACGGTGCGCTATCGCGGCCGTGTGCATCACGCGATCGCGGTGTGGTCGACCGAGCTGCTGCCGGCCCTGACGAAGGCCGTGACGGAGGAGGGGGTGCGCAGCATCGAGCGCTTTGCCGGCACGCGCGAAACCGCGGTGCTGGAGTGGCCGCGACGGCCGCGGGATCCCTTCCTCAATCTCAACACGCCGGCCGACTGGGCACGCGCCGAAGCATGGCTGTCACATCAACGTCAAGCGCCTTGATTGCGATCTGACGGGCTCCTGGCATATAGACTTGGCAAATGGAGGGACAATGAAGACCACCCAGCTCATGCTCGTCTCGGCCATTGCGTCGCTCGTGGCCGCTCCGGCGATGGCGCAACAGAAGACGGAAAGCGAGAAGTGCTACGGCATCGTCAAGGCCGGCAAGAACGACTGCCAGACCGCGACCTCGTCCTGCGCCGGCACGTCCAAGACCGACGGCCAGAAGGATGCGTGGATTGCCGTGCCCAAGGGCACCTGTGAGAAGATCGTCGGCGCCTCCACCACGCCGAAAAAGTAGCGGCCCGTCCGCGGCGGCCATGCGCGCCGGCATCGGTCTGCGCGCCCGGCATCTCGACGAGATCGTGCAACACGCCGGGGCGGTTGGCTTTCTCGAGATTCACGCCGAGAACTATCTCGCCGGCGGGCCGGCCTTGCGCAAGGTGGAGCGGCTGCGCCGTGACCACGCCCTGAGCGTGCACGGCGTGGGCCTGTCGCTGGGCAGTGCCGAGGGGCTGGACGCGACGCATCTGGCGCGGGTCGCGGCGCTGGTCGAGCGGCTGCAGCCGGCCTTCGTGTCGGAGCATCTGGCGTGGAGCCGGGTGGGCGGCACGTATCTCAACGACCTGCTGCCACTGCCGTATACGGAAGAAAGTCTCGGCGTCGTGACACGCAATGTGGAGCGGCTCCAGATGGCGCTGCGCCGGCCGGTGATGATCGAGAATCCGGCGAGCTATCTGGCTTTTGTGCATTCGACGATTCCCGAGCCGGAATTCCTTGCCGCGCTTGCGACCCGGACCGGCTGCGAATTGCTGTGCGATATCAACAACATCTACGTGTCGGCTGAGAATCTCGGTTTCGAGCCCGGTGGCTATCTGGAGGCGCTGCCAGCCGTCGCGATCGGGGAATTTCATCTCGCCGGCCACGCCCGCAAGGACGTGGATGGCGAGACCGTCCTGATTGATGATCACGGCTCGCTGATCTGCGAAGCGGTATGGACACTTTACCGGGACGCCGTTGCCCGTCTTGGCAGCAGGCCGACACTGGTGGAGTGGGACACCGGCGTGCCCGAGCTCGATGTGCTGCTGGGCGAGGCTTCGCGCGCCGATCGCGAGGCCTCGCGGGCGATGCAGGCATGAGTGCGCCGGGACTTTCTGCCTTGCAGGAGGCGTTCCGCACCCAGCTCCTGAGCGGCGAGGTGCCGGAACTGTCGTCGGTGGCCGGCGGCCGGATCCCGGCTGCGGCACGGCTGCGCATCCATCGCCACCACGTGCTTGCCAGCCTGACGGCGGCGCTCGCGGCCACCTTTTCAACCGTCGAGGCGGTCGTCGGCCCTGAGTTCTTCGCTGCAATGGCGGGCGCCTTCGTCATGAAAGCGCCGCCGGCCCAGCCGGTGCTGAGCGAATATGGCGCGGATTTTCCGGCCTTCGCCGCCGCATGGCCCGAGGCCTCCGGCTTGCCGTACCTGGCGGATGTCGCCCGCCTGGACTGGGCCCTGAACCTCGCTTATGGGGCGCCGCAGGTTCCCGCCCTGCGGCTCGAGGACCTCGCCGCCGTACCGCCCCACGAGCTGCCCGGTTTGCCGGTGTCCCTGAATCCGGGAGTCGCCATTATTACTTCAGCTTACCCGATCGATCGCATCTGGGTTCTGAGCCATCGCCCCGAAGAAGCCGGCGATGATCCCGTCGCGCTGGATAGCGGCGCCGTGCGCTTGCTGGTGTTTCCGCGCGCCGATGACGCTGCCTTCGTCGCTCTGGATGCCTTCGAGGCGGCACTCGCAGCGAGCCTTCTGGAAGGGAAGGCCCTGGGTGAGGCGTTTGAGGCGGCTGCGGCGGCGTGGCCGGACGCTGACCCGCGTGCAGCCCTGGGCCGACTCCTGGCCGTGGGCGCCCTTGGCTTGCGGGCGGAAATGGTTACGGATCCGTGATCTTTTGGGGAATTTGCTGCGCTGCACTACAAAGGCGCAGCGCATTGCATCGAAGCGCTTGTTTCCGCACCCCCGGTCCACTATTACTCGCCCGCCCTTGGCGGGGTGCAACAAATCGGCGTTGGTTACAGCGTAGAAGCGAGAGGTTGCGCAATGATGCTGCCGCAGAATTACCGGCCATCGGACAAAGAACCGTTCATGAACCCGATGCAGCAAGAGTACTTCCGACAAAAGTTGTTGAGCTGGAAAAACGAACTTCTCGTCGAGTCCAACCAGACACTTCAGAACATGACGGAGGAAAGCCTCGCACAGCCCGACCTGGCAGACCGTGCGACGGCGGAGACGGACAGGGCCCTTGAACTCAGGACGCGCGACCGGTATCGCAAGCTCATCTCGAAGATCGATGCGGCGCTGCGGCGCCTGGAGGAAGACACCTACGGCTACTGCGAGGAAACCGGCGAACCAATCTCGCTGAAGCGGCTTGAGGCACGCCCCATTGCCACGCTAAGTGTCGAGGCACAGGAGCGCCACGAGCGCATGGAACGCACCAAGCGCGACGACTGACGTCACCTTTCATTTTCGGGGAGCAGGCGATGAGGAAGACCGCGACCCTGCTGCTCGCCCTCGTGACGGCACTGGTAGCCGGCCCGCTGCCGTCATGGAGCCAGGCAGACAAGCTGACTGGCCTCGCGGCATGGAATGCGCTGGTCGGCAACACGGTGACCGGTACGCTGGAGAACAGGGAGTTCGCCGATCACTACCTGCCTGATGGCACCGTGAAGTCCGCTGTCGATGGTGAGACGCTTTCGGGCAAGTGGTCGCTGGAGGGCGAGAGCATCTGCTTCGTCTATCCTGGCGAGCCCAAGGAATGCTACGAGATGGAGGTGACGGGCGACACCGCCACTTTCACCGACAAGTCCGGCTACGCCATTCGTGCCCGCATTCTCAAGGGCAATCCGAAGAATCTCTGATCCTGTCGGATCTCTTCGGGATGATGCTGATGGAGCCGTTGACCTCCAGCACCGCAAACCTGATGTCTTCCAGCCTTTCCAGGCCCAGGGACTGACGCGCCGACTCCAGCACGTCTTCCTCATCGACTCGCGCGCGCTTCATGCGCTCCCGCAAGGGTACGCCGTTCTCGACCAGCACCATCGGCACACCGTCAAGCAGCTTCCCCACGGACGGTACGTGCGCCTTGAGAAGCGAGAGCCCGATGTCGATGACCAGCAGGGCCGCGATCACGAGGAAGGCATTGGTGACCGAGAAATCGTCGCCTAGAAGCCCTTGCTGGGTTGCCTCGCCGATGATCAGCAGGAGCACGAAGTCGAAGGTCGTGATCTGTGCCAGCGTCCGGCGGCCGGAAATGCGGAACACCACGAGCAGAAAAACGTAGATGGCGACGGCTCGGAGAATAGCGTCCATGGCTGGCCTCACGGAAAGACAAACTGGGTGACCTCCGCCGGCGGCTTGCCGTCCACGGCAAATGCGCTGCGGACCAACCCGGCCCGGCGGGCGCGCACGACCAGGTGCACCGTCAGCGGACCGCCATCGCTTCGCTGGAAGCGCAGCTCAATGCCATCTGTCCCGCCGCGCTGCTGCACGGGCAGTGGCTGAATGCTCTCTACTGCGAAGGCGTCGAAGAATGAGTGACTGATGATGAGGGTCGCCGGCCCGGCTTCCGCCGGTGCCAATGCGACCCGGATGCCGCTGGAGGCCCCTTGGCGCTCGAAGCGGTCGCAGGAGATTTCAAGCGCGCCGGACGGATCCCGGATTGTTGTGGAACTGAGTGGGCCGGCACCAAAGCCACCCACCAGGGCAAGGACCACGAGGATGCCGAGCACGAGCCAGCCGATGCGCTCTATACGCCAGGTCCGGCGCTGGTAGTCCATGTCCTCCGCAATGGGACGGTTTCGGCTTTCCAGCAATTCGGAAGGCGTTTTCGAGGGCATCCACACGGTCCACAAACGGCCACGCCGGAATGCGCATGGCATTCCGGAGCGCTGACCTGCAATCTCGCTCCGCCTGCGGGCTTTCGCGCGGCAGGCGCAGCGCGGGAACTGCTAGCGGCGCCTTACGGCGATGTTGTTGTTGACGGCCTTCACACCATCGACGCCCCGGGCGATCTGCGATGCCCTCGCTGCCTCGGTGGAGCTGTCAACGACGCCCCCCAATGTCACGATGCCGTTCATCGTCGTGACCGACACGTCGCCGAAATTGACGACGGGATCGTCCACGAGGCGGGCGCGGATGGTGTTGGTGATCACGGAATCTTCGGCGTATTCGGCAACATCCTGACGCCCCTGAAACACACTGCACGCCGTAACCGGCGCCAGCAGGGCAAGGGCGGCAAGCAGCCGCACAGTGGCAATCCTTGTACTCACGGTTATCTCCTTGAGCATCCGCCCGTCAACGGACGGTCCTGCACAAGGTTGCCTCGGGACACGCACCGCCCGGCACGGCGGACGCGGCATCGTTCAACAATGTGAAGCGAATGGGTTGCTGCCATTTTTTCCATCGCCGCACGTCCGGCGCTATCACCCGCAATGCGGCCCAGCACGGCGCCGGATACCAGGTCAGTGCCGCCGGGAAGGTTGTGGTAGCAGCCGGTGCACCAGGCCGGCTGGCGCGATACGCCAGCAATGACTAGATTGGCGGCATGACGTTCAATCGCATCACGATCGACCCTGCCGTGTGTGGCGGAAAACCCTGCATCCGGGGCCTGCGGTTTCCCGTCGCCCGGCTGCTGGGCCTTCTGGCTGCGGGCGAAAGTCGGGAAGCGATCCTGGCTGGCTATCCATACCTGGAGCCGGGCGACATCGATGAGGCGCTGCGCTATGCGGCGTTTCTGGCTGAGGACGAAACAGTGGCGCTTGTACCAGCCGAACCTGCCAAGTGAGGTTCCTCGTCGACATGCCACTGTCGCCTGCGCTGGCGGTATGGCTGCGGGACCAGGGACACGACTCTGTCCATGTCATGGAGCTCGGCCTTCATCGTGCTTCCGACGATGAACTCATAGTCCACGCAAAGCAGGAGGCTCGGACGATCGTTACTGCGGATCTCGACTATCCGCGGCTCCTGGCAATGGCACGCACGACCGAGCCAAGTGTCATTCTGTTCCGCGATGGCGAGTGGAGCGAAGCCGAGGTCATCGAACGGATAGCTGAGGTGCTCGCGGCCCTTTCAGAAAGCGATATCGAGCAAAGCATCATTGTTATTGAACGAGACCGGGTGCGCAGGCGGCGGTTGCCTCTTCAATCGTAGATTTGCCAGCCCGATGGCCGGCCGATGTGAATCGCCAGCCAGACCGTCGCCTGGCCGACTGCTGTCCAGGCCACGCGGTGACGGCGATGCGGCGAGATCCATAGTCAGTCGCCGCGCTGCAAGTGATGCGGGGCATCCCTGTCCTCGAACTGCAAGCCGGCATCACCTTCCAGCAGCAGTACCCATTCACCTTGCGGCTGCTCGTACCAGAAGTCCGGCAGGCTCGCCTGGCCGCATGACACGATGCGCTCGATACGCACGCCGGGTAGCGCCAACAGTTCGTCGAAGCGTTCGGCGGCCGAATCCGGCGCCAGGTTTTCGAACATGTTGCCGGCTTCATTCATCGCGCCGTGGCCGCGCGGCCGGCGCTGTCGCCCGCGATGCGGCCCAGCACGGCCCCGGACACAAGGCCCGTGCCGCCGGGATAGTTGTGATAGAAGAGCCCGCCCACCAGCTCGCCCGCGGCGTAGAGGCCCGGGATGGCCGTGCCGTCGGTGTGCTGGACCTGACAGCGCGGATCGACCTTCAGCCCGCCGAACGTGAAGGTGATGCCGCAGGTCACCGCGTATGCCTCGAATGGTGGCGTGTCGATGACATTGGCCCAATTGGTCTTGGGCACGGCAAGACCGCGCGTGCCGCGGCCATCCTTGATGGCAGGATTGAACGGTACCTCGGTCATCACCGCGGCGTTGTAGGCCTTGATCGTCTCCAGACAGCGCGCTGCGTCCACGCCCTCCAGCTTGCCGGCCAGCTCCTCCAGCGTATCGGCGCGCACCTTGGTGACACGGCGGATCCGGTATTCATCGCGCAACTTGTCCAGCACCCTGGCGTCGAAGATCTGCCACGCGAACTGCTCGGGCTGGGACAGGATCACGCCGCCATACTTGGCGTAGGTGTAATTGCGGAAATCAGCCCCTTCATCGACGAAGCGCTCGCCGCGGGCATTCACCATGATGCCGAGGGGATAGGAGTGCTTCTGAAAGTTGTCGCCGACTTCCAGATCGCCGAAGGGCGGGGCGTTGAGGTCCCAGCCCACTGCGTGACAGCCCGACCAGTGGCCATGCGGCTGCGCGCCGATATCAAGCGCCATGCGGATGCCCGCGCCGGTGTTGAAACGCGTGCCGCGCACCTTGGCGAGATCCCAGGTCGGGCCAAGGTAGCGTGTGCGCATCTCCGTGTTCGACTCGAAGCCACCGCAGGCCAGCACCGTCTGCCGCGCCCGGACCTGAAAGCGCTTGCCCTTGTGGCGCGCCACCACACCCGACACCACGCCGTCCTGCTCGATCAGCGATACGGCCGCCGTCTCGTAGCGCAGATCGATGCCCTGCTGCAGGCAGGCCTTGTGCTCCAGCTCGACCAGGCCCGGACCGCCACCCCAGGCCTCGACGGCAAGGCCGCCCCAGAACTTGAACCGGCCGTCGACCTTGAAGGCCTGGCGGCCGTAGCTGGGCTGAAACCGCACGCCCTTGCCGCGCATCCAGCGCAGGGTAGGGAAGCTCTGTTCGACCAGCAGCTCGGCCAGCTCCGGATCGCTGCGGTACTGCGTCACGCGCATCAGGTCGTCGAGGAACTGGTCGGCCGTGTAGATGCCGAAATCGACGTTGCGCCGCTCGTCTTCCGTCAGGTCATAGAGCTGCGCGAGGTCGCCCACGCCGTTGAACACGACGCGCATGGCGCCCGCCGTGTAGCGGCTGTTGCCGCCGCTGTCGTCCTGCGGCGCGGCTTCCAGCATCACCACGCTGGCGCCATGCTCACGGGCCGCCAGCGCCGCGCATGCCGCCGCATTGCCGGCGCCCACTACAACCACGTCACACTCGATATCTTTCACGCTATCTTCCCCGGTCTGGCGCGCATCTGTAGGATTGGCGCGCAATTTGCACGGTTTGGGGGCAGCGAGACAAGGCCAACCACAGCCCGGGCAGGAACCAATGGGTGACCGCTACGATCCACGCGCCTTTGCACCGCAGGTCGAGATGCTGCTGCGGCGGCCGGGCATCGGCCATAATGGCGGGCCGACCTTCGACATGTCGTGGGAGGCCTGGACCTGGCGGCGTGCCGTCGCCAAGGCCTGGAAGCCGCCCAAGCCGGAAGTGGCGCTGCGCCGGCTGGCGAAGGCGGAGAAGCTCGGCATCACCTACCGCGAGTTCACGGCGGTCATCCTCGACACCGGCTCGCATTTGTCGACCGCCATCATGCCCCTGGGGCTGGCAGCGCGGATCAGGCCGGCCGGCCCGGGACGATTTCAGGCCGAGCCACGGCCTGAGATGGCTGCCAACATCGCACGATTTGGCGGCAGGCTCTTCCTGCTGGCCGACGCGCTGCTCTCCGGTGAACTGGACGAGGATGCGCTGGAAGGGATGCGGCTGGAGCTCAATCGCCATTTCGATGGCAAGATCGCGGGGATGGCCATGGCTGGACGCCATGGCAGCAACCGCCGGGATCCCGGCGCCGAGGCCGTCATGGCCCTGCTGCGCAACCATGGCGTACCGCGGCAGGAGGTATTCTTCATTGGTAGCGGTTTCGCCGATGCCGCTCTCGCCGAAGCGGCGAGCCTGCCCCTGTTCAAATGGGCCCACGAATGGTTCGCCGAGGCGGACGGTGCAACCGGGTGACTGAGGCTGCAAGAACCAGCCGGCGGGCTTTCCTCACCGGCCTGGGCGGGTTGGGCGCGGCAGGGCTTGCAGGGTGTGCTTCAGAGAGCGATGCGCCGTACTTCGCGTCGCGATTCGTCGCACCGCCGCTGGCACCGCTGCGTATGCAGCCCGAGCGCATCACGCGCATGACCGTCTGTGCGCGTCCCTTCCGCGCCGCCGGACCGCGGCTTGACGTCGAGACGGTCGCCAACAAGCGCGTGGTCCACAACTATGGTCACGGCGGCAGCGGCTGGTCGCTGGCCTGGGGCTCCAGCACCATCGCCATGCGCAAGGCACTGGAAGGCGGCACGCGCGACGTTGCTGTGATTGGCTGCGGTGCGCTGGGGCTGACGTCGGCACTCCTCCTACGGCGCGCTGGCGCCCGGGTAACGATCTATACGAAGGAGCGCGCGCCCGACACCCGCTCGGCGCGGGCTACCGGCACCTGGTCACCCGACTCCCGTATCGCCGACGCCGACAAGGCAGCGCCCGACTTCGCGTCGGTGTGGGAAGAGATGGCGCGCACCTCCTACGCCACGTACCAGACCTATCTGGGTCTGCCGGGCGAGCCCGTGTCATGGAGCGATCGCTTCATCCTGCTGGATGATGCCGCAACCCGGCCGGCTCCCCCACCGCCCGCGATGGAAGCCGTCCGTTTCGCAAGCTATGGCGAGCGCGTGGCCGGCCTGGCGCCGCCGTACCGAACCCTCTCGGCCGGCGAGCATCCGTTTCCCGTCGCCCGCGTGGGGCATGGCATTTCCATGCAGTTCAATGTCGCGGCGCTGGCGCATCTGCTGACCAACGATTTTCTACTCGAGGGCGGCCGGATTGTGCCCATGACCTTTCATACGCCGGCCGATCTCGCGCGGCTGCGAGAGCCGGTGGTTGTCAATTGTACGGGCTATGGCGCGCGGTCGCTGTGGAAGGACGAGACAGTCACGCCGGTGCGCGGCCAGATCACCTGGCTCGCGCCCCAGCCCGAGGTCCGTTACGGCCTCTCATATCGGCATGTCCTGGTGCTGCCCCGGCCCGACGGCATTGCCGTTCAGCAACTGGGTGAAAGCGACATGTGGGGCTATGGTATCGCCGACGAGATCCCCGACCGCAGCGAGGCCGAGTCCGCTGTCGCAACGATCGCCGCGCTCTATCGCCGGACGCGGCTGGCGCATGAAGATCGCATCGATTTGCTACGGCAGGAGGGGCATTCATGCTTGATCACGTGACCTTGCGTGTCTCGGACTACGAGAGGTCGAAGGCGTTCTACACGACGGCGCTGGCACCGCTCGACTACAGCGTCATGGCGGCGTTTGAACACGAGGGCGCAAAGATCGCCGGCTTTGGGTGGACCGGACCGGATGGTCGTCAGAAGGTGGACTGGTGGATCGTGCAGCTCTTGGCCGGCGCGGGCGCGGACGCCGTGTCGGGCCCGACTCATCTGGCGCTGACGGCAAGGGATCGCGCCAGAGTTGACGCATTTCATGCCGCAGCCATCGCTGCCGGTGGGAGGGACAATGGACCGCCCGGCCTTCGGCCGCACTATCACCAGCACTACTACGGTGCCTTCGCGCGGGATCCGGATGGCAACAACATCGAGGCCGTGTGCCACGCGCCTGTGACCAAGAGCCCTTGACATTGCTTCGGCCAGCCCGTGTGATCGCAGGGACAAGAAGAAATTAAACGACTTCATCCTGGGAGGATGCAATGGCCCTACGTGCATTTGGCCGCCTTGCCGGCGGGCTGGTGGGAGCTGCGCTGATCGCGCTGGCGCCCGCCGCCGTCCAGGCACAGGCGAAGAAGCTCAAGATCGGCGTGGTGTATGACTACACCGGCCCGCTGGCCGGCGGCGGCTCCGAGCTGCATGCGCTTGGCGCCAAGATCATGATCGACCACTACATCAAGAAGGGCGGCGTCGAAGGATACCAGATCGAGGCAGTCTACGCGGATGCGCAGAGCAAGCCCGACATCGCGATCAACGAGGCTGTGCGGCTGGTCGAGCAGGAAAACGTCGACATGCTGCTGGGCTTCTTCTCGTCGGCCCAGTGCGTGCCGGTCGCGGCCCGCGTCGAGCAGCTCAAGAAATTCATGTGGATCACCACCTGCATCTCTTCGGCGGTGCTGGAAAACCGCAACCTGAAATACGTGTTCCGGGTCCAGCCCAGCGGCCGGCAATTCGGCCTGATGTCGACGGACTTCATTGCCAAGGTTTCCAAGGAAAAGTTCGGCAAGGATCCCAAAGACCTGAAAGTCGCGATCATCCATGAGGACGGCGCCTACGGCGTGGACGTCGCCAAGGGTAACGAGGAGGGCGCCAAGAAAGCCGGCCTCAAGGTTGTGCTGAAGGAAGGCTACGCCGCCACCGCACCCGACCTGTCGTCACTGGTGACGAAGCTCAAGCGCGCCCGGCCCGATGTGATCCTCCATACGGGCTACAATCCCGATATCACGCTTTTCCTGCGGCAGGCGCGCGAGCTCGGCCTGCGGTTCAGCGCGCTGATCGGTCACGGTGCGGGCTACGGCGTGTACGACAAGCTCAAGGAGTCACTGGGCAAGGACGTGAACTACATATTCAACGTCGATCCGATCTCGATCTGGCTGGCCAACGAGAAGGCGCTGGCGCCGCAACTGCCGCCGATGATCAAGATGATCGGCGAAGAGTACGAGAAGGCGCGGCCGGGCGTGACCGTTAAGTCGGCCCATGTCGGCATGGCAGCCAGCAATACCTATGTGCTGATGACCGAAGTCCTGCCGCGCGCCATCAAGAAATACGGCGGCGTCGATGCCGACGCGCTGCGCAAGGCGGCACTGGAGGTAGACCTGCCGGAGGGCGGCACGATGCTGGGCTTCGGCGTGAAGTTCGCCGGCGAGGGCTCGCCGATCGCCGGCCAGAACGAACGCGCCTTTCCCGTGATCGTGCAGTACGTCGATGACAAGGCGCATGTCGTCTGGCCGAAGAGCCTGCAGCTCCGCGACCCGACATTGCCTCTGCCGGACACCTCACCCTATGCGATGAAGTGATTGCACGTCGCTGCGGAACGGGTGACGGCCGTGCTGAACGTCGAAGGACTGGTAAAACGCTTCGGCGGTTTCACGGCCGTCAACCATGTTTCATTCCAGATGGAGCAGGGCGAGATCCTTGGGCTGATTGGCCCCAATGGATCGGGTAAGAGCACGATCTTTAACCTGCTGTCGGGAACCCTGAAGCCGACGGCGGGCTCGATCCGATTCCGGGGGCATGAAATTGCCGGCCACTCGCCGCACAGCATCATCAATGGCGGCATCGGGCGGACGTTCCAGATCCCGCGCCCCTTCCGCCGGCTGTCCATCTTCGACAACGTGGCGCTGGCCGGTTTCTACGGCCAAGGGCGGCACTCCCGCTCGGCCGCCTTCGAGGCGGCAGAACGCGCCCTGGGCCTTGTCGGGCTGCCGACAGATCGCCACGCAATGGTCGATGGCCTGGGCGCCGCAGGCCTGAAGAAGCTGGAGCTCGCCAAGGCGCTGGCGACGGGGCCGCAATTGCTGCTGGCGGATGAAAGCCTCGGCGGCCTGGACGAGCACGAGATGGACCAGGCCGCCGACATGCTGCGGGCGATCCGCAAGGAGTTGGGCATCACCATCATCTGGGTCGAGCACATCATGGGCGTGCTGATGCGGGTCGTTGATCGGGTCATGGTGCTGGACCACGGCGAAAAGATCGCCGAGGGCCTGCCGGCCGAGGTGGCCGGCGATCCCCGGGTGATCGAGGTCTATCTCGGCACCGACGCCACCGCCGTCCACGCTGCCGCCACCGCGGCACGCGGCTGAGGGGGGCATACCGATGGTGCTGTATTGCTGGGAGCGCGGGCGCGCCGATGCGGGCGAGACGCCCGCGCTCCGTGTGGAATACCGGCATGCTTGAGTTGAAGGGTATCAATGCCGGGTACGGCAGTTTCCAGGCGCTGTTCGACACCTCGCTGGAAGTGAAGGAAGGCGAAGCGGTCGGCGTGATCGGGCCCAACGGCGCGGGCAAGACGACGCTGATGCGGGTGATATCCGGCATTATCCGGCCCAGCGCCGGCACGCTGGCGATGGACGGCAAGGATCTGGCAAGGATGCCGGGCCACCGCATCGTCGAGCTGGGCATTGCCCACGTACCGGAGAACCGCCGGCTCTTTCCGCGCATGACGGTCGAAGACAATCTGCGCATGGGCGGCTTCATCCCCGCCGCGCGGCAGAAGTTCAAGGAGCGGCTGGAGTTCGTCTACACGCTTTTTCCGCGGCTGCGCGAACGGCGCAACCAGTTCGCCGGCACCATGTCGGGCGGCGAGCAGCAGATGTGCGCCATCGGGCGCGCGCTGATGTCGGATCCCAAACTGCTGCTGCTTGACGAGCCCTCGGCAGGACTTGCTCCCGTGATCGTGCAGCAGGTGTTCGAATTGGTGCGCCGCATCCGGGCCAGCGGACTCACCGTGCTGATCGTCGAACAGAACGTCCAGCAGGTGCTGAAGGTCGTCGATCGTGCCTATCTGCTGGAGGCCGGCAGCATCCGGACCTCGGGCAGTGCGGCGGAGCTGCTTCAGAGCGACGTAATCCGGGAAGCCTATCTGGGCGTGTGAGGGGAGCCGGCCGATGGAGTTCTTCGACATCTATCTGGTGGAGGCGCTGATCAACGGCGTCCTGCTGGGCGGCGTGCTGGCGCTGCTGGCGCTGGGGCTCAACCTGATCTTCGGCGTCATCGACGTGGTGTGGATCTGCTACGCCGAGCTGATCATGCTCGGCATGTACGCCATGTACTTCCTGTTCTCGGTCTATCAGCTTCCGTGGCCCCTTGCCGCCCTGATCACCATCGCCATCGTCGGCGTGCTCGGCCTCGTCCTGCACTATCTGGTGATCGCCCCGCTGCTGGGGTCGCCGCCCATCAACCAGCTTCTGGCAACAGGCGGCGTTCTTTTCTTTCTGCAGAGTGCGGCGACCGTGATGTTCGGCATCGACTTCCGCAATCTCGGCATCCGCCTGCCAGTCCTCGAAGCGGGCGACATGTTCATCAGCTACGCCCGCCTGCTGGCCTTCGGCGCGGCCCTCGTTGGCATGCTGATCGTGTACCTGTTCCTGACCCGCACCTATACGGGGACGGCGATCCGGGCGATCTCGCAGGACCGCGAGATCATGACGCTGATGGGCGTGGACAGCCGGCGCATCTATCTCATCACCTCGGCACTCGGGGGTTCGCTGGCCGGTCTGGCAGCCTGTCTCCTGGTGCTGCAGTACGACGTGCATCCCTTTGTCGGGCTGTCGTTCGGCCCGATCACGTTCCTGATCTGCGTGCTCGGCGGCCTCGGTAACTTCGCCGGCGGCTTCGTCGCGGCATTCCTCTTTGCCGAGATCATCTCGCTGGGCGGGCTCTACTCGGACCTGGAGTGGGGATACGTACTGGCCTTCGCCTTCTTCATCATCATGATGTTCATCCGGCCCGCCGGCCTGCTGGCGAGGCGGACATGAACCGGTATCTGCCCTGGATAGCGGGGGCAGTACTGGTGGCGCTGCCTTTCGTCTACCACTCGCCCTATCCGCTGCACATCCTGATCCTGGTCCTGATCTGGTCGTTTGCCTACACCTCCTGGTCGATCATGGGCCGCTTCGGGCTGGTATCGCTGGGCCATGGCGGGTTCATGGGCGTGGGCGCCTATGTGACGGCGCTGCTGTGGAACCACGCAGGGCTCAGCCCGTGGATCGGCATTCCGATTGCGCTTGTGGCCGCGGGCGTGCTGGCGCTGGTGGTGGCCTGGCCATGCTTTCGCTTCCGGATCGTCGGCCACTATTTCGCGCTGGTCACGCTGGCGCTGAGCGGCATCGTCCTGCAAGTCATCACCGCGACGCGCGACTGGACTGGCGGCTCGCTCGGCTACACGCCCGAGCGTTATCAGGGCGGCAGCTCGATCTACGCCTTGCAGTTCGCCGACAAGGAGACGTGGTATCTGATCGCGTTGTTCGTCTGGGCGGTCGGACTTGCCATCTGGTATGCCGTGGATCGCAGCATGATCCGCTATGCGCTGGAGGCGATCTCCGAGGACGAGGATGCGGCGGCAGCGGCGGGAGTCAACGTCACGGCGGAGAAGCTGAAGATCACCGTGCTCAGCGCCGTGATGACCGCCTTCTCCGGCGCGCTTTACTGCCAGTACCAGATGTTCATCTCGCCCGACACGGTGAGCGGCATCGCCGTCTCGCTGCAAATGGTGTTCGCCGTCGTGGTCGGCGGCATCTACGTGGCGCTGGGCCCCACCGTTGGAGCCGTCATTACGATCCTGATGGCCGAGGGATTGCGCATCTCGTTCGGGACCAAGGCGGTAGGCTACGACAACCTGGTCTACGGCGTGCTGCTGGTGGTGTTCATCATCTTCCTGCCCAAGGGCATTCTCGGCAGCCTGATGGAAGCTCGCTGGCTGCGCCGCAGTCCACCGCAGCGGCAGGTGCAGCCCGGCCCGGCGTAACACGCTGCTCAATCGGACAGGTTTGCCAGAGAACCTTCATGGTGAGCTTGTCGAACCATGAAGCGACCGGCACTGCCGCCGTGCGGCGCCTTCATGGTTCGACAAGCTCACCATGAAGGCTATTTGACTTTCACCGCGCCTTGCCTTCGAGATACTTTTTGAGGGCGACGGCGTGGCTGTGTTGCACGTCCCGTGCGGCGAAGACCAGCGTTACGGTTCCCTTGCGGGCCTGGGCACGGATGTTTCTGACTGCGTCGGAATGTTCCGCCAGCTCGTGGAAGTAACGGGTCTGGAAGGCGGGCCATTTCGCCGGATCGTGGCCGTACCACTTGCGCAATTGCGTGCTTGGCGCGACCTCCTTCACCCAGCCATCCAGGGGAAGTTCGTCCTTCTTGACGCCGCGCGGCCAGATCCGGTCGACGAGCAGGCGGCGTCCGTCCGATGCCTGTGGCGGGTCGTAGGCGCGCTTGACCTTGATCGACATCAGGACCCCTCCATGGCGAGCTCGGCCTGGAGGCTGTCGATGTCGCGGAAAATGGACGCCACCGCGCATGTCCGTCCCGCGCGCCGGTACCGCAGGAGGCAATCCCTGGTGGCGATATCGCCCTCGATCGCCAGCTCGTCCCACTGCTCGGCATGGCCGACATAGTTGATCGGGATATCGTAGTGCTGGCTCCAGAAGAAGGGCACGGCATCGAAGGGCTCGCGACGCCCGAGCATGTTGCGTGCGGTGGTCTGCCCCTGCCGCTGGGCAACGACCCAGTGCTCGACGCGGATCGCCTGGCCACTGTACCGGTCCGGCCAGCGGGCGATGTCGCCGGCAGCGAAGATGCCGGGTGCACTGGTTTCCAGTTCGGCATTCACCAGGACTCCCCGGTCGGTGGACAGGCCGGCGTTTTCGGCGAGCGTCGTTCGCGGGCGAACGCCGATGCCGGCAACCACAAGATCGGCCTGGAGCGTGGCGCCGTTATTGAGCGTGACTTGCGTGCTGTCGATGCTGTTCGCCAGGGCGCCGAGGTGAAAGATCACGCCGTGTTCCTCGTGCAGCGCGCGGATGAAATCACCCAACTGGGGGCCAAGAATGCGCTCCATCGGGCGATTTTCGGGCGCTACCACATGGACCTCCAGCCCGCGGGTGCGCAGCGATGCGGCGACTTCCAGGCCAATGAAGCTCGCACCCAGGACGACAGCCTGCCGCGATGCGCCGGCACGCGCAATAATGGCCCGGCAATCGGCCAGCGACCGTAATGTATGGACGTGCGGCAGTTCCGCGCCCGGCACGTTCAGGCGGACCGGTTCGGCGCCGGTCGCCAGCAGCAACCGGTCCCATGGCAGGCGCGCGCCATCGGCAAGTACGACATGCTTCGATGGAACGTCGATACCGGCGACGTTCGCGCCAAGGCGAAGCTCGATGTTATTGTCAGCGTAGAAGCTCTCAGGCTGCATCGGCACCCAGTCCTCGGGTGCGTTCCCGGCAAGGTAATCCTTGGAAAGATTGGGCCGGTCGACGGGAGGGGCGCTGTCGTCGCTGAGCATGACGATGCTGTCCTGATATCCCAGGCGCCGCAGCATCTCGACGGCGGCAAAGCCCGCCGCGCCACCGCCCACGATTACGATCCTGCCCGGCGTTGCACCTGCTGTCGCGGGGCGGGCAGCCGTCTCCGGCGGCGTGCGTGGGGTACGCACGAAGATCCGGCCGTCCTTCTGTTCGACCGACCAGCACGTCAGCGGGCTTAGCGCGGGGGCGCGTACAGCCTCGCCGGTACGCAGGTCGAAGCACGCATGATGCCACGGGCAGCGCACGGTATCGCCGACCACTAGTCCTTCGGCGAGCGGGCCGTGGTAGTGCGTGCAATGGGCGCCGACGGCAAAGATATCCGTCCCGCGCCGAACCAGCAGGACTTGCTCCTCGCCGACGCGGCCCAGCAGCTTGCCGCCATCCGACAGCTCCGTCTGCGCAACGCCCTGTGCCAGATCCGGAAGGTCGCTCGCACCCTGATCCTGGGTCATCCGTCCCTCCATTGTCAGTGCTGCGCGGCGGGTCCACTCCCTCGACGGCGATACGCCTGGATGGCTCGTCGGTTGCAATCGTCGACTCTACCCGCTGAACGCCGTCCGCGGTATCCTTCCCGTGCCCGCGCAGCCTGGGGCTGGTACAGGACCTTGTCGACGGCAATGGTCCTTTTGCGCCCGTCCGGTGCCACGAAGGTGATCGACTGCCCTTCGGACAGGCCAAGCAACGCCGCACCCGACGCCGTCAGAACAGACATCGCGTCCTGGTAGAGGCCACGTTCGCCCGGCAGTGTCAGGGTCGCAACCATTGCATCGCCATCGCTGTCTTCGCGGAAAGCTACACGCGAGTGGATCGTGACCACTGTGGGTCCGATCTCATCGTCGTCCACGAGCCGCGCCCGGGCCATTTCGCCGACCAGGAAGGCGACGGCCTTCCACGAGCGGATCGGTTCATGCTCCCTCAGCAGGCCTTCGAGCCTGGCCCGGTCGCTACGGGTCATGATGATCTCGGGTGCAATGCGAACGGTGCACACGGCAGGGCGATGCATATCTTCCTCCTTGAGGGGCATGCCTCCTGCCGTGCGGGCGCGCGTTTACCTTGCCGCACCACGTGATGGGCCGGCGGCAGCCTGTTCAGATCCTTCGATGGAAAACCCGGCCCCTGCCTTCAGGGACGCGCGCAGGAACGGACCGGCGCGGTCAGTTCAGGGCAGGGGCAGGCAGGCGTGCTTGTGTGCAGCGCTTGTGGACTCGGCGCCTCTGCAACAGCGTGGACATCGCATCCGTCCTGGTTCTGATGACGTACAGCGCATCCTTGATATGGAGCGCCAGCCTTGCAGGATCAAGGGAACGCCCGGCGCACTACCGGCTCATTGCATGGTACTCGGCGTTCGGCATCATCTCCGTGCCGTGCGCCATGCGGTTGGACATATTGAAGAACGCGGCCACGTCGCAGATGTCGTAGACATCCTGCTCGCTGAAGCCGTGCTGACGCAGGGCGGCACGATCGGCATCACCGATGTCGAACGGCGTCAGTGTCAGCTTCCAGGTGAAGTCCAGCATGGCGCGCTGTCGCGGCGGCAGCTCCGCGACGCGGTAGTTCATCACCAGCATTTCGCCGAGCTGCGGATCGCCCGAGTAGTGCCGCACCGCCTGGCCGTGAGCAACCAGGCAGTAATAGCAGCGGTTGGCGCTGGAGACGACGACCGCGATCATCTCGCGCTCGAGCTTGCTGAGGCCCGAGTCGCCCAGCATCAGCTCGTTGTACATGGCAATGAAGTTACGCGCCTTTTTCGGGTTCGCCGAGACCGCGGCGATGACGTTGGGCACCATGCCGAGCTTCTCGCGACACTTGGCCCAGTATTTCTGCAGATCGTCCTCGGTCGGTTCGCCGGTGGCAATATCGAGCTTCCAGAGTCGGGCGGGCTGGGGCATCGGAGTTCTCCTTTAGCGGTGCGGCCGCAGGGCTGGCCGCCAGGCCTGGATCGCTTCCAGCGCCGTCCTCATCGATTTGTCGAGCCCGGCACCCCTGACGGCGATCGCGGTCCCACCACCCGGCACGGTGGTGAGATTGTCGTCGAGGTTCCACATAGAGACGCGCGCCTTGCTCACATATTCGGGCTCGACGCCGATCTGCAACGTCGGCCGCAAGCCCCGCACACGCGCCCACTGTATGGCATCCCAGGGTACGAGCAGGTCGCGGCCGAAGCCCAGACGGACGCCGTCGCGGTCGATCACGACCTGTGGCCGGCGATCGCGAAACCGTAGCACGGAGCGCACGACATAATAGAGGATCGCCGCGGCACAGAGCAGCAGGAGCCATGACGGACGTTCCTGCAGCCGGGCCTCGCCGGTCAGGAGAGCAGTCCCATAGATGCCTGTGATGACCAGCAGGACAACGCCCACGGCGGCGAGCGTCAGGTGAAAGGTCTGGCTGTGGCGGATCTCAAGACGGCGGGGCTTGGCGGCCATAATGTCCTCAGCCGCCGCACTGGGCGCGATGGCGCAGCAGATGGTCGGCCAGCACACAGGCGATCATGGCCTCGGCGACGGGCGTGGCGCGCAGCCCCACACAAGGATCATGACGGCCCTTGGTGCGCACTTCAGCGTCATGGCCAAAGCGATCGACCGTCTTCACCGCCGTCAGGATCGAGCTGGTCGGCTTGACGGCCATGCGGGCCACGATGTCCTGGCCGGTCGAGATGCCGCCCAGGATGCCGCCGGCGTGATTGCTGAGGAACGTCACCTTGCCTTCATGCATGCGCATCTCGTCGGCATTCTCCTGGCCCGACAGCGCCGCCGCGGCAAAGCCGTCGCCGATCTCCACGCCCTTGACGGCGTTGATGCTCATCAGCGCGCGGGCGATGTCGCTGTCGAGCTTGTCGTAGATCGGCGCGCCCAGGCCAACCGGCACGCCGCTGGCATGGACCTCGATGACGGCGCCGCAGGAGGAACCGGCCTTGCGTATCTCATCGAGATAGCCCTCCCAGCGCTGCGCGGCCTGACGATCGGGGCACCAGAACGGGTTGTCTGCGACGGCGCTCCAGTCCCAATTGGCACGGTCGATCCGGTGCGGGCCGATCTGGATCACGGCGCCGCGGATCACAACACCTTCGCCCAGGATCTTGCGCGCGATGGCGCCGGCGGCGACGCGTACCGCCGTTTCCCGTGCCGATTGCCGTCCGCCGCCGCGGTAGTCGCGCACGCCATACTTGGCAAGGTAGGTGTAATCGGCGTGGCCCGGCCGGAAACGGTCCTTGACGTCGCTGTAATCGCGCGAGCGCTGATCGACGTTCTCGATCAGCATCGAGATCGGCGTTCCCGTGGTGACGCCCTCGAACACGCCGGACAGGATTTTGACCGCATCAGGTTCCTGGCGCTGGGTCACGAACCGCGAGGTGCCGGGGCGGCGCTTGTCCAGCCAGACCTGAATATCCGCCTCGCTCAGCGGGATGCGTGGCGGCGTGCCGTCCACGACACAACCGATTGCGGGTCCGTGGCTTTCGCCCCAGCTCGTGAATCGGAACAGGTGCCCGAACGTGTTGCCGGCCATGGCCGGGATGCCAGTCTAGTCTTCGAAGTTCGCCAGCAGCTCCGATAGCTGCCGGGCCGAGCCGGTCTTGATCATGCCCACAACATGATAGCCGGCATCGACGTGCATGATCTCGCCCGTGACGCCTGCACCCAGATCGGACAGCAGGAAGAGGCCGGCATTGCCCACCTCTTCGGTGGTGACATTGCGCTTCAGCGGCGCGTTGAGTTCGTTCCACTTCAGGATGTAGCGGAAATCGCCGATACCGGACGCGGCCAGCGTCTTGATCGGACCGGCCGAGATGGCGTTGACGCGGATGCCCTGATCGCCGAGATCGGCCGCGAGATAGCGCACGCTGGCCTCCAGCGCCGCCTTGGCGACACCCATCACGTTGTAGTGCGGCATCACGCGCTCGGCGCCGTAGTATGTGAGGGTGAGCAGCGAACCACCGTTTTTCATCAGCGGCACAGCACGCTGTGCGACCGCCGTGAAGGAGTAGCAGCTCACGTTCATCGTGAGCGCGAAATTGTCGGGCGTGGTGTTGAGGTACTTGCCTCTCAGTTCGTCCTTGTTGGAGAAGCCGATGGCGTGGACCAGGAAATCGAGCTGGCCCCAACGTTGCGCGATGGCGGCAAAGACACCGTCGATGCTTGCCGGATCGGTGACATCGCAGGGCAGGGTGAAATCGCAACCGATGCTCTTGGCCAGCGGCTTGACCCGCTTTTCCAGCGCCTCGCCCTGGAACGTGAAGCACAGGTCGGCGCCATGGGCGGCGACGGCTTGCGCAATTCCCCAGGCGATCGAGCGCTCGTTGGCGACGCCCATGATCAGGCCTTTCTTGCCGGCCATCAGTGCTGCAGGGGCTGCCATACGTGACCTCGATTGCGACTGGAACGCGGGCTTTTTCAACGCCTTGTCTGCGCCTTGTAGCCGGGCGGCCCAGCAGCCGCAAGCATTTGGGGTTCGCGCACACTAGGGACAATCGGCGGCTGGCATCCGATTGAGCGCGCAGCCATATTCCGGCTCATGAGTGAGCCTGGGAATGATCCGTTCGACAGCTTTGCCGCGTGGTTTGCCGAAGCCGAGAAGGGCGAACCCAATGATCCCAACGCCATGGCCGTGGCGAGCGTCGGCGCCGATGGCATGCCCTCGCTGCGCATGGTGCTGCTGAAGGGCTGGGACCGGGACGGGTTTGTCTTCTATACCAACCTTGAAAGTCGCAAGGGCGTGCAATTGCAGGCGCACTCCAAGGCCGCGCTGCTGTTTCACTGGAAGTCGCTGCGCCGGCAGGTGCGCATTGAAGGGCTGGTCGAACCGGCAACGGCGCAGGAGGCGGACGAATACTTCGCCACCCGGCCGCGCGGCAGCCAGATCGGGGCCTGGGCTTCGCAGCAATCCCGGCCTCTGGAAAGCCGTTTCGCGCTGGAGAAGCAGGTCGCCCTCTATGCAGCAAAGTTCGCGCTGGGCGCCGTGCCGCGGCCGCCATTCTGGTCGGGCTTCCGGGTCAAGCCCGTAATGTTTGAGTTCTGGCGCGACATGCCCTTCCGACTGCATGATCGCACGGTCTTCACCCGAAGCAGCCCGGCCGAAACGGACTGGAAGACGGAAAAGCTCTATCCATAGGACCGAGCGCAATGCCGACTGACCGTCCCGCGACAGATCTGTCGCTGGCGGACCGGCAGGCGACTGCGAGCGCGTCTCGCTCGCGTCTGCTGCGGCTGGCGACATGGGCATCCACGGGCGTGGCTGCCATCCTGATCATCGCCAAGCTGATGGCCTGGCTGACGACCGGCTCCGTCGCCATCCTGTCGTCGCTGGTCGACTCCGCGCTTGACCTGGTGGCGTCGGGAATCGCCTGGATCGCGGTACGCTACGCCCTGGAGCCGGCCGATCGGGAGCACCGTTTCGGCCACGGCAAGGCGGAGGCCATCGCTGCCTTTGCGCAGGCAGGCTTCATCCTGGCGTCGGTCATCGGGCTGCTGCTGGCGTCCGGCGATCGCCTGCTGAACCCTCAGCCCGTGCAGCATGAGGAAATCGGCGTTGCCGTGATCGGGCTGGCCATCGCGCTCACGACGGCGCTGGTGCTGTTCCAGCACCAGGTCGTGCGCCGTACCGGTTCTCTGGCCGTTGGAGCCGACCGACTGCACTACCTGGGGGACTTGCTGTCGAACCTGGTAGTGGCCGCCACCCTTGTGCTGGCGGTGCGCTTCGACGCGGCCTGGCTCGATGCGGCCGGTGCCATCCTGATCTCGCTCTATCTGCTGCTCGGACTTCGCCGGCTCCTCCGAGGCTCGCTGGACGTGCTGATGGATCATGAGCTGCCGGAGGGCGAGCGCGAGCGAATCAAGGAGATCCTACGGGCTCATCCTGCCGTGCGCGGATTCCACGATCTCAGGACGCGCTCCTCAGGCACGACACGCTTCATCCAGATTCGTATCGAACTCGATGCGGCCACAAGTCTCATGGAGGCACACAGCCAGGGCGATCAGATCGAGGCCGCGATCCTCGCGGAATTCCCCGAGGCGGAGATCATCCTGCATCTCGATCCACATACGGGCTCATGACCGCCGGCCAGCACGAATTCATCACTGAAGACCAGAGCGCCGTTCTTGCGGCGCTGTCGCAACCGCAAGCGTACGCCGTTCTCGGAGCGGGAAATGGCGGCGAGAGTGTGCGGCGGATCGATACCCAAAGCGCGGTGGTGTTTCTGGTCGGCGCACATGCCGTCAAGCTCAAGCGCGCCGTGCGCTTTCCCTTTCTCGATTTCGGAACACTCGAACACCGGCGGGCCATGTGTGCGGCCGAGATCGAGGTAAACCGGCGTACGGCACCAACCCTGTATCTGGGTGTTGCACCTGTCCTCTCGGGAGGAGGCGGCCTGAAGCTCGGCCCTGTCCGCGAACCCGCAGCGGTCCTGGGCGACGAGGCGGGCGCGGTCGAATGGGCTGTTGTGATGCGCCGGTTTGACGAGCCCACGCTCTTTGTCCGGTTGGCGGAGAAGGGCGAGATCGCGCCGCATCTGCTGGTCGCCCTGGCGGCTGCCATCGCACGGTTTCATGACGCGGCGCCGGTCAGTCATGCGCATGCCGGCGCGAGCGACTATGAACGTTCGGTAGCAGCGGACATCGAGCAGTTGCGCGCACGCCAGTCTGTGCTGGACACCGCAGCCACCCGCGAGATCGCCGAGCGCCTGCCGGCAGCACTGGCGCCGCTGCTGCCCATCGTCGAGCAGCGCCGGCAGGCTGGTGCAGTCCGGCATGTTCATGGTGACCTGCACCTGCGCAACATCTGCCTGGTCGATGGCGTGCCGACCCTGTTCGACGCTGTGGAGTTCAACGACCGCATCTGCACGATCGATGTGCTGTACGACCTCGCTTTCCTGTTGATGGATCTCGATCGTCGCGGGCTGGCAGCGCAGGCCAACTTTGTCCTGAACCACTATCTGTGGCGCAGCGACGGGCCCACCGAGGCGCCGCACTTGGCCGCGCTGGCGCTGATGCCGTCATGGCTGGCACGTCGCGCCTGCATCCGGGCCTTTGTTGAAGGCGCAGCGGCCGAGCTCGCAGCCGATGCGGCCGCGCGCGAACATCGCGCCAGCGAGGCAAAGCTCTACCAGCAGGCGGCCTTACGCTTCCTCCGGATGCATCCGCCAGCCCTGCTTGCCATTGGCGGCTTGTCGGGTTCGGGCAAGACGACGCTGGCGATGGCGCTGGCTCCACATTTCGGTAATGCGCCAGGCGCCGTCATCGTGCGCAGCGATATTGAGCGAAAGCGGTTGGCCGGACTCGCCTGGGACATGCACTTGCCGGCGGATGCCTATACGCCCGAAGCGTCGGCACGAACCTATGCCGAGCTCCTGCGCCGTGCGCGCATGGCGCTGGCCGCAGGATGCAGCGTGATCATCGATGCCGTCTCGGCGCGGCCGGAGGAGCGCGCGGCCATCGAGTCCCTCGCGCGGGAGCAGGGTGTGCCGTTTCGCGGCATCTGGCTGGATGTACCGTCCGACGTGGCGCAGCAGCGGGTGGCCAAGCGGACGGGTGATGCGTCGGACGCCAGCACCACAGTCGTTGAGCGGCAGCGAGACTACGATCTGGGCGAGATCACGTGGGCACGGCTGGACGCCGAGGTCGGCACGAGGGCGCTCGCGACGCGGGCGCGCTCGCTGCTGCCTGGCTAGGCGACGAACTGGCGGAACAGGTGGCGCAGGTCCTGCTGTTCCTGCGGCGTGATCTCGCCGTCCAGCACCCGCGCTTCCCAGCCGCGCAGCTCCTTCTTCACGTGGCTGGGTGTGCGCGGGCTCAGCAGCAGCATGAAGAACTGCTCGTAGGGCGACAGCTCCCGCTCGCGGCGCATGCCCATGGGGCCGAGTCGCGGTGTGGCTGATTGCGGCGATTGCCCTGCCGGGAGGTCAGAACGCAACACCTCGTCCCACGTGAAGCCGGCTTCGCGGATCATGGCGCTCGCCAGCCGCGCCGCCGCCAGCGCCTCACCCGCATGGTCGCTGCCAAGAATCTCAAGGGTCCGGGCCAGAGCCGCCCGATTGAACTGGGTCATTTGAGACCCCCTGCCGGATCCCGAGAGGGGTGGGATACTCCGGCTTGTTGGGTATGCAAACAGACCTACAAGATATTGCGGTTGCGTGCGATTGGCAAGGAGCCTTTAGGTCAAGCCGCTGCCGCGCGGGATAACCCCAGTTCCTGCCAGACGTCCTGCAGGGCGACGACGAGAGCATCCATCAGCCCGTCGTCGTGCGCCGGCGAGGGCGTGATGCGCAGCCGCTCGCTGCCGCGCGGCACGGTCGGGTAGTTGATGGGCTGAATGTAGATGCCATGCCGTTCCAGCAGGATGTCGCTGGCGCGCTTGCACAGCACCGCATCGCCCACCAGCAGCGGCACAATGTGCGTCTGCGAGGGCATCACCGGCAGGTCCACCGCCAGCAACCGGCGCTTCAGGGTGGCGGCACGCTCCTGGTGCCGGGTGCGCAGATCGGGATGCGCCCGAACGTGACGCACGCTCGCCAGCGCGCCCGCGGCAATGGCGGGCGGCATCGCCGTGCTGAAGATGAAGCCCGGGGCGTTGCTGCGCACGAAATCGACCAGGGTCGCCGAGGCCGCGATATAGCCGCCCACGACGCCAAAGCCCTTGGCCAGCGTACCCTGGATCACGTCCAGGCGTTGCATGACGCCGTCGCGCTCGGCGACTCCAGCGCCGGTGACGCCATAGAGCCCCACGGCATGGACTTCGTCGAGGTAGGTAAGCGCGCCGAACTCGGCCGCCGCATCGCAGATGTCGGCAACAGGTCCGATATCGCCGTCCATCGAGTAGACGGACTCGAAGGCCACGATCTTTGGCGCCGCCGGATCGGCACCGGCCAGCAGCTCGCGCAGATGGGCTACGTCGTTATGGCGGAAGACGCGACAGGCCGCCCGACTGTTGCGGATGCCGGCGATCATTGAGGCGTGGTTCAGCGCATCCGAGAAGACGATGGCGCCGGGCAGGCGGGAGGCCAGCGTTGCCAGCGTGGTCTCGTTGGCAACGTAGCCGGAGGTAAACAGCAGGGCAGCGTCCTTGCCGTGCAGAGCCGCCAGCTCGCGCTCGAGCTCCACATGCAGATGGTTGGTGCCGGAGATGTTGCGGGTTCCGCCGGCCCCCGCGCCCTGTACGGCGACGGCGTCCCGCATGGCCTCCAATACGCGCGGATGGCTGCCCATGCCGAGATAGTCGTTGCTGCACCACACCACGACCTCGCGCGGCGCGCCGGCCGGCGGCCGATAGAGCGCCAGCGGGTAGCGCCCGGCCAGTCGTTCAAGATCGGCAAACACGCGGTAGCGGCCTTCGCGACGCAACGCGCCCAGCGTCTCGGCAAAGAACTGCGCGTAGTCGAACCCCATGGCGATCTCCCGGCCGCCCGCGCCCAGATGGACGCGCGGTCCTTACCGCCTCTAACCCCTGGTCTGCCAGTGAAATTCCGTCACACCCGGCGTCAGATCGCGGCCTCGGAGCGGGCGTCGAAGACGTGCAGGCGGTTGGGGTTGATGGCGAGGCGCAGCCGGTCACCCACCTTGGCGGGTGCTGTCGGTTCGAGTGCGGCGACCATCTGGCCGGGTCCAGCCTTGAGGTCCAGCAGGATCTCGGAACCGAGCTGCTCGGTCACCTCCACTGTCGCTTCGAAGGCGAGGTCGGCAGAATCCGCGCCGTTGGCCAGGCGCAGATCCTCAGGCCGGATGCCGAGCACGACCTCCTTGCCGGCATGTCCGCGCAGCCGCGATGCCACTGGCTCCGGTGGTTTGATCCGGAATTCCGGACCTTCCAGCCATATAGCACCGTCGCGTTCCGCCATGGCGACGGGCGCGAAATTCATGGCCGGCGAACCGATGAAGCCGGCAACGAAGCGGTTGGCCGGCTGGTTGTAGAGCTCCAGCGGTGCGCCGACCTGCTGCACGAGACCATCCTTCATGACCACCACCCGGTCGCCCAGTGTCATCGCCTCGACCTGGTCGTGGGTCACGTAGATGGCCGTGGTTCCCAGCCGGTTGTGCAGCTTCTTGAGCTCGACCCGCATCTGCACCCTGAGCTTCGCATCGAGGTTGGACAGCGGCTCGTCGAACAGGAACACCTGGGGATGGCGCACGATGGCGCGGCCCAGCGCGACGCGCTGACGCTGGCCGCCCGAGAGCTGCCTCGGCTTGCGCTTCAATAGCTGGCCTATATCGAGGATGTCGGCGGCTTCCTGCACGCGCTTGCCGATCTCGGCCTTGTCGAACTTCCGCATTTTCAGGCCGAAGGCCATGTTGTCGTACACGCTCATATGGGGGTAGAGCGCGTAGTTCTGGAACACCATCGCGATGTCGCGGTCCATCGGCGGCAGCTCGTTGACTACCGTGTCGTTGATCAGGATATCGCCTGACGTGATCGACTCCAGCCCGGCGACCATGCGCAGCGTCGTGGTCTTGCCGCAGCCCGACGGCCCTACGAAGACGATGAACTCCTTGTCGTTGATATTGAGGTTCACGTCCTTGACGGCGTGAACCTCGTCGAACTTCTTGTTCAGGTTCCGGATCACCACCTGTGCCATGGCCTGATTATCCCTTTACCGAGCCGGTCAGGCCAGAAACGTAGTGTTCAACGAAGAACGAGTAGACCATCGCCACGGGAATCGAGCCCAGCAGCGCGCCGGCCATCAGCGGGCCCCAGAAAAACACGTCGCCACGGATCAGCTCCGAGGTTACGCCGACAGGCACGGTCTTCTGTTCGGAGGACGAGAGGAACACCAGCGCATAGATGAACTCGTTCCACGACAGCGTGAAGGCGAAGATGCCGGCCGACAGGATACCGGGAATGGCGACGGGAATGATGATGTAGAGCATCGCCTGGAGGCGCGAAGCGCCGTCGATGCGGGCGCACTCCTCAAGCTCCCGCGGCACGGCCTTGAAGTAGCCCATCATCAGCCAGGTACAGAACGGGATCAGGAAGGTGGGATAGGTGAGGATCAGCGCCCAGGGCGAGTCGCCCAGCTTGAAGTTGCGGATGATCTCGGCCAGCGGGATGAACAGCAGGGTCTGCGGCACCAGATAGGTGATGAAGATGCCCGTCCCGAGACTGCCGGCGAAGGGGAAGTTCAGGCGCGACAGCGCATAGCCGCCCAGCACGCCGCAGAACAGGGAGATCATTGTCGATATGGCGGCGATGAACATCGTGTTCCACAGCCATTTCGAGAACAGCGTCTCCTCGAACAGGTATTTGATGTGCTCAAGCGTCGGGTTGGCCGTCCAGAACGGCTGGTACCGCGGCGAGTTCCACGGCTGGTACAGCTCCCCGTCGGGCCTGAACGTGGTGATCAGCATCCAGTAGAACGGGAACAGCAGTACGAACACGAACAGCGTCAGCGGGATGTAGAAGAACACCCAGCGTCGCCAGAGTGCGCCCTCGACCATGGGTTAGCGGACCTCGACCCTGCGAATGTAGAGAAGCTGCACGATCACGATCAGCAGCAGGAAGGGGAACATCGCCAGCGAGATCGCCGCACCCTCCGACAGCAGGCCGGTACCGATGCCGATCTGGTAGGCATAGGTCGCGAACAGGTGGGTGGCGTTGGCCGGCCCGCCGCCGGTCATGACGTAGACGAGCTGGAAGTCGGCAAACGTCTGGATCACCGAGAACAGCACCACCACCATGGTGACCGGCAGCAGCAGCGGCCATGTCACATGCCAGAAGCGCTGCCACGGCTTGGCGCCGTCGATCGCCGCCGCCTCCTGCAGCTCGGGGCTGATCGTTTGCAGCCCGGCCAGCAGGCTGATGGCGAAGAAGGGGATGCCGCGCCAGATGTTGACGATGATGATCGAGGTCATCGCGAGATCCGGGTCGCCGAGCCAGTTGATGCGCGCACTGATGAAACCGAGCTTGAACAGCGCCCAGTTGATGACGCTGAACGTCGGATCGAACATCCACTTCCAGGCGAAGGTCGACAGCACCGTGGGAATGATGAAGGGCAGCAGGATCGCGGCCCGGATGTAGGCCTTGCCCTTGAAGTGGCGGTTCAGCAGCAGCGCGAGCCACAGACCAAGGAACAGTTTGAAAACGGTTGTGATACCCGTGTACCAGAACGTGTTCCACACGGCCGTACGGAAGATGCCGTCGTTCCATATCTTCTCGAAGTTCTTGAGGCCGACGAACTCGCCCGGCACGCCGACCCGGCTGGCGCTCAGCGACAGGTACACGCCCTCGATGAAGGGATAGGCGATGAACAGGCCCAGCAGAACGGCCGTCGGCGTCAGCAGCGTGAGCGCCAGCCAGCGTTCGTCCTCCAGGACTCGAATACGGGTCCGGGTCTTCTGCCGGCCTGTAGCCGGCATGGTCGCTGTTACCATCGGTACTCTCGTCCTGCGACACTAGCCGCCGGCAGATTCAGGCCTTCTCCCCGCGACAGGCGGGGAGAAGGACAAACTAGGCGTAGATCTTCTTCAACTCGCCTTCGGCCCACTTCACGGCTTCCTCGGCCGGCATGCCCTGTACGGCCTTCGCGTACATGTCCACAATGATGTACTTGGTCCACGCTTCGGCTGCCTTGGCGGTCGGCGGACCGGCATGGCCGATCGCCTGGGCGAGCCGCGCGGCGACCTTGTACGGCCCCATTGCCGGATCCTCGTCCCAGACCTTGTGCTTCTCCCAATCGGCAGTGCAGGGGGTTGCGTAGCCCTTCTGCGACAGGAACCATTTTTCGTAGTTCTCCGTCGTGTGGATCCATTTGAGGAACTGCTTCGCCGCACTCTGGTTCTTCGAGTACTTCATCAGCATGTGCGACTGCATCAGGTGGAAGCCGTACTGCCCGGCCGGCCCTTTTGGCAACGGCGAGTGCAGGATGTCCTTGTTCATCGGCTGGCCCTTCTCAGTCTGGTACTGGTCGGGCTTGCGCAGCGACTCGATGTAGATCGACGCACCGTTCAGTGTCGCGGAAATGGTCTGCGACAGGAAGGCACGATTGTTGTTGCTGTCATCCCAGGCGAGGCCGCCCTCGTCGTGGGCATCCTTCCAGAAAGCGGTCATGAACTTGACGGACTCAACCGTTTCCCTGCTGTTGATAACGACCGTCTTGCCGTCCGCTTCCACCTCCTTGCCGCCCCATGACCACAAATAGGGGTAAGCGAAGCCCGGCGCGTCTCCGAAGGTGTGGCCCAGTGTCTGGCCGATCGGCCGGCCCTTGGCTTTCAGCTTCTTGCCGACCTCGCGATAGGCTTCCCAGGTCTCGGGGAACTTGCTTGCTCCAGCCTCTTCGAACCAGGATTTGCGGTAGGCGATCATGGCGCCGATGACCGCCCACGGCATCGAGAAGAACTTGTCGCCGACGCTGCACATCGTACGAGCGTACTTGTGCATGCCGCCTTCCTTTTTGCCCTGTTCCTCGGCGAGATCGGTCAGCTCCACGAGACTGTCGGAGTACAGGTAAACCCAGTTGTTGAGCGCCATGATGAGGTCGGCGCCGGCGCCGGACTGGATGGCCGCCGTGACGCGCGGCTGCAGATCGTTGGCGTTGATCGTCTCGAGATTGATCTTCAGGCCCAGTGCCTTCTCGGCGGCCGGGAGCAGTTCCTTGCGCAGCAACTGATCGGACGCCGGGACGAAGTCGTTCCATTTCAGCCAGTGCACCGTCGAAGTCTGCGCGTAGGCCGGCGCACGTCCGCTCGCCAGGATCGCCGCCAGGCCGCCGGCCTTGGCGGCCGCTGCACCGCCGCCGGTGGCCTGCATGAACTTGCGTCGAGAGATGCGCGACATTGCCTTCGTCCTCCCAATCGGAATTTTTTCTTTCGTCTCGCAGGGTTGGCTACGGCATGCGCAAGCCACAAACGCATTCTTTGCAACTTCAGTTGAATCCAGTTCACTATTCCGGGACCGCGCTACTCCCGCGGCGCACCGGCACGCAGCACCGGATGAGCGCGGCAGGAGCCGCGGGTCCCAATGGAGGGACTGGACGATCTATGCGCCGTAGATCTTCTTCACCTCGCCGTCAGCCCATTTTGCGGCGTCTTCTGCCGGCATGCCCTGTACCGCCTTGGCGTACATGTCGACGACGATGTACTTGCTCAGCACCTCGGCAGCCTTCTGGCCGGCCGGTCCGGCGTAGCCGTAGACGCGGCCGAGCCGGCCCGCGACACGGTAGGGCGCCATCACCGGATCCTTGTCCCAGATCTTGTGATCCTCCCAGCTCTTGGTCGGCCCCGTGGCATAGCCCTGCTGGACGATGAACCACTTTTCGTACACCTCGGGCGAGTGGAACCAGCGCAGAAAGTCCTTGGCCGCCTTCTGGTTCTTCGAATAGCCCATGACCATGTGGTTCTGGAACGGATGAACGCCGTATTGCCCCTGCGCACCTTTGGGCAGCGGCGCGTGCTGGATGTCGGTCTTTATCTGCACGCCCTTTTCGGTCTGGTACTGATCGGGCTTGCGCAGCGCCTCGATGTAGATCGAGGCGCCGTTGAGCGTGGAGCTGATCGTGCCTGACAGGAACGCCCGGTTGTTGTTGCTGTCGTCCCAGGCGAGGCCGCCCTCGTCGTGGGCATCCTTCCAGAAGGCGGTCATGAACTTGATGGATTCGACCGTTTCCTTGCTGTTGAGCTTGACGGTCTTGCCGTCGGCCTCCACCTCGCGGCCGCCGAAGGACCAGAGCAACGGATAGGCGAAAGCCGGCGCGTCGCCGACCGTATGTCCCAGAGACTGGCCGAGCGGCCGGCCCTTGGCCTTGAGCTTCTTGCCCACCTCGCGATAGGCGTCCCAGGTTTCCGGGAACTTCGTGACTCCGATCTCGTCGAACCACGATTTCCGGTAGGCGATCATGGTGCCGATGATGCAGTAGGGCACGGCCACCCACTTCTTGCCGTCGTGCGACTGCGCCTTGGAAAGGTCGTAGAACCCGCCCTGCTTGGCCGCGATCTCCTCGCAGACGTCGCTGACGTCGACCGTGCTCTCCGTGTAGAGCTGGGCGTTGTTGTTGAACGCCATGATGATATCGGCACCGGATTGCGCCTGGATGGCTGCAGTGGCGCGCGCCTGCAGGTCGTTCAACCCGATCGTCTCGAGATTGATCTTGAACCCCAGCGCCTTCTGGGCCTCACCCAGCATCTGGTTGCGCAGCAGCACGTCGGCCGCGGGTACGTAGTCGTTCCATTTCAGCCAGTGGATTTGCGTGCCCTGCGCATAGGCGGGCGCACGACCGCTGGCGAGAATGGCGGCCAGCCCGCCGGATGTCATGGCGGCGGCGCCGGCCGTGGAATGCAGCAGCTTGCGTCGGCTGATACGCGGCATTGAAGTTCCTCCCTGCCCTGTCATTTGCTTGACTTGATTGCAGGGGAGGGTTGGCCTGCGTGGCCGAAGTCACAAACGCATTCTGTGCAAGTCCGGTTGAATGCCGTTCATCTCAGGAGAGCATCAGTCGACGATGAACAGACGCGCGCCGGTGCTGGTGCGCGAGCGGTGCGGTTCCGCACCGTCGGCCACCTGGTAGCTCATGCCCGGCTTCAGCACCGAGATGCGGCCGTCCTTGAGCTCCGTCACCAGTTCGCCCTCGAGGCAGAGGAGGATGTGACCTTTTTCGCACCAGTGGTCGGCGACGTAGCCCGGCGAGTACTCGACCAGCCGCACGCGGATGTCGCCGAGCTGGCGGGTGCGCCACAAGGCCTTACCAGTTTCGCCCGGATGCTCGCTGGGCGCGACGGCGTTCCAGTCGGTCGTGCCGAACGGGATCCCTGACATCTTCATGAGGCACTCCTTGCCAGAGGCGCCGGCCGGCGCCACGTCGCAGGCGACGGAGCGACAAGGATACAGCCGGCGGCCATGAAGGCCAGCACCGCGCCGCAGACGATGGTCGCGACATAGGACCCAAGAAAGTCGAACATGAATCCCGCCACCGTGGGTCCCAGCAGAGCGCCAGCGGAGACGCTGGCATACTGCGCCCCGAGGATAGCGCCCAGCGCGCGCGTGCCGAAATAGTCGGCAATGACCGAAGGCGCCATGGCGACGAAGCCGCCGTAGAAGGCGCCGAACAGAACCGCGAAGCCGGCCAGCAGCCAGGGATCCGTCGTTGCCGCCCACAGAAGCTGCGCGGCGCCGGTGCCGAGGAACATGGCGGCATAGGCACGCTGCCGGCCCAGGCGATGGGCGAGCCCGGCAAAGGCGAAGCGGCCGACCGTGCTGCCAATGCCCAGCAGCGTGATCAGCATGACGGCATAGCTCTCGCCCAGCCCGGCATCGCGGGCATAGGGCACGAGGTGGACGTAGGGAATGAACAGCCCGAACGAGTTGGCGGCGCAGGCCACGAACAGCAGCCAGAAGGGCAGGGTGCGCGCGGCCTCGGCGAGGGTTTCGCCGCTGCCGTTGGCTGCCGTCGGACTGACGTTCGCGGTATCGCCGTCAGGGTGTTGCCCATAAGCTTCCGGCGAACGCAGCACCGCGAAGGCGGCGAAGGCTGCGGTGGCCAGCGCCAGCAGACACAGCCCGAGATAGGCGGTGCGCCATCCGAGTGCATCGATCAGCGCTTGCGCCAGCGGTGGCGCGGCGATGGTGCCCACGCCGATGCCGGCGACCGCAATCCCCGTGGCAAGCCCGCGGCCGCGCACGAACCAGCGCTGTAGCGCCGCCACGGCCGGCACGTAGGCGAATCCGATGCCCACCCCGACGCCGAGCCCATAGCCGACATAGACCTGCCACAGCGCGCTTGCCTGGCTGGCGGCCAGCGCGCCCAGCGCCACCAGCGTCATACCGCCGGTCACCACCCAGCGCGGGCCGATGCGGTCGGCCAGCGTGCCGCTCAGCAGGCCGAGAGAGAAGTAGAGGCCGCCCGCGATCGCGAAGACCAGCGAGATGTCGCCGCGGCGCGCATCGAACTCCGCCTGCAGCGGCAGAAAGAAGGCCGAGAAGCTGTAGGCGATACCGAATCCGACCGCCAGCACGGCAAAGGCGCCCGCGACAACCCGCCAGCCCAGAAACCTGTCGCTAGACAAAGCCGCGAACTCTACGCCGGGAGCGCGCCACTCCAGTGGCGCATTGCCCGGAGCGACAGCGCAGGGCAGACGGCGGTCCAGCTTTGCGGTGACAGGACTTGGCTTCGCTGGCGCTTCGCCAATGCGCCACTGGAGTGGCGCGCTCCCGGCGAGGCATTCCGGTTTGCGGACACTAGTCGGTGGTCCGGGTGGGTCCTGCACCGGGTTGCCAGCCGAACATTTGCTGGGCGGCGCGGATGACCTCAGGGTCAAGCTCGGAGGGGGCGAGATTGGCGCCGGTGGAAAGAACCTTGGCAACAAGCTCGATGCCTTCGATGCGGGCGCGCCGCTTGCTGTCGGTGGCGATCACTGTCCATGGCGCGGCGTCGGTATCCGTGCGCTCAAGCATGTCGTCATAGGCCTCGATGTAGGCGTCCCGCTTGGCGATATTGCGGAAATCGTCCAGCGTCACCTTGAAACGCTTCTCGGGTGCTTCCATGCGCTCGATAATGCGCTTGCGCTGTTCCTTCGCGCTGACATGCAGCAGCAGCTTGACCAGCCGTATGCCGTCATCCGTCAGCACGCGCTCGAACTCGTTGATCTCGCCGTAAGCCCGGCGCCAGGCATCCCTGGCTGCATAGCCTTCGACCCGCTCGACGAGAACGCGCCCGTACCATGTGCGATCGAAGATGGCGACTTCGCCCGGGGGCGGCAGCTTCTGCCAGAAACGGTAGAGATAGTGCCGTCCTTGTTCTTCCGGCGTCGGCGCCGCGATCTGCCAGACTGCCAGCGGGCGCGGATCCATCTTCTCCGTCAGGCGCTTGATGAGGCCACCCTTGCCGGCAGCATCCCAACCCTCGATGGCGATGATCGCCCGCCCGCCGGTGCGGGCCAGCCACTGCTGGATGTGCAGCATGCGGAACTGGGCGCGGCTCAGACGCTCCTCGTAGGCCTCCTCGGTGAGCCCGTCGGCAAGGTCCATCTTGTCCAGCTTCTTCCACTTGCCCATCGGCCTGAACCTCCTTGCGCCAGTCTGCGCAGGCACGCCGGCACGATGCAATGGCCAATCGCCCATGTCACGTTGCGCCGCGTTGACATGAACAATGCGCTCACTTCCAATCGGACCGATGAAGGACGATGGCTCACCCGCCCACGCAGCATGGTTGCGCCCGGTCGATCGCCACGGCCGGATGATCCTGGAAGCGGGCGGCACCTGGACGGTATTTGCGGTGAGCAGCCTTCGCGCGATGGCAAGCCGTGCCGGGGGACGCAAACAGGCAGCAGCCATTGATCTGGGCGCCATCGACCGGCTGGATACCGCCGGTGCGCTGGAGCTCGTGCGCCTGCGGCAACGCTTTCCACAGGCGGCCCTGGAGAACGGCAAGGCGGAGCATCTGGCGCTGATCGAGCTTGTGGCCAGCGGCGCAGCCGCGGACGTACCGCAGCCGCAGAGGATGGGCTGGGTGATGCAGTCGCTCCACGAGCTGGGCGAACTGGTCATGGAGTTTTTCGAGCAGACGGCCCGCCTGCTGGCTTTCTTCGGCGAGGTGCTGGTGGTCATGGCCGGCGCGGTTCGCCGGCCGCGGCGCTTCCGCGCACCGTCGATCGTGACGCAGATGCGCGAGGTGTGGATTCTCGCCATGCCGATCGTGGGCGTGCTGACGTTCCTGATCGGCGTGGTGATCGCCTACCAGGGCGTGCTGCAGCTCAGGACATTCGGGGCCGAAACCTTCGCCGTCGAAGCGGTCGGCGTCTCGATCCTGCGCGAGCTGGGCGTGCTGCTGACGGCGATCATCGTGGCCGGCCGCTCGGGAAGCGCCTTCACCGCCCAGCTCGGCACCATGCAGGTGAATCTTGAGCTCGATGCCATGCGCACGATGGCGCTCAATCCGATCGAGTGGCTGGTCGTACCGCGCATTGTGGCGCTGGTGCTGTCGATGCCTCTGCTGGTGTTCTTCGGCGATATCGTGGGGCTGCTCGGCGGGGCATTCGCCTGCATGATCTATCTGGATTTCACCCTGGCCCAGTTCTTCAACCGCCTGCGCGATACGATCGACATCTGGCACTTCTGGACCGGCATGATAAAGGCGCCGGTGTTTGCCTTCGTCATTGCCGCCATCGGCTGCTATGAAGGCCTGCAGGTCCGCGGATCGGCCGAGAGCGTGGGCCAGCAGACGACGAGGTCGGTGGTCGAGTCGATCTTCTTCGTCGTTGCGCTCGATGCGCTTTTTTCCGTCATCTTCCTGCTGGCAGGGGTCTGACATGAACGATGCGCCTGCCTTGCCACGGCTTGCCGAGGGAGGCCAGATCAGCGACCAGTCGCATGGCCGGGAACGCGTCATCTCCATCCGGGGACTGCGCAACCAGTTCGGCACGAACGTGCTGCACGACAATCTTGATTTCGACATCTTCCGCGGCGAGATCGTCGGCCTCGTGGGCGGCTCCGGCTCGGGAAAATCGGTGTTGCTGCGCACCATCATCGGCCTCAATCCGTCGCGCGCGGGACGCATCGAGGTGCTTGGCCAGGATGCGGCCCGTCTCTCGCCGGAGGAGCGCGAGCGCCTGCAGACACGCTGGGGCGTGCTGTTCCAGGATGGCGCGCTTTTCTCTTCGCTGACGGTGTCGGAAAATATCGGCCTGCCCTTGCGCGAACATGCGCGCCTGCCGGACGCGGCCGTGGACGACATCGCGGCCCTGAAGGTGGCGCTTGTGGGCCTGCCACTGGGCGCGTGCGTCAAGAAGCCGTCGGAGCTTTCCGGCGGCATGAGGAAGCGCGCCGGCCTCGCCCGCGCGCTGGCGCTCGATCCGGAACTGCTGTTTCTCGACGAGCCGACCGCCGGGCTGGACCCCATCGGCGCGGCCAATTTCGACGAGCTGCTGCGCAGCCTTCAGCGCAGCCTCGGCCTGACCGTGCTGATGGTGACGCATGACCTCGACAGCCTGAATGCCATCTGCGATCGCATCGCGGTGCTGCTCGACAAGCGCATCGTGGCCGGTACGATGGAGGAGCTGCTGGTCTATGATCATCCGTGGATACGCGAGTATTTCCACGGACCGCGTGGTCGGGCGGCGGGACTGGGCAAGGGGGAAGGTTAAGGAGCACGCATGGAAAACCGCTCTCCCTATGTGCTTGTCGGGGCCGCTGTCCTGATCTTCGTGCTGGCCATCACTGGCTTCGTGATCTGGAAGCTGCGCACTGGCGGCAACCAGCAGCTAGCCTATTACGAGATCCTGTTCTCGGGCGAAGTCCAGGGGCTGACTTCCGATTCGGCGGTCTTCTATCGCGGCATCCGGGTGGGCCGCGTCCATTCGATCTCGCTGAAGATGCTGTCGGAAGCGCCGCGCTGGGGCGGCACGCCGCGGCCGGTGGAACGGATCTCGGTCGTGATCGCGGTCGATCCTGCCATCGATATCCGCGAGCGTGCGACGGCAGTTCTGGAGCGGCCGCTGGTGACCGGCGTCGGGTTCATCCAGATCGTGGCGCCGCCGGACGAAACGGGGCAGGCGAAACCCAAGAAGGGGCTTGGCCAGCTTCCCTATCCCGAAATCGAGGCCGGCACGTCGTTCTTCCAGTCGACGACGATGAGCGCCCAGGAACTGGTCGCCAAGGCCGGGATCATTGCTGATCGGATCACCGAGGCGCTCAATCCGGAAACGATCAAGGGCTTCAGCCAGGTTGTGGCGAATCTGGCAGAAATCTCGGGCATGCTGGCGAAAACGGAGCCGGCCTTCACGAAGACAATGAACGAGCTTCCGGACGCGGTCGCCGAACTGCGTCAGGCCATGGCCAAGATCACGGCGGTGGGCGCGCGCGCCGAGTTGCTGCTGGCCGAGCTGGGGCCGCAGGACGCGGCCACACGCAAGGCACTGGAAGGGCGTGCGCCCAGCGAGCTGAAGGAGGCCATTGGCGAGCTGCGCGGGGCGCTGGCCAACCTCAACGCGGCCGCCGGCGGCCTCAACAAGGCCGTGGCGGAAAACCGCGGGGCCGTGCGGCAGTTCTCGGAGGGCGGCCTGACCGAGCTCAGCATCGCCATTCGCGAGTTGCGGGCGCTGGTCGCCAGTCTGAACGCGATCTCCGCGCGGCTCGATCGCGACCCGGCAGGCTACCTGTTCGGCGGCAGCAGGCAGGGATACCAGCCGAAATGACCCTGCCGGGCCGGGCGCTTGGCGCCATCGTCATGGTGGCCGCCGGCACGATGCTGGCGGCCTGCGCCGTGCTGTCGGCGGGAGAGGATCCGCCGCAGCTCTATACGCTGACGCCCAAGAGCACCTTCGACCAGTCGCTGCCGCGGGTGTCCTGGCAGATCGTGGTCGAGGCGCCGTCCGCCGCGGCCTATCTCAATACTTCGCGCATTGCGCTGGCCATGACGCCGACCTCGGCCGACTATTACGCCAATGCCGCATGGACGGACCGGGCGCCGCTCATGATCCAGACCCTGCTGGTCGAGTCGCTGGAGAACTCGCGCCGGATCGTCGGCGTCGGGCGCGATCCGTTGTCGGTGCGGCCCACCTACGTGCTGCAAAGCGAGCTGCGCGAATTCCAGGCCGAGTACTTCCAAGGCAAGCCGCCGCTGGCGCATGTCCGCATCGTTGCGCGCATCGTGCGGCAGTCGGACCGCCAGATCATCGCCAGCCGCGGTTTCGAGCGTTGCGTGCGGGCTGCGGAGGACAGCGTACAGGCCGTGGTGCAGGCCTTTGATGCGGCGCTCGACGGTGTGCTCAAGGGCGCCGTATCGTGGACGCTGCGCACGCCGCCGGCGAACGCCGCGATCGAAGGCGTGTCCTTGCCGCGTGCAAGGGCGCTTCCCGGCGACGACACTGCCGGCTGTCCGGGATCGGGAAGCTGAGCAGGAAGGCACCGCGATGGGGCGCAGCGAGAAGGAAAAGATGCTGGCCGGCGAGCTGTACAGGCCGGCAGATCCCGACCTGCAGCGCGACCTTGCGGCGAATGCCGCATGGATGGCGCAGTACAATGCCGCGATCGGCCGGCCGGATGCCGAGCTGCATGCGATGCTCCGCAACCGGCTGGGACATGTCGGCGAAGGCGTGGTCGTGCGGCAGCCTTTCTTTTGCGACTATGGTTTCAATATCCGGCTGGGCGCGGGGGTGTTTCTTAACTTCAACTGTGTGATCCTCGATGTCGTGGAGGTGACCATCGGCGAGGGAGCGCAGATCGGGCCCGGTGTTCACATCTATGCCGCCGATCATCCACGCGATCCCGAACTGCGCCGCGCGGGGTTTGAGCTGGGCAAGCCGGTCAGGATCGGCCGCAACGCATGGATCGGTGGCGGGGCGATCATCCTGCCCGGCGTCACAATCGGCGATGACGCGGTCGTGGGGGCAGGTGCCGTCGTCAGCCGGGATGTGGCGCCGGGCATCACTGTCGTGGGCAATCCCGCGCGGGCAATTGCAAGATCGTAGAGGAGCAGCGCATGAGCCTTGATGTTTCGCGGCCGGATCTGGTCGTGGGCGTGGTCGGAACCGGGGCCATGGGGCGCGGCATCGCACAGGTGACGGCCCAGGGCGGCATGCGCACGATCATGTACGATGCCGTGCCCGAAGGTGCCGCCGCAGCCCGGAACGCGATTGTGGCGACGCTGAAGGGTCTGGTCGGCAAGGGGCGCCTGACGGCGGAAGCCTGCGAGGCCGCCACGCAGAACCTGGTGGTGAGCGACGATCTTGCGGCGCTGTCCGGCTGCCATGTCGTGATCGAGGCCGTTTTCGAAGATCTCTCGGTCAAGCAGAAGCTGTTTGCGGAGCTGGAGCGTGTGGTCGGCGAGACGACCATCATTGCCTCCAACACCTCGTCGATCCGGATCGCCTCAATCGCGCGTACGCTGAAACGGCGCGACCGTGTCTGCGGCATGCACTATTTCAATCCCGTGCCGCTGATGAAGCTGGTGGAGGTAATCCGCGCGGCCGAAACGGCGCCATGGGTCGTCGAGGCGATGGTTGCGCTGGGCAAGCGCCAGACCCGCGTGCCGGTGGTGGTCGGCGATACGCCGGGCTTTCTGGTCAACCTGGGCGGCACGGCCATCGGCACTGAAGGATTGCGCATCTACACGGAAGGCCGCGCGACACCCTCGCAAATCGACGCTGTCATGCGCGATGCCGGTGGTTTCCGCATGGGCCCCTTTGAGCTGATGGACCTCACGGGCATCGACGTGAACTTTCCCGCCCGCCGCATCATCTACGAGGGCTTCTTCCATGACCGGCGGATGACACCGAGCCCGTATCACGAGAGCCTGTTTCATGCCGGCAAGTTCGGCCGCAAGAGCGGCGGCGGCTGGTACGCCTACGACGAGCAGGGGAATAAGGCCGATCCCGGCGCGGATCACAGCAGCACAGCAGAGCCGGCCGCGACAGTCGTGGCGGCCGGGGAGGTCAGCGACAAGGTGGCGGCGCTGTTCATGGCGGCGGGCGCCAAGGTTGTCGCGCACGACGATGGCCACAGCCCGATCGTCGTCACGCCGCTGGGCGACGATTGCACCACGGCCTGCGTGGCGGCGGGACTCGACTTCCGGCGGACGGTGGCGATCGATCCCACGGGCGCCATCGAGAGGCGCGCCACGCTGATGATGGCGCCCGGCGGCGATACGGCGGCGCGCGATACCGTGTCGGCTGCGCTCGTCAAGGCCGGAACGAAGGTGACGGCGATCAAGGACAGCCCCGGCTTCGTGCTGCAGCGCATGCGCGCCATGATCGCCAATCTGGGATGCGAGATGGCGCAGATCGGCATCGCCTCGCCGGCGGACGTCGACACGGCCATGACGCTGGGCCTGAACTATCCGCAAGGTCCGCTGGCGATGGCCGACGCCATGGGCGTGAAGGAGACGCACGCCATTCTTGAGCGCCTGCAGGCGATCACCGGCGACGACAGATATCGGCCCAGCCAGTGGCTGCGCCGCCGTGCGATGCTGGGGCTGAGCGCAACCACACCGGAGTAAAGCCGCGCCAATCGTGCTACGCTGCTTTGCCGTCAGGCGCGGGGGAGCAGGATGCGCTGGCTGGGAGTTCGAAACTGGCTGTTGCTGGCGGTCGCGCTGGCTGGCGTGGCTGTCGGTGCCGGCCGGCTCGCCGCCCAGCCTGCACCGGCACCGCCGCCGGGCATGACCCAGCAGCAATTCGATGCACTGGTCGAGGCGATCAGCGCCGCTGTCGCGAAGAAGCTGGCAGAGAAGGACAACCTTCCGCCGAAGGCGCCACCACCGGAGCCGTCCACGTCCGTATCGCCAGACCGGAGCGACAGGTTTCGTGCCGAATCGCGGCTGCTGGCCGATCGCATCGAGGCCGTGATTGTCGCCTTCCCCGAGTGGTTTCGGCATGCCGGCACGCTGACCATGCGCCTTGACCGCCGGGGTGAAGGCGGCCTTGACGCGGGCGGCTTTCTGTTTCTGCTGGCGGCAGCAGTCGCTGTCGCGCTGGCGGCCGAGTTTCTGGCGCGCATTGCGCTGATACGCGCCGAGGCAGGTATCCTGCACGGCCATGTCGAGGCGCCGGGGCCCTGGCGGCTGCTGGCGCTGGCGGCTGTCGACCTCGTACCCATCCTGGTGCTGGCCGTAGTGGCGCGCGCCGCTGGCGGCTGGTGGTTCGCCGGCGAGCACACCCAGGCCCAGCTCGCGACGCTGGTGCTGTTCGGCCTGGTCGCCTGGCGGAGCTACGTGCTGGTGTTTCGCATCTGGCTGCGACCCGGACTGGCGGCGGCCCGCCTCGTGCCGGTCGATGGTCCGGATGCCCGCCGCATCTATCACACCCTTTCCATCGTGACGCTGGTGATGGCCGCCGCCCGCTCCTGGGCCTTGTTTCTGCAGGCATCCGGCGCGGCACCCGACACGATGGCGGCGGCGGCACTGATCAACAACCTTGTCTCGACCAGCCTCTACATTGCGGCTGCCTGGTACGCGCGCGACGCGGTGGCGCGCTGGTTCGTCACGATGATCGAGCACCAGTACCATGCCGGCGACCACATCAGGCTCGCGCTCGCCCGCCGGTGGCTGGTTCTGGCGGTTGCGCTGTTCCTGGTCATGGGCGCGGCGTACGCCTACGGCGTGCTGCTGGCGCGATTTGACGTGCTCCCGGCGGTCAACCGCATGCTGTTCGTTGTCATCGGCCTGATCCTGTTCGAGACGCTGGTCGACTATGTCACGCGCCGACTGGTGAAGCCCGCACCGCTCAACGAAGCCGGCGTGGCCGAGCCGCGCCTGGCGGACGTCGTCGCGCGCTGCCTGCGCGCGCTGGCGCGCATCGTGGCCCTGCTGATCGTGGCCGAGGCGTGGGTGGTTGACGTGCTGGCGCTGGTCCCGCCGGACCGGGTGTGGACGCTGGCCCGCGGCGGCCTTACCGCCGGAACCACGCTGTTCATTGCCTATGTGGCCTGGGAGATCGTGAAGTTCCTGGCCCGGCGCTACGAGGTGCGCAACCCCGTCGCGGCACCCGGCAGCGACCCGGAGGAAGGAGACGACGAGGCCACGCCCAGCAATGTCTCGCGGCTGCGTACCCTGCTGCCGGTGATGCGCGTGGCCATGGCCATCACCATTGTCGTGCTGACGATCCTGATCGTGCTGTCGGAGCTGGGCGTCAACATCGCGCCGCTGATCGCCGGTGCGTCCGTGATTGGTCTGGCGATTTCATTCGGCAGCCAGGCGCTGGTGCGGGATGTCGTTTCAGGCATTTTCTTTCTTGCCGATGATGCATTCCGCGTTGGCGAATATCTCGATGTCGGCAAGGCCAAGGGAACCGTCGAGGGGTTCACCCTGCGCTCGATCCGCTTGCGCCATCAGAATGGCGAGGTTCACACCATTCCCTTCGGCCAGCTTGGCCAGATCACCAATTTCAGCCGCGACTGGCGAACCGTGAAATTCAACCTGCGCTTTGCGCGCGACACAGATCTTGAGAAGCTGCGCAAGGCCGTGAAGAAGATCGGCCAGGAAATGTTGGCGGAACCGGAGTTCAAGCGCGAATTGCTGCAGCCGCTGAAGATGCAGGGCGTCACGGATATCGCGGACAATGCGCTGGTCGTGCGCTTCAAGTTCACGTGCCGGCCGATGAAGCCGACATGGATCCAGCGCCAGGCAGTCAAGCGCATGGTCCAGTCATTTCCTGCCCAGGGGATCGAGTTCGCGCAGGCGACGATCAGCGTGCAGGCCTTGGGCAGTTCGACCGATCCGGCCCTTGCCGCCGGTGCCGCCGCCGCACGCCAGCCGGTCGCGACGGCCGCGAGTTCGTGAGCCGGGTCGATGCGATTTCTGCTTGTGTTGCTCGCCGCCTGCGCTGTTGGCGGCTGTGCGCGCGTGCAGGAAATCGGTTCGCTCCAGCCCGTCCCGCTTGTGGCGGCTGATGGACCGGCACAGCGTCACGCCATTGCCTATCAGCTCCCGGCCGAGCCATCCGCCGGCACGCGGCCGGCCATCACGGTTCTGCGCGGCGCGGCCTGCGAACCCGGCAGTCAGCGCGCATCGCGGGCCAGCACCTTCGTCATCATGGACGCCGAATATGCCAACGTCTTTCAGGACGAGCTCAGGCGTGCCGGCTATCGTGCCACCGACGCGCTGCCGGCGGGTGCGGGCGGCGCCGGGACCGGATATCGGCTCACGGCCACGATGTCCGGCGTTGGCTTGAATGTCTGCCTGCCGGAAATCGACCAGAACAATCCCTACGACGGCAAGGGCGAAGCCGGCATGACGGTCCAGTGGCAGGTCAGGCGCGCCAGTGACGGGCGCGTCGTCTACACGAGCACCCAGCGCTGCTATGCCCGGACAGATACCGTCATTGCGGCGGCCGGTCGGGTATTGCTCAAGGCGGCCTTTGTCCGCGCCATCCATGGCTTGCTGGCCGACGAAGGATTCAGGGCGGTGCTGCGCCAGGGACAGGGACTCTGAGACCTGCCCACAATGTCCCTTCGCCACACCGCACTTGCGCTGCTCGTCGCGCTCATCTGGGGCTGCAATTTTGCCGTCATCAGGATCGGGCTCGACTCGTTTCCACCGCTGCTGCTGACCGGTCTGCGCTTCCTGATTGCCGCCGCCCCGGTGCTGTGGCTGGCGCGCCCCAGGGTACCGTGGCCCCTGATGCTGGCGGTGGCGGGGACCTGGTACGTGGCCCAGTTCGCCCTGCTGTTCAGCGCCATGGCCACGGGGCTGGCGCCGGGCATCGCCGCCGTGCTGGACCACATGCAGGCACCCTTCACCATCCTGTTCGCGCTGGCGATTGGTGAACGGCCGGGCCGCCAGCAGATCGCGGGCATGGCCGTAGCACTGTGCGGGCTTGTGCTGGTGGCCTTCTCAATCGGCGGTGACGTGACGGTTCCTGGTTTCGTGCTGGGTGTCGGTGCGGGTGCGAGCTGGGCGCTGGGTAATGTCATCTACAAGCGGGTGGGGCCGGTGGATCAGTCCTCGATGATCATCTGGCTGAGCCTCGTCGCGGCATTGCCGTCGCTCGCGCTGAGCACGGCGGTCGAGGGACCGGCGCTCATTCTGGAGTCTTTTGTGACGGCAAGCTGGGCGGGGTGGGCAGCGCTGGCCTATCTCGCCGGTGCGGCCACGCTCGCGGCCTGGTGGATGTGGGGCTACCTGCTGGCCCGGCATCCCGCCTCGATGGTCGCGCCCTACGCGCTGCTGGTGCCGGTGCTCAGCGCCGTCATCTCGTGGTTCGCATTCGATGAGCGCTTCGGGCCCTTGAGGCTTGCCGGCATGATCCTGATCGTGGCCGGGCTGGCGATCGTGGCGCTGCCCCTGCACTATGCGTGGCGCCGGTATGGTGGAGGAGAACGGTGATTCAGCATGCCCCCTCGAAAGGACCACGGAGTGGACACGTCCTGGCCCTCTCCCCGCGAAGGCGGGGAGAGGAGGGGCCCATCGTGCCAGCGATGGGAGGTGAGGGGCTTCGCGGCGTTGCACATTGTACGAGGCGCCGCGAAGCCCCTCATCCGCCCTTCGGGCACCTTCTCCCCGCCTTCGCGGGGAGAAGGCAAGACGCTTCCAACATAAGTCCGCAACGTAGCTTTAAAGCTACCGTCGTGGCGGGCGCCGTTCTTCTTTTGAGCGCCTGTGCGCAGAGCTATGGACCCGATACCGGTTCGTTTCCTGTAGCGGCGATCCGGGCTGACATGGCGCAGCTCAGCCTGACGCCGGCCGATTTCGACCGCATTCTGGCGCCGGTGCCGGCCGTCTATCGCTGGGCTCCGCAGGAGGTGCCGGTGGCGCTCGTGACGGGACCGGGACTTGATCCCGCGTGTGCCCGCAAGACCTCCGCACATCTGGACACCGCGCTGGCGGCGCTGTCGCAGGAGTCCGGCATCCGCTTCACGCGCGCCGCATCGCAGACCAGCGCGAAGGTGCTGATCGAGCTCGCCGCCGAACCCTCGCATGAAAAGGCGTTCCGCGATGCCGCGCCGCCGGGCCTGACACAGACGCTGAAGAATCCCCCGACGGAAGGACCGAAACGCTGGGAGGCCTGGCAATTGTCGGACACAACACGGAAGACCATCGAACGTGGCTACGTCTTCGATGGCAGGCACTACGTGGAGAACAGCAGCCGCGATCGGCGTCGCAATGCCTGCAAGCCGTTCGATTTCGCGCAGTTTCTCCGCTACGTCTCATGGAAGCTGGAAATCGCACCGCTGAACTGGGGGCTGGAGAAGCAGTACGATGACGCGCAGTTGCTGGCCTATGACCGCATGCTGCTGCGCATCGTCAACGCTCCCCCGGTGACACCCGGCATGTCCGGCCGCGAGGTGGTCTTCCGCCTGAAGCGGGCGCTGCAGTAACCCTGACAAGGCGGCCTAACGAGGCTGCGAACTGACCCTGGCGACTTCGGCGTCCAGAAGCCTTGCGATCCAGGCCGCGCGCCGCGCGAGGGTGGCGGTAATATCCGACGCAAGCCTTCGTTCGCTCGCTGCCGCCAGTGCGTCCGCATCGGCCAGCACCATCTTGCCCCGGGCACTGGATGTGACCGCCGGAACAACGCCGTCCAGGGTAATCTCGTGCTCGTGCGAGGCCAGGCGCGGCTGCCCCGGCGCGCGCTCATGAGGCCGCTGGTGCAGGCTGCGATCGACCATTTCGATAATGTCGCCCAGCCGCCTGCCGTACCAGTTCCACTCATCCTCGGTCAGATCGAGCCCGAAGAATTCGATCGGCACGTTGCTGTCGACGAGAAGCACTGCCGGGCGCGATTCCGCCGGTGCCTGTACGGGATCGTAGGACGAGATCGGGATAGCGAAGAGCCATCGCATTTCGGGCCACAGCAGGCGGCGGCGGTGCCGGTTCTGCCCACCGCGCAGCCACGGTCCCGTGCTGGCATCGTGGATGGCAAACAGGCGGGCGACCTGCGAGGTGTAGACATCGCCGGCGGGCGAGCCGCGGATCGGCAGCAGCAAGTCGTTGTCGGCATGGCCATCCAGCCCGTAGCCGTGACGGATGCGCAGCGAATCGAGGCTGCCCGCTTCCTGGAAGGCGACGCTGACACGCACGACACGCCTGTCGGGGGGCACAGGACATACGGCAAGGCGGGGGCTTCGTGCCAGCACGCCGCAGATGCCGTCGTGGATGTCCTTGCAGGCCTCCTGGTAGTGGCGCGGCACGTCGAACAGGTGAAAGTCGAGCTCGGCTTCCACGTAGGCCTGTGCGTGGCGAACCGCGCGCACACCGCGCCCGCCTTTCAGCCTGAAGTCGAGCAGTTCGACGGCGGTTTGCAGGGGGAAACCATGGAGGTGAGTCGTGGCGCGCCGTTCCAGGACGCTGGCGCCGAACATCGCCGATCGCGCAATGCCCGCCAGCAGCGAGGCAACGCCGCGGCTGTCGGGAGCCCGGCCCACGCTTTGCGGATCGGCGATCTCGAACGCGATGGTCAGGGCATCGGGGAAGAGCTGCCGTTCCTCGTCGAAGGTCCACACCGGCAGGTTGCTCACCAGTGCCCCATCGACGTGGCGCTGCCCCTCGATTCGCCACGGCCTGAACACGAAGGGCATCGCCATCGATGCCGCCACAGCGTCGGCGACGGGCATCTCGGGCGTCGTCTTGTCGGAGAACAGCCGCAGCGTACGTCGGTCGATGTTGGTGGCTACGATGCGCAGCGACCGGCCGCGTTGCCGCAGGTCGCCAAACGTGATGGGCCGGTCCAGTCCCAGCCGCAGGCGCAGGCCTTCGTCCAGCTTGTCGTGCAGCCGTTCCAGCGAGGCCAGTCCCGTCAGCAGGCGGCGCCCGGCCAGCAGCAGCAGCAGGATCTCGACAAGGGCGAGGGTGAGGCCGCAGGCCGGGCAGGTGGCTGCCCAGTAGCCGGCGCCGACGAGGCCGGCGACGGCGACGAGTGCCGCCAGCGCGATGGCCCATTTGCCGAACGCCAGCAGCGGCTTGATCACCAGGGCCAGTGCGAGTTTGTCGCGCCGGCGGAACAGATCCCGCGCGACCCGCAGCCCGACGCTTTCGAGAACGGGGCTGGCGCCAGTCCTCTTTCCCTCGACGATATAGATTTCGTCGGCGCTGTATCCGGCCGCGACCAGCGCCGCGATCAGCGCGCCGGCCGACGTGCCGGCGGCCCCGCGGATTTCGGCGCCCCGGCGCTCCAGCGCCCGCAACGCGCCGATATGCGCGACACTCTTGGCGCCGCCGCCTTCGAAGATAACGAATACGTCATCGAGGGTATCCGGATTGGGCTCGCGGCGGGGCGTCTCAATACGTACCGTGCCCGCGGCAGGAGCCTGCCGCGAGTCGTCGGCGTGTATATCAACAGCCTGTCCGAGCATCGGTGCTTTGGCGCAATGATGACGCGATGCGCGAGCCGATTGCCATAGGCAATTGACGGCGCTGCCATCGCGCTGGCGTCAGCCGCTTCGCGGAATGGCCTATGCTGCGCCAGATTGACGTTAACGTAAAGGTAAACTAGGGTCCGGTATCGCTGGAACCGAATGGGAGCCAAGCAGGTGACCGCACTGGCAAGCCTTTACACACCGGAACATGGCATGTTCCGCGACACCTGCCGTCGTTTTTTCGAGAAGGAAGTGAAGCCCTTCCACGCGAAATGGGAGGAAGACGGCGTTGTCCCGAAGGAGGTGTGGCGCAAGGCCGGTGCCCAGGGGTTGTTGTGCATGGACGTGGCCGAAGAATATGGCGGCGCCGGCGCCGACTGGCTGCACAACGTGATCCTGATTGAGGAGCAGGGGCGCGTGCTGGCAACGGGTCCGGGCTTCTCGCTGCACAACGACATCACCTCTCCGTACATCCGCCACTATGGTACCGAGGAGCAGAAGAAGCGCTGGCTGCCGAAGATGGTCAGCGGCGAGATGATCACCGCCATCGCCATGACCGAGCCGGGCACGGGTTCGGACCTGCAGGCGGTGCGCACGACGGCGCGCATGGACGGCAACGAGTATGTCATCAACGGCGCCAAGACGTTCATCACCAACGGCCAGAATGCCGACCTGATCATCGTGGTCTGCAAGACCGACCCGTCGGCCGGCGCCAAGGGCACGTCGCTGATCTGCGTCGAAGGCGACCGGCCCGGCTTCAAGCGCGGCCGCAATCTCGAGAAGATCGGGATGAAGGCGCAGGACACCTCGGAGCTGTTCTTCGACAATGTGCGGGTGCCGCCGGAGAACCTGCTGGGTGGCGAGGGCATGGGCTTCGTCCAGCTCATGCAGATGTTGCCGCAGGAGCGGCTGGTGATCGCCGTGCAGGCCGTTGCCGCCATCGAGGCCGCGCTGGAGCACACCATCGCGTACGTCAAGGAGCGCAAGGCGTTCGGCAAGCCCATCATCGATTTCCAGAATACGCGCTTCAAGCTGGCCGAGCTCAAGACCAAGGCCACGGTGGCCCGCACCTTCGTCGATGACTGCGTGGCGCGGCACCTGCGCGGCGAGCTCGACGTGGCGGGTGCTGCCATGGCCAAGTACTGGACCACCGACCTGCAGTGCGAGATCATTGACGAGTGCCTGCAGCTCCACGGTGGCTATGGCTATATGTGGGAGTATCCGATCGCGCGGCTCTATGCCGACAGCCGGGTGCAGAAGATCTATGGCGGCACCAACGAGATCATGAAGGAGCTGATTGGCCGCACCCTGTGAGCCCGTCGCAACGAGGCGACAACCCTCGCGTAAGCATGGAAACAGCGGGCGGCATGCCCGCGCCCCGGAAGGGAAGGAGCACGACATGACCGACGCCTACATTTATGACGCCGTGCGCACGCCGCGCGGCAAGGGCCGCAAGGACGGGTCCCTGCACGAGGTCACGCCGACGCGCCTTGCCGTCACGGCGCTGCAGGCGATTCGCGACCGCAGCAACCTCGATACTGCGCTGGTCGATGACGTGGTGCTGGGCTGCGTCATGCCCATCGGCGAGCAGGGCGCCAACATCGCCCGCACCGCCGCGGTGATGGCGGGCTACTCGGAGACGGTGGCGGGCGTGCAGGTCAACCGCTTCTGCGCCTCGGGGCTGGAGGCCACCAATATGGCGGCCGCGCAGGTGATGTCCGGCCAGTCGCAGGCGGTGATCGGCGGCGGCGTCGAGTCGATGTCGCGGGTGCCGATGGGCTCCGACGGCGGCTCATGGCCGGTCGATCCGGCGGTGGCAATTCCGATGTACTTCGTGCCGCAGGGAATCTCGGCAGACCTCGTCGCCACGAAGTACGGGTTCAGCCGCGACGACGTGGATGCTTACGCGATCGAATCGCAGAAGCGCGCAAAGAACGCCTGGGACAAGGGCTATTTCAAGAAGTCGGTCGTGGCCGTGAAGGACCAGAACGGCGTCGAGATCCTGAACCACGACGAGCACATGCGGCCGCAGACCACCATGCAGTCGCTGGCTTCGCTGGAGCCGTCGTTCAAGATGCACGGCGAGGTCATGCCGGGCTTCGATGCCGTGGCGCTGCAGCGCTACCCCGAGGTCGAGAAGATCAACCACGTGCATCACGCCGGCAACTCGTCGGGCATTGTCGACGGCGCCTCGGCGATCCTGCTGGGCAATCGCGAGTTCGGCGAGAAGGCCGGGCTCAAGCCGCGCGCGCGCATTCGCGCCTTCGCCTCGATCGGATCGGAGCCGACCATCATGCTCACCGGCCCGGCGCCAGCCTCGGAAAAGGCCTTGAAGCGCGCCGGCATGTCGGTGAACGACATCGACCTCTACGAGCTCAACGAGGCGTTTGCCGCGGTCGTGCTGCGCTACATGCAGAAGCTGGGCATCCCGCACGACAAGATGAACGTCAACGGCGGCGCGATCGCCATGGGTCATCCGCTGGGCGCGACCGGTGCCATGATCCTCGGCACCCTGCTGGACGAGATGGAACGGCGCGGGCTTGGCACCGGGCTTGCGACGCTCTGCATCGGCGCCGGCATGGGCACCGCCACCATCATCGAGCGCGTGTGATGCTGGGGGCGCGCCACTCCAGTGGCGCGTCTTGTCTGGATTATTAGTCCGCTGATTGAGGGAAGATCGCGCCACTGGAGTGGCGCGCCCCCGGCGGACCCTCGGAGGCCATAACCATGATCAACTACAACGTCGATTCCGACGGCATCGCCACCATAACGTGGGACATGCCGGACCGGTCCATGAACGTGCTCAACGAAGCCTCGATGACGGCCTTCGCCGAGGCGATGCAGAAGGCGATCAAGGACGCGGCGGTCAAGGGCGTGATCCTGGCATCGGGCAAGGCCGATTTCATCGCCGGCGCCGATCTCGACATGCTGCTCAACGTCGACACCTCCGATGCCACGGCGCTGATGGAGCAGTTCAGCCAGCTTCAGCGCCTGTTCCGGGCCATCGAGACCGGCGGCAAGCCGTGGGTCGCGGCCATCAACGGTACGGCCCTGGGCGGCGGGCTGGAAATCTGCCTTGCCTGCCACTATCGGATCGCAGCCGACAACCCGAAGGCCAAGATCGGCCAGCCGGAGGTGAAGATCGGCCTGCTGCCCGGCGGTGGCGGCACGCAGCGGATCCCGCGCCTGATCGGCGTGATGAACGCAGCGCCCATCCTGCTCGAAGGCAAGGAGCTGAAGGTCCAGGAGGCCAAGGGGCTGGGCCTGATTCACGAAGTGGTGCCGCCGGGCGAATTGCTGGCGCGCGCCAAGGCCTGGCTCGTGGCGCCGGGTACGGAGAAGGTGGCGCCGACCTGGACCAAGGGTGTGCAGCTCGATGCGCGCGCCGTGCAGCCCTGGGACCGGCCGGGCTTCAAGGTGCCCGGCTTCCCGGGCGGGCAGGTGTGGAGCCCGGTGGGCGTGCAGACCTTCATCGGCGGCAATGCCATGATCGCGGGCAAGACGTGGGGCGTCTATCCGGCGCCCAAGGCCATCATGTCGTGCGTCTACGAGGGACTGAACGTGCCGTTCGACACGGGCCTGAAGATCGAGACGCGCTATTTCGTGTCGCTGCTGCGCGATCCCGTCGCCAAGAGCATGATCCGCACGCTGTTCTTCGGCTTGCAGGAAGCCAACAAGCTGGCGCGCCGCCCGCAAGGCGTGCCGAAGCAGGAGTACCGCAAGATCGGTGTTCTTGGTGCCGGCCTGATGGGTGCCGGCATCGCCAACGTCTCGGCGCGTGCCGGCCTTGAGGTTGTGCTGCTCGACCGCGACCAGGCGTCGGCCGACAAGGGCAAGGCGCATTGCCAGGCCGATGTCGAAAAGGACGCCGGCCGAGGGCGGCTGACGAAGGAGCAGGCAGCCGAGATCGTCGCCCGCATCAAGCCGACGGCAGACTATGGCGACCTCAAGGGCTGCCAGTTGGTGATCGAAGCGGTGTTCGAGAACCGCGACGTCAAGGCCGAGGCGACGAAGAAGGCGGAAGCCGTTCTGGGTTCGGATGCGATCTTCGCCTCCAACACCTCAACCCTGCCGATCACTGGCCTCGCCGAGGCAAGCGTGCGGCCGGCCAATTTCATCGGTCTGCACTTCTTCTCGCCGGTGGAGAAGATGCCGCTGGTCGAGATCATCGTCGGCGCGAAAACGTCGCAGGAGACGCTGGCGCGCTCGCTGGACTATGTCCAGAAGATCCGCAAGACGCCGATCGTCGTCAACGACAGCCGCGGCTTCTTCACCTCGCGGGTGTGCGGCGCCTATATCAGCGAAGGCCACCGCATGCTGAAGGAGGGCATCCCGGCGGCCATGATCGAGAACTGCGCCCGCATGGCCGGCATGCCGGTCGGGCCGCTGGCGCTCAACGACGAGGTCGCGATCGACCTGTCCTACAAGATCATGGACCAGACCCGGCGCGATGCCGAGGCTGCCGGGCAGAAATTTGAAGGCAGCGGCACCGAGGACGTGCTGGAGCTGATGGTCAAGAAGCTGGAGCGGTTCGGCCGCAAGAACGGCAAGGGCTTCTACGAGTATCCGTCGGACGGCAAGAAGCGGCTGTGGCCCGGCCTGAAGGAGCACTTCAGGGAGCGCGCGGATCTGGCCCATGGCGAAGGGCCGGAAAAGAGGGAGGTCGCCGACGAGATCGAGAAGCGGCTCCTCTACGTACAGGCCGTCGATACGGCGCGCTGCCTCGAGGCCAACGTGCTGACCGATCCGCGCGATGGCGACATCGGCTCGATCATGGGCCTGGGCTTTGCACCGCAGACCGGCGGCGCCATCAGCCTGATCGACCAGGTCGGTGTGTCGAAGTTTGTCACCGAGTGCGATGCGCTGGCGCAGAAATACGGCCAGCAATTCGCCGTGCCGCAGATGCTGCGCAACATGGCCGACAAGGGCGAAAGCTTCTACGGCCAGGCCTCAAAGGCCAAAGCGGCGTAGTCTGAGCACTCAAGCAAGCCTTCATGGTGAGCCTGTCGAACCATGAAGGCTCTGCAGCACCGACGGTGCGGTTCAGAGCTCCGTCCAGGCAGCTTGGTTCTGAGAGGAGCGAACGGCTGCTTCGATGAAGCGCACGCCGCGCACGCCGGCATCGACGGTGGGCACGAGCAGCGAGAACGGATCGGGCGCGCGGCCCTCCTGCCGCGCCGTGATCTGTTCCGCTACGTCGCGATAGAGCTGGGCAAAGCCTTCCAGATAGCCCTCGGGGTGGCCGGCGGGTATGCGCGATGCGGCCCGCGCGACGTCTTCTGTGCCGGCGCTGTTGCGGCGGATCAGCCGCGGCGGGTCACCGAGCGGTGCATGGATGAGAAGGTTCGGCTGCTCCTGGTGCCATTCGAGGCTGCCCCGCTCGCCGTAGACGCGGATGCGGAGCGCGTTGTCGCTCCCCGCCGCAACCTGGCTGCACCAGAGCATGCCCCGCGTGCCGCCCTCGAAGCGCAACAGCATGTGGGCGTTGTCGTCAAGCCGGCGACCTTCCACGAAGGTGTGAAGCTCGGCTGCCAGCGCCACGACCGGCTGGCCGACAATAAACTCCGCGAGGTTGAAGGCATGGGTGCCGATATCGCCGACGGCGCCGGCCGGACCCGCGCGCGCCGGGTCGGTGCGCCAGTCCGCCTGCTTCTGGCCGGTCTCCTCGATTCGGGTCGCCAGCCAGTCCTGCGCATACTCCGCCTGCACCACGCGGATCGCACCGATCGCGCCGGCAGCCACCATGGCGCGCGCCTGCCGCACCATAGGATAGCCGGTGTAGTTGTGCGTGACGGCGAAGATCAGGCCGGATGATCGGGCGCGTTCGGCAAGCTGCTCGGCCTCGTGGCGGGTGGTGGTCAGCGGCTTGTCGCAGATGACATGAATGCCCGCCTCAAGGAAGGCTGCTGCTGCGGCAGCATGGGCATGGTTCGGCGTGACGATGGCGACGGCGTCGATGCCGTCCGGCCGGCGTGATTCGCGTTCCGCCATGACACGGAAATCCGCATAGGTGCGCTCCGGTGCCAGCATCAGGTCCGCGGCCGACAGGCGCGCCCGCTCCGCATCCGAGGAGAGTGCGCCGGCGACGAGTCCCCAGCGATCGTCGATGCGCGCGGCGATCCGGTGCACCGCGCCGATGAACGCCCCGTGGCCGCCGCCCACCATGCCGAGCCGCAGGCGCCTGGCGGGCTGCGCGCTGCCTGAGCCTTGGATGGTCATGTCAGGCGAGCCCGAGCATCCGCCGGTTCGCCGCCTCGTCGGCGCCGCCGGCGGCAAAGTCGTCGAATGCTGTTTCGGTCACCCGAATGATGTGCGAGCGGATGAACTCGGCGCCCTCGCGCGCACCGTCTTCGGGGTGCTTGAGGCAGCATTCCCACTCCAGCACCGCCCAGGAGTCGTAGTCGTACTGCGCCAGCTTCGAGAAGATGCCAGTGAAATCGATCTGGCCGTCACCCAGCGAGCGGAAGCGCCCGGCGCGGTCTATCCAGCTCTGGAAGCCGCCATAGACGCCGCTGCGGCCCGTGGGATTGAATTCCGCATCCTTCACATGGAAGGCCTTGATGCGCTCGTGGTAGAGATCGATGAAGGCGAGATAGTCGAGCTGCTGCAGCAGAAAGTGGCTGGGATCGTAGTTGATGCAGGCGCGCGTGTGACCGCCGACCGCGTCGAGAAAGCGCTCGAAGCTGACGCCGTCATGCAGATCCTCGCCGGGATGGATCTCGTAGCACACATCGACGCCGGCCGCGTCGAAGGCATCGAGGATTGGCCGCCAGCGGCGCCCCAGCTCGGCAAACGCGGTTTCTATGAGCCCGGCAGGGCGTGGCGGCCACGGGTACAGGTAAGGCCAGGCCAGCGCACCCGAGAAGGTGGCGTGGGTGCGCAAGCCCAGCCGCTTCGAAGCCTGTGCCCCGAGGTGCATCTGGCGGACGGCCCACTCGGTGCGGGCGGCGGGGTTGCCGCGAACCTCGGGTACGGCGAAGGCATCAAAGGCGTCGTCGTAGGCCGGATGGACGGCGACGAGCTGGCCCTGGAGATGCGTGGAAAGCTCGGTGATCTCGATGCCGTGCCGCGCAACGATACCCCTGACTTCATCGCAGTACGCGTCGGAGGTCGCGGCGCGCTCGAGGTCGAACAGGCGCTTGTCCCAGCTCGGCACCTGAACGCCCTTGTAGCCGAGCGAAGCCGCCCAGCCGCAGATCGCATCGAGCGAATTGAACGGCGCTGCATCGCCCGCGAACTGGGCGAGGAAGATCGCCGGGCCCTTGATGGTCTTCATGGCTGTGTCCTCGTGTCTGGCCATCCCGCGCAAGGGCCGGAAGCGCATCGCCAAACGGTGCGCTCCCGGTACGCGCCGTCAGAACGGCGAGTTCGGATAGTAGAAGTCCTTGGCGTTTTCTTTGGTGATCAGCGTCGCCTCGAGCACGTAGGTGCCGCGCATCGGGGCGTTCGAGTAGAACTTGGCGGCGGTGACTTCCATGGCGGTCGCGATCATCGCCGGCGGATAGGAGACGTTGACCGGGATCATCTTGTCGCCGTCCATCACCTTCTTGACCATCTCCTTCATGCCGGCACCGCCCAGCACGAACTTGATGTCGGTGCGCTTCGCCTGACGGATCGCCTCAAGCACGCCCAGCGCCATGTCGTCATCCGCGGCCCAGACCGCATCGATCTTCGGGTGCTTGGACAGGAAGTCCTGCATGACGCGGAAGGCGTCATCGCGGTCCAGTTGGCATATTGCTTGTCGAGGATCTTCACCCCTGAGCCCTGCAGCGCCTTCTCGAAGCTGGTAACCCGCTCCTCGTCTATTACGGTCGGAATGCCGCGCAGCACCACGACATTGCCCTGCTTCAGGTAATCAGCGAAGTACTTTCCGGCCACGCGGCCGAATTCCGGGTTGTTGCCGGCGACGTAGATGTCCTGGATGGTCGGATCCTTCAGGCCACGGTCGACGACAGTGATGAACGTGCCGCGCCGCTTTACGTCCAGCACCGGATTGGTGAGCTCGTCGGAATTGAAGGGCAGCACGACCAGCGCGTCGATCTTTTGCGCGGAGAGGTCCTCCAGCGCGTTGGCCTGTGCGGCGCCGCTGGGCGAGGTCTTCACGATCACCTTCAGCCCCGGATAGGTCTTCTCCAGACGCTTCGCGGCTTCCTCCGCATGGTAGACCACGCCACCGGTCCAGCCATGCGTGGCGGCGGGGATGGAAACCCCGATCGTGACGTTCTTCTGCTGGGCCTGCGCGGCGCCGAGCGCGAAAGCCACGCCGGCTGCCGCGATTGCTGAAAGTGCGAGCTTCTTCACGATTTCCTCCCAGTGCCTGTCTGCGAGCCAAGCTGAAAAGAACCACCGGCTGGCTCCTGCCGGTCCTTGCCTTCACTGCCGCCGATGCAGGCCGCGTTGCACCAGCATGGCGACGATGATGATCGCGCCCTGGACCGCGCCGACGAGGTATTCCGAGACGAGGTCCGAGAGCACCATGATGTTGGCCACTAGCTCCAGGATCACGGCGCCGGCGATCGTGCCCCAGACGCGACCGGTGCCGCCCTTGAGCATGGTGCCGCCGATCACCACCGCCGTGATCGCCTGCAATTCCCACAGCAGGCCGGTCGTCGGCGTTGCCGAGCCAAGCCGCGGCACGTACACCAGGATTGCCAGCGCGACGCAGACGCCCTGGATCACATAGGTCAGCACCCGCACGCGTGCGATCGGCACGCCGGAATAGCGGGCGACATCCTCACTGGAGCCAAGCGCCACCACATGGCGGCCGAAGGGCGTCCTGTAGAGGAGGAGGGCGCCCGCCGCGGCAATGGCGAGGAAGATGAGGATCGGCACCGGTACGCCGGCAATCGAACCGAAATAGACGGGCCGGTAGAGCTCCCGCAGCTCGACGCTGCGCATCGTGATCGTGCCGCCCGCCGCCAGCCAGATGATCAGGCCGCGGTAGATGCCCATGGTGCCGAGCGTGACGATGAACGGTTCGATTCGTCCGAAGGTCGTCACCACGCCATTGGCGAGGCCGCACAGGGCACCCAGCAGCAGCGCCAGCAGAATGCCTGCGGCGAGTATGCCCATTGGAGAGCTGCCAAAGAGAGTACTCAGCGTGGCGAAGAACGCGTTTGCCGGCGCCGGTGCCCCCAGCCCGTTCATGACGAAGATCATGACGCCGGCGATCAGCGCCGCCATGGAACCGACCGAGAGGTCAAGTCCGCCGCCGGCAATGACGAACGTGGCGCCGACAGCGATGATGGCGATGAAGGCAGAACGCGTCGCGACGTTGACGAGGTTGTCCACGGTCAGAAACCGGTCGCTCACCAGGGCGCCCAGCAGCACCAGCGCGCCAAGGGCAACAAACGGCGCCACCACGCGGAGGTCGGCATGCAGCCAGCGCCGCAAGGACTTCATCGGCGGGACCGCCTCTGCGCCCCGCTCGGTCATGCGACACCCGCGGCGATGGCCGCCGCCTTGTCTTCGTGAACGCCGGTGGCGAGGAACACGATGGCGTCCTCGCTGAGGTCCTCCCCTGGCACCTCGCCGGTGATCCGGCCGTTGCGCATCACCAGCACGCGGTCGCACAGGCCGATAAGCTCCGGCATCTCCGAGGAGATCACGATGATCGAACGGCCCTGCGCGGCCAGGCGAGCGATGAACTGGTAGATCTGTTCCCTGGTGCCGATATCGACGCCGCGGGTCGGCTCGTCGATGATGATGATGCGCGGCTCGACCAGCATCATCTTGGCCAGAAGCAGCTTCTGCTGGTTGCCGCCCGAAAGCTGGCCCGCGAGCATGTTGCGCCGCCGTGCCCGGATATCGAAATTGCGCAGGGCGCCGTCCAGAGCGCGGTCTTCAGCCGCGGCGTCGATGAGTGGACCGCGCGTGAATCGCTCCAGCGCTGCCAGCGTGAGGTTGACGCGCAGATCCTGCTGCAGCAGCAGGCCCTTGCCCTTGCGATCCTCGGTCAGATAGGCGACGCCGGAAGCCAAGGCTTCCCCGGCATTGCGAAACCGGACTTCGCGGCCTTCGAGGATCACTTCACCGCGAAAGCTGCGTAGTCCCACAAGCCCTTCAAGGAGTTCAGTGCGTCCCGCGCCGACAAGGCCGCCGAATCCCAGAATCTCGCCCCGGTGCAGCTCGAACGACGCGTTGTGCACGAAACCCGGCACGGACGCCCCGGTAACTGACAGCACCATGTCGCGAGAACCAGCGGCCGGCTTGTCCGGATAGAGTTTGGAAAGATCACGGCCCACCATCAGTCGGGCCATCTCGACCGGTTCGAGGCTGCTGGCGTCGCGGGTGGCAACGAGTTGCCCGTCGCGCAGCACGGTCACCCGCTCGGCGATCGCCTTCACCTCCGCCAGCCGATGCGAGATGTACAGGACCGCAATGCCATCCGCCTTCAGCCGCCGGATGGTGGTGAACAGCGCTTCCGCCTCGATCGGCGTGAGCACGGCCGTCGGCTCGTCGAAGATGACGACCTGGTGCGGCACGAGAAGGGCACGGGCAATCTGCACGAACTGGCGTTCGGCAATGGAGAGGCCACGCACCTGGGCGTCGGGCGGAATGCGTGCGCCGAGGCGGGCCAGTGCGGCGCGTGTGCTCTCGCGCATCGCCTGTTTGTCCGTGAGGCCGAAGCGCCGCAGCTCGCGGCCGAGAAAAAGGTTCTCGCTGACGGTGAGGTCTTCGGCGAGCAGGATCTCCTGATGAACCAGCACGATTCCGCGCCGCTCCGCTTCGACCGGCCCTGAGAAGCGTACGGGCTCGCCCCTGAACTCCAGCGCGCCCTTGCTCGGCTGCAGGTGGCCGGACAGGATGCGCATCAGGGTCGATTTGCCGGCGCCATTCTCGCCGATGACGGCGTGCACTTCGCCCGGCTCCAGCCCGAACGAGATATCGCTCAGGACCTCGACAGGTCCGAACGATCTGGAGATGCGGTGCGCGCTCAGAATCGGCGCCAACGTTTCCTGCCCTGTGGGTATGTAATCGATTTATGTAATCGTTTACATTCACTTTACCGAAGTTGCCGCCTCTGTCAAACACGACGGCGATAGAGAGATCATGCGGTGAAGTCCCAAACACCCCGCGAGCTGGACGCGACGCCCGACGAGGAGCCGATCACGCCGCGGGCCGCGCGCATCCAGGACGTGGCGCGCCTGGCGCAGGTCTCCACGGCCACGGTGAGCCGCGCCCTGAGCGATCCGGCGCGAGTCTCGGCGGGCGCGAAGGCCCGCGTATCGGAGGCGATCGCGCGGCTGGGCTATTTGCCGAACTCCGCGGCGCGCAGCCTGCGTTCGCAGAAGGCCCGCATGGTGCTGGTGGTGCTGCCGGATCTCTCGAATTCGTTCTTCTCGGAGATCCTGCAGGGCATCGAGGACAGGCTGTACGAGGCCGGCTACGGCATGATCATCGGCAACCTCGACGGCTCGCCGCAAAAGGAGGCTCGCTTCGCCGCCTTCACCGCCACAGGCCAGGTCGATGGCGCCTTGCTGCTGAACGGCCATCTCTTCGGGCAGACCCGCGACGGGCATGGCGAACCCATGAAGACCAGCGTGCCGCTGGTGGCGCTGTGCGAGGCGATACCCGGCGCTGACATCCCGCAGATCGAGGTGGACAACCGCGCCGCCGCCCGCGCGATGACGCTTTACCTCGCAGGCCTGGGGCACCGGCGCATCGCCTATGTGTGCGGCCCCGCCGGCAATGTGCTTGAGGTGGAGCGCTGCCGCGGCTATCGCGAGGGGCTCGAGGCAACCCAGCTCGGCTTCGATGCCGACCTCGTCCTTCCGGGCGACTACACGCTCGAAGCCGGCATTCGGGTGGGGCAGACGCTGCTGGCAAGCGAGGTGCGGCCCACAGCGGTGTTCTGCTCCAATGACGAGATGGCGATCGGGCTTATCCGCACGCTGGCGGCCGGCGGCCTGCGCGTGCCACGGGACATTTCAGTCGCCGGGTTCGACGACATCGTGTTTGCCGCCATGGCAGATCCGCCGCTGACGACAATTCGCCAGCCCCGGCGCGAGCTGGGACGAAAGGGCGCTTCGGTCATTCTCGACCTGCTGAAAGGGCAGGGCGTGCCAAAGCGCATCCGGCTCGAGACGGAACTCGTCGTGCGGGAAAGCACCGCTGCACCGCCACCGCAGGGGTGACGGCAACTGTTCGTGCATGCTAGTTCGGCCATCGGAGGACCCTGCCCATGATGACTGACGCTGATATCGCCACGCTTGCTGAAAAGATCGCCGGGGCACGCCGCAACAAGACCGCGATCGATTTCCTGCCGGGCGCGCTGGCCGGCGGCACCGAAGCGGATGCCTACAAGCTTCAGTTCGCCGTGCACGAGCGGCTCACCGCGTCGGGCAGCGATCGCATCGCCGGCTGGAAGGTCGCGGCCACCTTGCCGGCGCAGTACCAGCCGATCGGCCTCTCCGGACCGGCCTTCGCGGGCATCTACCAGAGCGGCGTGAAGGAGTCCGGCGCAACGTTCCCTCGCGGATCGCTGCTGAAATACGGCGTCGAGTGCGAGGTGGTGGCGCGCATGGCGCGCGACGTGCCGGCGCAGGGCAAGCCGTACGATGCCCAGAGCATTCGCCCGTTCATCGCGGCGCTGCATTGCGGGATGGAGGTGGTCGACAACCGCTTCGCCGATATCGCCAAGGCGGATGGCAAGTGCCGCATTGCCGACGAGTTCCTCCAGGCCGCCTGCGTTGTCGGCCCGCCGATCGCCGGCTGGCAGGAGCTGGATCTTGCGACGATCCAGGGCCGTTCCCTGCACGACGGCAAGGAGCTGGCTTCGGGACCCGGCTCCAACGTGATGGGCCATCCGCTGGCTTCGCTGGCGTGGCTCGCCAATCAGCTCCTCGCGCACGGCAAGGCCTTGCGTAGCGGCGATGTGGTGCTGACCGGCTCGACGCATGCCCCGCAATTTCTCGCCGGACCCGGAACGGCGACGGCCGAGTTCGTCGGCATCGGCGCCACCACCGTGACATTCGGCTGACGACGTCATAACCTTGCCGCGGAGGGCGGGCATTCGCATACCTGATTGTCCACTTGGCTTAGCCTTCATGGTGAGCTTGTCGAACCATGCCCCTCGACAAGCTCGGGGTGAAGATAGAGAAGCCTTCATGGTGAGCTTGTCGAACCATGAAGGCGCCGCACAGCGGCAATGCGGCGGGCCGCTTCATGGTTCGACAAGCTCACCATGAAGCGGTTCTCCAACAACAGGGGCGCCCAACGGACTCCCGCATGGTCAGGTATGCCAGTGCCTTGGTGAAGAGGGGTGAGAGATGTCTGCGACCGATTTCACCTTCACGTCGATCGATGGGGCGCCCTTGCCGCTGAAGGAGTTCGCGGGGCGGCCGATCCTGGTGGTCAACGTGGCATCGGCTTGCGGGTTCACGCCGCAATATGCCGGGCTGCAGGAACTGCACCAGAAGATGGGGCCGCGCGGCCTTGTCGTGCTCGGCGTGCCGTCGAATGATTTCGGCGCCCAGGAACCGGGCAGCGAGAGCGAGATCAAGCGCTTCTGCGAGACGGGTTACGGTGTCAGCTTTCCGATGACGGCCAAGCAGAAGGTGATCGGCGCCGACGCCCATCCGCTCTATCGCTGGATCGCGGATCAGCTCGGCGAGGATGCCGCGCCGAAGTGGAACTTCCACAAATACCTGATCGGCCGCGACGGCGAGCTGGTGGATGCCTGGCCGAGCCGCGTGGCCCCGACCGCGCAGCCGATCGTCGGTGCCATCGAGTCGGCGCTCGCCGCGCGCTGAAGCTGCTCAGGCTTCGATGGCGCGCTGCAGATTTGCGCGCGCTTGCGGCTCGAAGCGCCGGCGGAAGTCTTCGGTCGCGAAGATCGCGGGCTTCGCCAGCATGCTCCGGTAGAAGGCACGCCGGGCGTCCCAGAACGCTGCGTCCGACGGGTGAAGGAAGCGAAATTCGCGCCGGATGTCCTCCGCATGCCGGCGGAAATCGTCCCACGGCGCGGCCAGCCGCCACAGGTCGAGATCGCATACCCGCGCCGCGGCCGGCGGCGGCGGTTCCGCATGCGTCGTGGCGCGGATGATGATGTCAGCCGTATCGATATCCGATGCATCCGGTACCGTGATGGCGCCGGCCTGCACCAGCGCAAAGACCGTGGCGCGCATCAGCAGCGCCGACAGCGCCTCGTTGCTGCCTTTTGCTGCACCGGGCACGTAGACGGCATCGTGGAACAGGATCGCCAGACGCTCGGCGGCCAACAGGTCGGGTGCATACGTCCGCGCCAGCTCGAGCAGCTCCAGTACATGGCGTTCGTCGTGATAGGCCCGATGGGGCTGGCGATGATGCGCCAGCGCCGCTTCGAGCAGGGGATCATGCGCGGTCACCTCAGGCACGCCGCAAGCGCTCCGTGACGGCGCGGAAGACATCGTGGAACATCGCAGGCGTCAGCCGGCCGGTGTTCGTATTGTAGCGCGAGCAGTGGTAGCTGTCGGCCAGTGCCAGGCCCTGCGGCAGATCGTGCAGCCGACCATGAACGAACGGGAATGATGCCGCCGATTTCACGGCGAGCGCACGCAGCGTCTGGTCATGCGCGCCCTTGCCCAGCGCCACTATGATCCGCAGGTTGGGCATGGCCGCCAGTTCCGCGCGCAGGAACGGCCGGCAGGCGGTGAACTCGGCAGGGGCGGGCTTGTTTTCCGGCGGCACGCAGCGCACGGCGTTGGCGATGCGGGCGTCCTTCAGGACAAGCTGGTCGTTCGGATCGGCGCGATATTCGCCCTCGGCGAGACCAAAGGCCAGCAAGGTCGAATAGAGCAGATCGCCGGCGTAGTCGCCCGTGAAGGGGCGTCCGGTGCGATTGGCGCCGCGCAATCCCGGCGCCAGTCCGACAATGGCGATCCGCGCCTCGAGCGGACCGAAGGACGGCACCGGCGCGTTGTGCCACTCGGGAAACGCAGTCCGCTGCCGCTGGCGGAATTCGACCAGACGGGGACAATAGCTGCAGTCGCGCGAGGGCGGCTGGAAGGTCGTGGCCGCGCGCCAGCTTTCCGGCATCAGCCCGTCCCGGCCGGATTCAGGCCGAGCGGACCATCTGGCCGTCGTCGAGATCGGCGTCCCGCTGGCCGTTCTGCGGTGCATGCCGCGCGGGCCGTTCGGACGGCGCGCGGGCGATCAGCGGTGCCAGCTCGGCGAGTTCGATGAACTCGTCGGCCTGCCGGCGCAACTCGTCGGCCACCATCGGCGGCGCCGACTTGATGGTGCTGACCACCGAGACGCGCAGGCCCTTGCGTTGCACGGCCTCTACCAGACGCCGGAAATCGCCGTCGCCGGAGAACAGCACCGCATGGTCGAGGTGTTCGGCCATCTCCAGCACGTCGATAGCCAGCTCGATATCCATGTTGCCCTTGATCTTGCGCCGGCCCATGGCGTCGGTGAATTCCTTGGTGGGCTTGGTCACCATGGTGTAGCCGTTGTAGTCCAGCCAATCGACCAGCGGCCGGATCGGCGAATACTCCTGATCCTCCACCAGCGCCGTATAGTAATACGCACGCACCAGCCGGCCGCGCTCGCGGAAGACTTTCAGGAGCTTGCGATAGTCGATGTCGAAGCCCAGCGCCCGTGCGGCGGAGTAGAGATTGGCACCGTCGATGAAGAGGGCGATGCGCTCTTCGGCGTAGAAATGACTTTTCATTTGGCTTTTCCTTAACCGGGAGGGGGTACTATGAATGTGCCGGCCGATCCGGCGACCAGAAATTTGCCTGCCTATGGTACTGAATCCAGTGTACCGGCGCCGCTGCCGGCCGGCAAGCGGCATGGTGCTGAAAAGGCAGAGGTTTTTTACAGGCGACGGCAGGCATGCCCATCTATATTGGCCTTGGCGCCAACCTTGACCATCCCCGGTACGGCTCGCCGCAGCGGACGCTGGCCGCGGCGCTGGACGCCTTGGCGGGGGTTGGCGTGCGCCCTGTCCGGCACTCGCGCTGGTATCGCAGCAGCCCGATGCCGCCTTCCGGCCAGCCCTGGTACGTGAACGCCGTCGCACAAGTCCTTACCGGACTTGGCCCAGATGCCACGCTGGCTGCCCTGCACCGGGTCGAGGACGCCTTCGGAAGGGTGCGGCGGCAGCGTGACGAGGCCCGGGTGATTGATCTTGATCTTTTGGATTATGACTCGATAGTAAAAGAAAACAATCTTAATGGATTAGCAAGGTTACCTCATCCAAGACTTGAGATGAGAGCGTTCGTTCTGCTGCCTCTGGAGGAATTGGCCTCTGGATGGCGGCACCCGGTGTCGCGGGCATCCATTGCCACGCTGATCGCCCGCTTGCCCGCAGACCAGCAGATCGCGCCGCTCAGCGACTAGAGTCGCGGCACGGCGGCTTGCTTTTTGCCGGCCGCACCTATATTCACCGCGTTCCCCGATTTCCGGAGCACTCCATGGCACGCGTCACCGTTGAGGACTGCATCATCCAGGTGCCGAACCGTTTCGATCTGGTCATGCTCGCGGCCCAGCGGGCGCGCAAGATCTCGTCGGGCGAGACGCTGCTGGTGGATCGCGACCGCGACAAGAACCCGGTCGTGGCATTGCGCGAGATTGCTGACCAGAAGCTGGATCTGGAGGTGCTGCGCGAGGACATCGTGAAGGGCCTGCAGAAGCACTCCGACATCGACAAGCCGGAAGAGGGCAACGAGATGCTGGAGCTGGAGGAGCATCTGGCGGCCACCCTGGCGCAGCAAGGCGCCGAGGCCTCGCAACCGCGTCCACTACCGGCCGACGACTACGACGATACGGACCAGCCCTGACGTCATCGCAGCCGCGTCAGAGCGGCGCCGGTCGGCATCGCCGACCGGCGCTTTTTTTCGGGAACGCGGCAAGAGACCCGCGCTCTCAGGGGTTTTTGGCGGGCCGCGGCATGGCGGAGCCGTCCACGCCGGTCTATATATTGGTGGTGGAGGTCGGCTGCGGCGTCATGATCCGGCAGTTCGAGCTGGTTGAACGCGTCAAGTCCTACGATCCCAATGCGGACGAGGACCTGCTGAACCGCGCCTACGTCTATGGTCTGCGCAAGCACGGCGCCCAGACGCGCGCTTCCGGCGATCCCTATTTTTCCCATCCCGTTCAGGTCGCCGGCCTGCTCGCTGACATGCGGCTGGATTCGGCGTCGATCGTCACCGGCCTGCTGCACGATACGGTCGAGGACACCGACGCGACCCTCGAGGAGATCGAGCGGCTGTTCGGCCCGCAGATCGCCAAGCTGGTGGACGGCGTCACCAAGCTGTCGCGCCTGCAGTTGCAGTCGGACGACACCAAGCATGCGGAGAATTTCCGCAAACTGGTGGTGGCGATGTCGGACGACATCCGTGTGCTGCTGGTGAAGCTCGCCGACCGGCTGCACAACATGCAGACGCTGCACTTCATCAAGGATGCCGACAAGCGCCGCCGAATCGCCCGCGAGACGATGGACATCTATGCGCCGCTGGCCTCGCGTATCGGCATGGAGCACGTCAAGGAGCAACTCGAGGACATGGCCTTCGCGGAGCTCAATCCCGAGGGCCGCCAGTCGGTGGTCAACCGCCTGCAGTTCCTGCGCGAGCACGGCCGCACGCTGGTACCCGATATCTGCGGGGAGCTGCGTGCCGTCCTGCACGAGGCCGGCATCGAGGCCGAGGTCACGGGCCGCGAAAAGACGCCATATTCGATCTGGCGCAAGATGCGCACCAAGAACGTGTCCTTCGAGCAGCTCTCGGACATCATGGCCTTCCGTGTCGTGGTGGACAGTGTGCAAAGCTGCTACGCCGCGCTGGGTGCGCTGCACGGCCGCTATCGCACCGTGCCCAACCGGTTCAAGGACTACATTTCGGTTCCCAAACCGAACGGCTACAGCTCGCTGCACAGCGGCCTGCACGGGCCGCACGGCAATCGCATCGAGGTGCAGATCCGCACCCGCGAGATGCACGACATTGCCGAGCATGGGGCAGCGGCGCACTGGGCTTACAAGGAAGGCGCGGCGGCGACCGAGGGCCGGCAGTATCGCTGGCTGCGCGATCTGCTCGATATCCTGGACAAGGCGTCCGGCCCGGAGGAATTCCTCGAGCACACCAAGCTCGAGATGTTCCAGGACCAGGTGTTCTGCTTCACGCCGAGGGGCGACCTGCACACCCTGCCGCGCGGCGCCACGCCGGTCGACTTCGCCTACGCCGTCCACAGCCAGGTCGGCGACACCTGCGTGGGCGCCAAGGTCAACGGCCGGATGGTGCCGCTGCGCACGCCACTGCAGAACGGCGACCAGGTCGAGATCGTCACCTCAAGGGCGCAGACGCCCTCGCCGACCTGGGAGCGCTTCGTCGTCACCGGCAAGGCCAAGGCCGCCATCCGCCGCTATGTGCGGATGAAGCAGCGCGAGCAGTATCTCAGCCTGGGCAAGTCGCTGCTGCACAAGGCGTTCAGCGAGGCCGGCGAGGCGATGACCGAAAAAGGCCTGCACGATGTATTGGCCAATTTCAAGCAGCAGTCGATCGACGATCTTTATGCAGCGGTCGGGGCCGCGCTGGTGTCGGCCCGCGACGTGGTGCATGCGGTCTATCCCGGCCTGAAGACCCGCTCCAAGGGCGGCGCCGACGTGGTGCCGATCGCGCGTGCCCGTGCCCGGCTGCGCGAAGGTGGAGAAGCGGCGCCCGACGATCCCTCGATCGCGGTTCGCGGGCTGATCCCGGGCATGGCCGTCCACTTCGCGCGCTGCTGCCATCCGCTGCCCGGAGACCGTATCGTCGGCATCATCACCACCGGCAAGGGTGTCACCATCCACACCATCGACTGCGAGACGCTGGAGAGCTTTGCGCATCAGCCCGAGCGCTGGATCGACGTGGGCTGGCAGGGCGGGGCGGACAGCGGCAACAAGTATGTCGGGCGCCTGCGGGTCACGGTGGAGAACCGCACCGGTACCCTGTCCAGCCTGTCGACGGTGATCGCCCGCAACGAGGGCAACATCATCAATCTGAAGATCACCAACCGCTCCTCGGACTTTTTTGACATGCTGCTCGACATCGAGGTGTCCGACGCCCGTCACCTCGCCGACATTACAGCCGCCCTGCGCGCCACCCCCGCCATCAACGCTGTGGAACGGGCGCGCGCCTAGATCTGCCTTGATTTTTTCATAAGAAAATGAGATACGTCAATTGCATCAGGCGCACGCGATAGGTGCGTGTGATGCGATCTGGATCTGTCTCAAATCATCTCCAACCGGGCACCTGCGTCTCCCGGCGAGGAGGGGTATTCGCCTGTCCCGACCGCAGCCCCATGGCGCGAACCTGCGCCATATGCGGACGCCCTGCCTGCCGGGGCAGGCCAGCGGACTTTCGGGCGGGTTCTATGCACCCGTCTGTACCTGTCTCCGGCTGTCCACGACTGTCCCAACTTGTCTCCATCTGTCTCCGCCCGTCCAGTCTGTCCACGGTTGTCTCAACCTGTCTCCGGCTGTCCATGACTGTCCCAACCTGTCTCCATCTGTCTCCACCTGTCCAGGCTGTCCATGACTGTCCCAACCTGTCTCCATCTGTCTCCACCTGTCCAGGCTGTCCACGGCTGTCTCAACCTGTCTCCATCTGTCTCAAATGGCGGTGGGCTTGCCATCAACCAGGGTGTGGGTGCAGCCAAGGCGGCGGGCTTCGGTGGCGGGCTCTGCCCCGGCATCAAGGCCACGCACGGTGAGAAAGCCCTGTGCCTGCCAGCCGGCCAGCGCATTCCAGGGCGTGCCGGGCGGCACATAGAGGCGCTGGCCGGGAAGCTGGATGCGGGCGGCCCCCGATACGGTGTCCATGTAGAGCGTGAAGCCGGTCGCCGGCACGGTGCGGCCTCTGCCGGCATCGGCCGGGCCCGTCTCCGATGCGATCGGCACGACGGATAGATCGGCCGCAGCCTCGTCCTCCGGATAGCCGGCACGGTAACGGCCGCCGCGGCCCAGCTCGCCGCGCGTATCGAGCGCGTAGAAAGTGAAGCTGACGCCCGTCTGGTATTCCAGCCCGCGATACTCCACCGGATCAATCGTCAGCCGCAAATCGGGTGCCGCCGTTCGGACCAGCAACATCACCGCTTCCAGGCGGTCGGCTTCGGCGCGCGCATCCTCTGGCAAGTCCAGCGCCTGCAGGGCGGTGAGACCCGGCTCGGCTGGCCCGACGGTGCGCAGCAGGCCCACGAACAGGTCTGCCGACGCACTGGCAGCACCGAGCGAACGACGCACGGCATCCTCATCCTTGCGCTCCAGCGCCCGGCGCAGGCGCGCGACCGTGACGGCCGGCAGGGCGAGGCTCCGGCACACCGCGGTGACCAGGGTGGGCAGGTTCAGGTCGACGGAGAGATTGGCGACCCCCACCGCACGCAGGGCCTCGACGGCGAGAAGGATCGTCTCGGCATCGGCATCGGCCGAGTCTGGTCCGATCAGCTCGGCGCCAGCCTGGGCGAATTGCCGCTCCGGCCGCAACTGCGAGCCGCGCACCCGGATCACGTTGCCGGCGTAGCTCAGCCGCAGGGGCCGCGGCGCGTCCCGCAGCCGCGTGACCGCGATCCGGGCGATCTGCACCGTCATGTCGGGACGCACGCCCATCATGCGCTGGGACACCGGGTCCATCAGCCGGAAGGTATCCTTGGCCAGCGCCGCGCCCGGCCCGCCCAGCAGCGACTCCTCGAACTCGACCAGCGGCGGCTTGACCCGCTGGTAGCCGTGCGCGGCCAGGCGGCCCATCACGCGCTCCATCGCGTGCGCCTCCAGCGCTGCTTCCGGTGGCAGCATGTCGCTGAGGCCTGCGGGCAGCAGGCCGCGATGGGGTGTGTCATTGGCGCTCACGCAATCCTCCTGGAGGCGGATGTAGCGGATGGCTTGCCGCGACGGAAGGGCGGCCGGTGAGGGGAAATTTCGGGATTTCGCGGCCGCGCCGGGCGTGCTAGATGGCTTTACGCCCCTCGCGGCCAGACGGCCGGAGGGGCGTTTTGCGTGCCCGCGGCGTGCGCGCACGTCATGCAGGGACAATGCGATGGCCAACGTGGCGGTGGTCGGTGCCCAGTGGGGCGACGAGGGCAAGGGAAAGATCGTGGACTGGCTGTCGGAGCGCGCCGAGGTGGTCGTGCGCTTCCAGGGTGGCCACAACGCCGGCCATACGCTCGTGATCGGCAACCAGACCTACAAGCTGGCGCTGTTGCCGTCCGGCGTGGTGCGGCCGGGCAAGCTGTCGGTCATCGGCAACGGCGTGGTGATCGACCCCTGGCATTTCGTGGCCGAGCTGGCGCGCCTGAAGGAGCAGGGGGTCGAGGTCACGCCCGAGTCGCTGCGCATCGCCAATCACGCCGTGCTGATCCTGCCGCTGCACCGCGATCTCGACGGCTGGCGCGAGGATGTGCCGGGCGTGATCCGCATCGGCACGACCCGGCGCGGCATCGGTCCCGCCTACGAGGACAAGGTGGGCCGCCGCGCCATCCGGGTCGGCGATCTGGCCGAGCCGCAGACCCTGGCGCGCAAGGTCGATACCCTGCTGGCGCATCACAACGCCTTGCGCCACGGCCTGGGCAAGGACCCGGTACCGCGCGACGGTCTGCTCAACGACCTGCTGGAGATCGCGCCCCGCATCCTGCCCTTTGCCGAGGACGTGTGGGAACGCATCGACGGCTTGCGCCGGGCCGGCAAGCGCATCCTGTTCGAAGGTGCGCAGGCCACCATGCTCGATATCGACCATGGCACCTATCCGTACGTGACATCGTCCAACACGGTGGCGGCGCAGGCGATGATCGGCAGCGGCCTGGGCAATGGCAGCGTTGGCTATGTGCTGGGCATCGCCAAGGCCTACACCACCCGCGTCGGCGACGGGCCGTTCCCCACCGAGCTGTTCGATGAAATTGGTGATGGCCTGCAGCAGCGTGGCAACGAGTTCGGCGTCAACACCGGCCGCAAGCGCCGCTGCGGCTGGTTCGATGCGGTGATGGTGCGGCAGGCTGTGAAGCTCAACGGCATCGACGGTGTGGCGCTCACCAAGCTCGACGTGCTCGACGGCATGAGCGAGGTCAAGGTCTGCACGGCCTATCGCCTGGGCGACCGCACCATCGAGCGCTTTCCCTTCACCATGGAAGCGCAGGCGAGCCTCGAGCCGGTCTACGAGACCTTCGAGGGCTGGCAGGAAAGCACGCGCGGCGCGCGCTCCTGGGCGCAGCTTCCCGCCGCCGCCATCAAGTATGTGCGCCGGCTGGAGGAGCTGATCGGCTGCCCCGTGGCCCTGCTGTCGACATCGCCCGAACGTGAAGACACCATCCTGATGAAGGATCCCTTCGCGGACTAGTCGGCGGTACCCCGCACGACTTTCGCGGACAACAAATCGAGGGCCACGTCCAAAGGCGGCACCTTGCCGTCTGCAGGCGCGATTTCAGCCATAACCGTGCACTTGTGGCTGGCGGCGATGGCGCGCGTCATCAGCGGCTCGACACCGGTTTCGCGCAGGGTGCGCTCGACCAGCGCCATTTCCTCCCAGCGCCGCCGCGCGTGCACGACGTGCGTGGCCAGTAGCGTCGTGACGTACTGCCGGAAGGGCACGAGATCGAGATCGCCGAAGCATCCCAGCACCTCCTCGAGGACGCCCTGCCGGCGCGCGGCCACGAACGATTCGACGGCGAGTGCCTCGATCCCCTTGAGCATGACGCTGCGCATCATCTTCACTGCCGAGGCGCTGCCGGGTTTCGGCCCCAGCACGGTGACGCTGAAGCCCTGGGCCTTCATCCACGCCGCCGTGGCTTCGGCGTCTGGGCCGGCCAGCAGCATCGGCGCCTTGTGGCCATGGCCGAAGAACGACCCCATCACCGCGATATCGACATAGCGCGCACCGCCGGCTTCGATGACGGCCCGGTTCTCTTCGGCCATGCGGCCGGTGACCGTGCACAGGTCGAGATAGAGTGCGCCCGGTTTGAGCAGCGCTGCCGCAGCCGTCGCCGCTTCCAGCGCATTCTCGCCGGGCACGGCCGAGATGACCAGGTCGGCCTCATGCAGCGCAGCGGTGTAGTCACGCGTGATCGGGACACCGAGCCGTCGCGCTTCGGCACCCAGCGCCCGGCCGCGATCATCCTGGTCCAGCGCCGTATCGATGGCGATGACCTGTCGGGGCCGATTGTCGCCCGGACGTGCAGCCCCGCGCCAGCCGTCGCCGGCGCACAGCCCGCGGGCAATGGCGCTGCCGCCCTCGCCGAAGCCGATCAGGGCGATAGTCGAGGGCTCGATGGCGGCCGGTGTGGTCATGGCGGGCTGATCCAGTGGTGTGGGTCGGCCTGCGGCATAGACACCTCGCGCCCCCGCGGCAAGCGCTTCGCAGCCCTCCTATTGGGCACTGGCCTATCCACAGCCACTTCGCCGATGATATGAGGAACGAAACAACGGCCCCCTCGATCGCATGTCGTTTGCTCCTTTCGTCCACCTGCGTGTGCGCTCGGCCTATTCGCTGGCCGAGGGCGCCATCAAGGTGGACAAGCTCGCCGCCCTGATCCGCGACATGGCCATGCCGGCGGTGGCCGTCACCGACCGGGACAACCTGTTCGGCGCGCTGGAATTCGGGCAATACGCCAGCAATGCCGGCGTGCAACCCATCATCGGCTGCGATCTCGCGATCCGGCGGGACGAGGAAGGCGGCCTTGCCGGCGTGGTGAAGGCGCCCCAGGCCGACTGGCTGGCGTTGCTGGCGCAGAACGAACGCGGCTATCTGAACCTGCTGCGGCTGGTGAGCGCGGCACACCTCCGGTTCAAGACCGGCGCGCTGGCCGCGATCCCGCTGGCGGAGCTGGAAGGCCACACCGACGGCCTTATCGCACTGACCGGCGGTGCTGCGGGCGCGCTGGGCCGCCTGCTGGCGGATCGGCAGGATGCCGCCGCCACCCATCTGCTGGAGCGCCTGAAAGGGCTGTTCGGCGAGCGGCTCTATGTCGAGCTGCAGCGCCATGGCGATCCGGTGGAACGGCGCATCGAGCCGGCGCTGATCGAGCTTGCCTATGGGCACGGGCTGCCGCTGGTGGCGACCAACGATGCGCATTTCGCCACCGGCGACATGTTCGAGGCGCACGATGTGCTGATGTGCATCGCGCAAGGGGTGCTGCTGGACGATCCCAACCGGCGCCGCCTGACGCAAGAGCACTGGCTGAAGCCCGCCGACGCCATGCGAACGCTGTTCGCGGATTTGCCGGAGGCCTGCGACAACACGCTGGTGATCGCGCGCCGCTGCGCCTACATGCCCGAGCCGCGCAAGCCGATCCTGCCGCGCTATCCCAAGCTCGGGAACCGCTCCGAGGGCGAGGCGCTGCGCGAAATGGCTGAAGCCGGCCTCGTGGCGCTGCGCGATGCCGGCCGGCTGGCCGTGGAGATCCCGTTCGAGCAGTACGAGAAGCGGCTGGCCTACGAGGTCGAGATGATCGACCGGATGGGCTTCTCCGGCTACTTCCTGATCGTGGCCGACTTCATCCAGTGGGCCAAGCAGCACGACGTGCCCATCGGACCGGGCCGTGGCTCTGGCGCCGGCTCGCTGGTGGCCTGGGCGCTCAAGATCACGGACCTCGATCCGCTGCGCTGGGGGCTGCTGTTCGAGCGGTTCCTCAACCCCGAGCGCGTGTCGATGCCAGATTTCGACATCGACTTCTGTCAGGACAAGCGCGGCCTCGTCATCAAGTACGTGCGCGACGAATACGGCGCGGACCGGGTGGCGGCGATCATCACCTTCGGCAAGCTGCAGGCACGGGCGGTGCTGCGCGACGTCGGCCGCGTGCTGGGCATGCCATATGGCCAAGTGGACCGCATCTGCAAGCTGGTGCCCAACAATCCAGCGAAGCCGGTCACGCTGGCGCAGGCCCTGGCCAGCGAACCGCTGCTCAAGGAGCAGTACCAGGACCCGGATATCCGGCGCCTGGTGGATCTGGCGCTGCGGCTTGAGGGCCTGTACCGCAACGCCTCGACGCACGCGGCCGGCGTGGTGATCGGCGATCGCCCGCTGGACCAGCTCGTGCCGCTCTATCGCGACAGCGAGGACCAGGACCAGCTTCCGGCCACCCAGTTCAATATGAAGTGGGTCGAAACTGCAGGTCTGGTGAAGTTCGACTTTCTCGGGTTGAAGACGCTCACCGTGCTGGAGAAGGCGGTTGATCTGATCGGCCGCGAGCGCATCAACCTGGCGGCCCTGCCATTGGACGACCAGCCGACCTACCGCATGCTGGCGCGCGGTGACGTTTCAGGCGTGTTCCAGCTCGAAGGCAGCGGCATGCGCGACGTGCTGCGCAAGCTGCGGCCCGACCGTTTCGAGGACATCATCGCCGTCGTGGCTCTCTACCGGCCCGGCCCGATGGAGAACATCCCCAGCTACATCAAGCGCAAGCAGGGTGAGGAGCCGGTTGATCATCTGCATCCCATGCTGGAGGGCATCCTCAAGGAGACCTACGGCATCATCATCTACCAGGAGCAGGTGATGCAGATTGCCCAGGTGCTGGCCGGCTATTCGCTGGGCGGCGCCGACCTGCTGCGCCGGGCGATGGGCAAGAAGATCCAGTCGGAGATGGACGCGCAGCGGGCGGTGTTCATCACAGGCGCGCAGAAGAATGGCGTGCCGGCCGGCCATGCTTCGTCGATCTTCGACCAGGTCGACAAATTCGCCGGCTACGGCTTCAACAAGTCGCACGCTGCCGCCTATGCGCTGGTGTCGTACCAGACCGCGTACCTGAAGTCGAACTACCCGGTCGAGTTCATCGCCGCTTCGATGACGCTCGACATGGGCAATACCGACAAGCTCGCTTCGTTCCGGCGGGAGCTCGACCGCATTCGCGTCGCCATGCTGCCGCCCGACGTGAATCATTCGGGCGCGGAATTCACCGTCGAGCTGGCAGACGACGGCAAGAAGGCGGTGCGCTATGCGCTGGCCGCCATCAAGGGCATCGGCCGCGATGCGATGGAGGCGCTGGTCGCCGAGCGCCAGGCGCGCGGTCCGTTCGCCAGCCTGTGGGATCTCGCCGAGCGGCTCGACAGCCGCGTGCTCAACAAGCGGCAGATGGAGAACCTCGTACGAGCGGGCGCCCTCGACTCGCTGAACGCCAACCGGGCGCAGACATTCCACGCAATCGAGAGCCTTATCCGGCACTCCGGCGCCATACACGAGAGCCGGCGCAGCGATCAGGCGGCACTGTTCGGCGACGATACGGCAGCACGCCGGCCGCAATTGCCGAAAGTCGCGGACTGGCCGGCGATGGAGCGGCTCAACCACGAGCTGGCGGCGATCGGTTTCTACTTCTCTTCGCATCCGCTGGCAGCGTATGGCCGCAGCCTCGAGCGCCTGGGTGTAACGCGGGTCACCGATTTGCCGGCGAAGCTGGCGCATGGCACGGCGCGTGTGAAGCTGGCCGGCACCGTCATTGACAAAGCGGAGCGCACATCGGCAAAGGGCAACCGTTTTGCCTTCGTCTCGGCATCCGATGCTTCAGGCAATTTCGAGCTCACCGTGTTCAGCGAAGTGCTGAGCGCAAAGCGCGATCTGCTGCAGCCGGGCATGACGATCCTGGTATCGGCCGATGCGCGCATGGATGGCGAGCAGATCAAGCTGACCACCCAGAGCGTCGAAAAGCTTGACGATGCTGTACAGCATGCGGCGGCAGGCTTGCGCATCAGGCTCACGGAAGCGGAAGCACTGGCGCGGCTCAAGGACATCATCGGCCAGTCGCGCGGCCGCGGGCGCATCAGCCTGCTGCTGCAGCTTGACGACGACAGCGAGGCTGAGGTGAGCCTGAAGGGCGGCTACGCCGTGGCACCTGGCCTGCGCGAAAGCCTGTGGAGCGTACCCGGCATCACGCAGGTGGAGGAGGTGTGAGCCGGGGAGGGCCGCGCGCATGACCGGCCAGCTCTCGATGTTCGCGGTGCCGGCACGTGAACGGCGTGCCGGCAAGCTACCCGCGCCGGCGTGCGATTCGCCCCTGCGGCTGCAGCCGCCTGCAGGACTGTATCTCGGCACGTCCTCGTGGTCGTTTCCCGGCTGGAAGGGCCTGGTGTGGGACGGGCACTACGCGCCGGAGACGCTCGCCCGTCACGGGCTTGCCGCTTATGCCGCGCTGGGCCTGTTCCGCGCGGTGGGCATCGACCGGACGTATTACGAACCGATCGACGTCGAGGCGTTCGCGGCCTATGCGGCCCAGGTGGACGATGGTTTCCGCTTTCTGGTGAAAGCGCCGCAACTGGTGACGGACGCGGTCATCCGGTCGGACACAGGGCAGGGGCGTGCGCACAATGCGCACCATCTCGATAGTGTGATCGCGACAGAGCGCTTCGTCATGCCGGCGATGGAGGGCTTGGGTCAGCGCGCCGGGCCACTGGTGTTTCAGTTTCCGCCAATGCCGCTTGAGGTCCTGACCGAACCGGCCCGCTGGGCGGAGAGGCTCGCCCTGTTTCTGGCCGGTCTGCCGCGCGCGGTTGCCGGCAGGAAGCCGATCTACGCCGTGGAAGTGCGCAATCCCGAACTGCTGACGCCGCGGCTGATGCGCCTGCTGCGCGAGGCGGACGTACGCTACATCATCGGACTGCATGCCCGCATGCCCGGCGTGGCACGCCAGGTGAATGCACTGCGCGCGCTCGACGGCTGCGCGAGCGAAGGTGACTACGTCCCGTCGGGTCCGGTCGTTGTGCGCTGGAACCTGCGGCCAGGCCTGCGCTACGAGGAGGCCAGAAGTCGCTACTTTCCCTTCGACCGCCTGGTCGATGAGGACCCGCAGACCCGCCAGGAGCTGGCCGTGCTGGCGCATGCAGCGCTCAAGGCCAGTCAGCCTGTCTGGATCATCGCCAATAATAAGGCCGAGGGCAGCGCCCCGCTGACGCTGCTGCGGCTATGCGAGGAGATGGAAGCCGGGGATCAGACCCAGTCGCCCGTGTAGGTCTGGCCCGGGCCGAGTGCCGCCTTGACCACGAAAGGCAGCGGCTTGACTGCCTTCCACTGGGGAATGCCCGAGCCCGGCGGATAGGTTTCGATGTCGCTGTGATCGATCACAGGAGTCACCTTGGCCAGCCGCTGCGGCCCGCTGACGTTGAAGCGGGCGATCTGTCCTTCCTTGAAGCGGCGTACGTCGGCCGCGCTCCAGCCCTGTTCGCGGATCAGCCGCTGCTCCTGGACGGGCGGCGGCACCGCGTGCGGCAAATGGCCCTGCACCATGCCGCCCGAGAAATGCGTGTAGCCATGCATTTCGTATTCGTCGGGGGTCGGCCTGCGCAGCATGAAGAACAGGTACCAGCCGTGGGAGAGCCGGCCCGTGCGGAAGCCGATGCGCCGTTCCAGTTCGGCGGGTGATTGGCCCCGGATAAAGTTGAGCTGCAGGAAGTAGCCCCGCATGTCGAGCGTGACGCCGGGGGTGAACGTAGCCATGCCTGTTATCCTTGGTGTGACCGTCTGCTCACTTATAGCCGATCTGATGAACACCTGGATGCACGAAGCCTTGCAAAATTTCCTGCCGGTCTGTATCACCCGCCCCATCTCGCACGCGGGGCTGCGGACGGCGGGGAGACATCCCGCCGGCCGCTCCGGTGTCCGCAAGGACGTTTACCCCGCGGAGGCATAACCGGAGAAGGTTCTATGACGCTACCGACGTTTACGATGCGTCAGCTCCTGGAAGCTGGCGTGCATTTCGGCCATCACACCCGCCGCTGGAACCCCAAGATGAAGCCGTACCTGTTCGGGGTACGTAACGGGGTGCACATCATCGACCTGACGCAGGCCGTGCCGCTGCTCGAGCAGGCCATGAAGGCCGTCCGCGACACCGTGGCGGCGGGCGGGCGCGTGCTGTTCGTGGGCACCAAGCCGGCTGCAGCCGAGCGGGTGGCGGAAGCGGCCAAACGTTGCGGCCAGTACTACGTCAATCACCGCTGGCTCGGCGGCATGATGACCAATTGGCAGACGATTTCCGCCTCGATCAAGCGCCTGCGGGAGCTGGATGACAGGCTCGCCGGCGACATCGTGGGCCTGACCAAGAAGGAAACGCTCGACCTCTCGCGCGAGCGCGAGAAGCTGGAGCGGTCGCTGGGCGGCATCAAGGAGATGGGCGGTCTGCCCGACATCCTGATCGTGATCGACACCAACAAGGAGGCGATCGCGGTGCAGGAAGCGCGCAAGCGCGGCATTCCGATCGTGGCCATCCTCGACAGCAACTCCGATCCCGACGGCATCACCTATCCGGTGCCGGGCAACGACGACGCGATCCGGGCGATCTCGCTCTACTGCGAGCTGCTGTCCGGCGCCGTGCTTGACGGTATCCGCGAGGAGATCAGGGCATCGGGCGGCGACCTGGGCGAGGTATCCGAGCCGACTCCCGAAGAGCTGCCGGACGTCACCGAAGCGGCACCTGCCGAGTCGCCTGCGCCGGCCGCCTGAGCCCTTCGCCCCTGTCAGCTTCGGGCCGGCCGGTCTCTGGACCGGCCGTCTCGCATTGGCAATTCACGGAGAATGAATATGGCCGAGATTACCGCCGCCCTCGTCAAGGAGCTTCGCGAGAAAACCGGCGCGGGCATGATGGATTGCAAGAAGGCGCTCAGCGAGACCGGCGGCGACCTGGAGGCGTCGGTCGACTGGCTGCGCAAGAAGGGCCTGTCGGCCGCAGCCAAGAAGGCTGGCCGCGTTGCCGCGGAGGGACTGGTCGGCGTCGTCGCGGACGGCACGTCGGGTGCTGTTGTCGAGGTCAATTCGGAGACGGATTTCGTCGCGCGCAACGACAAGTTCCAAGCGTTCGTCGATGCAGTTGCGCGCCTCGCGCTGGCTGGCGACGGCGATGTCACGAAACTTGCAGGTGCCGCGTATCCCGGCACGGGACGCGACGTCCAGGGCGAACTTACCAACCTCATCGCCACGATCGGTGAGAACATGTCGCTGCGCCGCGCCCGCAAGCTGTCGGTGAAGCAGGGCATCGTGGCGACCTACGTGCACACGGCGGTCACGCCGACGCTGGGCAAGATCGGTGTGCTGGTCGCGCTGGAATCGGCGGGCGACAAGGCGAAGCTCGCCGCCTTCGGCAAGCAGCTCGCCATGCACGTGGCGGCGGCCAGCCCGCTCTCGGTATCGACGGCTGATCTCGACCCGGCCGCGGTCGAGCGCGAGCGCCAGGTGCAGAGGGAGCTGGCGGCCCAGTCCGGCAAGCCTGCCGAGATTGTCGAAAAAATGGTCGATGGCCGGCTGCGCAAGTTCTATCAGGACGTGGTGCTGCTGGAGCAGACCTGGGTCATCGACGGCGAAACGAAGGTCGCCAAGGCGATCGACGCGGCAGGCAAGGAGGCGGGCGCACCCGTGAAGGTCGCTGGCTTCGCGCGCTTCCAGCTTGGCGAAGGCATCGAGAAGAAGCAGGACGATTTCGCCGCTGAAGTCGCGGCGCAGGCCGGCCTTGCAAAACCGGGCTCCGAGTCCGAGGCGCCGGGCCCGTCACAACAATGATGCTTGCCGGGCGAGGCTGGCTATCGACTGTATCTGGCCGCCGGCCGTCCCCGGAGCGCAAAATGCCGTGCGCACGGGGACGGCTGGTGTAATATTCGCTGTCCCTTTCCGCCTGTCGGCCGATGCTTCGGCTGCGTCGGCTCAACAACAAGACCGAGTCCAGGCATGTCCGTTGCTCCCGCCTACCGCCGAGTGCTGATCAAGCTGTCCGGCGAGGGGCTTATGGGCAAGCGCGAGTATGGCCTGGATCCCTCGATGCTGGCCTCGATCGCGCGCGAGATCCAGTCGGTGCACGCCATGGGCGTCGAGGTGTGCATCGTGATCGGCGGCGGCAACATCTATCGGGGCGTTGCCGGCGCAGCCAAGGGCATGGAGCGGGCCAGCGCCGACTACATGGGCATGCTGGCGACCGTCATTAACGCGCTGGCGCTGCAGAACGAGCTCGAGAAGATCGGCCTGCATACCCGCGTGCTGTCGGCCATTCCCATGACCACCGTCTGCGAACCCTACATCCGCCGCCGAGCCGTGCGGCACATGGAGAAGGGCCGCATCGTGATCTTTGCAGCCGGCACCGGCAATCCGTTCTTCACCACCGACACCGCCGCGGCGTTGCGTGCCGCCGAAATGGGCGTGGGCGCCATGCTGAAGGCGACGCAAGTGGACGGCGTCTATTCGGCCGACCCGCGCAAGGACCCGGGCGCGCAGCGCTATGACCGCCTGACCTATATGGAGGTCCTGTCGCGTGATCTGCAGGTCATGGACGCCTCCGCCATCTCGCTGGCGCGCGAGAACGGTATTCCGATCGTCGTGTTCGATCTGCACAAGCCGGGCGGGCTCGCCGAGGTGATGCGCGGCGAAGGCAAGTTCACGATCATCAGCAACCAGGAGTGATGGTCATGGCTGCTCCCAACCTCAAAGAGTACGAGAAGCGCATGCAGGGCGCCATCGACGCGCTCAAGAAGGAGTTCGCCGGATTGCGTACGGGCCGGGCTTCTGTGAGCCTGCTGGATCCGGTGATGGTCGAGGCGTACGGCCAGCGCATGCCGCTCAACCAGTGCGGCACCGTGAGCGCGCCCGAACCGCGGCTGCTGTCGGTGCAGGTGTGGGACAAGGGGCTGGTCGTTGCCGTGCAGAAGGCCATCCGCGAGGCGGGGCTGGGCCTCAACCCTTCGGCCGACGGCCAGCTCGTGCGCGTGCCGATTCCCGAGCTGAACGAGGAGCGGCGCAAGGAGCTGACCAAGATCGCGCACAAATATGCCGAGCAGGCCAGGGTCGCCGTGCGCAATGTGCGCCGCGACGGCATGGAAGACCTGAAGAAGGCGGAAAAGGACAAGTCGATCTCGCAGGACGAGCATCGCCGGCTGCACGAGGAAGTCCAGAAAATGACCGACAGGTTCGTGAAGATGGCCGACGATACGCTTGCCGCCAAGGAAAAGGAGATCATGACTGTCTGAGCCGCTGACGCCCCTGCGTGCCCCGATGCATACCGCCGCCGCGCCCATCACCGCGCCCGCCGACATCGCGGGGGATCCACGCCATATCGCCATCATCATGGATGGCAACGGGCGCTGGGCCACTGCGCGCGGCCTGCCGCGTACGGCGGGTCACCGGCGCGGTGTGGAAACCGTGCGTGAAACCGTGCGCGCCGCCGGCGAGCTGGGCGTCGAGTACCTGACGCTCTTCGGCTTCTCGACGGAGAACTGGAAACGGCCGGCGGACGAGGTCAGTTTCCTGATGAGCCTGCTGCGCCACTACCTGCGTGCCGAGCTCGATACGCTCGTCAAGGAGGGCGCCCGCCTGAGGGTGGTGGGTGACCGCGACGGGCTGGCGGCCGATATCGTCGACATGATCAGGGTGGCCGAGGAACGCACGCGCGCCAACACCCGCATTCACGTTTCGATCGCCCTGAACTATGGCGGCCGTGCGGACATCGTGCAGGCCGCGCGGCAGCTTGCCGAGGCGGCGGCGCGTGGCCGGCTCGACCCGGACGCTGTCACCGAGCAGCTCCTGGAGCAGCATCTTCTGACACGCGAGTTGCCGGAACCGGATCTCCTGATCCGCACGGGTGGTGAGCAGCGGATCAGCAACTTCCTGCTCTGGCAGTCGGCTTACACCGAGCTGGTCTTCTGCGACGCGCTGTGGCCGGATTTCAGCAAGGCCGATCTGGCGGGGGCCATTGCCGAATTCCGTCGCCGGGAGCGTCGATATGGCGCCATCACCGGCTGACGCGCCGGGCGCCAGCCGGTTTCGCGATGTTGCGGTCCGGGCTCTGTCGGCCGCGATTATCGCGCCGCTGGCCCTTGCGGCGGTCTGGTTCGGCTTTCCCTGGTTCGATCTGCTGGTGGCGCTGGCCACCGTGCTGATGGTGGCCGAGTGGCATCGCATGGTGGGCGGCTTGCGGCGGCCGGGATGGCTGGCGCTCGGCTTTGCGTACGTTTTCCTGGCGGTGCTGGCGGCGTTCTGGATCCGTCATGACGCCCAGGCGGGCCGGCTGACGTTCCTGTGGGTATTAGCTGTGGTGTGGGCAACCGACATCTTCGCGTTCTTCGCCGGGCGGCAGTTCGGCGGCCGCAAGCTTGCGCCCGCCATCAGCCCGTCCAAGACATGGTCGGGGCTGGCCGGCGGGATGGGGGCGGCGGCCCTGGCCAGTGCCATCTTTACGGCATGGTCGCCAGCAGGCTGGCTGGCGCTGGCGCTGTGGGGTGCCCTGTTCGCCGTGGTCGCACAAATCGGCGATCTGGCGGAATCCGCGATGAAACGCCGCTTCGGCCTGAAGGATAGCGGGCACCTGATTCCCGGTCATGGTGGTATTCTTGACCGCGTCGACGGCCTGCTGGCGGTGTTGCTGGGTCTGGCAACGGTCCGGCTGGCCGGCGGCGGAGCGACGCCATGGAACTGAGCAGAAAGCTGGCCCGCGCCCAGGCCGCATCGCCCAGGCCGCGCCATGTCACCATCCTGGGCTCGACCGGATCGGTCGGCTGCAACACGGTCGACCTGATTGCCGGTGCACCCGAGGCGTTCCAGGTCGAGGCGCTGACGGCCCACAGCAACGTCGGGCTGCTGGCCAAACAGGCACGCCGGCTGGGTGCGCGCCTGGCAGCAGTCGCGGACGACACCAGGTACGCGGCACTGAAAGAGGCGCTGGCAGGCACCGGCATCGAGGCGGCGGCTGGCCGCTCCGGACTGATCGCCGCCGGCGAACGGCCGGCCGAATGGGTCATGGCCGCCATCGTCGGTTTCGCCGGTTTGCCGCCCACCCTGGCTGCCGCCCGGCGCGGCGCCACCATCGCACTGGCCAACAAGGAGGCCCTGGTCTGCGCCGGCACTGTGCTGCTGAACGCGGTCCGTAACGGCGGTGCGCGGTTGCTGCCGGTCGACAGCGAGCACAACGCAATCTTCCAGTGCCTCGACGAAGGCAATCGCGAGGCCGTGGAGCGGCTGATCCTGACGGCCTCCGGCGGCCCGTTCCGGACCTGGACGCTGGAGCAGATGGCCCATGCCAGCCCTGCCCAGGCTGTCGCCCACCCCAACTGGGACATGGGCGCAAAGATCTCGGTCGACTCCGCGACCATGATGAACAAGGGGCTGGAGCTGATCGAGGCCCACCACCTGTTCGACATGCCGGAAGACCGCATCGAGATCGTGGTCCACCCGCAATCGGTCATTCATTCGATGGTGGCCTACGCCGACGGCTCCGTGGTGGCGCAGCTCGGGGACCAGGACATGCGGGTGCCGATCGCACATGCGCTCGCGTGGCCGCGGCGCATGCGCACCCCAGCCGCGCGCCTCGACTTCGCCAAATTGTCGGCGCTCACTTTCGAAGCGCCTGATCCCATTCGCTTTCCTGCCCTGAGGCTGGCGCGGGAAGCGTTACGTGTCGGGGGATATGCACCCATAATTCTCAATTCAGCCAATGAGATAGCCGTCAGTTCTTATCTTGATTCTGAAATTGGCTTTCTTGACATTGCGCGGATTGTAGAGGACGTGCTCAACCGAATGACCCGCCGCTTCGAAAGCCGTGCGGCGCCGTCCGGATTCGATGATATCCATGCCGTTGACGAGCAGGTGCGGGCCGAGGCCCGCTTGATGTGCAGCGCGGGACGATGACCGCCCGAGCGGGGAGAGTACTGTGGACTTTGTCGGTTTCTTCACCAACAACATCATCCTGACCCTGCTGGTCATTACGGTGCTCGTGTTCGTGCACGAGTGGGGGCACTACTGGGTCGGCGTGCGCAACGGTGTTCACGCCGAGGTCTTCTCAATCGGTTTCGGGCCCGAGATCTGGGGCTGGACGAGCAAGCGGACCGGTACACGCTGGCGCATTTCGGCGTTGCCGCTGGGCGGCTACGTCAAGTTCCTGGGCGACAGCAATCCCGCCAGTGCGGGGCCGGGTGACGACGGCCTGACGCAGGAGCAGCGCAAGCGCGCCTTCCACACGCAGTCGCTGGCCGTGCGGGCCGCGGTGGTGGTAGCCGGACCGGCGGCCAATCTCATTTTTGCGGTCATCCTGATGGCCGGGCTGCTGATGACCTTCGGCCAGCCCTATACGCCGCCCCGCATCGTCGTCATCGAGCTGGAAGGCGCCGCCGCGCAGGCCGGCATGCGCACTGGCGACACGGTCGTGTCCATTGGCGGGCAATCGGTGGACAGCTTCGAGGACATCCTGTCGGTGGCGCAGCTCAATCCGGGCATCGCCTTGCCGGTCACTGTCTCCCGCGACGGCCACACTGCCAGCCTGACCGTCACGCCAGTGCCCCACGATTACAAGGACCGCTTCGGCAACGTCCATCGTCTGGGCGAGCTGGGCGTTGCCAGCATCAACGCCTTGCCTGTCGTGGGCCGCGTGCTGCCAGGCAGCGTGGCGGAAAGCGCCGGCCTGCTGGCAGGCGATCGCATTCTCGAAGTTCAGGGCGTGCCGATCGATCACTTTGGGCAGATCCCGCGGATCGTTCGGGTGCGCGCCAACCAGCCGACCACAATGAAGATCGAGCGCAACGGGCAGACGGTGCAGATCGTGGCTACGCCCGCCGCCGAGGAGGTCCGCGGGCCCGATGGCCAGACACGGATCGAAGGCCGGCTGGGCTTCACCAGCGGCTCGGCGTCCGTGGTGCGCACCATGGGCCCGGTGGACGCGGTGGTCGAGGGCACGGCCCAAGTCTGGCGCATCACGGGCACGATCTACACCGTCATCCGGCAGATTGTCCTTGGCCTGCGACCGGCCAATGAAATCGGCGGACCGATCGCCATCGCCAAGACCACGGGTGAGGTATCGCAGATCGGCTGGAGTGCGGTGCTCTATTTCGTGGTGGGCCTGTCCGTGACCCTGGGCGTGTTCAATCTTCTGCCGATTCCGATGCTCGATGGCGGGCACCTGCTGTTCTACGCTATCGAGTGGATCCGTGGCCGCCCTCTTTCAGCGCGGGCACAGGATATTGGTTTTCGCATCGGGCTTGCGGCTGTCGGCAGCCTCATGGTTTTTGCCACCTTCAATGACGTCTCGCGGCTGATCGGGCGAATTCTTCCCCTATGAAAGGGGTTGGAAGGAGCGTCCGCTCTCGGTTAAATGCAATAGTTTGTGTCTAATAACGAGCCTGACGGGGCAGGGGGAGCTTTGCTGCGCCTGAAACGCGTTCTGGGCCTGACCGCCCTTTGTTTCGCCTGCCTCTTCGTCGCTGTTCCGCCGGCTTCGGCACAGCGCGGGGGCGTCATCTCCTCCATCGAAATCCAGGGCAACAGCCGTGTGGAGCCGGACACCATCCGCTCCTATCTCGAGCTGCGCCAGGGACAGCCTTATGACGCGGAAGCGGCGAACCGCTCGCTCAAGGCACTGTTCGGCACTGGCCTGTTCAGCGATGTCGTGATCCAGCAGGACGGCTCGCGCCTGATCGTGCGCGTGGTCGAGAATCCGCTGATCAACCGCGTGGCATTCGAAGGCAACAGCAAGCTGGAGGACGACCAGCTCCGGCAGGAGGTCCAGACCAAGCCGCGCACCGTCTACACCCAGTCCAAGGTGCAGTCGGATGTGCGCCGCCTGGTTGAGGTCTATCGGCGTGCCGGCAAGTTCAACGCCCGCATCGAGCCCAAGATCATCCGCCTCGACCAGAATCGCGTCGATCTGGTGTTCGAGATCAACGAGGGCGACACCACCGGTATTCGCCGTATCAGTTTTGTCGGCAACGAACGTTTCAGCGACGGCACGCTGCGCGAGAAAATCCGCACCACCGAATCGGCCTGGTGGCGCCTGTTCACGTCCGATGACCGCTACGATCCGGACAGGCTGAACTTCGACAAGGAGCTGCTGCGCAAGTTCTACCTGTCGGAAGGCTATGCCGATTTCCGGGTGCTGTCCGCCGTGGCCGAACTCGCGCCCGATCGCGATGGCTTCTACGTCACATTCACCATCTCCGAGGGTGAGCGTTACAAGTTCGGCAAGGTCGATGTATCGACCCATTTCGAGGCGCTCGACGTCGATGCGGTGAAGGCGCTGGTCACCACCCGCGAGGGCGACTGGTTCAACGCCGATGAAGTCGAGCAGACTATCACCGCCATCAGCGAGGCGGTGGGCACGCTGGGCTATGCCTTTGTCGAGGTGCGCCCTAACATCCGGCGCAACACGGAAACCCTCACGATCGACATCGATTACGACATCCAGGAGGGGCCGCGGGTCTACGTCGAGCGCATCAACATCACCGGCAACACGCGCACGCTCGACAAGGTGATCCGCCGGGAGTTCCGCCTCGCCGAGGGTGATGCCTTCAACACTGCCAAGCTGCGCCGCTCGCAGCAGCGGCTGCAGAACTTGGGCTTCTTCGAGAAAGTCGACGTTTCAAACCGCCCGGGATCGACGCCCGACAAGACCGTGATCGATGTCAACGTCGTGGAACAGAGCACCGGCGAAATCTCGTTCGGTGCCGGCTACTCGACTTCGTCGGGCATCCTCGGCGATATCGCCGTCCGCGAGCGTAACCTGCTGGGACGCGGCCAGGACCTGCGCGTCGGCCTGTCGTTGGGCACGCGCAGCACGCAGATCGATCTCAGCTTCACCGAACCCTATTTCCTCGACCGCAACGTCTCGGCCGGGTTCGACGTCTTCCGCATTACGCGCGACTACCAGCGGACCAGCTCGTTCGACGAAAGCACGCTGGGCTTTGCCCTGCGCGCCGGCTGGAGCCTTTCGGAGCACACGCGCCAGACGGTCAAGTACACGCTGCGCCGCGACACGATCAAGAATGTCGGCGACGATGCCTCGTTCATTATCAAGGCGCAGGAGGGCACGACCTGGACGTCGGAAATCGGACAACTTCTCTCCTGGGATACCCGCGATAACCGGCTCAACCCCACCAAGGGATTCCTGCTGCGTTACGGGCTGGACGTCGGCGGCCTGGGCGGCACCGAGCACTACGTCCGCAACAAGGTTGAGGGGGCCTGGTTCTACGAGGTGTTCGACGAGGTCGTGTTCTCGCTGTCCGGCCAGGCCGGCGTCGTGACGCCGATCAGGGATGATCTGAAGATCGCCAATCGCTTCTTTCTCGGCGGCGACAATTTCCGGGGCTTCCGCACCGGCGGCGTGGGCCCGCACAGCGGCGGCGACGCGATCGGCGGAAAGTACTATTATGTCACCAGCGCGGAGATCAGCTTTCCGCTCGGCCTGCCGCGCGAGATCGGCATTCTGGGTAAAGGCTTCGTGGATGCCGGCAGCCTGTGGGGGCCGGAGGAGAGCGACGCCACGGTGCAGGATTCCAAGTCGATCCGCGTGTCGGCCGGCGTCGGGCTGCAGTGGATCTCGCCATTTGGCCCGATCCGCATTGACTACGCGCTGCCGGTCCGCAAGGAGGGTTTTGACAAGACGGAAAGGTTCCGCTTCAGCTTCGGAACGCGGTTCTAGTGCCGCCGGCCGAAGCCCTGGATCGCCAATATGAGTGATACGCAAGCCAAGGAGAGTACTGCGGGTGGCGTCATCGCCTCGGTCGATGTTCGCCGAATCGTGCAGATGATCCCCCACCGCTATCCAATGCTGCTGGTGGATCGGGTCGTTGATCTGCGGCTGGGCGAGAGCGCGGTCGGGATCAAGAACGTCTCCATCAACGAGCCCTTCTTCCAGGGCCATTTTCCCGGCGCGCCGGTGATGCCCGGCGTGCTGCTCATCGAATCGATGGCACAGACCGCCGCCGTGCTGGTGGTGGCCACCATGGGTCCGGAAGCGGAAGGGAAGCTCGTCTACTTCATGTCAATTGACGGCGCGCGCTTCCGGCGTCCGGTGGTGCCGGGCGACCGCATCGAGGTCAGGGTCCAGAAGCAGCAGGCGCGGCAGAGCGTGTGGAAGTTCTCGGGCAAGGTGATTGTCGACGGCAACGTGGCCGCCGAAGCCACCTTCGCCGCCATGATCCGCGACCGCTGACCCGCTGCACTACTACGGCAGAACGCGAACAATAGGCCGCTCGACGCCCACCGGTATGGTGCTAGGCTAGGCCAATGACCTACGCGACCACCATTTATCAGCAGCCGCGGCGGGCGCCGCGGGCGGGCGAGACGATCGTCACCAGCACCTGCGGCCACAATTGCGGTGGGCGCTGCGTGGTGAATGCCCATGTCGCCGACGGGCGGATCGTGAAGATCTCGACTGACCCCGGCCGGTGGAACCCGGAGCTGCCGCCTCTGCCGGCCTGCGCCCGCGGCGTGGGGCAGATCGAGCGCACCTATCATCCCGACCGCCTGAAATATCCCATGCGCCGCACCGGACCGCGCGGCTCGGGCCAGTTTGAGCGCATCTCCTGGGACGAGGCGCTTGATACGGTCGCACGCGAGTTGCTGCGGGTGCGTACGCAATACGGCAACGCCGCCATTCTCGATGGCTCGCGCTCGGGCAGCCTGTCCATGCTGCATGGACGGGGAGCGGCCAAGCGCTTCCTGCACATGTTCGGCGGCTGCACCGATCTGTGGTCCAACATGTCAGCCGAAGCGGAAGTGTTCGCCGTACGCATGACGTTCGGCGCCAATGCCGACTACAAATCATCGGGACGCGAGCCGACCGACTACATCAATTCAAGGCTGATCCTGATGTGGGGCTGGAGCCCGGCCGACGGCACCTTCGGGACCGGCACGCAGCGCTACCTGAAGTGGGCAAAGGAAAAGGGCGTGCGCATCGTCTGCGTCGATCCGCGGCGCACGCGCACCAGCAGCGCACTCGCCGACGAGCATATCTTCATCCGCCCCTCGACCGATGCCGCGGCACTGATCGCCATGGCATATGTGATTGTCAGCGAAGGCCTGCACGACCAGGCATATTGCGATCGCCACGTGCTGGGCTTCGACGAGGAGCACCTGCCGCCGGGTGCGCCAGCCGGAGCCTCATATCGCTCCTATCTGCTGGGCCTCAACGACGGCGTACCAAAGACGCCCGAATGGGCCAGCGGCATCACGGGTATTACGGCCGAAACGATCCGGCGGCTCGCGATAGAATTCGGTACCACCAAGCCCGCGGCGCTGCAGTGCGGCTATGCGCCAGGACGTACCGCCTTTGGCGAGCAGTTCCATCGTGCCGCCTATGCGCTGGCGGCCATCACGGGGAATATCGGCATTGCCGGCGGCAATTCCGGCGTCAGTAACGGCGCGACCGGCCGTGCCGGCATCCGCAGCCTGCCCACCGGCACCAATCCGATCAATGCGCGTGTCTCCTCGCCGCTACTGGCCGATCTTCTGGCCCGCGGCAAAAGCGGCGGCTATCCGGCCGACATCAAGCTCATCTATTCGGCAGGTGGCGATCTGTTTAACCAGGCGCCCAACGCGAGGAAGATGGCCGCGTCACTGGAGGGCGTGGAGTTCATCGTGGCGCAGGATCACTTCCTGACGCCCACGGCGCGCCATGCCGACATCCTGCTGCCGGCCACCACGTTCTGGGAACGCAACGACGTGCACACGCCGTGGGCAGGCGCTGGCCACTATGCAATCTTCATGAGGCAGGCGATCGAGCCGATGTACGAGTGCCGCAACGATATCGACATCTTCGCCGACCTTGCCCGGCGCCTCGGCATTGAAGGCTACAACGATGTTGGGGAGCTCGACTGGCTGCGCGAACTCACGAAGGATGCGGTCGACGATTTCGAGACGTTCATGGAGAAGGGCGTCGCGCGCTTCCCGGCGCCCGAGGACGCGGTCGCCTTTGCACGGCAGATCCGCGACCCCGAGAACCACAGATTCTCGACGCCTTCGGGCAAGATCGAAATCTATTCGATGGCGATGGCGGCCAATCCGGATCCTTACGGGCTTGGTGCCATGCCACCGATCCCGACCTGGATCCCGCCGGTCGAGCCGGATGAGCGTTATCCGCTGAGCCTGTGCAGTCCCAAGTCCCGGGCCCGTACGCATTCGATCCACGGCAACCAGCCGGACCTGGCGCGGGTCGACCCCGACGATGTGTGGATCAACCCGGCGGACGCAAGGCCCCGTGGCATCAGGGACGGCCAGCTCGTGCGCATCTTCAGCGCCCATGGTGCGACCGTGCTGCCGGCCAGGGTCACCGGCCGCATCGCACCCGGCGTGGTGGCGATCAAGGAAGGTGCCTGGTTCATGCCCGATGAAGGCGGCACCGACCGCAGCGGCTGCGCCAACGCCATCACCGCCGACCGCTCGGCGCCCTGCGGCGCCACCACCTACAACACCAACCAGGTCGAGGTGGAGCCGGTGTCCCGAGCCTAGTTCAGGAGCACCGCGGCGAAGACGGCGGCGGCCAGCGCGCACAATAGCAGGCGGAGCAGTCCGCGTCCGGCGCGCATGAGAAACGGGCCGTTGTCATTGGCCGGCGCGGCAATCCGCACCACGCTCCTTGGACCTCGATACGCTGCCGGGCCGACACCGCCCGGCTGTTCCCGCCGCCGATAGTCGAAGGCCGCCATGGTCGCTGCCGCTCCCGTCGGGATTACTTGCGCGCGTGAATCGGAACGTAGGGACGCTCGGTCTGGCCGGTATAGAGCTGCCGCGGCCGGCCGATCTTGGACTGCGGATCCTCGACCATCTCCCGCCACTGCGCGATCCAGCCCACGGTGCGAGCCACGGCGAACAGCACCGTGAACATGCTGACCGGAATGCCGATCGCCCGGAAGATGATGCCGGAGTAGAAGTCGACGTTGGGGTAAAGCTTCTTCGAGACGAAGTAATCGTCCTTGAGCGCGATCTGCTCCATCTCCATGGCAAGATCTAGCAGCGGGTCGCCCTTGAAGCCGAGCGACGCCAGGACCTCGTGGCAGGTCGTGCGCATCACTGTAGCACGCGGATCATAGTTCTTGTAGACGCGGTGGCCAAAACCCATCAGCCGCGTGTGATCGTTCTTGTCCTTCACGCGCGACAGGAAGGTCTGAATGTTCTTCCTGTCGCCGATGTGCTGCAGCATGTTCAGCACAGCTTCGTTGGCGCCGCCATGGCTGGGGCCCCACAGCGAAGCGATGCCAGCGGCGATGCAGGCGAACGGATTGGCGCCCGACGAGCCAGCCAGCCGCACCGTCGAGGTCGAAGCGTTCTGCTCGTGGTCGGCGTGCAGCATCAGGATGCGGTCCATCGCCTTTTCGATGACCGGGTTGACCACGTACTCCTCGGCCGGCACACCGAACAGCAGGCGCAGGAAATTGCCGGCGTAGCTGAGGTTGTTCTGCGGATACATGAATGGCTGGCCGACCGAGTACTTGTAGGCCCAGGCCGCGATCGTCGGCATCTTGGCAATCAGGCGATGGGCCGAGATCATCCGCTGGTGCGGATCGTTGATGTCGAGCGAGTCGTGATAGAAGGCCGAGAGCGCGCCCACGACGCCGCAGCAAACCGCCATCGGATGCGCATCGCGGCGAAAACCACGATAGAAGGTCGCGATCTGCTCGTGCAGCATGGTGTGCCGGCTGATCGTGTGGATGAAGTCCGCCTTCTCGTCGGCGGTCGGCAGGTCGCCGTTCAGGAGCAGGTAGGCGACTTCCATGAAGTCGCTGCGCTCGGCCAGTTCGGCAATGTTGTAGCCGCGATGCAGCAGGATGCCGGCGTCGCCGTCGATATAGGTGATCTTCGATTCGCACGAGCCGGTCGAAGTGAAGCCGGGATCATAGGTGAACATCCCGGTCTCGCCATAGAGCTTGCGCACGTCGATGACGTCAGGGCCCGTCGTCCCGGCCAGAACCGGAAACTTCCAGTTCTTGCCCGTCGAGTCGTCGGTAAGCGTAACGGACCTGTTGCTGCTCATGGCGTCACCTGCTGTCTGAGCGCGGTAGCTGCGCAGGGGCTGCGGCCGATTCCGTGTCCCGAAACTGCCCGCTGCCCTGCGCGCGATGGAAATCGCAGCACCCTAACAAGCCGTCCCGGCCGGCGCAATTCTGTCAGTCCTGCTGACGCGAAGCGGCGTCAGGCAGCGGCGGCCCGCAGCCGTATCAACGACTCCTCGCGGCCCAGGATGCTCAGCACCTCGAAGATGCCGGGCGATACGGTCGATCCTGTCAGCGCCACGCGCAGCGGCTGGGCGACCTGCCCAAGCTTGATGCCGGCGCTTTCGGCGAAGGCCTTCACGGTCGATTCCAGCGCCGGCTCGGTCCAGGGTGCAGGCTCCAGCGCCGCCGCCACGCCGGCGATCACGCCCCTGGCCGCAGGTGTCAGCAGCGCAGCCGCTTTCTCTTCAGCCGGCGGCGCGCCGCTGCGGGCGTAGAACGCCAGGCCCGCGGACAGCTCGACCAGCGTTCGCGAGCGCTGCTTGACACCATTGATGCCGCGCGCAATGCGCTCGCGCGCCGCGTCCGACAGCGGTTCACCGATCAGTCTGCCGATCGCCGGCAGCACGAGCGGCAGCAGATCCGCATCGGGGGTCTCGCGCAGATAGTGGGCATTCAGGCTGGTCAGCTTGGCGAAGTCGAAGCGGGCAGGGGACTGGCCGACGTGTTCCAGGTCGAACCACTGGATAGCCTGGGTGGTGGAGATGATCTCGTCGTCGCCGTGGCTCCAGCCCAGCCGCAGCAGATAGTTGCGCAGCGCCGCCGGCAGATAGCCCATGTCGCGGTAGGCATCGACGCCGAGCGCCCCATGGCGCTTCGACAGCTTGGCACCGTCCGGGCCATGGATCAGAGGGATGTGCGCGAACTCGGGAACCTGCCAGCCCAGCGCGTTGTAGAGCTGGACCTGCCGGAAGGTGTTGGTGTGATGATCGGCGCCGCGGATCACGTGCGTGATGCCCATGTCGTGATCATCAACCACGACCGACAGCATGTAGACGGGCGTGCCGTCGGATCGCAGCAGCACCATGTCGTCGAGCTGTGCGTTCTGCACGGTCACCTTGCCCAGGACCTGGTCGATGACGACGGTTTCACCTTCCTGCGGCGCCTTGAGCCGGACCACCGGCTTCACCCCGGCCGGGGCTTCGCGCGGGTCGCGGTCGCGCCAGCGGCCGTCGTAGCGCATTGGCCGGTTCTCACGCCGGGCCTGTTCGCGCATCTCCTCCAGCTCCTGGGGCGTGGCGTAGCAGTGGTATGCCTTTCCTTCGGCCAGCAATTGCTGCGCGACTTCGGCGTGCCGCGCGGCACGGCTGAACTGGTAGATGATGTCGCCGTCCCAATCGAGGCCCAGCCACGAAAGACCATCGAGGATGGCGTCGATCGCTTCGGCGGTAGAGCGCTGCCGGTCGGTATCTTCAACGCGCAGCAGGTAGCGGCCGCCGTGCCGGCGCGCGTAAAGCCAGTTGAAGAGGGCGGTGCGGGCGCCGCCAATATGCAGGAAGCCGGTTGGCGAGGGCGCGAAACGGGTTACAACAGTCATGGATCCAACGATGCTGGGGACAAACCGCGGGACTGAATGGCACGGCGGCCCCGCTTTGGTCACAAACGGCGGGGTAGCATAAGAATCATGCCCTGTCAGTCAAAGCGCTGACACCGGGCAGTCGTGGGGGGATACCAACATCGCACTGCCAGCCGCCATGGGCCGCATTGCCGGGCTGCCATCAGGCGCCGTCGCTGTGCTCGCGCGGCGTTTGGAGGCGGAGCGCGAGCGATGGGCCTTGTGGCTTCCCGTCGCACTGGGGATGGGTATCGCCCTCTACTTCGAGCTGCCGTTCGAACCGCCCTCATGGCTGGGACCTGTCATTGCGGGCTTTGGGCTCGTACTGCTGTGGACCAGCCTTGGCGTGGCAAGCCTGCGTCCCCTGGCGCTGGGCGTGGCGGTCTTCGGTGTCGGTCTGGCGGCGGTGACCTGGCGCGCCGAAAGTGCGGCGGCGCCGGTGTTGGCACGCGGCTATGGCCCGGCGGCCGTGCACGGCCGCGTCGTCGAGGTTACGCTGCTGCCGGCGGGCAGGCGCGTGATTCTCGAAGACGTCGTGCTGCGGGGCGTGGCGCCGGAAGAAACGCCAGCGCGCGTCCGCGTTTCCCTGCTGAGGGGCGGGGCTGATCGTGTCGCCGTTGGTGACCGGATCTCGGTGCCCGCCATGCTGTCGCCGCCACCCGGACCGGCCGCGCCGGGCGCCTTCGACTTCCAGCGCTTCGCCTGGTTCGCTCGCATTGGCGCCGTGGGCTATGCTCATGCGGCACCCACGGTCCTGGAGCAGGGTCAGCCGTCAGGCCTGGTGATGTGGCTGGACGAGCTGCGTCGCCGTTTGAGCGCGCGCATTCTCGCGGTGGTGCCGGGCGACGCCGGAGCCATGGCGGCGGCCCTGATCACCGGCGACCAGACCGGCATCTCGCGCGACACGATGCAGGCAATGCGCGACTCGGGTCTGGCACATCTGCTGTCGATCTCCGGCTTGCACATCACTTTTGCAGCAGTCCTGGTGATGGGGCTGGTGCGCTACGGTCTCGCGGCGGTGCCGTGGCTGGCGCTGCGCTTTCCGGTCAAGAAATGGGCGGCGGTGGCCGGCATCGGCGGCGCATTGTTCTACATGCTGTTGGCAGGCGCGCCGGTCCCGGCCCAACGGGCCTTTCTGATGCTGGCCATCGTGCTGCTGGGCGTGCTTGTGGACCGCATGGCCCTCACCATGCGGCTGGTGTGTTGGGCCGCGGTTGTCATCCTGCTGCTCCTGCCGGAAAGCCTGGTGGGTGCGAGTTTCCAGCTCTCGTTCGCGGCGGTCGTGGGGCTCGTTGCTGCATGGGAGGCCTGGCAGGCGTGGCGCAGGCGATGGGCTGACCGGCCGCCGACGCCGGCAGGCCGGGTCATGGCGTGGATCGGGGCCTCGCTGTTCACGACGCTGGTCGCCAGCATCGCCACGGCGGGATTCTCCGCCTACCATTTCAACCGGCTGAGCCTGGTCGGTATCTTCGCCAATCTCATTGCCGTGCCGCTGACGGGCATCTGGGCGATTCCCTGCGGCCTGGCGGCGCTGCTGTTGCTGCCCCTGGGCCTTGAAGCGGTTGCCCTGGTGCCGATGGGCTGGGGCGTGGAGGCCATTATCGCGATCGCGCGCGAGGCTGCGGCGTGGCCGGCCGCCGCGACGATCACGCCGGCGTTGCCGGGTGCCTCCCTGTGGTTGCTGACGCTGGGCGGCCTGTGGCTTTGCCTGTGGCGTACGTCGTGGCGCTTCTGGGGCCTGGCACCGGTTGTCTGTGCGCTTCTGCTGGGATGGTTCCACCGTCCGCCCGACCTGCTGGTCAGTGCCGATGCGCGGCTTGTCGGCATAAGGGACGCAAGCGGCGGCATGCTTCTCTCGACGGTACGCGCCGAGCGCTTTACGGCTGAAAGCTGGGTGCGTCGGGCCGGGGCCGATCACGCCGATCTGTGGCCGGTGGATGCGCAAAGCGCCGATGGCCGGCTGCGGTGCGATGCGCTGGGCTGTCTGTACCGCGGCAGCGGCGGCCAGCAGGTCGCGATCGCGCGCAGCGTCGAGGCGCTAGCCGATGATTGCTCTGGCGCCGATGTCCTGCTGTCCCTTGTCCCGGTGCGCCGTCGCTGCCCCGGTGTCCGGCATGTCGTTGACCGCTTCGACATCTGGCGCAACGGCGCCCATGTCCTGTGGCTGGACAGCGGCGGTGGCGTGCGCATCGAAAACACGCGCTGGGCCCGTGGCGAGCGGCCCTGGGTGCCCAGGCCCGAAACGCGCCCGCGCCCCGCCTCTAGGCCGGTTTCGGCAAAGCGCTAGTTGTCAGAACTTGCGGTAGAGACCGACCAGGCGTCCTTGCACCTTGACCCTGTCGGGGCCAAAGATCCGCGTCTCGTACCGCGGATTTGCCGGCTCGAGCGCGATCGATGCGCCCTTGCGCCGCAGGCGCTTGAGGGTGGCCTCGGTGTCATCGACCAGGGCCACAACGATGCTGCCATTTTCCGCCGTGTCGCCGCTGCGGATGATAGCAATATCGCCGTCATTGATGCCGGCCTCGATCATCGAATCGCCTTCGACTTGCAGGCAGTAATGCGCGCCCTTGCCCAGCAGCGACACCGGCACGTCGATGGTCGTGGTGTTATCGCGCAGCGCCTCGATCGGCGTGCCCGCCGCGATCTTGCCGTAGAGCGGCAGGGAAAGCGCCGCCGCCTCGTTGGCCGGCACCAGCGCCCCGGGCAGGGTGGGGCGGAAGTCTCCCTTGATGACCTGCGGCACAAAGCTCGAACCGGCTTCGCGCATGCCGATGTTGGCGGCGGCGCGGCCGGCCGCCGGCGCATAGGCCGGATCCGGCAGATGCGGCACGGCCGCGGCTTCCGGCAGCTTGATGACCTGAAGCGCGCGGGCGCGATGCGCCAGGCGCCGCAGGAAACCCCGCTCTTCAAGCCCGGTGATCAGCCGGTGAATGCCGGACTTGGAGCGCAGCTTCAGCGCTTCCTTCATCTCGTCGAAAGAAGGGGATACGCCGTCTTCGTTGAGCCGCTTGTTGATGAAAACAAGCAGCTCGTACTGTTTGCGGGTCAGCACTTTGGCCCTCGCTCCTGATCTGCCACCTGATCTGGAATAAAACCAGAACAGATCCACATGTTCTAGTTTGGTTCGTGGAAAAGATCAAGAGCCGATCAGAACGTGTGGCCCAGATCGGCGAAGTCGATGATATCGACCTCCTCTCCGGGCACGCGTGCCGGGTCGTGCGGGGCGCGGACCAGAAGCCCGTCGGCACGGGACAAGACCGAAAGCATCGAGCTGTCCTGGACATCGAACGGGTGAACCGCTGGCAGCCCGCTTCCGCGCCGCTCGATACGGCTGCGCATGTAGTCCTGGCGCGTATCGTTGGCGCCGAGCGCCATGCCCAGGACACCCCGGCGCAGGGCGACGGGTGACCCGGGCAGACCGGACAACCGCTCGATGGCCGGCTTGAGGAACAGCAGGGCGCAGATCATGGTCGATACCGGATTGCCCGGCAGGCCCAGGGCTGTCTGGCCATCGCGCTCGGCGAACATCAGCGGCTTGCCCGGCCGCATCGCGATCCGCCAGAAATCGAGCGAGAAGCCCAGCCCCTTAAGCGTATCCTGCACCAGATCGTGCTCGCCCACCGACACGCCGCCCAGCGTGACGAGGATGTCAGCCGACAGACCGGCGCTTATGCGTGCGGCTGTATCCTCGCGTGTATCGCGGGCGATGCCGAGCAGGCTGGCTTCCCCGCCCCAGGCGCGCACCAGCGCCGCCACCGCCAGCGCCGATGACGACAGGATCTGGTTCGGTCCCACTGGTTCACCCGGCATGACCAGTTCGTCGCCGGTGGCCAGCACGGCGACGCGTGGCCGGTGATGCACCGTCAGCCAGGGCGCGTTCATGGCGGCCGCCAGAGACACGTCGCGCGGCACCAGCCGCCGGCCGGGCTCAAGCCCGACGGTACCGGCCGCGAAATCCAGCCCGCGCCGGCGGATGTGCCGGCCCCGCTGCACGCCTTCCAGAACAGTGACGGTGCCGGCCGCTTCGACTTTCGTGTTTTCCTGAATGACGATGGTATCGGCACCCGCGGGCAGGGGGCCGCCGGTGAAGATGCGCACGGTCTCGCCGTTGCCCACGGTACCCTCATAGGCACCGCCCGCCGGCGCCTGGCCGACGACCTTCAGGGTGACGGGCAGACTGGCGCAGTCGGCAGCGCGCACCGCATAGCCGTCCATGGCCGACAAATCCGCAAACGGCTGGTCGAGTCGCGCGGCGAGCGGCGCCGCCAGAACCCGGCCCGCAGCCTCGGCGATCGAGACGGTTTCCGAAAGCAGCGGCCTGTGGCGCGCCAGAATCCGCGCCAGCGCTTCATCGACAGTGAGCATGAACAACCTCGCGGGCTAGCGGGCCTCCCAGGTGCCGGACTTGCCACCGGATTTGTGCACCAGCCGCACGTCGGTGATGGTCATGCCGCGGTCGATGGCCTTGCACATGTCATAGACGGTGAGAGCGGCTACCGATGCTGCCGTCAGCGCCTCCATCTCGACGCCGGTACGTCCAACCAGCTTGCAGGTCGCCTCGATGTCCACGGCAGATCGCGCTGCATCGCAGTCGAGCGCAACCTTGACCGATGTCAGCGCCAGCGGATGGCACAGAGGAATCAGATCGGGCGTACGCTTGGCGGCCATGATGCCGGCAAGCTGCGCGACAGCCAGCACGTCGCCCTTTTTCAGCGCCCTGTTTTGGATCAGCTTCAGCGTGTGCGGCTGCATGATCACCGAGGCGCGCGCCACGGCGATGCGCTCGGTTTCGGGTTTGTCCGCGACATCGACCATGCGCGCGTTGCCTTCGGCATCGATATGGGTGAGGTCGGCCATGACGCCTCCTTCACGCAGCCCTGTCCGGCTTCGGCACGGGATTGGCCAGCATCGTGCGCACCGCGGCCGCGACGTCGGGCTTGCGCATGAAGCTCTCGCCGATCAGGAACGCGCGCGCGCCCACGCGTGCCATGCGGGCGAGATCGGCGGGGCTGTCCAGCCCGCTTTCGCACACCAGCAGACGATCGGGCGGCACGGCGCGCGCCAGTGCCTCCGTCGTGCCGAGATCGACCTGCAGTGTCCGCAGATTGCGGTTGTTGACGCCGATCAGCGGGGTATCGAGCTTCAGCGCCCGTTCCAGCTCGGCGGCGTCGTGTACTTCCGCCAGCACGTCCATCTCCCAGCGCCGCGCAAGCCCGCACAACTCTGCCGCCATCGCGTCGTCCAGCGACGCCAGGATGAGCAGCACGCAATCTGCGCCCAGCGCCCGGCTTTCGACGATCTGCCAAGGATCGATCATGAAATCCTTGCGCAGCGCCGGCAGCTCCTGCGCGGCAGCGCGGGCCGCAAGCAGATACTCGTCGTGCCCCTGGAAATAGGGTTCGTCGGTCAGCACCGACAGACACGCTGCACCACCCTCGCGGTAGGCTACCGCCAGCGCCGTCGGATCGAAATCGGCACGGATCAGGCCTTTCGATGGCGAGGCCTTCTTGATCTCCGCGATCAGCCCGTAGCGCCCGCTGTCAACCGCGCTGCGCAGTGCCGCCGCAAATCCACGCGGCGGCGGAGCGCGGCGCGCCTCGGCCTCGATCTCTGCCATCGGCCGCTCGGCCTTGCGTCGCGCCACCAGCGCCGCCTTGTCGGCATTGATCCGGTCGAGCGCCGTGCCAGTGGCAGCAAAGCCGGCGATCATCTGCAGCGTCTGAGAATCAGCGGGCATCCTGAATTCCGTCGTAAGCAGTGCCCCATACTACCGCGCAGCAGGCACCTCGTGCTGCACCTTTGCGGTGCCGCAGATGGCCAGCAGCCGGTCGAGGGTCGCCAAGGCCTGGCCGGAGGCGATGGCCTGGGCGGCCAGCGCCGCGCCTTCCTTCAGGGTCACCACCTTGCCGGCCACCGTCAGGGCGGCACCGGCGTTCAGCAGCACGATGTCGCGGAAGGCGCTTTTCTCACCCGCCAGCACGCTGCGGATTGCGGCCGCGTTGTAGGCCGGGTCGCGGCCCTTGAGCTGCTCCAGCGTGGCGCGAGGCAGGCCGGCGTCCTCCGGCAGGATCTCGAATTCGCGGATGGAGACCTGCCCGCCGTCGCCCTGGATCATTTCGGCGGCCCAGGTGCTGGCCGTGGTCGTGATCTCGTCCATGCCGTCGGCGCCGTGCACCACCAGCGCGCGTTCCAGCCCGAGCTGGCCCAGCGCTTCGGCGACGGGGCGCACCCATTTGCGGTCGTAGACGCCCACGAGCTGGCGCTTGACGAGGGCCGGGTTCGACAGCGGCCCCAGCATGTTGAAGATGGTGCGCGTGGGCGCCAGCTCGACCCGCGGTCCGGCGACGTTGCGCATGGCGCTGTGGTGGCGCGGCGCCATCAGGAAGCAGATGCCGGCTTCGCGCAGCGAGCGCTCCAGCGTCTCCACCGGCAATTCAAGACCCACGCCCAGCGCGCCCAGCACGTCGCCGGCGCCCGACTTCGAGGTGAAGGCGCGGTTGCCGTGCTTGGCGACGGGCACGCCGCAGCCGGCTACGACCAGCGCCGCGGCGCTGGAGACGTTGTAGGTGCCGTGGTGATCGCCGCCGGTACCGACGATGTCCATCGCGCCCGGCGGCGCCTTGACCCGCAGAACCTTGGCCCGCAGCACGGCGGCCCCGCCTGCCAGCTCGTCGGCCGTCTCGCCGCGTACCCGCAGCGCCATCAGGAAGGCGCCCATCTGTGCGGGCGTGGCATTGCCCGCCGTCATGATGTCGAAGGCCCGTTCCGCCTCGGCCCGTGTCAGGCCTTCACCCGTGCCGACCCTGGCCAGAAGCTGGCGGAATTCATCGATATCGCCACTCACCACGCGCTCCCGGAAATCCCTCCTGCGCCGCAGCTATAGTCATTGCGGCGCATCAAGTCGACTCAGGCGGATCCGCGTTTTATCTGCCGTCGTTCTGTCGCTCATTGAGCGAGCGCATCCACGAGCCCGGTCCACCCTGGCCCGCCTGCCTTGCGCGTGCCGCGTCCGGCTTGGCAGCGTGCCGCCCCTTGCCATGACCGTTGTGCTGATCGCGGCGGTGCTGCTTTTCCTGACGCGGCGGACCGGCGCGGTGTTGGCCACCGCCGGGATGGTTGCGCGCGCCTTGCCGCGGCCCGTTGCGCTGCATGCGACGGCCCTGGAGGCTGGCAGGCGGTGGGGCCGTGACGCTGCCATCCGCGATGCCAGCATGATGGAAGGGATGCGCGGCGAATACCGGCACCTTCTGGCGCGTGGTGCGCTCGATATCGCGCAAGTAGCCTGTTTCGCCCGCATCGCAGAAGGCGATGGCGATGCCGTCGGCGCCGGCCCGCGCCGTGCGGCCGATGCGATGAACGTAGCTCTCCGGCTCGTTGGGCAGATCGAAGTTGAAGACGTGGGTGACGTCATCGATATCGATGCCGCGGGCCGCGATGTCGGTGGCGACCAGCACGCGCAGGCGGCCATCCCGGAACTGCGCCAGCGCCTTCTGACGGGCGCCCTGGGATTTGTTGCCGTGGATGGCGGACGTGGCAATGCCCGCCTTCTCCAGCCCCTCCGACACACGGTTGGCATTGCTCTTGGTACGCGTGAAGACCAGGGCGCGACGGATAGCGGCGTCCTGCAGCAGGTGGATCAGCAGCTCGCGTTTCTTCGATGCCTCTACAAACAGCACCTGCTGGCGGATGCGCTCCACGGTCGTGGCCGGCGGCGTCACCTCGACGCGCACCGGCTGGCGCAGCAGGTCTCGCGCCAGACTGGCAATATCGGCCGGCATGGTGGCCGACAGCAGTGCCGTCTGACGCTCTGCCGGCAACTGGCGCACGATCCGGCGCACGTCATGGATGAAGCCCATGTCGAGCATGCGGTCGGCTTCGTCGAGAACGAAGGTCTCGAGGCCCTCCAGCGAGAGCGCGCGCTGACCCATCAGATCGAGCAGGCGGCCCGGCGTGGCGACAAGAACGTCGACTCCAGGCAGCAGCGCCTGGATCTGCGGCCGTTCGCTGACGCCGCCGAAGACACAGGCCGTGCGCAGGGCAAGGAAACGGCCGTAACGGCTGAAGCTCTCGGCGATCTGCAGGGCCAGCTCGCGTGTCGGCGCCAGCACCAGCGCGCGGCAGGTGCGGCGGTCCGGACGCCGCGCGGCAGCGGCCAGCCGGTGCAGGATCGGCAGAGCGAACGCGGCAGTCTTGCCGGTACCGGTCTGGGCGATGCCCAGCAGGTCGCGGCCTTCCAGCAGCGGCGGGATGGCCTGCTGCTGGATCGGAGTCGGGGTTTCATACCCGTCGGCAGCCAGGGCGCGCGTGAGGGGTTCGGCAAGCCGAAGGTCGGCAAACAATGTCATTTCCTGAACAGTCTTTTCCAAACTGGACGCAGCCGTGCCGTGCGGGCACGGGCGTCCGCACTTCAAACCCTTGGCTCGCGACGGCGGGTCGGGGAGGTCTCAGCAGCGCGCAAAGGGCCGGTCAGTGCCGACAGGGGCGCGTTACCGCGAGAGAGAGCGCGGACGCCGGAGCATCCGCTGTCCGCATGAACCCTTTTTGCCTGCCAAAGTCAAGCGCCGACGCGTTCAGTTCAGCGTGGCTAGTGCGCGCAGTACGGCGTCGGGCTTCTCGTGGCCCACGAGATGGCCGGCCTGCGGCACCGTCACGACGCGTGCGCCAGCAATGGCGGCGCGGAACGCCTCGGCGTAGGGCAGGGGAATGAGCCGGTCGTTCTCGCCCCAGACGATCAGCGTGCGCGCCTTGATGCGGTAGAGCCGGTCGCTCAGCCCCCGGTCGGGGATCGGGAACAGCATCTTGCCCGCCATGCCCAGCCGGCGCGCGTTCATCACCATGAACTCGGCGAGGAACTTCATGTCGTTCATGTCGCCGCCCGGCGCCATCAGCTTCTTGCCGCGCTCGACATCGTGGAACAGATAACCGGGCAGCTCCTGCGGCAACAGCGCGAAGAGATCGGGCAGGGGATGCTCGTCCAGCCACAGCCCGGCGGATGCAACAAGGCACAGCCGGTCGATGTCGTTGGGTGCCAGCGCCGCCATCTCGGCCGCGATCATGCCGCCCATCGACAGGCCGCACACCAGCGGCTTGTCCAGCCCCAGCGCCTCGCGCACGTCGCAGGCATGCAGGGCGATGTCCAGCATGGTACGTAGCCGGTCTTCCCCAGTTGAGTCCTCATAGCCAGGCAGCAACGGCGCATGGACGCGGTAGCGGCTCGCCAGCGCGGCGAGAAATGGATCCTCGCGCATCAGGCCGCCGGCGCCGTGCAGGAACAGGAGCGGCGGGCCCTCACCGCCTTCGTAGACACGAACCCTGGCGCGGCCGCCGGCGACATCAATCAGACGGGATGAAAGAGGCATGCTGCAACTCACTCCGCGGCCATGCGCCGTTCGGACTCCTGCATGGGCTTGATCCAGAAGCGGTCCTCGTTTTTCCATTCGGGAAACATCTCCGCTTTCAGGCGCGGCATCACCTTCTCCGCGAAAAGCTGCGTGGAGTGCCTGACCTTGTCGGCCGGCATGTTGCCCACCTGGAAGAGCCCGAAAATATTGCCCACGCGCAGGGTTCTCGCGAGATCGACCATGCGGTCGTGCACCGTCTGCGGCGAGCCCGCGATCACGTAGCCCTGATCGACGAGGTCGCGCCAGGTCAGCGTCGGGTAGTTGCGCAGTTGCGCCTGCGAGAGCTGTGTCAGCGCGTTGGCCTGCAGCGTCTTGATGGTGCGGTAGCCCGGTGCGTCGGCGAAGCCCGGATACACATGCAGGCAGCGATTGTAGAAATAGTGGACGTGCGGCGCATAGAGCCGCTCGGCCTCGGCGTCGGTTTCGGCCACGCAGATCACCTGGGCGAAGCCTCCGCGATAGGGGCTGTCGTCCTTGCCGCTTTTGGCCACGCGCTCCCAGTAGCCCTCCATGAGCTGCTTCGCGCGCAGGTAACCGGAATAGCTGAGGTAGCAGTAGGTGTAGTCGAACTCGAGGCAGAAATCGTAGGTCTCGAGCGAACCACCGCCGGGAATGAAGACCGGCGGACGCGGCCGCTGGACCGGCTTGGGCCAGCAATTGACGTAGCGAAGCTGGGTGTAGCGGCCGTTGAAGGCGAAGGGCTCGTCCTCGCGCCACGCCTTCATGATCAGCGCATGCGCCTCGGCGTATTTCTCGCGCGTCAGCGCCGGGATCTGGCCGTAGGCGTAGTTGGTGTCCATCGACGTGCCCACGGGAAAGCCCGCCACCAGCCGCCCGCCCGTAAGAACGTCGAGCATGGCGAATTCCTCGGCCACGCGGATCGGCGGGTTGTAGAGCGCAATCGAATCGCCCAGCACCATGATCGCCGCCTTCGAGGTGCGCCGTGCCAGCGCCGCCGCCATCAGGTTGGGCGAGGGCATCAGGCCGTAGGCGTTGGCGTGGTGCTCGTTCACGCCCAGCGCATCGAAGCCCATCGTCTCGGCAAATTCGAGCTGGTCGAGGTACTCGTTGTACACGTGGTGGCCGCGCCTTGGCTCATAGAGCGTCGTCGGGATGTCAACCCATACCGAGCGGTGCTTCTCCCGGAAATCATCCGGCAGATGCGGCCAGGGCATCAGGTGAAACCACGTAAACTTCATCGCGGCCTCCGCGCGGGCATGCGTACTGGCCGGCAGCGTAGCGGCTGCCGGCTTATAAACAAGCGTTCATACCACGCTGCTCGCGCAGCGGAACGCCAGCCGTTCAGGAGGGTGACAGTAGTTTCAGCCCCGCGATTCCGGCGACGATGAGCCCGATGCAGGCGAGGCGCAGGATCGAGGTCGACTCGCCCAGCACGGTCATGCCGAACAGCGCGGTGCCTACCGTGCCGATTCCAGTCCACACCGCATAGGCCGTACCGAGCGGCAGGTTGCGGAGCGCCAGGCCCAGCAGCGCGACGCTGGCTACCATGCTCACGAAAGTGAGGATAACAGGGAGCGGACGGGACAAACCATCCGTGAACTTCAGGCCGACAGCCCAGCCGATCTCGAGCAGGCCCGCCAGAAAAAGAACGACCCAGGCCATGGCAACCTCCTCAGGTCCATGACAGGGCCGTCCCCGTCGGCAAGCGTCACGCGCGAGGTCGTCCTCGCGGCCGATATCTGGGCGCGCATGTCAACGGGTTCAAGATGGCTGAACCGGCGTCTGACGCAAGGCTGCGTTGCCGGGCCCTGCCAATAATCCTAGACTTCGGCGATGCAAAAGAACGCGGCGACATTCGCTTTCATCGGCGATGTCATCTTCGATGCGCGTGCCAATGCCGCGGCGGCGGCGGGCCGTCCGGAACTCGTGTGGGGCGACGTGCTGCCGGTGATGCGAAGCGTTGATGCCGTGTTCGCCAATATGGAGAACCCGATCACCCGCTCCGAGCGGCGGTGGCGGCGTACTCTGAAGCCGGTCTGCCTGAAGTCTGACCCGGCGACCGTTAGTCTTCTCACGGCCGCGAACATCACCTTTGTCAATCTCGCCAACAATCACATGCTCGACTTCGAGGTCGAGGGCCTGCTGGAAACCATCGAGCTGCTACGCGGCGCCGGTATCGGGCATGCCGGGGCGGGCGCCGACAGCGAAGCCGCCGCGCGACCGGCTCTGGTCGAAGCCCGCGGCATGACCGTGGGCGTGATCGCGCTGACGGACAACACGCCCGCGTTCGCGGCCGGACCGGGGCGCCCAGGCACCAACCACATGCGCATCAGCGATGATGCCGCCACGATGGCGCGCATCGCCGGCACGGTGCGCGATCTTCGGGCGGCCGGCGCGCGCGCGGTCGTGCTCAGCGCCCATTGGGGACCCAACCTGCGGCCGTGGCCGCCGATACGCTTCAGACGCTTCGCGCGCGCCGCGATCGACGTGGGCGTGGACGTGTTCTACGGCCACTCGGCGCATATCCTGCAGGGCGTCGAGAAGTACGGCGGCGGCATCATCCTCTACGACACCGGCGACTTCATCGATGACGTGTGGTGGCTGACCTTCGCGCCGTATTTCACGGGCGCACTCTTCCTGGTCGATTTCCGCGACGGTCGGGTTGCGGGGCTGCGCGTGGTGCCGGTCGTCATGGGGCCCGGATGCGTCCGCCTCGCCCGCGGAGCGCTTGAGCGCCGGGTGATCGCGCGCCTCTCTCGCCTGTCACGGGCCATCGCCGCGGGCGACCATTTCGTCCACGAGCCACTGCTGCCCCAGGCGGTGTCAGCCATCCGACCGGTCCAGCCGACATGAAGGCGGACGGTCAGTTCTCGCTCACACGCCGCCGCGCGTTGGCGTGGGGTGGCGCTGTTGCCGCGCTGCCGCTGTCGCGTCCTGCGGCAGCGGTGCCCCGTGGCGACCTGCTGTTTCGCGTGATCCGCAAAGGAAGTCCGATTGGCTGGCTACAGACCATCTTCGCGCAGACCGTCGACGGGCTGACCGTCCGCACGAAGCTCGATGTGGAGATCTACGTCGCCTTCGTGCGCGTCTATCGCTATCACCATCTCGGCGAGGAGGTATGGCAGGGCGACAGGCTGCTCTCGCTCAAGTCCGAAACTGACAACGATGGCGAGCAGTACCGTGTCCAGACCACGCCGGTCGCCGGTGGCCTGCGGGTCGAGGGACCACGCGGTGCGGTGACGACCCCTGCCAGCACCATGACGACCAACTCCTCATGGAATCCCGCGCTGGTGCAGCAGCAGATGGTGATCGACTGCGAACGCGGACGCTACGTGCCGCTGGCGGCCCAGCCGCTGGGCGAGAAGACCCTGGGCGTGATGGGCCAGCAGCGCACCGCCTCGCTCTTCCGTATCAGGCTGCCCTACGCCGTGGGCGAAATCTGGTACGCTGGCGGCGAATGGGTGCACGGCGTCTTCACCACCAAGGGCGAAACCCTGACCTACCAGCGCGAACGTTGAGCCTACCGCCGTCCCGTCGAGCCGTGGTTCACGCCAGTGGCGCGCAGCAGCGGGTTGTCGCTGCCGGTGCCCCAGAGCGCCACGCCCTGAGCCAGCAGGCCGCCATCGACCTTCACCGTCTCGCCGGTGATGAAGCGCGCGTCATCCGAGCACAGGAAGGCAGCGGCAGCGGCGATGTGCTTGCCGTCGCCCCGCTCGGGCCAGGGCTGGCGCGTGAACTGCGCCTCGTACTTCTCGGGCTTGCCGCGATGGAGCAGGGGCGTGGAGATCACGCCGGGTGCGATGGCGTTGACACGGATGCGGTGCGGCCCCAGCTCGGCCGCGACGTTCTCGGTGAGGCTGATGACCGCGGCTTTGGCGGCGGAGTAGGCGTGCGAGCCGGCGCCGCCCACCATGCCGGCAATCGACGCCGTGCTGAGGAGCGCACCGCCGCGGCCGTGGCGGCGGATCGCCTGCGAGGCGTGTTTCATGCCGAGAAACACGCTGCGCACCAGCACCGCGAAGGTGTAGTCCCAGCCCTCGACAGTCGTTTCGGCAATCGGCCCGAAGGCGCCGCCGATGCCGGCATTCAGCCAGGCGATATCGAGCGCGCCGAAGCTGCGTTCGGCCTCGGCGACCATGGCGGCAACATCCGACTCCTCGGCGACGTCGCAGCGCACGAAGGCGGCAAGGTCGCCGTGGCCTTGCGCCTTTGCGAGAGCGACGGTCTCGCGGCCGTTGGTTTCGTTGATGTCGGCCACCAGAACGCGGGCGCCTTCCTCAAGGAAGCGCAGCACGCCGTCGCGGCCCATGCCGCTGCCGCCGCCGGTAATGATCGCGACCTTGTCCTGCAGGCGCCCCGCCATGGCGTTCCTCCTCGAATGTCGTTGTGGTTACGGCGCGTTGCGGCGGTGAGCAGCCGCCAGCGCCTGTTCGAGATCGACGAGCAGATCTTCCCTGGCCTCGATGCCGACGCTCAGCCGCAGCAGGTCGGCGGGCGCCGGCGTGCCCTCACCTTCGACGCTGGCGCGATGCTCGATCAGGCTCTCGACGCCACCCAGCGATGTCGCGCGCTTCCAGAGCTGCGTATTTGCTGCCAGGCCAATCGCGGCCTGCTCGCCGTTCAGGCCGGCACTGGCGCTGCCTTTGACGCGGATCGACATCATGCCGCCGAAGCCACCCTGCATCTGGCGTGCTGCAATGGCGTGGCCGGGGAAGTCCGGCAGGCCAGGATAGAGCACGGCCTCGACCTGCGGATGGCCCGACAACCGCTCGGCCAGCCATTGCGCATTCGCTGTTGCCGCGCGTACGCGCGGGAACAGCGTGCGCATGCCGCGCAGCAGCAGGTAAGACTCCAGCGCACCGAGCACTGTGCCAAGCTGGGCACGCGTTTGGCGGATGCGCTGCCAGTACTCGTCGTCGCGTGCCGTCACCAGCGCGCCCGCGATCACGTCGCTATGGCCGTTGAGATACTTGGTCGCGGCGTGCATCACCACGTCGGCACCCAGCTCGATCGGCCGGGTCAGCACCGGCGTGGCGCAGGTCGAGTCGACCCCAAGCCGCGCGCCCGCGCCATGCGCCAGCTCCGCCAGCGCCGCAATGTCGCTGATGGTCCACAGCGGGTTTGCCGGCGTCTCGATCCAGATCAGCCGCGTGCGGCCGGGCCGGAGCGCGGCGCGCACGTCATCGAGCCGGTCGGTATCGACGAACTGGACGTCGAGCCCCCAGCGCGTCGCGAAGGTCATCAGCCAGTTGCGCAGCGACCAGTACATCACCTTCGAGGCAATGACGTGATCGCCGGGTGAGAACGCCAGAAAGCACGCGCTGGCAGCACTCATTCCGGAGGAGAACACCAGTGCCGCGGCGCCGCCTTCGAGCTGCGCCAGCAGCGCCTCGGGCTGATCGTAGTTGGGCGAATCGGCGCGGCTGTAGATGCGGCCGGAGCGGTACTGGTTGTCGGGATCGCGCAGATAGGTCGTCGAGAGATGAACCGGCGGCACGACGGCCCGGCTCGTCTCGTCGATCCAGCCCAGCGCCTGCGCCGCCAGCGATTCGGGGGAAAGGGGTTTGGCGGTCATGTGTTGTCCGTCATCCCAGGTGCAGCCTGGGCATTCGCATGCCTGATTACCTTGCTCGCTTCGCTGAGCGACGTCTGGTACCAGAACCGCTTCATGGTGAGCTTGTCGAACCATGAAGCGGCCCGCCCATGCCGCTGTGCGGTGCCTTCATGGTTCGACAAGCTCACCATGAAGGCCTTCTCGACCCTCTGTCTTCGCCGCCTACGCCGCGCGCTTTTGCTGGGCGGGGTGGTCGCCGCAGATCCTGAGGAAGTTCTCCAGGATCTTGTGGCCGTGCTGCGAGGCGATGCTCTCGGGATGGAACTGCACGCCGAAGACCGGCAGGTTCCTGTGGCGCACGCCCATGATCAGTCCGTCGGGCAGGCTGGCGGTCACCTCGAGGCATTCCGGCAGACTCTCGCGCTCCACGATCAGCGAGTGATAGCGCGTCGCGCTGAAGGGCGAGGGGACATCCTCGAACACGCCCTTGCCGGTGTTGCTCACCTCCGACAGCTTGCCGTGCATCGGCTGCGGCGCGCGCACCACCTTGCCGCCGAAAGCCTGGCCGATCGCCTGGTGGCCAAGGCAGACGCCGAGCAGCGGCATCTGGGCTTTGGCCGCAACGGCGATCAGGTCGAGGCAGATGCCGGCTTCGTTGGGCGTGCACGGGCCGGGCGACAGGACGATGCCCGCGGGCTTCAGCGCCATCGCCTCCTCGACCGTGATCTGGTCGTTGCGCCGCACGAGGCAGCGCCCGCCCACATCACCGAGGAAGTGGACGAGGTTGTAGGTGAAGCTGTCGTAATTATCGATGACCAGCAGCATGGCGGCTCTCCTGCTGGACCATCGTATAGAGGGGGCGTAGGCTGCGGCGCAAGACCACAAGAAGAACGTCAGGGCAATCCCCCCTCGATGTCCACCGTGCTGGATCCGCTGGTGATCGGCCTGCTGCTGGCCGCCGGGCTGATGCACGCCTCGTGGAATGCCATCCTCAAGGCCGATCTCACCGACAGGATCACGACCTTCGGCATGATCATGCTGAGCGGCCTGGTGCTGGGCGGCGCCATGCTGCCGTTCCTGCCCTGGATCGAGGCGCCGGCGTGGAAATGGCTGGCGGGTTCCACCCTGATCCATCTCTTCTACTATTTCTTCCTGCTGAAGGCCTACGCGCTGGGCGATCTCAGCCACACCTATCCCATTGCCCGCGGCCTGGGGCCGTTGCTGGTGGCGCTCCTTTCGGGCCGACTGCTGGGCGAGGAGTTGCGCTGGCAGGATGTGGCGGGCGTGATCCTGCTGAGCGGCGGCCTGATCGCGCTTGCCATGCCGGCGGGCCGCAGCAAGAGCGCACCGGCCGCGACGCTGGACGCTCTCCGCCGTCACAGAAGTGCGACCCTGTTTGCCGTGCTCACCGGATTGACCATCGCCGGTTACATCATTGTTGACGGGCTGGGCGTGCGCGCCGCCGGCTCGACGCTGGAGCACAAGCTCGCCTACATCGCATGGCTCAACGTGGTCGAAGGGCCGTGGCTGTTCCTGTTCGCCCTGGCAACACGGCCGCGATCCGTCACGCTCTATTTGCGCCACGGCTGGTGGCGTGGTGCCGCCGGCGGTGCGATCGCGGCGCTGGGCTACGGCATCGCCATCTGGGCGCTCTCGCAAGGACCGATGGCGCATGTCGCGGCGCTGCGCGAGACGTCGGTGCTGTTCGGCGCACTGATGGGCACTCTGCTGCTGGGCGAGCCGTTCGGCCGGCAGCGCATCACTGCAGCCGCAGTGATCGTTTGCGGACTGCTGTTGATGAACGGGCCGCAACTCTTCTGAGCGGCGCAGGGGCTGTGCTATGGTCGCGGCCAACGACAAGGAAAGCCCCCTCTGATGGTGCAAGCGCCGAAGCGGACTCCACGCCGCAAATCGACCCGCCCACGCAAGGCTTCGCGCACGCGTGCGCCGGCCACGATCGGCGCGCGTCTCGATGGCGTGCTGGCGTGGACAGGGGCGCGGTGGCGCGATGCCGTCGCGGTGGTGACGCCGCGGCACACGACCATGGCTCTTGCCGCGCTGGGCGTGCTGCTGGTTGCTGGCGTCGGCGGCGGGTACTGGCTGGCGCAGTTGTTCGTGAGCAAGGAGACAGCGACGAGATCGGCGTCGCGGCCGGTGCCGCCGAAGCCGCCCGCGCCGCGGCCGCCGAAATACGCCAGCATCGACGAGCTGCCTGATCTGCCGCGCTATGACGAGGCAGAGGGCAAGCACCGCCCCGCCTGGGAGGAGCGGCCGCCCGCCGTCGCGGTCGCGTTGCGGCCGGCCCCCGACGCGGCGTGGGTCCGCAATGCCATTCCCTTCCGCGACGATCGCAATCGGCCGCTGATCGTTATCGTGATCGACGACATGGGCATCGACCGGCCGAACTCGCGCCGTGTGCTTGATCTGCCGGCGCCGCTGACGGTGTCCTTTCTGCCGTATGCCCGCGACCTGCAGGAACAGGCGCGCGCGGCGCGCAGCCGCGGTCACGAGCTGATGCTTCACTTGCCGATGGAACCGACCTCGCGCGCCCTCGACCCGGGCCCCAATGCACTGCTGACCACACTGGAGGACGACGCCATCCGGCGGCGCACCGTGGCGGCGCTGGACAGCTTCGGCGGCTATGTCGCGGTGAACAACCACATGGGCAGCCGCTTCACGACATGGCGGCCGGGAGTCGAAACGGCGCTGAAGCAGATCCATACGCGCGGCATCGCCTGGCTCGACTCGCGCACCCACGCCCAGAGCGTCGGCAGCATGGTTGCCGAGGAGCTGGAGATGCCGTTTGTCGATCGTCATGTGTTTCTCGACGACGTCGATCAGATCGACGCCGTGCGCAGGCAGCTCGCGGAAACCGAGCGTCTGGCGCGACGGCAGGGCATTGCTGTCGCCATCGGCCATCCGCATGATGCCACCATCCGCGCGCTCGCCGAATGGCTGCCGCATCTGCACGCCAGGGGCTTTGTGCAAGGCCCGGTCAGCGCCGCCCTCAAGCGCCGCGGCCGCTGGCAATGAGGAACTTCGTCGAGGCTGGAGCGTAGCGTGAGGGTGCACCCCGTCCTGTCGCGCGAATACAGAAGGGCGGAGCGGCTGGCGGACAATTGCGTTCACATCGCCGGCATCGCTTCGGGCCTGATCGCCTGCGCCGTGCTGGCGTTCCTCGCCCTGCCGACGGCAGGCCTGCGGCTGGCGGTCAGCGTCGGGCTTTATGCCGGCGGCATGATGAGCATGCTGTGGTGCTCGGCGCTGTACAACATGGCGTGCGAGGGCAGCTTCAAGCGCATCCTGCGGCGTCTCGATCACGCCGCGATCTTCGTCATGATCGCCGGCACCTACACGCCCTTCGCCCTGCAGGTGATCGGTCCGCCGCTGGACTTGTGGCTGCTCGCCTTCGTCTGGACGGTGGCGGCGGCGGGCGTGGCCCTCAAGCTCCTCTGTCCCCACCGCTTCGAGGGCCTCTCGATTGTCGTCTATCTGCTGCTGGGCTGGACCGTCGTGGCCGTGATCGATCCGCTGCTGGCCGGCATATCGCTGGCCGGCTTCATCCTGCTGATCGCAGGCGGTGTGCTCTACAGCATCGGCGTGGTCTTCCATCTCTGGCACCGGCTGCCTTACCAGAACGCCATCTGGCACGGCTTCGTGCTGGCCGCGGCCGCCTGCCACTACGCCGCCATCCTGCGGGAACTCGTCTTCGAGATCTGAACTGCATCGCCGGCATGCGCGTATTGAAATTTCGCCAGTGCGGTCCGTAAGGTGCCCCCAACGCCGCGTTGGGAGGGAATGATGGACCTGGGCTACCGGACGGCAACGGCACTGCTCGCCGACCTCGAAGCACGCCGCATCGGATCGCTGGAGCTGCTGGATCACCTGCTGGCCCGCGTCGATCGTCATAACCCTGCGCTCAACGCCATCGCGGTGCGTGATATCGAGCGGGCGCGGGCGCGTGCCCGCGAGGCGGATGGTGCGCGCCAGCGCGGCGAGTCGTGGGGCCGGCTGCACGGCCTGCCGATGACGGTGAAGGAATGCTTCGATGTCGAGGGCCTGCCCACGACAGCAGGCTCGCCGGCGCTGAAGGCCAACGCCGCGGTACGCCATGCCGATGCCGTGCAGCGCCTGACCGATGCCGGTGCCATCATTTTCGGCAAGACCAACGTGCCGCTCTTTGCCGGCGATCTGCAGAGCTACAACGAGGTCTACGGCACGACCAACAACCCGTGGAACACGGCGTGCGGTCCCGGCGGTTCCTCCGGCGGCTCGGCGGCCGCGCTCGCGGCCGGGCTGACGCCCCTGGAGCTGGGCAGCGACATCGGCGGCTCGATCCGCAACCCCGCGCATTTCTGCGGCGTCTACGGCCACAAGCCGAGCTACGGCCTGATCTCGCTGCGCGGCCACGTGCCTGGCCCGCCCAACTCGCTGCTTCAGGTCGATATCGCCGTCGCCGGACCGCTGGCGCGTTCGGCCGAGGATCTCGACCTTGCGCTCGCCATCACGGCCGGGCCCGACGAATTCAATGCGCCGGCCTGGAAGGTGAGCCTGCCGCGCCCGCGGCACCGGCGGCTGAAGGACTATCGCATCGCGGCCTGCGCCGACGATCCTTTCTGTCCGGTCGAAGGCGAGATCGCGGAGCTGATCCGTGCCGCGGCCGCGGCACTGGCGAAGAAGGGTGCGAAGGTTGCCGACGCCCGGCCCGACCTCGATTTCGGCCATTGCTTCCGGCACTACTACGAGATGCTGGCCTCGACCATGGCGGCGGACTTCCCCGAGCCGGTGATGCTGAACCTGGAAGCGAAGGTGCGCGCGGCCGATCCGGCAAGCAAGGCCTACAGCGACCTTTTTGCGCGCGGCGCCAGCATGCGGCATGCGGCCTATCTGCGCGCCGCCGCCGAACGGCAGAAGCAACGTGCGGTCTGGGCCGAGTTCTTCCGCGACTGGGACGTCTTTCTGTGCCCGATCCTGATGACGGCAGCTTTCCCGCACGACCATTCGCCGGACATGCTGTCCCGCAAGCTCAAGGTGAACGGCGCCGAACGGCCCTATGGCGATGCGCTGTGCTGGGCCGGCCTGATCGGCAACGTGCGGCTGCCAGCGACGGTGGTGCCCGTCGGCCGCACCCGGGCGGGCCTGCCGGTCGGCATGCAGATCGTGGGGCCCTATCTGGAAGACCGTACGCCCATTGATCTCGCACGGCGGCTCGCCCCGCTCATCGGCGGCTTCACGCCACCGCCGGGATATGCTTGAGGGGCTGGCGAACATCCGAGGGAAGCGCCCATGTCCGCATTCACGCCGGCCGATGACCGCGGCCGTATCGTCAATCCCTTCGCCGGCCGCGACCTCAACTGGCTGCTCGACTTCCGTGCCGAAACGCGGCGCGACCATCCGTTCCTGGTATGGGAGCCGTTCGAGGGCGAACGACAGGTGTGGACCTATGGTCAGTTCCGCGAGCGGGTGCTGCGCGTGGCGGCGGGCCTGCACCGGCGCGGCGTCAGGGCCGGGGATTACCTGCTGGTCCACCTCGACAATTCGCCGGAGATGGAGTTCCTGTGGTTCGCCTGCGCGCGGCTGGGTGCCGTCGTGGTCACCACCAACACACGCTCGGCCGGCGCGGAGCTGGAATATTTTGCCGACCATTGCGGCGCCGTGGCGGCCATCACCCAGCCCGAGCTGGCCGAGACGGTGGCGAAGAACGCGCGCAACGTGAAGTGGGTCGCTGTCACCGAGCATCTCGTCGAAGGCGGCACGCCGCCCGCCGGCCTGCGGCCGGACAAGGCCAGCGCCTTTTCCTCGCTGGACGGCGATCCCGCCGACCTGCCGAAGATCGAGCCCGATCCGTGGCGGCCGGGCTCGGTGCAGTACACGTCGGGCACGACCTCGCGGCCCAAGGGCGTGCTGTGGACGCAGGGCAATGCGCTCTGGGGCGCGCGCACCTCGGCCGTGCACGAGAACCTCAACGAGAACGACGTGCATCACGTCGTGATGCCCTCGTTCCACACCAATGCGCGCACCTATTCGATCCTGCCGACCATGTGGGTTGGCGGCACGGTGGTGATGCAGCCCAAATTCTCGGCCCGCCGCTGGTGGGACGTGGCACTGCGCAACAAATGCACCTGGGCCTCGACGCTGCCCTTCTTCCTCAAGGCGCTGATGCAGCACGAGATCCCGAAGCACCATTTCCGCATGTTCGGCAATGCGGTGAACGAGCCGCCCTTCGATCAGGCCTTTGGCGTGCGCACCATCGGCTGGTGGGGCATGACCGAAACGGTGAGCCAGGGAATCATCGGCGATGCGCTGCTGCGCAACCGGCCGATGTCCACCGGCCGGCCGGCGGCGGGCTACGGCATCCGCGTCCTGCGCGATGATCTCGCAACGCCGGTCGGTCCGGGCGAGACGGGGCATCTGCAGTGCCACGGCGTGCGCGGTATCCAGATCTTCGCCGAGTACCTCAACAATCCGCAGGCGATGCGGGAGAGCTTCACCGACGATGGCTGGTTCATCACCGGCGACCGCGTGACGCTGGACGCCGACGGCATGATCACCTTCGCCGACCGCGACAAGGACATGCTGAAAGTGGGCGGCGAGAACGTCGCGGCCTCCGAGATCGAGCGTGTGATCGCCGTCGTGCCGGGCGTGCATGAATGCGCCGTGGTGGCGCAGAAGCACCGCATGCTGGACGAAGTGCCGGTCGCGTTCGTGATCCCGGCGCCCGGCGTGCCGGTCGAGGGCAACAACGAACTGCCGGCGGCCATCATGGCGGCCTGCGCCGCGCAGCTCGCCGACTTCAAGCGGCCGCGACAGGTCTTTCTGGTGTCGGACATGCCGCGCAGCACGCTGGAAAAGGTCCACAAGGTGGAGCTGCGCAAGCGCCTGCCGGTCGCTGGCTAACCTCACTTTGTACATCAGCGGCGGCCGCACCAGCCGGCAGCGGCCCGTCCTTGCATGGCTAGTGAGGTCAATAGATGTGGAAATACAACTTTGAGATGGGTACAATTGCCACGCAAGTTGAGGTCGTCTCTCGGCTGTCCGGTGTATTGGGGGACACGGTTGTGATCGAAAAAACGTTTTTTGTTGAGCCAGGACATGAAGTTTATGACGGTCGTATCTGGTACGGGGAGGGGCTGCTGGTAAGCATCGGCACGGCGCAAGTGCTTGAGGTGTATGTCGCGCCCAAGGGCAAGCGGGGGGCCTGCATCGGGCGCCACGAATTTGACCGGCTCGATCCGGAATCGCCGCCGCCGGGTCTGCGCCGCATGCGCTGACGGCGGGCTTCTCACGGGCTCAGCACATATCCGGGCTGATCGTCCGCCGGGGCTCGCGATCCCGGGGGCATACTGACTCCTGTCGTGCGCCAGTACCGGTGTGGCATCATCGGGCGGCGCAAGTTCGGGAGGACGAGGGATGCCCTACATCACCTGCGATGACGGCGTGCGGCTCTACTACGAGGAGGCGGGCAGCGGCACGCCGATCGTGTTCTCGCACGAATACGCCGGCGACTGGCGGGCGTGGGAGCCGCAGATGCGCTTCTTCCCGCGCCGGCACCGCTGCATCACGTACTCCTATCGCGGCTACACGCCCTCGGACGTCCCGGGCGATCCTGCAAGGTACGGACAGGACCGGGTCGTGGACGATATCCGCGACCTGCTCGACGGGCTGAAGATCGAGCGGGCGCATATCGTGGGCCTGTCGATGGGCGGCTTCGCTGCGGCTCATTTCGCGCGCCGCTATCCCGACCGCGCGCTCTCGGCCTGCATCTGCGGCTGCGGCTTCGGTGCGGAGAAGGAACTTTATCACCGCTTCCAGGCCGAGGCGAAAGCCAATGCCGAGCGCATCCGCAGCCAGGGACAGCGCGCCTTCGCCGAGAGCTATTCGCAGGGGCCCAGCCGCCAGCGGCATCGCGAGAAGGATCCGCGCGGCTTCGCCGAGTTCGTGACGCAGCTCAGCGAGCACGATGCCACCGGTGCCGCGCTCACCATGCAGGAGTACCAGGGCAAGCGGCCCTCGCTCTACGACTTCGAGGCCGCATGGGCAGCGTGCACCGTGCCGTCGCTGATCATCGCCGGCGACGAGGACGACAACGTGCTGCAGCCCAGCGTGTGGCTGAAGCGCACCATGGCCAATGCCGGCCTGCTGATCATCCCCAAGGCGGGCCACACCGTGAACCTCGAGGAGCCCGACGCCTTCAACCGCGCCCTGTGGGATTTCATCGTGCAGGTCGAAGCCGGCAAGTGGACGCCGCGTCAGTCGAAGCCGCCGGCCGGCACCTTCCGCTAGCACAGGCCCAGGCCGGCGGGAGACACACGGAGACAGATAGAACGCCCGAGTCCACGGTGGCCGGGAGACAGCGGGAGACAGGTAGAGCGCACCCGTGTGAACCATCGCGGTTGGGAGACAGCGGGAGACAGATAGAGCGGCGGTGTTCACGGTGGCTGGCAGTGGCTGGGAGACAGCTGGAGACAGCTGAAGCGGCGGTGTCTCCGTCTCCGAGGAGCGGGAGACAGCGGGAGACAGATAGAACGGCAGTGTCCTCGGCGGTCGGGAGACAGTCGGAGACAGATCGCGCCGCGGTGTCCGCACGGGCATTCGCCTACCTGATTACCCGGCTGCCTCCGCTGATGCATGTGGAGGCGAGGTACGGCGTCGAAATAGCCTTCATGGTGAGCCTGTCGAACCATGAAGGCGTCGCACAGCGGCAGTGCGGGCTGCTTCATGGTTCGACCCGGTGGATGCGAAGCATCCACCTGTGCTCACCATGAAGCAGTTTTCTACCGACGAACATCGTCCGGCGGAGCCAGCCGGGCAATCAGGTTCGCCTTTGACAGGCCTTCCCCCTCCGGGGCCCTCCGGGGGAAGGCACTTGTGTCGGCGAGGATCGGGAGACAGCGGGAGACAGGTCGCGCCATGACTTCGCTGCCGCCCGCGGCCATGGCCGATCTCCAGCGTTACGTCATTGAATGCAAATGACGTATAAGCCAGAGGTTACGGGAAATCAAGGAAAATCAGGCCACCCCGACGCCTTCCGCCGGCACGGTCGGCTGGATCAGCGGCACGACGTGCCAGCCGGGGTTGCCGCGCTCGAAGGCGAGCGGCAGGCAGTTGGCGGTGAGCTCCACCGGCAGCTCCACGTCGAGCGCGCCGCAGAGCACGCGCAGCACGCCGCCGTGGCTGATCAGCAGGGGCATGGGGCCGGGAACCAGCAGCTCGGCGACGCCGTGCAGGGTGCGTTCGACGAACTCGGCCATGGTCTCGCCGTTGGGCGGATCGATGCGCCAGTCCAGGCCTTCGCTGCTGGTGCCGATCAGGTCGCCGAAATAGCGCTCCCGCAGAGCGCGCCGCACCGCCACCGGCTTGCCGGTGACGGCGGCCACGCGGCCGGCGGTGAGCCAGGCCCGCGCCATGTCGCTGGCGTAGATGTGGTCGAACTCCACCTCGCGCAGGCGCAGCGCCGCGTCGTCGGCGTCGCAGAAGCCTTCCTCGCACAGCGAGATGTCCGGGTGCTGGTAGATGCGCCCCATATTGCCGGCAGTGCGGCCGTGGCGAAGAAAAAGGAAGCGGTCGCGGCCCACGATCAGGCCGCGTGCGCGCGCGGCGGCACGCAGCGCCATCTGGCCGGCGTTGTTTTCGAGCGCGGCAGTCGTGCTCATGCGAAGACCCTTGATGTCATGCCCCCTGTTTAGCCGGAAATTCTGTCCCATGCATTACCGGGAGTGGCCGAAACGCAACATCCGGGGACCTGTGACGTTTTTCCGGGTTGGCAGCATGATGTTCCGTCCGGATCAGGCGGATGGTACATTGTTCAGGGAAAGATTCCCGGTGAGGGCGATGAGGCAGATCCACGCGCATTGGGACCCGGACGCTCTGGTGTGGGTCGCGGAAAGCGATGACGTACCGGGGCTGGCGACCGAAGCGAGCACTGAAGACGGTCTCAAGGCGAAGCTGCAGGTCCTTGTGCCCGAGCTGCTCGAACTGAACTGTGGCATCAAGCCGTCCGAAACACCTGAATACGAGATCCACTGGCACAGGGCGGAGAAGGTCAGACTGTACGCATAAGAACGATTGGGGGAAGCGTGGCTGACTATCGGCGGGAGGTGGTCCGCCTTCTGAAAGACGCCAGGTGCTACGTCGTGCGCCAGGGCAAGGGCGATCATGAAATCTGGTGCAGCCCGATCACCAGGCGGCACTTCCCCGTCGATAGCGAAATCAAGTCGCGGCACACCGCAAACGCCATCCTGAAGCAGGCCGGCCTGCCAAAACATTTTTGAGCGTCCGCCGACCCCCGCTTGCGCTCGGGACGATACGGGAAGCGGAAGATTGATGCCGTTCCGGTGTATATGGCCTGCGAACCAGGTTACGCGGGGGTGTGACAGATCACCATGACGAAAGACGTTGAAAGCAGCTACTGGCCGTCAACATCCGACGCGCCAAGCGCGCGATTGTGCAATTTTGGCACCGGCGGCTCGGCCTTGCGGCCGGCGCATCAGGCATGGCTGGCGCAAAACATCGTGCCGATCCTGCGCGAACACGGCAATTGCGTCGTCGAGATCGGCGGGCTGGCCAGCCGGCTCGGCGGATCGGGGCTCAACGATCGCCTCGGCCAGAGCCGCGCGGATGCCGTCAAGGATTTCCTTGAGCAGCAGCTTCAGATGAGCCTGCCGCAGGTCCTGACCGCAAGCTACGGCGAGAGCGTGTCGGGAGGCGGCGCGTCCGACAACGACGGGTATTACCGCGCTGTTCTGGTCAAGCTGCACAACGGCGTCGTGGCATTGCCCGATCCGCCGCCTGCGGTGAAGCGCCCGCCGACCATGCCGAAGGTAGCAGGGCCAAAGATGTATTTTGGCATTGGCGCGAAGTTCGGCGGCATCGTGCTGGGCGGGACGCAGACGCTCGAAGGCTACGTGTTCTCGGTCGATGACTACAAGGACCAGGCGCATGTCGAAGCCCGCATCTGGACGCTGGGGCCGGGCCTGGGCGGCGGTGCGAACGTTGTCTTCATCATGGCCTATGGCAGCACGCACAAGCACAAGTTCGTCGGTGCGAAGTTCGACGGATGGGACTTTGCGGTGAGTCTCGGCGGCCGCTGGGGAGACGCCATCAAGGGCGCAAGCAAGATCCCGGCGGTCGCAAAGCTGGCGAAGGTGGTCAAGCAGGGCGGCAAGATCGAGCAGGCATTGAAGGGCGCCTCGAAACTGTCGGCGTCCGAATGGGAGAAGGTCGCGGAGCTGGTCAAGACCTCGCGCGAAGCTCTCGGCGTGGACCCGGGTTCCTCCAAACCGCAGTTGAACGTGTTAGACATTCCGCTGGCCGGCGCGGCGCTGGAAGTCAGCCTCTACAAATGGTGGGGCACGGTGACGACGTTCAACTGAGGCTGCTATTCGGTGGCGTGATCAGTGTCATCTGCAAATGCTCTGCCGCCAGATGCGTGAGTCATAGCCGTTCGCTGCGCAGGCGCTCGGCCAGAAGGTCGATGAAGGCGCGGGTCTTGGCGACGGGCATGCGTGTGGGCGGGAAGACGGCGTGGATGGGGAGCCGGGCGGCCTCGAATTCCTCCAGGAGGATCTCGACCAGACCCTGATCAACGAGGTTGCGGATCTGCCATAGCGGGGCCAGGCCCAGGCCGAAGCCACGGCGTACGGCGAGGCCTGTCGCGGCGACGCTGTCGGTGCGGAAGCGGCCGTTGACCCTGACCAGCCGGCGCTGGCCGCTGATGCAGAACGGCCACGGCTCGGGCTGCCGGTCAACGACGCGCACGATGCATTCATGGCGGGCGAGGTCGAGCGGATGCGCGGGCCGGCCCCGGGCGGCGAAGTAGACCGGCGCGCCGAACACCACGACACGCAATTCGCCCAGCCGGCGGACCTTCATGGCGGAGTCGCGTAGCTGCCTGATGCGCACGGCCACGTCGAGGTCATCGTGCATCAGATCGACTTCGCGATCGGACGGGCGCAGCTCGACTTCCACCCGCGGGTGCCGCTCCATGAAGTCGCACACCGCCGGCGCCACCTGGAGCGCGGCGAACTGGACAGGCGCACCGATCCGGATGACGCCGGAAAAATCCGCGCGCTGGCGGGCGGCTTCCTGCCGGGCCTCGGCGATCTCCGCCAGGGCCGGCTTGATCCGCCGGTAGAAGGCGAGGCCGGCTTCTGTCGGGCCGGACTGGCGCGTGGTGCGTCTGACGAGCTCGACTCCCAGGTTCCGCTCCAGCGCCATCAGTGAACGGTTCACCGCTTGCAGCGAACGGCCGAGGTGGCGTGCAGCCGCCGTCTGGCCGCCCTTGTCCACGACGGCAACGAAGGTCGCGAGGTCGTCGAGCCGGTCCATGTGCACTCTCTCGATTTTCGGGAGAGTATATCATCCACCGGTCCCATTGTACCGCGCGGTGCCGGAGACATAGGTAAGCGTCCATCAGGGAGCGAGCCATGGACGCCATCCGTCGAGCCATCCTGATCGCAGGTCTCGCGGCGAGCGCCGGCGGCGTACGCCGTGCGGCGGCCGATGGCGGGTCCGGAAAGGATGTGACACCGGCCGTGGACGGAACCGTCCGCTTCGACGAAGAGGCCCGCACCGCTGCGGCGCAGGATTTCGGGCATGTCGTACAACGCATGCCCGCCGGCGTTTTGCATTCCGCCTCGGACCGGGACATCGCGACGATCATCCGCTGGGCGGCCGATTCCGCTCGCAAGATTGCACCGCGAGGACAAGGACACTCGGTGTTTGGCCGTTCGCAGGTGCAGGACGGCATCGTGATCGACATGGCGCCGTTCAGCGCCATTCACGAGGTCGGGAATGATCGCGTTAGCGTTGGCGGCGGCGCGACGTGGCGCGCGGTGCTGGCTGCGACCCTGCCGCGCGGGCTGACGCCACCGGTGCTGACGGACTATCTGGACCTGTCAGTGGGTGGAACGCTGGTGGTCGGCGGCATCGGCGGCACGACCTCGCGCCACGGGATGCAAAGCGACAACGTGCTTGAGATGGACGTGGTGACGGGCCAGGGCGAGACGATCACCTGTTCGCCCGCCAGCAACCCCGAGCTCTTCCACGCGGTGCGGGCCGGCCTCGGCCAGGTCGGTGTTATCACGCGGGCAACGCTCAGGCTCGTTGCGGCGCCGCAGAAGGTACGCCGCTATATGCTGACATACCCGGATCTGAAGACGCTGCTGGCAGACCAGCGCCGGCTCGTCGCCGAAGAGCGCTTCGATGCAGTGCAGGGCGCGATCGTGCCGACGCCGAGCGGCTGGACATTCCGGCTTGATGCTGCGCGCTATTTTGCCGGAGATCATCCGCCCGACGACAAGATGCTGCTCGCGGGCCTGTCAGACGACCGCGCTGCGGCAAAGCCGGCGACGCTGCCTTACGCCGACTATCTCGACCGGCTGGTTGCGCTGGAGAAGCTGCTGCGATCCAACGGCCAGTGGTCTCACCCGCACCCGTGGCTCATGCTGTTCGTCGGCGACTCGCACGTTCAGTCGGTGGTGGCCGGCGAGCTGGATCGCCTGACGCCGGCGGATCTGGGCACCTTCGGCCAGATTGTGCTGTCCATCTTCCGTCGGGCCGCCGTCACGAGCCCGCTGCTGCGGCTGCCGGACGACGGCCTGGTCTACGCCTTCAACCTCGTCCGGCTTCCGGCAACAGACTCTGCGGCTGAAGCCGATCGCCTGATGACGGCCAACCGCGCCATTTACGAGAGGGTGCTTGCCGCCGGCGGCACGCTGTATCCGGTCAGCGCCTTCCCCATGTCGGCTGAGGACTGGCGCAGGCATTTTGGGCCGGCCTGGCCGCTGCTGCGCGAAGCCAAACAGCGCTTCGATCCAGATCACGTACTAACCCCTGGCTACGAGGCCTTCTGAGGCTGGCAGCCATCTCGCGCCTTCATGCTTCGACAAAGCTCACCATGAAGGCTATTTCGACGCTGTGCTTGCTCCATCGCAATCTGCGGAGCAGGCGAGCGGCGATTTGGCAGTTTGCTTTTCCGGCGCGGATGCCGATCTCCTGTCGACGGAGGTACGGCATGGTCACGCGTGGTGAACAGATGCTGGCGTTGCGGCGGCAACGCATGGCGACGTCGCCGCCGTTTCTGCGCGGCGGATTTCGGCCCTTCTTTTTCGGCGGTCCGGCGTGGGCCGTTGTCGCGCTGGTGCTGTGGCTGGCGGCGTTCGGCGGCGCGATCGATCTGCCCTCCGCAATGGATCCGCTGACGTGGCATCGGCACGAGATGCTGTTCGGCTTCGTCGGCGCCGTGATCTGCGGGTTCCTGCTGACCGCTATACCGAACTGGACCGGGCGGCTGCCGATCGCCGGCGGGCCGCTTGCCGCCCTGTTCGCGCTGTGGCTGGCGGCGCGGCTGGCGGTGCTGTTCTCAGCGGTAACGGGGGCGGAGCCGGCCGCCATTCTCGATGCCGGCTTCTACGTTGTGCTCGCCGGGCTGGCGGGGCGCGAGGTGCTGGCGGCGAAGAACCGCAACCAGCCGGCGGTCGGGCTGGTGCTGCTGCTGGGCGCGGCCAATGCGGCCGATCATGCCGCTGCGGCCGGCCTGCTGGCCGATACCGATCTTGGTATCCGCGCCGCGATCGGCATCGTCGTGCTGATGATCTCGCTGATCGGCGGTCGTATCGTGCCGTCCTTCACGCGCAACTGGATGGCGCGGCAGGGAATCAGGGAGCGTCTTCCTGTCCAGCCCGCACGCTTCGATCTTGCGGTGCTGGGTGTCACCGCCCTCGCCCTGCTGGGCTGGGTCGTGGCGCCGGACGAGATTGCTGCGGGCATCGGCCTGCTGGCGGCTGGCCTGCTGCAGGCGGCGCGGCTGGCGCGCTGGGGCGGCCTGCGCTCGGCCCGCGATCCGCTCGTCTTCGTGCTGCACGCGGGCTATGCGTGGATTTCCCTTGGTCTGGCGCTGCTGGCCGCCAGCATCCTTGAGCCCGCGGTGCCGCGATCGGCGGCCATCCACGCCCTTACCGCGGGCGCCATGGGCACCATGATCCTGGCGGTGATGACACGCGCGACGCTGGGCCATACCGGACGCGAGCTGAGCGCCAGCATCCCGACGGCCGGCATCTATGTCCTTGTCACGATCGGGGCGGCCCTTCGCGTGGCTGCATCGCTCGATCTGCTCAACTATACGCTGGGGCTGGAGATCGCCGGCCTCGCCTGGGGCGGTGCCTTCATCCTGTTCCTGGCAGTGTACGGCCCCATGCTGCTGCGCGCGCATGTGAGCGACCCGCGGCGGTAAGGCCTGCTGCTCGCCCGCGCCGCGCCAGGGAAACATGGCTTCTTCCAACGCCCGTTTGGCCGACCGCATGGAGCGTGCCGCGGTGCGCGTGGTCAACCATTCCATTTCATCTTCATATAGATGCCGCCGCTCTCGAGCTCGTCCAGCATCTGATTCAACCGCTTCTGCCTGGTCGATTGCCTCTTCGCCGTGTTGATCCACAGCATGTAGTCGTTGCGCTGATAGGCCGGGCGTTGCTCGTATTTCCTGACCAGCCCGCGTACCTCAAGCGCATCGCGCACAAAATCGGGGATCGGCTGAATCTTGCGCCGGAGATTTTTGTTGGTCGGATTCCTGGTCATTTCAGCACCGCCGCGCCGCAGCCTGGAAACGGTTGCCTCGACGCCATCCAGAACGAGGGAGATGCCGAAGGCAAAGCTCGCATCGAAATCCCATGCCGCAGGCAATTCCAGGCGTTCGGTGTCCTTGTAGCCGCGCCCCGCGATGCGTTCGGTGCGGTTCTTTTCGGAAGGTTCGAGATCTGGAATCGGCCGGCTTTGATAAGCCGCCTGGGCAAGCGTAAACCCGATCAGCAGAAAATAGGTCCGGACGCTGTCCACGTCATCGAGTCCAGCCTCGTGAAGGGCGCGCAAACTGACTTCCATCGGCGCGAAAGCGCTTGCCGGCGCGGCGCCCTCGAATTCGAGAAGCCGGGGCAGCCCGGGATGCCGAAGGCAAAGCTTGCGAAGCACCTCGAAGCAATGCCGAACCCGATCGCGCCAGTTGGCTTGGCCCCCATCGAATTCGGCGGTGCTGATGACGCTCTCCGCGATAGCCGAAAGCAGGTCGCGCTTGCTGCTGAAATGGTTATAGAGCGCCATGGGCGTGACGCCGAGGGCGTGAGCCAGGCCGCGCATGGTCACCGCGTCCGCTCCGGTCTTGTCGACCAGAGCCAGGGCAGCGTCGATCACCTTGTCGCGCGTCAGATCGCGAGGCTTTCGCTGGGGCGCCCTGGCGATCTTTTTCCCTGGTCTTTTTGGCGACGACACTGTGCGGCCCCTCACCGGATCAGGGCGAATGTCATCGACAGAAGGCCGAGGGTGTGGAGACAGGCGCGTGCCACGTGAGAATACTCCCAGACGTTGCGCATGTGTCTCCAGTCGGCGTCCGGGGCGGAGAACAACCCGAAGAAAATTCTGCTCATGCCGCTGAGATTCGCATCCTTCAGCCAGGCATTGTTCACCGGGTGGGTCACCACCCAGTAGACCGCATGGCCAACGACGAGCAGCCCGAGGGCAGCGGCTATCCACCAGAACCGCTCAGCATTGGTCGGGGTCAGTATGAGGAGGGCCACAAGGGCGACCATCCCTCCGAATTCGCCAACAAGCCCTCCAATTGTGAAGCCCGGGTAATAGATCGCCTGCACGGCACGGTAGGTCGGCTCGTCGAGCCGCAGCTTTCCCGGAAATTCCAGCGCATGGGCCAGCGAGAGGCCCATCGTCACCGCCACCAGAAGGAGCGCTGTCACGGAGAGGATCGTGACCATACTGTCCGAACCTTTGCGCGAGGGGCAAGCCATATATACAATGTAGATATACGTTGTATAGCTTGCAAGGGGCCGCCGCGTGTAGCAGGGAGCGCAGGGGCGCCGCTGGCCGGCGATCGTCTGCCTTGCTACACTGCCTGCCAAGGGACGCGAGATCCCCGGGAGGCACGGCATGGGGAAGATCGCGCTGGCGGGCGGCGCACTGGTTCTATGGCAGTTGGCGGCCTGTCCGGCGGCCGCGCAAACCTACCTCTGCACGAATTCGCTGCTGACCGGCTTTGTCTGGAACAAGCCGGCGAAGAAGTGGCTGGCGCGCGAGATGAAGGGGGGCGTCCAGCTCGTCCTCAAGAAGAACGTCGAAAAGGCGGGGCCGCCGGGCACAGGCTGGATCGTCACCCGGCCGGGGAAGCTGGGAGTCCTCTATGCCTGCCCCGATGCGCTCGCCTATGGCGACAGCCTGATCTGCAACAGCAGCGAGGGGGATTTCCGGATCAACCTCAAGACGCTGCGTTTCATGGAATCGAACTACAGCACCTGGATCGACGACGGCACGACCGACTTCACGCCGACGCTGGCCCTGGGGCAATGCGCACGACTGTAATTCGCAAGCAAGACAGCCGGGGAGACACTACCCATGATGACAAAGCACTACGCCGCCGCGTACGCCATGTTGTTCATCATCTGCCTTCTGTCGGGTCTCTTCCCGATTGTGCTCAGTGGCAGATTCGATGCCTTGCCGATTGTTGTCGTGCTGGTCGTTGCGGTTGTCGTGCCGCCGCTGCTGATCTGGATCGCGCGGCGGATGGGCTATCCGATCGGCGAGCCCATCCACTGCTCGAAATGCGGCACAGAGATGCCGATGTTCCGCAAGCCATCCAGCATCAGGCAAGGACTGGCGGGCGGCTACAATTGCCGCAACTGCGGCGCCGTCCTCGACGCGCGAGGCAACGAAATCAAGGCGGGCGCGGCACCCTAGAGCACCACGCGCGCCACCGCTCGCGGGAGACAGCTACCAGTTCACCACTTTCGGAACGAGGCCGATCTTGTCCGGCAGCAGGCTCGCCGGTACGGTCGCGGCGCCGAACATCCAATAGTCCGCGGCGCCTTTCGACTTCATCTCGACGAAAGCGGCATGAACGCAATTCGTCTCCCGTGGCCCGTCCTGCAGGTCCTCCTTACAGAGCGTATAGAGACCGGGATAGTAGGGATGCCACTCGTAACGGTCCATGAACCAGACACGCAATGTGCCTGCGGTGAAGTTCACCTCGAAGTCGAGCCGATAGATTCCGCCCCAGGCCAGCCGCCCTTCCTCCATGGCGTAAGCGCCCTGGTCGAGAAAGAAGTTGTTGGCAAAGATGCCGCTCTTCGTGCCTTTGGGGATGTTCTCGGCGATGGCCGTCAGAACGCCTTTGTCTTCGCGCAAGACCTTGCCGAGATAGTCGCTCTGGTCGAGGTCCTTCCCCGTACCCCGCATGTAGTGCTGCATGTGCAATCGCGCGCGGGCAAGGCCGGGACCCACGAGCTTCCCCATCGCCGCGACGGCGAACGCGGGATAGTCGAGCTGCTTGCACAGCCATTCGAGATCAGGGCAGCCGGGGCTGTTGGGAGCCTTCTGGACCTCGCTCCATCTGCCGCAGGGTTTGTGATTGTGGACAGGACTGGGATGGTACTCGACGAGCATGAATGCACGTCACCGGGAAGCCCACGCAACCACCCGCGTGCCTGTGCAATTCCCGGCGTGAAGACACCTGGGGTTTGCCGCTATTCCGTCGCGGAGATTTGAGGTGACCCGGCGTTTGCCGCCGCGGCCGTCGCCTGATCGTCGGAGGTTGCTGGAGGGCTTGAATTGGGAGGACGCCACACTGGCGTATCAGATGCTACAGCAGGCGTGACAGTCGCAGCAGGTGCTGCGCTGGCGCTAGGCTCCGATCACCTTCATGAAAGCAGCGCCGGCCGCGAACAGGGCCGCGCCCGTCGTCATGCCGCTTAAGGCCATCTGCCAGGGGGCGAGACGAATCTCCTGCCGCTTGCGGTCATGGTCGGCCAACATCTGGTCTATGTGCGCCAGCCGTTCCCGCAGCTCGACATCAGGCATGGCGGTTGTGTCGGTCATTTTTGACTCCTGTATTGGACTTTACCCTACTGGCGCATGATCCGGAAGCCGCGAACCAGCAGGAACGCCAGCACTATGACAACAGGCCAAAAATATTTCGTCGTCCAAAGCCAGTAGATGCCGCCTGTCAGAATCAGCAGGCAGATCGATTCAAAAATCGGGAACGGTTCTTTAACGGTCTGGACAGGTGCCGTCACAAGCGCCTGTCCCGGTGCCAGGGTCGAGATCACGCGGGCGGCGTCCAGGGCGGGGTTTGTCGGCAGCGTTTCGGCCGCCGTGCGCACGGCTTTCAGATCGGCCGGGGTGACGGCTCGCAGGGCATGCTGGAAGCGGTGTTGCAGCTGCCCGAGGATGACGGCGGGCAAATCGGCAGGCGACTGGCTGCAAAAATACAGGCCGACTCCGGCGCCGGCATGCCGTCAAACAGCATATGGGCTCCGTCGATAAAGACCACGAGTCGCGGTTTCTCGAGATCACCCACTTCCGGCAACCGCTGATAGAGGTCCGCCAGCAGCCACAGCATCCCGGCGCCATAGAGCCGCGGCGAGCGGGCCATCTGTTCGGCCGCCAGAATCGTCATGCGGCCCGCGTCCAGCAGCCACGGCGGGTTGAAAGGTTGCGCGTGGAAAGCATAACCGGCTTCGCGTTCCAGCCGCGCCACGGCGCGCAGGATGGCCGCGATAGACGCGGCGCCGGCGAGCCCGTACCTGCGGAGTGAGAAGTAGCCGTCCGCTTATGACATGCACGCAAGCGCCAAGTCGTATTCGCCAATACGTCCGGGCCGTTTTGGTCGGAATATCCGCTGTCGGCCCGAGCGCTGTGCCCAGCCAGGATTTCCTCTATGGTGAGGATGGCCTGCCCGGATGATCGCCGTCGATACATCCGCGCTGATGGCAATCGTTCATCCTGCGGCGCTGATTTCTGAGACAGCTTCGCCTGTGAAAGTGGCAAAGAAGCGTGGGTGTCGGCTGGTCTACGTAGGCCAGGATTTCGCGCGGAAGGATTTCGAGAGGTCTTTAAGGCTCTACGGCCGCGCTCTCAGCGAAGAAGGATGGCTCCGGAGGGATTCGACCCCCCGACCCGGCGGTCAACAGCCGCCTGCTCCACCATCGAGAAGGGTGCGCGCTCCTCTGGCAACAAGAACCGAAGCTTGCGGGTGGTGCTGCTCGCTACCCCAAGCGCAGGAGAGGTCGTTGAAATGGACCACACAATAGTCTAAAGGCAGGCGATGGACTAGGCGAAGGGCGCCGACATGCGGATCTCTGTAACTGAAGCGAAGGGGCAGCTCACTGAACTGGTACGGCGCGCCGAGGCGGGCGACGAAGTCATCCTGACCCGTCATGGGCATGCTGCTGTGCGGCTGGTACCGGTGAAGCAGGCGACCGACGCACCGTCCCGGAGAGCCTTGCTTCAATCTGTCCGCGTCTCTGCTGCCGGAAAGGCTACTGCCGGCCCGAGCGCCGCGCGCAGCCAGGATTTCCTGTATGGTGAGGACGGTCTGCCCGGGTGATCGCGGTCGATACCTCAGCGCTGATGGCGATCGTTCTGAACGAGCCCGAGGCGGATGTCCTCGCCGCAGCGCTCGAAACCGAAGATCGTCTGCTGATCTCCGCCGGTACGGTCGCCGAAGCGCTCATTGTCGCGGCACGGCGAAATGTCCGCGAAGAAATCGCGCAGCTCATCGACGAGCTTGGCTTTGAGATCATCAGCGTGTCGCTCGCCTCGGCGCGACGGATCGCCGAGGCTTATGAGCAATGGGGCAAGGGCATCCATCCCGCGGCGCTGAATTTCGGGGACTGCTTCGCCTATGAAGTGGCTAGGCAACACGGATGCCGGCTGCTCTACGTAGGCCAGGATTTTGCGCGGACGGATGTCGAGAGTGTTCTTTGAGGTTCTACATAGTTGCGCGCGTGCGACCAGGAAGGATGGCTCCGGAGGAGGGATTCGAACCCCCGACCCGGCGGTTAACAGCCGCCTGCTCTACCACTGAGCTACTCCGGATCACGCCCGTGGCGCCCGTAGCCGGCGCCGTTGCGAGAGGCCGGCTTTTTGCCGACAGCACCGGGCCTTTGCAAGGGTTTTTCGGGACGGCTGACGCAATATCGCGGCTTGCGGGTGCGTTCGCTATCAGCGAATATGAGATGTGGAACTGGTCATCGAAAGGGCCGCGGCGCGTCGTCTTCGCGATCTTCCGGAGAAACGTCAGCTCAGAATGCTGGCCGGGCTGGAGGCGATCGCCGCCGACCCTTTCGCCCGCCGTCCTAATGTCAGGCCGCTCGTGGGGTATGCGAATACATTCCGTTTCCGGCTGGGAGACTGGCGGGCGGTGTATGTCATCGATGCCAGGGCGCAGCAGATGCGGGTAACGCGCATTGGCCCGCGTGGAGAAGTGTACCAATGAACGCCATCAAGCCGATCGCCGAAAGCGCTGACAGCGTGACGTTGCGGCGTGCCGACTTTGACGCCCTGCTGGATGCCGCTGATGGCGAACATGCCCGCCGCGTCGAAGCCGCCGCGCGGCGCGGTGAAACCGAATATCTGCCGGTCGCGATGGTCAGGCGCATGGCCAGGGGCGAGCGGCCGGTGGGCGTATGGCGCGAGCATCGTGGCCTCACTCAGGCGGCACTGGCGGCTTCGGCAGGCATCTCAAAGACTTATCTGAGCGAAATCGAGAGCGGCAGGAAGCCCGGGAGTGTCGCTGCAATGACGGCGCTGGCCCGTGCACTGCGGGTGCGCATCGAGGACCTGGTTGATTGACTGCCGGCTCAATCGGCTTGGGGAAAGCAGCGACAGTGCGCGTGCGCGGTGCCGGCTCTCACTTGCCAGTGCGTGGAGGCCCGAGCCGGATTTGCACTCGGTATGCAATTTGCCTGATTTCATTGACCAATTTCGGCAGTTTGTGACACCACCTTTAGGCTGGGATTCTATGTGTAACAGGTGAGGTGGGTTTCCACCCCTTTGATCGAACGTGGACTGAAACGAAGGCCGAAGCGCTGACGGTTGCAGTATCATTGGCAGGCTACAACCGGGTTGGGGGAGGTACAATATTGGCTGAGCCCCGTTTGACGCCCCGGAAACAGTGGATTTGCGACCGCTGCGGACAGGTAATCCGTTCGGCAGATGACGGCTGGCTGGAATGGTTGTCCGATGACGGCGGAAAGGCTCATTCGTTCAAGATCGTGCACCATGCACAGGCATCGCCCCGTGGCAAACGGGGGTGCTACTTCCACGAAGATCATCCGGACCTGATGGACATGCACCTTGACGGATTCATTGACGAGCATGCATCGGTCCTATTTTCGTTCCTCGATGTCGGCCCGATGCATGACAAGAACGGTAAGGACGTTCCACGATGCCGAGATGTCCGTGAGGTGGTGGAACTCATGAAGCGGCTTACCGTGCCCTACTATGAGGAAGCCCGGCAATACTGGGGAGTTGCTCTAGAACACGGGTTCTTCGAAGGCGCGAACGAAATTTGGCCGTATCTGCCCAAGAACCTCAAGCTACTGATCGAAACCTACGGCGAGGAGTAGCGCATGAGTGAACAGCGCACATTCGAAGTCACAGTGCAGCGCGTCAACGAAAGCGAACATCAAGCGTCGGAGGTGACCTATGAAGCACTTGAGGTTCACCTGACCGCGGACGGAAATCTGACGATCCGAGGCAAGCCGCCTCGGATGCATTCGTTCGCTTCAACTACGTGGGGCAGCTTTGAAGTAGTGCGCGTCCCGTCGAGTGCGGCGGCTGAGAGACTCAAAGGCCGATAGGCGCTACGGGCCAGTACACGGAGGGATCAGGAACGGGACTCTCTGCGGGTCTGGTCCGCAATTCGTCGGGCGACGCCCAAACTGGCGGTTAGCATTGCGGTATCAACAGGCCATTTATATTTTCCTTCGAGGAGTTCCAATGCCTTTTCGAAAGCCTCAATGAACGCCTCGATATCAACCCACGTCTTCTCGGCCATGTGTACCGGCCAATCGTAGTAAGTCGTACCGCCGCGCGTGGTTGTCTCAAGGAGACGATCCGCCTCGAACCAATACTCCGACTCGGCGTCCTCCGCAGTGGTGACTCCGTCTTCGTCCACGATCCATTGCCCGTTCTGAAACAGGATGGCACGCATTTGATCTCTCCGGGGAAAACATTGAAGTAACGTGAGGGCACATTGTGAACTTCTGCAGATCAAGGTGCCATTGGAAAACGAGGGCAGGACCATGAAGGCGATTTGGCGCAAAGACGATCCGAACGAAGCCAACATCACCACGCGGGAATGGCTTGCACGACAAATCATCAACCTGGAGCAGACCATCGCGCACCAGGAAGAAATGCTGGAAGACTTGCAGCGCCAGTTGGCCCGTCTGCGTCTGATCAGAGAAGCGCTCGACAAACCTCGGCCGGAGAGCGTCAGCAATCTTGACCGCCGGCTGTGATCAGGCGCTTGGCACATCACGCTTTGGCCCACCCTGAAGGCGTTCTCCAGGGTGAAGCTGTTGCGAACATCCGACTCGGCTAGGCGGCACTCTTCTTGCGGCCGAGCCTGCCGAGACGTTGTGCGATAAGGCTCTCTTCGGCGAGCAGACCCATGAGCGCGATCGTGAGGGCAGTCTCGCAGCGATACGTCACGTCCAAGTCTTGCTCGGCGACATGCTTGGCTAGCTTTTGCGAGTGCGCAATCTTGCACACCGCGACCTCACCGTATGTGTTCTTCACGATGTTCTCGACATCCTCGGAGAACACGTCCGGGTACTGTTCCTGGTGGTGCTTGATGGCTTCGAGGAGAATCGGGGAATCGTGGTTCATATAGACGGTCGGCCCCTCCGGATCGGCCGGAGCCCATTGTGCGAGGTGCCACGGCTCGTCGAACTGGTCCTTGCCGACATAGTGGAAGCGTGGCACGTCGACCGCGACCTGACGCTCGACACCCTGGCCATTGCCGCCCGGGATCGCACGCAGGTGCAGGACGTGGATGCGCCGCTTCCGTCTGCGCTTGCTCCGGACGCCACCTTGATCGCGATCGAGAACCTGGACGGTTTCGTCTGTCGGCGTGGCACTGCCCCAAGCCTCGTTGGTCTCGGGCTTCTGCGGAGGCTGCACAAGCTGCGTCGTGATCCAGCGGGTCCCGAACTTGTCCTGCAGACGCTTACGGTACTCGTCATCATTTAGTGTGCCAGCCGCCTCCCCACGGGCCTGCCGGATCGCCTCGCGAATCGCATCGGGCATGTTCTCGGCAAATTCATAGCCCCAGTCGGGGAGCGGAATGGCGGCGCCTTTGTCACCGTTGCCAGTAAAGATGAGGCGGTTGCGACTCTGGTCCGGGTGCACGCCCCACATGCCGACCTGCGGATCGAAAAGGTGGGGTTCGACGATGATGAACAGGTTCTGCTGCACCTTCGCGTCCGCCACACCGAACCATCGGAAATGGGCCTTGTGACTAGTGAGCTCGAAGAGCTCGTCCCTGTACCTGACAGCAATATAACCGGACTTTTTCGCGTAGGAGTCCACTGCTGGGCGTACGCCCTCCCACAGGTACCAATGTGCTTGGGCCCGGTTCTGGTCGAGCGGAACGACGTCGGAAGCAGCGAGCTTACTGTCCTTTGCCTGGATGTCTGCCAAGTAGTGCTTCGCACCCATAATGCGCCGGTTGTTCGGCCGGCGTGTGTCCTCGCGATCCTGCGAGTGGGTGGGCCACTGAGCCTTGCGCTCACTGCGGAGCTCTGCAACGACGACGTCAACCTGCGTGAGGTCCCAAAAGCGGCTGTTGAGGTAAACCGAGAGTCCCTTGATCGCGTTCTCGCCGGCCTTGGGATTGCCAATGATCGTGTCTGGCGCCTCCTCGCTACCGAGGAGCACGATCGTGGTGCCATTCTGGCGCGCCCACTCCGGTGCGACAATGCCCCAGTTCACGTCCTCGCCCCACGCGATCTCGGCTGGGTTGATGACGTAGGTGGTGCCCCTTTCGGTCTGGAATTCAGCGAGCTCGTACTCGGCGCTGTCGGGGTCGAGCTCGATCTGGATCATCGACGGGCGGCCGTGCTTGTACGAGATGACAACTACGCCTTCCGGGTTCCACGGGAGCGAAGCGATCTTGGCGCCGACCCCGAAATTGTCGTGGACACCCCCGATGCGCTTCGCGCCTTCCCCAAGAGTAGAGAAAAAGCGCAGGAGCTCTTCACCCGTCATGCCACTCCCGTTGTCGGAGATGACCCGACGGTAGACCCCATTCTTTTCGACGGCCTGCCACTCGATGCCGAATTCGACCTTGGTGGCTCCAGCCTCCAGCGAGTTCTTCAAGAACTCGCGAGCCCATTGGTAGTTGCCGCACGCCTCGAACATGCGGGTAACGAAATGCGACGCGCCAACGATGGCGAGTTTCTTCATCTCCAGCTCCAATCACTAGATGCGTCTAGGGTTCGGGTCTCGCCATCGCCTACGTTCGACATGGAGATCATGGCGGCGGCAGACTGAGCGAGACCACAAGAGTATAGCACGGACGTTCAATGAAAGCAGTGCCGCGACACCGACATGTGCGGTGTTGACCTGGCAACTGCAGCGACGTTTGGGCTGTTGCCGCTCAGGGCGGGTCGCACCTCAAGCTAGGGCATCATAAGGTGCGATTGTAGTTGCGGAATCGCTACGATCTTCAACTGCCCTCGCACTGGGCAACTCACGCCATCTGGCAGGTACACGCGTGCAAAAGTGCTCAGAAGGCATGGCAGCGGTGTCACACTCAGGCCGAAAAACCTAATGATCCTATAGGAAGGAGGAGTGTGACACTGGGAGCTACTTTATTGATTTTTGAGACAATCGCGAGGCCCGAGCCGGAATCGAACCGACATAAAAGGATTTGCAGTCCTCTGCATAGCCATTCTGCCATCGGGCCGGCGCGATTGGCCCGCGGGGTATATGACGCCGCGATGCGCGGGGTCAAGGTTGCCCGCCCGCCGCGCGGCGTTCTATAACCGCCGCGCCACCTTTCAGTACAACGGGTTGTCGTGTCCTCCTCGCTGTCACACCCCGTCGCGGGTTCAACCGTGCCGACCGATTTCGTTCTGGCCCGCCGCAACATGGTGGAGGGGCAACTCAGGCCCAATGGCATCCTCCACCCCGGCCTGCTCGATGCGATGGCGGCGCTGCCGCGCGAACGCTTCGCGCCTGATCAGTGGGCCACCGTTGTTTATGCCGACGAGGCTGTGCCGCTGGGCGGCGGCCGCTACCTGATGGAGCCCATGGCGCTGGCGCGGCTGATCCAGCTTACGCAGCCGGCGGAGACGGACCGCGCCCTGGTGGTCGGCGCCGGACCGGGCTATGGCGCGGCCATCCTCGGCCGGCTGGTCAAGTCCGTGACGGCGCTGGAGTCCGATCCCGAGCGCGCGCGGCGCGCCGGCCAGATCCTGTCGGGCCTCGGTGCTGCCAACGTCTCGGTCGTCACCGGCCCGCTGGCGGAAGGCCATGCGGCCGGTGCGCCTTATGATGTGATCGTGGTCGAAGGCTCGGTGCCGGCGATCCCCGAAAGCCTGAAGGAGCAGCTCGGCGAGCGCGGACGGCTGGCCGCCATCGTTGGTGGCGGCACGCCGGGTTATCCCGGGCGGGCGCATCTGGGCCGCAAGGTGGGCGGCATCTTCTCTTCGCGGCCGGTGTTCGATGCGGGAACCCCGCCATTGCCCGGCTTCGAGCGGCCCGCCCGTTTCGTTTTCTGAAAGGTCTGGTGCTTCTGCGCCCGCGGTATTTTGCGGGAGAGGGCAGAAATGTGCTATTAGGAGGACTCAATTCGGCACCGGCGGGCGCGCTTTGCGGCCAACCGGTGGAAGGGGGGCCGAGGATGCGTATGCGTACCCACGTCTCGCGCTTGCGTCGTGGCGTTGCTCTCTGGCTGCTGGCTGCCGCGGCCGGCCTGCCAGCGGGCGGAGCCCATGCCCAGACGCTGACCGATGCTTTCGTCTCCACCTACAATTCCAACCCGGACCTGCTGGGACAGCGTTCGCGGCTGCGCGTTGTGGACGAAACCGTAAGCCAGGCGCTGGCTGGCTGGCGCCCCGTGGTGCGTGGCCAGGCCGATTTCGGCTTCGAGCGCCAGGACAGCTCGATTCGCGCTGGCCGCCCGCAGGACCTGCGGCCCCGGTCCTATGCGCTGTCGGTCACCCAGCCGATTTACCGCGGCGGCAAGACGCTGGCGGCCACACGCGGCGCGGAAGCCGACGTGCGGGCCGAGCGGGCCGTGCTCACCGACCGGGAGCAGAGCGTGCTGCTCGCGGCCGTAACGGCTTACAGCGACGTGGTGCGCGATGATGCCACGGTAGACCTGCGCCGCAACAACGTGCGCGTGCTGCAGGAACAGCTTGATGCCACGAACGCACGCTTCCGGGTCGGCGAGCTGACGCGCACCGACGTGTCCCAGGCCGAGTCCCGGCTCGCCCGCTCGCAGTCGGACCTGACCGCCGCCGAGGCACAGGCGGCGAACTCGCGTGCCACCTATCAGCGGGTCGTCGGCCAGCGGCCCGGCCCTCGGCTGCAGGAGGCGCCGCGCATGGGCACGATTCCGCGCAGCGAAGACCAGGCCGTGGCGCTGGCGATCGAGAACGCACCGCGCACGATCGCCGCCAAGCACCGCGTGACCAGCGCCCATTACGGCATCGACAACGCCATCGCCGACCTGCTGCCCACCGCCCAGATCGTCGGCCTGGTGTCACGGGGCTTCGATAACCAGATCAAGAATGATCACCTGTACTCCTATTCGATCGTTGGCCAGTTGACGGTGCCCCTCTACCAGGGCGGCGGCGAGTACAGCCGCGTGCGCGCCGCCAAGCAGAACTATGGCCAGCGCAGGAATGAACTCGACTCGGCGCGCCGCCAGTCGGCCGAGGCAGCCATCCGCGCCTATCGCCAGTTCGATGCGGCGCGGGCGCGGGTCGAGTCCCTGGGAACGCAGGTGCGCGCCGCCGCCGTGGCGCTGGACGGCGTCCGCCAGGAGGCGCAGGTCGGCTCCCGCACCACGCTCGACGTGCTCAACGCCGAGCAGGAGCTGCTTGATGCACAGGTCCAGCTGGTAGCGGCACGGCGCGACCTCGTGGTAGGCCATTACGCGCTGCTGGCCGAAACCGGCCAGCTCACGGCGCGCCAGCTCCGGCTGCCGGTGGAATATTACGACGAGGAGCGGTACTACAAGAACGTACGCGATTCCTGGTTCGGCCTGGGAACCCAGTGATCGCGGCCGGAGGTGGTGGGCATGAGTGACGGCAAGCCGCAGAAGGATCCCTCGATGGACGATATCCTCTCGTCCATCCGCAAGATCATCCAGGAGGACGAAGGGCGCGGCCCCGCGCCGTCAGGTCCCGCCATGGGTGTCGGCGTGCCGATCGGCCGGCCGGCGGCGCAGCCAGGCACAACGCATCGCGATGACGACGTGCTGCTGTTGACCGACCTTGTCGACGAGCCCGATCTCGACACCTCGCGGCGCTCATCGAAGCCGCTATCGCCGGAGCGGGAAGCGCCGCCCGCCGCCGCGCCGTCATCCCCTGCAGCACAAACCATTGCCGAGAGCACGCCGATGACCAGTAACCCGATTTCATCCGCCATGGACCGCCTCGCCCGTGCTGTCGAGGAGGCCAAGCCGCCGGTGGCGGCGCCGGATGCGGGTCCCACGGTTGGTGGCAATCGCACGCTCGAGGACATCGTCAAGGAAATGCTGCGGCCGATGCTTCAGGAGTGGATCGACAAGAACCTGCCGCAGCTTGTGGAGCGCGCCGTCGACCGCGAAGTCCAGCGCCTGACGCGCTAGCTGAAGAGCACCTTCCCCCGGAGGGGAAGGTGCGCCGGCGCTGAACCTGTCTTATTGCCGCGAAGACGGGGCATTGGCATCGCCGCCGTGGTGGCGGTGGTGACGCATCATGCGATGCCCGTTCTTGCCGAAGCCGCCGTGGCCGATATGCGCCACCATGCGGGCCGCCTCCTGCTTCTGCGCATCGCTGAGCGTGGGCGTCAGCTTCTCGACGGCCTGGCGCAGGCCCTTGGTGGTTTCCAGCATCACGCCAAGCCGCTTCTCGCGGTCGGCGAGTTGTGCCGCGGCGTCAGGGGGCGTGGCGGGGCGCGTTGCCGTGGCGCGCTCGGTGCAAGCCTTCTGCGCCGGTTCGATTGCGGCCCTCACGTCCCTGATGAAGGTCTGCCAGGCGGATTTCTGCTGCTCGGTGATGCCGAGCTTCACCTCGGCATAGGCCAGCCGGCCAGCCACCATGGCGGGCATGTCGGCACAGAAGCGCTGCATCATTTCCTGTCGTCTGTCGCCGTGTGGGCCCGGCTCGGATTTCGGCGCCGTCTGCGCGATGGCGACCGCGCTGCCGGCCAGGGCTGCACCGGCAACGAGGCCGACGATCAGGTGTTTTCGGGTGAACATGGAAACTCCTTCAGACGAGGGGCGGGATCAAACTCCCGCCTGTCCATACGCAGGCAGCAGTCCGCGTATCCCCGCGCCCGTAGGAAGTCAGACGGCGCGCACCAGGACGTGGCGCTTGCGCCCGGCCGAGAGTTTCAGGATGCCGTCGGAACCGGCATCGGAGATCGTCACCGGCTGCGTGTCGGACGTCACCGTCACGTCGTTGACGCGCGCGCCGCCGCCCTTGATCAGGCGCCGGGCCTCACCCTTGCTTGCAGCAAGCCCGGCGTCCGCAAAGAGCTCGAAGGCCGCTACGCCGTCCTGCAACCGGGCGCGCGGAATCTGCACGGTTGGCAGGTCAGACGCGAGCGCGCCTTCTTCGAAGGTCTGGCGTGCCGTCTCGGCCGCCTGTGCCGCCGCCGCGGCGCCGTGACACAGGGCCGTGACCTCGTTGGCGAGGATCTTCTTGGCCTCGTTGATCTCGCTGCCCGCGAGCTTCTCCAGTCGTGCGATCTCGGCGAGCGGCAGCTCGGTGAACAGGCGCAGGAAGCGGCCGACATCCGCGTCCTCGGTGTTGCGCCAGTACTGCCAGAAATCATAGGGCGAGAGGCGCTCGCCGTTCAGCCACACGGCGCCCGCCGCGGTCTTGCCCATCTTGGCGCCCGAGCTGGCGGCCAGCAGCGGCGATGTCAAAGCGAACAGCTCCGCGCCGAGCATGCGGCGGCCCAGATCCGCGCCCATGACGATATTGCCCCACTGGTCGGAGCCGCCCATTTGCAGGATGCAGTGGTGGCGCTTCCACAGCTCCACGAAGTCGTAGGATTGCAGGATCATGTAGTTGAACTCGAGGAAGGTCAGCGGCTGGTCGCGCTCCAGCCGCAGCTTCACCGAGTCCATCGTCAGCATGCGGTTGACCGAGAAATGGCGTCCCACGTCGCGCAGCAACGGAATGTAGAGCAGCGTGTCGAGCCAATCGGCGTTGTTGGCCATGACCGCATCGCCGGGCCCGTCGCCGAAGCGCAGGTAGTTGGCGAAGACGCGGCGGATGCTCGCCATGTTGGCGGCAATCTGCTCGCTGGTCAGAAGCTGGCGCGTCTCGTCGCGGCCGGAGGGATCACCGACCTTGGTGGTGCCGCCGCCCATCAGCGCAATCGGTTTGTGGCCGGTCTTCTGCCACCAGCGCAGCAGCATGATCTGCAGAAGATGACCGACGTGCAGGGAGTCGGCGGTGCAGTCGAAGCCGATGTACGCAACGCGGCTGCCCGACGCCAAAAGCGCATCGAGCCCCTCGCTGTCGCTGCACTGATGCACCATGCCCCGTTCGTGCACGATGCGCATGAAGTCGGACCTGAACGTCGACATCTTCCCGGTCGTGTCTGTCTTTTGTCCGCGGTTGCCCGGCGGCGGGGCGCTGCTGTAACACGAGGCCGGGTCCGCGAACAACGCGGCTCGCCCGGGGAGAGAAACGACATGCGGGATTGCGGCCGATGCCGGCAGATCTGCTGAGCCGCGCCCGGGCGGGCGTGCCGCTGCGGGCGCTCGGGCTGATGAGCGGGACGTCGCTGGACGGGGTGGACGTGGCGCTGATCGAAACCGACGGCGAAGCCATCCGGGCACTGGGGCCCTGGCTCACCGTGCCCTATGACGAGGGAGTGCGCGAAGCTGTACGGCGCGTCTTCGCCGCGGTTACACCGTCGTCCTGCACGCGGCATGCGGAACGGCTGGTGACGGAAGCGCATCGCGACGCTGTGGCTGCGTTCTTCCGGGACTGGCCGGAAGAGGCACGCCGCGGCATCGACGTGATCGGCTTTCATGGCCAGACCATCACGCACCGGCCAGAGAACCGCTTCACCTGGCAGATCGGCGACGCCGCGTGGCTGGCCCGCCAGCTTGGCATCCCGGTCGTGGCTGATTTCCGCATGGCCGATGTCGCAGCCGGCGGGCAGGGGGCGCCGCTCGTTCCGGTCTACCACCAGGCCCTCGTTCGGGAAGCCGTGCGGCAAGGCCGGGTGCGGTTACCGGTGGCAGTGCTCAATATCGGCGGGGTCGCGAACGTGACCTGGGTCGGTGAGGACGGGGCACTGCTGGCTTTCGATACGGGGCCGGGAAACGCTCCTCTCGATGACTGGATTCGCCGCCATGGGGCCGGATCCTGCGACCAGGACGGGCAGATTTCGGCGGCAGGCCGTGCGGACGAATCCTGGATCGATCAGCTTTTAAGCTCATCTTATTTCTTAAGAAAGCCACCAAAATCACTCGATAGAAATGATTTTTCCTTTGATCTTCAACTGCCCTTGGCAGACGGAGCCGCGACCTTGGCCGCCGCTTGCGCCGCGGCGGCAACGGCGGCCTTGGCTCACATGCCGCAGCGCCCCACGGGTTGGATTGTGTGCGGCGGTGGGTCTAAGAATAATAGTATAATCAACAACTTAATTAGCTTTTCTAATATAAAAGTTGAAGATATGGACTGGCACGCCGATGCGATCGAAGGCCAGGCATTCGGGTTCCTCGCCATCCGCAGCATCCGGGGTTTGCCGCTCAGCTTCCCCACGACGACGGGCGTGCCCTCGCCGCAAACTGGCGGCAAGCTCTATAAAGTTTAGTGTTATTTTTCAGAGACTTTCGGCTCTTCCTTCATTGATCGCGCGATGTACCGGTCAACCTCGACAGCCAGCTTGTCGAGAGAATCGTGGAAGAAGTGGTTGGCACCCTTCACGGTGCGGGATTCAACGGTGATGCCCTTCTGCTGCGACAGCCGCGCGACCAGCTTGGCGATGTCGGCGGCGGGCACGACCTCGTCGCGGTCACCATGCACAATCAGACCGGAGGAGGGGCACGGCGCAAGGAAGGCGAAATCGTAGCTGTTGGCGGGCGGCGCCACCGAGATGAATCCGTCGATCTCCGGCCGGCGCATCAGGAGCTGCATGCCGATCCAGGCGCCAAATGAAAAGCCGGCGACCCAGCAGGCCCGGGCATCCGGGTTCATGCTCTGGAGCCAGTCCAGCGACGCCGCGGCATCGCTCAACTCCCCCAGACCGTTATCGAACGTGCCCTGGGAGCGGCCGACTCCCCGGAAATTGAAGCGCAGCACCGAGAAGCCGCGTGTGGCGAACACATGGAAAAGGGTGAACACCACCTTGTTGTTCATGTTGCCGCCCGCCTGGGGATGGGGGTGCAGCATGAGCGCAATCGGCGCGTTCTTTTCCTTGCTCTGGTGGTATCGGCCCTCCAGACGTCCATCCGGGCCAGTGTAGATCACGTCAGGCATTCGCCCTACCTGCCAAGCTGCCGCTTATCTGCGGCTTCTGCCAAAATACCCGAGGCCCATGCTCGGACACCAAATTCTTGCCAAGCAGGAACTTGATCTGGAAACTTGACCCGCGCGCTCGGGCTTTCTATATCCAGTGTCAACAACCGGTGCTTGACGCCGAGAGTTCGTGTCACCCGGCACTATCGGGGGCGGATAGCGCGATTTCAAGAGCGATTTCAAGATGATCGCGGAGCAGCCGATTTCCCCTGCGGTGCGGACCCGCCGAAGGGCTTCCGGACCGGATGGAGACTGATCATGAAGCTGAGCACCAAGGGACGCTACGCTGTCATGGCCATGGTCGATCTGGCGCGCAATGGCGCCCAGAAGCCGGTGTCGCTGGCTGATATCTCGACCCGGCAGGAGATCTCGCTGTCCTATCTGGAGCAGCTCTTTGCGCGCCTGCGCCGTGGCGGGCTGGTCAAGAGCGTCCGCGGGCCTGGCGGCGGCTACCGGCTGGCCCGCGCCGCCGGCGAGACGCGGATTTCGGACATCATCCTGTCGGTGGACGAGCCGATCAAGGCGACACGGTGCAAGACCGATTCGCCGCTGGGCTGCCATAGCGACAAGTCGCGTTGCCTGACGCATGACCTGTGGGCCGAGCTTGGCAACCAGATTCATCTCTATCTCAGCTCGGTCACCCTGCTGGATGTCGTTGAAAAGCGCGTCCTGGGTACGGCGCGCGCCTTCAACGGAACACATGCCGGCACCGACGCGCCCATGCCGCCCGCGAACGCGCCCGGCCCCGCCAACGCCGTGGCGGCGGAGTAGGCTGGCCATGGCCGATCGCATCTACCTTGACCACAACGCCACAACGCCGATGCGCCCCCAGGCCATCGCGGCGATGGGCGAGGCCATGCGCATGGTCGGCAATGCATCCTCGGTGCACGGGTTCGGCCGCACGGCCCGGGCACGGATCGATGAGGCGCGCGAGGCCGTGGCCGGGCTCGTCGGTGCAAGGCCGGCCGATATCGTGTTTACCGGCGGCGGCACCGAGGCGAACAACGCCGTGCTGAAGGGTGCCGGCCGCGCGCGGGTGATCATCTCGGCGATCGAGCATGACAGTGTGCGCGAGGCGCTGCCGCACGCCGAGGTTGCACCTGTCAAGGCCAACGGCGTGGTGGATCTCGCGGCGCTGGAGCGGCTGCTGACGCAGCCGGGCGAGCCGGCCCTCGTGAGCGTCATGCTGGCCAACAACGAAACCGGCGTCGTGCAGCCGCTGGCCGAGGTGGTGCGCCTTGCCCGGGCCGCCGGGGCACTGGTTCATTGCGATGCCGTCCAGGCGGCCGGCAAGATCCCCGTGGATATGCCGGCTCTGGGCGTCGACTATCTGACCTTGTCAGCACACAAGCTGGGCGGCCCGCAGGGAGTCGGCGCCATCGTGCTGCGTCCCGGCGCGCCGCTGGCCGCTGCCCAGCGTGGGGGCGGACAGGAGCGCGGCCGGCGCGCGGGCACGGAGAATACGGCGGGCATCGTCGGATTTGGGGTTGTCGCGCGGATTGCCGCGCAGGAATTGCCCTGGATGGCGGCCTTGGCAGAGATGCGCGACACGTTGGAGCGCGAGCTTGCCCTGGCTGGGCCCGCTGCCCAGTTCTTTGGGCAAACGGCCGCGCGTCTGCCTAACACGTCCTGTGTGGCGATGCCGGGCGTGGCGGCCATGACGCAGCTCATGGCGCTCGATCTTGCGGGCATTGCGGTCAGCGCCGGGGCGGCGTGTTCGTCGGGCAAGGTGCGCGCCTCGCATGTGCTGAAGGCAATGGGCGCGGACGAGGCGCTGGCCGGGTCGGCGCTGCGCATCAGCCTGGGCTGGACGACGACCGCTGCCGATGTCAGGCGATGCGTCGCGGCCTGGAGCGATATCTACCGCCGGCTCTGTCCGGCGGCGCGGCCGGCAGCGGCCGCGGCATGAGTTTGGAGAGTTGACCATGAACGCAATGAGCGGACTGCGGCGCAACGATCAGCCGATCTATCTCGACTATCAGGCCACGACTCCGATGGATCCGCGTGTGCTGGACGCGATGATGCCTTACTTCACCGTGAAGTTCGGCAATCCCCACTCGCGCAGCCACAGCTACGGCTGGGAAGCGGAGGCCGCGGTCGAAAGGGCGCGCGCACAGGTGGCGGCACTGATCGGCGCCGACGAGAAGGAAGTGATCTTCACGTCGGGCGCCACCGAGTCGAACAACCTCGCGATCAAGGGCGTGGCGCGGTTCTACAAGGATCGCAAGAACCACATCGTGACCGTGGTGACGGAGCACAAATGCGTGCTCGATACCTGCCGCCACCTGGAGCAGGAGGGCTTCGAGGTCACTTACCTGCCGGTTCAGCAGAATGGCCTGATCGATCTGGAGCAGTTGCGGACCGCCGTTACCGACCGGACAGCCGTGGTTTCGGTGATGGCGGCGAACAACGAGATCGGCGTGATCCAGCCGCTGAAGGAGATCGGTGCGATCTGCCGCGAGAAGGGCGCCTTCTTCCACACTGACGCAGCCCAGGCGGTCGGCAAGATTCCGCTCGACGTCGAGGCGATGAACATCGACCTGATGTCCATCTCCGGCCACAAGATCTATGGTCCGAAGGGAATCGGAGCGCTCTACGTGCGCCGCAAGCCGCGCGTGCGTCTGGTGGCGCTGATCGACGGCGGCGGACAGGAGCGCGGCTTCCGCTCGGGCACGCTGCCCACGCCGCTGTGCGTCGGCATCGGCGAGGCCTGCGAGATCGCCGGCAAGGAGATGGAGGCCGAGGCGGCGCGGCTGCTGAAGCTGCGCCAGCGCTTCCTTGACGGCATCAACGAGAAGCTGAGCAACACCTATGTCAACGGCGACCTGGAGCAGCGGATTCCCGGCAACCTCAACATCAGCTTCGCCTTTGTCGAAGGCGAGTCGCTGATCATGGGCATCAAGTCGCTGTCGGTGTCGTCGGGTTCGGCCTGTACATCGGCCTCGCTGGAACCCAGCTATGTGCTGCGCGCGCTTGGTGTCGAGGAGGAGCTGGCGCACACGTCGTTGCGGATCGGCTTCGGCCGCTTTACGGCCGAGCAGGAGGTCGATACGGCCGTCGAAGACATCGTGAAGCACGTCAACAGGCTGCGGCAGATGAGCCCTCTGTGGGAGATGGTTCAGGAGGGCATAGATCTTAAATCGATCCAGTGGGCAGCACACTGACCCGCTGATCGCGGACACATGACGCAAGGGAGCAAGCCATGTCCTACAGCGACAAGCTGATCGACCACTACGAGAACCCGCGCAACATCGGCTCGCTGGACAAGGGCGCTGACGATGTGGGTACCGGCCTGGTCGGGGCGCCGGCCTGCGGCGACGTGATGAAGCTGCAGATCAAGGTCAGCCCGGAGGGGCTGATCGAGGATGCCAAGTTCAAGACGTTCGGCTGCGGTTCGGCCATTGCCTCGAGCTCGCTGGTGACCGAGTGGGTGAAGGGCAAGACGCTCGACGAGGCCGGTACGATCAAGAACACCGACATCGCCCGGCACCTGGCGCTGCCGCCGGTGAAGATCCATTGCTCGGTCCTGGCAGAGGATGCGATCAAGGCAGCGATTGCCGACTACCGTGCCAAGGCCGGGAAGAAGGTGGCAGGCGCCGAGGGGCCGAAGACCGGGGAAGTCCCAGCCGCCGCGGAGTAACGGGATGAGCGTGGAGACAGTGCCAGCAGCGCCGAAGCCGGCCGCGCCGCGTCCGGCGCGGCCGCGGCCGCAGTTGATGAAGATCACGGAAGCGGCGGCAGCGCGCGTTCGCGACCTGATCGCGCAGCGCGGGAAGCCGACCGCGGGCGTACGCATCGGCGTGCGCACCAAGGGATGCTCGGGCCTGTCCTACACGCTCGAATACGCTGACGAGAAGGGGCCGAAGGACGAGGTTGTCGAGGCGCAGGGCATCACCCTGCTGGTCGACCCGAAAGCGACTCTGTTCCTGATCGGTACCGAGATGGACTACGTGGAGGAGAAACTGAAAGCCGGGTTCGTGTTCAGGAACCCGAATGAGAAAGGCCGCTGCGGCTGCGGCGAATCCTTCCACGTGTAAGAGAGGCCGGCGACAGGCGATCGTCCGGACACGGGCTGATGAGCAATCCCACCGCGGCCGCGACGGCCTCTGCGACCGGCGCGACGTGCTGGTCGTGCGGCGCGCGGACGGCCGGACCGGCGCCTTTCTGCACCGCCTGCGGGGCCGTGCAGCCGCCGGGGCAAGTCGATCATTTCGCGCGGCTTGGCCTGGAGCGCCTGTTCGAGGTGGACATGACACAGCTCGACCGCCGTTACTTCGATCTGCAACGGCAGCTTCACCCCGACCGCTTTGCGCGCCGGACCGCGCGCGAGAAAGCCCTCTCGCAGCAGCAAGCCGCGGCGCTGAACGAGGCCTACGAGACGCTGCGAAATCCCCTGCGCCGCGCGCGCTACCTGGCCCGCAGCCTTGGTGTCGATCTGCCGGATGAGGGCCGCACGATCGACGATCCGGAGTTGCTGATGGAGGCCATGGAGCGGCGTGAGGCGCTCGTGGAAGCGGCAACGCCAGCGCAGGTGGAGCAGCTCGCTAATGACGCGGCGGGCGAGCGGAACGATGTGCTGCAGAGCTTGTCGGCCCTGTTTGCGGCTACCGACAAGGCCGCGATCCGCGCGGCGATCCTGCGCCTTGCCTATCTCGACAAGTTCACTGAAGAGGCGCGGGCCAGGCGGTTCAGCATGGTCAGGGCCGAGCCATGACGCTGCTTGAGATTCATGAGCCGGGCACGACGCCCTTGCCGCACGCCGGCGAGGACACGCTGGCCATCGGCATTGATCTCGGAACCACGAACTCGGTGGTCGCCGTGGCGCGCGAGGGCCGGGCGGAAGCGCTGCGCGATGACCACGGCACGTCACTGGTACCGTCCGTGGTGTATTACGGAGCAGATGGCAAGACCGATGTCGGCGGTGCTGCGCTGGCGCACCTGACCGGTGAACCACACCGCGTTGTCTCCTCGATCAAGCGCCTGATGGGCCGCGGTGCTGCCGACGTGGCGGCGATTGCCGGTGTCCGCGCCTATGCAGTGGAGCCCGGTACGGGCGAGACGGACATGGTGCGGCTGCGCATCGGCGGGCGCGCGCTGACTCCGGTGGAGATCTCGGCCGATATCCTGCGGGCGTTGCGGGTACGGGCAGAGGCAGCACTCGGCAGGGCCATCGGCAAGGCCGTGGTCACGGTGCCGGCATATTTCGACGACGCCGCCCGCACCGCCACGAGGGATGCGGCGCGCCTGGCCGGGCTCGAAGTTCTGCGGCTGGTCAACGAGCCGACAGCCGCGGCACTGGCATACGGCCTCGACAAGGACGTCGAGGGTATTTACGCCGTCTACGATCTGGGTGGCGGTACTTTCGACTTCTCGTTGCTGCGGCTGGAGAAGGGCGTCTTTCAGGTCCTGGCGACCGGCGGTGACTCGGCACTGGGCGGCGACGATTTCGATCGGGCCCTTGTCGAGCATGCCCTGGCCAGCATGGCGGCGCGTGGCGCATCGCACGTCCTGAAGCCGGACGAGGCAAAGACCGCGTTGATGGCAGGGCGGCGCGCCAAGGAAGCACTAACTGCAGCGGCAAGGGCCGAGCTGGTTCTGGATCTCGGCGGTCAACCCACGACCTTCGCGATCGACCGTACTGCCTTCGAGACATTGATCGCTCCCCCGGTCGATCGGACCATCGGCATTTGTGCCCGGGTCCTGTCGGATGCAGCCATCGAGCCATCCGACGTGCGCGGCGTGGTGCTCGTCGGCGGCTCCACGCGCGTGCCGCTGGTGCGGGAGCGGGTCGGCAGGCTCTTTGGTAAACCGCCGCTGGCGGATATCGATCCGGACGAGGTCGTGGCGCTGGGCGCCGCGTTGCAGGCCGAGGCGCTGACGGTCGGGTCCGATACGCTGCTGCTGGACGTGACGCCGCTTTCGCTGGGCATCGAAACCATGGGCGGCATCGTCGAAAAGGTGATACCGCGCAATACGCCCATACCGGTGTCGCTGGCGCAGGAGTTCACCACCTACCAGGACGGGCAGGGGGCCATGGTCCTGCACGTGGTGCAGGGCGAGCGCGAGATGGCGGCAGACTGCCGCAGCCTGGCGCGCTTCGAGCTTCAGGGCATTCCGCCGATGGCAGCAGGCGCCGCGCGCATCCGCGTGACGTTCACGGTCGATGCCGACGGTCTGCTGACCGTGGCCGCGCAGGAAAAGACCACCGGCGTGACGCAGCGCGTCGAGGTGAAGCCGACCTACGGCATCTCGGAAGACGACATGGCGCGCATGCTCTACGACAGCCTGGAACATGCGCAGCAGGATATGGAGGGGCGGCTTCTGATCGAGGCGCGCGTCGAGGCGGAGCGACTGCTGCTGGCCCTGGATGCTGCCCTGGCAGCCGATGGCGACTTGCTGACAAGCGCTGAACGCAGCGAACTCGAAGGCGACATGGGCCGCCTGCGGACGGCCATCGCCGGCACCGACCGCGACGCGATCACCGCCGCTGCGCAGGCATTGGAGGAACGTTCCAAGGTATTCGCTGAAAGGCGCATGGACCGCGGTGTCCGCTCGGCACTGTCGGGTCTGTCGCTGGACCAGCTTGAGTCGAAGGTCGGCTGACGCATCGGGCGTCGCCGCGCGGAGTCTGTCATGCCGAAGATGGTGTTCATCGAGAAGAACGGAAACAGGAAGGAGGTCGACGCGCCGCTGGGTCTGTCCGTGCTGGAGATCGCGCACCGCAACAATATCGATCTCGAAGGTGCCTGCGAGGGATCGCTGGCCTGCTCGACCTGTCATGTGATCGTTGACAAGGCGTGGTACGACAAGCTGCCGGGATCAAGCGAGGACGAGGAGGATATGCTCGACCTCGCATTCGGGCTGACTCACACGTCGCGGCTGGGCTGCCAGATCAAGATGACGCCGGAGCTCGATGGCCTGACCGTCAGGCTCCCGGCGGCGACCCGCAACATGATGGTCGACAAATAGGGAGACGGCGATGCGCAAGCTCAAATGGACCGACGTGCGGGACATCGCCATCGAGCTTGAGGAGCGCCACCCCGAGGCTGACAACGTCAATTTGCGTTTCACCGATCTCCATCGCTGGGTGACCGAACTGCCCATGTTCGAGGATGACCCTGGCCGCTCGAATGAAAAGATCCTTGAAGCCATCCAGATGGCTTGGATCGAGGAGAGGGGTTGAGGTAGAAGTGAGTGCCCGATTGCTGCCCCATTCGTGAGGCAGGTTCGGCGCCAGTCGGGGAGATTTCGATGAGCTTCAGGGTGATCGTGCGCACGCCAGTCCTGGTGGCGGCGATATGCCTGTCATTGGCTGCGTGCGGCCCGTCTCACACCGGCGAAACCTATAAGCCCTCGGAGCTGCAGCGCAGCGGCCAGGTCGCGTCGGGGCGGATTATCGCTGTAGAGGATGTGCCGGTTTCCGGGTCCAGTTCGGGCCTTGGCGCGCTAGGTGGGGGTGTTGCCGGCGGCGCGCTCGGCGCATCCTTGGCGAGCGGCAGGACGGGCAGCATCCTGGCCGGAGTTGGCGGGGCAATCATCGGGTCGCTCGCCGGCAATGCCGTGGAACGGGGCATGACGCGCGGGGGTGCCACGCGCTTTCACGTGCAGATGGACGATGGTTCCGTCATCAACGTCGTGCAGACCAATGAGGCCAATCTCCAGACCGGCGACAGGGTGATGGTCCTGGAGGGTGGCGGCAAAACCCGCCTGGCGCGGGACGAAACACAACCGCCGGCGCGCTGAAGTCGCCCTTGATCGGGCGGCATTCCGGCCTATACGGAGCGCATGAACAGCCTCGGCATCGACAAGCAGCCGTCGCGGACCCGCGTGGTGGTCGCCATGTCGGGAGGGGTCGATTCGTCCGTGACGGCGGCACTGCTGAAGGAGCAGGGCTTTGATGTCGTGGGCGTCACCCTTCAGCTCTACGACCAGGGTGCGGCGGCGGCGCGCAAGGGTGCCTGCTGCGCCGGGCAGGACATCTACGACGCTGCCCAGGTTGCGGCGCGGTTGGGCATCGCGCATTACGTCCTCGACTATGAAAGCCGCTTCAGGGCGGACGTGATCGATGCGTTCGCGGACGCCTATGTACGCGGCGAAACGCCGATACCCTGTGTTGCGTGCAACCGTACCGTGAAGTTCCGCGATCTGCTGGCGACGGCGCGCGATCTGGGTGCGGACGCCCTGGCGACGGGCCACTATGTCCGCCGCACCGACGGCCTGCGTGGGCCAGAGCTGCGGCGAGCGGCAGACCCCGTCAAGGACCAGAGCTATTTCCTCTACGCCACGACACGCAGCCAGCTTGATCTCCTGCGCTTCCCGCTCGGCGACATGAGCAAGGCGCGGACCCGCGCGTTGGCGGATCGGCTTGGTCTGCCGGTCGCCGCCAAGCCCGACAGCCAGGACATCTGCTTCGTCCCTGACGGCGACTACGCCAGCGTCGTTGCGCGGCTGCGGCCGGAGGCGATCGAGCCCGGCGACATCGTTGACACTGACGGCAAGGTGCTCGGCCGGCACGACGGCATCGTGCATTTCACCGTAGGGCAGCGCCGCGGGTTGCGGCTCGACGGGCGGGAAGGCACGGACAATGCGCCGCTCTATGTCGTGCGGCTGGATGCCGCCCGGCGGCAGGTCGTGGTGGGACCGCGGGAAGCGCTGGCCCGATCGTCGATCCGCATTGGTGCCGTGAACTGGCTTGGTGATGAGCCGGTCGGCCTGGGAGGGCTGGCGGTGCGGGTGCGGTTGCGCTCCAGCCAGCCCCTGCGCGGCGCCACCCTGTATTCCGCAACAGGGAGCGACGCGCTGGAGGTCCGGTTCGATGTGCCGGAGTACGGGGTGGCAGCGGGGCAGGCCTGCGTTATCTATGACGGGGTGGATGGTGACCGCATCCTGGGAGGCGGTACCATCCTGGCTTGACCTTGCGCCCGGGGAACATTACCAAGCCGGCGCACAGGGCTGGGTAGCTCAGCTGGTTAGAGCACGGCACTCATAATGCCGGGGTCGGCGGTTCGAGCCCGCCCCCAGCTACCAATTCCAGGACCCCCGATTTGGTCGAATCGGGGGTCTTGTTTTTCCGCCCACGGGAAGCGGGGTCATATGAGCGACAGCCGCCATGCTACCGACGTCGTGGTGATTGGTGCGGGTCCGGTGGGGCTTTTCGCTGTGTTCGAGTGCGGCATGGTGAGGCTGCGCTGTCATGTCGTGGATGCGCTGGACGCGGTTGGCGGCCAGTGCACGGCGCTCTATCCCGAAAAGCCGATCTACGACATTCCCGGCTTTCCCCGGATCGACGCGGCGGATCTGGTGCGCAATCTGGAGGCCCAGGCGGCGCCGTTCCGGCCGGTCTACCATCTGGGGCAACGCGTCGAGCGTCTGGAGCGCACCGCTGACGGCTGGTGCGTGACCACCTCGCGCGGCGTTGAGATCACGTGCAAGGCCGTGCTGATCGCCGCGGGCGTCGGTGCCTTCGGTCCGAACAGGCCGCCGCTTGCCGGTATCGAGACCTACGAAGGCCGGAGCGTCTTCTACTACGTCACCCGCCGCGAGGATTTCCGCGGCAAGCGGGTGGTGATAGCCGGCGGCGGCGACTCGGCGGTCGACTGGGCACTGTCGCTGCAGGAGGTAGCCGCGCACGTGATGGTCGTGCATCGGCGCGCGAAGTTCCGGGCGGCACCAGAAAGCGAAGCGCGGCTGAAGGCGCTGGCAGCCGGGAATGCCATCGAGCTTGTCGTGCCTTACCAGTTGCAGGCGCTGGAGGGCCGCGACGGCCGGCTTGACGGCGTGATCGTGGCAACGCTGGAAGGCGAGACACGGCGGCTCGAGGCCGATGTCCTGCTGCCCTTTTTCGGACTGGCGATGGAGTTGGGGCCGATTGCCACATGGGGCCTCAACCTCGAGCGCAATCTGATTGCTGTCGATCCCTCGACCGGGACTACGTCAGTCGATGGCATCTATGCCGCGGGGGACATCGTGACCTATCCCGGAAAGCTCAAGCTGATCCTGTGCGGATTCAGCGAGACTGCGATGGCGGCGCGCGCGATCTATCCGCGCGTTCATCCCGATGAGCCGCTGCATTTCGAGTACTCGACGACATCGGGCCTGCCGCGCATTTGAGTGCTCGCGCGCAGGGCTTGAATTCGGGCGGTGCCATCCCATCTTTGTTGAGGCGAAAGGCGACGGCTGCCGGGTGCCTGGCACCCTAGAATGAATGCAGGCAGACGCCGCTGCGCTTCCGTCCCGGATGACACGAACCAGCACTGTCGCAAGATGGTGCGTCATGGTTTCCGGTTATCCGCAGAAGTGCGTTTTCGTGTTTGACACTCCGGAGTCGCGCCCATATAAGCGCGCTCCTCGACGGCAGGACGCAAGCGAAAGCGGCGCGATGCAATCGGAAACGGATCGCAGGATCCGGTGCTTTATGGACAGGTATGAAGGAAGGGAAACGCTGGCGGCGGCTTTGGCGCTGCCGGTTCCGGGGGGCGAATGCCTTTCGGGGCTGGTTGGTGCTGGACTGTCGCGAGCGAGGACGCAGGTGAAACGGGACTGGACTTAGGTCTGGTTTCGGGACGCCGAGCGTTTTGGTTTGTGACGGGATCCGTGACGGTGCCCTGGAG
>QOCQ01000011.1 GCA_003574685.1 Rhodospirillaceae bacterium SYSU D60007
GTGCTATCTGTTGTCATGGCGTGATCTCCGCCGGCGCGCTAACGCCGGTTGTTGCTTGTTGGTCCAAGCCGGAGATTACGCCTCCTTCAAATTCCAACCACTTCCGCGACAGCACCCACACACCTGTCTACCTGTCTCCAATCTGTCTCCATCTGCCTCCGGACAGCCGCAGCGAAGGCAGGTGTGCTCAGTGAGCGACGTGATTGAAAACTGTGGGCGCCTGCCCTGCGCCGCCCCGACGCTGCTCCACAGTGCGCGCGTAACGCACCAGGCCTTTCAGCGCCAGCTTTGCCGACGCCAGATCGGCTTCGGTGGTGCCGGATCTGGCGCGTTCCAGGATGTCGAGCACGACCAGCATGCGCTGGCGCAAGGCGCGCCAGGGCACGATATCCGGAGTCAGCACCAGCCACATCTCGATGGCGGAGATCGCCTCATCGATGGAGTGAAGATGCCTCGGGCCGGGCCCAATTCCCCAGGGCGCCGGCCGCAAGAACAGAGTGGTCTCGTTCATTGTCCGATGATTCCCTTCTGGCGGGAACATGCCGTGGCAAGGACCTTCGTCCTTGGGTGAGAGGCTACTCCTGCGGCCGGCCGAATGGCCATCATCCCGTGGTCAAAACTGCGCGAAAAGGCCGAAGACGCTACTGCCTGTCTAACTGCAGGGATTGTGCAGCCCGGCTGCGCTGAAACACTTCCGCCCGTCTGACGTTACCGCTGCGCGACGAACGGTGAGAGGACAGATGAAGAAAGAGCAATCCGCGAAGCAACCCGGCCTCACGCCAGGGCTGGGTTCCGCGCCGCAGCCACCCCCGGCCGGCCCGTCAGCGAGGCGCATGGCGATCGGCAGTCCGGAACCGGTGCCCGGCGGCGCGACCGAACCTCTGATCGGAAGACCGGCAGCGCCAGGGAAACCGGCCGACAAGGCGGTCCGACAGGTCCGCGAGGTAGCTGCGGCCGTGAAGCGCCGGCAGGCCGGGCAGACAAAAGCCGCGCGGCGCAAGCGGTGACACGAGAGGAAACGAACCCGATGGGTGCGCCGCGCTGCTACTACACGTTGCAGTACAATTACTGGCTCGACCGGCGCCGCCCGCTTGAGATGTTCAGCTTCCTGCCGGCGCGCAACATCAATGCCATCTACGACTTCACGGTCTGGAAGGATGGCAAGGTGGTGGCCGCCTGGGCAGGCACGGAGAGTGATGCCTTCAATGCGATGCTCCACCTCTCGGCTCACGAAGAACGGCAGGCCGATACAGGAACCGCGAGCATGCCGGTTTCGTTCGACCAGCACCTCTACATGCCGCGAAGGAGAATGACATGAACTGGGATCGCATCGCGGGCAACTGGAAGCAGATGACGGGCAAGGCAAAGAGCGCTGGGGAGATCTGACGGACGACGACATGGCGAAGATCAACGGTCAGCGCGAGCAGCTCGTCGGCCGCATCCAGGAGCGCTACGGCATCGCCAAGGACGAGGCCGAGCGGCAGGTGAAGGCCTGGTCCGACTCGCTCCACTAGCCCTCTGTCTTCGCATCGCCCGCTGCGTTGAGTGAGCAGGCGGCTGATTCCTCAGCCGCCGGTCGCAGGTTTCTTCACGGTGCGGTTAGGCGTTCTGCCAATGTTCATGCAATAGTGCACTGCGAAACGCTACTTGTTCGCGGTCTATTGACGTAATGTTCACAAAACTACTGTAGTTCTATCGCAATTGTGCAAATATACGTGAATATCGGAATCTTTTGAGAACACATCTTTAACGATAGCTTGATTTGCTTGTCTGCCGCTTGACGCAGCCGGGTGCAGCCGCCACAGATCGGCGTCGCCGGATGAAGCCTGCCTTTCTTGCCGCCCTTGTTGCTTGCTGCCTCGCATCGGCTACCTGGGCGCGCGCCGAGACCATCCTGTCGGGCATGGCGTCCGGGCTCGACGAGGACTCCATCGCCGTGCAGGGCAAGCGGGTGCGGCTGTGGGGCATCGACGCGCCCGGCCTCGAGCAGACGTGCAAGCGTGCCGGCAAGGCCTGGCCCTGCGGCCGGGAGGCGGCGCGCGCGCTCAACCGGCTGGTGACCGGCAATACGGTGCGCTGCATCGTGATCGTCGAGGACAAGCTGCGCCGCCTGGTCGTGGGCGACTGCACGCTGGGCGGCGAAAGCCTCTCGCGCTGGATGGTGCGCAACGGCTGGGCCGTGATGGCGCGCCAAACCACCGCCTATGCGAAGGACGAGGCCGAGGCGAAGGAAGCGCGCCGCGGCATCTGGTCCAGCGAGTTCGAAATGCCCTGGGACTGGCGCATCCGCCAGCGGCTGAAAGGCCGGTAGGGACTCCTATTTGCCCGCCGCCTCACGGATCGCCGACCACACACGCTGCGGCGTGGCCGGCATCTGGATGTTGCGCACGCCCAACGGCCACAACGCGTCCATGATGGCGTTGAGCATGGTGGGCGTGGAGCCCACCGTGCCTGACTCGCCCACACCCTTGACTCCCAGCGGATTGCCTTTGGCGGGCACCGACTCGTCCAGCGCATTGTTGAACGTCGGCAGGTCATCGGCCCGCGGCATGGCATAATCCATGAACGAGCCGGTCAGAAGCTGCCCGCTTTCGGCGTCGTAGACCGCACCCTCCAGCAGCGCCTGGCCGATGCCCTGCGCCGTGCCGCCATGGATCTGGCCGAACACGATGGGCCGGTGCAGCGGTCGGCCGACATCGTCCACGGTGGTGTAGCGCGCGATCTCGACCTTGCCCGTATCGGGATCGATCTCGACCTCCGCCACGTGGGCGCCATTGGGCCAGGCGATGCCCTCCACGCTGCTGACGTTCTCGATAAAGATGCGCTTCTCCGGCTGGCGCGCCGCCAGCTCAAACAGGCCGATGGTACGGTCCGTGCCGACGATACGGAAGCTGCCGGCTTCGTACTGGATGTCACCGGCAGCCGCCTCAAGCGCATCCGCCGCCAGCTCGCGGCCCTTGTCGAGCAGCTTCTGCGTGCCGGCGGCCACCGCCGAACCGCCGATATAGGCCGAGCGCGATCCCATCGAGCCCACGCCGCCGACGCGGTCGGAGTCGCCCATCGCGATCTCGATTTTGCCGGCGTCGATGCCCAGCAGCTCGGCGGCAAGCTGTGTGAAGCTGGTCTGCAAGCCCTGCCCCATGCCCTGCGTGCCCATCCAGATACGCAGCTTGCCGCCGCCCAGCACCTCGTAATGCGCCATCTCGCTCAGCACATTGGCCGAGGTCCACTCGACGTAGGTCGCGAGGCCACGACCATAGAGCTTGCCGCGCTTCTCGGCCGCCTGCTTGCGGGCGGCAAAGCCGTCCCAGTCCGCGGCCTCCAGCACTTTGGTCAGGAACAGGTCGAAATCGCCGGAATCGTATTTCTCGCCCATCGCCGTGGTGTAGGGCATCTGCGCCGGCTTCACGAAGCTGCGCCGCCGCAGCTCGGCGGGATCGATGCCGGTTTGCCGGGCGGCTGTGTCCATCAGCCGCTCCAGATCAAGGATGCACTCCGGCCTGCCGGCACCGCGATAGGCGCCGATGGTCGCCGTATTGCTGAGCACGCAGGCCAGCCGCAGATCAAGCGTCGGGATGTCGTAGGTGCCGGTCACGACCTTGGGCCCGACGAACAACGGGATCACGACACCAGCCCGCGACGGGTACGCGCCGATATTGGCCCAGGCCTCCAGCCGCAGGCCCAGAATCCGGCCGTCCTTGTCGAGCGCCAGGGAAGCCTTGTGAAGCTGGTCGCGGCCAGCGGTGGTGCCCGCGAACTCTTCGCCGCGTTCGGCCCGCCACTTCACCGGAAGCTTCAGCACCTTGCAGGCCCATACCGCCACCGACTCGTCGGGCTGAATGCCCACCTTCATGCCGAAGCCGCCGCCGATGTCGCGCACCAGCACGCGCACCGTCTCCTTCGGCATGTTCAGGATGGTCTCGCACAGCGTATCGCGCGTCACGGACGGGTTCTGGCTGGCGATGTGCACCACGATGCGATCGCACTCCCACTCGGCCAGCACCGCGCGTGGTTCCATGGCGTTGACGATCAGCCGCTGGTGCTCGATCTCCAGCGACACAACATGCGCTGCGGCCCTGAAGGCGGCATCGGTCTTCGCCTGGTCGCCGAAGCGGTTGACACCGATCACGTTGCCCGGTGCGTCGTGCCACACCAGCGGCGCACCTTCCGCCAGCGCCGCTTTCGTGTCGGCCACTGCCGGAAGCATGTTGTATTCGACCTCCACCAGCTCGGCCGCGTCCTGTGCGTGGGCTCGTGTTTCGGCGATCACGGCAACGACCGGCTCGCCGACATGACGAACCACATCGTGGGCCAGTGAGCGGCGCGGCGGCATCTCGGGCTTCTGGCCGTCGGGACGCGGGAACATCGCCGGAAATGCGAAGGTGCCGACGCCATCCTTCTCCATATCGGCCCAGGTGAAGACCGCGACCACGCCCGGCGCCGCCTTCGCCGCTGCCGTGTCAATTGACACGATCTTCGCGTGCGCGTGCGGCGAGCGCACCAGCACCATCTCGACCTGGCCGGGCCGTGAGAGATTGTCGGCGAAACCGCCGGTGCCTGTCAGAAGCCGCTGATCCTCGACACGACTGATGTACTGCGCCTTGCCAAACGCCGCCATGAACTGCTCCGCGAAACTGCTCTTGCGCAAAAGGGGCCGGACTATAGCGGCTCACGTGATGAAGGAAACAGCCGCGCGCAATGCCGCGGCCATCACATCATCTTGTCCCTGCATTCCCCGTGCCAATGTGATGGCCGGCCCTGCTTACGCGGCCCGCGCATCCTCGCGGATCATGTCGGCGCCCTTCTCGGCAATCATGATGGTGGGCGCGTTGGTATTGGTGGTCGTGACGCTCGGCATGACGGAAGCGTCGATCACGCGCAGCCCGGCAAGGCCATGCACCCGCAGCCGTGAGTCGACCACGGCCTGCGGGTCCTCGCCCATACGGCACGTGCCGACGGGATGATAGACAGTAGTACCAGTGCGGCGGCCGAAATCCGCCAGCGCCTCGTCCGTGCGCACGTCGGACCCGGGCGCGGTTTCGCTGGCGGAATGACGCGCCAGCGCCGGCGCCTCGAAGATCCGCCGTGCATGGCGCAGGCCGGCGACCAGCACCCGCAAATCGTCTGCTGCCGAGAGATAGTTCGGCCGGATCACCGGATGCGCAAACGGATCGGGCGAGACGGCCATGATCGTGCCGCGGCTTTCCGGCCGCGCAATCGAGCAGGCCACGGTCATGCCCGCTTCGCGCTCCAGCGCGCCGAAGCGCAAATTGTCGTAGCTGGCCGGCGTAAACAGGAGCTGGATATCGGGGCTGGCCAGTCCCTCGCGGCTGCGCGCCAGCACCATGGCGCTGCTGACGCCGAAGGTCAGCGCGCCGCGTCCCGTCGTCAGCCAGCGCGCCACCTCGCCCGCCAGCCGGACGCCGCGCGCGAGCTGGTTGATCGAGACGGCGTCCTTCACGCGATGGGCAATGCGGGCACAATAGTGGTCGGACAGGTTGGCGCCGACACCGGGCAGGTCGTGCCTGACCTCGACGCCGATCGACTTCAGGTGTGCCGCTGATCCGACACCCGAGATTTGCAGCAGGTGCGGCGAATTGACTGTGCCGCCCGAGAGGATCACTTCGCGCGCCGCACGTATCTCGCGCATGACGCCATCCTGCTGAAAGGCAACGCCGGTGCAGCGCTTGCCATCGAAAATCAGGCGCGCCACGCGCGCGTCGGTCTCAATGCAAAGATTGGCGCGCCCGCGCGCACGACGCAGGAACGTCGTGGCCGTGGACCCGCGGAAGCGGCCATTGCGTGACATCTGGGAATAGCCCACACCCTCCTGCTGCGGCCCGTTGAGATCGGGGCTGAGCGCGAAGCCTGCCTGTTGCGCGGCCTCGACGAAGCGATGCGTCAGCGGCAGGATGGTACGGTAATCCTCGACCTGGAGCGGACCGCCTTTGGCGCGGTTTGGGCCATCGCCGGATACGTAGTTCTCCGATTTCATGAAGTACGGCAACACCTCGTCCCAGCTCCAGCCGCGACAGCCGCGCTGAGCCCAGCCGTCGTAGTCGGCGGCGTTGCCGCGGATGTAGAGCATGCCGTTGATCGAGCTGCTGCCGCCCAGCACGCGCCCGCGTGGCCAGTGGATCGGCCGGTCGCCGGTGGCCGGCTGCGGTTCGGCGGTGTAGTTCCAGTTGATCACCGGATGACGCAGCAGCTTCAGGACTCCGGCCGGCACATGGATCCAGGGATGCCGGTCGCGCGGTCCGGCTTCCAGCAGCACGACCTGCGCGCGTCCGTCCTCGCTGAGCCGGTCGGCCAGCACGCAGCCGGCCGAGCCGGCACCGATGATCACATAGTCTGCCTGCATGAATGCCACCTCCCCGTTTTGCGATTGCAGCACGCACGGGCCGCGCTTTCCACACCTGGTGCCCTATTCTAAGCTGCCGTGACAAGGCGCCGGCAGCCGGGGAGGGCGTGATGCTCAGAAGATCGTTCGTTTTGGGAAGCGTGCTGGCGGCACTGATGTCGGGCGGCGCTGTCGCGCAGGACGTGGTGAAGATTGGGCTGATCCTGCCCATGACGGGCCCCTTTGCCTCGACCGGACGCCAGATCGAGGCGGCCGTAAAGCTCTACATGGCGCAGCACGGAACGACCGCCGGCGGCAAGAAGATCGAGCTGATCGTCAAGGACGATACCGGCGTTGCCGATGTCACCCGGCGGCTGGCGCAAGAGCTGGTGGTCAACGACAAGGTCACGTTCCTGGCCGGCTTCGGCCTGACACCAACGGCGCTGGCCACGGCGCCGATCGCCACGCAGGCCAAAGTACCGCAGATCGTGATGGCTGCCGGCACGTCGGTCATCACGGAGCGCTCGCCGTTCATCGTGCGTACCAGCTTCACCCTGCCGCAGAACACGCTACCGATCGCCGACTGGGCCGTAAGGAACGGGCTGAAGAAAGTCGTTACGCTGGTCAGCGATTTCGGTCCCGGCCTGGATGCCGAGAAGACCTTCACCGAGGTCTTCACCAAGGGCGGCGGCACGGTGCCCGAGAAGCTGCGCGTGCCGCTGCGCAATCCCGATTTCGCGCCCTTCCTGCAGCGGGCCGCCGACGCGAAGCCGGATGCACTGTTCGTGTTCGTGCCGTCGGGCGCCGGCTCCGCGGTGATGAAACAGTTCGCCGAGCGCGGGTTGGACAAGGCAGGAATCACGCTGATCGGACCCGGCGACGTGACCGACGACGACATCCTCAACGACATGGGCGACGTGGCGCTGGGCACCATCACCAGCATGCACTACTCGGCGGCGCACAACTCGCCGGAAAACAAGACCTACGTCGCGGCCTTTCGCAAGGCCACCAACGGCATGCGGCCGAACTTCATGTCGGTCGGCGGCTGGGACGGCATGCACCTGATTTACCAGGCGCTGGCGAAGACAGGTGGCAATACTGACGGGACGGCCCTGGTCAATGCCATGAAGGGCATGCAGTGGATGAGCCCGCGCGGGCCGATCTCGATCGACCCGGAAACCCGCGACATCGTGCAGAACGTCTATGTGCGCAAGGTCGAGCGCGTCGACGGCGAGCTCTACAATGTCGAGTTCGCCACCTTCGAAGCCGTCAGGGACCCCGGCAAGGAGAAGAAGTAGGTAGCGTGAATCGGGTCTGATGCTCACCATCCTCTTCGACGGCCTCGCCTACGGCATGATCCTGTTCGTGCTGGCCTGCGGGCTGGCGGTGACGCTGGGCTTGATGAACTTCGTCAACCTGGCGCATGGCGCGTTTGCGATGGCCGGCGGCTACATCACCGTGCTGCTGATGAGCCGTGCCAGCGTTCCGTTCCTGCTGTGCCTGCCCATCGCCTTTGCCATCACGGCGCTGATCGGCCTGCTGCTGGAACGCACACTCTATGTCTGGCTCTACAGCCGCCCGCACCTCGATCATGTGCTCTTCACCATCGGGCTGGTGTTCATGTCGATTGCGGCCGTGGACTACACCATGGGCGCGCAACAGCAGATCATCCGCCTGCCCGTCTTCTTGCAAGGGCGCCTCGAGGTGCTGGGGGTCAGCATCGGCGTGTACCGCCTGTTCGTCATTCTCGTGTGCGGCGTGCTGGTTGTCGTGCTGCAATCCATTCTCGTCTTCACGCGCTTCGGCAGCCGGCTGCGCGCCGCAGTCGACGACCAGCGGGTGGCCCGCGGGCTTGGTATTGACGTCGATGCCGTCTTTGCGATCACCTTTGCCGCCGGTTCGGGGCTGGCGGGACTGGGTGGCGCACTGGGCGCGGAAATCCTCGGGCTGGATCCGACCTTCCCGCTGAAGTTCATGATCTACTTCCTCATCGTGGTGACGGTGGGCGGCACCACCAGCATCACCGGCCCGTTTCTCGCCGCGATCCTGCTCGGCGTTGCCGATGTTGCCGGCAAATACTACGTGCCCGAGCTCGGCGCCTTCGTGATCTACGCCCTTATGGTGCTCGTGCTGTTGTGGCGGCCGCACGGCCTCTTCACCCGCCGCGGCGCACGCTGATCGTGATGGCTGCCGACTGGGTCCGGCGCATCGCTGTGAACCACCGCGAGTGGGTGTTCTGGATCGTTGCCATCGCCCTGCCGCTGCTGTTTCCGGGCAAGCTGCTGCTGATCAACGAGATCGCGATTCTGGCATTATTCGCGCTGTCGCTCGACCTGCTGCTGGGATACGCCGGCATTATCTCCCTGGGACATGCTGCGTTTTTCGGCGTTGGCGCCTATGCCGCCGGCCTGCTCGCGAAGCACGGGCTCGCCGAACCACTGGTCGGCCTTCTCCTGTCCGCGGCGGCGGCAGCAGTGCTCGGCTTTCTCACCAGCTTCCTGGTGCTGCGAGGCTCGGATCTCACACGTCTGATGGTGACCATGGGCATTGGCCTGATGCTTCTTGAGCTTGCCAACCGCTTCGACACGATCACCGGCGGCGCCGACGGGCTGCAGGGCGTGGTCATGGCGCCCTTGCTGGGGCTGTTCGCCTTCGACCTCGCCGGCCGCACCGCCTGCGCCTACAGCATGGCGATCCTGCTGGTGCTGTTCCTGCTGGCACGCCGGCTGGTGCGCTCCCCCTTCGGCCTGTCGCTGCGTGCGGTAAAGGCAAATCGCCTGCGCGCCGTCTCCGTCGGCGTGCCGGCGGACACACGCCTGGTCACGATCTATACGATTGCCGCTGCCTATGCTGGCGCCGCCGGCGCCCTGCTGGCGCAGACCACGCAATTCGTTTCGCTCGACGTGCTCGACTTTCACCGCTCGGCCGACGTGCTGCTGGTGCTGGTTCTGGGCGGTTCGGGCTATCTCTATGGCGGCCTGATCGGGGCCGCGATCTTCAAGGTGATGCAGGACTGGCTGGCCGCGCAGACGCCGCAATACTGGCAATTCTGGATCGGTCTGCTGCTGGTTGTGATCGTCCTGGCGGGTCGCGAGCGTGTCGCCGTGGCCATACGCCGGCGCTGGACGGCGCTGACGCGACGCTTCGCAGGAGAGCCGACACCGTGAGCCTGGCGCTGGAAACGGTCGCTCTGTGCAAGAGCTTCGGCGCGCTCGCGGCGACCCGCGAGGTGTCGCTTCGGGTTGCACGCGGTGCCCGGCATGCCCTGATCGGCCCGAACGGCGCCGGCAAGACTACGCTGATCAACCTGCTGACCGGCGTGTTGCGGCCCGACGCCGGACGTGTGCTGCTCGGCGGCACTGACATCACGGAGCTTGCGCCGCACACCCGCGCCCGCCGCGGCATGACCCGCACTTTCCAGATCAATCAGCTTTTCGCCGGGCTGACGCCGCTGGAGAGTGTGGCGCTGGCCATTTTCGAACGGCATCGGTTCGGCCGGCACTGGTGGCGTCCGCTTGCCTCCCACACCGCTGTCATGGACGAAGCTGCGGCACTGCTGCAGCGCTTCGGCCTCGCCAATGCGGCGCACACGCCCGTGGCTACTCTGCCGTACGGCAGGCAGCGCCTGCTGGAGATCGCGGTCGCCATTGCTGGCCAGCCGCACGTGCTGTTGCTGGATGAGCCAGCCGCCGGCGTGCCGGAGGACGAGCGGCACGAGATCCTGTCGATCGTCAAGGGGCTGCCCGGGGATGTGGCCGTACTGCTGATCGAGCACGACATGGACCTGGTGTTCAGCTTCGCGCGCCGCATCTCGGTGCTGGTTGACGGCTCGCTGCTGGTCGAGGGTGCACCCGACGAAGTGGCCGGCGATCCGCGCGTGCGGGCGGCCTATCTCGGCGAGGCGCCCCTTGGCTGAGTTGCTGTCGGTCGAGCGCTTGCGCAGCGGCTATGCCGAGGCCGTCGTGCTCGACAACGTATCGCTGTCGCTGGACGAGGGAGAAGCGCTGGCCGTGCTCGGCCGCAACGGTGCCGGCAAGACGACACTGATCGCCAGCCTGCTTGGCCTGACAACCTGGCACGCCGGCACGGTACGGCTGGCAGGACATGACATTACAAGGCTGGCGTCCAAGCGTCGGGCGCGCGCCGGTATCGGCTGGGTACCGCAGGAGCGCAGCATCTTCCGCTCGCTCTCGGTCGAAGAGAACCTCACGGCCATCCAGCGCCCGGGGCCGTGGAGCGTACCGCGCGTTTTCGAACTCTTTCCACGACTGAGCGAACGGCGGCAGCATCTCGGTGATCAGCTTTCCGGCGGCGAACAGCAAATGCTCGCCATAGCCCGCGCGCTGGTGCTCAATCCGCGGCTGATCCTGTTCGACGAGCCGCTCGAGGGTCTCGCGCCGCTGATCGTGGAAGAGGTGCTCTCGATCCTGCGCCGCCTCCTGCGCGAAGAACGCCTGTCGGCAATCGTGGTTGAGCAGAAGGCGCGCCAGGTGCTGGCTGTCACTGACCGCGCCATCATCCTCGACCGCGGTGCCGTGGTGCATGAGGGCCCCAGCGCCACCCTGCTGGAAGACCCGCAACTTCTCGCTGCGAAGCTTGGCGTCGGAGACAGGGCGAAATAGACGAGCTCAGAGCCGTGTCGTCCGCCGTACGTCCGAGGGCGCTGCGCCAAAGCGGCGACGGAACTCCCGGTTGAAGTACGAGAGATCACCGAATCCGGTCTCGAAAGCCAGCGTGCTGATCGTGCGACCGGCCTGGCGCGGATCGGCCAGCAGGCGATGCACGTGCGCAAGACGCAAGTCGAGCACGTATCTCGACAAGGTCGTGCCTTCGCCCTCGAACAGCTTGTGGATGTAGCGTGTGCTGACACGTTGCCTGCGGGCGAGGGCGGCAGGCGACACATCCCCGCCGGTCAGGTTCTGCGCGATATCGGCCTTGATGGCACACAGCCGCGCTGCGCGTACGCCGCGGCCCAGAGCGACCTCCGCAACGTCCCGGGCCGCGCCGATCGCGAGCGCACAGAGATCATGGATGTGCGTCGCAGCGGCGGCACGCAGCGCCTGCGTTTCCAGCGCGTGCTCGTCGTCGAGCAGGTCGAGGTAGCGCGTCAGCAGACGCAGCACGTCCGAGTTTGGCGGTAGCGGCCGTACGAGCGCATCCTCGAGGCCAGGGGCCAGTGTCATCATGAGCTTGCGCGGCAGCGCAACGCTGACGAAGGAGCATGGTTCCGGCACAACATGCGTGTCGATATCTGCGTTTGATACGAGGAGGCCTCCCCCGGGCTCCAACGTCGCTTCCCGGCCGAGCTGGGAGACGATACGGCGGCCGGTTTCGTGAATCAGCAAGAGGACGTCGTCGATGCCATCAGCCAAGAGCCCTGGTGTGAGTTGAGCCATGCATCCGGCAGTGAACGTCATGCGCTCCACACAAACACCCGTATTGATGCCGGAGACAACGCCGGGGCTCGGCATACGGCGACTCCTTATATCCACAAGCAACGGCCCGCCGGACAGTGACGAATGCGTCCGTCGCGGAACCGCACGACCGGCTACGTCGAACCATGTCGGGAGGCGCTGCCCCGGAGAGAGGTTCTCCGTCGCAAAGTGGAATGCCTTGAGATCCGAAATCGCCGAGCCCATGGCAGCCTCATCGGCCGAATGACCGGTACGTAATCCCACCGCACGCCGTCGACAGGATTGTGACCGATCCTGTTTCAGTTGAAACACACGCGTTCGCTCGGCTCCAGATCGCCGTTCGGTCCAGTCCAGGCGGAGGGGGCACTTCGCGCTAGTTCTGGCGACAACGCCGGGAGAGTTGCATGGACACGATCGAAAGGACTGCCACGGATCTCGCCCGCCTCTCACCGGATCGCATCATGCGGCTCTGCCTCGGGTACTGGGCATCGTCTTGGGCTTCACAAACGCGGTGCGCGGGACTTTTTCGACGCGCTGGTCGCGCTGGGCATGCTCGAGCGGCACGACGCCGCCTATCACAACACGCCCGAAGTCGATCTCTATCTCGACCGCAACAAGCCTGCCTACGTCGGCGGAATGCTGCGCTGTTCGAGGTGCAGTATGCCGACCCGACCTCGGTCATGCAGTTCGTTCAGGCAATGACCAGTCTGAGTCTGCCCGTCGCGCGTGCCCTCGCCTGCCGGTTTCCGTGGTCGGACTACGATACGTTCATCGATATCGGCACCGCCGAAGGTGCTGTGCCCGTCGAGATTGCCCGGATGCACGCGCATCTCTCCGGCGGTGGACTCGACCTGCCGCAGGTAGAGCCGCTATTCGAAGCCTATGTCAGGCGGCATGGCTTTGGTCACCGTCTGAAATTCCATGCCGGCGATTTCTTCGACGGGCCGCTTCCCTCTGCCGATGTGCTTGTGATGGGTCACATCCTGCACGACTGGGATCTGGAGGGGGAGCCCTGCCTGATGCGCGGCACGATCCCGCCGGACGTCATCATACCGTTGCACAGCCACGCAGATCCGGAAACGTTCCTTCCGACTGCCGGCGAGGTTGAGGGACTCACGCAAACACCTGACGGATACCGTTGGATACGCATCGGCGAGGGCGACATCTTTCATGTCCCCGGTGGCGCACGACACGCCTTTCGTAATCGCACAGCAAACCCCGCGTTCATGATCGTGGTCAGTACCGCCCGGATGGGCCGGTTCGCCCGAAGAGAATGCGCAGGTCGGGCTGCGGCTAGCTGGCCAATAGGTCTCCTTTCAAGCTGCTGCTGTAACGGGGACAGGCTCGCGGCGGCGGCGCTGCAGTTGCAGGAGGGCGACCAGACCCAGCAGCAGCAGCGCTGGCAGGTATACCCAGTGCTTGTCCGGCCGGTCGGCGGGCAGCAGGACATGCTTCACCGTAAACCCGCTTTCCAGCCCTACGCGCTTGGCGGCCGAGCCGAACTTGACGGGTCCCACTGTCACCATATCGCCTGCTGCCATCAGGGTGACGCCGGCATCCGTCAGACGCTTGCGGCCTTCGCCGGCCGCGGCGACCGGCAGGCTGATCGTCTTGGTCACGTCGTCACCCTCAAGGTTGGTGCCTTCGACGACCAGCAGGAGCCGCCCGCCCACGGGCAGACGGCCGGCGATGTCGAACACCTGCCCGGCGGGCGCCTCGGCATAGGGCGCGTACAGCATGTCCATGAAGAAGCCCGGCCTGAACAGGGTGAAGCATACCAGCAGCAGCAAGGCGGACTCCCACAGGCGGCTTTTGGTCAGGAACCAGCCCATCGTTGCCGCGGCGAATACAAGGATGGCGGCCGTCGAGATGACCACGACAAGGAGGCCTTCGAACCAGCTTCCAATGTCGATCATCAGGAGCTGCGGGTTGAAGATGAACACGAAGGGCAGGATCGCCGTGCGCATGGAGTAGACCGTGCCCTGAAGACCGGTCTTGATGGGATCCTCGCCTGAAATGGCGGCCGCCGCAAAAGAGGCCAGACCCACCGGCGGGGTCACATCGGCCATGATGCCGAAGTAGAACACGAACATATGCACGGCGATCAGCGGAATCGCGATGCCCGCCTGCGCACCCAGCTCGACGATCACCGGCGCCATCAGCGTGGCGACAAGGATGTAGTTCGCCGTCGTGGGAATGCCCATGCCGAGAACCAGGCAGATCACCGCCGTCAACAGCAGCATGGCAATCACATTGCCGCCCGACACGAACTCGACGAAATCGGTCATCATCAGGCCCATGCCGGTGAGCGTCACGGTGCCGACGATGATGCCGGCGGTCGCCGTGGCGATGCCGATGCCGATCATGTTGCGCGCGCCGAGATTGAAACCCTCGACCAGCTCCCACAGCCCGCGGCGCGCCGCGGCAAGAGGATCCTCGCGGCGGAACAGGGCGATGAGAGGCCGCTGCGTGACGACGATGCCGATGATGGTGGCGGTCGCCCAGAAAGCGGACAGGCCCGGCGACAGCTCCTCGACCATCAGGCACCACAGCAGCACGACGATCGGCAGCACGAAGTGCAGGCCGGTGCGCGCCACGGCCCATGCTTCCGGCAGCTCCGTGATCGGCGCATCGGGATCATCGAGCTTGAGATCGGGATACCGCGCGCCATACCACAGGGTCAGCAGGTAGAGCGCAATGCCGGCGACGGCCACGATCCAGGGGGCTGCGGCGCCGAACAGCGCCTGGATGGCGAGTACGCCGTAATAGATGGCGCACATCACCACGACGGTGCCGCTCCAGCCCAGCGCCTGCCGCAGCCAGCGCTGGGTGCGCGAGCGCTCCACCGAGCGCATCAGGGGCCGCGAGCCGATCTTCACTGCTTCCAGATCGACGATGTAGAAGAGCGCGATATAGGAGATCACCGCCGGCAGTACGGCATGCTTGACGATCTCCGAATAGGGCAGCCCCACATACTCGGTCATCAGGAACGCCGCTGCGCCCATGACAGGCGGCATGATCTGGCCGTTGATCGATGAGGCGGTCTCGATGGCACCCGCCTTCACTCCGGAAAGCCCGGTTCGCTTCATCATCGGGATGGTGAAAATGCCGCCGGAGACGACGTTGGATACCGACGAGCCGGACACGACGCCGTTCAGCGCCGACGACACCACGGCGACCTTGGCCGGGCCGCCACGCAGGTGCCCCAGCAGCGCCACCGAGATCTGCATCATGTAGTTGCCGCCGCCGGCCTTCTCGAGCAGCGAGCCGAACAGCACGAACAGGAAGACGAAGCTGGTCGAGACCCCCAGCGCCACGCCGAACACGCCCTCCGTGGTCAGCCACTGGTGCTGGAGGAACTTGGTGAGCGAGGAGCCCTTGTGCTGGATCACCTCCGGCATGTACGGGCCAGCGAAGGTGAAGGCGATGAACACCGCCGCCACCGCCACCATCGGCGGACCCAGCGAACGGCGCGTGGCCTCCAGCAGCAACAACAAGCCGCCGCCGGCTATGACAAGATCGTACCAGGTCGGCGTGCCGGGCCGCTGCGACAGCGCCACGTAGAACGTGAAGAGATACGAACCCGCAAAGGCGCCGGCCAGAGCGAAGATCCAGTCCAGCGCCGGTATGTACTGCCGTGGCGAGCGCCGGAAGGCCGGATAGCAGGTGAAGGCGAGGAAGATCGCGAAACCGAGGTGAATGGCACGCGCTTCGGTGTCGTTGAGGATGCCGAAGCCGAAGAGGAAAGGCAGCGGCGAGGCGTACCAGACCTGGAACGCCGACCAGGCCACGGCGACGACCAGCAACAGCGTTGCGACATGTCCTGCGGGCTCCCGCCCGCCGGTGTCGGCCTCAGCGACAAGCTGCTGCAGTTCCTGTTCGCTCGCGGGTCGGTGCGGCAAGCCATCCGTGGTCATGGTCCCCCTCCTGCCTGCCGCACTCCCCCGCTTCGCGCGGCTACATCCAGCCTTTCTCCTTGTAGTACTTCGCAGCGCCCGGATGCAGCGGCGCCGAGAGGCCGTCCTTGACCATGCTCTTCGGGTCGAGATTGGCCAGCGCCGGGTGCAACTTCTTGAACTCGTCAAAATTGTCGAACACCGACTTGACCAGCGCGTAGACGGTTTCATTCGGCGTCTTTGCCGAGGTCACCATCGTCGCCAGCACGCCGTAGGTTTTGGTCGGCTGCGGGTTGTTGTTGTACATGCCACCCGGGATCGTGGCGGCGGCGTAGTAGCTGTTGGCCTTGAGCAGCTTTTCGACCGCCGGACCCTCCAGCGGAACGAGCTTCGCCCCGCAGGTCGTCGTCGGATCCTGGATGTTGGCCGAGGGATGGCCGACCGCATAGAAGAAACCATCGATCTTGTTGTCGCACAGCGCCGGTCCGTGCTCGTCGGCCTTCAGCTCCGATGCCAGCGCGAAGTCGGAGAGCTTCCAGCCCATCGCGCCCAGCAGTTCCTCCATCGAGGCGCGGGTCCCCGACCCCGGATTGCCGACGTTGAAGCGTTTGCCCTTGAAGTCCTCGAATTTCGTGACACCGGCCTCCTTGCGCGCCAGCACGGTGAAGGGCTCGGGGTGCAGCGAGAAAACCGCGCGCAGATCGGCGTACGGCCCCGCGTCCTTAAACTGCTTCACACCCTTGAGCGCGTTGAAATGCACATCCGACTGGGCGACGCCGAAATCGAGCTCACCGGCCTTGATGGTGTTGACGTTGTAGGCCGAGCCGCCGGTCGACTCCACCGAGCAGCGGATGCCGTGCGTCTTGCGGTCCTTGTTCAGCAGCCGGCAGATGGCGCCGCCGGCGGCATAGTAGACGCCCGTAACCCCGCCGGTGCCGATGGTCACGAACTTCTGTTGCGCCTGCGCCGGCCCGGGCAGCGTCGTGGCCAGCGCCACAATGGCCGCCGCCGACATGGCGGCAAAGGTCTTCACCATTTCACCTCTCCTTCTCCTCGATGCCGGTCCTGTCAGCTAACGGTGCAGACCGGCGATGGCGGCATCGACGGCGCCGCCCAAAAGCTCGACAATCGTCTGGACATCCTGCGGCTGCACGATGAACGGCGGCGCCAGCAGCACATGATCGCCGCGTGCGCCGTCGATGGTGCCACCCATGGGGTACACGAGCAACCCGCGCGTCATCGCCTCGGCCTTGATTCGCGCATTGAGCTTCAGCGCCGGATCGAAAGGCCGCTTGTCGGCGCGGTCCTCCACCAGCTCGATCGCCTGGAACAGGCCCCGCCCGCGGATATCGCCGACATGGTGGTGGTTTCCGAAGCGCTCGCGCAGCCGGCGCTGCAGCAGCGCTCCCTGCTGCACGACGTTGTCGAGCAGGCGATCGCGGCGGATGACCTGCTGCACGGCGAGTGCGGCGGCGCAGGCAAGGGGATGGCCGATATAGGTGTGCCCGTGCTGGAACAGGCCCGAGCCGCCACTGATGGCATCAAAAACCTTGCCGCCCACCAGCACGGCGCCGATTGCGGCATACCCGCCGCCCAACCCCTTGGCGATGGTCATCAGGTCGGGCGCAATCCCTTCCTGTTCGCAGGCATGCAGGGTGCCCGTGCGGCCCATGCCGCTCATCACCTCGTCGAGGATCAGCAGCACGCCATGGCGATCGCAAACCTCACGTACCTTGCGGAAGTATCCCGGCGCCGGCGGCACGGCGCCTGACGTTGCGCCCACCACCGTTTCGGCCACGAAGGCGATCACCGTGTCCGGGCCGAGGGCCCGGATCTTCTCGTCGAGTTCATCGGCCAGACGCTGGCCGTACTGCCCGGGCGTTTCATCGTCGCGCTGTCCCCGATAGGCGTAACAGGGGGACACGTGGTGCGTCTCGATCAGCAGCGGCGCGAACTGCTTACGACGCCATTCATTGCCGCCCACCGCCAGCGCACCCAGCGTGTTGCCGTGATAGCTCTGGCGGCGCGCGATGAAATGGCGGCGCTGCGGCTCGCCCTTCTCGACGAAGTATTGGCGCGCCAGCTTCAGCGACGCCTCGATGGCCTCGGATCCGCCGGACACCAGATAGACATGCGACATGCCCGCGGGCGCATGCGCGACCAGATCGGCGGCCAGTTCCTCCGCGGCATCCGTCGTGAAGAAGCTGGTATGCGCATAATCGAGCCGATCGAGCTGCGCGTGCATGGCCGCGACAACATCGGGATGGCCATGCCCCAGGCAAGAGACAGCCGCGCCGCCGCTGGCGTCGAGGTAGGCCTTTCCCTCCTTGTCGTGGATGTAGAGGCCGCGCGCGGTGGCAGCGCGGGGATAGTCGTGGCGAATAAGGCGATGCAGGATTCTGGTCATGGCGTGATCCGTCGTCCTTCGCTGCCGAGCGCGTAAACGTCCAGCGCCGCCAGCTCGGATTCGGTTGCGGTAATGGCAATCAGCGCCTGCTCGCCGCGCCGGGTGGCGAACAGCGCTACCAGCAGCTCGGCTACGGCGAAGGCTGGCAGCATGGTGTGGAAGAAGGAGGGCGACTCGGTGGGCACAATGATGGCGCAACCCGCGCTGCGCGCCAGTGGTGCAGCGGCGCTGTCGGTGATCGCCACCACATCAAGCCCTCGCCCCGCAGCATGGCGAGCGAGTTCGAGCGTGGTACGCACATAAGGTTTAACGCTCACGGCCAGCAGCGCATCGCCCGGTCGCGCGCCGCGCAGCGCATCGGCCCCGGTGCCGCCCGCGCCTTCCAGCAGATGACAATCGGCGCCGACAAAGGCGGCGACGTAGGAGAAATGAAAGGCGATGCTGAAGCTGGAGCGCTGCCCCACCGCATAGATCCGCCGTGCGCCGCCCAGAATGCGCGCCGCCGTGCGGATCTGCGCCAGCACATCCTCCTCCGCGAGCCGCTGCAGGCTGGCACCGCTTGCGGCCAGTATGTCGGCAAGCAGCCGTCCCTCCCCTTCAGCCTTGCCGCGAGCGACCAACGCACCGCCGCGATCGGCAAAGCCGATGGCGCGACGGCGCACCGCCTGCGCGTAGAGATCACGCACCTCGTCGTAGCCATCGTAACCCAGCCGCTGCGCCAGCCGGGTCAGGGTCACCGGTGGCACACCGGCCCGCTGCGCCTGGCCGCGCATGGAAAGCAGGGCCACGTCATCCGGATGATCCAGCACCCAGCGCGCCGCGGCGCGCAGACGCGGCGGCAAGGTGTCGAACGTTGCCAGCAATCTGTCCTGCAGGGGTGCTTCGGGCATCACCCCGATCGTAGGTCACCCCGCCCCGTTCAGCAACGATTGTTTCAAGAATGGGTCACTTGGGCCAATTGTTTCATGGCGTCCGTCCAAGCATCCGGCCCGCCACCTGCTGCATGCGATTGCCCGCCCGAAGCAGCGCCAGCAGCGAGCGCGGCACCGACTCGCTGCAAAAGGCGACCTTGCGTATGTATTGAGGCACATCCCAGCGCGCCCTGGTTGCGTACCGGAACTGCATCACGTCACCCGCATTCAGGTGCCATATAGCGCCATCGCAATCCGTGATGACTGCGTGTCCGTCGAGGATGTGGATGGTCTCATTGCACTGGTAATGCCAGTAAAATGACCCGGCCGTGCAGTCCCAGAGATCGGTCCATGTGCTGCCATCGGCGCTGCGCGATAGCGAGGCACAACGTGCCGAGGGGGCACCTTCGATGATCCAGTCAGAATTAATGGGAGAGGATTTCAGTACGGCGGCTTCGACCTGCGCATGTACTACGGCCGACAGAGGCATGATCGACACTATTCCAAGTAGTAAAACACCTGTGCATTAATAACGAAATCGTTACCGGCAGGTCAATCCCATATTATCCCCAGACCACCCCGTCGATCAGATTGAGCTCGTAAAGCGCGTCGATATCGATACCGCCTTCCGGCCGTGCCGGCTGCAATCCCGCTGTGGCTTGCGCCAGCCGCTTCTCCTGCTCGCGGCGCAGGGCTTCCGCCTCGGCGACGGTAACCGCGGCAAATCGTACCCGATGACCGGGCAGCAGCCGGCCCAGGCGCGGCAGGTCGGCTGAAATCACCGTAGCGATCTTCGCGTAGCCGCCCACGGTCTGCCGGTCGGCCAGCAGAACGATCGGCAACCCCGCCCCCGGTACCTGGATCGCGCCGGGTGCGATGCCGTCGGACACGATATCCGGCCCTTTTTCGGAATGCCCGATCGACGGCCCCTCGAAGCGAATGCCCATCCGGTCCGCTTCCTTGGACACCACGTATTCGCTGCCCAGAAACGTGGCGTGGCCTTCCTCGCTGAAATGATCCTCCTGCGGCCCCGGCACCACGCGGATGGGCCCGCTGCCATAGTCGAAGGGCGCGGCAAGCTTCTTGTCCTCTCGCGTGCTGGCGGCGGCGCGCACCAGCGGCAGCGCATCGCCGTCGCGCAGCTTGCGGCCGTCCAGACCGCCAATGGCCGCCCGTGTGTAGGTAGAACCGCTGCCCATGAAGGGCGGCAGGGCGAAGCCTCCTTCAACCGCCAGATAGGCCGTGCTGACTCCGTCCACCATCCCGACACGCAGGGCCTGCCCCCGTTGCAGGGTATGGGACCGATTGCTTTCAATTGGCTTCGCCGTCGTGTCCGGTCCCGCCATCAGCTCCAGCGTGGCAGGCCCGACCACCGCCAGTCGGATACTGTCAGCCTCAATCCGTAGCGTCGGTCCCATCACGCCGATCTCGATGGCCGCCAGATCGTCTGCATTGCCGGCCAGCGCATTGGCCAGCCGCAGGGCAATGCGGTCCATGGCGCCGGCGACGGGCATGCCCAGGGCCTGAAACCCGATGCGCCCGCGGTCCTGCAGCGTATCGAACAGCCCGGCCCGTTCGACGATGAGGTGTGCCGTCACGCCTTCACCTCCAGAGTGGACCAGTCGAGCATGCCGGCCTCGACCTGGGCGGCAATGGCATCGTACTCGGACCGCTCGATCCGGCGGAATTGCAGCCGGTCGCCCGGCGCAAGCAGCACCGGCTGCTCGCGCCGCTGGTCGAACATCCAGAGCGGCGTGCGGCCCAGCACGTGCCAGCCGCCGGGGCTGTCGAACGGATAGATCGTGGTCATGTTCATCGCGATGCCGACGGAAGAGCGCGGCACCCGCACACGCGGCTGGCTGCGGCGCGGCAGCTCCAGCTCCGGCGCGAGGCCCACCACGTAGGCGAGGCCGGGCATGAAGCCCAGCACGTAGACGTGAAAATCCGATGCCGTATGGCGCGCGATCACCGCTTCCAGCGTCATTCCCGTGCGCTCGGCGACCTCCGGCAGATCGGGCGCGAATTCGGGATCATCATAACAGCACGGGATCGCCAGCGTGCGGCTGGGCGCAGCAGCCTCCAGCCCGCCCGTGACCAGCGCCTCGATTTCGGGCTGCAGGGCGGCGCGCGTGGTGGCCAGCGGATCGTAGCAGACCATCAATGCCCGCATGCTGGGAATCGTCTCGACCACGCCCGGCAGCCGGCCGGCGGCCCGTTCTGCGGCGATACGCGCGTGCAGACCCATAACCCGCGCATTGATGTCCGGGGCAATGGTGCTGCCAAACTCGACGCTGAATGCGGTATCCCCGCAATTGAGGTAACGGACGCTCAAGCCCACATACTCCCTATCCCGCCACCGACATTGACCAGCGGGGCGCGAAGGCGCGTAAGATAGCGTCCGGACCGGGGCGCATCAGTATCTATATCCGCCGCGTGCTTGCAAGGAGGCCGCCATGCCTGTCGTTCCCAACGCCGAGGCGCAGGAGATTCCCTGGCGTCCGGGCTATCGCAATTTCGTGCTGGCCGGCCAGGAGCAGGGCCTCGGCTGTATCGCTGGCTATAGCGTGATCGAGCCGGGGGCTGGCGCGCCGCTGCACGCGCATGACGGCGTCGACGAGATCTTCATCGTGCTCGAAGGCACGCTGGATATGCGCCTGGGCGACGAGCGTTATCGCGTCGAGGCCAACCACACGATCGCCATTCCCGCCGGCGTGCCGCACGCCTTCGTCGCTGCCGGCCCGACGCCGGTGCGCATGTTCACCTTCATGCCGCGCAACCGGGCGATCGCGGAAGCCACCACCTATTTCGAAGGCGCCCCGCCAGCCGGCGCCGGCCAGCACTAGGAGCAGCCGCCATGGCCACCGAAATCAATATCAACTCCGATCTCGGCGAGAGCTTCGGGCCGTGGAAGATGGGCAACGATCCCGACGTGCTGAAGATCGTGCGCTCGGCCAATATCGCCTGCGGCTTTCATGCCGGCGATCCCACGGTCATGGCGAGCACGGTGAAGCTCTCGATCGAGAACGGCGTCAGCATCGGCGCGCATCCCGGCTTCCCCGACCTGCAGGGGTTCGGCCGCCGGGTGATGCGTTTCAGTAACGCCGAGATCGAGACGATCATCGCCTACCAGGTCGGCGCGCTGATGGCGATTGCCGCCATGCAGGGTGCCCGGGTCACGCATGTGAAGCCGCACGGCATGCTGGGCAACATGTCGGCCGAAGACGAAGACCTGTCGCTGGCCATCGCACGCGCCATCAAGGCGGTGGACCGCGAGCTGATCTTCCTGGCGCAGGCGGTGACGGCACAAGGCACCGCGGCGCGCAAGGTGGGGCTGCGTGCGGCGGAAGAAGTTTTCGCCGACCGGACCTATACCGACGCCGGCCTGTTGACGCCGCGTCGCGAACCCAATGCCATGATCCACGACCCGCAGGAGTCGCTGCGTTCGGTCAAGCGCATGATCGAGGAACAGGCCATCTTTTCGACCAGCGGCAAGAAGGTCCCCTGTCAGATCGACTCGGTCTGCGTGCACGGCGACGGACCAACCGCCGTGACCACCGCCCGCACCGTGCGCGACGGTCTGGAAGCCAGCCAGATCCGCATCGTCCCGCTGCCCGAGCTGCGCACCATGCAGTAGATGACGTGAAGGTCGCTAATAGCTCGTTGGTGGCCGGATGCAACAGCCGGAGTGAGGATCGTTAACGCCGGTGTGGTTGCAGGCGCCCAGCAGCGCAACCAGCCCCGCAAGAACACAGACGCGCAACAACGTCAGCATATGAAACCTCGTGCACCCGACGCCCAGATGGGCTCAGGCCGGCACCGCCACAAGTCACACCCGCGAGAGGAAAATCCGGCAGCGGCCGGCGGAACGCGAAGCCGCAATGCGGTGAGCGCGCACCGTGGAGGCTTCGCTCCCGGCGCCGAGTCAGTATAGATGGACGGCACGAGGCAAAAGCGACCGAGGATCCGCGGATGAGCTGGCAACCGGAACTGGATGAACTGAAGCGCCGTCAGGCGCTGGTGGCGCGCATGGGCGGGCCGGAAAAGGTGAAGCGCCAGCACGATGGCGGCCGGCTCACCGTGCGCGAGCGTATCGACCGGCTGCTGGATCCCGGCTCCTTCCGCGAGTTCGGCAGTATCGCCGGCAAGGCCGAATATGACGCCAACAACGACCTTGTCGACCTCGTGGCTTCCAACTCGGTGACCGGCCGCGGCACCATCGACGGGCGGCCGGTGGCGGTGTCGGGCGACGATTTCACGGTGCGTGGCGGCTCGGCCGACGCCACCATCAAGGAAAAGAACCTGCTGGTCGAGCGGATGGCCTGCGAGTACCGGATGCCGATCATCCGGCTGATCGAGGGCTCGGGCGGCGGCGGTTCGGTGAAGACGATCGAAACGACGGGCCGCGCCAACGTGCCGGGCGTGATCGGCTTCGATATCGTGACCGCCAACATGGGGGCCGTGCCCGTGGTGGCGCTGGGCCTGGGTTCCGTGGCGGGGCTGGGCGCCGCGCGGCTTGCGGCCTCGCACTACTCGGTGATGGTGAAGGGCCTCTCGGCGATGTTCGTGGCCGGACCGCCGGTGGTTGCCCGGCTGGGCCAGCCGCTGTCGAAGGAGGAGCTGGGTGGCTGGGAGATCCAGCTCCGCGCCGGCGCGGTCGATGAGGCGGTCGATACCGAGGACGAGGCCTTCGCCAAGGCGAAGAAGTTCCTCTCCTACATGCCGCAATCGTCTTACGAGTTGCCATCGCGCGGCCCGCAGCAGGACAATCCGAAGCGGCGCGAGGAGAAGCTGCTGTCGATCATCCCGCGCGATACGCGCAAGGTCTATCCGATGCGCAGCATCGTGAACGCGCTGGTGGACCAGGGCAGCTTCTTCGAAATGGGCAAGCTTTACGGCCGCGCCGTGATCACCGGTCTGGCGCGGCTCGATGGCTGGCCCGTGGCCTTCATGGCCAGCGATCCCATGCACTATGGCGGCGCCTGGACGGCCGACACCTGCCAGAAGGCCACGCGCTTTATGGACCTGGCGGAGACGTTCCGCCTGCCGATGATCTACCTCGAGGACTGCCCGGGCTTCCTGATCGGGCTCGAGGCCGAAAAGAGCGGTGTGATCCGCCAGGGCGTGCGTGCCATGGCGGCCATGCACCAGACCTCGATCCCGTGGTGCACGGTGATCGTGCGCAACAATTTCGGTGTCGCGGGCGCGGCCCATCGCAATACCGGCCGCATGAGCTTCCGTTACGCCTGGCCATCCGGCCGCTGGGGCTCGCTGCCGCTGGAGGGCGGTATCGAGGCAGCCTATCGTGCCGACATCGATGCGGCGGACGATCCCAAGGCCAAGCTCGACGAGATCGAGGAGCGGCTCAACAAGCTGCGTTCTCCCTTCCGCAGTGCCGAGACGTTCTGGATCGAGGAGATCATCGACCCGCGCGAGACACGCGGCCTGCTCTGCGAGTTCGCGAACCTCGCCGCTCCCGCCCGCGAGGGCAAGGCCAGCTTCTGGATGCGGCCGTAAGGATTTGGGATGGAGATACGGCCGGAACGCCCTGAGGACATCGACACGATTCGAACGCTCACGACGGCCGCGTTCCATCCGATGCCCTATAGCAGCGGGACGGAAGCCGCGATCATCGATGCGCTGAGGCAAGCCGGAGCCTTGACCCTCTCACTGGTCGCCATTCACGACGGCGATGTTGCCGGGCATGTCGCCTTCTCGCCTGTCACGATCAATGGCGCGGCGAGCGGATGGTATGGTCTGGGGCCGGTTTCCGTCTGGGCCGACCGTCACGAAGAGGCATTGGTCAGGCCTTGATCAGGGACGGCCTCGATCGCCTCCGACGCATGAACGCGCAAGGATGCGTGGTGCTGGGTGATCCAGGTTACTATGAACGCTTCGGATTCGTATGCGATCCCGGGCTCCGCTATGGCGCAGCGCCTCCCGAGTACTTTCAGCGGCTGGCGTTTGGCGCCGCCATCCCAAAGGGCGAGGTCGCATTTCATCCCGGCTTCGACGCCAGGTAACAACGGCGGCGCGCATGTCGGATCGTGAGGCGCGAGCCAACCGGCTTCGCGATTTCTTCGAGCTGCAACTGCGTTTCGCCGGTCACATGGCGCAGCGCACGGGCACGCCACTGGCCGAGGCCGTGATTCGCTTTACAAACTTTCATCGAAGGTTTGGTTTTGGCGATCCCGACAAGGGTGTGGCGGCTGCATGGGCGGACTACGTGACGTCGCTGCAACGACTGGCCGACCTTGAGGAACAGACGAGGTGGACGCAGGCCTTCTTCCGCGATGCGCCGGAGGAGAAGCCGCCGCCCGGCCAGCATCTGTTCGGCTGCTTCGGCTGTGAGGCGCCCGATGATCGCGGCATCGTTCGCATCCACTTCGTCAGCGTCGATGACGACGGGCTTGGCCCGCTGCACCGGTCGAAAGTATTGCGCCGTCAGCGCGAGCTCGCCGCCATGTTTGCCTTCGTGCGCCGGCACTACCCTTCCGCGGCGCGCGTGCGTGGCATCTCCTGGCTCTATCACATCGACGCGTATCGCCGTCTCTTGCCGCCCGAATACAGCGCCTCGGCCGCGGCGCCGGTGTGGGTACGCCTGAACGGCACGTCAAGCTGGGGCCAGTTCATCCGGCATGACGGCAGCATCAAACCGGCGTTGCGCGATGCCTTCCTGCGCAACTTCGACGCCATGGATGTCGCAGCACCCTGGCGCAGCTTCCCCCTGCCCGCACTCATCGTCACGGCACCGCTCGAAATTTTCACCGCGTTTTATGAAGGATTGGTATCCGCGCCGTAACCCGGCTCACGATTTCGCTACTGGCGGTGATGGGGCGCAAGACCATGATGGCGGCCAACCACACGGGGGCGGCGCGCCATGCCCAACACGACCCGTACCGTCATCTTCGGTTTCATCGCCGGTGCCGTCGCATTCCTGATCTTCCATCAGGGCGGACTCTGGGCGTTGACCCAAGCCGGCGTGCTGAACGCCAGCACCTGGTCGATGGCACCCACCAAGCCGTTCGGCGTGCCGGCGGTGCTCTCCTTGATCTTCTGGACGGGGCTTTGGGGCGTCGTCGGCGCCCTCCTCGTGCCACGCCTTGGCCTGCCTGCAGTGATCGGCTGGATCCTCTTCGCCGCCATCGCGCCGACGCTGGTGGCTTGGTTCATCGTGCTGCCGCTGAAGGGCGCGCCCGTCGGCGGCGGCTTCGGCATGCCGGGTGTCGTGGTAGTGCCACTGATTCACGGCTTCTGGGGGCTTGGCGTGTGGCTCGTCATGCAGCTCCTGCAACAGATGTCGGGCCGACGCGTCACTGCTTGAGCGACCTCAGCCACGCGGCTTGGCATCCCGCGCTGTCAGGTACACGGCAAGACCGGCGACGACGCAGAGCGCAATGGTGCCGAAGGCGGCGCGGTAGGCCTCCTCGGTGTAACCGGCCGCCGTCGCCGGAAACAGGCCGATCACGATGCCGGTGAGCCAGGGCAGACCGGCCGAGCCCACCACCTGGGCGATGTTCACGGTCGTCACGCCGCGGCCGGCCATATGCGCGGCAAAGAGCGTGCGGCCATGCGCCACGATGACAATGCCGTAGGCCGTCACCGCGCAGTGCAGGCAAAGCAGCGGCACCGCCACCCAGAAGCCGGCGCCTGAAATCAGCGCCAGCGGCCCCAGCGTGCAGAGGCTCAGGACGGCCCCGGCGACGACCACCCATTTGCGTGTGTTGAACAAGCGGTCCAGCGGCCCATAGGCCAGGGTGCCGGCAATCTGAACCACAGACATCGCCACCAGAACGTTGCCGCGCGCCACGGCGTCAAGCCCATGCACATCGGCAAGGTACTTGCCGGCCCATACCGACAGCACCGTGGCCATGCTGGCATAGGCGACTGTGTGGATTGCCAAGATCGGCATCAGGCCAGGGGTGCGCCAGACGCGCGCTACGCCACGCAAGGCGTCGCCCAGCGTTTCACCGCGCCCCGCCGGCACCGGTTCCCCCGGCGGCGCATCGCGCACCAGCAGGAAGAAAGCCGCGCCGATCAGCAGCGCACCGACGGCGGCAGCCAGATAGGCCGTGCGCCAGCCCCAGGCGGCGCTGGCGGCGGCCAGGGGTGTCGCAGCCAGCATCAGGCCGATCTGACTCAACGCGAACACCCAGCTCAACACGGTGGCGAGGCGGTCGCCCGCGAACCAGCGCGAACTCAGGAGCACGGCGCTCATGAAGCTGCCGGCGCAGCCCACGCCCAGCAGCAGCCGGGCAGCCAGGAATTCGGGCCCCGATGTACAGAGCGCCTGCCATACGGCGCCAACCACCGCCAGCGCCGTGAGCGCCGTGGTCACCACACGCGGCCCATAGCGATCGAACAGGATGCCGACAGGAATCTGCACGATGCCGATGGCGAGGAAGAAGGCGCCATTGGCGGCGCCGAACTGTTGCGCCGAGAGCTGCAGGTCGGCGATCAGATCGGGTGCGATGGCCGCGGTCGAGGCACGAAAGAACTGGCTGGAGATGGTCGTCAGGGCCAGCGCCGCCAGCACGCGTGCGCGGGCCCCGGTTGTCGCCCCTTTCATGGATTGCTGCTGGACTCGCTATGATGAGACGTCAGGCGGCGCGGCTTGCCAGCTTCATCTGCTCGTCAAGGTCGTCGGCGATGAAGTAGCGCACGATCTCGTCGAGGTCGCGGTCCGTCTCGAACCCGAGACGGCGAGCGCGTGCCGAATCGATGCCCTGCGGCCAGCCATCGCAGATGCGCTGGACCATCGGATCGGGCTGCCAGACCACCTTGCCGATGCGGCGATTGCCGGCATGGCGGTGCATGGTCTCTTCCAGCTGGCGCGCCGTCACGTTGATGCCGTTCAGCAGCAGTGTTCGCCCGGGCCCGAAGGCATCGGTATCGAGGTTATGGGCGCGGACAAAGGCGTCGACGGTGCGCCGCGGGCTAAGGACCGCCATGATCGTCTGCGGCGTCACCGGGCAGACGGCATCCACACCAGTCAGCGGCTCGCGCACCATCGAGCTGGCCCAGGTCGACGCGGCCTTGTTGGGCATACCGGTGCGCACGCAGATGGTCGGCAGGCGGATGGCCGTACCGCGCAGGAATCCCTTGCGGGTGTAGTCGCGAAGCAGGAACTCGCCGATCGATTTCTGCGCGCCATACGAGGTCTGCGGCGTCAGCGGCGTGTCGTCCGTGACGGCCGGCGGCAAGTCGCCGCCATAGGCAGCCAGCGACGACGTGAAGATCAGGCGCGGATTGCTGCCCGTCGCGCGGCATGCCTCCAGCACGTGACGGGTACCGTCGAGGTTGACCTTGTAGCCAAGGTCGAAATCCGCCTCCGCCCCGGCGCTGACCACCGCCGCGAAATGGAAAACGGTGGAGGCGCCCTGGACGATCGACTGCACGGTAGCGAAGTTGGCGATGTCGCCGGCCAGCTTGTGCACGCGCGGGTCATCGAGGCCCGGCCCGCTGGCCTTCACCACATCGAAAAGCAACAATTCGCTCACGGGCTCGGGCTGCCCGGAAGGCCCGATCAGCTCGGCCCCTTCCAGCAGACGGCGCGCCAGCTTCTTGCCGAGAAAGCCCGCGCCGCCGGTGATCAGTACCTTCATTCGTTCCCTCCCCACGCCCGAAGGCCTATCGCATATGACGATTTACCGTCGTCCTGAGCGCAGCGAAGGACCTGCGGTTGTGCCATCCGCGACGATAGGGCCAGTGAATCACCAGTGCCGCCATTCTTTGCGCGAAACACAGCAAGATCCTTCGCTTCGCTCAGGATGACGAGAAAGACTACTTCTTGCTGGTCCCGCCGGTGGCTTCCAGCGTCACCTGGTCGGCGACGATGATGTAGGTCACCGAGCCGTCGGAGGCGGCATAGGTCCATTTCTCGACGGGGCCGACCTTGTCCACCTCGGTCGGCTTGCCCAGCGCCTTCTCGAGATCGGCCTTGGTCTTCACACCCTCGGCCTTCTTCAGGATCTCGGCCTTGCTCGGCGTCTGATCGCAACCGGCAACAACAAACGCCGTGGCCAGGGCCGCGACAAGTACACGACGTCCGAGCATGCTCTCCCCTTGCGGCCCCTCAGGCCGCCTGCCTGATCGCCTTGCCGAAGATGTCGATGATCTCGTCGATCTGGTTCTTCTCGACGATCAGCGGCGGCGACATGGCCAGCGTATCGCCCGTCTGGCGCACCATCAAGCCAAGCTCGAAGGCCTTGACGAAGGCGCCGTAGCCGCGCGCGCCCACGGCGCCCGGCTTGCTCTCCAGATCGATGCCCGCCGCCAGGCCGAGATTGCGGATATCGGTGACACCCGGCGTGCCCTTCAGCGAATGCACGCCGTCCTCCCAATAGGGGGACAGCTCGGCGGCACGCTGGAACAGCCCGTCCTTGCGGTAGATGTCCAGCACGGCGCCGGCCGCGGCGCAGGCCAAGGGATGCGCCGAATAGGTGTAGCCATGGAACAGCTCGATGGCGTTTTCCGGCCCCGTCATCAGCGCTTCGTACACGGGCTTGCGCACAAAGACGCCGCCCATCGGCACGGTGGCATTGCTGATGCCCTTGGCCACTGTCATCAGGTCGGGGATGACGCCGAAATACTCGGCCGCGAACGACGCACCCAGCCGCCCGAAGCCGGTGATCACCTCGTCGAAGATCAGCAGGATGCCGTGCTTCGTGCAGATCTCCCGCAGCCGCTGCAGATAGCCCTTGGGCGGCGGCAGGTAGCCGGTCGAGCCGGCACACGGCTCGACGATCACCGCGGCGATGGTCGAGGCGTCGTGCAGGGCGACAATCCGCTCCAGCTCGTCGGCTAGCTCTGCGCCATGCTCGGGCTGGCCGCGCGAGAAGGCGTTCTTTTGCGGCAGGTGCGTATGCGGCAGGTGGTCCACGCCCGGCAGCAGTGAACCGAAGAACTTGCGGTTATTGGCCATGCCGCCGACGGAAATGCCGCCGAAGCCCACGCCGTGATAGCCGCGTTCGCGCCCGATGAGGCGCGTGCGTGTGCCTTCGCCGCGGGCCCGCTGGTAGGCCAGTGCGATCTTGAGCGCGCTGTCCACCGCTTCCGAGCCGGAGTTGCAATAGAAGGCATGATCGAGATCGCCCGGCAGCATGGCGGCGTGCCGGGCGGCCAGCTCGAAGGCCCTGGGATGGCCCATCTGGAAGGTAGGCGCGTAGTCCATCTCCTCGAGCTGCGCGGCGATGGCCTGCTTGATCTCCTCGCGCCCGTGGCCGGCATTGACGCACCACAGGCCGGCAGTGCCGTCGATCACGCGCCGCCCGTCCGGTGTCCAGTAGTGAACGCCTTTTGCCTTGGCCAGCAGCCGCGGGTTCTTCTTGAACTGCCGGTTCGCCGTGAACGGCATGAAGAAGGCTTCGAGATTGTTGGCAACAGGTGCGGTGCTGGCGGCCATGATGGACTCTGTCGTTGGCGGTGAAGCGAATTTATTCTGTCATTGCGCGCGATGCGAGGACTCTTGTCACGCCGCAAGTGGTCGCGGCCCTTCAGTCATACCGAGGCTGGCAGCGACGGCGGGATGCACGATCCGGCCGCGGTGCACGTTGAGGCCGGCTCGCAGGTGTGGATCGTCGTCCAGCGCGGCCATGCCCTTGGCCGCCAGCCGCAGGCCGAAAGGCAGCGTGGCATGGTTGAGCGCGTGGCTCGACGTCAGCGGCACGGCGCCGGGCATGTTGGCGACGCAGTAATGGATGATGCCGTCGACCACATAGGTCGGATCGGCATGCGTGGTGGGCCGGGATGTTTCGAAGCAGCCGCCCTGGTCGATGGCGACATCGACGATCACGGCACCCGGTTTCATGATCGACAGCATGCGGCGGGTCACAATGCGCGGCGCCCGGGCACCAGGCACCAGCACCGCGCCGATCACCACGTCGGCTGCCCGCAATTCCTGCTCCACCGCCTCGGTATCCGAATAGCGGGTACGGGCACGGCCGCCGAAGATGTCATCAAGCTGCCGCAGCCGCGGCAACGAGCGGTCCAGCACGGTCGTCTCGGCGCCCAGGCCGAGCGCTACCCGCGCTGCGTGCACCCCTACCGTGCCACCGCCAATGACGACGACGCGGGCCGGCGGCACGCCGGGCACGCCGCCCAGCAGCAGGCCACGCCCCCCGCTATGGCGGCGCAAGGCCATGGCCGCCGCCTCGATCGACAGACGGCCCGCCACCTCGCTCATCGGCACCAGCAGAGGCAGGCCGCCGTGGTCGTCCGTCACCGTCTCGTAGGCGATGGCGCTGCAGCCGGACGCAACGAGCCCGCGGGTCTGGTCGGGATCCGACGCCAGGTGCAGATAGGTGAACAGGATCTGGCCTTCGCGCAGTTGAACCCATTCGGCCGGCTGCGGCTCCTTCACCTTCACGATCATGTCGGCGGCAGCGTAGATCTCCGCCGCGGTGGCAACCACACGCGCGCCAGCGGCGCGGTAGTCGTCATCGGCGGCGCCAATGCCGGCGCCGGCCTCGCTCTGCACCAGGACTTCGTGTCCGGCCGCGACGTACTCGCGGACCGAGGCGGGCGTCAGGCCCACCCGGTATTCGTGAACCTTGATCTCTTTCGGCACACCGACGCGCATGGAGAGCCTCCGCCGCAGTGCACATTCCTTAGCGGCATATGGGGATTTCTTTCCTGAAAAGCGCATGACAAATTGAGGGATTCGTGCACGATTCTGTCTCCAGACAGGTCGTTGACGCAGGATTCGGGCAATATGGAGCTGGATCGGATTGATATCGCGCTCCTGAACGCGTTGGCCCGCAACGCGCGCGCCAGCCATGTCGAGCTGGGCGAGCAGGTTGGTCTCTCCAGCACGGCCTGCGCCCGGCGGCTCAAGCAACTCGAACAACGGGGCGTGATTTCGGGCTACCACGCCACCCTGGGCCTGAAGGAGCTTGGGTACTCCACCACCGTCATCGTGCGCATCACGCTTGAGAGCCAGAGCGAGGAGGCGCTGAACGCGTTCGAAAAGGCCGTGGCGCGCTGCCCCTCAGTGGTGCAGTGCCTGCTGATGTCGGGCGATGACGACTATCTGCTGACAGTGTTGGCCCGCGACATCGAGGACTTCGAGCACATCCACAAGGGCCAGCTCTCGACCCTGCCGCGCGTGTCGCGCATCCACTCCAGCTTCGCCATGCGCGAGGTCATCAATCGGCACGCCCCGCCGACAGCGCTGGACCGCCTGCGCCGCTCTGCGAGATGACGGGCGCCTTGCCGGGCGCCTTGAAGATCCCGCTGGCGCGCACGATGCGTTTGCCGTCGGCGGTGATGTAGCAATTGGCGAAGGCCAGCGAGCCTCCTGCCTTCTGCACATCGGCGCACGCCTCGACCCATTGTCCGAGCTGCGCAGCGCCGGCAAAGTCCGTCGTCAAATTGACCGTCAGCAGGCCGCGCTGGCCGCCGGCGCTGCCCAGGGAATACCCCAAAACCAGATCAGCCAGGGCGACCAGCAGCCCGCCATGGGCGAAGCCGCGGCGATTGCAGTGGCGCTCTTCGATTCGCAACCCCAGCAGCAGCGTCCCGTCCGGTCGGGCGCCCTGATACAGCGGCCCGACGGCATCAAGGAAAGCGCTGGAATATGCGAACGGCTCAAAGCCGTCAGGGATGGTAGCCATAGGCAAACATCGCCGCGGACCGGCACAATTCTCCATCGCAATCAGCGCAGTCTCGCTTGCGCCACACGCAACGATCCCCCCTCTTCTGTCCGGCCTGCCTCCACCCTGAGCCAGCGCCGCACAGTGCGAACAGCGCCGGACCGCGCGTCTCGTGCACGGTAAAGCAGCCACCAGCTTTCGCGCGGCTCGAAGGCGGTCGCGAATGGCTCGACCAAGCGTCCGTCATCAAGATAGGGCCGCACCAGATCATCGAAGGCCAGCGCCACGCCCAGACCGCCGGCAGCCGCCTCATACAGCAGATGCAATCCATCGAAGCGCAGCGTGCGCACGGGACGGAACGGCGATACGCCCGCCTCGGCACACCAGCGCCGCCAGAAGCCGCGCGGCCGGGAAACGCCCAGCAACGCATGATGTCGCAGATCGTCCGGTGTTCTGAGTGCCCTGGGACCGCGCAGCAGCGCGGGCGCGCAGACGGGCCGGCAGCGCATCGGCAGCAGCCGCTCCGCCGACCAGCCCGGCCATTCGCCCGTGCCGATGGCTACCGCGAGATCGATGTCGGCGCGGCCCGGCTCGGGCGCGTGCTGGACTGTCGCGATGCGCAGATCGATGCCGGGATGCGCAGCGCCAAAGGCAGCGATACGCGGCAGCAGCCACAGCGAGGCAAATGAAGGCAGCACACAGAGCGTCAGCCGCGCACCGCGCGCGGGCGGCCTTACGGCGGCACCGGCCGCGCGCAGGGCCTCGACCGCGGGCGCTATGGCAGTCTGATATTTCTCGCCCGCAGTCGTCAGGCGCAGCGTGCGATTGAGCCGGTGGAACAGGCGCACGCCCAGCGCTGCTTCCAGTGCCGCGATACGGCGACTGATCGCGGACGTGGTCAGGTTGAGCTCGCGGGCCGCCTCAGTGAAGCTCCCGGTACGCGCTGCCGCCGCGAAGGCCTCGATCGCGCCCAGCGGCGGCAAGCGCGCAGCCATTGCCGGCTCAGGTGTTGACGTCCACCACGATCCGCCCGCGCACCTTGCCGCCGAGGATTTGCGGCGCCAGCCCGGGAAGGTCGCCGAGCTTCGCGTCCACGACCATCGCGTCCAGCTTGTCCATCGGCAGGTCGGTCGCCAGCCGCATCCATGCCTCCAGTCGAGGCGCCATGGGCAGCATCACCGAGTCAATGCCGTAGACCGTGATGCCGCGCAGGATGAAGGGAATGATGCTGCCGGGAAATGCCGCACCGCCGGCCAGGCCGCAGGCTGCGGCCGCGCCGCCATACTTCACCATCGCAAGGGCGCGCGCGAACATCACGCCGGAGACGGTGTCGACAACACCCGCGAAGCGCTCGCCCAGCAACGGCCTGTCAGGCGCCTCGGTCAGCTCCTTGCGCTCCATGATGGCGCTGGCGCCCAGCCCCTTCAGGTAGTCCGCTTCCTGCGGCCGTCCGGTCGCCGCCACGACGGGGTAGCCGAGTTTCGCCAGGATCGCGACCGCAACGCTGCCGACCCCGCCGGCGGCGCCGGTCACCAGCACCTCGCCCCGGCCGGGCGTCACGCCATGCTTCTCCAGCGCCAGCACGCACAGCATGGCCGTATAGCCGGCGGTGCCGATCGCCATGGCGCGGCGGGTCGAGATCGGGTCCGGCAATTTCACCAGCCAGTCGCCTTTCACCCGCGCGCGGCTGGCATAGCCGCCCCAATGCAACTCGCCGACGCGATAGCCGTTCAGCACCACCCTATCGCCCGGCCTGAATCCGGGATTGTCGGAAGCTTCCACCGTGCCCGCCAAATCGATGCCACCGACATGCGGCCAGGTCTTCACCAGGCCGCCGCCGCTGGTCAGGACCAGCCCGTCCTTGTAGTTCAGCGTTGAGAACTCGACGTTCACGGTGACGTCGCCCGGCGGCAGGCGGCTGTCGTCCAGCTCCTGGACCTTGCTGGTGACCTTGCGGTCGGCTCCCTGTTCGGACAGCAATGCACGAAACGAGGCCATGCGGGGGTTATCCTTCCTTGCTGAGTGTCTCGACGAAGCGGATGGGCGCACCGGCGGGGGTGCTGGACAGTTCACCGTCGCGCATGACGATGTTGCCGCGGATGATGGTGCCCACCGGCCAGCCCGTCACGCTCATGCCGGAAAACGGGGTCCAGCCCGATTTGGTCGCCATCCACGCGTCGGTGATTTCGCGCCGGGCGCCGAGATCCACCAGCGTCAAGTCAGCATCGTAACCCAGCGCGATGCGGCCCTTGGTCGCCAGGCCGAAGATCCGTGCGGCGCCGGCCGAGGTGAGATCCACCAGCCGCGCCAGCGACAACCGGCCGGCATTCATGTGGTCAAGCAGCAGCGGCAGCAGCGTCTGCACGCCCGGCATGCCCGACGGCGATTCGGGATACGGCTTGGCCTTCTCCTCGCGCGTATGCGGCGCATGGTCGGAGCCGATCACGTCGACAATGCCGTCACGCACGGCGCGCCACAGCCCCTCGCGATGGCGCGCCTCGCGGATCGGCGGGTTCATCTGCGCCAGCGTGCCCAGGCGGTCGTAGCAATCCGGCGCCGCCAGCGTGAGATGCTGCGGCGTGGTTTCGACCGTGGCGATGTCCTTGTGATCGCGCAGGAAGAGCATCTCCTCTTCGGTGGTCACGTGCAGCACGTGCACGCGCCGGCCATGCCGCCGTGCCAGCCGGATCAGGCGCTGCGTGGCGCGCAGGGCCGATTCCACATCGCGCACGACCGGGTGCAGGTGCGGCGTGGCGTCAGGCACCTTCGCCAGCGCCTTGCGCTCGTTCATCCGGTCTTCATCCTCGCAATGCACGGCCATGCGGCGGCTCCCGTGTGCGAGAATGCGGTCCAGCGTGTCGTCGTCGGGCACCAGCAGCGTGCCGGTCGAGGCGCCCATGAACACCTTCACGCCGCAGCAGCCGGGCAGCCGCTCCAGCGCCGGCAGATGCTCGACGTTCTCTGCCGAGCCGCCCATGTAGAAGGCGTAGTCGCACCAGGCGCGGCCTTGTGCGCGCTGCAGCTTCGCCCCCAGCTCATCGACCGTCAGCGTGCTGGGCCGCGTGTTGGGCATCTCGAAGACCGCCGTGACCCCGCCCAGCACGGCGCCGCGGGTGCCGCTCTCAAGGTCCTCCTTGTGCTCCAGCCCGGGCTCGCGGAAATGCACCTGCGTGTCGATGACGCCCGGCAGGACCGTCAGGCCCGCGGCATCGATTACAGTCCCGGCCGATGCCGTACGGAGATCACCCAGCGCGGCGAACTTGCCACCGCGCACGCCGATATCAACGGGCACCAGGCCTGCCGTTGTCCAGGCCTGGCCGCCGCGCACGATAAGATCCCAGGTTTCGGCCATTGCGTGCCTCCTGCGCGGCCTTGTAGCGCGCGTGCTGGCACCGTGAAAGGCCACCCCTTGCGCAGCCTGCGCGGTTTCCCCACTTCGGGATATACTGCCGCGATCGAGGTGCGGAACGACCATGAGCGCGTTGAGGTTTTCCACGGCCGTCCACCGCGGCGCATTGCGCGTCGAAGGCCAGGACCGGGTCCCCTTCCTGCAAGGACTGATCTCGAATGACGTGACCCGCGTCTCGCCCGAACAGGCCGTTCATGCGGCGCTACTCAGTCCACAGGGGCGGTTCCTGTGGGACATGTTCGTGGTCGGAACTGCCGATGCGCTGCTGCTGGACGTCGAACGCGACCGCGCCGCTGACCTCATGAAGAAGCTCGGCGTCTACAAGCTGCGTTCAAAGGTGACGCTCAGAAATCCGGGCGAGGCCATGGAGGTGGTGGTCGCCTGGGGTGAAGGCGCCGCCGCCGCGCTGGGTCTTGCGCCGAAGCCAGGTGCTGCACGACATCTCGATGATGCCATCGCCTATGTCGACCCGCGCCTGCCGGCGCTGGGTGTGCGCCTGCTGGCGCCGGACGGCCATGTCGCCGCGATGCTGGCCACCCAGGGTTTTGCGACGGCTCCGTTCGACGAATACGAGGCGCTGCGCCTGTCGCTGGGCGTGCCCGATGGCAGCCGCGACCTGCCCGTCGAGAAGGCGCTGCTGCTGGAGAACGGATTCGATGAGCTCAACGGCGTGGACTGGCAGAAGGGCTGCTATATGGGCCAGGAGCTGACCGCGCGTACGAAGTACCGCGCGCTGGTACGCAAGCGGCTGCTGCCGGTGGCCGTCGAGGGCCCCCTGCCCGCGTCAGGCACGCGGGTGATGCTGGGTGAGCAGGAGGCGGGCGAGATGCGTTCGGGACTGGCGGGCCAGGCCTTGGCGCTATTGCGGCTCGAGGCAGTCGACAAGGCGGCAGCCGGCGCCGGTACCTTGAAGGCTGGCGAGGCCCTGCTGAAGCCGCAAATCCCGACCTGGCTCAATCGACCCGCGCCGGCAGAGCAATAGATGACCTGGTCCATTGTCGCGCGCGATCCCGAAAGCGGCGCCTTCGGCATTTGCGTCGCGACGTGCGCCTTTGCTGTGGGTGCGCGCGTGCCGCATATGAAGAGCGGGGTCGGCGCGATCGCGACGCAAGCCAATACCAACGTGCTCTACGGCACGCGCGGGCTGCGCCTGCTGCGGGCCGGCGTGCCGGCCGCCGACGCCGTGCGGCTGCTGACCGCTGCCGATGACGGCCGCGACCATCGCCAGCTTCACATCCAGGATGCGCAAGGCGGCATCGCGGCCCATACCGGCAGGCAGTGCGTTGACTGGTGCGGCCACCTCATCGGCGACACCTTCTCGGTGGCGGGCAACATGCTGGCGGGACCGGCGGTGATCGAGGCGACGGCCCAGGCCTGGAGGCAGCACGCTGCTCTGCCCTTTCCGCGCCGGCTGATTGCCGCGCTGAAGGCCGGCGAGGCTGCAGGCGGCGACAAGCGCGGCAAGCAGTCAGCAGCGCTGAAGATCTGCTCGACCGAGGAATACGCCGATTTCGACTTCCGGGTGGATGACCATCCCGACCCGCTGTCCGAGTTGGAACGTCTCGAACAAGTCAGCCGCGAACGCTTCGCCTATGCGCGCCTGTTCAGCCCACGCCGCGACGATCCCGTCGGCCTGACCGACTTCGACGAGATCACCCGCCGCGTCGAGTCGTTGAAAGCGGCAGACAAGCCGTGAGTTCCAGCACCGCCTGTCATCCCAGCACATTCGCATACCCGCCAGAAATAGCCTTCATGGTGAGCTTGTCGAACCATGAAGGCACCGCAGAGCCGCCTGTGCCGGCCGCTTCATGGTTCGACAAGCTCACCATGAAGCGGTTCTCTGACGACAGCCCGCTAAGCTACGCAAGCCAGGTAATCAGGGCCCTAGCCCTCACATGTTCTTCAGGATGCGCTCGTAGACGGCCTTGATGGCCGCCATGTCGCCGGGCTGGGGATGCCAGTTGATGTGCAGCCCGTCATCTTTCCACCGCGGCAGGATATGGATGTGGAAGTGCGGGACGCTCTGCGCCGCACCGGGCCCGTTCGCCTGGATGAGGTTGATGCCGTCGGGCGACAGGGTCTTGCCAACCGCCGTGGCCACCCGCTTGGCCGTCGCCGCCACCTGGCCGATCGCCTCGGCGGGAATGTCATGGATGGTCGGCCAGTGCCCCTTTGCGACGGCGAGCGCATGCCCCTCGTTGGCCGGGTTGATGTCCATGAAGGCGATCGACTGATCGTCGTCATGCAGCCTGAAACACGGGATCGTGCCGGCGACGATCTTGCAGAAGACGCAGCTCGCATCAGTCGGGTGCATGGTCGTCTCCTCAACCGGCGCGGATGGCCTTCGCTTCGTCACTGGTGCCGTCGAACAGGTGCAGGCGGTCGGGCCGGAAGTGCAGGCCGACACGATCGCCGCCGCGAACCGGCGAGTCAGCGTCCGTGCGCGCAATGATCTGCATGCCGGCAACGTCGAGATAGATGTACTTCTCGGCGCCGGCGAGTTCAGCCACGGCGACCTGCGCCGGAATGGTGGCCTCGCCGCTGTCCGCCGTGATGCGGATATCCTCCGGACGGATGCCCAGCAACACCTGTCGCGCATCTGCCGCTGCGGTGAGACTATCGGGAAGCGGCACGGTCACGCCGTTGCGGCGGAAGCGCGCCTTTCCACCCTCCTCGTCCAGCTCACCCGCCATCAGGTTCATCGAAGGCGTGCCAATGAACTCGGCCACGAACCGGTTGGCCGGCCGGGCATACACCTCCTCCGGCGGGCCGATCTGCTGCACCACCCCCTGGCTCATCACCACGATGCGGTCCGACAGGGTCATCGCCTCAAGCTGATCGTGCGTGACATAGATCATGGTGGTGCCGACGCGGGCGTGCAGCGTGGCAAGCTCCGCCCGCATATGTACGCGCAGCTTCGCGTCGAGATTGCTGAGCGGCTCGTCCAGCAGGAATACCTCCGGATCGCGGATCAGTGCCCGGCCCAGCGCCACGCGCTGACGCTGGCCCCCGGAGAGCTGCCGCGGCTTGCGTTCGAGGAACGGCTCGATGTGCAGCATGGCGGCGATGCGAGCCACACGCTGATCGCGCTCCGCCGCGGGCACGCGGCGCTTGCGCAGCCCGTACTCGAGGTTTTCCCGCACGCTCATATGCGGATAGAGAGCATAGGACTGGAACACCATGGCGATGTCGCGATCGCGCGGCTCAAGCCCGGTAACGTCGCGATCATCGAACAACAGCCTGCCGGACGTCGGCTCTTCGAGACCGGCGATCATGCGCAAGGCAGTGGACTTGCCGCAGCCCGACGGACCGACCAGCGACACGAAGCTGCCGTCCGCGATCTCGAAGTCGAGGCCGGCCACCGCCACCACATCGCGGCCGAAGACCTTGCGCAGCTTGTCAAAGCGAACCCGTGCCATCGTCCTATCCCTTGACGCCGCCCGCGCCCAATCCGGTGATGAGGTATTTCTGGACGAAGGCAAAGGCGATCGCCATCGGCAATGTCGCGAGAGTTGACGCCGCCATGATCAGGCCCCATCGCGTGTCCATGGCAGAGGCGAAATTCGCCATTGCCGGCGGCAGGGTCTGAAGGTCGTGACTGCGGACCAGCACCGCCGCGAACAGGTACTCGTTCCAGGCAAACAGGAAGGCAAAGATGCCGGTCGCGATGATACCGGGAAACGCCTGCGGCAGCACCACGTCGCGCAGCGCCTCCAGCCGCGACGCGCCGTCGATCATCGCCGCCTCCTCGAGATCGACCGGGACGGACGCGAGGAAATCGCGCATAACCCACATCACGAACGGCAGGGCGAAGGTGAGATAGGCCAGCGCCAGGCCAACCTGGCTGTTCATCAGGCCGATACGGGTGAAAACCAGCACCAGCGGGATCACCAGCAGGACGCCGGGAAACATGTAGGCCAGCAGCACGGAACGTCCGAGCAGTTCCTTGCCGCGCACCTTCAGCCGGCTGAGCGAATAGGCGCCGAGCACGCCCAGGGTGACTGCCGAAATGGTGGAAAGCGAGCAGACAAGCAAGCTGTTCAGGAACCAGCGGCCGAACTGCGTGACCTCGAACAGCTCCTCGTAGTGCTCAAGCGTGGGCAGGAAGGGAATCCAGACAGGTGGAATGCGCACGATGTCGGAATTCAGCTTGCCCGAGCTCATCAGCATCCAGAACAGCGGAAAGCCGACGAAGAGCAGCAGCAGGATGACCAGCAGATAGGTACGGCCCTGCGCGAGGGACCGGCGGAACGACCTGGTCATTGTCGGTCCTCCCGTCGCAGGAACCGGAAGTAGACCATCATGGTCATCATCAGCAGCCCGAACATCACGACTGCGATGGCCGAGCCGCGGCCGAAGGCACGGTCGCCGTCCAGCGCCGTTTCGTAGACGAGGATCGGCAATGTCAGGGTGGCCTGCATCGGGCCGCCATGCGTCAGCAGGAACACCACCTCGAAATTGTTGAACATGAAGATCGTGCGCAGCAATGCGATCACGATCAGCACATCCTTGATCTCGCGCAGGGTGATATCGACGAAGCGGCTCCAGGCACCGGCGCCGTCGATACGGGCCGCCTCGTAGAGATCCTGCGGGATGACCTGCAGGCGGGCCAGCACGATCACGACGACGAACGGAAAGTACTTCCACAGCGAGACCAGCACCACGCCGGCAAAGGCGCTGTCGGGCTGGCTCAGCCACGCAATCGCATCGATGCGCGAGATCAGTCCCAGCGAGAAGAGGATGTAGTTGATGGCGCCGAACAGCGCATTGTAGAGCAGCATCCAGACGAGGATCACCGCCACGACCGGCATCATGTATGGAAACAGCACCAGCCCGCGCACGAAGGCGCGGCCCTTGAAGCTCTGGTGCAGCAGCAGCGCGACGGCGGTGCCCAGCACGATCTGCAGCGTCACGACGATGCCGGCGTAGAGCGTCGAGGTCTTCAGCGCGTGCCAGAACTGGGCATTCTGCAGCAACCACAGATAGTTGTCGAAGCCGACGAACGAGCCGCCCCCCGATGCCAGGTCGAGGATGTCGACACTGTGGAAGCTGGTCCAGATGCCATAGAGTAGCGGATAGATCAGCAGCAGCAGAAACACGACGGCGCTGGGCGCCAGCAGCACCAGGCCCAGCCAGCGGTCCGGAATCAGGGTGCGCCCGATTCCGGCAACCCGTGTTGCGACCGTCTCTTGCGGACTCGCGGCTTCGACTGTCATCGCCGGATGCCTGTCTTTTCCGGAAGCGGCGTCAGCGTTGGCGCCGTCCCGGCCAATGCCTAGCCCTTGATGTCCTTGGCGATATCGGTGGCGGTCTTGTGCGCGGCCGATACCGCCTTTTCGACCGGATCGCCGCCGACCACGATCCGCTGCACCATGTCAGGCAGCACGTTCTTCGAGATCATCGCGTCCATCTTGTAGTTGAACGGATGATTGCGGCTCTCGAACGTATCGGACGCGCCGTAGTTGTGCGGCTCGATGAGCGTCTTCACGATCCTGGGGTTGTCGCGCACCCATTCATGCTGCTGCAGCTTGGGCACAATCGACTTTCGCGTCGGAACGACATGCGCAATCACCGGCGCCAGCAGACGATAGAACTGGTCGGGGTCGGACAGCATGAACTTCACCAGTTCGATCGCCTGGGCGGAGTTCGGCCCCTTCATCACCGTGAACTCGTCATGCCCGGCGCCGAACTTGTACTGCTTGTCGCGGGGAATGAAGACCGTCTGGCTGACCTTCAGCAGCGCCGGATTCTGTTGATAGAGATGCGTCAGCACACGGCCCCAGTAGAAGGTGGTTGCCGACTTGCCGGTGGTGTACGCCGCCGAGGCCTCGCGGAAGCCGTAGCTCGAGGCATCGGGCGGCGAGAAGCGCTTGACCATGTCGGTGTAGTACCTGATCGCCCGCACCGTCTCGGGCGAGTCGAGGACAACGTTCAGCTTCTCGTCGAAGAAGTAGCCGCCCGCGCTCCAGATATGGGCGATGCTCTGGATATGCGTGTTCCACGTACGGCCGGCCGGGAAGGCGGCGGCATAGAGTCCCTTGTCGGGCTTGTGGATCTTCTCCGCCGCGGCGCGATAGTCGTCCCAGGTCTCCGGCAGCTTGACGCCGGCCTCCTCGAACAGATCCGTACGGCACCACAGGACAGCCCATTGCTGGCCATAGGGAATGGATACCTGCTGTCCCTTGTACTGCCACTGCGCCAGCGCGGCGGCATCAAAGTCGTCACGACCGATTTCGTCGACCACCTTTGCAAGGTCGATCGTCAGGCCACGGCGGGCGAGGTCGATCATGAAGCCGGGCTTGCTGCCGCCAGCGATCAGGGCCGGTGGCGTGCCCGCCACCAGGTCGGCGGCGATCTTCTTCACCAGATCGTCCCACAGCCCATACTCCGGCTGGACGGAAACCTTCTTCGCGGACTTGAAGTCGGCGAAAATCGATTCCCATCCCTTGATCTGTTGCGGGTCTGCTTCCGGCGTCGAGAAACGCAGCATCGTCTGCTGCGCCTGGGCGCCTCTTCCCGGAATGGCTGCGCCGGCGGCAATCGCGCCCGTCACCGCCGCAGACTTCAGGAACTGCCGCCGATCCATGAGTTTCCTCCGATTCATTTTTGAGATGGCCAGCGAAAATACGGAGCAGGACCGGACGGCACAAGGTAATGCGGCCTGACTAGCGCTCACGTGCGTTTGAACTGCCTTGCGTCAGGCGCATCGCTGCTTGCGCTATGCGGAAGAAGGGCGATTGTCCTGGCGCCAGCGTCAGATCGCCGGCGCGGCGCATCCCTTCGCGACCAAAGCGGTCGCGGATGGCTTCCTCGACCCAGAGCTGGGCCTGCGCGTGGCGCTGCGCGGCGAGCCGGCCGGACTGATGCAGGTGCTGGACATGGGCGTCGATGGCGCTGACCAGATCGGCGATACCAGCGTTCTGCGTGGCGGAAGCCGCCAGCACACGCGGCGTCCAGCCATTCTCGCCGGCTTCCGCCAGGCTCAGTGCACCGGCAACATCCGTGCGCGCGCGCTCGGCCAGCCTCCCGAGATCGGCCTTGGTGACGGCGACGATGTGCGGGATCTCGACGATGCCCGCCTTCATGAACTGCAGCGAATCGCCTGACCCGGGCTGCACGCAGAACAGCACCGTGTCGGCAACGCCGGCCACATCGGTTTCCGACTGGCCGACGCCCACGGTTTCGATCACCACCACGTCGTAAAGCGCACGCATGACGACCATGGCGCCCAGCGTCAGCTCGGCGAGGCCCCCCAGCCGGTCGCGTGCCGCCATCGAGCGCACGAAGATGCCGTCGTCGGCGGGGTCGGTCGTCAGCCTCGCCCGGTCGCCCAGCAAGGCGCCACCCGTGCGGCGCGAGGACGGATCGACCGCAATGACTCCCACCGTGCGGCCTGCATCGCGCCACTTCCGGATCAGCGCCGACAGAAGCGTGGATTTGCCCACGCCCGGCGGCCCGGTGACGCCGGTGACGTGTGCCCGCGGTGCAGCATACGCTTCGTCCAGCAGCGCGCGCACGCCTTCTGCCTCCGCATTGCGTTCCAGGCGCGCGAGGGCCGCCGCCAGTGCCGCCTTGCCGCCGGCCCGCAACGCCGCGAGCGTGTCCCGTTGTGCGCCCTTTGCTGTCAATGCAGACCGTAAAGCCTTTGCACGTTCTCTTTCGTGATCTTGCGGCGCACTGCGGGCGAGAAGTTGGCCAGGTTCTGATCGAGGATCTTGCGCGACTCCGGCCACAGGCAATCCGGATGCGGATAGTCGGCGCCCCAGATGATGTTGTCCTCGCCGATCAGCGGCACGATCGGCTCCAGGTACTGATCCTGCTGATAGGTCACAAAGCCCTGACGCCGGAAGTAGTCGCTGGGCTTCATTTTGAATCCAAGGCTGCGGGCACGGTCCTCATACTCGGTATCAAGCCGGTCGAAGACGTAGGGCAGCCACGTCACGCCCGACTCGCCGAGCACGAAGCGGAAGTCAGGGAAGCGCTCGCAGGCGCCGGACGCCAGGACCGAGACCAGCACCTCCATGGTGTCGAGCTGGAACAAGGCCGAGCGGACCAGGCGATATTCGGTGAAGTAGTCCTTTTCCATCTGCGGATTGTCAGGCGCGCGCAATGCCTTGAAGCCGGTCGAGTGGAACGAGATCGGGAAATGGCACTCGGCGGCGGCCTGCCACAAGGCATCCCAGTCGCGGTGCCATAGCGGCGGCGTCATGCGCTTGAAGGCCAGATCGCCGCCCTTCAGGCCGAGCCGAGCACAGCGGCGGACCTCGGCGGCGGCCGCCTTGGGATCGTGGTTGGGAATGATGGCCAGCGGGAACACCCGGTTCGGATCGGCGCGCCGCGCGAAATCCGCCACCCAGTCGTTGTAGATGCCATCGCACCAGCCTCGCAGCGCGGGATCGGCGATCATCTCGTTGATCATCAGGCAGCCGTAGACGATCTCGGCGTCCAGCCCGTCGCGATCGAGATCGGCGATGCGCAGCTCCGGCGTGGTCGGCCGCGGCTTCGCGCCGCGCCGGTAGTCCCATTCGAAGCCGACAGCGCGCATCTCGTCCACGTGTTTGAACGACCCCTGCTGATACTTCAGGAATCCCGGTCCGACGCCGTTCCACATGCCTTTGTCCTGGGCCTCGACAAACCAGTGCAGTCCGTCATCGAGCTCCTCGGTGCGCGGCGCCAGCAGCCGCCATTTGCCCGGCGCGGCCTGCGACCACAGATCGGGCGGGCAGTAGGTCAGGTCGATATGATTGTCGCCCGAGATGAGATTGTAGGCCATGTCGCTCCTCCTGGCAGGAGGCTAGGGCCGTACCGCACGGACGGCAACGCTGCCGGCACCGGACACGTATTCGGCAATCACATGCCTGATGCGGTCCCTTAGTCCGTCTTCAGCGCCACGCCGAGGGCGGCCTGGGCGGCTGCCAGGCGGGCGATGGGGACGCGGAAGGGCGAGCAGCTCACGTAGTCCAGGCCGACTTCGTGGCAGAAGAACACCGATGCGGGATCGCCGCCGTGCTCGCCGCAGATGCCGAGTTTCAGGTCGTTGCGCGTACGCCGGCCGCGATCATGGGCGATCCTGATCAGCTCGCCGACCCCTTCGATATCCAGCGACGAGAACGGATCGTGCTCGAAGATGCCACGCCGCTGATAGAGTTCCAGGAACGAGGCTGAATCGTCGCGTGACAGGCCGAAGGTGGTCTGGGTCAGATCGTTGGTGCCGAAGCTGAAGAATTCCGCGGTCTGGGCGATCTCATCCGCCCGCAGCGCCGCGCGCGGCAGCTCGATCATGGTGCCGACCTTGTACTCAAGCGTCGTGCCGTTGAGCTCGCCGACCTCGAGCGCCACCCGGTCGATCACCTCCTTCATGAGGTCGAGTTCCTTGCGGCCCGCCACCAGCGGGATCATGACCTCGATCTCGGCCGTCTTGCCGTGCTTCTTGTGCACCTCCACGGCCGCCTCAAAAATGGCGCGGGCCTGCATCTCGTAGATCTCGGGATAGGAGATTCCCAGACGAACGCCACGATGGCCCAGCATCGGGTTGAACTCATGCAGCTTGGCGGCACGTGCCTCGATCTCGTTGCGAGCCACGCCGAGCTCCTTGGCAACCTCGGCCATCTCCGCCTCGGTTTTGGGCAGGAATTCGTGCAGCGGCGGATCGAGCAGGCGGATGGTCACCGGCAGGCCGGTCATGATCTCGAACAACTCGACGAAATCCTGGCGCTGCATGGGAGCGATCCGTGCCAGCGCGGCGCGCCGCCCCTTTTCATCGTCACTCAGGATCATCTGGCGCACCGCCACGATGCGGTCGCCCTCGAAGAACATGTGCTCCGTGCGGCAAAGGCCGATGCCTTCAGCACCGAACTTGCGTGCCGTCGCCGCGTCGGTGGGCGTTTCGGCGTTGGTGCGGACCCTCAGGCGACGCATGGTGTCCGCCCACTCCATCAACTCGGCGAAATCGCCGCTGAGCTCGGGCTGGATGGTGGGCACGACTCCCAGCATCACCTCGCCGGTCGAACCGTCGAGCGTGATCGGCTCGCCGGCCTTCACGGTCATGCCGCGCACCACCAGCGTGCCCGCCTTGGCATCGATGCGGCAGTCGCCGGCGCCCGCCACGCACGGCTTGCCCATGCCGCGCGCCACCACGGCGGCGTGGCTGGTCATGCCGCCGGTCGACGTCAGGATGCCCTGGGCGGCGTGCATGCCGTGGATGTCCTCCGGGCTGGTTTCCCGCCGCACCAGGATCACCTTCTCGCCGTCGCGCGCCATCTTCTCGGCGGCATCGGCCGTGAACACGACCTTGCCCGATGCAGCGCCCGGCGAGGCCGGCAAACCTTTGGCCATCACCTTCCGCTCGGCCTTCGGATCGAGCGTCGGATGCAGGAGCTGATCGAGCGAAGCCGGCGCAATGCGCGCCACCGCTGCCTTGCGGTCGATCAGCCCTTCGCGAACCATATCGACCGCGATCTTCAGGGCCGCCTTGGCCGTCCGCTTGCCGTTGCGCGTCTGCAGCATGTAGAGCTTGCCGGACTGCACCGTGAACTCGATGTCCTGCATGTCGCGATAGTGGCGTTCCAGCGTCGCGCGGATGTCGGCAAGCTGCCGGTAGACATCCGGCATGACCTCTTCCATCGCGGGCTTGTCGGATTTCTGCGCCTGCTTGCCCTGCACCGTGAGCTGCTGCGGCGTGCGGATGCCGGCGACCACGTCCTCGCCCTGCGCGTTCACCAGATACTCGCCGTAGAACAGGTTCTCGCCGGTCGAGGGATTGCGCGTGAAGGCGACGCCGGTGGCGCAGTCATCGCCCATGTTGCCAAATACCATCGCCTGCACGTTGACGGCCGTACCCCAGCTCTCGGGAATGTCGTGCAGCTTGCGGTAGGTGATGGCGCGCTGGTTCATCCACGAGCCGAACACTGCGCCGATGGCGCCCCAGAGCTGCTCCTGCGGCTCCTGCGGGAACGGCTTGCCGAGTTCGCGCTCGACGACCTTCTTGTACTGCCGGATCACGTCCTTCCAGTCGTCCGCCTTGAGGTCGGTGTCGAGCTGGACGTCCAGATCGTGCTTCTTCTGCTCCAGCACTTCCTCGAAATTGTGATGGTCGACCTCGAGCACGACGTCCGAATACATCTGGATGAAGCGCCGGTAGGAATCGTAGGCGAACCGTTCATCGCCCGAGGAGCGGGCCAGACCCAGCACGGTCGTGTCGTTGAGACCGAGATTGAGCACGGTGTCCATCATGCCCGGCATCGACGCGCGCGCCCCCGAGCGCACCGACACCAGCAGCGGATTGTTGGGATCGCCGAACTTGCGCCCGATGATCTTCTCGACTGCACCCAGGGCTTCTTCAACCTGCGCCTTCAGGTCCGGCGGATAGCTGCGGTTATTGGCGTAGTACCAGGTGCAGACTTCGGTAGTCACCGTGAAGCCGGGAGGCACCGGCAGGCCGATGCTCGACATCTCCGCCAGATTGGCGCCCTTGCCACCCAGCAAGTCGCGCATCTCGGCCTTTCCATCCGCCTTGCCATTGCCGAAGCCGTACACCCATTTCGTCATCAGTCTGCTCTCGATGTTTTCATCCTGCCGAATACCCTATGTCCGTGCGGCACTATCACGTCATTTCCGTGGCCGGGAAATGTCCCGCGGGCCGCTAGCCCTCGATTCTCGAGAAATCGGCGACACGGTCGATGGTCGTACGAATACGCGCAAGAAGCTTGAGGCGGTTGAGACGCAATTCAGTCTGGTCGGTGTTCACCGTCACCCGATCGAAGAAAACGTCTATCGGCTTGCGGAGTTCCGCCAGTGCGGCCATGGCACCGGCAAAATCCTCGCTGTCCAGCGCGGTAGCGGCGCGCGCGTCTGCTGATGCCAGCGCGGTGGCGAGCGCTCTTTCCTCTGCCTGCTGCAGCAGCTTCTCGCCGAGCGCACCAGCGATTTTCGCGGCGAGTCCCTTCTCCTTCTTCTCCTCCGCGCGCACGATATTGGCGGCGCGGTTGTAAGCCACGAGCAAGTCGCGGCCATCGTCGGTGCCGATGAATTCCTGCAGCGCCTTTACGCGCGCCAGCAACCGCACCAGATCGTCCTCGCCGCTCAGCGCGAACACGGCGTCGATGAGGTCGTGCCGCACACCCTGCTCGCGAACCTGCACTTTCAGGCGGTCTTCGAAGAATGCCAGCAGATCATCGCGGTCGGTAGCCGCAGCATGAGCGGTCTCCGCCGCCGAGAACGCACGGATGAGGTCCAGGCGCAGGCCGTTCTCAAGGACAAGGCGGATGGCGCCGAGCGCCGCACGACGCAAGCCAAAGGGATCGCGCGAACCGGTCGGCGTCTCCTTGATCGACCAGAATCCGGTCAACGTGTCGAGCCGGTCCGCCAGGGCGACCGCGACAGAAACGGGTGCTGTCGGGCACGCATCGCCAACACCACGCGGCGAATAGTGGTCCCCGATCGCATCGGCGACTTCGCCCGGCAAACCTTCGTGCCGCGCGTAGTAGCGGCCCATGGTGCCTTGCAGCTCGGGAAATTCGCCCACCATGCCGCTAACCAGGTCGGCTTTGCAGAGTCGGGCCGCCTGCTCGACATGATTGACGTCGACATCGCGGAAAAAGCCACTCTTTTCCTGCGCCACGATTTCCCGCGCCACCGCGGCAATACGCTCCACGCGCTCGTACTGCGTGCCGAGCCTCGCGTGGAAGACGATCTGCTTCAGGGCCGGTAACCGGTCCTCCAGCCTGATCTTGCGGTCCTGGTCCCAGAAGAAGCGCGCATCGGCCAGCCGGGCGCGCAGCACGCGCTCGTTGCCGGCAATGATCTCGGTGCCGCCGTCCGTGGTGATCATGTTGGCCACCACCACGAACTTGTCGGCCATCGAGCCGTCTTCGCGCAGGGTCGCGAAATAGCGCTGGTGCGTGCGCATGGACGTGACCATCACTTCCGGCGGCAGGTCCATGAAGACGGCGTCGATCGTCCCCACCAGGGGCACTGGCCATTCGACCAACCCGGCGACCTCATCGATCAGGGCCTCATCGTGCTGCACCTTCACGCCGGCCTGGATGCAGAGCGTTTCCACCTTGGCGCGGATCACTGCGGCGCGTTCCACCGGGTCCACGATCACGCGCGCCGCGCGCAGTTGCCGGATGTAGCCCGCCACCTCGTCGATCGTGATCTGTCCGGACGAAAGGAAGCGATGGCCGCGCGTGCGGTTGCCGAACTTCAGCGGCGGCATGTTGCCGCCGAGATCAAGTTGCCCCGGCAGCGGCTTGCCGTCGAACACGGCCAGGATCGAATGCAGTGGCCGCACCCACGCGAAGGTGCCGCTGCCCCATTTCATCGATTTGGGCCAGGACATCGCGCGGATGGTGTCGATCAGTATCTGCGGCAGCACCGCTTCGGTCGGGCCGCCCTTGCGGCGCGTCACCGCAAACCAGAACTCGCCCTTCTCGGTGCTGCGCTTCTCCGCCTGGTCAAGGGATTGCAGCCCCGCGCCCTTGAGGAAGCCCTGGATCGCATTCTCGGGTGCCCCGACGCGCGGACCGCGCTTCTCCTCCTCGACGTCCGGACGCACACGCGGCAAGCCATCGACCACGGCCACCAGCCGCCGCGGCCCGGCGAAGCCGCGCGTTCCAGCATGGGCCAACCCCATCGCCGTCAGCCGGTCGGCCAGCAGACGCTGCAAGTCCTGCGCCGCACGCGCCTGCATGCGGGCGGGAATCTCCTCGGAAAGCAGCTCTAGCAACAGCTTGGCCACGGTTCTCTCACGTCCGGCCTTCCAGCCACGCCTCGCAGCAGGCCTTTGCCAGCGCGCGCACGCGGCCGATATAGGCCTGCCGCTCGGTGACGCTGATCACGCCCCGGGCATCAAGCATGTTGAAGGCATGACTCGCCTTGATGCACTGGTCATAGGCCGGCAGGGCCAGCTTGCCATTCGAGTTGCCGAGCAGCGCCGCACACTCCTTCTCGGCATCGGCGAAGTGACGGAAGAGCATCTCGGTATCGGCGCGCTCGAAATTGTAGGCCGACTGTTCCCGCTCGTTGCGCAGGAACACTTCCCCGTAGGTCACGGGCACGGCTGAGTCCGCGCGGTTGAACGGCAGTTCGTAGACGCTCTTCTTGTCGAAGAGATACATGGCCAGCCGCTCGAGACCGTAGGTGATCTCGCCCGACACCAGCTCGACCTCGATGCCGCCGACCTGCTGGAAATAGGTGAACTGCGTCACTTCCATGCCGTCGCACCAGACCTCCCAGCCAAGCCCCCAGGCGCCGAGCGTGGGACTCTCCCAGTCGTCCTCGACCAGCCGCAGGTCATGCAGGTCGGGATCGATGCCGATGGCGCGCAACGAGCCGAAATAGCGGTCGAGGATGTCGTCCGGCGACGGCTTCAGGATCACCTGGAACTGATAGTAGTGCTGCAGGCGGTTGGGATTGTCGCCGTAGCGGCCGTCCTTCGGACGGCGCGAGGGCTGCACGTAGCAGGCGCGCCAGGGGGCAGGGCCGAGCGCGCGCAGCGTCGTCGCCGTGTGGAACGTGCCGGCGCCCATTTCCATGTCATAGGGCTGAAGCACAACGCAGCCCTCGCCGGCCCAGTAATGCTGCAGGGCCAGAACGAGCTCCTGGAAACAGGTCGGCTTCGGACTGTCAGTCGGGCTCGGCACGGGTTTGATTCCCCACGACTTTCCGCCGGACGCGGGTCGGTTTGGTGCGGCGCACCATATGGGCCGGTCCGGATGGGGTCAAGGCAAGCAGTGCCCTCAACGGGGCTGGAGCGCAAGGCCGCAAAGGTCCTTAATACGGGAACAGCATCGCCATATGCCATCGCCGCGATGCCTTTGTTCGGGGAGAGCATCATGAACCGCTCGTTCGGGCTGGCTCTGGCCGCCGTCATTGCATCCTTGTCTGTTCTGCCGTCCACCGCGGCCGATCTCGCCGAGATCAGGAAGCGCGGCAAGATGATCGTCGCCACGAGCGGCAACCTGCCACCCAACACGTATGTCGACGAGAGGAACAACCTCACCGGCTACGACATCGAGGTCTGCCGTACCATCGAGAAGGCGCTTGGCGTGCAGGTCCAGTTCGAGCGTCTGGACTGGAAGGGCATCCTTCCCGGGCTGCAGACGGGGCGCTTCGACATGGTGTGCTCCAACGTCAATATCACGGAGGAGCGCAAGGGCATCTTCGACTACTCGATCCCCTACTCGCGCGCGGCCGTGGTGCCGGTCGTCGGCAAGGGCGTTACCGGCATCTCCAGCTACAAGGATCTTGCCGGCAGGAATGTAGGCGCGATCTCGGGCGGCAATGACGGCGAGATTCCGGCCCGTGCGATCGAGAAGCAATATGGCGCCTTCAAGTCGTTCAAGGGCTATCCCGGCTATGCGGAGATGTTCGCCGACATGCGTGCCGGCCGGATCGAGGTGATCATCGCGCCCGACCTGGCAGCGGCCGACTACATGAAAAAGTTCCCCGATCAGGCGTCTTTCGTCGGCGAGCCCTTCCAGGTGCGCTTCGTCGGCCTGCCGATGCAGAAGGGGTCGACGGAGCTGAAGGCCGCCGTCGACGCAGCGATTCGCAAGGCGCGAGAGGACGGCACGCTCGACAGGCTGGCGAAGCAGTTCTTCGGCATCGACGACTTCAGCAAGCAGCTCGTCGACAAGGTGCCGTAGCCGGCTGGTGGCGCGCCACTCCAGTGGCGCGTCATGTCCGGCCTCGGTGAAGACGCGCCACTAGAGTGGCGCGCCCTCAGCGCTTGATCGCCGCATCGCTCGCCCCGATTCCCGAGTATCGCCATGAACATCGATTTCAGCACGGCGTTGCCCTACATCCCGGTCCTCATCAAGGCTGCCGGTTTCACCATCCTGCTCACCTTGACGAGCCAGTTCTTCGGCACGGTGCTTGGCTTCTTCCTGGCTCTGGGCCGCATGTCGCGCTTCGGCGGCTTGCGGTGGGCTGTCTGGCTCTACGTCTGGGTGTTTCGCGGCACGCCGATGCTGCTGCACCTGTTCTTCATCTACTATGCAGCGCCGCTGTTCGGCCTGACGCTGGATGCGATCCCCGCGGCGATCATCGCCATGTCGCTGAGTTCCTGCGCCTATAATTGCGAGATCATCCGCTCCGGCCTGCAGGCCGTGCATCACGGCCAGGTCGAGGCGGCGCGGGCCGTCGGCATGACGTACCCCCGGATCGTCCGTCGAATCGTGCTGCCGCAGGCGGTGCGCATCATCATCCCGCCGTACATGAGCAACTTCATCACCCACACGAAGAACTCCTCCCTGGCATCGGTGGTGACCGTTCCGGAAATCATGCTGACCGCCCAGACGATCGCCAACAGCACCTACCGGGTCATTGAAATCCTGACCCTTGCGGGCGTGCTCTACCTGTTCCTGACATCGTGTCTGACATGGCTGCAGCTCTGGATGGAGAAGCGCACGGCCTACGAGCAGCGCACCCTGACCCTCCGCCGGCGCCGGCAGCTTGGCCTTGAGCCCGCGTGATCGGCGACACAAGCCATGATGTCGCCGATGATCGACGTCCGGAACCTGCACAAGACCTTTGGCTCTGTGCAGGCCCTTGACGGCGTGTCGCTGACCGTTGGCACGGGCGAGGTTGTCTGCGTCATCGGGCCGAGCGGTTCGGGCAAAAGCACGCTGCTGCGCTGCATCAACTTCCTCGAAGAACCGACATCGGGGATCGTGAGCGTGGGCGGGCATCGCGTCGGCTATGTCGGGGACGGGACGCACGCACGCCGCATGCGCGGGCGTGAACTGGCCGCGATGCGGGCCGAGATCGGCATGGTCTTCCAGCTCTTCTACCTGTGGCCCCACATCACAGCGCTGGAGAATGTCATGCTGGGCCTCACCGAGGTGCGCGGCCTTACGGCACGCGCCGCGGCCGACCAGGCCCGGGCACTGATGCACAAGGTCGGGCTTGGCGACAAGATGACGGCCTTTCCCGAGCATCTCTCCGGCGGTCAGCGACAGCGTGTCGCGATCGCGCGCGCCCTGGCGATGGAGCCCAAGGTGATGCTGTTCGACGAGCCCACCTCGGCGCTCGATCCGGAACTTGTGGGCGAGGTGCTGCAGGTGATGGAGCAGGTTGCACAAGAGGGCATGACGATGATGGTCGCCACCCATGAAATGGGGTTCGCGCGCCGGGTCGCAGACCGGGTGGTGTTCATGGACCGTGGGCGGATCGTCGAAAGCGGCACGCCGGACGAGCTCTTCGACCGCCCCCGCGAGGAGCGGACACGCCGGTTCCTCGAAAAAATTCTGAGCTGATACGGCCCACGGTCCGACGGTTCGCCCGAGAACCCTCAGCCGCGGGGGCAGGTCGGCCGGTCGCAGCGGCGGGCGTTGATGCTGACGTAGTCGTCGCAGACGGGGCAGTGCCGCATCTCATCGGCCGCCCGTGACGGCGGCAGGCCGGGATTGCGCAGACCGGTGTCGCGTGGCGGCGCCGGGGAGCGCGGACGGTTGAGACGGTCTGCCTCAGCGCGTTGCCACCAGCGCCAGCCGAACCAGGCCACGCCGATGACAAGCAGCAGAACGAGGATCTTGGCGAAGAAGCCCATGGCAGCCTTGTGCGGCCCGACGGCAGCCCGGTCAAGCGCGTCAGAGGCCGAAACGGCCCCAGAGCGCGCGGTGCTCGATCGCCGTCAGCGCGCCCTCCGCAAGCGAACTCCCGAACCCGGGCTCGCTGTCAGACCGCACGCCGAACAGGCGCCGCAGAGGCATGAAGCCCCGCCGCTCTGCGATCAGAGGCATGCGCACCTTCCTGCCATAACGATCGCGCAGGACGTCGCGAAGATGGCCTATGCCATCGATCAGGCCCAGCTCCACCGCGCGCCTGCCGGTCCAGAACTCGCCCTCGAACAAGGTGGCATCGTCGGCCTTGAGCCGATCGCCGCGGCGTTGCTTCACCCACTTCTTGAAATCGTCGTGAATGTCGTCCTGCAGCCGGCGGAGACGCGCCACATCGTCGGGATCTTCCGGCCGGAACGGATCGAGCTGCGCCTTCGTGGCGCCGGCAGTATGGACGCGGCGCTCGATACCCCAGCGCTCCAGCAGGCGTGGAAACCCGAAGCCGGCGCTCAGCACGCCGATCGAGCCCACGATCGACGCAGCATCGGCATGGATCTCGTCGCCGGCGCAGGCCAGCCAGTACCCGCCGGATGCGGCAACGTCCTCGATGAAGACGTGGACGGGAAGGCTTGTCTCTTCCGCCAGCGCACGGATGCGTCGCCCGATCAGCGCCGATTGCACGGGCGAACCGCCCGGCGAGTTCACCAGCAGCGCCACGGCCGTCGCGCCGCGCAGGCGAAAGGCCCGCTCCAGCCGCGCAGACACGGCGGCAAGCGACAGGCTGCGGCCCAGAACTTCGCGGGCGGCAATCACCCCCGACAGCCGCACCACCGGTACCAGCGGCGGCGGCGTGCTGCCGATATAGCGAAGGCGAGAAAACAGATCCGAGACCGCGCCCATGGCTCCTTATCCCAATCCAGCACGTTCTATGTCGGAAGCGGTGCGGCCGGGCGCAAGCCGGCTCAGCCAATCTCGAGGTGCTGTGCGCCGCGCAGGACGGCATCCGCCGCCGGCGTGTATTCGCCACCGGTGTGGTGCAGGATCATGGCCGGCAGCATACGCACCTCGCCGCCCCGACCCTGACGCAGGCGCAGAAGCAGCCGTTTCGCTGCAGCACCCTCCTGCGGCAACAGCGGCAGGATGGCGATATCGGCCGCGTGCGGGCGCAAGAGGTCGACGATTTCCGTCTGCCGGTCGGCGCGATGCACCAGGCTCAGCGTGCCGCCGGGCCGCAGCACCTTCAGGCAGAACGTCATCCAGCCCGCAAGATCGGCGGTCGACTCGACGGTGGCCAGGGCCTTGGACCTGTCCGGCGGCGGATCAGCACGCGCGGCCGGCAGGTAAGGCGGATTGGTCATCACATGATCGAAGGTGCCCAACCCTTGCGGCGGCGCAGCGACGTCGCCGGTAACGATTTCGAGGCATTCGTTAAAGCCGTTCCGCTCGGCGTTGCGCCGCGCCAGCTCCGCAAGGTGCGGCTGCAGCTCAAGTCCTATGACCTTGAGGTCGGTAACGCCGGCCGATTCCAGCCGGGCCAGCAGGCACAACGCTGCCGCGCCCACCCCGCAGCCGACGTCGATGACCCGTTCGTCCGCTCCAGCCGGTATGGCGGCCCCCAGCAGGACCGCATCGACCGCCACGCGATAGCCGCGCGCGGGCTGCAGCAGGCGGACGCGATTGCCCAGCAGGCCATCGTCGGAGACATCCATGCCCGCGATGATGGTGCGCGCGCGTGCCCGGCCCAAGCGAAAACTCTCGGGCCCCTTTGTGCGTCCTGCTGTCACAAGCTCACGGGACTGCACATGAATTGCACCTCGTGGCCACATATGCGACACGACATGAACGCCGGCTGCGGCGGGGAGGGAAGAATGGCTGTAGTGCTGACGTTCGATGACAAGCGGCGGAAGGCGCCGAGCCTGGACGGGCTGGTCGCACTCACGGCCGCCGATCTCGAGCGCGTCAACGCCATGATCGCTGCGCGCATGTCCTCGCCGGTGGCGCTGATTCCGAAGCTTGCCGATCATCTGGTCGGCGCCGGCGGCAAGCGCCTGCGGCCGCTGATGACCATCGCCGCGGCCCAGCTCTGCGACTATCGCGGCGAGCACCACATCAAGCTCGCCGCCTGCGTCGAGTTCATCCATTCCGCCACGCTGCTGCACGATGACGTGGTCGACGGCAGTGCCTTACGCCGCGGGCGGCCGGCCGCCAACGCCATCTGGGGCAACAAGGCAAGCGTCCTGGTGGGCGACTTCCTCTTTACGCGCGCCTTCGAGCTGATGGTGGAAGTGGGCTCGCTTGAGGTACTGGCCATCCTCAGCGGTGCCTCCAGCGTGATTGCCGAAGGCGAGGTCCTGCAACTGACCACCGCCAACGACACCGCCACCAGTGAGGCCACCTATCTGGAGGTGATCAAGGCGAAGACCGCCAAGCTGTTCTCGGCCGCCGCCGAAGTGTCGCCCGTCGTGGCCGGCCGGCCCGCGGCGGAATGCGCGGCGCTGGCAAGCTTCGGCATGAATCTCGGCATTGCCTTCCAGCTTGTCGACGATGCGCTCGACTATGGCGGGACCGCCGCCAAGCTGGGCAAGGCCGTGGGCGATGATTTCCGCGAGGGCAAGATCACCCTGCCGGTGATCCTCGCCTTCCTCCGCGGCGACGAGGCCGAGCGCGGCTTCTGGCGGCGCGCGCTGGAGGCGCTGGAGCAGAACGACGCCGACCTGCAAAGAGCCATCGAGCTGCTGCACAGGCACAATGCGCTGTTCGATACGCTGGAACGCGCCCGCCACTACGGTGCGATGGCGCGCGATGCGCTTGGCCTCTTCGCCGACAGCCCGGTCAAGCGGGCGCTTGTCGAAACCGTGGACTTTGCCATTGAGCGCACGCACTGAAGGCGTGCGACAGGCCATGCCGATCGATCTGAAGGCCCATATCCGCGCGATCCCGGATTTCCCCAAGTCGGGCATCCTGTTCTACGACATTACGACCCTGCTGCTGCATCCCGCTGCCCTGAAGGAGACGGTCGACCGGCTTGCGGCGGCCGTGCGCCCGTACAGGCCCGACCTGCTGGCCGGCATCGAATCGCGCGGCTTCATCTTCGGCGCGCCGGTGGCCTATGCGATCGGCTGCGGCTTCACGATCCTGCGCAAGAAGGGCAAGCTGCCGGGCTCGACCGTGGCGCACGAATACGCGCTGGAATACGGCACCGACACCCTGGAAATGCACGACGATGCGGTGCGGCCCGGCCAGCGCGTGGTGCTGATCGACGATCTGCTGGCCACCGGCGGCACGCTCGCCGCCGGCGCGCGACTGCTGCACCAGGCCGGCGCAGTGGTGCCGGCCGCAGCCTGCGTGATCGAGTTGACGTTCCTTGGCGGCCGCAAGAAGCTCGACGTCCCGGTAGAAACGCTGCTGACCTACGATTCGTGAGAGCCCGCCGTGAGAGCCCGGCTTGTCGTTGCTCAGCTGATTGCACTGCTCGTCGTGAGCGGCGAAGCGGAAGCGCAAGTGGGCAGGCGTCACGGTTACGAACCCCAGCGCCAGCACCATCTGCAACGTCAGCTCGATTGGCAGCGCCGGGAGAGCTGGCAACGCAACCAGGAGCAACTGCGCGAGCAAGGCCGGCAACAGCAGTTGCAGTGGCAGCAACGCCAGAGATTGCGGCAGCGGCAGGAGCAGCAGCGAAGTCCGCTGCAACTGCGGCGGGCGGACTAGAGCGCCTTGGCCAGCGTCAGGCGAAACGCGCGCGGTTCCACCGGATGGAAGTGGCGGTCATCGACGCCGCCCGGCGCTTCGCCCTGAAGGCGTGACGTATAGAAATAATCGATCTGGCTTGCCTTGCTGTTCAGCAGGTTGAACACGTCGAGTTGCACGCGCAGGCCGTTCTCGAACGCGTAGCCGATGCGTCCGTTCAGCAGGGTCGTGGAGCGAGACCGTACGCTGTTGTCTTCGATGAGCGGCCGCGGCCCGAAATACCGCAGCCTCAGGCCGCCATACCAACCGAACTCCTCGCCCAGATCGACGCCGACCGCGAGGACCAGGCCCGGCGCGCCGGGAAGGGGATCCTGGGCGTGGGCTGCTCCGATGAGCAGATATCCGAGAATGACAGCCCCGGTGTGTACTCCGCGGCCACAACCACGCCACTTGCCCATCGGCCGTTTCCCCCAACCGGACGCGGCCGATGCTATCCGTCATGCAGAGACGGGGACAAGCGGCGGCTGGCGCCGGCGACGCAGCCGCGCGTCACCGGCGCCATGCGCGCGGGAGAATCAATCCTCCATCTTGAACGACAGTTTCAGCTTGGTGCGATAGGCGTTGATCTTGCCGCCTTCGATCTGGATGTCCTGCTCCACGACCTCGGCGATGCGAAGGTCGCGCAGCGATGAGCTCGCGCGCTGCACGGCGGCCGCAGCGGCCTTCTCCCAGGAGTCGGGGCTGGATCCAACGACCTCGACGATCTTGTACACGCTCTCGGCCATGGCTGTGACCTCCCTCGCTGGCACCGGACCGACCGTCGGCCCGGGTCGGTTGAGGTGACGGATCAGGCCTTTGCGTCGTAACGCAGGCCGAGCTTGAGCGTCACCTGATAGCTGGACGCCTTGCCATCACGGATGCTGCCCCGCACCTCGATCACCTCGAACCAGTCGAGGTTGCGCAGCGAGTGCGACGCCGTGCCGATGGCATTGTTGATGGCCTCGGAAATGGACACGTCGGACGTGCCCACGATCTCCGTCTTCACATAGGTGCTCTGGCTGGTCATGGCTGCACTCCACCGATGGACGGGAGAAACGCCGTGGCCGCAGCCACGCGACGGCATGCGGTGAGCAAACACCAGTTAGAGCAGTCTAACCCGGATTCGACGCAAAGCAAAAGCCGACCCGGTCAGGGTCGGCTCGCATCGAACAGTTGGATGGTCGGAGTGAGAGGATTCGAACCTCCGGCCCCTAGCTCCCGAAGCTAGTGCTCTACCAGGCTGAGCTACACTCCGTCAGTAGCCGCGACAGGGCCTGCCGGCCGCAGCGGCGCGGGTTATAGCGTCCGGTCCCACGCCCCGCAAGGCTGCCCTCATGGTTCGTCCGCTCTGGCGCCCACGTTCGAAAACCTGGGGTTGTCGGGCAGCACGGCGAAGGCTGCCGTACTCTGTGCGATCGGCGCCGGATCGGACTCGGTATGGAACGTCACCTCGCCGAATACGGTCGTGCGGCCGAGTTTCACCGCGCGGGCATGGCCGATCACGTCGCAATCGACCGCCGCACGCATGAAGTTGGTGGTGAGCGAAATGGTCGCCATCGAGGGCAGCCGCCCCAGCGCCTCGGCGAAGGTGAAGACCAGCAGGGTATCGGCCATGGCCATCAGCGCCTGCCCCGCCACCACACCACCGGCGCGCTGGACGTGGGCGGAGCGCGGCAGACGGGCGCGCACGCCGTCGGCCGAGATCGACTCGATCCGCAGCCCCAGGTCGCCCACCCAGGCGGGAAAATGCCCGCCGGGCGCCAGCATCTCCTGTGCCTGCTTGATGGTCAGGAAAGCCATCGCGCCATGCCCCCGTTCCGCTAGGATGCGACCGCACGATACACGATCAGGGTTCCCTCATGAGCGCCATCGCCGCGAATTTCGCCACCGACTACCAGGACGCGCGTCGCAAGTTCTGCGCCGCCGCGGCGGCGAGCGGCGGTCAGCTCCGCTCCTATCGCAATCCGACTCTGGGGCCCGACGGCGGCCGCCTCTTCATGGACACGGCGCGTTTCGGCGATGACGGCGCATCCAACATGCTGGTGCTGATGGCCGCGACGCACGGCGTGGAGGGCTTTTGCGGCTCGGGCGCGATGGTCAACTGGCTGCTGGGCGGCGGGCCCCCGCGCCTGCCCCGCAATGTCGGCGCGCTGCTGATCCACGGCGTCAATCCGCACGGTTTTGCGTGGATCCGCCGCGTCAACGAAGACAACGTCGATATCAACCGCAATTTTGTCGACCACGCCAAGCCGTATCCTCCCAACGACGGCTATGCCGAGATCGCAGGCGCGCTGAAACCGCCGGCGTGGGACGAGCCATCGCTGGCGGCTGCGCAGAAGGTGCTCGACTCCTATGCCCAGCAGCACGGCGCCTTCGGCCTGCAAGCCGCCGTCACGGGCGGGCAATACACCCACCCGGACGGGATTTTCTTCGGCGGCCACAAGCCGACCTGGTCGAACCGCACCATCCGGGCTGTTATCCGCAACGAGCTCGGCCACGCGCGGCGCATCGGGTGCATCGATTTCCATACCGGCCTTGGCCCGTTCGGACACGGCGAGATCATCGGCATCGGCGATCCGGCCCTTTCGGCCTTCGCACGGCAAAAAGCGTGGTACGGCGACGAGCTGACATCGCCCCAGGACGGCACCTCGACATCTGCCGTCGTGGTCGGCGTGGTCATGGACGCCTTCCCGCAAGAGGCGCCGGATGCGGAATTCACCGGCATCGCGCTGGAGTACGGCACCTATCCCGTGCCGGAAGTGCTGGAGGCCGTGCGGCGCGACAACTGGCTACACCAGCACGGTGATCTGAGGTCGGCGCAGGGCCGCGAAATGAAGGCTTACATGCAGGAGCGCTTCTACCCCGCCGGCGCCAAATGGGCGGAGCTCGTCTGGGCCCGCGCCGAAGAGGTCATCGGCAAGGCCGTACGCGGCCTCACGGCCTGACTGCAGAAGCTTGCTCACGCTGACCTTCCTCCTGCGGAGGCTGAGTCTTTCTTGACCGGCCGGCGGCGGCTTCGCGCCAGGCCATGTACGAGGTGGCAGCGACGATGACGGCGGCGCCGAGAAAGGTGGGCAGATCGGCGCTGCGGCCGAAGAGGAAGTGGTCGAACAGCGCCGCCCAAACGATGCCGAGAAAGAAGGTGGGCTGCACCGCCGAGATGTCGGCCAGCCGGTAGGCATTGGTCATGAAGAGATAGCCGAGCTGGCCGAAGGCTGCCGCCAGCAGCAGCCAGCCAAGCTGCGCCGCTGTCGGCACCCGCCAGTCGAGGATGGCGAAGGGCAGGAAGCACACCGCCGCCAGCACGCTCTGCCAGAAGACGATCACGTGCGGGCTGTCGCGCGCCGTCAGCTTCTTGGCCACGAGGTTTGATGCGGCGATCACCGGCACCGAGGCCAGCATCATCAGCGTGCCCCCGTTCACCGCAGTGAATCCCGGCCGCACAATGATCAGCACACCGACAAAGCCGACGATCACCGCGATCCAGCGCCGCGCACGCACGGTTTCGCCGAGGAACAGGACGGCGCCGATGGCCACGAAGATGGGTCCGCTGAAGCCCAGCGCCGCGGCCTCCGCCAGCGGGATCATCGCCACCGCCAGGTACCAGAGCACATAGCCGCCGGTGTGGAAGACCGCGCGCAGCCCGTGCAGGTGGAGCTGGTCGGTGCGCACCGCCTTGCGCCCTGCCCCCAGCAGCAGCACCGGCGCGATCATCAGCAGCCCCGCCGTCCAGCGCCCCCACGCGACGTAGAGCGGCGGCAGGTCGGCGACCAGCAGCTTGATGGTTGCGTTCAGGCATTGGAAGAAGATGCCCGCGATCACCGCCAGTACCATGCCGCGCGCAGTGGATGAGGACAGCATCGCCCTACTCGGCTGGCCGGACGGCCGGTGCCGTAGCGGCCGCTGTCGCGCAGCGTTGGCGGGCGATGCGCGATTCGTGCCGCGCCAGCCACAGCGTGCTCCCGAAGATCACGGCCGCGCCCGCGAGCGTCCAGCTCTCGGGTACGGCGCTGAACACCAGGAAGCCGCCCAGCGACGCCCAGACGAGATCGAGAAAACGCACCGGCTGGATCACCGACACGTCGGTGGCCGCGAGCGCGCGGTTGACACAGTAGTGGCCCGCCGTTCCCAGCACACCGCAGACCACGAACCAGAACCACTGCTCCAGCGTCGGCGCGCTCCAGTAGATCGCCGCCAGCGGCAGGGTCATCAGGCCGACGCCGAGATGCTGCCACAGCACGATAACCTCGGAGCTGTCATGGCGGGTCAGCACCTTGGCCGTCAGGAATGAGGCCGCAAAGATCGGAGCCGCCGCCAGCATCAGGACGTTGCCCAGGGTCACACCCGAGAACTCAGCAGCGCCCCACGGCCGCACCACCACCAGCACGCCCGCGAAGCCCACCAGCACTGCCGCCCAGCGCGCCAGACTCATGCGCTCGCCCAGCACCAGCACGGCGCCCAGGCACATGAAGATCGGCCCGGTGAAGCCCAGCGCCGTCATCTCCGCCATCGACACCATGGGCAGGGCAAAGAACCACAGCATCAGCCCGCCGCTGTGGAACAGGCATCGCAGCGCGGTCAGCCCCGGCGCGCGCGTCACCAGCGCACGCGGGCCCAACCGCCAGACCAGCGGCAGCAGGACCAGGAAGCCGAAGAAGTAGCGCAGCGAGCCGACCACCCAGGGATGCAGGTCGTGCGCCAGCCATTTCATGGCCGTGTTGAGGATGGCAAACAGCATGCCGCTGGCCGCCATCCACAGCATGCCGCGCAGCGTCGGAGGCAGGCCGCGCAACCGCGTCGCGGCCGTCAGGAAAGACAACGGACAAACCTCAATCTGAACCGGCGCGCATCCTAGTGATGCGCCGGGCTGTTACCACCGTCACCCTCACGCATCAGCCATGCCCGCGTCCTTCAGGCCTTCCTCCGGAGAAGGGCGGAGGGTGGTCGTACCTGCGACACCAGCCCGAACGGAAAATTTGCAGTCTGTGCGGTTGTTCACAGACAAACCCCGCGAACGGCCTATTGTCGTGCCCAGTCAGCCCGGGAGCGGCTGAAGCAATGGGAGGCAAGCATGGATGTCGCCATCCGCGAGGACAGGATCCTGCCGACCGAGATGCTGGAGCGGTTTGCCCAGCGGGCCGCCGTCTACGATCGCGAGAACCGCTTCTTCACGGAAGATTTCGAGGAGCTCCGAAAGTCCGGCTACCTGACGGTCAACGTTCCGCGCGAGCTCGGCGGCGGCGGCCTGAATCTGCCCGAGACCTGCCGGCAACAGCGGCGCCTCGCCTGGTACGCCCCGGCGACGGCGCTGGGCGTCAACATGCATGTCTACTGGATCGGCGTCGCGGCCGATTTGTGGCGCGCCGGCGACAAGTCGCTGGAGTGGATGCTGCGCGAGGCCATCGCCGGCGAAGTGTTCGCCGCAGGGCACTCCGAACGCGGCAATGATCTTCCGGTGCTGCTCTCGACGACAAAAGCGGAAAAGGTGTCGGGCGGGTTCCGTTTCACCGGCCACAAGATGTTCGGCAGCCTGATGCCGGTATGGACCCGTTATGGCTTGCACGCCACGTGGGAAGATGCGGAAGGCGGGCCGAAGATCGTGCATGCCTTCATGCCGCGCGAGGCCAAGGGATACCGGATCGTCGAGACCTGGGACACGCTGGGCATGCGCGCCACCCGCAGCGACGATGTCGCGCTGGAAGGCGCCTTCGTACCCGACAAGTATATCGGCCGCATGCTGCCCCCCGGTGGCGCCGACACGTACGTCGTCGCGATGTTCGCCTGGGCGCTGCTGGGTTTCGCCAACATTTACTATGCCATGGCACAGCACGCCTGCGACCTCGCCTTTCCGGCAGTCAGGAAGAAGACCTCGCTCGCGGTCAGCCGTTCCATGGCCTGTCACCCCGAGGTGCAGCATGCGGTAGCGCAGATGATGCTCACGCTCGACCCTGTCGGCCCGCACCTTGAACAGGTGGCGCAGGACTGGTCGAACGGCGTTGATCATGGAGCAACGTGGCCGGCGAAGATCGTGTCGGCCAAGCATCACGCCGTCGAGGCGTGCTGGAAGATCGTCGACCTCGCCATGGAGATTTCAGGCGGCGCCGGCATGTTCAGAGGAACCGAACTGGAACGCCTGTTCCGCGACGCGCGTTGCGGCCGCTTCCACCCGGCCAATTCGGCGCTGGTGCACGAGATCGTGGCCAAGACGGCGCTGGGCATCGATCTGGGCGAGCAGCCCCGCTGGGGATGATCACCGTGCCGCCCCCTCCCGGTGCTATAGTCCCCGCACCGGAGGGGGATGCGGAGCCTTTGATGGCGCGGGATCTGGGGCGCTGGTTGTCCGATATCGGCCTGGGCCACCATACCGGGCGCTTTGCCGCTGACAGCATCGGCTGGGACGTCCTTGCCGAGCTGACCGAAAGCGACCTGAAGGAGCTCGGGCTACCGCTGGGCGACCGCAAGCGGCTGCTGAAGGCTATAGCCAATCTGCCCGCATCGAACGCCGCTCCAAGGCTGACGACGAACGCCGCGGAACGCCGGCAGATCACCGTGATGTTCGTCGATCTGGTGGACTCGACTCCGCTGGCGGAGAGACTCGATCCCGAGGAGCTGCGCGAGGTCCTGCGCGGGTTCCATGCGGGATGCGCCGGCGTTATCGAGACCGAGGACGGCCACATCGCCCGTTACATGGGCGATGGCATCCTGGTCTATTTCGGCTATCCGCAGGCGCACGAGGATGATGCGGCCCGCGCCGTGCGGGCCGGACTGCGCATCATTGCCACCCTGCAGGCTGCCAACGACCGGCTGGCGCAGGATCACGGCGTGCGCCTGAGATGCCGGATCGGCATCAACACCGGCCTGGTGGTGGTGGGCGACATCGGCGCCGGCGCCGCGCGCGACCGCGAAGCTATTGTGGGAGAGACGCCCAATGTCGCCGCCCGCCTGCAGGGCGAGGCCCAGCCCGATATGGTGGTGCTGGGTGACACGACGCGGCAACTGGTCGAGGGCCTGTTCGCGCTGGAAAACCTCGGCCTGCGGCGGCTGAAGGGCGTGTCGGAACCCCTGCGCGCCTGGCGCGTCCTTGCCGAGATCAAGGTCGTCGACCGGTTCGACACACGCATCCGCCGCGGCATGACCCCGCTGATCGGCCGCGAGGCCGAGCTGCAGATGCTGCATCAGCGCTGGCGGCAGGCCTGCGACGGCGAGATGCGATGCGTGCTGGTGGTGGGCGAAGCCGGTATCGGCAAGTCACGGCTGATGCGGGCCTTCCGGGACGGACTGGCGGAACAGCCGCACGAAACGATCACGCTGTACTGCTCGCCCTATCACAGCAACAGCGCCTTCGCGCCCGTGATCGAGTGGATATGCCGTGCCCTTCAATTGAATGTCCAGGGCGATCCGCAAGGCTCGATAGCCACGCTGGAGACAGCTTCCGCCGGGCTGGGGCTCGACCCGGCAACCATTACGCCAGTCCTTGGCGCGCTGGTCGGCCTCCCCACGACCGGGCAGCATCAGCCGGCGGATATCACGTCGGGCCTGTTCAAGCGCCGTGCGCTGGAGGCCTTGTCCGCGATCATCGGTGCCCTGGCGCGCCGGCAGCCTCTGGTGGCTGTGGTCGAGGACGCCCACTGGATCGACCCATCCAGCCTCGAACTGTTACAGGAGTCCCTTGATCAGTTGGTGGCATCGCGGCTGCTGCTGCTGGTCACGGCACGGCCCGAGTTCAAGCCGGACTGGCGCCATGCGCAGGCAGTGCAGATCCAGCTCGACCGGCTGTCGCGCCGCGACCGCGCGGCCATGATCGAGCGTGTCGCCGGCAGCAAGAAGCTGCCCGAGTTTGTGCTGGAACAGATCATCAGCAAGACCGACGGCGTGCCGCTGTTCGTCGAGGAGCTGACCCGAACTGTGCTGGAAGGTGGCATCCTGCGCGACGCCGGCAACCGCTACGAGCTCACCGGTCCATTCCAGGGCATCACCATCCCTGACACGCTGCAGGGATCGCTGCTGTCGCGACTCGACCGGCTGCCGCCTGAGGCTAGGGAGGTGGCGCAGATCGGCGCTGTGATCGGCCGGGAGTTCGGCAGGGACCTGCTGGCCCTGGTCACGGACCGGTCCGCCCAATCGCTGGACGATGCTCTGGGTCACCTGATCGCTGCGGAGATCATTCAGCCGGCGCCACGCTCGACTCTGGGCGCCGGCGCCTACTCCTTCCGCCATGCCCTCATCCAGGAGGCGGCCTACCACTCCCTGCTCCTGGCGCGGCGCCGGCAGTACCATGCGGCGATTGCCGAAGCGCTGACCGGCAGCTTCCCGAGGATGGCAGCGATGCTGCCCGAGGTCGTCGCCCAGCATCTGACTGCCGCAGACCTGGTCGACCGTGCCGTCGATGCCTGGCTACAGGCCGGTGAAAAGGCAATAAAGCGCGGCGCCTTTGTCGAGGCGCTGGCGCATCTGGAGCGCGGAACGGAGCTGGTGCGACGACTGCCGGAATCGGGGCGGGCGCACCGCATGGTGCCGCTGCTGCTGGCCCGCGCCTGGGCGGACACGATGCTCGCGAGTTCGCGCGCAGTCTCGACCTACCGGGAGATCGCGCGCATGGCCCGTGCACAAGGGCTAATCGCCGAGCTTGTGGCGGCCGCCGTCGGGTTTGCGGACGCCGAACTTTGGCTCAATAGGCCCACGACCGAGTCGGTGGCCGTGCTCGAAGATGCACTGACGGCAGTGGGCACCGAAGAAACGATCGAGCGTTGTCGCCTTCTGTGCAGGTTGCCCCGTGCCCTGCTGAATGTCGGCGAGTCCGACCGCGCGCGGGAAATCGCGCTGGAGGCCCACGCTTTGGTGCAACGGTTTCACGACGTTCAGAGTCTGCGCCACCTATGGGAGTGCGAATTCCTGCCCAACTTTGCGGCGCCGGTATCGGCTGCCGGGTTCGATGAACGGCGGCGAAAGCTCAAACGACTGCAGCAACTCGTCGAAGAAGATGAGGACTACAAGCACACGGTGAATATTTTCGCCTCGGCCGTGCCGGCCTTTCTCGAGTTGGGTGATGTCAACGAATTTGAAGCGGTTACGCAGCGCTACGAACAAATAGTTGCATTCTCCCAGTCCTGGGTGGAGAAGTGGTCGATAGCCTGCATACGCGCCATGGACGCGATCCTGAAGGGGGATTTCCTCTCTGCCGAGCGTCTGGCTACCACGGCGTTGGAGTTCGGCAACGACTCGGACGTCGGGCATCCCTTGGGCATCTATGGCGTGCAGATGTTCACCATCCGACGCGAGCAGGGACGGCTGGCGGAGGTGGCACCGCTGTTCAAGCGGTTCGTCCGGGAGAATCCGGAGAACGCGGCCTGGCGTCCTGGCCTGATGCTGATAGCCAGCGACCTCGGCTTTGCGCAGCAGGCCCAGAAGACATTTGACGCCATGGCTGCCACCGGCTTTGCCTTGCCGCCCGACTCCATGCGCACGGTGACCTTGTCATACCTGGCTGAGGTCTGCTGCCGGCTGGATGACAGGATTAGCGCCGAGCGTTTGTACGCGCTGCTTTTACCGTATCGTGACCTGGCTGTTGTTGCCGGGCTGTCGACCCTGTGCTGCGGCTCGGTCGCCCGTTTCCTCGGCATGCTGGCCGCCACCCTGCACGACTGGCCGGCCGCCGAGGCACATTTCGAAGCGGCACTGGTCATGGACGAGCGCATGAAGGCATGGCCGTGGCTGGCGCACACACGCTTCGAATACTCGCGGGCTTTGTTGGCACGGGATCGGAAAGGAGATAGGGTTCGAGCACGCGAACTGCGTGGCATGGCGTTGGCCGCCGCTGAGCGGCTGGGAATGGGAGGCCTGAGCCGGCGCATCTCGACCGAAGGCGCGCCCGCTTAAAAATCCGGGGGCTAACATGCCGCGGTATCTCATCGAACGCAATTTCGCCGAGCAACTCGAGGTCACCAAGGACGCTGCCGACGGGGTCCGCCAGATCAATGACGAGGAAGGCGTGAAATGGCTGTTCTCCTTCCTCAGCGCCGACAAGCGCAAGACATATTGCCTCTATGAGGCGCCCAATGCCGAGGCGATTCGGATCGCCGCGCGCCGCGCCGGTCTGCCCGCGGACGTGATCACGGAAATAGACAGCGAGCTTCGGCCGGAAATGTTCGCCTGACCGCATAGCGCTATCGCACATGGCGATTTGCCGTCGTCCTGAGCGCAGCGAACGACCTTGCGGCCGTGCGACCCGTAACAATGGAACCAGTGAACCATCGGTGCCGTCATTCCTTGGCCGAACCACTGCAAGGTCCTTCGCTTCGCTCAGGACGACGAAAAAGTTTCGTACAGAGCCATCTGCGATGACACTACCTGACGGAGGGTGCCGGTCGTGACGCCGTCCGGCACGACAAGCAGCACTCGCGTCACGCCCGAAGAGTTGTTTCGCCGCCATCCGATGCTGGCGGCGCTGGAGCCGGCGGAGACACGCGAGCTGGTGCGGCGCGCGCAGGTGCGTCAGGTCAATGCAGGGCACGTCATCTTCCGCAGGGGCGATGCCGGTGACGGGCTCTACGGCGTGATCGAGGGACGCGTCGTCGTCACCGTCGAGTCCGCGGCCGGCAAGGAACTGATTCTCAACACCTTCGGCACCGGCGCGCTGTTCGGCGAGATCGCGCTGCTGGACGGCAAGGGCCGCTCGGCGACCGCGGTGGCGCGCGAGGCCTCGACGCTTCTGTTCCTGGCGCGCGCCGTATTCTTGCCGTTCCTCGAAGGCCGGCCGCAGACGGCGATCCGGGTGATCGCGTTGCTGTGCGAGCGGCTGCGGCGGACGACCCAGATGGTCGAGGACTCGGCCTTTCTCAACGTGCCGACGCACCTCGCCAAGCAGCTCGCCACGCTGGCCCATGACCATGGCCGGCATGACCAGGGGGCCACGGCGATCACGCTGGCGATCTCGCAGGCAGAGCTGGCGCAGATGCTGGGCGTCTCGCGCGAGATCGTAAGTCGCCAGCTCGCGATCTGGCGCGAAGCAGGCATCCTCGACATCGCCCGCGGCCGGCTGCTGGTGCGCGACCTGCGCGCGCTGGACCACATCGTCGCCGGCGGCTGATCCCGGCGGGAACGCTGTGGTGCCTGGCGTCAGGCGGCTTTCGTTGCCTTCACCGGCAGCGAAACGGTTTCCAGGATAGACAGGTCGAGCTTGCGCGATGCGCCGTCGATGTCGAAGCCAACGACCTCGCCGCGATCATCAAGATCGACATTCAGGCCCGGGGCGATCTCGCGAGTCTCCGTGCCAGACGCGGCCTTCAGCTCGATGTAGAGGCTGTCCGTTTCGGGATAGTAGTGAAGCTTCATGGCATGATCTCCCGAAACCCGCGATCGAAGAATGCATTGTGCACCGTCTGGCCATCATCCAGCGTGACAACCCGCAGGATGCGCGCCTCGCCACCAGCCGGATCACCCACGCGACCCCAGAAGCGGATTCGTCCATCAACCTGCACTTCGCGCCGGAGCGGTGGGGCAATGACGTCGGCACACCACTGCCTGTCAATATAGGGACGCTTTCGCAAGACCTGCTCCTCGACATAGCGAGTCGTTTTCATGCGGTCGCCGTCCGGACGGGAAGGGCGTCGATCACAACACCTCCTCAACCTGCCAGGCTTCCAGCATCCCATCATTTGATGATGGCGACCAGCCATGCCGGCGCTTCGCGCTGGTGCGGGCCGGGAGCCCCGCGGTCCCAGACTTGACGTGCGGCTGTGTCTGGCCCATGAGGCGGCCGATGACAAGCACATGGCGCGAGGAGCTGGTCCTGGCCGCGACGCTGGCTGCGGTGGCGCTGATCTGTGCCTTGCTGCCGAGCGGGGCGGCGCGATGGATGCCGGAGGTCGAGCGCGCGGCGACAGCGGCCGGCATTCCGGTGCCGCTGTTCCAGGCCCTGGTGCGACAGGAAAGCGGCTTCAGGCATTGGGCCGTGTCGCGCAAAGGCGCCATCGGACTGGCGCAGCTCATGCCTGATACGGCACGCGGCCTCGGGGTGAACCCGTATGATCCGCGCGCCAACCTGCGCGGCGGCGCCCTCTACCTGCGGCGGATGCTGGACGAGTTCGGCGACGTGCGCACGGCGTTGATGGCCTACAATTGGGGGCCGGGCCGGGTCCAGGCCTGGATCAGGCGCGGGCGCGATCCGGCCAAAGTGCCGGCTGAAACCCGCGCCTACCTGGCCGGGATCAAGGCCCATGGCGGTTTCGCGCGACGGGTCGCGACGCCGTAGACGGTTTGCCCACGCGTGGCGCGGCCTGGCGCAATAGAACCGCTTCATGGTGAGCTTGTCGAACCATGAAGCGGTCCGCACTGCCGCTGCGCCTTCATGGTTCGACAAGCTCACCATGAAGGCTATTTCGCCGCTGTGTCTCGCCCATATGCAGGACGACGACGTGACGCGGTGGCAGAGTCAGAACGGGCGGCTGAAGTAGGATTGCAGGGGGGCGACGTCGAGCGCGCCGGCCTTCATGGCGGCGATGCCTTCGACGGCGGCGCGGGCGCCGGCGGCAGTGGTGTAGTACGGGATTCGGTACATCAGCGCGGTGCGGCGCAACGTGAAGGAGTCGGCGGTCGATTGCGCGCCCTCCGAGGTGTTGATGACGAGCTGCACGCCGCCGTCCTTCATCAGGTCGACGATGTGCGGGCGCCCTTCCAGCACCTTGTTGATGCGCGAAGCCTCCACCCCCTGCTCGCCCAGATAGGCGGCGGTGCCGCCGGTGGCGACAAGCCTGAATCCCAGATCGCGCAGCTTGCGCGCGGCGGCGACGATGCCGGCCTTGTCGCGGTCGCGCACCGAGATGAACACGGTGCCCTCGGTGGGCACCTTGGTGCCGCCGCCGAGCTGCGACTTGGCGAAGGCGCGGCCGAAATCACGGTCGATGCCCATGACCTCGCCCGTCGAACGCATCTCCGGCCCGAGTATGATATCGACACCGGGGAAGCGCGCGAAGGGAAACACCGCCTCCTTCACCGCGATGTGGCCGCCCTTCATCACCGGATCGAGGTCAAGCCCGGTGAGCTTCTCGCCTGCCATCAGCAGGGCCGCGAACTTGGCGATAGGCAGGCCGGTGGCCTTGGCCACGAAGGGCACGGTGCGGCTGGCGCGCGGGTTGACCTCGAGAATGTAGACTGTGCCGTCCTTGACCGCGTACTGCACGTTCATCAGGCCGCAGACCTTCAGCGCCTTGGCCAGCGCCACCGTCTGGCGCTCGATGTCGGCGATCACCTCGCGCGGCAGCGAGTATGGCGGCAGCGAGCAGGCGGAGTCGCCGGAATGCACGCCGGCTTCCTCGATGTGCTCCATGATGCCGGCGACGAAGACATTGCCGTCGCTGTCCGCCAGCGCATCGACATCGACCTCGATGGCGTCGCGCAGATAGCGGTCGAACAGCAGCGGGTTCTTGCCCAGCACCGTGTTGATCTGGCCGGTCTTGTCGTTGGGGTAGCGCGCCTTGACGTCCGGCGGCACCATCTCCGGCAGCACACCGAAGAGATAGTCGTTGAGCTGCGACTCGTCGCGGATGATCGCCATGGCGCGCCCGCCCAGCACATAGGATGGCCGCACCACCAGCGGCAGCCCCACTTCGCCGGCCACCAGCCGCGTCTGCTCGATCGAATAGGCGATGCCGTTCTGCGGCTGCTTCAGGTTGAGCCGCTCCAGCAGGCGCTTGAAGCGGTCCCGGTCCTCGGCCAGATCGATCGCGTCGGGCGTCGTGCCGAGGATCGGAATCCCCGCGGCTTCAAGCGGCTTGGCCAGCTTCAACGGCGTCTGGCCGCCGAACTGGACGATCAGACCCAGCACCTCGCCGCGGCTCTGCTCCTTGCGCACCAGCTCAATCACGTCCTCGGCGGTCAGCGGCTCGAAATAGAGCCGGTCGCTGGTGTCGTAGTCGGTCGAGACCGTCTCCGGATTGCAGTTGACCATGATGGTCTCGAAGTCGGCATCGCGCAGCGCATAGGCTGCGTGCACGCAGCAATAATCGAACTCGATTCCCTGGCCGATTCGGTTGGGTCCGCCACCCAGGATGATGATCTTGCGGCGCTCGGTGGGCTCGGCCTCGCACTCTGGCGGCTGCACGCCATCGCCTTCGTAGCACGAGTAGAGATAGGGCGTGCGCGAAGCGAACTCGGCGGCGCAGGTATCGATGCGTTTGTAGACCGGCCGCACGTCAAGTTCCTGCCGCAGGGTCGCGACATCGGCTTCCGTCGATTTGCCCAGCTCGGCCAGGCGCGCGTCGGAAAAGCCCATGCGCTTCAGCTTCAGCAGCCCCGGCCTGTCAGCGGGCAAGCCGTTCTCGCGGATTGCGTTCTCGACCTCGACGATCTGGCGGATCTGGCGCAGGAACCAGGGCTCGTACTTGCAGGCCTGGGCCACCTCCTCCACCGACAGCCCGTGCCGGAAGGCCTGAGCGATTGTGAGGATTCGGTCCGGCGTCGGCCGCGCCAGTGCGGCGATCAGCGCCGCCTTGTCAGGCGCGTCCTTGATTTCGATCTCGTTCAGGCCGGTGAGGCCGGTCTCCATCGAGCGCAGCGCCTTTTGCAGCGACTCCTGGAAGCTGCGGCCGATCGACATCGCCTCGCCCACGCTCTTCATCGACGTGGTGAGGTAGGGTTCGGCGCCGGGGAATTTCTCGAAGGCGAAGCGGGGGATCTTGGTGACGACGTAGTCGATCGTCGGCTCGAAGGAGGCGGGCGTCACGCCCGTGATGTCGTTGCTGAGCTCATCGAGCGTGTAGCCCACCGCCAGCTTCGCAGCCACCTTGGCGATGGGGAAGCCGGTGGCCTTGGATGCCAGCGCCGAGGAACGCGACACGCGCGGGTTCATCTCGATGATGACCATGCGGCCCGTGCGCGGATCGATGGCGAACTGCACGTTCGAGCCGCCGGTATCCACCCCGATCTCGCGCAGCACCGCGATCGAGGCGTTGCGCATGATCTGGTATTCCTTGTCGGTCAGGGTCAGCGCCGGCGCGACCGTGATCGAATCGCCGGTGTGGATGCCCATCGGATCCACATTCTCGATCGAGCAGACGATGATGCAGTTGTCGTGCCGGTCGCGCACGACCTCCATCTCGTACTCTTTCCAGCCCAGCACCGACTCCTCGACCAGCACCTCACGGGTGGGCGAGGCGTCAAGCCCGCCCTGCACGATGTCGAAGAACTCGTCGCGGTTATAGGCGATGCCGCCGCCGGTGCCGCCCAGCGTGAAGGACGGGCGGATGATGGCGGGCAGGCCGACACGTTCCAGCGCGCGGGCGGCATCCTCGCGGTTGTGGACGACTTCGCTGGACGGCGATTCCAGGCCGATGCGCGTCATGGCATCGCGGAACAGCAGCCGGTCCTCGGCCTTGTCGATGGCCGCGGCATTGGCGCCGATCAGCTCGACACCCAGCTTCTCCAGCCGCCCGTCGCGGTGCAGCGCCATGGCCGTGTTGAGCGCGGTCTGGCCGCCCATGGTGGGCAGGATGGCGTCGGGCCTCTCCTTCTCGACGATCTTCGCCACCATGTCGGGCGTAATCGGTTCGACATAGGTTGCGTCCGCCAGACCGGGATCGGTCATGATAGTGGCCGGGTTGGAGTTCACCAGGATCACCCGGTAGCCCTCCGCCTTCAGCGCCTTGCACGCCTGCACGCCCGAATAGTCGAACTCGCAGGCCTGGCCGATCACGATCGGCCCGGCACCGATCACGAGAATGGACTTTATGTCAGTGCGCTTGGGCATGGGCGAGTATGAAGGTTAACCACAGAGACACAGAGGCACAGAGGACGAAATAGCCTTCATGGTGAGCACAGGTGGATGCTTCGCATCCACCGGGTCGAACCATGAAGGCCTCGGACAGCGATGGTGCGGGCAGCTTCATGGTTCGACAAGCTCACCATGAAGCGGTTTTCTGGCACCAGACGTTGCCCAGCGGAGCAGTCGGGTAGTGAGGTATACGGATGCCTTGCCGGTCAGGGGATCGCGCTCAGTCGTCACGGTGTATTCCCAACCTCTGTGTCTCTGTGCCTCTGTGGTTCATCTCTTCTTGTTCTTCTCGATCATCTCGACGAAGCGGTCGAAGAGGTAGTGGCTGTCGGTGGGGCCGGGTGACGCTTCGGGATGGTACTGCACGGAGAAGGCCGGCTTGTCGGTGAGGCGCAGGCCCTCGTTGCTGCCGTCGAACAGCGAGACGTGAGTCACCTCGGCGTTCTTCGGCAGGGATTCGGGCACGACGACGAAGCCGTGGTTCTGACTGGTGATCTCGACCTTCCCGGTCGCCAGGTCCTTCACCGGCTGGTTGGCGCCGCGATGGCCGCGCGCCATCTTCTCGGTCTTGCCGCCCACCGCCAGCGCCAGCATCTGGTGACCGAGGCAAATGCCGAACAGCGGTACGCCCGAGGCGAGCACACCCTGGATGGCGGGCACCGCGTATTGGCCCGTGGCCGCCGGATCGCCCGGACCGTTGGAGAGGAACACGCCGTCGGGCTTGTGGCGCAGGATGTCCTCGGCGGTGGCCGTCGCCGGGACCACCGTGACCTTGCAGCCGGCATTGGCGAGGCAGCGCAGGATGTTGCGCTTGGCGCCGTAATCGACGGCGACGACGTGGTACTTCGGATCGGTCTGCCGGCCGTAGCCCTTGCCCGGAGTCCATACTGACTCGTCCCAGCCATAGGTCTGGCGGGTCGTCACCTCCAGCGCGAGGTCCATGCCTTCCAGGCCGGGCCAGGCGCCGGCCTTCGCTACCAGCGCCGGGATGTCGAACTTCCCATCCGGCGCATGCACCACCACGCCGTTGGGCGGGCCGCCATCGCGGATGCGCCGCGTGACCTGGCGCGTGTCGACGCCGCAGACGCCGGGCAGGTTGTAGGATTTCAGCCAGGCATCGAGCGGCCGGGTGGCGCGCCAGTTGGCGGGCTCGGTGATGTCCTGGCGCAGCACCACGGCGCGCGCGGCTGGAGTCGTGGTTTCGATGTCCTCGTCGTTGGTGCCGGTGTTGCCGATGTGCGGAAAGGTAAAGGTGATGATCTGGCCGGCATAGGACGGGTCGGTGATGATCTCCTGATAGCCGGTCATCGAGGTGTTGAAGCAGACCTCGCCGACAGCCACACCTGCCGCACCTACCCCCCGGCCCCAGAACACCGCGCCGTCCGCCAGAACGAGGGCGCCCGTGGCACCCGGCGGCGGTTCAGGCGCAGTCCGAGTCCCGACGCCCGGAGCGGCGCCGGTCGAGGGAGAGGTGGTCATCGCGACGGATCCGATCGTGTGCCGGCGCGCCGGCAGTTCGGCTGGCAGCGCCAAATTCCGGCGCTTTGTAGTGAGCGGTCCTCGGCTCGTCAACCCCCGCAAGTGGCGAAATGCCAGTAAATTCAAGCGGTTATTTTCGTTGCCCTGACCGCCTCCGAGGACTATGGTGCGCCCTTCCCCAAGGCCCGGCCGAGGCAATCATGTTGCGCGAGAAGCTCAACGAAGCGCTGAAGGATGCCATGCGCGCCAAGGACATGACGGCGGTATCTACCGTGCGGCTGATCCTTGCGCGGCTCAAGGAGCAGGACATCGAGGCGCGCGCCAAGGGCAATACGGGCGGCATTTCCGACGCGGACATGCTGGTGATGTTCGGCAGCATGATCAAGCAGCGCCAGGAGAGCATTGCCGCCTACAGGCAGGGTGGCCGTCAGGATCTGGCGGACAAGGAGCAGGCCGAAATCGAGGTCATCCGCCGGTTCATGCCGCAGCAACTCGACGCGGCCGGCGTCGAGGAGGCGATCCGGAAGGGCATCGCGGCGACGGGAGCGACCAGCGTCAAGCAGATGGGACCGCTGATGGCATGGCTGAAGGCCAATTACGCCGGCCAGATGGATTTTTCGCAAGTTGCAGGTACCGTGCGAAAAAACTTGGGGGGCTGACGTTCCGGCGTTCTACCTGTCTCAAGCTGTCTCAATGCCTGTCTACATGCCTGTTTATCTGTCTCAACCTGTCTCCGTTTTGCGGCAACCGGGGACTTATCCCCGTCCTTCGCTAAGCGAGCCGCATTCAAGACCATCGACCAGCGCGGATGCGCAGGCCTAGTCTTGCGCGGCGCGCCCCAACGGCGTGCGAAAAGAATACATGGCCTTCCCCCCAGGCTTCCTCGACGAACTCCGCAGCCGGATCACGCTCTCGGAACTGGTCGGACGGCGCGTGGCCCTGAAACGCAAGGGCCGCGAGTATGCGGGGCTCTGCCCTTTCCACAATGAGAAGACACCATCGTTCTGGGTCAACGACCAGAAGGCGTTCTTCCATTGCTTTGGCTGCGGCGCGCATGGCGATGTCATCGGCTTTGCCATGCGCATCGACAACCTGTCATTTCTGGAGGCGGTCGAGCGGCTGGCGAATGAGGCCGGCATCGCGGTGCCGGAGACGACCCGCGAGGATCAGGAGCGGGCCAGGGTCACGGCCACGCTGCACCAGGTGGCCGAGGCGGCGGCGATGTGGTTCGAGCAGCAGCTCCGGATGCCCGCCGGCAAGGCCGGGCTGGACTACCTGCGCGGCCGCGGGCTGGACGACGATACGATCGTGCGGTTCCGCCTGGGGTTCGCCCCCGACAACCGCGAAGCGCTTCAGGCGGCCCTGAAGCGGACAGGTGCCACCGAGCAGCAGCTCGTGGATGTCGGGCTGGTCATCCGTCCCGACGAGGGCGGCCGTGCACCTTATGACCGCTTCCGCGGCCGGGTGATGTTCCCCATCCATGACCGGCGGGGGCGGGTCATCGCCTTCGGCGGCCGCATCATTGGCGCCGGCGAGCCCAAGTACCTGAATTCACCCGAAACCGACCTGTTTCACAAGGGTGACAACCTCTACTGCCTGCATCTGGCCCGCGAGGCGGCGGCAAAGGGACGCCCGATCGTCGTGGCCGAAGGCTACATGGACGTGATTGCCCTGCACGTCGCGGGCTTCGACGGCGCCGTGGCGCCACTAGGCACGGCCCTGACCGAAGCCCAGTTGGCGCTGCTCTGGCGGCTGGCCGACGAGCCGTGCCTGTGCTTCGACGGCGACAATGCCGGCCGGCGCGCCGCCATGCGGGCAGCCGAGCGGGCGCTACCGTTACTGAAGCCAGGCAAGAGCCTGCGCTTCGTCACCCTGCCGCCCGGCCACGATCCCGACAGCCTGATCCGCGCCGGCGGCAAGTCAGCCTTCGACGCCTGCCTGAAGCAGGCACGCCCGCTGGTCGATATCGTCTGGGAGATGGAGACGGCAGGCCAGCCCATGGACACACCCGAGCGTTTCGCCCGCGTGCAAGCCGCCCTGCAAGGCCGCCTGGGCGAAATCACCGATGCCACAGTGCGGGGCCACTACCACGACGAGATCGTGCGCAAGCGGCTCTGGGAGCTGCGGCGGGGCCGTTCTGCGGTGCAGCGCAGGGCCGCGCCGCGCCGGCGCCTAGACGCGGGCCCGCCGGCCTGGTTTCCGGAGGGCGCCGCCCTGCGGATCGCCGTACACGACCTTGACCCCGGCCGCCGCGAACGGGTCCTCGTGGGCGCGCTGATAGCGTGGCCGACCTGGCTGCACGAACTGAGCGATGATCTCGCCAGCCTCCCCTTTGGGCACGCCGACACCGATCGGCTGCGGCAAATTCTCCTGGAGGTGGCGGGCTTGGGCCTGAGCGCGCCGGACGAGGCCTCCGCGCTCGCGGCCGCCCTGGACCAAGCCGATCTGGCCGTGACAGCCGCCGCCTTCCAGGCCGATGCCCGGCTTTGGCTGGGCGCGGGGGGTGGCGAGGCGGCACGCGCGCAATGGCAGCATATCGCCGAATATCACCGGACGGCGGCCGGGGATGCGGCCGAGCGGCAGGCCGCCGCCCATGCGCTGGCCAGCGACCCTTCCGAGGAAAATATCCAGCAACACCGTGTACTTATCGAACGTACCCTGCGCAGCGCCAAGGCCGGGCCGGAGGGTTAACCCTTTGGTTGGCAATGGACGCTTTTGGACTGGTGGCGGCGACAAGCCGTCGCTATATATCGACTGTGCCTGTCGTCTCCCCCCGGCGACGGGCTTTATACCGTTTGAGGGTGCAGGCTGACGCACGTGATGCGGGCGCTGCAGCCGCGCTCCGGCGCATAAGATGGGACCCCACGCATGGCGACCAAGCCGGCCACGACCGCCGAAACGCCCGAAAAGCCTGACGATTCAACCGACTCGCCCCTGCTCGACACGCTGGGCGCCGGCCTGAAAAAGCTGGTGCAGCGGGGCAAGGAGCGCGGTTACGTCACGGTAACCGAACTCGCGTCCGCCCTGCCGCCCGAGGATGTGTCCTCCGAGCAGATCGAGGACACCATGGCGATGCTCTCCGAGATGGGCATCACGCTGGTGGACTCCGACGACAACGAGGACATCGTCGAGGAGAAGCCCGCCGCGGCGGCGACCACCGACGGCAAGGTGGCGGCCCCGGCCAGCGGCGAGGACGAGGAAGAGGATTACGGCCGCACCGACGATCCGGTGCGCATGTACTTGCGCGAGATGGGCAGCGTCGAGCTGCTCAGCCGCGAGGGCGAGATCGCGATCGCCAAGCGCATCGAGGCCGGCCAGGAGAAGATGATCGGGGCGATCTGCGAGAGCCCGCTGACCATCAAGGCGTTGCTGGAATGGCGCGACGCCCTCACTGAAGGGCGCATGTTGCTGCGCGACGTGATCGATCTTGAGGCCACCTATGGCGGCGTCCCCGAGGGCGACGGCACCAAGCCGGCCGAAGGCAACGTCAACGGCGCCGGCAAGCCGGCGGCGCCCCGCCCAGCCGCGCCGCGTCCGGCGGCAGCGCCGGCACCGAAGCCGGCAGCCGTGGCCGGCGAAACGGATGAGGCCGCACCGGCCGAGCCGGGCACCGAAGGCGTCGAGGAGGACGACGACAGCGCCAACGTCTCGCTGTCGGCGATGGAAGAGAAGCTCAAGCCCGAAGTGCTGAAGACGCTTTCGCGCATCGCCAAGACGTATGGCGACATGTCGAAAGTGCAGAACCGGCGCCTTTCGACGCTGCAGCGCGGCCACAAGCCGTCGCCCGATTTCGAGCGGCGCTACGAGCACTTCCGCAAGAAGATCGTCGAGATGGTGCGCACCATCCATCTCAACAACAACCGCATCGAGCAGATGCGCGACCAGCTCTACGACATCAGCCGCAAGCTGATGGGTGCCGAGGGGCGCCTGATGCGGCTCGCCGACGGCATGCGCATCCCCCGCGCCGAGTTCCTCGAGGCATATATCGGCCACGAGCTTGATCCCAACTGGCTGGAGAAGGTCCAGAAGCTGCCCAACAAGGGCTGGAAGGAACTGGCCCGCCGCCGCGGCACCGAAGTGTCGGACATCCGCGCCGAAGTGGCGGCGCTGGCGGCGCATTCGGGCCTGCCGATCTCCGAGTTCCGCCGCATCGTCAAGACGGTGCAGGAGGGCGAGCGCGAGGCCAGCCGGGCCAAGAAGGAGATGGTCGAGGCCAACCTGCGGCTGGTGATCTCGATTGCCAAGAAGTACACCAACCGTGGCCTGCAGTTCCTCGACCTGATCCAGGAAGGCAACATCGGCCTGATGAAGGCGGTCGACAAGTTCGAGTACCGCCGCGGCTACAAGTTCTCGACCTACGCCACATGGTGGATCCGGCAGGCCATCACCCGCTCGATCGCCGACCAGGCGCGCACCATCCGCATCCCGGTGCACATGATCGAGACGATAAACAAGCTGGTGCGCACCAGCCGGCAGATGCTGCACGAGATCGGCCGCGAGCCGACCCCGGAGGAGCTGGCCGAGAAGCTCGGCATGCCGCTGGAGAAGGTGCGCAAGGTGCTGAAGATCGCCAAGGAGCCGATCAGCCTCGAGACGCCGATTGGCGACGAGGAGGATTCGCATCTCGGCGATTTCATCGAGGACAAGAACGCGGTCATTCCGCTGGACGCCGCCATCCAGGGCAATCTGCGCGAGACTACGACCAAGGTGCTGGCGACGCTGACGGCGCGCGAGGAGCGCGTGCTGCGCATGCGCTTCGGCATCGGCATGAACACCGACCACACGCTGGAAGAAGTCGGCCAGCAATTCTCGGTGACGCGCGAGCGCATTCGCCAGATCGAGGCCAAGGCGCTGCGCAAGCTGAAGCACCCCAGCCGCTCGCGCCTGCTGCGCAGCTTCCTCGACGGCTGACGTACCGGGGGCTTACCCTTACATCGCAGCGCCGCGTGGGGCCCGTAGTTCAGCGGTTAGAACGGGCCGCTCATAACGGTTAGGTCGCAGGTTCGAATCCTGCCGGGCCCACCACGCGCCTGCGCTCAATTCGCCTCCTTCCCCCGGCGGCAGATCATCACGGCAGGCGGTCGAGGTTGGCGACCTCGCCCCTGGGCACACGGATCGATTCGATCATCTCCTGCACCATAGGTGAGGCGGGGCGCGTGAGCAGGCTGGCAATCGTCATCGCAAGGAATGAGGCCGGTACACCGATGACGCCGATGGCGATGTTGTTGATGCCCCAGATGTGTGCCACCTCGCGTCCGCGCGCGGAAACGATGCGCACCTCGCCCAGCCAGCCCAACGACTCCGCCACCCACGGTCCGTAGAACTCCGTCGCGATCAGAAAGAACGTGCAAACGGAAAAGCCGGCGATCATGCCGGCCACCCCGGCCACGGGCCCGCAGCGCTTCCACCAGATGCCGAGGACCAGCGGCGCGAACAGCCCGGAGCCGGTGATCGCGAAGGCCCATGCCACGAGGAACAGGATGTTGGCGCCCAGGACCCCTGCCCCCCAGGCAGCCATGGCCGCGACGAAGATCAGAAAAACCCGCGAGATAATCAGCCGCCGGCGCGCATCGGCATTGGGATCGATGACCTTGTAGTAGATATCGTGGCTGAGTGCGTTCGCGATCGCGAGCAGCAGGCCGTCGGCTGTTGATAGCGCTGCCGCCAGCGCACCGGCGGCAACCAGCCCGGTGATGACATAGGGCAGGCCGGCGATCTCCGGCGCCGCCAGCACGACGACCTCCGGCAGGATGCGAAACTCGCCTGCCTGCAGAATGCCGTCGCTGTTGATGTCCGCGACCTGCACCCATGGCGCACCCCCGTAAGGCGATGGCAACTGCCAGACGTGGATCCACGCCGGCAGATCGGCCAGCTGACGGCCGATCACGCTGTGGTAGACCTCCAGCTTGGCAAACGCGGCATAGGCGGGCGCCAGCAGATAGAGCGCGACGATGAACAGCAGGCACCAGGCCACCGAAGACCGGCAGGCGCGCACCGTCGGCGTCGTGAAATAGCGCATCAGGATGTGCGGCATGCTGGCGGTCCCCACCATCAGCGAGGCCGTCAGCAGGAGAAAGTTGACCATTACCGTGATGTCGGTGCCGCCATCCGGGTCCGCGAAGGCCGTGTGCGGCCGCATCACGCCGATCGCCTGCTCGATCCGGTCGATTTCCGCCAGCGACTGGCCATAGGCCAGCGGCGCGAAGGGCCAGCCCGTGTGCTTCACGGACAGCAGGACGACTGGCACCAGATAGGCAACGATGAGCACCACGTACTGCGCCACCTGGGTCCAGGTGACCGCTCGCATCCCGCCCAGCAGCGAGCATACAAGCACCGCCGTGACGCCGGCGAACACCGCCAGCTCGAAGCGAAAGCCGAGAAAACGCTGGGTAATGACGCCAATGCCCACGAGCTGGGCCACGATGTACAGGCAGGAACCGACGACCAACACCCCGACACCGATCAGCCGCGCGGGGTGTCCGCCATAGCGCGCGCCGAGGAAATCCGGAATCGTGTACTGGCCGAACTTGCGCAAATACGGCGCCAGCAGGACGGCAACCAGCACGAAGCCGCCAGTCCAGCCCAGAACGAACGCCAGACCGTCAAAGCCGCCAAGGTAGAGGGTACCGGCAAGACCGAGAAAGGACGCGGCGCTCATCCAGTCCGCCGCCGACGCAACGCCGTTGTAGAGCGCCGGCACGCGCCGCCCGGCGACGTAGTAGTCCTGGATGCTGCGGGTATGCGCGCGAATGCCGATGAAGGCGTAGATCGCCACTGTCGGCATGACGATGACGTAACCCAGCAGCCGACGGTCGACGCCGGCCCATTCCAGCACCGCCAGAGCCACGATCAGGACCAGCAGGACGCCGCCATAGGCAGCGACAAGACGATGCGGGGTCAGAAGCGAGGCCCTGTCCCCGATCATGGCTCACACCACCCGCCACGCCGCTGTCGGGCTCGCAAGCGCTGCCGGCACGGTTCCCCCCACCATTTTCGTTTTGCAGCGGCCCATGATCGCACGGAACCGGCCGCGCGGCACGTCCGTCCTCTTGCTCCTATGCAATCGTCACTGCCATGACCGCCGCGATGGCGCACATCAGCAGGGTGATCCAGGCGGCGATCCAGGCATGCGCGAGATAGGCTTCCGCCAGCGCGCTGCCGATCATGGCCTGCAGGCGTTCGCGCGAGACGGCGGGCGGATCGTCCATCATCAGCCACACTTCGGTGCGGCGGAAATTGCGGGTGGGTGCCCTGCGGCCGCGCCAGTAGAGGACGATGGCCGTCAGCATCGCGAAGCCCGCACCCACGCGGAAGCAGATTCCCGGCTGACTGGCGGCGCCGACCATGGCCGAGCCGATGGCAATCGCAGCGAAGCCGCAGCCGCGCCGGACGGAAAGCTCGGCGAAACGACGGATCGCCTCGTAGTCCATTGGCCGCCCTTCCCGGTGCCCGGAAGCGGAGAGTATCTCCCGTGCCGCCCCGTCGGCCAACATGGCAGTTCGATCAGTTCGCCGTGAGCCGCAGAACTAGCCAAGCAGGCGCAGGAGGGTTGGGGCTGCGAGCAGCACCGTGCCGGCGAGCCAGATCAGCATGGGTGCGTCAGAGTCGCGGTCCCGAACCAGCAACCGCTCGACCACAGCGGCCGGGACGCCAGCAAAGAGCAGCGTGGCGGAGGCCGTCAGCAGGGAGCTGAAGAACAGCACCCACCCGACGGAGCGCGGGAAAATCTCGGGCATCAGCACGGCAGCGATCGGCACCGCTACGGCAAGAAAAGGTGAAAACAGGCCATTGACGACGCTGACGGCAACTACGCCAAGCAGGAGGAACTGACGGTCCATGCGCTGCCTCCTCACCCCGGTCCCGGCGCTGCGCGCGGCGTCAGGCCAAGGCTATAGAGCAGCATGAAATACGCCACGCGCAGGACCACGATCCAGAAGGCCGCTACCGGTGGCAGGAACGCCGACGGAATGGCTGAAGGCGTCAGGAAGGCTACCGGCCGCACGATCCACTCGGTCAGCCAGATGAAAGAGCGGAAGATGTAGTTACGGCTGTCGGGCGGAAGGAAGAATGCCAGGATGAAGCGACCGAAGAGAACGTAGAACACCAGCGACAGCGCGTAGTTTGGCAGGTGGAAGTACCAGTAGCTCCACCACAAATCCTTGCCATCCACTGCCCGCTCCGCCGTACGCCGCCTGCAATCAGACTACCTGCGCATGCGCTGGCTGTCATGTCGCCGCCACATGAAAAGCGGGGCCCGCATGCGGGCCCCGCGTCAGCGCCTTCCGATCAACGCCTAGGTGGTGCTGCTGTTGGCGAGACGGACGTCGCCTCTCGGCGTGCGGATCGAGTCGACGAAAGCCTGCATCTCGCGCGACGGGGCCGGTGTCAGCAGGCTGACGATCCATGTCACGATGAATGCCACGGGCAGCGCGAACAGCGCCGACGAAATGTTGCGGATGCCCCACCAGTTCGCACGCGGCAGGGCTGCCCGTTCGAGCGCTGCTTCGGCGCTGGCCAGCGCGGTCTGGAGCTGCTCGGTGACATTGGCGCCAGCCGCCTGAACCGCGGCGGCTGCCTCCGCGACCTTCGCCTTCAGCGGCACAAGTGCTTGTGCCGCTTCGGCCGATCCGAAGGTGTCGATCCACCACAGCGGGAAGTAGCGCGTCCCCACCAGGTAGAAGAGGCAGAGGCCGAAACCGGCTATCATGCCGGCAATGGCGCCAGCCGTGGTCGTGCGCTTCCACCAGATGCCCAGCACCAGCGGCGCGAACAGGCCTGCGGCCGCGAGCGAGAAGGCCCAGGCCACCATCTGGATGATGCCCGAGGGCCGCGTGCCGGCAACGGCCGCCGCGATGATGGCGACAGCGATCAGGAGGACGCGCGCCACAATCAGCCGCCGTGCCGTCGAGGCCCGGGGGTCGATCATCTTGTAGTAGACGTCGTGGCTCAGCGCGTTGGCGATGGCCAGCAGCAACCCGTCGGCGGTCGAAAGCGCCGCGGCGAGGCCGCCGGCCGCCACCAGGCCGGAAACGACATATGGCAGGCCGGCGATCTCCGGCATCGACAGGACGATGATGTCCTGATTGATGACGAATTCCGCCAGTTGCAGGATGCCGTCGTTGTTGGCGTCCCTGATCGTGAGCAATCCGCCGACCTGGGACCAGTTCTGCACCCATGCCGGCAGCGACGCGATCGGCTGGCCGATAACGTTCTGGTAGACTTCCAGCTTGGCGAAGGCGGCGTAGGCCGGCGCCGTGAAATACAGCAGGAAGATGAAGAAGATCGACCACGCTACCGAGCTGCGCGCTTCGCGTACGCTGGGCGTCGTGAAGTAGCGCATCAGGATGTGCGGCAAGGACGCCGTGCCCACCATGAGGCACAGCACCAGGGCCCAGAAATTGTGGAACTCCGTCCAGCTAAACTGGCCCGTGGCATCGGCGAAAGCGGCGGTGTGCCCCTTCACTACCCCAAGCTGCTGTTCGAACGCGGCGATCTCGCGCAGTGCCTGGCCATAGGTCAGTTCGGGAATCGGCAGGCCGTATTCCTTCGTCGACAGCCAGACGACCGGCACCAGATAGGAGATGATCAGGATGATGTATTGCGCCACCTGCGTCCAGGTCACCGCGCGCATGCCGCCCAGCATCGAGCACACCAGAATGCCCACGAGGCCGACAAAGATCGCGATCTCGAAGGGAATGCCCAGGAAGCGCGAGGTGATGATGCCGATGCCGAAGGTCTGCGCCACGATGTAGGTGAACGACGCACAGAACAGCACGACGACGCCAACCAGCCGCGCCGTCGAACTCTCGTAACGCGTGCCGAGGAAGTCCGGCACGGTGAACTGGCCAAACTTGCGCAGGTACGGCGCCAAAAGGATGCCAACCAGCACATAGCCGCCCGTCCATCCGAGCACATAACCCAGCGCGTTGTAGCCGCCGAGGTAGAGTCCGCCCGCCATCGAAATAAAGGAGGCAGCGCTCATCCAGTCGGCGCCGGTGGCCATGCCGTTGTACAGCGCCGGCACCCTGCGGCCGGCCACGTAGTACTCCGAGATGTCCATCGTACGCGAAAGAATGCCGATATAGGCGTACACCCCGATCGTCAGGATCACAAAGGCGTAGCCGATGAACTTGTTAGGTACGCCGACCTGCTCGAGAACCGCGAGCAGCAGGGTGAACAGGATGAATCCGCCCGTGTAGCCGCCGTAGATCTTGCCGAGATTGGCGATGAATCCGCCGCCGGAAGCGGCCCTGGCTTCGCTCATGGTCCCGCCCTCCGCTCAGTCCTCGTGCACGCCGAACTCTTCGTCGATCCTGTTCTGCGCCACGGCGTTCCAGGCACAGAGCACAACGAAGGCGATCAGGGATCCCTGCGCGGCCATGTAGAAGCCGAGCGGAAAGCCGAGAATCACGATGCTGTTGAGTTGATGCGCGAAGAGATGGACGATGAAGCTGAAGAACAGCCACAGCACGAAGATAGTCCACATCAGCGTGGACGTGCGCCGCCAGTAGGCGGCCTGCTGTTCGGCCGATAACGGATGCGAACTCATTGCTCGGGCCTTTCTTGGTTTTGTGTGACGCTCCTCCCGCTGACTCCACTGGCCAGCACATATCCCTTGCCGGATCGTCGCATCCGCGCGCTGCCGTCGGCGCGCATATGCGTACGCCGGTACAACCATTGGGAAGGGCAACGGCAAGCCGCTGCTTCTTTCCCCCCTTCCAGTCCGGGACATCCAGCTTCCCGGTTTTTCTTCTGCGAGTCCTCGACTCTATTTGACCAGCACATTAAATGAACTGGCGCGACAAGGGAGTGCGCTAAAATGCCTCAGCCAGGCTGAACAATTTGCTGCACCGCGGTAGTGCATGCGGGCGAAGGCGCATGAAGACGCGAATGACAGGACACCAGCATGCTTTCCGGGATCCGTGCCGCGCGGCGGCGTGAACGGATCGCCTCGGCTGAGGCGATGGCGCGCTTTCTCGGCGAAAGGGCAGCGCTGGTCACGCAGAAGACGGTGATCGGCTATTGCAACGCACGCACCAGCCTGCCGTTGAGCGAGCTGATGCGCGACAAGCCCTTCGCGGATGCGTTTGAACAGAGCCGCTGGCGCGCCTTCGCCGCCGTGCTCGAGGACATGTTCGTGGTGGCGGAGGGCAGATTGCGGCCGGCTGCGGCGAGTGATGCCGGCCGTCTCGTGGCACCGCTTGTCAGCCGCTTCCGTGCGGTGCTGTCAAAGGATGCTGCCGACGGTATTGGCGCGGACGAGCGGCACGCCGCGGGCGAACGCCTGAAGGCGCGCCTGGAGGTCGCTCAATCCGGACCAGAATGCCTGGCCGGCGATATCGCCCGGGTTTCCGGGGCCCGCGTCTATGAGGCGATGCCCATCCACGAACGCTTCCGGCGTCTGGACCGTGACTCCATCATTGCCGGGGTGCAGTTCCTCATGGTGGGCATGGCCGGCGAATTCGACCGGGGCCTGGATGCGCCGCGCATCGTGGCCGACCTGCTGGGCCGCGGCACGAGCGCCCCTTCACCAGCGGCACGCTGAATGCCGCGCGCACCCGGCCCGGGACTCCTCTCGCGCCTGATGGAGCACCTGGGCCGGTCCAACGTCGATGACGGCCCGGACGACAGGTGGGTGAACCGGCCTCTGCATGCCACACGCTTCGTCGTACTCGATCTGGAAACCACCGGACTGGATCATCGCCGCGACGCCATCGTGCAGATCGCCATGATCGGCATCGAGAACCTGAAGATCGACGCCGAGCCGCTTCTGTGCACGCTGGTTGCTCCGCGCAGGCCTATTCCCGCCGCCGCGACGCTCGTGCACGGCATTGCCGACAGCGATGTGCACGATGCGCCGCCATTCGAATCGCTCCTGCCCCGCATTGTCGATGCCTGGCACAATGCGGTCGTGGTCGGCCACCATGTCCGCTTCGATCTGGCCATTATGTCGGCGCAGGCACGCCGACACGGCCATGCACTGGCCCTGCCTTCCCATCTTGACACCTGGGCCATGGCCAGCGCCTGTGACCGGCGCCTCATGCACACGGACATCACCGACATGGCGCGCCGCTTCGGCATCGATCCCGGCGTTTTCAGGCGCCACGATGCCATGAGCGATGCAACGCTCGCGGCGGAGCTTTTCGTGCGGCTGGCGGAACGGCTGATCGCGACCGGGCATGCCACGGTCGGACAGGCCGCTGCTCTCTGCGACCGCGTTCGCCTGCCCGCGTAATGGCGGTCAGCCATGCGGACCGAGGCGATCGAACGGATTGACGGCTTCCCCTACCGGCACCGCGTGCGCGACCTGATGACCGCGCCGGTGGCGACGCTGCCGCCCGACGCGCCGCTGCGCGAGGCGATCACACAATTAATCCGGCAGGGGATCAGCTCTATTGTCGTGGTGGACAGCGACGGTCGCGCCATCGGCATCCTCACCGAACGCGATGTGCTGCGCGTCATCACGAGCACCGGCGGGGCAGCCCTCGAGGCCGCACTGCGCGGGGCAATGACATCTCCCGTCGCCGGTGTGCCGCCCGACTCGTTCATCTATCGCGCTGTGGGCCGCATGAACCGACTCAATGTGCGGCACCTGCCGGTCCTTGACCCGCAAGGACGTCCCATCGGCATGCTGACGACGCGTATCCTGCTCGCGCTGCGCTCGCAGCAGGCCCTGGCCCTGGGCGACGAAGTCGATGTCGCGCCCGACCCCGCGGCGCTGCGGGCGGCGCATGCACGGCTGCCGGCGCTGGCGCGCGCGCTGCTGGCCGAGGACGTGCCTGGCACGGCCATAGCTGCCGTCATCGCGGCCGTGACACGGGATCTGACGGCGCGCGCCGCCGAACTGGCGCTGGCCGCGATGGCTGTCGAGGGCAAGGGCGAACCGCCGTGTCCCTGGTGCCTGCTGGTGTTGGGCTCGGCAGGCCGCGGCGAGACGCTGCTGGCCCCCGACCAGGACAATGCCCTGATTCTCGATCCGCCCGCTGATGCCGACATTGCGGCGGTCGACGCATGGTTCGCCGGCTTTGCCACCCGGTTAAACACCTCGCTGGATGCGGCCGGCGTTCCATTCTGCAAGGGCGGTGTCATGGCGCGTGAGCCGGCGTTTCGCCGTACGGCGGCGGGGTGGCGACATGAGGTGGGCCGCTGGATTGCCCATCCCGACGGTTCTGCGGTACTCGCCGCAGACATCTTTTTCGATATGTCGGCGGTCGCCGGCGATCCGTTGCTGGCGGAAGCCCTGCGCCGGGACACGATCGCCGCGGCCTCGAAGGCGCCGGCTTTCCTGCAGCAGCTCGCCACGGAACTGGATGCGCCGCAGGGTGCGATCGGCCTTTTCGGCGGCTTCCGCCTGACGTCCGGCCGGGTCGATCTGAAGCGCACCGGGCTGCTGCCGATCACCGCCGGCGCACGCGTGCTGGCGTTGCACCGTGGCATCGCTGAAACCGGTACCGACGAGCGCTTGCGCATGCTCACCGCGCGGCAGGTCATCCGCGAGAGCGACGCGGAGGACATCGTCTCGGCGCGGGCTATCATCGTCGATGCGATCCTGCGGCAGCAGCTTGCGGATGTCGCGGCCGGAAGCGCGCCTGGCTCACGGGTTGACCCATCGCGACTGGCCCGCACGCCGCGCCGGCGGCTGCGCGATGCCGTGAAACGAACGAGGCTGATCGCACCCATCGTCGAGAGCGCGCTTTCCGGCTGACGAAAGCACCATTGCAAGGCGCGGTGCCCGTGCCTAAACAAGGTAGAGGCGCGGGGCGAGGGTGTCGGTGCGGGCAGCTTCGAGGGCCTTCATCGCCTCCGCATAGCCGGCTTCGATGGCGCGGTCGAAACTGGTCCAGTCGAGCAGGTCGAGATCCCGCATCGGCGGCAGCACCAGCAGATCGACCTGCGTGCGATCGGCGAGCGCGCGCGCCGTGCTGCCGATCAGCGCCGAGCGCAGCAGCAGGCGCACGATGGAAGGAATTGGCAGCGTCTCGCCGCGGTTCCACACCAGCCGGCGCAGGAACTCCCACGCCGACCAGGAGTCGACGACGTCGGCACCGGCTGCCAACCCGCCGCCGACGTCGATGTCGATGCCGATCACCGGTCCCCGGCCGATGCGGCGCATGGCCGTCACGGGAAAGTTGTCGATGACTCCGCCGTCCACGTGAACATTGCCGGCCGACAGCACTGGTGGCAGCACACCGGGGATCGATACGCTGGCCCGCAGCCAGTGCCACAGCTTGCCCCGGCTGTGCACGTCGGCGTTCTGCCGCGTGAGGTTGGCCGACACGCAGAAGAACGGCTTGGGCATGTCCTCGATATCGATTTCGCCAAAGGCGGCGCGCAGCAGCCGCGTCACGCGCTTGCCCGAGAACAGCGACACGAAGGGCACGGTGTAGTCGTTGAGCGGGTTGCGATCGACGAAAGCGCGGCGGAAGCGCTCGTCCATCTCCTCGATGGTCCAGCCGGCGGCGACACTGGCGGCCACGATCGCGCCCATGCTGGTGCCGCCGACCAGGTCGATGGGCACGCCGGCCTCGCGTAAGGCGCGCACTGCGCCGATATGGGCAAAGCCGCGCGCCCCACCGCCGGCCATCACCACGCCCACCGACCGGTTGAGCAGCAGGCGAGCCAGCCGATTGAAGTCGTTGTCGCGGCCCAGCCGCACGTGGTGGTGCATGCCATAGTCCTGGCCACGCAGCCAGAAGGCAGTGGTGCCCGGCTTCGCGCGCCGTCCATCCTCGTGCACCAGCACCAGCTCCCGGCGCGAGCGGAACGGACCGCCGCGGAACATCTCCTCGGCGCGGATCGCGTCGATGAGCTGCGGTCCAGTGGGCGGCCGGTCGGCGATGGCCACCACCAGCAGCGCGTCCGCCTGCCGCAGGCACAGCCGCGTCCAGGGCGTCAGGCCCGGATCGGCACGATATACGACGAAAGCCGACTCGGCCTCGGCGCGATAGAAGCGCTCCGGCGGCTCCCCCATGGCTTCCGGGCCGATGACCTCGACCCGCCCGTTGCCATGGCCGCGCTGGATGCGCTTCAGCGCCGCGGCGAGATCGGTTGCGAAGGGCGCGCAGGGCGTGTCGAGCCCATGCGGCAGCAGTGCGATCGTGCGCAGCGGCCGCATGTCGGGCCGCGGCGGCGAGCCGTAGCGCTCCACCACCTTGGCCAGCAGACCCATCAGCGCTTCGGGATGCTCGGCGCAGACCCGCTCGAAGTCACTGCGCGTCAGGCGCAGTACCTCGCTGTCCCGGATGGCGGCGATGGTGTGCGAGCGCCGCCGGTGGCCGATCAGCGACATTTCGCCGACAATGTCGCCGACAGGAATTTCCGCGATCACGCGCGCGTTGCCTTCCGGCCCCGGCGGATCGAACACCGCCAGACAGCCGAAGGACACGACATAGAGCGCATCGCCCGGGTCGCCGGCCTCGAACAGCGTGGCGCCGCCCGGGATCGGAATGACCTCGAAGCGCTGCTCGACCGCCCGCAGGGTTGCGTCGTCCAGCCCGGAAAACAGCGGTGCCCGCCGGAGGGCGGCAGTGCGTCGCGACCGCGGGTCGACCAGCGCGGCTAAAGCCTCGTTCACCGTCCGCGAACCCCAATCTTCACGGCAGGATTGCACCGCCGGGTGATGCCGGCAAGGCGCGCCACGTTACCGCACCGCTGCCGCCCGGCGATTCCGCGCCGCGAACACCCCGGCCAGCCAGCCTTGCCCGGCAGGGCGCGGCTGCTAGTATCCGCCGAAATCGATCCGGGCGCTACGTGCCATCATGCCGGCGCCACCGGGAGGAGTTCATGGATCTCGCCTTCAGCCGGGACGACATCGCCTTCCGCGATGAAGTGCAGGCGTTTGTCAGGACCAACCTGCCACAGGACGTCGCCCAAAAGGTGGCGCATGGCAAGCACCTGGAGCGCGACGATTACATGCGCTGGCAGCAGGCGCTGGGCCGCAAGGGCTGGCTGGCCTACACGTGGCCGAAGAAGCACGGCGGGCCGGGCTGGAGCGTGACGCAGCGCTACATCTTCGAGAATGTCTGCGCCGATCTGAATGCGCCCGGCATCATTCCGTTCGGCAGCAAGATGGTGGGGCCAGTCATCTACACTTTCGGCAACGAGGCGCAGAAGCAGCGCTTCCTGCCGGGCATTCGCGAATCCACCGTGTGGTGGTGCCAGGGCTATTCCGAACCGGGCTCCGGCTCCGACCTCGCCTCGCTGCGCACCCGCGCCGTGCGCGAGGGCGACCACTACATGGTGAATGGCTCGAAGACGTGGACCACCATGGGCCACTGGGCGGACTGGATCTTCTGCCTGGTGCGCACTAACCCCGACGCCAAGCCGCAGGAGGGCATCTCCTTCCTGCTGATCGACATGAAGACGCCGGGCATCACGGTGAAGCCGATCATCATGGCCGATGGCGGCCATGAGGTGAACGAGGTGTTCTTCGACAACGTCAGGGTGCCGGCCGAGAACCTCGTGGGCAAGGAAGGCGAAGGCTGGACCTACGCCAAGTTCCTGCTGGCCAACGAGCGGCTGGGCATCGCCGCCGTGCCGCAGTCCAAGCGTGGCGTCGAAGCGCTGAAGCAGATCGCGCGCAGCGAAACGTCGGGCGGACGGAAGCTGATCGAGGACCAGGAATTCCGCAACAGGCTGGCGGATCTCGAAATCCAGGTCACGGCGCTGGAATATACAGAGCTGCGCGCGCTATCCGCGATGGCCGGCGGCGGCGCGCCCGGACCGGAGGTTTCGTTCCTGAAGATCCGCGGCTCGGAGATCCAGCAGCGCATCACCGAACTTGCCGTCGAGGCCGTCGGCTACTATGCCATGCCCTACCAGCCGGCCCTGCTCTGGCATGGCGCCAACGAGGAGCCGATCGGGCCGGAGTATGCCCACGTCGCCGCCCCGCGCTACTTCAATGCGCGCAAGACGACGATCTACGGCGGCTCAAACGAGATTCAGCGCAACGTAATCTCAAAGATGGTGCTGGGACTCTAGGGAGTAAGGCGGATGGATCTGTCGTATTCGGACGAACAGAAGCAGATCAAGGAAGGCGTCGAACGCTTCGTACGGGAGCAGTACGCGTTCGAGACCCGGCGCAAGATCGCCGCCACCGATCGCGGCTGGCTGCCCGAGAACTGGGCGAAGTTCGCCGAGCTGGGCTGGCTCGGCATGTCGTTCAGCGAGGACGATGGCGGCTTCGGCGGCGGCATGGTGGAAACCGCGATCCTGATGGAAGCCTTCGGCAGCGGACTCGTCCTGGAGCCCTGGCTTCCGACTGTCGTGCTGGGCGGCGGCCTGCTGGCCGCCGGCGGCAACGCGGCGCAGAAGGAAGCGCTGCTGGCGCCGATGATCGCCGGCGAGAAGCAGTTCGCCGTCGCCTGGGTCGAGAAGCAGTCGCGCTACAATCTGGCGGACGTGGCTGTGACCGCGAAGCGCAATGGCAGCGGCTTCACGGTCTCCGGCCACAAGGGCGTGGTCTACAACGCCGCCTCGGCCGACACGATCTTCGTGACGGCGCGTACCGCCGGCGGCCAGCGCGACGAGAAGGGCATCACCGTCTTCGCCGTCGATGCCAGATCCAAAGGCATCACCCGACGCGACTATCCGACCCAGGACGCGCTGCGCGCCTCAGAGGTGACGTTCGACAACGTCAGCGTTGGCAGCGACGCCGTGGTCGGGCAGGTCGATAACGGCCTGGCGCTGTTCGAGGACACGATCGATCGCGCCATCGTGGCCGTGTGCGCCGAGGCCGTCGGCTGCATGGATGCGCTCAACAAGCAGACGCTGGAGTACATCAAGACGCGCAAGCAGTTCGGCGTGCCAATCGGCAAGTTCCAGGTGCTGCAGCATCGCATGGTCGACTGCTTCACCAACGCCCAGGAAGCGCGCTCCATGACCCTCATGGCGACGCTGAAGATCGACGATGCCGATGCCGTCACACGCAAGAAGGCCGCGTCCGGCGCCAAGGTTCAGATCGGCAAGTCCGGCAAGTTCATCGGCCAGAGCGCCGTGCAGATGCATGGCGGCATGGGCGTCACCGACGAGCTGTCGGTCAGCCACTACTTCAAGCGGCTGACGATGATCGACACCATGTTCGGCAGCCCGCAGCATCATCTGACGCGCTATGGCAGCCTGTCGATGGCGGCCTGAGCCACTTCGCAAGCCCGGCCGTCGCGCCGGGCTTCGTGTTTGAGCAGTACGTTGAGTGTGATTTCACATCCCGGAAACCATGTCCGCCGCGCGGGGCGGGGTGGCAAAATCGCAGTCGCACGACGCCCGTCGCGGGACTAAGGTAAATCAACGTTCACGAAGTCATTTTCGGAGGGATTCGGCGAATGGTCGGCATCACGGCTTTCGGTGCCTATGTTCCGAGGCTCCGCCTGAATCGTCAGGCTGTCTACGACGCCAACAAGTGGTTCGCACCCGGCCTGCGCGGCCAGGCCAAGGGCGAACGCGCCATGGCGAACTGGGACGAGGATTCCGTCACGATGGCCGTAGAGGCGGCACGCGACTGTCTCAACGGCACGGATCCCAAGAGCCTGAAGAACCTGTTCTTCGCCTCGACCACGCATCCCTTCAAGGATCGCCAGAACGCGGGCGTCATCGGCACGGCCCTGACGGTCGAGCAAGGCCTTATGGCTGCCGATATCGGCGGTTCGCAGAAGGCAGGCACCTCGGCCCTGATCGCCGGCCTCAATGCCGCCATGTCCGGTGCGCCGACCATGGTAACCGCCGCCGACAAGCGGCTGGCACGCGTCGCCTCGGCCTACGAGCTGCAATATGGCGACGGTGCTGCGGCGCTGATGCTGGGCACCGACAAAGTGATCGCGAAGCTGCTGGGGAGCCGCTCCGTGTCGATGGATTTCGTCGACCATTTCCGCGGCGATGAGTCGGATTTCGACTACGGCTGGGAGGAGCGGTGGATCCGCGATGAGGGCTACACGAAGATCGTGCCGCCCGCGATCAAGGAAGCGCTCGGTGCCTTCGGGTTGAAGGCAGCCGACATCAGCCATTTCATCATGCCGAGCCTCATGGCTGCCGTGCCGAAGCAGATGGCCAAGCTGGCCGGGATTCCCGAAACGGCCGTCCGCGACCTGCTGAACGCCAACCTCGGCGACACCGGCACGGCGCATGCCCTTGTCATGCTGGTCGACGCACTGGAGAACGCAAAGGCCGGGGACAAGATCCTCGTGATCGGCTTCGGCCAGGGCGTCGATATCGTGGCCTTCGAGGTCACCGCCGAACTCGGCAAGCTCGGCAAGCGCATGGGCCTTTCGGGCTGGCTGGCGCGCCGCAAGGAGGAGAAGAACTACCTCAAGTTCCTCGCCTTCAACGAGATGCTGCCCATCGAGAAGGGCATGCGGGCCGAATTCGACAAGAAGACGGCGCTGTCGATCCTGTGGCGCAAGCGCGACATGATCTACGGGCTGGTCGGCGGCAAGTGCCGGGTCTGCGGTACCGTGCAGTTCCCCAAGAGCCAGGTGTGCGTCAATCCCAACTGCCACGCCATGGACAGCCAGGACGACTATCCGATGGCCGGCCTCGAGGCCTCCATCATGTCGTTCACGGCCGACTCGCTGACCTACTCGCCGGACCCGCCGGCCTATTACGGCATGATCACCTTCCCCGAGGGCGGCCGCTTCATGGCCGACTTCACCGACTGCGACAAGGACCAGGTCAAGGTTGGGGCAAAAATGCGCATGACGTTCCGCATCCGCGACAACGACACCATGCGCGGCGGCTTCAAGCGCTACTTCTGGAAGGCGGCGCCGGCCTGATCCGGTGCCGCCCTCCCTGTTTCACCGGTTTTCCGCCCTCTGAGCACGAAAAAGGAGACGTGCGATGGCCAAAGGTATCAAGGACAAGGTCGCCATCCTCGGCATGGGCTGCTCGAAATTTGGCGAGCGCTGGGACAGCGGCGCCGAGGAGCTGATGCTCGAGGCGTTCAAGGAGTGCGTATCCGACTCCGGAATCGACAAGAAGCAGATCCAGGCGGCCTGGTTCTCGACTGCGATCGACGAGGTGCATGTCGGCAAATCCGGCATTCCGCTGTCAACGACGCTGCGCCTGCCCAACATTCCCGTCACGCACGTCGAGAACATGTGCGCCTCGGGCACCGAGGCGTTCCGCGGCGCCTGCTATGCCGTGGCCTCCGGTGCGGTCGACTTCGCCCTGGCGCTGGGCGTGGAGAAGCTGAAGGATACCGGTTACGGCGGTCTGCCGGGCGGGCGCGGTGCCCCGCTGCAGCAGCTCTGGAATGCCAACGGCACGGCGCCGGGCAATTTCGCCCAGCTCGCCTCGGCCTACATGGCCGCGCACGACGTCAAGTATGACGACCTGAAGCGCGCCATCGGCCATGTCTCGTGGAAGAGCCACCAGAACGGCGCCAAGAACCCCAAGGCCCACCTCCAGAAGGCGGTGGAAATGGACACGATCCTGAACGCGCCGATGATCGCGGCACCCCTGGGTCTGTTCGACTGCTGCGGCGTGTCGGATGGCGCGGCAGCGGCCATCGTGACGACGCCGGAAATCGCCAAGTCGCTGGGCAAGCATGACCTGATCAGCGTCAAGGCGCTGCAACTCGCCGTGTCCAACGGTTCGGAGTCGGGCCACAATTCGTGGGACGGCAGCTACTTCCACACCACGCGGATCGCCTCGAAGCGCGCCTACGAGGAGGCGGGCATCAAGAATCCGCGCGAGGAAGTCTCGATGTTCGAAGTGCACGACTGCTTCTCGGTCACCGAGCTGGTGACGATGGAGGACCTGCATATCTCCGAAACCGGCAAGGGCTGGAAGGACGTGCTCGACGGCTTCTACGATGCCGACGGCAAGATCCCCTGCCAGATCGATGGCGGCCTGAAGTGCTTCGGCCATCCGATCGGCGCCTCCGGCCTGCGCATGCTCTATGAGATGTATCTGCAGCTCCAGGGCCGCGCCGGCTCGCGCCAGCTCAAGGACCCGCGAATCGGCATGACGCACAATCTGGGCGGCGCGCCGCGCGAGAACGTGTCGTCGGTTTCGATCATCGGCCGGCTGGACGCTTAAAGCTCTCACGAAGCCGCCCGGTTCCACCAGGAGCCGGGCGGTTTTGTTTTTATCCTCACCCCGGGTTCTGGAGGCAACGCGCAGCCCATGCTCGACAAAAAACATATCGGCCACACCTTCAAGCCGTTCACGACCACGGTCGAGGCCGGCAAGATCCGGTTGTTCTGCAAGGCAATCGGCGAAGAGAACCCGATCTATCACGACGAGGCGGCCGCGAAGGCCGCCGGCTATCGCGCCATTCCGGCGCCCGTCACCTTCCTCACCGCCATTACCAACGACGATCCCGACAAGGGCGGCCTGCTGCGCCTGCTGGGAGTCGACATCGGTCTGATCCTGCACGGCGAACAGCATTACGAATATCTCGCGCCCGTGCATGTCGGCGATCGCATCACCTGCCAGGCGCGGGTGGTGGACATCTACGACAAGAAGGGCGGCGCTCTCTGGTTCGTGGTGTCGGAGGTCGACCTCAAGGAAGCCGGCTCAGGCAAGCCTGTTGCGAAGGCGCGCAGCGTGACGGTCGTGCGCAATCCCGATGCGGCGAAGAAGGCGTAAGGAGGCAAGCATGGCAAACGCACCGAAATTCGCCGATGTGAAGGTGGGCGACGAGCTGCCGCCGCTGAAGCTGCCGCCAGTCACCCGCCACCAGCTCGCGCTCTATTGCGGCGGCTCAGGCGATCACAACCCGATCCATGTAGACATCGACTTTGCGAAGAAGTTCGGATTCAAGGACGTCTTCGCGCACGGCATGCTGTCGATGGCCTTCCTCGGCCGGCTCGCCACCTCCTGGGTACCGCAGGCGCAGGTCCGCAAGCTCGGCACGCGCTTCACGGCGATCACCTGGGTGGGCGACCAGATCACGGTCTCGGGCAAGGTGACCGGCAAGCGTGAGGAGAACGGCGAGAAGCTGGTCGACCTCGAAGTGAAGTGCACCAACCAGAACGGCCAGAACACGCTCGAGGGCAGCGCGACGGTGGCGCTGGCATAACAGCCGCGTCGCACAACAACAACATAGCGAAAGGAGAACAGAACCATGGGTCAACTCGACGGGCGGGTTGCCATCGTCACCGGCTCGGGCCGCGGCATCGGCCAGGAAATCGCGTTCCGGCTGGTTCGCGACGGCGCGAAGGTGGTGGTCAACGACATTGACGAGGCGCCGGCCAAGGAGACGATCGCCGCCATCGAGAAGATGGGCGGCAAGGCGGTGGCCTGCAACGGCGACGTGGCAGCCAAGGATTTCGGCGACCGCATCGTCAAGACCGCCGTTGACGCGTTCGGCGGCTGCCACATCGTGGTGAACAACGCCGGCTACACCTGGGACAGCGTCATCCAGAAGATGACCGACGAGCAGTGGTACGCCATCCTCGATGTCCACCTGACGGCGCCGTTCCGCATCCTGCGTGCCTTCCAGCAGCATTTCCGCCAGGCTGTCGAGAAGGAGCGCTCGGCTGGCCAGCGCATCGTGCGCAAGGTGGTCAACATCTCCTCGACCTCGGGCGTCAACGGCAACGCCGGCCAGTCGAATTACTCGGCAGGCAAGGCCGGTATCGTCGGCCTGACGAAGACCCTGGCCAAGGAGTTCGGCCGCTACGACGTCACGGTCAACGCGGTGGCGTTCGGCTACATCCAGACCCGGCTCACCAAGCCCCTGAGCGAAGGCGAGGCCGGCGAGATCGAGGTGCAGGGCCGCAAGGTGAAGATTGGCGTGCAGGGCGGCCGCATCGCTGCCATGAACCAGATGATCCCGCTGGGCCGCGGCGGCCTGCCGGAAGAAGCGGCGGGTTCCGTCTACCTCTTCTGCAGCCCCGACAGCGACTACGTCAGCGGCCAATGCCTCGTCGTGAACGGCGGCTTGTGAGCGCTGCCCTCAGGAACAAAGCCTGCGAACGCCGCCGGTCGTATCCCGGCGGCGTTTTTCTTTGGGCCGACCCTACGTCTGGTTCACCAGCCAGACGCCGGCAACGATCAGGACCAGGCCGGCGATCTTGTGCAGGCCGAAGGGCTCGCCGAACAGGACGTGGCCCAGCACGGCGACGATGGCGTAGCTGACGGAGACGCTGGGAAACGCGACGGATACCGGAATCTTCCGCAGGGCCATGATGTAGAGAAACGCGGCCAGCCCGTACAGGAACAGCCCGACGATGGTCTGCGGCTTGAGGAGCTGCTGTACGATCGTTTCTGCACCGGCGCCCGCCTTGAGCAGGACCTGGCCACCGATGCCGGTGAGGATGCCCCCCGCCAGGGCAGCGTAATAGGGCCACACGCGCTGGCGTCCTACTCGGCGGCCCGGTCCGGCAGATCCCGCCGGCGCGCCGACACTCCGGGAACCGCCGGCAATTGTTCGAGCGGCGAGACATGCCCGCGGTCTTCAACCGCATGCGGCCGGCCAGCCGCCGCGCTGCCTGGCGCCGGCTCGTAGGCCCGCAGCGCACCGTCTTCGCGCACGTAGACGCGCCGCACCAGGTACTGGGGCTTGCGATTGGCCGTCAGGAACATGCGGCCGAGATACTCCCCCATCATGCCAAGAATGAGCAGCTGGACGCCGGCCAGCAGTACTATCGACGACATCAGAGACGCCCAGCCCGTCGGCAGATCATAGTTGATCAGCGCCTCAATCAGGATGGCGACGAATCCCAGCATGCCAACGCCGCTCAGCACAATGCCGCTGATACTGGCGAAACGCAGTGGCAGGACCGAGAAGTTCAGGAACATTGACAGCCACAGCCGCAGGAGCCGTCGCATGGTGTAGTTGCTGCGTCCCTCGCTGCGCGGCAGATGCCTGACCTCCAGGCGGCCGACATTGGCGGTGATCTGGAAGATGAGGCCATCCACGTAGGGGTAAGGGCCGTCGTAGGCAACGAGCCGTTCCCGCAGGAAGGCACTCATGCAGCGGAAGCTGGAGAGGTAGAGGCCGCGCGGCTTGTCGATCAGACGGTCGGCGCACCAGTTGGTGAACCGGCTGCCGATGTTGCGCCATGCCGCGTGTTGCTTTGCCGCATAATGCGTATAGACAACATCGTAACCGCCCTCGCGCGTGTACTCATAAAGCCTGCGGACTTCCTCCGGCGGATTCTGCAGGTCGTCATCCATTGTAATCGTGTAGTCACCGCGGGCATGTGCGAGGCCCGCCATCACCGCGTTGTGCTCGCCGAAATTGCGCGACAGGTCGACCAGCGTGACGGGCGCGCCGGGCCCGACCGCCAGCTCGCGACAGACGGCGATGCTGTCATCCGCACTGCCATCGTTGACCAGCACGATCTCCAGCCCGCCCGGGATCTCAAGCGCACGCAATGCCCCAACCAGCTCGGCGATGCTGGCCGCCCCGTTGAAGACGGGCACAACAACGCTCAGGGCGAAAGGCCGTTTCATGTTGTCTTTGCATCCTCCTTGCATGCGACGAGCAGGATTGAGCCACCGAAAGGCAATGCCAGACCCCAGCCGATCAGACGACGTTCGATTCCGATGATCGCACCAAACAGCCGGTCTACAACGGCCGGGAATGGCCGAACGTCGCTGTCACCTTCACTCCACCGCGTCAGCATGCGCCTCGCCACCATCAATGGGAACAGGATACAGTTCCAGTAGGTGGCGCGCCGAAGACGGAAGCCTGCCGCCTGCACCAGCCAGATCGCCTGCCGCCGGGTGAATCGCCGCACGCCGTGGACGCGCCTGTCGTGCGCGGACAACATCCATGAGTAGGCGGGAAGATTCAGGATCAAAATCCCGCCGCTTTTGAGGCAGCGGTATGCTTCATCAAGGGCGCTGGACGGCTCCACCAGCCGGTGAGAAAGAACGTCGGCGCTCACCATCGCGGCCAGCGTGGCATTGCCGAACGGCAGCGACATCACCGATCCGACGACCACCGCTGCACCGCTCTTGGCAGCCGCCACTGCCGCAGCCGTTGCATCGTACTCCACGCCCAACTGGCAAGATCTGTCTGCGTCCATGCGCTGCAATGCCGCCAGCAGTCCGCCCGTCCCGCAGCCCGCGTCCAGCAAGGGGCCCATGTCCTTCCGAACGTCTTTGCTCGCCATATCCGCGATCAGGGCGTGAAGCCCTCGATACCACCACAGGCGCCCCTCCAGCGCCGCCATTTGTTCATATTCGCGCCGTTCCATCAGCTTCTTATAACCGAAGCCTCGTATGGCGGCACGGCTGGCCATCGGCCGTCAGCCTTTGTTATTGTGTCACCAACCAACAGACAGGGGCTCTTTGTCCCGATTGCGGATGTGCCACACCAACGTTCCTCCCAGCCCGGCCTGAAGTTTGAGCCCCGGACCGCCGCGGACGAAGGCCCGTACGCGGGAATGGCCGTACCGGACAACCGCGCAGCCGAGGTCGTTCATCACCCCTCACGGTTCCTGCGCGACCGGCTGCCTATCGGCGCAGACCGGGCAATCAATGTCCTGCTGCTGCTGATCCCGGCGGCATGGGCGACCATCTACCTCCTTCCGCCGATCAACCACGACGTCGGGGCGGTGATGGATGTGGCCCATCGCTGGATTGGCGGCGAGACGCTTTATGTCGATATCATTGACATCAATCTGCCGTTGGTTTTCGCGCTGTACGCGATTCCCGATCTGTTGGCCCGGGCACTGCCGTTTCTCGGTTTGCCGGCAACGACCTGGCTGACGCTCTGCTTCTATATCGCCATCGTCGGGTCGTTTCTCGGCTGTCGGAGGTTGACTCACCGGGTCCCTTCCCTGGCGCATCCCCTCACTGAAGCCCTGGTTCCGCCGACATTGCTGTTCCTGTTTGTCGTGCTGCCCAACGAGAGCTTCGGCCAGCGGGAGCACCTGATGTTCGTGATGTCTGCGCCATACCTGCTGCATGCCGCCGAGCGCGCCGAAGGGCGGTCAGATACAGGCAGCCTTGCGATCTGGGCAATCGCGCTGGCAGCCGGTATCGGCTTCGCGCAGAAGCCGTATTTCATGCTCATTCCGCTGGCGGTCGAGACCTATTTGCTACTGCATCGCGGGTGGCGCCAGACGCTGCGGGACAGGGTGCCCTGGATCGTGGGTGGCGTGGCGGTGCTGCACGCGGCGGTCGTCGTCCTGGTGACGCCGGCCTATCTCACCATCGTGCTGCCCATGGCCCTCGACGACTATGCCCAGCTTGGCGGCACGACATGGCAGGCGGTGCTTTTCGGCCCCGTGCTGGGCCCCTGTCTGCTGGCGCTCGCCGCGTTCGGCCTGATCGCCGTCTTTCTCGCACGCACGGTGGCGGCGCGCGTGATCGTTGCTTACGGGCTGGGTGCGGCGCTGGCCGCGGCAGTCCAGGCGAAGGGATGGCCGTACCACGTCCTGCCGGGGCTGTCGGCGACGATCCTGCTCGCGGCGGTCACCATCTCGCAGACGATTGACCGCTATCTACCCATCGATCGCGCGGCCCATCGCCTGCCGGTCATGGCGATCAGCGCTACGTTCCTCATCCTGTTCTATTTCCAGGCGGCCCTCTTTGCGCCGCCCTTCCAGAAGCAGCGGCAGTTCGAGGACAGCATCACCGGCGTGCTGCTGCACGTGGTCGAGCAGAATGCACCAAACAGGCGGATCCTCGTGCTCTCGCCGGGCATCTACCCGTACTACCCGCTGGTGAACTACGCAGACGTGCGCATGACCATGCGCTTCCAGACCATGTGGGTACTGCAGGGCATTTACGCCGATTGCGAGGAATATCCCACCCTCTACAACGCACCTGAAGATATGTCGGATGCCGAGCGCTTCGTCTTCGACACCGTGTCCGCCGATTTCCAGCGGCAGCAGCCGGATCTGGTGATTGTCGACCGCGTCGCCGGCATGCCGCGCTGCCAGGGCCGCGTCTTCGACTATCTGGAATATTTCATGCGCAACCCGCAGTTCGCGCGCGCCTTCGAGCGTTACACCCACTTCATGGACGTTGAACGCTACACAATCTACAAGCGCCGCTGACCGCCGCCCCGCCGGCCATAAGCATTCGCATATGCCCATTTTCCGTCGTCCTGAGCGCAGCGAAGGACCTTGCGGCCACCCAACCGTGAACGCTCGCGGCGGTAATCACCGGTTCTGCCAGTCTTAATCCGAACCATCGCAGGGTCCTTCGCTGCGCTCAGGACGACGACAATACGGCGTCAAGGCCAGATGCGAATGCCCTGCCCCTCCGAGGGGAAGGCTACTGCTTGGGATCAGGGTCTTGATGGCACCTTGAAGACGCCGGATGCGGATACGACCACGTCGCCGGCGCAGACCAGATCGCAGCGTGCGAAGACGAAGTTCGGTGTGCGCCGGGTGATGACGGCCTTGCCGTCGATCCAGTTGCCGATGCGTGCGCCGCGGACGAAATCAGTGTTGAGGGTTATGGTGGGATGGGTGGCCGCCACGCCGGTGGCAAAGCCGCAGCCGACGCCCATGACCATGTCCGCAAGCGTCACCAGGCAGCCGCCATGGGCGATACCCAGCGGATTGCCGTGGCGCGGCTCCAGCAACAATCCCAGACGCGGGCCATCAGGCTCCAGCCGCACGTAGAGCGGCCCCACCAGACGGACGAAATCGTCGAATACGTCGAGCGGCCGGAAGCCCTCGGGAATGCCGCCCGCGGGAGTCGTCATGCGACACCGGCAGGCGACGCTGCGATGCGCAGCAGATCGGCACGCACGCTATCCGGAAAGACCTGGCCGCGACCGCTCGCCGGATCATAGGCGACCACCACCGCATGGCCCGTGGCAGCGCAGCCGCCCTGTGGGTCGAAAATGGCCTGGCCCAACACGAAGGACGAACGGCGCACCTCCAGGAGACGCGCGCCGGCCCTGACCGTGCCGGGAAAGAACATCTGGCGGCGAAAGTCGATATCGAGGTGGGCGATGACGGTCGACAGGCCGCGCTCGCGCATGAACTTCAAGTGCCGCGCGATGTAGGTGACGCGGGCATTCTCGAAGAGGACGAGATAGGCGACATTGTTGACGTGTCCGTTGGCATCGATATCGCCGAAGCGCAGGGTTTCGCTGGTAAGATGTCCAAAGGCGTCGGGGTTTGTCAGGTCAATGGCCGGCGCAACCGGGTGCGGAATGGCATTCATCGTTGTCCCTTCGTGAACTCGACGCAAACGCCGGCGGCGAAGGCCGGCGGAATGAGCACGCGGCCATCGGAAGCCGTCGCCGGCATCACGCCCGCTCGCGCCAGCGTCCCTTGCGCGCGCTCCAGATCGGCAACGCGGAAACTCAACAATGCGGGATGATCGCCGGAACGATTCGGGGTGATCCCTGGATACATCGAGAGGAAGCGCTCCCGGGTCATGTACCGGATCGGCGTGCCGCCGCTGACCACCAGCAGCTCGCCATCCTTCCGGCGTACAGCGGCATCGCCGAAAACCTTTCGGACGTAGGTTTCGTCGGTGGCGGGATCGTCCGCGATCACGGTGGCGCCGGCCAGCGCCACGACGCTATTGGGATGCCGCGCCCATTCCTGCCGATAGACGAAGCGCGGCGTGAGATGCTCGCAGGCGAAGAAGCCCAGCAGCTTTGCGCGCCGGCGGCCCAGGCGCACGGTGCGAAAGGCAGCCCGCTCCTCCCTGCCCCCGATCTGAACGGCGCGGTCGAACTCCAGCACCGGGTCGGGTTCCAGACCAGCTTCGGTCCAGGCGGCGTGGGCAAGCGCAGCACCGTCGGTCCGCAGCGCGGCGTTGGCGAGCCCGCCCCCGTCTTCCAGCCATATCCGTCGCTCGGCATTGAACGGGTTGGCTTCGACGATTCCGATCAGCTCGACATAGTTGTCGGCAAAGATCATCAGGTGGTTGGCGGTGCCCAGCCGCATGTGAAAACCGCGAGGCTGGACCTGGAAACCGAGCCTCGCCCACGCATCGCGGGCAGCGTCGATGTCGCGCACGACGACTACCGCATGATCGATCCCTTTGACCGGCTGGCCCGCCATCAGCTTCATTTCCGCCGGCGGATGAGATTGGTGGCCCGAAGCGTCAGCACAGCCTCGCCATGCTGGTTCTCCAGCGATGCCTCGTTGGTCAGCAGGCCCATGTCGGGCTTGCTGCGCGATTCCCGCTTGTCGATCACATGCATGCGGCCAACGAGCGTGTCGCCCGGCCGCACCGGCTTCAGCCAGCGGAGCTGTTCGACGCCGGGGGAGCCCAGGCTGGTCTGCGGATTGAGGTAGCTGTCGACGATCATGCGCATCGTGATGGCGCATGTATGCCAGCCGCTGGCGATCAGGCCGCCGAACATCGAGTCCCTTGCCGCCACCGGATCGACATGGAACGGCTGCGGATCGTACTGGGTCGCAAAGGCGATGATCTCCGCCTCGGAAACGGTCTTGCTGCCGAGCTCGTAAACCGCGCCCGCTTCGTAGTCTTCCCAATAGCGCAACGGTCCCGCCATGCCTGTCCCCGTGTGGCCTGGCACTATCTTGCCCGCCGACGATGCCGGTGCAACCCGGCAAGCGGCGCGCGGCTCGCAGACCGGATTCCTATGCGGCTTGCCTTGCAAACAGCCAGGCTTCGAGTGCTGCCGTCACGGCTTGCGGATGCTCGAGCGGCGACACATGGCCGCAGCGCTCAAGGAGCACCAGCCGGGCGCCGGCGATGCCTGTGGCAATCTCCTCGGACAAGTCAGGCGGCGTAAGCTGATCATCGCGCCCGCACAGGACCAGAGTCGGCACCTGCACGGATGCCAGCAGCGGCCGGTTGTCGGGCCGGTTCATGATCGCAATTTGCTGGCGACGGAATCCATCGAGGCCGACATCGGCCGCCATGGCGAAGATCGGTTCCGTTACCGCCGGATCGTTCAGTCGCGAGGGGTGGACGAGTCTGGGTAACAGCCTCGGTGTGACGCCCTTGAACGCCCCTGTTTCAGCCAGCCGCAGGATGGCCCGGCGTTGCGCCGTCTGCTCCGCCGTATCCGGACGTGCGCTGGTGTCGAGCAGCGCGAGATGCGTTATCCGCGATGGCGCTTGCCGCAGGATCTCGAAGGCGACGTAGCCCCCCATCGAGAATCCCAGCAGGGCAAACCGGCCGGGCGCACGCGACAGCGTCGTATCGGCGATGGCCGGCAGCGAATCATGTGCGGCGACATCGGCCACCACGAGCTCGGCCCTGTCGCGCAGCGCGGCAATCTGCGGCGCGAAGACGCGGCCATCATTGAGCAGCCCCGGACACAACACCAGCGCCGGGCGGTTGTCGCCGCCAGGCGCCATCTATCGAATAAGCCGGCTGAGTTCGCGGAACTCGGGGGTGCCGGCTTCGCCCAGGCATTCGAACAGGACTTGCTCGACGTTGACGATGGCGATGCCTTCCGGGCGCAACCGTTCGAAAGCCAGCCTGACGCTGTCGGGACGCCGTGAGGACACAGCGTCGGCGGCGAGAAACACGTCATGGCCCCGGCCGCGCAACATGGATGCGGTTTGTGCGACGCATACATGCGCCTCCACCCCCGCGATCACCACCTGGGGGCGGCGGAGCTCGTGCAGGCGGCGAGCCACTGCCGGATTGCCAACCGCCGAAAACTGCGTCTTCGCGAAAACGTGGTCCGGTGACTCTGCGAGCTCCAGCAGCCGCGGCAGCGTGTGTCCCAGCCCTTGCGGATACTGCTCGGTGATCGTGACCGGCAGGCCCAGCCGGCGCGCCACCTGCATCAGCAGGGCGGTACGATCAACGACCTGCTCGCTTTCGTGCATGGCCGGCACCAGCCGCTCCTGCATGTCGATGACCAGCAACTGGGCCTTGTCGCGCTCGATCAGCATGGAGCCCTCCTGCCCGACCATAGGCACGCCGGCCCAAGCCTCGCAACCCGGCAGCACCGGTGATCGTTTGCCCGAGGTGCCGGCATGGGGCGCGTTGTGGGCATGCCGTAATTGCACGAGGTCGCATTGACAGGCGAACGGCCCTGCATATCATGCGCACCGTTCGCGAACAGACGGTTGGCCATACCCCGCGTTGGGGCCCGACCGCGCCGCCATAGACCGAATGTCGGGCGGAAAATCTTGGAATTTCAATGGGTTTTGATCTGCTGGGGCTTGGCCCCGACGTTCTGAAGGCTGTTGCCGACGCAGGCTATACGACGCCCACTCCGATCCAGGAACAGGCCATCCCCTACATCCTGATGGGTCGGGACGTTCTGGGGTGTGCCCAAACGGGTACCGGCAAGACCGCCGGCTTCACGCTGCCGATGATCGAGATTCTGGCCTCGGGCCGGGCCAAGGCCCGCATGCCGCGCTCGCTTATCCTCGAGCCGACCCGCGAGCTCGCCGCCCAGGTTTCCGAGAGTTTCGAGACCTACGGGAAATACCACAAGCTTTCCAAGGCCTTGCTGATCGGCGGCATGTCGTTCGACGACCAGGAGAAGGTGCTGGACCGGGGCGTCGATGTGCTGATCGCCACGCCTGGCCGCCTGCTCGACCATTTCGAGCGCGGCAAGGTGCTGCTCAACGATGTGAAGATCCTGGTCATCGACGAGGCGGACCGAATGCTCGACATGGGGTTCATCCCGGATGTCGAGCGGATCGTCGCGCTGGTGTCGCAGATGCGCCAGACGCTGTTCTTCTCGGCCACCATGCCGCCTGAGATCCGGCGCCTAGCCGATGCCTTCCTGATGAATCCTAAGGAGATCACGGTGACCCGGCCGGCAACTGCCGCCGCGACCGTGACCCAGGGGCTGGCGGTTGTGCCGGAGTTCGGCAAGCGCGAGGCCTTGCGCCGCCTGATCCGCGGCCAGGACGTCCGCAACGCGCTGATCTTCTGCAACCGCAAGAAGGATGTGGACATCCTCTACAAGTCGCTGGCGCGCCACGGCTTCAATGTCGGGGCGCTGCACGGCGACATGAGCCAGCCCGTGCGGACGGAGACACTGGAGCGTTTCAAGCTCGGCGAGATCCAGTTGCTCGTGGCTTCCGATGTCGCGGCCCGCGGCCTCGACATTGACGACATGAGCCATGTCTTCAATTTCGACGTGCCCTTCCAGCCCGAGGACTACGTGCACCGGATCGGCCGTACCGGACGAGCGGGCCGCACCGGCGTCGCCTTCACACTGGCGTCACCCGACGATGGCAAGCTGGTGGCGGCCATCGAGCGGATCATTGGCCAGGATATCCCTCGCATAGCGGTGCCGGACATGGATGCTGCTGAATTCGAGCAGGACGGCGACGATCGGCGGCGACGTCGCGGTCGTGGTCGACGGGAGCGCGAGGCGGTACCCGCCCGGCCGTTCCGGGATGCCGATCGCGACGGCACGGACGATCTGCAGCCGCCTGCCGACGCGCCAGCGGAAGCATCATCACAGGACAAGCCGCAGGCCGAGCGTGGGCGCAGCAAACGGCGCCGCCGCGAAGACCGCCGCGGCGAGCGCGACAGGCTGCCCCGCGATGCCGACCGTGACGGAGTTGACGATCTTCAGCCGCCGGCGCCGACTGCGGCGTCCGAGGATCGCGAGGCCGGCGGCGAGCGTGCGGGCCGGCGGCGCAGCGAGCATCACCGTGGTCGCGACGAGGACCGTTCGCGCGAACGCCCGCACGGCCGGGAGCGCCGCCGCGACCGCAACTGGGATCGCGACGACGGACCGCCCGTGATCGGCTTTGGCGATTTCACGCCCGCCTTCCTGTCCCGGCCGGTGCCCCGGCGGCCCCGGCGCGGCAAGGCCGATGACCCGGTTCCTGAAGAAGCCGCGGCCTGATGCAGACCATCTTCATTCTGGTCAAGTGCGAACTGGGCAAGGCGTACGAGGTCGCCGACGAGGCGGTGCAGAGCGTCGAGCAAGTGTCGGAGGTGCATTCCATTTCAGGTTCCTACGACCTGCTGATGAAGTGCTACCTCGATGACGCGACCGACATTGGCCACTTCGTGACCAGCCGCATCCAGACCTTGCCCGGCATCAAGGACACCTACACCTACATCACCTTCAAGGCCTTCAGTTGATCAGGCCGTAGAACTTGCCGGCGTTCTCGCAGGTGATCTTGCGGGTGATGTCGGACGGCAGATGGCCGAACTGGTCCGCGATATACTTGTCGGATTGCGGCCAGACGCCGTCGCCGTGCGGGTAGTCCGAGCCCCACATCAGCGTTTCGGCTCCCATGTCCTCGATCAGCTTGGTGCCGATCCGGTCGAACTGGAAGGTGGCCTTGCACTGCCGCCGCCAGTAGTCGCTGGGCTTCATCTTCAGGCCGAGATCCATGAACCGGTCTTCCCATTCGTAGTCCATGCGATCGAGCGCATAGGGAATCCAGCCGCAGCCGCTCTCGCCGAAGGCGATGCGAATGTTGGGATAACGTTCCAGCACGTTGGCGCCGATGATCGCCGCCAGGATGTTGACCAGATTCATCTGGAATCCTGAGACGACGGTGAAGAACACCGAACGCCCGACCTTGCCGCCGTGCTTCATGATGGTATCCGGCGGCACGTTCGGGAAGGTATGGAAGTGCAGCGGCAACTGCACCTCGTTGACCGCCTCCCATAGCGGATCCCACATCGGGTGCCACATCGGCTCCATGTCCCAGGAGCAGGAGAGCTCGAGGCCCCGCAGGCCCATCTTCGCCACCCGGCGGACTTCCTTCACCGCCGCATCGATGTCGCCATAGGGCAGGCAGGCGAGACCGATATGCCGGTCGGGATAAGGCCGGCAGAATTCCTTCAGCCAGTCGTTGTAGATGCGCAGCATCTCATTGGCTGCTTCGGTGTCGTTCAGCCGGCCGGCGGCACCGAGGATGCCGTAGATCACCTCGGCATCGACGCCGTCGCGGTCGAGATCCTTGATGCGCAGGTGCGGATCGGAGACGCGCCGGATGCCCTTGCTGCCGTCCTCGTACAGGCCGGTTTCCGCCATGACATCGACGCGATGGTGCTTGCCGGGAATGTATTTCTGCCCGGCGGGCCCGACTCCGTTGACGTAGCCGAAGCTGGCGCCGTTCTTCGCCACCCAGCGCAGACCGTCCGGCCCCTCTTCGACATAGGGCATGCGATCCTTCAGCGCGCGCGGTGCCTGCGACGTGAAGAGGTCGGGCGGCATCCACGGCAAGTCGAGGTGGCAGTCGGCGGAAATACGCTTGTACTGCATGGCGTTCGCTCCCGTGATCCTGCGCCATGAGTATGGCGGCGGCATCGGCTTGCGGACAACGGCCAGCGCCACCGGAACCGGCAGCAAATTCCGCATGGCAGCCCTAGCGGAGACGCTGATGTTGCGGCCGGGAACTGGCGCCCGAGGCGGCTCTGCGCGACGATGGCGGCAGGTGGGTCGCCGCGGCGGAACGCCCGTGCGGCCGGCGGCGTTGACCGCTTCGGCCGTCATCGGCGCCGTGCAGAGGAGGAGGCATGCCAGGCCGCGCTGCTGAGGCGCCAAACGTCCATGCCAGGCGCAGGCGCTGGCCCTGGATCGGTGGTCTGGTCCTGCTCGGGCTTGTCGTGGGCGTGCTGGCCGTGGCCGGCTGGCTGGCGCCGGTCGGCGCGTGGATCGCGGCCTTCCGCGGCTGGATCGATGGGTTCGGCGCTTGGGGCGCTGCTGTCTTCGCGCTGGTCTATGTCATCGCCACGCTGGCGATGGCGCCCTGCGCGCCGCTGGCTCTCGTTGCCGGCCTGGCATGGGGATTGTGGGCGCTGCCGCTGGTGCTGGCGGCGGCGCTGGCCGGCGCCTCGCTGGCGTTCGAGATCGCCCGCCGCCTCGCGCAGGACCGGGTGCTTGGCTGGGCCTGCGAGCGGCCGCGCGGCGCCGTCGTCGTTGATGCGGTGAACGAGCAGGGCTGGAAGATCGTGCTGCTGCTGCGCCTCAGCCCGGTCATCCCGTTCAACGTCCAGAACTACCTGTTCGGCGTGAGCGGAATCGGCTTCATCCCCTACTTCGCGGCGACCGCCCTGGGCATCCTGCCCGGCGCCGTGCTGTTCATTTCCCTTGGCGCGCTGGGCCACGATCTGGAGGGTGCCGGAAGCCGCCTGCTGAACTGGATCCTGTTCGGAGTCGGGCTGCTGGCCACGGTGCTCGTGGCCGTACTGGTGACGCGCAAGGTGCTGATCAAGCTGCGCGATCTGGAGGCCGCGCGCGGCGGCGATTCCGTCAGGCCCAGACTCGCTGATACAGCTCGATGATCTCGTCCTTCGTGGGCACGCGCGGGTTGTTGCCGGGAGAGCCGGAGGCCAGCGCCTGCTCGGCCATGGTCGGCATCAGGCTGACGTACTTCGCTTCATCGATGCCATAGCCCTTGGGCGTCGGCACCTTCAGGTCGGCATTGAGCTGGCGCAGCGCGTCCAGCAGCATCGCCACCGCTGTCTGGTCGGAAACGTCATCGCCGGCGATGCCCATGGTGCGGGCGCAATCGGCATAGCGGCCGAGCGCGGCGCCGGCCGAGAACGCCGTCACCGCCGGCAGCAGCATGGCGTTGGAGAGCCCGTGCGGCACGTGGAAGAACGCACCGATGGGGCGGCTCATGCCATGCACCAGCGCCACCGAGGAGTTGGAGAACGCCATCCCCGCCTGGGTCGCGCCCAGCATCATGGCCTCGCGCGCGGCACGGTTCTGCGGCTCGGCGCAGACGGTGCGGATGTTGCGCCAGATCAGCGCCATGGCCGAACGCGCGAGGCTGTCGGCGTGCGGACTGGCGCGCTTGCTGACATAGGCCTCGATGGCGTGCGTCAGGGAGTCGATCCCGGTATCGGCTGTCAGGCGGTAGGGCTTGGTGAGCGTCAGCTCGTAGTCGCAGATCGCCGCCGCCGGCAGGCACGGCACGCCCGCGATCAGCATCTTCTCATCCGTCGCGGTATCGGTGATCACGGTGAAGCGCGTCACTTCCGAGCCCGTACCGGCTGTGGTCGGGATCGCCACCAGCGGTACGCCCTGCTTCGGAATCGGATTGGGCACCTTGTACTGACGCATCTGCCCACCATTGGCCGCCAGCACGCTCATCGCCTTGGCGGTGTCGATCGGCGAACCGCCGCCGAATGCCACCAGGCTGTCGTAATCGCCGGCCTTGAGCTTCGCCACCCCGGCTTCGACCACGTCAGTCGTCGGGTCCTCGACCGTATCCGAAAATACGTCGAACGCGATGCCGGCCTTCGTCAGGACATCCGTCGCGGCGGCCAGCTTGCCGCTGGACACCATGAACTTGTCGGTGACCACCAGCGACCGGGTACCGCCAACCTGCCTCAGCACGTCGGCGACCTGGGCAACCGCCCCGCCGCCGATCACGACCATGCGGGGCGTGAGAATCGTGGCGATAGCCATGGCATTCCTCCCCGGCAATTACTTCGCGCCGCGCGGAACCGGTCAGTGCCGGGCCTTGAAGTGGAACTCGGCGCCGGCGCGGATGCCGGTGGGCCAGCGCGCCGTCACGGTCTTCAGCTTGGTGTAGAAGCGCACGCCTTCCATGCCGTAGATGCCATGGTCGCCGAAGATCGAGGCCTTCCAGCCGCCGAACGAATGGTAGGCAACCGGCACCGGGATGGGCACGTTCACGCCGATCATGCCGATCTTCACGCCGTTGGCGAAAGCGCGTGCCGAGTCGCCGTCGCGGGTAAAGATGGCCGTGCCGTTGCCATAGGCGTGATCGTTGACCATCTGCAGCGCATCGTCAAAGCCCTTGGCCCGTACCACCGACAGCACCGGTCCAAAGATCTCGTCCTTGTAGATCTGCATGTCGGTCTTGACATGGTCGAACAGGCAGCCGCCCATGAAGTTGCCGTTCTCGTATCCCTGCAGCTTCAGCTCACGGCCGTCGACCACCAGGCTGGCGCCTTCCTTGACGCCAAGATCGACATAGCCCTTCACCTTCTCCAGGTGCTGACGTGTCACCAGCGGCCCCATTTCCGATTGCGGATCGAGGCCCGGTCCGACCTTCAGCTTCTGCACGCGCGGCGCCAGCCGCTTGACCAGCTCGTCACCCACGTCGCCCACCGCGACGGCGACGGAGATGGCCATGCAGCGTTCGCCGGCAGCACCGTAACCGGCGCCGATCAACGCGTCTGTCGCCTGGTCGAGGTCGGCGTCGGGCATCACAACCATGTGGTTCTTGGCGCCGCACAGTGCCTGGACGCGCTTATCGTGCTGCGTGCCGGTGTGATAGACGTAACGGCCGATCGCGGTCGATCCGACGAAGCTGATTGCCGGCACGTCCGGATGCCGCAGCAACGCATCGACAGCCTCCTTGTCGCCATTGATCGTCTGGAAGATGCCGGCCGGCACGCCCGCTTCGGCGAACAGCTCGCTCAGCAGCATCGGCGCGCTGGGATCCTTCTCCGACGGCTTGAGGATGAAGGCATTGCCGCAGGCCACCGCCATGGCGCCCATCCAGCACGGGATCATGATCGGGAAGTTGAACGGCGTGATGCCGGCCACAACGCCCATCGGCTGGCGCATCGACCAGCTATCCATTTCCGTAGCGATCTGCTCGGTGAAGTCGCCGCGCAGGTGATGCGCAATGCCGCAGGCGAACTCGACGACCTCGAGCCCGCGGCCAACTTCGCCCTTGGCATCATCGAAGGTCTTGCCGTGCTCCAGCGTCAGCAGGCGCGCCAGATCATCGATCCGCTTCTCGATCAGGTCCTTGAGCTTGAACATCACACGCGCGCGCCGCAGCGGCGGCATGCTGCCCCAGGCTAGCTGAGCCGCTTTGGCGGTCTGCACGGCCGCATCGACTTCGGCCGTGCTGGCGAACGCCACTTCTGCCGTCTTCTCGCCGGTAGCCGGGTTGAACACGTCACTGAAGCGGCCACTGGTGCCGGCGGTCTTCTTGCCGTTGATGAAATGTCCGATCTGGCTGGCCATCTTTCCCTCCGCAGCACGCGAGCCCGCGGCCTGAGCCGCCGAATTGGGCCGGAACCTAGCAGCGGCAACCGGTCGGGGGAAGCCGTCCAAAGGACGCATTCCGTGCCGCAATCCCGCTCGTCTCGACTTACAGGGAAGCGCATGATTAGGTTGGCCCGGGAAGGTACTGCCAAGCCGACATGCTCACCGATTCACAGGGGCTGCCCGTCGCCAATGCCGATGCGGCCGCAATCCGGGCGCTGGACCACGTGCTGGTGCAGTGGCTGACCTACGGCAAGGACTTTGCGCCCTTCATCTCAGCGGTCGAGGGCTCACCCGGCGTGCCCCTGCTGCAGATGCAGATGGCAGTACTAAACATCACCATGGACGAACCGCTTTCGCACCGCGCGGCAGGCCAACAGATCGCGCTCGCGGCAGCGCGCAAGGGTGACATGACCGAGCGCGAGCAGTGGTGGCTGCGCGGGGTTTCAGCATGGCATGAGGGCGCCCTCGACACGGCGACCGGGAGTTTCCATCAAATAGCCAGGCGATGGCCGCGCGATGTGTTCGCCGCCAAACTTGGCCAGCTTCTCTGTTTCAACCAGGGTGACGCCGAGGGCATGTTGCGCATCGCCAATGCGACCATGCCAGCCAACCATGATGTGGGTTTCGTGCATGGCATGCGGGCCTTCGCGCTGGAGGAGCTGAACCAACTCGACGAGGCCGAGGACGAAGCCAGGCGCGCGGTGGCGATGAACCGCAACGATCCCTGGGCGCATCACGCCGCTGCGCACGTGATGGATAAGCAAGGCCGTCTGGAGGATGGCATCGCCTGGATGGAAGGCCTGGCCGATACGTGGCAGAGTTGCAGCTCGTTCATGTACACCCACAACTGGTGGCACACGGCGCTGTTCTACATCGACAGCGAACGCACCGGACGTGCCCTGAAGCTCTACGATCAGCGCGTCTGGGGCGTGTGGAAGGAATTCTGCCAGGACCAGATCAATGCCGTTTCGCTGCTGGCCCGGCTGGAGCTGCGTGGCGTCGATGTCGGCGAGCGCTGGCGCGATCTTGCAACGTACCTGCTGCCGCGCCTGCACGAGCACTTCTCGCCCTTTCTTGACCTGCACTATCTCTACGGACTGGCGCGTGCCGGTGAGAGCGCCGCGGTGACGGAGATGCTGGCCAGCCTTGAGGACCGCGCCGGCAGCGCCCGGCCTTTCGAGCGCACGGCATGGGCCGATGTTGCGGTTCCTACGGCGCACGGCCTTGCCGCTCATGCGCGCGGCGACTGGGTTGCTGCCGCGCGGCTGCTGGGCGAGGGATTGCCGCATCTGCAGGCAATCGGCGGCAGCCATGCGCAACGCGCCCTGTTCGGCGCATTGTGGCTGGATGCACTGATCCGGGCCGAATGGAACGACCGCGCCCTGGCAGAGCTGCTCGCGAACGACCGCGCACGCGGCAACATCGCCCACACGAAACGCGATCTGGCTACGATCTACGAACGGCTGGGCCGGGCAGAGGATGCACTCAGCGCCCGCCAGCAGGCCGAGCGGCTGACACACCGCTACCGCGCCGCATGAAAATTGCAAGGAGACACTAGTGAAATCCGACCTGACCGAGGCTACGGCCGCCGATCTGTCATCGTTGTATCGCAAGGGCCGCGCCTCGCCGGTCGAAGCCTTGAAGGCGATCCTCGCGCGCGCCGAACGAATCAACCCGAGGCTCAACGCACTTTGCCTGATCGACTCCGAACGTGCTTTGAAGGATGCAGCGGCTTCGGAGAAGCGCTGGAAGAAGGCCGAGCCGCTGTCGCCGATCGACGGCGTGCCGGTTTCGGTCAAGGAACTGGTGCGCGTGAAGGGCTGGCCCACCCTGATGGGCTCGAAGGCCGTCGATCCGCACCAGCCGTGGGACGAGGACGCGCCCTCGGTGCAGCGGCTGCGCGAGGCGGGCGCCGTCATTTTCGCGCAGACGACGTCACCGGAGTTCGGCCACAAGGGCATCACGGAGAGCCCGTTGCGCGGCATCTCGCGCAACCCGTGGAATCTTGAGAAGACGCCCGGCGGCTCTTCCGGCGGTGCCGCCGCGGCCGTCGCCGCGGGCCTCGGGCCGCTGGCCATCGGCACCGATGGCGGCGGCTCGATCCGGCTGCCCGCCGCGATCTGCGGCATCGTCGGTCACAAGGCCACGTTCGGGCGGGTTGCGGCCTGGCCGCCCAGTCTCAACGGCGATCTCGCCAATACCGGGCCTATGACGCGCACGGTTGAGGATTGCGCCCTGATGATGAGCGTGATCGCCAGGCCCGATGTGCGCGATCCCCATTCGCTGCCTGCCGATGACGTGAACTACGCGAAGAAGCTCGACGGCAAGCTCAGGAAACCCAGGATCGGTCTTGTCCTGAAATTCGGCGACCACACGCTGGACCCCGAAGTGGGTGCGCTGGTTGCGAAGGCGGCACGCACCTTCGAGAAGCTGGGCTGCGTCGTGGAAGAGACCAGGCCCGATCTCGACAGCGTTGATGGCCGCAAGGTTTTCGGCATTCACTGGCTGTGCTTTGCGCAGCGGGTGCTGCAGATGTTTCCGCCCGAGAAGCACCAGTTGCTGGATTCGACCCTGCTGGGCATGGCGCGCGATGGCGCGAAGTACAGCTCGGCCGATCTGGTGGCAGCCATGGCCGACCGCCGTACGCTGTCGATCGGCTGGAACCGGTTCTTCGACACCTACGACTTGCTGCTGTGCCCGACGCTGGCCGTAGCGGCCTTCGACACGGGCAAGATGGCGCCCGACCTCGCCGACGGCACGCCGAACATGCAGTGGTCGCCCTACACGCATCACTTCAATCTCTCGCGGCACCCCTCGCTCAGCGTTCCCTGCGGGCTCACCAGGGCGGGGCTGCCGGTCGGGCTGATGATCACGGCCGCGCACTACCGCGATGCGCTGGTGCTGCGCGCCGCCCATCACTATCAGCAGGCGGCACCGCTGCGGATGCCGGCCTTGCCGGCCTGACAACCAGGGAAACGGAAGAACGATGGCTGCCGATCTCGCGATGATGCCGGCGTACCAGTTGGCGAAACTGTTCAAAAAGGGAAAGGCTTCGCCCGTCGAGGCCACAAGGGCCGCACTGGCGCGGATCGAACGCTTTCAGCCCGTGCTGAACTGCATGCAGCATATCGATGCCGATGGCGCGCTCAAGCAGGCCAGGGCGTCGGAGAAGCGCTGGCAGAAGGGCAAGCCGCTGGGACCGCTGGACGGCATCCCCACCACCATCAAGGATCTTGTCCAGACCCGCGGCATGCCCACGCGCATGGGAAGCGCCGCGACCGATGCCGACGGTCCGTGGCAAACCGATGCGCCCACGGCAGCGCGGCTGCGCGAGGCGGGCGCCGTGCTGCTAGGCAAGACGACGACGCCTGAATACGGCTGGAAAGGCGTCACCGACTCGAAGCTGTTCGGCATCACCCGCAATCCCTGGGACATCCACAAGACGCCGGGCGGCTCGTCCGGCGGCGGTACGGCCGCGGAGGCTGTCGGCATCGGCAATCTCGCGCTGGGGACCGACGGCGCCGGCTCCGTGCGCATCCCGTGCAGCTTCACCGGGCTCTTCGGCCTGAAGCCCACTTTCGCGCGCGTGCCGCTTTATCCGCCCTCAAGCCAAGGCACGCTGTCCAATGCCGGGCCGATGACCCGCACCGTGCGCGACGCGGCCCTGATGATGAACGTGATCGCCAGACCCGATCCGCGCGACTGGTACTCGATCCCCACGGATGACAAGGAGGATTATCTCAAGGGCCTCGACAAGGGCGTGAAGGGCATGCGGATCGCGTGGTCACCCGATCTGGGGTTTGTCGAGAAACACCGCATCGATCCCAAGGTCGCGGCGGCCACCGCAGAAGCGATCGGCATCTTCAGGCAACTCGGCGCCCGGGTCGAGGAAGCCAGTCCCCGGCTGGAGGGGCTCGACCCGCGCGACATCGAGAACATCCACTGGACCGGCAATTGCAGCGTGCTGGTGAAGGGCTTTGCGCCGGAAAAACAGGCGCTGATGGATCCCGGCCTGTTGCGCGCCGCCGAGCATGGCTCACGGCATTCGCTGGAGACGTTCATCCGCGCCGGCCACCAGCGCCAGCACCTGGGCGTCGCCTTCAACCTCTTCTTCCAGGACTACGACCTTCTGCTGACTCCGACCATGCCCATGCCGGCCTTCAACGTCGGCGAGCCCGCGGCCTGGGGTGGCGACGGCGTCGATATCGGCTGGACGCCTTTCACGCTCACGTTCAACCTCACGCGCCAGCCGGCGGCCACCATCCCCTGTGGTTTCACCAAGGCCGGCCTGCCCATCGGCTTGCAGATCGTCGGCCCCCACTATGCCGACTCCCGCGTCCTGCGCGCTGCCTTCGCCTTCGAAGAGGCCATGCCGATCAAGCCCCCACCGATGGCCGACAACTGAAAAGCACTGGGCGCGGCGCCTCGCCCGCACGCGCCAGCGAAGCGAAGAGCGAACACGCTCGGCGCTGCGCGCCGATGCGGGCCGGGAGGCCCGCGGTCCCAGACGACAAAAAAAGGCTAATCGAAGCCGACGCGTCGGCGGACTTCCTGCGGGGAGGCGCCTGCTTGCCGCAGGACGCGCAGCGTGAGGGACTGGTCGCGCTTGGCGAAGCGGCGACCCTGGGCGTCGGCCAGCAGGCGGTGATGGGCATAGCGCGGCGTCTCGTAACCCAGCAGCTTCTGCAGCAACGCATGCACATGGGTCGCCGGCAGCAGGTCTTCGCCGCGCGTCACCAGGGTGATCCCCTGCAGGTGATCGTCGTGGGTCACCGCCAGATGGTAGCTGGTGGGCGTATCCTTGCGCGCGATCACCACGTCGCCATAGAGGTGCGGCTGGCCCTCGATCCAGCCGAGGCGCTCCTCATGGAAGCGGTATGACCCGACAATCGCGGTCGCCCTTCCGACATCGAGCCGCAGCGCGAACTCGCGTCCCTCCTCCAGCCGGGCACGGCGTTCATCAGGCGTGAGGTGACGGCAAATGCCGGGATAGAGCGGCCCGTCCGGCCCGTGCGGCGCGCTCTGTGCGGCTGCGATCTCGCGGGCGATGTCGGCGCGGGTGCAGAAGCAGGGATAGACCACGCCCATTTCGCGCAAGCGGTGCAGCACCGCACCGTAGTCAGCGAAATGGTCCGACTGGCGGCGCACCGGGCCATCCCGGTCGACACCCAGCCACGCCAGATCCTCGATGATGGCGGCCTCGAATTGCGGCTTGCAGCGGCGGATGTCGATGTCTTCGATCCGCAGCAGGAACTGCCCGCCGGCCGCACGGGCACGCTGCCACGCCGTCAGCGCGGAGAACGCATGCCCCAGGTGCAGATACCCGGTGGGGCTGGGCGCAAAGCGGGTGACGAGCGGCGGGTCCATTGACCGAGGGCTATTAGCATCGCCCGCCCCTGCATGCTATGTCGCCCGGCATGAGCATTCCGTTCCGCCTCGACGAAGGGCGCGTCCGCGAAGGCATGGATTACCTGTGCGGGCTCGATCCGCGCTTCGCGGCGGCGCGGGCGCTCTATGGCGATCCACCCCTTCGCACCATGGATGAGGGCTTCGCCGCCCTGCTGCGCTCGATCGTCGGCCAGCAGGTGTCGGTGTTCGCCGCGCGCAGCATCTGGGACCGCGTCGCGGTGGCCGTGAACCCGGTGACGCCGGAGAACCTGTTGCGCCTGTCTGACGAGGAGCTACGCGCCTGCGGTCTCTCCAACAACAAGGTGAAGTTCGCCCGTTCGCTGGCGCTCGATACGGTCGAGCGCCGGATTGTTTTCGAGTCGCTGGCCGGCCTCGACGACGAGACCATCGTCACGACGTTGACGCAAGCCAAGGGCATCGGCCGCTGGACCGCCGAGATCTACATGATGTTCGCGCTCGGCCGCCCGGACGTCATGCCCGCCAACGATCTTGGCCTGATCGTTGCCGCCCAGCATCTGCTGAAGCTGCGCAAGCGGCCCGAGCCGGCACGACTGCTGAAGCTCAGCAAGCCGTGGCGGCCCTGGCGCACGGTCGCGTCGCTATTCCTCTGGCATTTCCGGCGCAACATGCCTGACTTCAGCAGCAGCCCAGCTGCCCAGGCGCGCCGTGAAGCCGAGCGGCTGGCAAAGGAAGAGCGCAAGGCTGCGCGTGCCGGCCGCGCCGCTCTCGCACGCTGATTTCCATTACGGGAGTTCCGATGTTCGAGCTCGATGGCCCGTCGTTTCCACCTGCTTCGGGCGGCGCGCCGCGCAAGCTGATCGTGCTGCTGCACGGCTACGGCGCCGACGGCGAGGACCTGATCGGCCTGGCGCAGCCCTTGTCGCAACTGCTGCCGGATGCAGCGTTTCACGCGCCCAATGCGCCCTACCCCTGCGAAGGCAATCCGCTGGGCTACCAGTGGTTCGGCATCTCGCAGCTTGATCCGCATCTGATGTTCGCCGGCACCCGTGGTGCGGCGCCGTTCGCCGAAGCCTTCATCGACGCGCGCCTGCAGGAATACGGCCTGACGGAAGCCGACACCGCCCTGATCGGCTTCTCGCAGGGTACGATGATGTCGCTGCATATCGGGCTGCGCCGGGCCCGGCCGGTGGCTGGTATCGTGGGCTTTTCCGGCGTGCTGGCCGGCATGGACAGCCTGAAGGAGGAGATCCGCTCCCGCCCGCCGGTGCTGCTGGTTCATGGCGATGCCGACGAGCTGATCCCGGTGGCGCTGATGGGTCGCACCGAACAGGCGCTGAGGGCATGCGGGGTGCCGGTCGAGTCGCATGTCGCGCGCGGCGTCGGGCACGGCATCGACCAGACCGGCTTGCAGCTCTGCGCGCGGTTCCTGCTGCGCGTGCTGGGAGGACGCTCGCGATGAGCATGTCGAAGAGCCTGAAGGAAACCATCGCCCACGGCGTCGTTGTGGAAGGGATAGTCGCACCGGGATTGGAGCTGGTGGCCGATCAGTTCCTCGAGAATTTCCGCAGCCGCGGCGAGCTCGGCGCCTCGCTATGCGTCACTGTCGGTGGCGAAACCAGGCTTGACCTGTGGGGCGGCATTGCCGACGGCAAGACTGGCCGCGCCTGGCAACGGGACACCGTCTCGATCGTGTTCTCCTGCACCAAGGGCGCGACAGCGTTGTGTGCACATGTGCTCGCCAGCCGCGGCAGGCTCGACATCGATGCACCGGTGGCCGAGGTCTGGCCCGAGTTCGCGCAGAGGGGCAAGGAGCACGTCACCACGCGCATGATGCTGGACCACTCCTCGGCCGTACCCGCCCTGCGCGAGGCCGTGAAACCGGACGGCCCCTACGACTGGCAGTACATGACGCAACGCCTGGCAGCGGAGGAGCCGTTCTGGGAGCCCGGCACCCGCAACGGCTATCACGGCTTCACCTTCGGCTGGACCGTTGGCGAGATGGTCCGCCGCGTATCCGGCAAATCGCTGGGCGCGTTCTTCCAGGAGGAAATCGCCCGGCCGCTGGGTCTCGATTTCTGGATCGGTCTGCCGGAAGAGATCGAACCGCGCGTGGCGCCGATCGTGCCGTACGTTTATTCGGCAAAGGAGGCGCAGACACCGTTCATGACCGCCCTGGCCAAAGAGCCGAAATCGATTCCCTCGCTGTTCTATTTCAACAACGGCCGCTGGCGCACCGGCGGCGCCAATACCCGCGAGGGCCATGCCGCGGAGATCGGCGCGGCCAACGGCATCACCAACGCGCGCGGACTGGCCGGCATGTACGCGCCGCTGGCCAATGGCGGTGCGCTGAATGATGTCAGGCTGGTTGACCGGGTCACGCTGTCGCGCATGGCCGAGGTCTCGATGGCCACACACGATGACGCAACCCTGCGCATCCCCACGCGCTTTGCATTGGGCTTCATGAAATCGATGGACAACCGCCGGCGCAGCATCGCCGCGCGGCTGTGGGGCGATGCCTGCGACAGCGTCATCCTGGGATCGCCGGCCTTCGGTCATGTCGGCGCCGGCGGTTCGCTGGGCCTCGCCGATCCGGCTTGCGGCCTGTCGTTTGGCTACACAATGAACAAAATGGGGCCGGGCCTGCTGCTGAACGATCGCGGCCAGGCGCTGGTGGATGCCACCTATCGCGCTCTTGGCTACCGTTCCAAAGATGCCGGTGTCTGGGAGACATGAGCGCGCTCACGATCCGGCCTGCCGTTGCGGCGGATCGGCCCTGGCTGATCGAAGCCATGGCCGCGATCAATGATCACGAACGCAAGTTGCACGATTCGCGCCGTCCGGGGGCCGAGTGCGCCGAGGCCTATCTTGCACAGATCGAAGCCGCCATCGCCCGCGACGGCGGCGCGATCCTCCTCGCCTTGCGCGATGGCAAGCCGGTCGGTGTCATCGCCTTCCGCATCGCGCGCGGCGATGTCGCGGCAGAGACTGACGATTCGAACGTCGCGGGCTACGTGTCTGACCTGTTCGTCACGGACTCCGAACGCGGCAACGGTCTCGCCGGCCGGCTGCTGAGGGAAGCCGAGCGCTACTTCCGCGACGCCGGCTTGCGGCGCATGCGCATCGGCTCGCTGGCCGCCAATACCCCGGCCGTGCGCGCCTATCGCAAATTCGGCTTCGCCGACTACGAGCTCGTACTGGAGAAGCGGCTGGTCACCTGATCAGGCAACGCTGCACTTCCGCATGAGCGCTGGCCGCGGCGGCTGTGATCGGCTGATATGGCGGGATCATGCTTGCCGTCTTCCGGCCGCTGCAGGATCGCGCCGTCGCCACGGTGTGGACGGGTCTTGCCGCCTCGACCATCGGCGAGGATCTCTTCCGTGTGGCGGTGATCTGGCTGGCCGTTGACATCGCGGGCAATCTCGCAGGACTGCTGACGGCAGCCCAGTACGCCACCATGCTGGTGGTTGGCCTGTTCAGCGGCGCGATTGCCGATCGCTGGGCGCCGGAGCGCACCATGGTGATGGTGAGCGTTCTGGCCGCCGTGGTGGTCCTGATGCCGGTCGCTATCGCCTATGGACCGGGCGTCAGCCTGTGGTCACTGACCATCGCCATTGTCGGCGTTGCCGGGCTGCGCACCTTCTTCGCGCCCGCCCTGCAATCGACCGTACCGACGCTGGTGCGCGATCGCTCGTCGCTGCACGCCATCAACAGCCTGTTCGATGCGACGTGGCGTCTGGCACGGCTTGCCGGACCCGGTTTCGCGGCCGTCCTGGTGCAGCTCATTCCCGTTATCCATTTCCTGTCCGTCACGGCCTGCGGCTTTCTCGCGGCGGCCGCAGCCGTCTACAGCGTCCGTCACCGGTTGGCAGAGCAGGCGGCTCATCGCGCACCGGCACGCGGTGGCTGGCACGGCGCCGTTGACGGATTGACGGCAGGATTCCGCCTGTTGCACCGCGAACGCGTGACCAGCGTGCTGATCCTCAGCAACGCCGCCGTGAACGGACCGTGGATGGTTTCGCTGATGCTGGGCGTTGCCCTGCTGGTGAAGACCCATGATCCCGTCTTTCTGGGAATCCGCGACCTCGCCGCCTATGGCCTGATCATGGGTTCATACGGTCTGGGCGATCTCTGTGCCAATCTGGCCGTCGGCAGCGTAGTGCTGCGCCGGCCGCTGTCGACCATGTACCTGGGCTATGTCGCCATGGGCGCGGGCTTTACGCTGATCGCGCTGGCCACCTGGATCTTGCCGCCCGACGTCCTGTTGCCGGCCATGATGCTGGCCGCCGTCATCGCCGGCACCGGCGGCCCGCTGTTCTTCATCCCGCTGATCACGCGTACCCAGACGGTGTTCGAGGGTGCCGATATCGCCCGCGTGTGGCGACTGCGCCTTGCCATCATGGCGGCTTCGCAACTGCTGGCGAGCCTGGTGGCGACGTGGCTGTTCGAGGTGCTGGGCGCCACGACGACGGTTCTGGGCTGCGGCCTGCTGATCCTGCTGGCAGGCATCGCCGGTCATGTCGGTTTCAGCCGGCTGGAACACCGGCAGGCACTGGCGCCCGCGACCCTAACCGCCGCTTCAGCAGACTAGACCGGCTTGCCTGCCCTTGCGCGAGCAACGGAAACAGCGTAGGGAGCGTAAAATACACAGCGTTACCCTAAAACGTTGAATGCGAGGCGGCAGTGGCCAGGGCGTTTCCGACCGACAATCCTTTCCTGAAGGGCTATTTCGCGCCGCTGCACATGGAGTGCGACGCGCCGCACCTGCCGGTCACCGGCGAGATCCCGCAGGCGCTCTGCGGTTCGCTCTATCGTAACGGCCCCAACCCGCAGTTCGCGCCGCGTGGGCCCTACCACTGGTTCAGTGGCGACGGCATGGTGCATGCCTTTCACATCCGCAATGGCCGCGTCGCGTACCTGAACCGCTGGGTGCGCACGCCCAAGTGGCAGCTCGAGCACGACGAGGGCGAGGGACTGTCCGGCGCGTTCGGCAACCCGCGCTACAGCGATCCGCGCATCGTGGCCCTGAACTCCACGACCGCGAACACCAACATCGTCTGGCATGCGGGCAAGCTGCTGGCGCTGGAAGAGGCGCACGCGCCCTGGGAGATAGATCCCGTGACGCTGGCTTCCCGCGGCTGCCACGATTTCGGCGGCAGGATTCAGGGACCGGTGACGGCACATCCCAAGATCGACCCGGTCACCGGAGAAATGGTGCAGTTCGGCTATGCCGCGCGCGGCCGCTTCACGCCCGATCTCACCTACCAGGTCGTCGCCGCCGATGGCCGCATGACGCGCTGCGATTTCTTTCAGGCGCCCTATTCCAGCATGGTGCACGACTTCGTCGTGACCCGCCGGCATGTGATCTTTCCGATCTTCCCGCTGACCGGATCGATGGAACGGGCCATGAAGGGCGGTCCGCCCTTCGCATGGGAGCCGGACAAGGGCAGCCATATCGGCGTCCTGAAGCGTGACGGCGACGTGAGCCGCGACATCCGCTGGTTCCGTGGCGAGGCCTGCTACGTCTTCCACCCCATGAACGCCTTCGACACCGATGACGGCAAGGTCGTCTGCGACATGATGAAGTACGCCGTCGCGCCGCTCTTTCCCAGGCCGGACGGGTCACTCGCCAGTGCGATCCCGCCCACGGCCACGCTGGTCCGCTGGACCTTCGACCTGGAGGGCAATACCGACAGCTTCAGGGAAGAGGCGCTCGACGATCACGTCGGCGAGTTCCCCCGGCTGGACGAGCGCTTCGCAATGTCGCCCTATCGTCATGGCTATATCCAGGGCGGTGTGGTGACCGACCCGGAGAATCCGCGCGCTGCCCGCAACGGCATCGTTCACATCGAACTGGACAGCGGTCGCAGCCGTCTCTGGGATCCCGGCTCTGGCGACGTTGCCAGCGAGCCGGTGTTCGTGCCCCGCAGCGCACATGCCGAGGAAGGCGATGGCTGGCTGTTGACCGTGGTCTACCGGGGCAGCGAGAACCGCAGTGATCTCGCCATCCTTGACGCCACCGACATCGAGGCTGGGCCGGTCGCCCTGGCGCATCTCTCGCACCGGGTGCCTGCCGGCTTCCACGGCAACTGGCGGCCGGCGGCATGATTCCGCATACCGGTGCGGCCGCGTCGCATAGCGGTTCGTGATTCGCATCAGGCTACGGCGCGTGCGCGTTCCGCAGTAAACCATCGTCCACTACCCTCCTCGCAGGAGAACGCAAACCCATGGCCCTGCCCGCCCAGCTTCGCGGCAAGCTGCGCATCCCCGTTGTGGGTGCGCCGCTCTTCATCGTGTCCAACCCCGATCTCGTCATCGCGCAATGCAAGGCGGGAATCATCGGCTCGTTCCCGGCGCTCAATGCCCGGCCCGCACCGGTCCTGGAGGACTGGCTCAAGCGGATCACCAGCGAGCTCGCCGAGTACCAGGACAAGAACCCGCAGACGATCGTGGCGCCGTTCGCGGTCAACCAGATCGTGCACAGCTCCAATGACCGCCTGCAGCACGACGTCGAGCTATGTGCGAAATACAAGGTGCCGGTCCAGATCACGTCGCTGCGCGCGCCTGACGACGTCGTGAAGTCAGCGCACAGCTATGGCGGCCTGGTGTTCCATGACGTCATCAACATCAAGCATGCCAGGCGCGCCCTGCAGGCCGGCGTCGATGGCCTGATCCTGGTGTGCGCGGGCGCCGGTGGTCACGCGGGCCGACTGTCACCGTTTGCGCTCGTGCCGGAAGTGCGCCAGTTCTACGACGGCTGCCTGCTGCTCTCGGGCTCGATCGCCAACGGTGCGTCCGTTCTGGCCGCCCAGGCGCTCGGCGCCGACCTCGCCTATATCGGCACGCGCTTCATCGCCACCCGGGAAGCGAACGCTTCCGAGGCCAACAAGCAGTGCATCATTCAGAGCACCGGCGAGGAGATCGTCTACACCAATCTCTTCACCGGCGTGCATGGCAACTATCTGAGCCGCAGCGTGGCGGCCGCCGGGCTGGACCCCGAGAACCTGCCCGAAGCCGACAAGTCGAAGATGAATTTCGGCTCGGGCGGCAACACCAAGGCCAAGGCGTGGCGCGACATCTGGGGCGCAGGCCAGGGTGTCGGCCAGATCACCGATGCGCCGCCGGCGGTCGAGGTCGTTGACCGTCTGGCACGCGAATACGAACAGGCACGCGCGGCCCTCGTTGCCGAGCAGCCGGTGCCCACGCGGCTGGCAGCGGAGTAGTGACCCCAACGCGACAATGGCGTGACGATGGCATGAATCCATCTATCCGCATGCCTGCGGACAAAATCTAGACGTTGTGTTTTGCGCGGGATTTGGCACTATCCGCGCCATGCCGAACGAAGCGATATACGCGCGATGGGTTGCGCGGAGTACGTTCGATGATGCCAGCGCCTGAGGCTTGCCCGGCGCTGGTCTTGAACGCCGATTTTCGGCCGCTCTCGTATTTCCCCCTGTCGCTGTGGTCGTGGCAGGATGCCGTAAAGGCGGTGTTTCTCGACCGGGTCAGCGTCGTGGCCGAGTACGACCGTCCGATCCGCAGCCCCAGCCTGACCATGAACCTGCCCAGCGTGATTGCGCTGAAGGAATACGTGCAGGCCGACCGGCGGCCGGCTTTCACGCGGTTCAACGTGTTCCTGCGCGACAGCTTCTCCTGTCAGTACTGCGGCGATGATTTCCCCGCGCACGATCTCACGTTCGACCATGTGGTGCCGCGTTCCAGAGGCGGACGCACGGTCTGGCGCAATGTCGTGACCGCGTGCAGCCCGTGCAACCTGCTGAAGGGCAACCGCCTGCCACACCAGGCGCACATGCATCCCCTCCGGATGCCCTACGAGCCGTCTGCGATGGAGCTGCAGGAGAACGGGCGTGCCTTTCCGCCCAACTACCTGCACGAAAGCTGGCGCGATTACCTCTACTGGGATACCGAGCTCGATCCGGTCTAGGCGTGAGGCCGGGTCAGCTCCGGCTGTTCCGGCGCGCCCACTCGCCGAGATAAGCCAGGCACGCCTCGAGTGTCGTGACGTCCACATAGCGGCGGCCGATGTCCCGCAGGTTGTCGTGGTGCGGACCTTCCTCGATGTCGCCGACACAGTCCTCGGGCACCAGCGTACGGAAGCGATGGCTGAAGCTGTCGATGGCGGTCGCCCGGATGCAGCCGCTGGTGTTGCAGCCGGTCACGATCACCGTGTCGACCCGCTCCTTGGCGAAGTAGCTGGCCACGCCGGTGTCGAAGAAGATCGACGGGCCCTTCTTGCACACGACGAGGTCATAGCCGGGCTCGTGGATCCGCTCGTCGAGCGCCGTGCTGGGATGGCTGTGCAGGAACGTCTCGCGCACGGCCGTAATCTTCCAGTACGGCATCTCGCGCTCGTTCATGTAGGCGGTGTTGCAGACGGACACCGGCACGCCATGACGGCGGGCGACCTGCAGCAGCTTCGCCGTATTCTCGACCGCGCGCGCCACCAGCGGCGCGCCGCCCAAGGGATATTGCGGATCAGTAAAGCCTTTCTGGAAATCGACCACGACGATTCCCGGCTTCTCGCCGGTGCCAACCGCAATTTCGCCGTAGCTGCGCCGCTGATAGTCGTCGGTTGTCGCCATGATGCCCGCCCTTCGTGCCGCCTGCCGGCCGCGCTAGGATGAGCGAAGCATGGCAAGGCTGCAACCCGCGGCCAGTTGCATCACGGAAGCCGATGACTGCCCCGATCCACACGCGCATCCGCATTCGCCGCGAGGAAATCCTGGCCAACGAGTGGTCCGTCCTGAAGAAGATCACGTTCGACTACCAGCGTCGCGACGGCACTTGGCAGACCCAGAGCCGCGAAACTTACGACCGCGGCAACGCGGCCGCGATCCTGCTCTACAACCGCGCCGCAAGGACCGTCGTGCTCGTGCGCCAGTTCCGACTACCGGCCTGGGTCAATGGCCATCCTGAGCCGCTGATCGAGGTGCCCGCCGGCCGCATCGAGGGCAACGACGCGGAGGCCTGCATCCGCCGCGAGGCCGAGGAAGAAACCGGCTATCGGCCGGGGACGTTGCACAGGGTATTCGACGCCTTCATGAGCCCGGGCAGCATCACCGAACGGCAGGCCTGCTTCGTGGCGCCCTATGATCCCGCGGATCGCGTGACCGCCGGTGGTGGCAACGCGCATGAGGGCGAGGACATCGAAGTGCTTGAACCCACGCTCGACGAGGCACTCGCCATGGTGGCACGCGGCGAAATCGCCGATGGCAAGACGATCATGCTGCTTCAATACGCCAGGCTGCACCGCCTGCTGGAAAACTGATCCGCCCGCTCAAACGCGCGTGGATAGCCAGATCGCAAGCCGCGAACCGCCGCGGATGGCGGCCGTCACGAGATCGTACGCCGGCGCCTTCTCGGCGCCGCTGGCCAGCGCCTCGTCGCGATGCGCAACCTCGTCCTGGCGGAAGCGTTCGACCGTGCCGCGCAGCACAGCCTCATCGTCCCCCAGCCGGTCGCGTTGCGCGGCATAGTGCTCGTCGATGGTTTCCTCGACGGCGACCGTGCAGGCCATGGCGGCCGCATCGCCCAGCAGCGCCGTCGCCGCCCCCAGCGCGAAGCCCGCCACCGACCATATTGGCGACAGGGCCGTAGGCCGCACCCGGCGCTCGGCGATCAGCTCGTCGAAAACCTGCTTGTGCGCGGTTTCCTGCGCCAGCATGTGCTCGATCCGGCGGGCCACAGGCGAATTGCCTTTGCCGCGCCAGCGAAGCGCCGCGAGCTGGCCCTCGTAGATCCGAACCGCGCCGACCTCGCCGGCATGATCGACGCGAATGGCCTGCTCGACGAACTCCCGCGGAGTCGGGTCGCCCGGCTGCCAGCCTTCGTTGGTGCTTCGCGGCCCGGCCGCAGAATCCGTGCTCATGAATGCTCCTCAGGCACCGCGCGCCGCCAGCCGCCAGGTTCCGGCCAGGGCCCAGACTCCGAGCGCCGCCGAGAACAGGGCATTCCAGCCCGCCATCGACACGCCGAACAGCGACCACGCGACGGTGTCGCACAGCACCACAGGCTTGCGGCGCAGCGCATTGAGCGCCTGCTCCACCGACATGCCCATGAGGGACGTCGAGGTGCAGCTCTCGGGCCCCGCCCACCATTTCCACTCGACGCCGACATGCCAGGCGGCAAGTCCGGCCGTCGCCAGCAGTCCGATACCCGCCAGCGACAGCAAGGCGATGCGGGCGCCTGAACCGAGCGGCAGCAGCGCCAGCCAGACCACTGCCATCACCGCGATATGTCCATAGCGTTGCCAGTAGCACAGGCTGCAGGGGGCGTAGCCGCCGAGGTACTGGAAGCCCAGCGCGGCCAGCAGCAGCGCGCCGCTGCCGCACAGGATGACCGCAGCCAGCCACGCCGTTCCGGCCGGCCGGCGCAGGTCGTCAGGAGCATCTGCAAGGGCGGATACCATGCCCCATCATACAGCAACCAAATGCGGCGGACCGGTGGCGACACAACGTCTCAGGGCGACAGCAGTCCCGCTATCTCCTGCGCTGCCGCTCGCATGTCGCGCGCCAGGGAGAGCGAACTGGCACGGTCGAGTTGGCTGCCCAGCCCGACGGCGGCAATGGTGTGGGAACTGGTGCCGCGGCTGTTCAGCACTGGCACCGCCACGATGGTCACGCCGGCAATGTAGTTGCCGCGATCGATGCTGAAGCCGCGGCGGCGCGCGGCGTCCACCTCCTTACACCATGACGCGTAGTCCGGCGGGTTGTGCCAGCGCAGACTGGCAAACCGCCTTTCGATTTCGGTCCAAGGCTGCGCGCTGAAGGCGGCGACGCAACGGCCGGTCGCGCTGATCAGGGCCGGAAACCGGCTGCCGACATCGACGTGCAGGCGCACCGGTGTCTGGGCGCGCGCCAGCGCAACCACGACCATGTGGTCCAGGTCCGGGACCTCCACGCCCAGCGCCGTCACACCGTAGAGCCGCGACAGATCTTCCAGCCTGGGCCTGGCCAGCGCCGGAAAGTCGCCATTCTCCAGCACGGCGCGCGCCAGCGGCAGCATACCGACGCCCAGCCGGTAGTGCCGGGTCTGGGGGTCCACCTGCAGCAACTGCTCGGCGACAAGGGCGCGCAGGATGTGCAGCGCCGTGCTGGGCACCAGGCCGAGAGTTTCGGCGATGACTTTGAGGCTTAGCGGCGTGCGGCTGCGGCCGAGCAGCCGCAGGATCGCGACGGCACGCGTGACAGCCGGAACTGCCCGGACCTGTGGCGGTTTCATGATTGTACATATACAATCGATAAGCCTATTGTACAATCATGATCGAGCCGCCATCATCTGGCGCATGGCGAAGCTGACCGACTACACGCGCTACGCGGACGCCCAGGCGCACTTCTCCTCCTCCGGGCTGTGGGAGCTGTTCGAGGGCAGTCGCGAGCGCCTCAACATCGCCCATGAGTGCATCGACCGGCACGCCGATCGCAGCAATCCGGCGGTCATCGTGATTCATGCCGATGGCCGTGACGAAATCCTGGGCTTCCGCGACATCGCCGAAGACTCCGCCCGCTTTGCCCACTACCTCGCAAGCCAGGGCGTGGTGCCCGGAGATCGCGTCGCGGTCATGCTGGAGCCGTCACGCGCCTTCTACATGGCGATGTTCGGCGCCATGAAGATGGGTGCCATCGCAGTGCCGCTCTTCACCCTCTTCGGGCCCGATGGCGTGAAGCTGCGAGTCGAGGACTGTACGCCCCGCCTGCTCGTCACCAGCGCCGAAAGAGCTCCATCGCTGGCCGATGCAGGGCCGCGTGTCGTCGTTGCGGACGACGCGTTCTTCGCGGAGCTCGGTCGCTTTGCCCCGCAGTTCAAGGCTGACACCGCGGCCGATTCGCTGGCGGTCTTTCAGTACACGTCAGGGACCACGCGCGAGCTGCCGGAAGCGGTGAAGCATACGCACCGCTCCATCGTCACCCTGATGGTGGCGGCGCTTTACGGCACCGGCCTGCGTCCAGGCGATCGCTTCATCTGCCCTTCCTCGCCGGCCTGGGGCCATGGGCTGTGGCACGGCACGCTGGCGCCGCTGGCGCTGGGCATCACGGTCGGTGCCTGGGCGGGCAAGTTCAATCCCGAACGGCTGCTGGCGGCGCTGGAGACGCACGCCTTCACCAACATATCGGCAGCGGCCACGCACTATCGCATGATGCGCAATTGCGGTGCCGCGCCGCGCCATCGGTACGCCTTGCAGAAAGTCTCCTTCACCGGCGAGCCCATCGACAGCGAGACGGCGGCATTCATCGAACGCACCTTCGGCCGGCCGGCTTGCAGCATGTACGGCACCACAGAGATCGGCGTAATCCTGGTCAGTTATCCCGGTGCCGACGACTTTGCCGTGCGGCCGGGCTCGCTCGGCAAGCCAATCCCGGGCGGGCGCGTGGAAGTCCACGATGCGGCGGGACAGTCCTGTCCGCCCGGGATCACGGGCGAGCTGAAGGTCTGGCGCCGCGATGGCTGGATCGCCACAAAGGATCTCGGTCGCACCGATGCAGACGGCTACTTTTATCATGCCGGTCGTGCCGACGACGTCATCATATCCGCCGGCTGGACCATGAGCGCTGTCGAGATCGAGGATGCGATCCTGAAACATCCTGAGGTCCGTGAGGCAGCCGCCATCGGTGTACCCGATCCCCTGCGCGGCCAGGTGGTAAAGGCATTCGTCGTCGTAGGCCGGCCCGGCGACGATGAGTTCCGGCGCGAGATACAGGACCTCGTGCGCCAGCGCCTCAGCCATCACGAATACCCCCGCCAGATCGCTTTCGTGCCGGAACTACCCAAGACGCCCGCCGGCAAGATCAACCGCAAGGTGCTGCGCGAGCGCGAACAGACCGCCTGAGCCTTTCGAACGGGAACAACCATGCAGACCACTGCCGAACGCACATTTCCGAAGATCACGGACAAAGGGCTGGAGGAGCTGCGCCAGCGCATCGGCGTGAAGATCGGCGTCACGGCCGAACCGTGGTGCCATGAGGCGACGCGCGACAATATCCGCCACTACGCGCACGGCATCGGCGATGACAACCCGCTGTGGTGCGTTCCCGAGTATGCCGCGAAGACGAAGTATGGAGACGTCATCGCACTGCCGAGCTTCTTGTTCAGCACCAGCCGCATTGTCTCCGGCTATGTCGGCGGCCTGCCGGGGGTACATGCCATGTGGTCGGGCGCCGACTGGACGTGGCACAAGGTCGTGCGGCGTAACGATGCGATTTCGACCGAGTCCTGGCTGAAGGACATCATTGAGCACCAGACCCGCTTCGCCGGCCGTGCCGTCCAGCAGATCTATCATGTCAACTTCTTCAACCAGCACGGTGATCTCGTCGCCGAGGCAGATAGCTGGTGCTTCCGCACCGAGCGCGACCAGGCCCGCGAACGCGGTACCAAGTATGCCGATCTGAAGGCGCGCCCGCCCCGGCGGTACAGCGATGAGGAGCTGGCTGCGGCTTATCGGCTTTATGCCGAGGAGAGGATCCGCGGGTCCGAGCCACGATACTGGCAGGATGTGGCCGAAGGCGAGGCGCTGCCGACCATGCTGAAGGGGCCAATGACGGTGACCGGCTTCATCGCTTACGCACAGGGATGGGGCGGGCTCTACATCCGCGCCAACAAGCTGGCGTGGAAGCTGGTGGATGCCCACCCTGGCTTGGGCATCAAGAACCGGTTCGGCATTCCCGACTGTCCCGAGCGCGTTCACTGGGAGGAAGAATTTGCCCGTGAGGTTGGCGCGCCGGATGCCTATGACTATGGCCCGGAACGCTGTTCATGGCTTACGCACCACCTCACCAACTGGATGGGCGACGACGGCTTCCTGCGCCACGCAAGCTGCAAGATCCGCCGGCACAATCCCGTGGGCGATCTGCTGTTCATCAACGGCAAGGTCGTGCGCAAGTATGTCGAGGACGGGCGACACCTGGTCGAGATCGAGCAGGAAGCGCGCAACCAGGATGGCGAGCTGTCGATCCTCGGCGGCGGCGTCGTGGAATTGCCCGGCCGCACCTGAACGTCAGAACAGATAGCGGAAGGCCACAAAGCCGCCGATCAGGGCGACGAGAAAGATCCAGGTCAGCGCCGTGAGATGCTTCTCGATGAAGGCGCGCACCGGTTCGCCGAACTTCCACAGAAGGGCCGCGATCAGGAAGAAGCGCGCGCCGCGCGTGACGATGGACGCCCAGATGAAGGTGAACAGGTCGAAATGCGCGGCGCCGCTGGCAATGGTCACCAGCTTGTAGGGGATCGGTGTCAGGCCCTTGATCAGGATGATCCAGGTGCCGTAGCTCTCGAAGCCGGCCACAAAGCTGTCCCGCGCCGCCTCCAGGCCATAGACGCGCACCACCCAGGCACCCAGCGTCTCGAACAGGTAGTAGCCGATGGCGTATCCGAGAATACCGCCCAGCACCGACGTGACGGTGCAGATCAGCGCGATCTGAAAGGCCCGGCGGCGATTGGCCAGCACCATCGGCACCAGCATCACGTCCGGCGGAATGGGAAAGACCGAGCTTTCCAGGAATGACACGGCGCCCATGGCAGGCAGCGCGTGACGATGACCGGCGAGTGCAATCACCCAGTCGTAGAGGCGGCGGAACATGCAGTGACGGGAGGGGACGACAAGGACAAGGCGGCCTGTCTGTAGCACGGCCTCGCCCTGGTGTCCCAAGCAAAGGCAGCCAGTCCTGCCGAAGTCACAGTAGCTGGGTTAGACCCCGGTCTAAAGGAATCGTGCAACACTTGTGGCAATAATGACGACACCAACCGCGACCGTCAGGGGCCGGGTCGGAACGCGGCTCACGAGCAGACCGCCCAGCGGCGCGGCCACAACACCGCCAATGATCAGGCCGATCGCGGAGCTGAGCTCGGCCCAGCCCAGACTCAGCACGAAGGTCGCCGAGATGACCGCCGTAACGAGGAACTCGGTCAGGTTGGTCGAGCCGATCACCTTGCGCGGCTGATGTCCCCGGCCGACCAGCGAGCCGGTAACGACTGCCCCCCATCCGCCACCGCCTGCCGCGTCCAGAAAGCCGCCCGCGGCGCCGACGAAGGGCACGATGCGGTCCCGGACCTCGCGCGGCCAGCTCGGACGGTACGCCCTGAACAGAATATAAAGACCGATTGCGACGAGATAGAGCGACACCAGCGGCGCTACCACCCTGGAATCGATGACGGTCAGCAGGTACGCGCCGACAGCACCGCCGATCATGCCAGGCGGCGCCAGGCGGACGACCAGACGCCAGTCAACATTGCGGTGATAGACGTGGGAAGCACCGGACGCGGCCGTCGTGAATATTTCTGCGACGTGCGTCATTGCGCTGGCAGCGGCCGGCGCAACGCCGAAGGTCAGCAGGCTCGTGGTCGTCAGCGCACCGAAGGCCATGCCCAGCGCGCCATCCACCAGTTGCGCAAGAAACCCGATCGCAATGAAAACCAGAACATCTTCTGGCATGGGACTCCGCGTTGCCGGCGCCGGCGAGCCTCTTCGCCGTTAGTGGATTTCGCCCTCTCGCGCAACTGCTCTCAGCCTCGCCGCTTCTTGCTGACGAGATAGCTGATGATGCCATGGAAGGTGTTCACTTCCTGATCGGTCGGACTGGCCCGCTGCAGCATCGCCCGCATGTTGCGCACCATGTCGGGGCGCTTCTCCGGCACCCGCAGGAAGCCGCTTTCATCGAGTTCGCGCTCGAGGTGGGCGAAGAGGTTGGCCAGCTCTGCCTTGGTTGCCGGCCGCGCCGTGTTGGTCACCAGCGTTTCGTCCTCCCCCGATGCACTCGCCTGCGACCACTCGTAGGCGACCAGCAGCACGGCCTGGGCAACATTCAGCGACGAGAAATCGGGATTGAGCGGAATCGACAGGACGGTGTCGGCCCAGACCAGATCGTCATTGTGCAGGCCGGTACGCTCGGCACCGAACAAAACGGCACAGCGTTCACCTGACGTCACGCGCTGACGCAACTCGGCTGCCGCGCGGCGTGGACCTACCACGCGCTGGGTTAGCTCGCGATGACGGGCGGTGGTCGCAAAAACCCTGGTCATGTCGCTGACGGCGTCGGCGACCGAGTCGAAGACCCTGGCTGCTTCCAGCACCGCATCTGCGCCAGAAGCGGCACGCTGCGCCGCCGGGTTCGGCCAGCCGTCGCGCGGCGCGACCAGCCGCAACTCACCCAGACCGCAGTTCAGCATGGCCCGCGCCGCCATGCCGATGTTCTCGCCCAGTTGCGGACGCACCAGCACGATCGCCGGTGCCGGTGCCTCGGGAATATCGCTCTTGTTCGGCCGTCCCATGAGGCGGCTTCTACACGCAGGCGCCGCGCCGCTCCAGCGGCAGCTATCGCCGCGCCGCCAGCGGACCCGGCTTCAGCAGCACTAGCAGCGGGATCGCGGCAAGGACAACGAACATCATCAGCCTGAAATCGTTGAGGTAGGCGATCATCGCCGCCTGGCGCGTCAGCTCGGTGTCCCAGAGGGCCAGCGTCACGGCACCCTGGCCGCCGCTGCCGACAACCGCCGTCCAGGCCGGGTTCAGCGGCGAGATCGACGGCGCCAGTTCGGCGCGCGCGGCCTGGGTATTCTGCGACAGGATCGCGACCAGCGCGGCAATGCCGACGCTGCCGCCGAGATTGCGCGCCAGCGCATTGAGCGAGGCCACGTCGGTGCGCTGGTGCGGCGGCAGCGTGGCGAACATGATGGTGCTGAGCGGCGGCCAGACGAACCCCAGGCCGAAGCCTTGCAGCGCGCCGCTCCAGATGACGGCCCAGGCATCAATATCGAGATTGAACTGCGTCATCTGCCAGATCGACAGCGCCGCGATGCCGAACCCGAAGGCAACGAAGATGCGCGCATCAAAGCGGCCCGCGATGCGCGCGAAGATCAGCATGGCGATCATCATGCCGATGCCGCGCGGCGCCAGGATCATGCCGACGGTCAGCACAGGATAGCCCCGCAACCCCTGCAGGAACGGCGGCATCAGCGCAGCGGTGGCGATCAGGACCAGTCCGGCAAGGGCGGCGAACAGCAAGCCGACCGACACGTTGCGGTCCTCGAACAGCCGCAAATCCAGGAACGGATGGCTGGTCGTGACAGCGTGGATCAGGAACATGACCAGCGCCACGCCCGCCACCGTAGCCTCGATCATGATTTCAGTGGAATGGAACCAGTCGTTGAGCTCGCCGCGATCCAGCATGAGCTGTGCCGAGCCCAGCGAAATGGCCAGCAGCGCAAAGCCCGTCAGGTCGAACGGCCTGCCGCGGCGCGGACCCAGATCGTGGATCAGCGTCAGCACCCCGAAAAGGCACAGCATGCCGACGGGCAGGTTGATGTAGAACACCCAGCGCCAGGAAAGCTCTTCGGTGAGCCAGCCGCCCAGGGTGGGGCCCATGATCGGCCCCACCATCACCGCCACGCCCCACAGCGACATGACGAAGCCGTGCTCCTCCGGCGGATAGGAGTCGAGCAGGATCGCCTGTGACAGCGGTACCAGCGTGGCGCCGAACGCGCCCTGCAGGGCACGGAACATCACCATTTGCTCCAGCGTCGCGGCCGCTCCGCACAGCATCGAGGTGACGGTGAATCCGATGACAGCGATCATCAGCAGGCGCCGCCGCCCGAGGCGGTCGGCCAGCCAGCCGGCCAGCGGCGTGAGGATTGCGGAGCAGACGATATAGGAGGTCAGCACCCAGGAAATCTGGTCCTGGGTTGCCAGCAGCGTGCCCTGCATGTGCGGCAGCGCCACGTTGGCGATCGTGGCATCAATCACGTGCAGCAGCGTCGCCAGCATCATCGTGCCGGTAATCAGCAACCGATGTCGCCGCGCAGTGGGCTGATGGCTGGCCGTCACTGTCACCGGACCATCCCCGGAGCATCTGCCCTTCTCTCCGCGAAGGCGGGGAGAAGGTGCCCGAAGGGCGGATGAGGGGCTTCGCGGCGTCGCGGCAAGTGAAGCATGTGAATTACGGAGATAGTGTACCGGTTTCCGCCATGCCGTGTTTGCTGAGGCGCCGAGAAGGCCCTCATCCGGCGCTGCGCGCCACCTTCTCCCCGCCTTCGCGGGGAGAAGGAATGAATCTGACTCCTGTCAGGCAGCTTATGCATCGCGTGCTGATGCCATAATGCCTTGCGTGCGGCTCGCCCTTTCCCCGGAAAGGGGACTATCGCGCCGTTGCCGCGGCGCCGCCGAGGCCGATCGATCGCGCGAGAGCACTTGTCAGTTCGCCCAGCGAGCGTTCGTGGCCCGTGTCGATCTCGACATACGCGCTCATGCCGACGCGCAGCGGCGGGTCCCCCGGCGCGGGCTTGACCTCGATCCGTACGGGGATGCGCTGCACCACTTTGACCCAGTTACCCGACGCGTTCTGCGGCGGCAGCACGGCGAACTCGGCGCCGGTGGCCTGGGCGATGCTGACGACCGTGCCGCGCCATACCCGGCTGGGATAGGTGTCGATATGGACGGTCGCCGGCTGGCCGGGACGTACGCGCGTGAGATCGGTTTCCTTGAAGTTGGCCTCGATCCACAGCGCCGTATCGGCCACGATCGTCATCGCCGCCGTACCAGGCGCCGCCCACGTCCCGACAGTCGGCTTGCGCGCGGCGATACCATCGATCGGCGCGGTGACCCGGGTGCGACGCAAATTGAGCTCCGCCTCGTCGCGCAATGCCTGGCTGTGCCTGACGCGCGGATGCTCGTCAGTATGGATCTTGGGATTGCCGGCCAGCGCCGCCTCCAGCCGCATCAACTCCTCGTTGAGCATGGCAATGCGCTGATGGGCTACATCGAGGTCGCGGCGTGCCTCGTCAAGGCGCTGGCTGGAGACAACCTTGCGCTCGGCCAGTTCGCGCTGACGATCAAAGTCGGCGGCGGCGTATGTCTCCTGGCTTTTGGCGGCCTTGATCTCTTCGCGCTTCTGCCGGTAGCTGGCGCGCAGGCCGCGCACCTCGGCGCGCACCGTTTCGAGCTCCGCCTCGGCACGCATCAGTGCCAGCTTGTAGGACTCGTCCTCGATGCGAAAGAGAAGCTGGCCCCGGGTGACCCGCTGGTTTTCCTCAACAGTGACCTCCACGATCGAGCCCGCCACTTCCGGCGCGATCAGAACCCGGTCGCCCTTGACGTAAGCGTTGTCGGTGCCGACGTAGCGGCCGGCCAGCAGCCAGAACGTCACGCCGGCAATGACGGCCAGCAAGGGCAGCGACCACATGAAGGCACGCGCCATCACCCGGCGGTTCGGACGCCATTTGTTTGGCGCCGGCGGGGCTACTTCCGTTGGGTTCGCTTCAACCGTATCGCGCATACATGACCATCGGAGCCGGTGGCCGGCCCTGCCGCCCTGAGCGACGATGATCTCGCCTCCCGTTGCATATATTGCCTGATCTCAAGCCATGCGTCGCCTGCCCCGATAGGACAGGTGAGCATGGCTGCAATGGTCTGACGGCGCGGCACTCTGCCGGCCATCTAGGCCGCCGCCGCCGCGCCGTCGCGGAAGAGCTTGTAAGTGATGCTGTCGTAGAGCGCGTTGTACGAAGCATCGATAATATTGGGCGACACGCCGATCGTGGTCCACCGATGGCCGCGGCTGTCCGCGCATTCGATCATGACGCGGGTAACGGCGGCGGTGCCCCCGGCCGAGTCCAGGATCCGCACCTTGAAATCGATCAGGCGCATGTCCTCCAGCTCGGCATAGTGCGGCAGCAGCGCCTTCCGAAGAGCGGAATCCAGCGCATTGACCGGGCCGTTGCCCTCACCCACCTCCATCACCCGGTGCCGGGCGACATCCAGCTTGACTGTCGCCTCCGACATGGTCACCAGCTCGCCGCGCGCGTTCCAGCGCCGCTCGGCCATGACCCGGAAGCTCTGCAACGCGAAATAGTCCGGCACCGTGTGCAGTTCACGCCGCGCCAGCAGCTCGAAGGAGGCGTCGGCCCCGTCATACGCATAGCCGTTGGCCTCGCGCTCCTTGACGATTTCCAGCAGGCGGATCACGCCCGGGCTGCGGGGGTCGATGTCCAGCCCGATCTGGCGGAAGCGCGCCACGACGTTGGAACGCCCCGCCTGGTCCGAAACCACGATAATGCGCTCGTTGCCGACCACGGCCGGATCGATGTGCTCGTAGGTGCGCGGATCCTTCTCGACAGCGCTGACGTGCAGGCCCCCCTTATGGGCGAAGGCGCGCGGACCGACATAGGCAGCGCCGCGATTGGGCGCGAGGTTCAGCCGGTCGTCGAGCAGGCGCGAGAGGTGCGTTAGCTTCGCCAGGTTTTCCGCCGTGACGCCCGTGTCGTAGCCCATCTTCAGCATCAGGTTGGGGATCAGGGCAATGATGTTGGCGTTGCCGCAGCGCTCGCCCAGCCCGTTGATGGTGCCCTGTACCTGCCGTGCGCCGGCACGTACCGCGGCCAGCGAGTTCGCGACCGCGTTCTCGGTATCGTTGTGACAATGGATGCCAATGGCGCTGCCGGGGATCTCGCGGCAGACCTCGCCGACAATGCGTTCGATCTCGTGCGGCAGCGTGCCGCCATTGGTGTCGCACAGCACCACCCAGCGCGCGCCGGCGCGGTACGCCTCGCGGATGCAGGTCTGCGCGTAGTCCCGATTGGCCTTGTAGCCGTCGAAGAAATGCTCGGCGTCGAACATCACCTCATCGACGCGCGACTTCGCGTAGGCGACCGAGTCCGCGATCATGTCCACGTACTCCGTGCGCCCCAGCTCCAGCGCCACATCCACGTGGAAGTCCCAGGTCTTTCCGACCATGCAGACACTGCGCGCCCGGGTTGACAGGATCGCATTAAGCCCGGGATCGTTGGCGGCGCTGCGCCCCGCCCGCCGCGTCATGCCGAAGGCGACAAACCTGGCATGGCCGAAGGCCGGCGGGTCGGCGAAGAAGCGGTCGTCCGTCGGGTTGGCGCCGGGCCAGCCGCCCTCGATGTAGTCGATGCCGATGCGGTCCAGCTCGATCGCGATGGCCGACTTGTCGGCGACCGAAAAATCGACACCCTGGGTCTGAGCGCCGTCGCGCAGTGTGGTATCGAACAGGTAGATGCGCTTGTCGTCGGCCATCGGCGGCTCCAGTCGGAGCCGCTTCTTGCCGCCCGCCGAACCGGGCGTCAACGCCCGGCTGGCCGCCGCGCCCGTCAGCCGCTCGCTGCCTGCTTCACCCGGGCCACCCGGGCGTGCACCCGGTAGTCGCCCTCATGCGCCTCGTAGACGATCTCGGCACCTTTCTCCAAGGCCTCGAATTCGCCTGGCGGCATGCTGCTGCGGTCGAAATGGATCTCGTCGCCGTCGGCGGTCGTGATCAGCCCGTAACCGTCCTCCGGATAGAAGCCAGTTACGGTACCGACCCCCTCCTCGGCATGCGGCTTCACCTCGCCGCGCATCAGGCGGACCTGGTCCTGTAGCTGCCGGCGCGCCGTCCGGAAGGCGTCGTGTATCGCGACGTTGGGATCGACCAGGGCCTTGCGCTCCGACGGCAGGCGGCTGACCACCACGCTGCGCTGTCCGGGCAGTTCCAGATGGATACGGACGCTGAAGAGGCCACCCTTCACCTGTCCCGGCACGGGTGCCCGGATCACCACCCGGCAGGACGTGGCGCGACCAAAGAACCGCTCCAGACGCTCCAGCTCACGCTCGATGCGGGCGCGCACCAGATCCGACGGCTCCATGTTCTCGAAGACGATGGTCGGTTCGGACTCCATCTGGAACTCCCTGATTAACGCCAATCCGCAACGGAGAACGGCGAGCAGCATGGCCAGTTCCGCCGGCTTGAACGAGTGGCACTTTGCCGCCATTGTCGGGCGGAGGGGGCTGAACTGCCCCGACGGAGAATCCCGACATGGCCCTGGCTGCCGCCGTGCGCCCGCCTCATATCGATGAAACGTTAAGCGAACTCCGGACCCTCTTCGGCGACCGGCTAAGCACGGCCGCAGCCGTCCGCGAGCAGCACGGCAAGGATGTCAGCTATCACGAGGCGCACTTGCCCGACGCCGTCGTGTTCGCGGAATCGACAGGGGAAGTGCAGAAGGTCGTCCAGATTTGCGCCCGGCACCGCACACCGATCATTGCCTTCGGCACCGGCACCTCGCTGGAAGGCCATATCTCGGCGCCGCAGGGCGGCATCTCGGTCGATGTCAGCCGCATGAACCAGGTGCTGCAGGTCAATGAGGCAGACCTCGACGTCGTGGTGCAACCTGGCGTCACCCGCAAGCAGCTCAACGACTATATCCGCGCGACCGGCCTGTTCTTTCCCATCGATCCCGGCGCCGATGCCTCGATCGGCGGGATGGCCAGCACGCGGGCGTCCGGCACCAATGCCGTGCGTTACGGCACCATGCGCGAGAACGTGCTGGCGCTGGAGGTGGTGACCGCGGACGGACGTGTCATGCGGCTGGGCCGTCGCTCGCGCAAATCGGCGGCTGGCTACGATCTCGTCAAGCTGTTCATCGGCTCGGAAGGAACGCTGGGCATCATCACGGAGATCACGCTGCGGCTTTACGGCATTCCCGAGGTGATGGCCGCCGCCGCCTGCGCCTTCGCTACGCTTGAGGGCGCGGTCAACACCGTCATCCAGACCATCCAGTCGGGGGTGCCGATCGCGCGCATCGAGCTGCTCGATGACGTGCAGGTCGACTCGGTCAACCGCTACGCGAAGCTCGGCTTGCCGGTGAAGGACACGCTGTTCCTGGAGTTTCACGGTACCGAGGCGAGCGTCAGGGAGCAGGCCGAGATGGTGCAGGCGATCGCCAGCGAGAATGGCGGCGGCAGCTTCGCCTTCACCAGCCAGGCCGAGGAACGCACGAAGATGTGGCAGGCGCGCCACGACGCTGCCTGGGCCAACAAGGCGCTCAAGCCGGGTTGGGGCATGTGGGCGACCGACGTTTGCGTGCCGATCTCGCGGCTGGCCGAATGCGTGCTGGCCACCAAAGAGGATGTCCGCAAGCTTGGTCTGGTGGCGCCACTGGTCGGCCATGTCGGCGATGGCAACTTCCATCTCACCATCATGGTCGATCCCGACGATCCGACCTGCCTGAAGCGCGCCGACGAGCTCAACGATCGCATGGTGGCGCGCGCGCTTGACATGGGCGGCACCTGCACCGGCGAGCACGGCGTCGGTCTGGGGAAGATCAAGTACCTCTATGCCGAGCATGGCGAGTCGGTGGGCCTGATGCGCGCCATCAAGCGCGCGCTCGACCCCGACAACATCATGAACCCCGGAAAAATCTTCGGGCCGATGAACTGAAGCCACACGCACCGCCGGTCTTGCGATGCCTTCTGGTTCGACAAGCTCACCATGAAGGATTCTTCACATTGCAAGGGTGTTGAAACCGGGCTGGCCGCGCCTCAAATGCTGTGCATGACAGATGGTGAGGCGTAATGGCCCGTGATCCCGTGCACGACTGGATGTGGTCCGAGGCGTGCCAGATGCTGGCAAGGGCGGAGCGGCTGCACCGCGAATTCTTCAATCCCGCCGGCGCGCGGGTATCCACGCCGACATGGGAACCGCCGGTCGATGTGCTGGAAACGGCTGGCGAAGTGCTGGTCCTGGTGGCATTGCCCGGCGTTGCGCCCGAGCAGGCCGAAGCAGTGATCGCGGAGGATGGCCACCTGGTGATTGGTGGAACCCGCGTGTTGCCGGAGGCATTGCGGTCCGCGGCGATCCATCGGCTCGAATTGCCGCAGGGGCGTTTCCTGCGGCGTGTGCCGCTGCCTGCCGGCCGCTACAGCGGCGTCAGCCGCAGCATGGTGGACGGCTGTCTCGTGATCACCTTGCAGAAGGCAGGATCTTCCGGTGGATAAGGTTCAGATGCTGCAGCCCAACGCCGACGCGTCGGGCGCTGGCGGGCCGTCCACGTCGCCGCTGCCGCCGGACGCGCTGATCGTCGTGCCGGTGCGCAACATAGTGCTCTTTCCCGGGCTGGTGCTGCCGATCACGCTGGGACGGCCGGTGTCGATCTCCGCCGCGCAACAGGCGGTGCGCAGCCAGCAGCCCGTGGGTATCCTGCTTCAGCGCGATCCGGAGGTGGCGGATCCCGTTCCGGCCGACATGCATCGCGTCGGCACGGTCGGCAGCATCGTGCGCTACATCACGGCGGCGGATGGCGCGCACCACGTCGTCTGCCAGGGCGAGCAACGCTTCCGGGTAACGGAGTTCCTCGAGGGTTGGCCGTTCCTGGTTGCCCGCGTGCTGCGCCTGCCCGAATCCGACACCCGCACACCCGAAATCGAGGCCCGCTTTGTCCACCTGAAGGCACAAGTGCTCGAAGCGGTCGAGTTGCTGCCCGGCGCACCCGCCGAGCTGCAAGCTGCGGCGCAGGCGATCGACTCGCCTTCCGCGCTGGCTGACTTCGCGATCACTTACCTCGACGCGAAACCTGCGGAAAAGCAGGAGGTGTTGGAAACGCTCGACGTTGCTGCGCGCATGGAGAAAGTCTCCCGCATGCTGGCGCACCGCATCGAGGTGCTGCGCCTGTCGCAGGAGATCGGGCGGCAGACCAGGGCGGCGCTCGACGAGCGGCAGAAAGAGGTGCTGCTGCGCGAGCAGATGGCCGCCATTCAGCGCCAGCTCGGCGAAGGCGAGGAAGGCAAGGCCACCGAAATGGCCGAGCTGGATCGCGCCATTGCCAAGGCCGGCATGCCGAAGGAGGTAGAGGACCAGGCGCGCAAGGAGTTGCGGCGGCTTCAGCGCATGCCCGAGGCCGCGGCTGAGTACGGCATGGTGCGCACCTATCTCGACTGGCTGATCGAGCTGCCCTGGACGCTGCCTGAGGAGAGCCCGATCGACATTGCCGAGGCGCGGCGCGTGCTGGATGCCGACCATTACGGCCTCGACAAGATCAAGCGGCGCATCGTCGAATATCTTGCGGTGCGCAAGCTGGCGCCGCAGGGCAAGGCGCCGATCCTCTGCTTCGTCGGCCCGCCCGGTGTCGGCAAGACTTCGCTGGGCCAGTCGATCGCGCGCGCGATGAACCGCAAGTTCGTGCGCGTCAGCCTGGGCGGCGTGCATGACGAGGCCGAGATCCGCGGCCACCGCCGCACCTATATCGGCGCGCTGCCAGGCAACATTATCCAGGCCATTCGCAAGGCCGGCACCCGCAACTGCGTCATGATGCTGGACGAGATCGACAAGCTGGGCAGCGGCATCCACGGCGATCCCAACGCCGCGTTGCTGGAGGTGCTCGACCCGGAGCAGAACAACACGTTCCGCGACAACTATCTCGGCGTGCCCTACGACCTCAGCCGGGTGGTGTTCCTCACCACCGCCAACATGCTCGATACCATTCCCGGCCCGCTGCGCGATCGCATGGAGATCATCAGTCTGGCGGGCTACACGGGCGACGAGAAGCTCCAGATCGCGCGGCGCTACCTGGTACGCCGGCAGCTTGAAGCCAACGGGCTGCAGCCGGAGCAGGCCGAGATCAGCGATGACGCCATCCGCGACATCATCCAGCTCTACACGCGAGAAGCCGGCGTACGCAATCTGGAGCGCGAGATCGGCACGGCGCTGCGCCATGCCGCCGTGCGCATCGCAGAGGGCGAGAACGGGTCCATCAGTATCGGCCGCGACGAGCTGCCGGCGATCCTGGGCGCGCCGCGCTTCGAGAACGAGGTGGCAATGCGCACCAGCGTGCCCGGCGTGGCCACGGGCCTTGCATGGACGCCGGTCGGCGGCGACATTCTCTTCATCGAGGCGACGCGCGTGCCGGGCAGCGGGCGGCTGATCCTGACGGGACAGCTCGGCGACGTGATGAAGGAAAGCGCCCAGGCCGCGCTGAGCATCGTCAAGAACCGGGCGCAGGCACTGGGCATTGATGCGGGCCGCTTCGAAAAGAGCGACATTCACGTGCACGTGCCGGCCGGCGCCATCCCCAAGGACGGCCCCAGCGCGGGCGTCGCCATGTTCCTGGCGCTGACCTCGCTGCTGACCGACCGCAACGTGCGCAGCGATACGGCGATGACCGGCGAGATCAGCCTGCGCGGCCTTGTGCTGCCGGTCGGCGGCATCAAGGAGAAGGTGGTCGCCGCACACCGCGCCGGCATCCGGCGCGTCATGTTGCCGGCGCGCAACCGCAAGGATTTCGAGGACATCCCCGAGGACGCCCGCAAGGAAATCGAGTTCACTTGGCTCGACCGCGTCGAGGAAGCCGTCGCCGCCGCCCTGGAACCGGCCCTCACTGCAGCGGCCTGAACACGAGGCACGTCAGGCGGCGCGCGCCGGCATCTTGTGGCGCGCGTAGAGAAACTCTATCACGGCGGCACGGCAGCGCGTGTACTCGACGTCCGTTGCCAGCTCTAGCCGCCGGCGCGGCCGCGGCAGGCCTACCGTCAACACCTCGCCGATGGTCGCCGATGGCCCGTTGGTCATCATGACGATGCGATCGGACAGCAGCACGGCCTCATCGACATCGTGCGTGATCATCATGACCGTGTTGCCCAGCCGGGCATGAATATCCATCACGGAGTCCTGCAGGTGCGCGCGCGTGAGTGCATCCAGCGCGCCGAACGGCTCGTCCATCAGCAGCACCTTGGGCTGCATGGCGAGCGCCCGCGCGATGCCGACGCGCTGCTTCATCCCGCCCGAGATTTCGTGCGGCCGTTTGTCCCGGTGCTGCGCCATCTGCACCAGCTCCAGCTTGTGCATCACCCAGTCGTGCCGCGCCGCTGCCGACTTCGTGCGGCGGAACACCTTGTCGACCGCGATGCGCACGTTGCCGTAGACCGTGAGCCACGGCAGCAGGGAGTGGTTCTGGAACACGATGGCGCGGTCGGGCCCCGGCTCATCTACCACCCTGCCCTCCAGGAAGACTTCGCCTGTCGTCGATTTCAGCAGGCCGCCGACAATGTTCAGCAAGGTGGACTTGCCGCAGCCGGAATGGCCGATGATGGAGACGAATTCGCCCTCGCCGATCTTCAGGTCCACATCGCGCAGCACCTCCGTGACCCTGGCACCGCGCCGAAAGCTCATGCCGACCTGTTCGAAGCTGAGATACGTGCTGCGGTTCATGACGCCGACGTCCCGTGCGAAATGACGTGGCCCAGAGCCGCGATGAGCCGGTCAAGCAGAAAGCCGACCAGGCCGATATAGACCAGGGCCACGATGATGTCGCTGATGCGCGAGCTGTTCCAGGCATCCCAGATGAAGAAGCCGATGCCGACGCCGCCGATCAGCATCTCGGCCGCGACAATGGCCAGCCACGACAGGCCCACCCCGATGCGCAGACCGGTGAAGATATAGGGCACGGTGGCGGGCAAGGTGATCTTCCAGAAGAACTCGTACCACGACAGCCGGATCACTGCCGCCACGTTGCGGTAATCCTGCGGAATGTTGCGCACGCCCACCGAGGTGTTGATGATCACCGGCCATATCGAAGTAATGAAAATCACGAAGATCGCCGAGGGCTGCGCGTCGCGGAAACCGGCCAGCGACAGGGGCAGCCAGGCCAGCGGCGGAATGGTGCGCAGCACCTGGAAGATCGGATCGAGCCCGCGCATCGCCCAGGTGCTCTGTCCCACAAGCACGCCCAGGGCAATGCCCGCGACCGCCGCCAGCGCAAAGCCGATGGCGACGCGGCCAAGACTGTTGGCGATGTGCCAGAAGGCGCCCTTGTCGATCCCGCCATTGTCGTAGAACGGATCGACGATGAAGTCCCATGTATCGGCCAACACCTTGCTCGGCGGTGGCAGGCGCGATCCGGCCTGCGAGCACAGCAGTTCCCACAGGGCGATCAGGACCGCCAGCATGACGACCGGCGGGACCGCCCGGCGCGCGGCCTCGCTGATGATCAGCGCCAGCCGCTCGGCCAGCGGCGGCCGCTTCAGCGGCAGGGCCAGTACCGCGGCCGGCGCGGGAGGGGCATCCGAATCGACAGGCGGTTTCACGGCCTTGACGGCTGAAGGCATTATTGGCTCCGTGCAGACGGTCCGGCGGCTCACGCGACCTTCTTGATGGCAAGGCTCGCGAGGTAAGCAGCGGGATCTTCGGGATTGAACACTTTGCCGTCGAAGAAGGTCTCCGGGCCACGTGACGTGCCGCTCGGGATCTCGGCTTCGGCGACGCCAAGCATCTTCGCTGCCTCTCGCCACAAATCCTCGCGGTTCACTCTGGCGATGATGGCTTTGGTATCGATATCGGCCGGCAGCCTGCCCCAGCGCTGGTTCTCGGTCAGGAACCAGAGATCATGGCTGCGGAAGGGATAGGAGGCGTGCTCGCGCCAGAACTTCATCAGCAGGTCCGTGCCCTGCATTTTCCGGCCATCGCCGTAGTTCACGTCGCCCTTGATGCGATTGATGATGTCGGCAGGCGGCACGTTGAACCACTGGCGCTTGCCGAGAATGGTGCTCATCTCCTCCTTGTTCTCCAACCTGTCGCACCATTGCTGGGCTTCCAGCACGGCCATCAGCAGGCCCATGGCGGCATTCGGGTGCTTCTCGACCCAGTCGGCGCGCAGGCCAAGCGACTTTTCGGGATGGTTCTTCCAGAGCTCGCCCGTGGTGCAGGCCGTGTATCCGATGCCCTGGTTTACGAGCTGCTCGTTCCACGGCTCGCCGACGCAGAACGCATCCATGTTGCCGACCTTCATGTTCGCCACCATCTGCGGCGGCGGCACGACGATCGTCGAGACGTCCTTGTCGGGATCAATGCCGGCCGCGGCCAGCCAGTAGCGGATCCACAGATCGTGCGTGCCGCCGGGGAAGGTCATGGCGCATTTGACGTCCCGGCCCGCTGCCCTTTTCTTCGCGAAGGCTTCCTTCAGCGGCCTTGCATCCAGCCGGGCACCGGTATCGATGAACTCCTTGGCGACCGAGATGCCCTGGCAGTCGTAGTTGAGGCGCGCGAGGATGAACATCGGTACCGGCTTGTTCTCCGGCGTCACCGTGCCCAGCGAAAGCTGGTAGGGGAATGGCGTCAGGATATGGGCGCCGTCAATACCGCCGGCAGCGGACCCGAGCACGATGTTGTCGCGCGTCGTGCCCCATGAGGCCTGCTTGACGATATTGGCATCGGTGATGCCGTACCTGTCGAACAGCTTCTTTTCGCGCGCGATGATCAGCGGCGCTGCGTCGGTGAGCGCGATGAACCCGAGCGTGACCTTGCGTGTTTCCGGGCCCGCGGTCTGTGCGAAGGCACCCGCGGGAAAGCCGGCGCGAATCGCCGCAACCAGGGCCGCACTTCCGCCTGCAGCCCGCAGAACTGCGCGCCGCCTTATTGCTCTTCCACGCTTGCGTACGATGTCCATGCGGTCCCTCTTCTGAGGGCGCATGTCTCAAGAACTGTGCCAAGCCGATCCAGCGCCATTCGCCGGCCTCGCCTGTTGCACTGCACAATAATTATTCGATCAGGCCCGAACCGCTGCCCGGGAATCACTCACAAAGAAGGCGCCCGCAGCAGCGAGCTGCGGGCGCCCAAAGGCGACGGGACGACAATGCCTGGTCTCAGATCGCGGCCTGAACCATGATCTCAACCACCAGTCCGGGCGCGGCCAGTTTGGCTTCCACGGTGGCGCGGGCCGGCGCATTGCCGGACGCGACCCAGGCATCCCACACCTCGTTCATCTGGCTCCAGGTCTTGATGTCGGTGAGCCAGATATTGGCCGACAGCAGCTTGCTCTTGTCGGTGCCGGCCTTGGCCAGCAGCGCATCGATCTTGTCGAGAATCTGTTTGGTCTGTCCTTTCACGTCCTGTGACGTGTCGTCGGCGGTCAGGCCGGCGAGATACACCGTATTGCCGTGCACCACCGCCTGGCTCATGCGGGGTCCCGGATTGATGCGCTTGACGGTCATGCTTCCCTCCTCCTGGAACGCAAAAGGCGGCGCACCTTAGCACGCCGCCTCTGGTGGGGAAGTCGTCTCGCCTGCGCCGTCAGGGCAGCATCGTCGTCGGGTCAACCGGCTTGTTGCGCTGGCGTATCTCGAAGTGCAGTTGCGGTTGGGACACGCTGCCGGTCTGCCCGACAGTACCGATCGTCTGTCCTTTCTTCACTGTCGCGCCCTTGTCGACCGACGTTTTGTCGAGGTGCGCATAGGCGGTGACATAGCCGTCCGGATGGCTGATCAGGACCAGGTTGCCCAGCCCGCGCACCTCGTTACCCACATAGGCTACGGTGCCGCCCGCTGCTGCCTTGACGGTCGCACCCTTCGCGGCGGCGATATTGATGCCGTCGTTGCGCTGTCCGTCCGGACGACTGCCAAATGCCTGCAGCGTCGTGCCACGCACCGGCCAGTCGAAACGCGCCGCGGTGGACGATGGCGGGGCTGCAGCAGGCGGAGCCGCGGGAGGCGCCGCTGCGGTGGTCGGTGAACCGGCCGGCATCGGGATCGGCACCGGAGGCGGCGCCGAGCTGCTTTCCGGCGGCGCGGACGCCGTCCTGGTGTCAGGCTTTGCTGCCGGCGGCGGCAAGGTGCCCGCCACGGGACGCGGCGGCTGCGCGGGTGTGGCGCCCGGCGGTGGTGGAAGATCGGCCGAAGCAACCTGCCCGCCGGTGGATGTCGGCGCCGACGACGGGCCGGACGGCGGCGTGCCGGGCGGCATACCCGCGCCTGCCTGTTCGATCACCCGCGCATTGGGAATTTCCAGCCACTGACCTTCGGCCAGCTTGTCCGAGGGCTTCAGGCTGTTGCGCTCGGCGATGAGCGAGGGCTGCACGCCGAAACGGCTGGCAATGCCATCGACCGTATCTCCCTGCCGGACGACATAGATCGCCGGCGCATCCGGCGGGGCTGCCGAGCCGGGATACTCGACCGTGCCCGGACGGCCGCCAAAGACGGTCCTGTCGTAGAGCTCGCAGGAGGTTGCGAGGAGGCAGAGCGCAATCGCAATGCCGGTCCGTAGAAGAACCGGTTGCGGGCGCGCTCGCGAGGGGGTGCGATGCGCGTTCTCGTTCATGCACAAAGAATAGCGGAAATTGCTCGCCTGCGCGAGACTAGCCGTCATAGGTGGGCAAGGCGCCCGCGACCAGGGGGACGAAGCGCACGGGCATCAGCTTCTCGCGGGTGATTCCGTCCTCGGTCTTGACGATGCGCTCGACGCTCTGATTCACCGGATCAGCACCGACGGGCACCAGCATGATGCCACCCACGGCTAACTGGTCGATCAGCGCTTGCGGCACATCGCCGGCGGCAGCGGTGACGATGATCCGGTCGTACGGTGCCTGCGGCGGCCAGCCTCGCGTACCGTCGCCGACATGAAAGACGACGTTGTGCACGCGCAGGTCGAGCAGGCGGCGTTCGGCCTCCTTGGAGAGCATCTTGTAACGCTCGATGGTGAACACCCGCCGCGCCAGACGGCCCAGGATGGCTGCCTGGTAACCCGAGCCAGTGCCGATCTCGAGCACCTTCATGCGCTCGCCGACCTCGAGCGCCTGCGTCATGGCGGCCACGACCAGGGGCTGGCTGATGGTCTGGCCGAAACCGATGGGCAGGGCCATGTTGTCGTAGGCGCGTTCCACGAAGGTCTGCGACACGAACGCCTCGCGCGGCATGGACGTCATGACCGCGAGCACGCGCTCGTCCGTAATGCCGCCGCGCCGCAGATCAGCGATCAGGCGCTGCCGGGACATGCTCATGGCAGGATGGCCCGCCTACTTGCGCGTGAAGGCTTCACGCAGGCGGCGGCGCATCGTCTCATGGGTCAGATCAAGATGAAGCGGGTTGATCGAGATGGCGCCACGGCGAACCGCCTCTATGTCCGTGCCGGGAACCAGATCCCGCTCGGTCGGGGTGTAGTTGATCCAGTAGTAAGGTGTCCCGCGCGGATCGAGCCGCTCGACGATATGTCCGCCAAAGCCGCGCTGGCCTTGCCGGGTGATTTCCATGCCCTTGACCTCTGCGGCGGGCACATCGGGAAAGTTCACATTGATCAGCGCCTCGCGCGACCATTCGGTGGAGAGCACGCGGCGCACCACGGCAGCACCGTGCTGCTCGCCGGTTTCCCATTTGACCGGGTCGGGATGAGTATACGCCTGGCTCATCGCGATCGAGCGGATGCCCAGCAGACAGCCTTCCATTGCGGCGGCAATCGTACCCGAATAGGTCACATCATCCGCAAGATTGGTGCCGCGGTTCACGCCCGACAGCACCAGATTGGGCGCGTGATTGCCCAGAAGATGCCGGACGCCGAACAGCACGCAATCGGTCGGCGTGCCGTCCACGGCCCACTTTCCCTCACTGACCTCTCGCGCGCGCAGCGGTTTGGAAAGCGATAGCGAGTGCGCCGCGCCTGACTGGTTGGATTCCGGTGCCACCACCCACACATCGTCGCTGAGCGCGCGGGCGATCTCGTAGAGCGACACGAGGCCCGGGGCGTTGATGCCGTCATCGTTGGTGACGAGAATGCGTGCCTTTGCCGGATCAAGAGGGGGAAAGACCATTCGCTATCAACCCTTGGTCGCTGCGATCTTCTCTACACCGCCCATGTAGAAACGCAACGCCTCGGGCACCGTCACCGTTCCGTCGGCATTCTGGTAGTTCTCCAGCACCGCGATCAGCGTGCGGCCCACCGCAAGGCCCGAGCCATTGAGCGTATGCACGAAGCGCGTGCCCTTGCCTTCGCGCGGCCGGTAGCGCGCGTTCATGCGCCGCGCCTGAAAGTCGCCGCAGTTGGAACAGCTCGAGATTTCGCGATACGCGTTCTGTCCCGGCAACCAGACTTCGATGTCGTAGGTCTTGCGTGCACCGAAGCCCATGTCGCCCGTACACAGCACGACCGTGCGGAAGGGCAGATCAAGGCGCTTCAGCACTTCTTCCGCGCAGCCGGTCATGCGCTCGTGCTCGGCCTCGGACTCCTCGGGCCGCGTAATCGACACCAGCTCGACCTTCGGGAACTGATGCTGCCTGATCATGCCGCGCGTGTCCTTGCCGGCCGAGCCGGCCTCGGAGCGGAAGCAGGGTGTCCAGGCGGTATAGCGCAGCGGTAGATCCTTCTCGTCGAGAATGCTGTCGCTGACGAGATTGGTCAGCGGCACCTCGGCAGTCGGGATCAGCCAATAGCCATTCGTGGTCAGGAACTGGTCCTCGGCGAACTTGGGCAGTTGCCCGGTGCCATAGAGGGCGCTATCGCGTACGAGAAGCGGTGGATCGACCTCGGTGTAGCCGCCCAGCGCGCCCTCGGCAGGTGCCGTGTGCAGGTCGAGCATGAATTGCGCCAGCGCCCGCTCCAGCCGCGCCAGCGGCCCCTTGAGCACGACAAAGCGGGCACCCGACAGCTTCGCAGCCGCGGTGAAATCCATCAGGCCAAGCCCTTCGCCGATCGCCGCGTGATCCCTGGGATCGAAGGCGAAGTTGCGCGGGCTGCCGACGCGGCGAATCTCCTTGTTGTCGTGCTCGTCCCTGCCAACAGGAACGTCGGCCGCCGGCAGATTGGGAATGCTGGCCAGCACGCTGTCCAGCTCCTTGCCGGCCTGCGACGCGATCGCCTCTGCCGCCTTCTGCATCTCATCAAGGCCGCTCACTTCGGCCATCAGGGCATCTGCGGACTCGCCCTTGCCACGGGCGACACCGATCTGCCGCGACAACGCCTTCCGCCTGGCCTGCGCCTGTTCGCTCTCGGTGATTGCGGCGCGGCGGCGGCGATCAAGTGCCAGCAGGCTGTCGGCCAGCGGTGCGAGACCACGACGTCCAATGGCGGCGTCGAAAGCCGCAGGATCGTCGCGAATGGTACGGATATCGTGCATGGAACGCTGCTTGCCGGTTTACCCCGGCGACTCCCCGGGCGGCTTGTCGACAGCCGTTTCGGTCGAAGCAGCCTCCTTCGATTTCTCTTCCTGCTCGCGCTTCTTCTCGATCATCGAACCGATCCAGATGGAGATCTCGTAGAACAGCAGCAGGGGTACAGCGAGTGCGAACTGGCTCACGACGTCGGGCGGCGTCAGCACGGCAGCAACGACAAAGGCGATCACGATCGCCCAGCGCCGCTTGGCCCGCAGCCCGGCGGTGCTGACGATGCCGACGCGCACCAGCAGGACCAGCAGAACCGGCACCTCGAAGGCAAAGCCGAATGCGAACACAAGCTGCAGCACACGCTCCAGGTAGTCCGAGGCGCGCAGTGTCTTTTCGATCTCCTCTGGCGTGTAGAGCGCCAGCATGAAATTGATCACGTACGGCAACACCACGTAATACATGATCGCGCAGCCGGCGTAGAACATGAACGGCGTGGCGATCAGGAACGGCCGGAAGGCCGCCTTTTCGTGCCGGTAGAGGCCGGGGGCCACGAAGGCCCAGATCTGCGTGGCGATCAGCGGGAAGCCCACGATCAGTGCCAGGAACGCCGACATCTTCACGGTGACGAAGAAGAACTCGAAGATGTCGAGCACGATCACCTTGTAGCCATCGGTGATCGCGGGCTGGATAAGGAACGTGAAGATCGGCCTCGCAAAGGAGAAGCAGGCGACGAACACCGCCATGAAGCCGAGCAGGGCATAGACCAGCCGCTTGCGCAGCTCGATCAGATGATCGAGCAGCGGCATCGGTTTGTCGTCTTCGGGTCCGTCGAGAGCGCTCACGGGCGGTGTCCGGCGTCGGGGGGCGTGAGTCGGTTATGCCGGCAAACCCCGGGGGTTTCCACTCCCTTTGAGGCTGCGTTCGGGCCCACCTACCCCTGCAAGTACCGCCTTTCCAGGTGGCGGCGGAAGGCGGCCGATTGCAGCGGCGCACCGGTCGCCTCGCGCAGCAGCGCGTCGGTCGACAGGGAAGCGCCCTTGCCGTGCACATTGTGCCGCAGCCACCGGTAGAGCGGCGCGAAATCGCCCTTCGCCAGTCCCGGCTCGATGGCGGGGTCCGCGGCATTGGCCGCCTGGAAGAGCTGCGCCGCGGCCAGCGCCCCCAGCGTGTAGGTGGGAAAATAGCCCCAGGCACCGTCCGGCCAGTGAATATCCTGCAGGCACCCCTGCGCATCATCCGGCGGCCGAATGCCAAGGCTGCGCTGCATGCCGTCGTTCCAGGCAGCCGGCAGATCATCCAGCGACAGGTCGCCTGCAATCATCGCTCGCTCCAGCCGGTAACGCAGGATGACGTGCAATGGATAGGTCACCTCGTCAGCATCCACCCTGATGAAACCCGGCCTGACGGCCGTGTAGAGGCGCAAAATGTTGTCAGCGTCCCAGGCCGGGCCGACGCCGCCGAAGGCCGCGCGCATGCGCGGCGCCGCGAAGATGACAAAGGCCCGGCTGCGGCAGGCCTGCATTTCCAGCAGCAGCGATTGCGATTCGTGCAGCACCATGCCGCGCGCCTTGCCAACCGGCTGGTGGCGCCATTCCGCGGGCAGGCCGGCCTCGTACATGCCATGCCCGGTTTCGTGCAAAACCGCCATCAGGGCGCGCGCAAAATCCGCCTCGTCGTAGCGTGTGGTCAGCCGGACATCGTCAGGCGTCCCGCCGGTGAAGGGATGCGCCGAAACGTCGAGCCGGCCCTTGGTGAAATCGAAGCCGACGGCCTTCATCATCTCGACGCCCAGCCGGCGCTGCGCTTCCACCGGGAACGGGCCGGGCAGCGGCAGCGGTTCGGGCAGCGCCGCCTGGCGCTCCAGCACGCGCTGCAACAGGTCGGGCAGGAACGACTCCAGCTCCGCGAACAGCACGTCAATGCGCGCCGCGCGGCCGTCAGGCTCGAACTGGTCCAGCAAAGCGTCGTACGGAGAGACGCCCAGCCGGTCAGCCTTGGCCTGTGCCGTCTCCCGCACCAGATCAAGCACCGCCTGCAGATGCGGCTTCAGACCGACGTAGTCGTTGTGCGGGCGGGCCTCGCGCCAGGCCATCTCGCAGCGCGTCGTGGCGCGCGCCATGGCTTCGACCAGCGCCGGCGACAGGGCCGTGGCATGGATCCAGGCACGGCGCATCTCGCGCAGGTTCGCGGCTTGCCAGGCGTCGAGCCGGTCGGCCGACTCCGCGGCGGCGTCCAGCAGGTCGCCGACCTGCGGCGCCGAGATGATCTCGTGCGCAATCACGCCCAGCGCGGCCATCTGCTCGCCGCGATCCTCGGCGCTGCCCGGCGGCATGTTGGTCGAGCGGTCCCAGTTGAGGATCGCCATGGCGCCTTCGACGGCATTGAGCCGGCGAAAGCGTACTTCGAGATCGAGATATGCCTGGCTGGTGGTCATGACCTACCCGCGTTCCGGCGGCGGAGCCTCGGCCGGGTGCTGGCGGCGCCGGTGATAGACGACGTAGATGACGGCCAGCGTGACCGCCAGCAGGAACCATGTGATGGCGTACTGCAGATGGTCGTTAGGGATGTTGACCCGGGTCTGGCCGCCGATGGGAAAGCCGCCGGGATTGGGCGTTGCATCGGCGGCAACCCACCACTGGTCGGCCTTCAGGTCCGGCGAATCCGGCACGCCTGCGGCAGCCCGCATGGCAGCCACGTCCACCGTCAGCCAGACATTCCGCTCGGGGCGATTCTCCGGCACGAACCAGCCCTTGATGCCGGCCTCCGTCAGCCGGACCACGCCTTCAACCGTGACCACGCCCTCGATCTGTCCTTCGGCACGCCGCGCCGGATCCTTGCGCTGTTCCGGCACCCAGCCGCGGTTGAACAGCACGATGCCGTCGTTCTCCAGCCGAAGCGGCGTGATGATGTGCAGACCGACGTTGCGGTTCAGGCTGCGGGCCAGCAGGTGCAGCTCCTTGTCGTGCAGGAACGTGCCGACAAGACGCACCTTGCGGTATTCGGCCGCGGCGGGATCGGCGGCCACCGCGGCGGCGTCGATGGCCGGCTGCGCCATCCTGCTGTGCAGCCGCTCGATCAGCGCTTCCTTCCAGGTCATGCGCTGGACCTGCCATACCGCCAGCCCGAGCATGACGATGATTGCCGGAACGGCGAACACGGTCGGCCAGAAGGCAGGCTTGAAGCGCAGCATGCTGCCTATCCAGCGTTGCCGCCGCCCGCCGTCGAGCGATGCTTGTATTGCTGGGCCACGAGCACACCCTTGATGAGCCGCAACGGCACCAGCGTGGCGGCCAGGATGACCGGGATCCAGATCACCGCGTGCAGCCACAGTGGCGGCTCGTACGCAAATTCGACCCACAGCACCAGTGGAACGACCAGCGCACCCAGACCCAGGATAACGAACACCGCCGGACCGTCGCCGGCATCATGGCCGCGCAGATCCAGACCACACGCGGGGCACGTATCGCGTACCGTCAGGAAGGCCCGGAACAGGTCACCCTTGCCGCAGCGCGGACACTTGCCGGCAAGACCAGCCCCAAGCGACGACTGCGGCGGGTAACGGGTCAATGCGCGGCCGGCACGGCGTTGCCCAGGCCCCACCAGTAGATGGCGAAGAACAGGAACAGCCAGACGACGTCGACAAAGTGCCAGTACCAGGCGGCAGCCTCGAAGCCGAAATGCTGCTCCGGCCTGAAGTGGCCCTTCATCGCGCGGAACAGGCAGACGATCAGGAAGATGGTGCCGACGATCACGTGAAAGCCGTGGAAGCCGGTCGCCATGTAGAACACCGACGGATAGATCCCCTCGCGGAAACCGAACGCCGCGTGGGCGTACTCGTAGGCCTGCACGCAAGTGAAGAAGATGCCGAGCACCACGGTGAGCAGCAGTCCGCGAACCGCACTCTTCTGGTCCCCCTCGAGGATGGCATGGTGCGCCCACGTGACCGTCGTGCCCGAGGTCAGCAGGATCAGCGTGTTCATCAGCGGCAGATCGAACGGATCAAACGGATGGATGTCCTTGGGCGGCCACACGCCGCCGGTGGCCTCGCTGCGCATCGGCATGTTCTCGGGGCCGGGATAGAGCGAGGAGTCGAAGAACGCCCAGAAGAAGGCGAGGAAGAAGAACACCTCCGACGTGATGAAGAGGATCATGCCGTAACGCAGCCCGAGCTGGACCACCGGCGTGTGGTAGATGCGCGACTCGCGGATCACGTCGGCCCACCAGAACCACATGGTGACCAGGATCAATGCGAGGCCAGGAACAATCTTCCACAGGCCAAGGGCCGCCACGGTGTCCTTGTGCTCGGCGCCGAAGATGTCCGGATGCATGAAGGTGGCTGCGCCGAACGCCAGCAGGACGCCGCCGATCGAGCCGATCAGCGGCCAGATGCTGGGGTCGACCAGATGATAGGGATGCTTGTGCGCGGCGTGCTCGGCAGCGGCCATCTTATCCACCCTTCCTCTTGTCCCCCGGACCGTCGCCGGACGGCATGCGCGCCTGCTCCAGCAGCTCCTTCGCGCGGTCGGTCCTTGCCTCGAAAAACGTGTAGGACAGGGTGATGGTGGTCACCTTGTCGTACTTGTGGTCCTTTGCCATGTCGGGATCGACGAAGAACGTCACCGGCATTTCGACGCTTTCGCCCGGCTTCAGCAACTGCTCGGTGAAGCAGAAGCACTGGATCTTGTTGAACCAGGGGCCGGCGAGGTCCGGCGTCACGTTGTACGTCGCCGTACCAACGATCGGCCGCTTCGACAGGTTGGTGGCGCGATAGAAGACGAGCGCCTCCTCGCCCAGCCTGACCTTTACCTCGCGCTGCAGCGGCTCGAACTTCCAGGGAAGATTGCCGTCGCGGCTGGCATCGAAACGCACCGTGATGGTGCGATCCAGCACGCGGTCCGGCGCCGCCGTGGCCACCTGCGTTGTGCCCGCGAAGCCGGTGACGCGGCAGAAGAGATCGTAAAGCGGCACCGAGGCATAGGCGAGGCCAACCATCGCGGCCACGCCGACGAACACGCCCGTGACGACCCGCCGGTTGCGGCGCGCCAGCGCCCCGCGGTCGCTTCGATCCGTGCTCATTGCGGCGCCCCCGGCAACACGCCGGCGCCGCCAAAGCGCACGATCGTGATGACGAAGAACAGCAGGCAGATGCCGATGATCGCCGCCAGCACGATCCAGTTCTTCACGCGCTGCTGGCTGTGCCGCTCGCTCAGGTGCGGCTTGCGAGGCTCGCGATCGGCCACGGCAATCTCCACGGCCCTACCCCAGCACCAGCCGGTCCACGACCAGCGCGACGAACAGCAGGAAGAGGTAAGCCAACGAGAAGCGGAACATAGCGCGCGCCGGCCCGGTGTCCCCGTCCGGTGCACGCCAGACGCGCAGCGCATGTCCGAGGAAAGCCAGTCCTGCCATCAGCGAGAAGACGCCATAGCCCCAGCCCGCAACACCGGTCAGCGTCGGCAGCAGCCCGACCGGCAGCAGCGTCGCCGTATACAGCAGCATCTGGCGCCTGGTCGCAGCGATGCCCGACACCACCGGCAGCATCGGCACCCGGGCCCGCCGGTAATCGTCGTTGCAGAACAGCGACAGCGCCCAGAAGTGCGGCGGCGTCCACATGAAGATCAGCAGGAACAGCGACACCGAGGCCCACGACACGTCGCCGGTGACGGCGGCCCAGCCGATCATGGGCGGCAAGGCGCCGGCGGCGCCGCCGATCACGATGTTCTGCGGCGTGCGCCGCTTTAGCCACATCGTGTAGACGAACACGTAGAAGGCGATCGTGAAGGCCAGCAGCGCCGCCGCGACCTCGTTTGTGGCGACGGCCATCAGCAGCACCGAGAAGATCGCCAGCAGCACGCCGAAGCCCAGCGCGTCGTCGGGCGCGATGACGCCGGCCGGAATCGGGCGGTTGCGCGTGCGCGACATCACGGCATCAATGTCGCGGTCGTACCACATGTTGATGGCGCCGGAAGCCCCGGCGCCGATGGCGATCGCCGCCACCGCCACGAGGCCAAGCACGGGATGAATGTGGCCGGGCGCCAGCCACAGCCCGACCAGACCGGTGAACACGACCAGCGACATCACCCTGGGCTTGAGCAGGGTGATGTAGTCGGACACGCGCGACTGGCCGCGCGCCGCGAAAGCGTCGGCGGTGTCCAGCGTCGGGACCGGCAGGTCGGTCATCGTGTCTTCGTCCCAAATTCGCCGGCGCCCGCCTTGCGGCGGGCGCCGTTCACTCTAGTGATGCGCCGCTGCCGTCACCTTCGGCAGCTCCTCGTAGGTGTGGAACGGTGGCGGCGAGGACACCGTCCACTCCAGCGTCGTGGCACCTTCGCCCCAGTAGTTGGCGCCCACCCTGCGGCCAGCCAGCAGCGTGTGGAACACCACGAACACCCACCACAATGTCGAGGCGAAAGTGATCAGCGCTCCGGTCGACGACATCTGGTTCCAGAACTGGAACGCGTCGGGATAGTCGATGTAGTGGCGCGGCATGCCCGCGAGGCCGCTGAAGTGCATCGGGAAGAACGTGAGGTTCACGCCGATGAACGTCGTCCAGAAGTGGATCTGCCCGAAGAGCTCATTGTACTGGCGGCCGCTCATCTTGCCGATCCAGTAGTAGAACCCGGCGAAGATGCCGAACACGGCGCCCAGCGACAGCACGTAGTGGAAGTGGGCGACGACGTAGTAGGTGTTGTGCAGCGCGATATCGACGCCGGCATTCGCCAGCACCACGCCGGTCACCCCGCCGATGGTGAACAGGAAGATCAGGCCCAGCGCCCACAGCATCGGCGTGGGGAAGCGCAGCGAGCCGCCCCACATGGTGGCGATCCAGCTAAAGATCTTCACGCCGGTGGGCACGGCGATCACCATGGTCGCGGCCATGAAGTAGGCGCGCGTGTCCACGTCCATGCCGACCGTGTACATGTGGTGCGCCCACACGACGAAGCCGACCACACCGATGGCCACCATCGCATACGCCATGCCAAGGTAGCCGAAGATCGGCTTGCGCGAGAAGGTGGACACGATGTGGCTCACGATGCCGAACGCCGGCAGGATCATGATGTAGACTTCGGGATGGCCGAAGAACCAGAACAGGTGCAGGAACAGCAGCGGGTCGCCACCGCCCGCCGGATCGAAGAAGCTGGTGCCGAAGTTGCGGTCGGTCAGCAGCATGGTGATGGCGCCCGCCAGCACCGGCAGCGCCAGCAGCAGCAGGAAAGCCGTCACCAGGATCGCCCAGGCCATCAGCGGCATGCGGTGCAGCGTCATGCCGGGAGTGCGCATGTTGAAGATGGTTGTGATGAAGTTGGCTGCACCCAGGATCGAGCCGGCACCGGCCAGGTGCAGGGCGAAAATGGCAAAATCCATGGACGGGCCTGGATGGCCCGAAGCGCTGAGCGGCACGTAGATCGTCCAGCCCGTGCCGGCGCCGCCGCCAATGAAGATCGACATGACGAGGCTGCAGAAGCCGGCCGCCGTCAGCCAGAACGAGATGTTGTTCATGCGCGGGAAGGCCATGTCTGGCGCACCGATCATGATCGGCACGATCCAGTTGCCGAACCCGCCGATCAGCGCCGGCATGACCACGAAGAACACCATGATCAGGCCGTGTGCCGTCACCATCGCGTTCCAGTGGTGGCCCGGATTTTCGTGCCAGTTCATGAGCTGCACGCCGGGGTTCATCAGCTCCAGGCGCATGTAGATGGAGATGGCGCCGCCGATGATGCCGGCCGTCGCGGCCAGCACCATGTAGAGCGTTCCGATGTCCTTGTGGTTGGTTGACAGGAACCAGCGGACGAAAAAGCCCGGTACGTGGTCCTGGTGCTCGTGGGCGCCGTGTGCGGCGTGCGTTCCGTAAGCCATGGCGACTTCCTTCGGTTACGCGAACTCGGGGCGGCGCGGTTCAGCGCGCCGGGGTGGCAGGGCGGGAATCGGTGAGCGAGCCCGGACTGCCGGCATTGGCGGCCTTCTTCGAGGCCACCCACTTGTCGAACTCTTCCTTGGTCACCGCCCGCACGGCGATCGGCATGTAGGCGTGATCCTTGCCGCATATCTGCGAGCACTGGCCGTAATACAGCCCCGCCTTGGTAACGTTGAACCAGGTTTCGTTGATGCGGCCGATGATGGCGTCCTGCTTGATGCCGAAGGCCGGCACGGTCCAGGCATGCATCACGTCAGTCGAGGTGACCAGCACGCGCACGTTGACGCCGGTCGGCACGACGACGGGGTTGTCAACCGCCAGCAGGCGCGGCCGGATGTGCTTTTCCTCGTCGGAGAACTTCTTCCACTCGTCCTCCTTGATCATGTAGCTGTCGATCGGCTCGAGCTGGAGGTCGGGATATTCGTAGGTCCAGTACCACTGATGGGCCGTCACCTTCAGCGTCAGCCCCGCCTCCTTGGTGCGATCCATGTAGTAGAGAAGCCGGAACGAGGGGATCGCGATTCCCACCAGGATGATGATGGGCACAACAGTCCAGGCTACCTCGATCAGCGTATTGTGGGTCGTCGTCGAGGGCGTCGGACTGCGCGAGGCGCGGAAGCGCACCATCGCATAGAGCATCAGCCCCAGCACGAAAAGCGTGATCAGCGAGATCACCCACAAGAGGCCGGTATGCAGCGACACCAGCCGCTCCATCACCGGCGTCGCCGGGTGGTGCAGATCCATCTGGCCGGAATGCGGCAGGTCGACGAATTCCTGCGCCCACGCGGCGCCCGCGACCAGGCTCGCGAGGCCAACCCCGAACAGCCCCGCGAGAGCCACCGTACGCTTCCTGCCCGTCATTCCCGCCCGCTCCCGGCCATGCAAAGATTGCGGGTTATCTAGCAGAACCCCTTGACGGAAGTAACGGTTTTTCTCCCCCGTCCGCCGTGCGGCAGCCCGCCGCATCAGGCTTGCTCCGCGAGCTGCATCAGACCTGCCCTGCGAAACGTGCGCGCCGCCGGCGCAGCAGCACCACGACGACAATAGCGACAGCAATGGCGAGGCCTGCGAACACGAGACCGATGGCAAGGAAGATTGTCGTCAGCAGCCCGCCAACGAAGCCGGTGCCCACGGCCAGCACCGTCTGTGGCTGTCGCCTGCCATCGTCATAGGCAGCCTCAAGGCGGTAGAGTCCGGGAGTGTCGACGTCGAACACCAGGGCCGAGAACCCCGAGCGACCGCCGAAATTGTACTGCGAGGTGCCGGCCGGCCGGCGCACGGCAATCTGCTGCCCGGAATCGGCTGACTTCACGGTGACGCGCAGGCCCGAGATGCCACTCGACTGGTAGATGCGGCCTGCCACCGTGCTCGTGCGCTCGTGGTAGATGGTGTAGGTACCGGCCTGCTTCAGATCGAGATCAGCCCCGCCCGGCACCACGATCTGTGTCAGCCCTGCCGTCACGCTGCCGAGATGCGTGATCACCACCCATACGGCACCGGCAATGCCTGCGATGCCGATCAGCGCCGCCACCACGTACCACCCCCTGCTGGTCATTTCCTCCTCCCCCTGCTGACCCGCACGCAATTATCCCCGCATCGGCCCTGCAAGGGCAACCGAATGGACGCCACAAGCGCGAGTACCTATGTTGGCCTGGACGAGGAGGCTCCATGTCCCAGCATCTCGCGACCACCGACGGCCTGTTCTTCCAGCGCGCCGGCCTTGACCTCGATCGCACGCGGCGCATGGTGCGCGAGGCGCTTGCCGGCGCCGACGACGGCGAGCTGTTTCTTGAGTATGTGCAGGGCGAAAGCCTGGTATGGGACGACGGCAAGCTGAAGAGCGCCAGCTTTGACACCAGCCAGGGCTTCGGCCTGCGCGCTGTGGCGGGCGAAACCACCGGCTATGCCCACGCCTCGACGCTCGACGAGCGCGCGCTGGCCCGCGCGGCCGAAACCGTGCGTGCGGTGCAGACCGGCCGCGGCGGCATGGCGGGCGAGGGGCCGCGCGGCACCAACGCCCTGCTCTACACCGACGACAATCCCATCGCCGGTATCGACTTCGACGCCAAGGTCAAACTGCTGGCCGAGATCGACGCCTATGCACGCGCGACAGAGCCCTCGCTGCGCCAGGTTTCGGCCTCGCTCACCGCCTCGTGGCAGGTGGTGCAGATCATCCGCGCCGATGGCCAGCGGGTCGCCGACATGCGCCCGCTGGTGCGGCTGAACGTCTCCGTCGTCGCCGGCCGTGGCGATCGCATGGAGAGTGGCTCCTGCGGCACCGGCGGCCGGCGCGCCTATGGCGAGATCTTCAATCCCGACTACTGGAAGGACCAGACTGACGAGGCGATCCGCCAGGCGCTGGTCAATCTCGATTCGATCGACGCGCCGGCGGGCGAGATGCCCGTCGTGCTGGACGCCGGCTGGTCGGGCATCCTCTGGCACGAGGCCGTCGGTCACGGGCTGGAGGGCGACTTCCACCGCAAGAAGACTTCGGTCTTCACCCGCCTGATGGGCGAGATGATCGCGGCACCCGGCGTGACGGTGGTTGATGACGGCACCATGCAGGACCGCCGCGGCTCGCTCACCATCGACGACGAGGGCACGCCAACGGAGCGTACGGTGCTGATCGAGAACGGCCGGCTGGTCGGCCTGATGCAGGATCGCATGAACGCGCGGCTGATGGGCATGCGCCCCACGGGCAATGGGCGGCGCCAGAGCCATGCGCACCAGCCGCTGCCGCGCATGACCAACACCATCATGCTGGCCGGCGACAAGGACCCCGACGAGATCATCGCCTCGGTGAAGCGCGGGCTTTACGCGGTGAATTTCGGCGGCGGCCAGGTCGACATCACCAGCGGCAAGTTCGTCTTCTCCTGCACCGAGGCCTATCTGATCGAGAACGGCCGGGTCGGCGCGCCCGTCAAGGGCGCCACCCTGATCGGCGCCGGCGCCGAGGCGCTGCGCAAGGTCGACATGATCGGCAACGACATGGAGCTCGATCTCGGCATCGGCACCTGCGGCAAGGACGGCCAGGGCGTGCCCGTCGGCGTCGGCCAGCCCACCCTGCGCCTCGATGCGCTAACCGTAGGCGGCACCCGCGCATAGGCGTCACTTCTCCTGCGTGTCTCCTGCGTGTTAGAATTGAGCGTTCGCTCTATTCAGAACACACGGGGGGAGCGCGGCATGGCCTTCAAGGTGCAGCCTTTCTACAAGATCGACGCGCCGGTCGGGGCCGGCCAGCCCAACAAGCCGGACGACGTGACGCTGGTGCAATACCTGCTGGTGAAGGTCGCCAGCCGCACCGCCGGCCGATGGACGCCGCCGCCCGCGCCCCTGGTGGTTAACGGGACGTACACGCCAGCCTTGGGCGAGTGGATCAAGTCGTACCAGGTGACGGTCAAGGCGACGAACTGACGGCGTCGTGCATCCACAGTCCAATCCGCACTGGAAGCACCACGGCACGCTGGTGTCGCTCAACGGCAGCTTCCGCAACAATTTCGGCGCTGCGCGCCACGACAACATCACCGCCGAGCCCGACTTCCCTGCCACCCTGCGCGGCCCGCTCTCGGCCGGCAACGCCAAGCCCGACATGGGCACCACTGCGTAAGCTCGTCGTAGACGTGGTCGGCGATCGCGAGAACCGGGTTCCGGGCCGGAACGGAGACACCCGGAGACAGATTCATGGCCTGCCTGTCGCTGGGAAGGCGGGCCGGCCGATTGCCCACGCTTTGGGAGACACCAGGAGACAGATCGCGGGGCGCTGTCACAGGGGTCCGGAAGACAGTTGGAGACAGATCCATGGGGCTTCCTGGAGGGAGGGCAGGCCGGGAGAGGGGGAGACAGTCGGAGACAGATTGCGCGCGGTGTCTTCTCGGGCGGCAACGTCCTCATGCAATCGGGAGATCCCTCGCTGGCGCTCGGGGTGACGGGTGCTGGGGTGCTGTCGCGGAAGTGGTTGGAATTTGAAGGAGGCGTAATCTCCGGCTTGGACCAACAAGCAACAACCGGCGTTAGCGCGCCGGCGGAGATCACGCCATGACAACAGATAGCA
>QOCQ01000012.1 GCA_003574685.1 Rhodospirillaceae bacterium SYSU D60007
GCTGCGCCTCAGCGACGCGCAGGGCTTCCTGCTGGTCCGGAGACGGCCGGCGACGCTGCAACAGGAGGATCAGCAGACGGTCGTTGTAGCTCCTGAACGAGCCGACCTGCTTGCCGCGATAGAATACCGGCTTTTCGACGCCCTCGAGCGCTCGGTGCAGCGCCTCGTCCTCCATCGCCTCGGTGGCGGCTGTCGTTGCATCGTCCCATTGCCGCGCGAAGTCGGGGTCTCGCTGCCGCCATTTGTAGAGCAGGGTGCGGTTGACGCCGGCGACCTCGGCCGCGGCGCTGACCGCCAGGCCCTTTTCCGTGGCCGCAATGAACCTCGCCCGCTTTTCGCGCGCCGCTGCCTCACGCTTCATCGCCCGCACTCCCAATGTCAGGAATGCGATCTTTGTATATCATGGCTTATGAAAAATCAAGCTTGCAGGCCAGGCGTGCCCTGACTAGGCCGGAAAGGGCGCTGTCACGTTGTCGAGCGGCCATACCGGGCGGCGCAGCTTTGTGTAGTTGAAGCGGCGAGCATCGGGTGAGCACAACGCGCCGGAGTCGACGACGACGATGTCGCCGGCGATCGGGGCGAAGGCCGCGCGGAAATGCTGGATGCTCTTCACCACCAGCACGCGGCAGCGCGCCGGGTCGATGCCCTGGCTGAGAAAGACCTGGAGGTCGGTGGTCTGGATGCGGTTGGAGATCGTGATCACGTCAATCCCGCCGACACGCAGCACCGCGGTCGTGCCCATTGAGCGGCGCACGCCCTTGCCCATCGGGCCGTCGTTGATAAAGGTGCCGTCAGAGAGCAGCCGCACCCGCGCGGTCACCGGAATCGGCGCACCGAACGCGGGGTCGTGATGCCCGCCAAGTTCAACGGATACGTCGCTGCCGACGCCGGCCCGGATCGCCGCCTGTACGGCCGCCGGATCGAAGATGGTGCCGACGGCGACCCCTTCGATGCCGGCATCCATCAGCGCCTTCAGCATGCGTGTGGCATCGCCGTAGGCGCCGCCGCCCGGATTGTCGGTGCCATCGGCAATGACCAGCGGCCCCTTTGAGGCATCGTGCGATCGGGCGCGGGCGAGGGCATCCTCGACCGACAGCAGGTGGACTGTCTCCTCGGCCCGGCGGTCCCAGATCTCCTGACAAAGCTGGCGGGCGATTTCCTGTGCGCGCTGCTCGGTGCCCGGCGCGTAGCTCACGGCGATGGACGGCCCGACATTGGAGATGTCGGACGGCATGAATCCGGCCTGGATGCTGACCACGTTGATGCCCGGCTCCTTCTCGAAGGCGTCCGCCTTCACGAGCAGGTCACGCATCGGACCGGGCGTGGTCGTGCGCCCGTGATCGGCACCGACCATGCAAGCCGGCTGCAGCACCAGGCACCGGGCCTTCGTGCGGCCTTCCATGATCCCTTGGACCAGGTCCGCCGCCTGTCGCGCCCGCTCGTACTGATCGACGTGCGGATAGGTGCGGTAGCTGATGAGCGCACTCGCCAGCCGCGCCATGCGCTCAGTGACATTGGCGTGCAGGTCCAGCGTCATGGCGATGGGCACGTCAGGGCCCACGATGTCGCGAATCGCCTCCAGCAGCTCGCCTTCGGGATCATCGGATGTTTCCGTGACCGCCGCGCCATGGCAGGCCAGACAGATGCCGTCGAGCTTTCCGGCGTTGCGCACGGCCGAAACGATGCCGTCCCGGATCGTCTGCCACGTCTGCGCCGTCAACTTGCCGGAAGGCGTGGCGTTGGCTGCCAGCGCCGGGATCAGCGTCCACCCGTAGGCATCGGCCGCATCGAGCAGGCCGCCGATCTCGGTTTTGGTGCCGCGGAACCGCTCGCCCAGCTCGTTGCCGTAGACGAGCCAGGTACTGCGGTAGTCATCCAGCGTCGTCGGCAGCCTGCTGAAGGTGTTGGTCTCGTGCATGAACTGCGCGATGAGAACGCGGTACGGCATGGCGCGACTCCACTGGCTACAGGTTGTTCGTGTCTTTGCTGCGCAGCCTCACGCCGGCCGGCCTTGCTCGCCCAGATCCCAGAACAGGCCGGTCATGAGGCGCAGCGCCTCGCGCGCGACGGGGGCCAGCAGGTGCTCGTTTGGGGCGTGCTGGCTGCATGAGGCGTAGGAGTGCGGCACCCAGACGGTCGGCATGCCAAGGATGTCGGTGAACACCTCGTTGGGCAGGGAGCCGCCGAGATTGGGGATCACGTCGGGCTTGCTGCCGGTCGTGCGCTCGATGGAGGCGACGGCCCATTTCGCCCACGGATTGTCGGGGTCGAGGCGCGTGGCATTCATGATCACGTCGCGCGCCGGCGCCACCTCGACACTGCCAAATCCGTGCTTGTCCAGATGCCGGCGCAGGGCCGGCAGGATGTCAGCGGGGTCCGTGCCGACCACGAAGCGGAGCTGGCAGTGCGCGACCGCGTTGGGCGGGATGGCATTCACCGGCTTCTCGGGATTACCGGTGCGGAACGCGAGCACCTCGAAGCTGTTCCACCCGAAGACGCGCTCCGCCGGAGTCAGGGCCTCTTCACCCCAGTCAGGATCGATGCTCGGGCCGTCCGGGCCGCCATCGATCGTGAGCCCGGCCAGCGCCATGCGCACGGAGTTGGTGAGCGTTCTGGGCCGCCACTCCGGCACCCGGATCTGGCCGCGCGCATCGGCGATGCAGGCGATGGCATGCGAGAGGATCAGGCCGGGATTGGCCAGCAGGCCGCCCCAGTTGCCGGAATGGTGCCCGCCTTCGCGCAACTGCAGCGTCAGGGTGAAGTTCAGCGTCCCGCGCGTGCCGCCGAAGATCGCGGGACGCCTCGGCTGCAGCCGCGGCCCGTCCGAGCCGAGCAGCGCATCGGCCTTCAGCTTGTCCCGATGCTGGCGGCAGAATTCGGCTAACCCAGGCGATCCCGTCTCCTCGCCGGTTTCAATGAGGATGGTGGAGTTGAAACCCAGTCTGCCCCGCTCCGCCATCACGGCCTCGATCGCCGCAATGTTGATGGAGTGCTGGCCCTTGTTGTCGGCCGTGCCGCGGCCATAGATGCGTTCGCCCTCGACAACGATCTTCCACGGCGACAGGCCGGCGCGCCACTGATCCTCCTGGCCACGCACGACATCGCCATGCCCGTAGGTGAGCACCGTCGGCGCCGCCGGATCTTCCGTCCGCCGCGCGATCAGGAACGGCCCGTACTCGGCCCGCGGGTTGTCGATGATCTCGCAGGCGTAGCCCAGCTTCGCCAGGCTGGGCTGCATCTCGTCCGCGAGATAAGCCCGCAACGCCGGCATCGAACCAGGTTCCTGGCTGGTCGAAGGGATCGCCACCCGGCGCTGCAAATCGGCGAGAAAGCTGCCGTCGTCAAAATACGTCTCGATCCGCCGTATCGCGCCGTCCCGCGTGCCTTGCATGAATGGATGTCCCCGCTGTTCGCACGATACCTAGCGCGAAACGCCGGGAGCGCGCCACTCCAGTGGCGCATCGCCCGCAGCGAAGCGGAGGGCGACCAACGTCGTGTGCGCAAGCTTGCATGATGGCGGCGTTAGCACGCCGCCGGCGCCACTGGAGTGGCGCGCTCCCGGCAGGGGAGGGTTTGAGAAATGCGGGCTACCGGCGCCGCACCTTCGGCCGCGGGCGGTTGTGGCGTCGGGATACGCCTTCGGCCAGCAGGCACATCAGCTCCCACATCATGGTCACCCCGACCAGCGCGGTGGCGCCGCCGGGATCGAACGGCGGCGAGACCTCGACCACATCAGCGCCCACGAGATCGAGCCCGCGAAGGCCGCGGATCATGCGCTGCGCCTCGTGCGTGGAATAGCCGCCCACCTCCGGCGTCCCAGTGCCGGGGGCAAAGACCGGGTCGAGGCCATCCACGTCGAAGCTCACATAGGTCGGCTGGTCGCCCACCAGGCGACGCGCCTCGGCAATCACCTTCTCGGGTCCCAGGTCGAAGTACTCCTCGATGGTGACGACGCGGATGCCCTGGTCATAGGCCCATTTCAGGTCGTCATTGCCGTAGAGGGAGCCGCGGATGCCGATCTGGATGGTGCGCTTCGGATCGATCAGGTCCTCTTCGATGGCGCGCCGGAAGGGGGTGCCGTGGGTGTATTTGTGGCCGCCGAAATAGGTGTCCCAGGTATCGCTATGGGCATCGAAATGCACGATGCCCAGCGGCCTGCGGCGGGCAATGGCGCGCAGGATGGGCAGGATCACGAGGTGGTCGCCGCCCGCGGTCAGCGGCACCGTGCCGGCCTTGTGCAGCCGCGCATAGAACGCCTCGATGCGCTTGAGGCTGTCATCGATGCTGGCAGGGTTGACCGGCGCATCACCCAGATCGCCGATGCGCGCCAGCTCGTAGGGGGCAATGCCGCTGACATGGTGCACGCGGCGCATCAGGGTCGACATTTCACGCATCTGGCGCGGACCGTGGCGCGCGCCGGGTCGGTTGGTCGTTCCGCCATCCCAGGGCACGCCCACCAGGCCGATATCAACATCGGCAGGGTCCTCGAAGTACGGCAGGCGCATGAAGGTGGCGATGCCGCCGAATCGCGGTACCACCAGGCCGGATTGCGGCTTCGGGAAGGGACGGGGCTCGCTCATGAGGCAGGGCATCCGCATATGGCGATTTGCCGTCGTCCTGAGCGCAGCGAAGGACCTTGCGGTCGCCCAACCGTGAACGCTCGCGGCGGTGAATCACCGATTCTGCCGGTCTTTATCCGAACCATCGCAGGGTCTCGCTTCGCGCAGGACGACGACAAATGCGGCGTCAAGGCCATATGCGAACCTCATTACCCGCCTGGCTCCGCTGCACGGCTCGCCCACTTTTGTGCCTTCTCCCCGCGAAGGCGGGGAGAAGGGAAGACGGCGCAAGCTCTGTCTAGCTCCGTACGCGCCAGCGGAGCCAGCCGGGTAATCAGGTATGCGAATGCCCTGGCTCATCAGGGGGCTCCGCGCCGTCGGGAACCGGTCCCACGGCCGGTCCCGTTCATTGTCGCAGTGTGCCGCAATTCATGGGGCGGCGCGAGGTCTTCAGGCCGTCTTACTCACACGACATTGCGCTCGATGATCGGCCGTCCGGCGGCAATCCGCTCGAATCCAAAGGGTGTCAGGTCGAGCGTCGAATAGCGGCCACCGGTCAGCCATTCGGCGACGGCGCGGCCGACTGCCGGCGATTGCTGGATGCCGTGGCCGCTGAATCCCGTGGCGAAGATCAGGTTCGCAATCTCCGGATGAGGGCCGACGATGCCGTTCTGGTCGAAAGTGTTGTATTCGTAGTAGCCGGCCCAGGCGTTCACGACCTTCACCGCCCCGAAGGCGGGCACGCGCGCTGCAAGGGCCGGCCAGACCAGCTCCTCCCATTCGGCATGGTTGACCTCCAGCGGCAGGTCGGGCGGGTCGCGGTCTTCCGGCGGGGAGATGCCGCCGATGAAGAAGCGGCCCTCCGGCCGGCTCCAGGCCCCTGTCGTGTCGATCAGCAGCGGCATCCGCTCGATCCTCTCGCGGCAATCGAACACAAACACGCAGCGGCGGCGCGCCTCGACGGGCAGTCTGATGCCCGCCATGGCGGCAATCGCTGCCGACCAGCAACCGGCGGCATTGACCACAGCACCTGTCTGCACGGTGCTTCCCGATGCAAGCTGCACGGCCGCGATCTGACCGTGCTCAACAGAGAGGCCGATCACCTCGTCGTGCAGGTAGACGGCACCCTGTGACCGGGCCTTGCGGCGGAACGCCTGCATCAGCGCCGGACCATCGAACCAGCCCTCGTTGGCAATGCCATGCGAGGCCAGCCGCACGTTCATGGTGTCGATCCACGGGAAGCGGGCCTCGAGCGCATCCGGCTCCAGCAACTCGACGGCGCAGCCCTCCCGCCGCTGGATGTCATGGTTGTCGCGCAGGACGGCCTCGCCGGCTTGCGAGGCAAGAAACAGGTAGCCGGGTTCGCGCAGGCCCAGCTCGACCGGCGGCTCGCCTTCGACGGACAGCAGTTCGTGCGCCTGGCGCAGGAAGCCGATGCCGAAGCGCGAGAGGTGGATGTTGAGCGGCGTCGAGAATTGCTGGCGAATGGAGCTGGCGGACAGCGCCGAGGAGGCCCGGGTGTAGGCGGGATCGCGCTCGATCACGGCCACACGGCCGGCCCATGAGGGATCGCGCGTCAGCCAGTATGCAATCGAGCTGCCGACGGCGCCGCCACCGATGATGACGATGTCATAGCGTTGCGTCACTTGCCCCCTGCCAGGGTTTGCGGCAACCACAGCGCGATCTCCGGAAAGACCGTCACCGCCATCGTGAACAGGATCATGATGATCAGATAGGGCAGGGTGACACGCGCGATGTACCCCAGCCCTTCACGCACCAGCCCCTGGATCACGAAGAGGTTGAAACCGACCGGCGGCGTGATCTGCGCCATCTCGACCACCAGCACCAGGAAGATGCCGAACCAGACCTCGTCGAAGCCGGCTGCCTTGATGATCGGGAATACGATCGGCAGTGTCATGACGATCATCGAGAAGCCGTCGAGGAAGCAGCCCAGCATGATGTAGAAGATCGTCAGGGCCACGACGAGCATGAACGGCGACAGGCCCAGCCCGACGACAAAATCGGCGACTGCGCGGGGCACGCCGAGGAAGGCCGTGGCATTGCCTAGGATGTTGGCGCCGAGCACGATCAGTCCGATCATGCTGCAGGTCTGCACGGCGCCGATGCAGACGTCGCGCAGCGCCGTCCACGACAGAGCCCCCTGCAGCCAGCTTACGATCACCGCCCCGAGCACGCCGACAGCCGCCGATTCCGAAGGCGTGGCGATGCCGGCATACATCGACCCCAGTACGCAAAGGATCAGGAACACGACCGGGCCGAGCTCCTTCAGGGACGCCAGCCGTTCGCCCAGCGAGGCGTGGCGCAGGGCGCGTTCGCTGGCGGGAACGAGGTCGCGGCGCATCGCGGTGTGGAGCATGATCCACAGCATGAAGGCGCCGGCCAGCAGGAAGCCGGGAATGAAGCCGGCGGTGAACAGCTTCAGGATCGAGACTTCGGCCAGCACGCCGTAGATGATGAGGATGTTGCTGGGCGGTATCAGGAAGCCGAGTGTGCCGGCACCTGCCAGGCTGCCGATGGCGACGTCCTTCGAATAGCCGCGGCGCAGAAGCTCGGTCAGCGAGATGCGCCCTACCACCTGCGTGGTCGCGGCCGACGACCCCGAAATCGCCGCGAAGATCGAGCAGCCGATGACGTTCACGTGCAGCAGGCGTCCGGGCAGGAACCCTGCCCACGGTGCCAGCCCGCTGAAAAGCGCGCTGGACAGGCGGGTGCGGAACAGCAGCTCGCCCATGATGATGAACAGGGGCAGCGCCAGCAGTTCCGATGTCGTGAGGATGTTCCAGGTCCACTGCGGCAGCAGCTTGTCCAGCGGGATATCGCGGAAGATCGCGAGCAGGATCAGGCCCGTCAGCATCAGCGTCAGGCCGATCCAGATTCCACCCGCCAGTGCCGCGAACAGCACGGCGAACATGGTGCTGACGATGCTGCCCATACGATCGGCTACTCGGCGGTGGACGAGACGCGCAGGCGCTCGTCCTCCAGCGGCAGGCCGAGCAGCGCCTGAAGCAGGCGGCCGGCCATCTGCAGCGCCAGCAGGGCCGCGCCCGCGACCAGCGACATTTGCGGGATCCAGAGTGGCGAGGCGCTGGAGATCGACGTCTGGTCCCGCTCGTACGCCTCAAGCGCGAAGGACAACAGCGACCATGCCAGAAAGACGGTGAGCGCCGTGCCACCGGCGGCGGACACGGTTTCCAGCGCTCGCCGTACGGCCGGGCGCGCGTTGGCAAGCAGCAGCGAGACGCGGATGTGGCTGCCGGCACGCAGGGTCATCGCGGCACCGAAGAGGAAGCTGGCCCCCATCAGGTAGGAGCTGTATTCCCAGGCCACGGGGATATCGGCGGGCACGGCGGCGATGAAATCCGACAGCAGCCGCACCGCGATTTCCGCCAGGATCAGCAGGGTCAGGACCACGAGGCAGCCGGCGGCGATCCAGCCGCCGGCGAAGCCCATCCAGTCGATCCAGCGCAGGACGGCAGCCACAGGAGCCGGCGCGGACCCGTAGGGTCCGCCGGGAGCCGGGGGCGTCATGCCCTCAGGACTTCTTGGTTTCGGCGAGATACGCCTTCACCGGTTTTTCCGCAGCCGGCACCCGCTTGAGGAAGGCATCGAGCAGCGGCGCAGTCTTCGCGCGAAGCTCCTTCATCATCGCCGGCGAAATGCTGACGAGCTCCATCCCGTTGTCCGTCAGCTTCTTGAGGCTGTCCTTGTCGTTTTTCACCGAGACGGCCCAGAACTCGGGTTCCAGCTTCTGCGCCAGCGCTTCGATCGCCTTCTGCTGCTCCGGCTTGAGTTTCTTCCAGGAGTCGAGATTGACGTTCATCATCTGGCACGACCAGGTGTGGTTGGTCGGGTAGATATATTTCAGGAACTCCCAGAACTTGCCGTCCACGCCCGAGGTCGCCGAAGTGGAAACGCCATGGACCGCGCCGGAGGCCAGCGCCGGAATCGTCTCGCCCCAGGGGATCAGGATCGGCGCCATGCCGATGGCCGCCAGCATGTCCTGGGCGTTCTTGTCGGGCACGCGGATCTTCACGCCTTTCAGGCCGTCGATGGAATCGACCTTGATCTTCAGGTGCAGATACTGGGTCGGCCACGGCACCATGTAGAGGATCTTCTGGTTATTGCGCGCGGCCACCTTCTCGAACTCCGGCCGCAGGTACTTGTGCAGCACCTTCAGCTCGTCCGCCGAGCTCACGAGGAAAGGAATCGACTCGGTGCCGAGGATCGGCTCGTCGCCGATCTGCTGGATGTTGAGCACGTCGGCGATGGGCACCAGGCCGTCGCGCACCGCGCGCAGGTGTTCGGGTCCCTTGAAGCCAAGCTGGCCGCCGGCTTTCACGACGATCTCGACCTCGCCGCCGGTGGCCTTCTTCACTTCCTCCGCAAAGCGCTTGGCGTTCTGCGTATGGAAGTTGCCGTCCGGCCACACCGTTGAGAGATCCCACGTCACTCCGGCCTGCGCGGCACGCACGCCGATCGCCATCGCAGCGCCGCCGGCTGCCGTGCCCAGGAAGGTCCTGCGTGTGCTGTTCATGATGATTGCGCTCCCTGTTGGTTGTTCACCCCGTTTCAGGCCACTTGCCGTCCTGCGGACGCTACTCCGCTGCCTTGCGCTGCAACCCGTACGTCTCCTGTGCCGATTGCGGCGACACCAGACCTTCGGCGACATCCTGCTCCACCGCCTGCGGATCGCGCTGCCGCGGATCGCCCAGCCCGCCACCGCCCGGGGTCATGATCACCAGCCGGTCGCCGGGCGGGATCGTCTGTGAGCCCTTGCCCTTCAGCGTCCTGCCCGATTTCAGGCCGACATAGCCAGGCGCGCCATTCCGCCCGCCGTCGCGGCCGCGCGGCGGATAGTCGATGCGGTCATAGGCGGCCAGCAGGTCGAACGGCATGTCGACGCCGGAGCCGACCTCGATGATCTGGCCCAGGCCGCCCCGGTGCGTGCCGGCGCCGCCGCTGTCGGGCCGCAGCTCCTTCTTCCAGAAGATCAGCGGCGTGATCGACTCCGCGATCTCGACCGGCGTGCCGCGCACGCCGGAGGGGTAGGCCGTGGCCGACAATCCGTCGGCGTGCGGCCGCGCGCCGGTGCCGCCGTTGCTGGTGACGGCCATGGTGAAGCCGTAGTTGCCGCCTTCGCCGCCCTTCACCATGCCGCGCACGTTCAGGTTCCACAGGCACGAGGTGCCCTCGGCAGGCACCCGGTCAGGAACGGCCTGGCGCAGGCAGCCAAAGGCCACATCGGGAAGCATCTGGCCGATAATGTGGCGTGACAGGACGGGTGCCGGCTTCTGGGCATTGAGGATGCAGCCCGGCGGCGCCGACACCGTGAGCGGCGCCAGCGAGCCGGCATTGTTGGGAATGCGTGCGGAGACGACGCAGCCAAGGCCGAACACGGTGTAGGCGGTGGTGTAGGCGATCGGCACGTTGATGCCGTGCCGGGCCTGCGGGTCGGTGCCGGTGTAATCGACGTGAATTCCCTTGTCGCTGATCGTCGTGGTGGCGGCCAGCCTGATCGGCGAGTCATAGCCGTCGATCATCATCTCGTTGCGCCAGGAGCCCTTGGGCAATTTCGCGACCTCGGCCAGGACCGCCTCGCGGCTGCGCTCCAGGACGAAGCCGGACAGCGTGTCGAGATCGGCCAGCTCGAACTCCTCCATCATCTCGACCAGCCGCCGGCAGCCGATATCGTTGCAGCCGGCCAGCGAGTAGACATCACCCTCGGTATCGACCGGCAGGCGGGTGTTGGCCCGGATCATCGCCAGCAGGGTTTCGTTCATGCGCCCCTGATCCGCGAGCTTCAGCATCGGGATGTAGAGGCCTTCCATGAACACGTCTGTAGCGTCGGGGCCGAAACCGATACCGCCGATATCCGTCAGATGGCTGGTGCAGGAGAACAGCGCCACCAGCCGGCCGTCCTTGAAGCAGGGAGTCGTCAGCACGAAGTCGTTGGTATGGCCGGTGCCCATCCACGGGTCATTGGTGATGTAGATGTCGCCCGGCTTCATCGTCTGGGTGGGGAAGTGGCGGATGAAGTGCTTCACCGACTCCGCCATCGAGTTGACATGACCCGGCGTGCCGGTGACGGCCTGCGCCAGCATGCGGCCTTTCAGGTCGAAGACGCCCGCCGACAGGTCGCCGGCCTCGCGCACGATCGGGCTGAAGGCCGTGCGCATCAGCGTCTGCGCCTGTTCCTCGACGACCGCGATCAGCCGGTTCCACATGATCTGCAGGTCGATCTGGCCGAGACTGTTGGACGACATGCTGCGGTATCCTCAGCTACGTGCGGAAACTCTAGGCCGCCCGGGGGCGGCTCGTCGATGTTTTCCGCTCCAGTACGATGCCGCCTGCGGCATCGAGCCACGCTTCGAATGTTGCCGATACGAAGGTCGAGGTCTCGTCCTCGGCGATGATAGCCGGTCCGGTGACCGTTGAACCCGGGACAAGGTCGTTGCGCCAGTAGACCGGCACCTCGACGTGCTGCGACAGGCGGGCGTCAAAGAAGCGGCGCGTCCCCACCGGCTTTGGCGGCGGTTGCCGGTCCGGCGGCGTTACCGGCTCGGGCCGCCGTACCTCGGTCGAAACCGTGACCGACCAGCTCAGCACCTCGATGGCGGCGCCCGGAATGTGCCGTTCGAACAGCACGGCATATTCCTTCTCGAAGGTGGTGCGCAGAGCGTCAGCATCCTTGGCGGTCAATGCCCGCACCGGCAGCGGCACGGTGATCTCATGCCCCTGGCCGACATAGCGCATATAGGCAACCCGCGTTTCGACGACCTTCTGTCCGCGCGCGCCCGGCGCGACCAGGGCATGTGCCTCGCGCGCCATCTCGTCAATGAGGGCGTTGGCCGCTGCGGGATCGAACTCGTCCAGTCGCATGTAGCGCGAGTGAATGAGCTCGTACGCCACCGGCGCCTGCAGAAAGCCGACAGCCGACCCGACACCGGCGTTGGGCGGCACGACGATGCGGTCAAGCCCCAGCTTCTCCGCCAGCCGCGCGGCGTGCAAAGGCGCCGCACCGCCGAAGGCGATCATCGTGTGCTCGCCGATGACCGCACCGCGCTCGACGGCATGCACACGCGCGGCGTTGGCCATGTTCTCATCGACAATCTCGCCGACACCGTACGCCGCCATCTCGCCCGACAGCGCCAGTTCGCCGCCGATCGCCGCGTCAAGCGCCTTGCGGGCGCTCTCGACATCGAGGTGGATCGTGCCGCCGGCGAACCGCGCCGGATCGATCTTGCCCAGCACCACATCGGCATCGGTTACGGTCGGCCTGTCGCCGCCGCGGCCGTAGGAAGCGGGACCCGGTTCCGCGCCGGCGCTCTCCGGTCCCACGACGATGCGTTTGAGCTCATCGACACGCGCGATCGACCCGCCGCCCGCGCCGATCTCGACCATCTCGATGACGGGGATCCGCAGCGGCAAGCCACTGCCCTTGAGAAACCGTGCCGCGCGGTCCACCTCGAAGCTGCGGGACTTGAAGGGCGTGTAGTGCTGGATCAGACAGATCTTGGCTGTCGTGCCGCCCATATCGAAGGAGAGCACCTTGTCCTCGCCGCGCTCCGCCGCGATGTTGGCTGCCAGGATCGCGCCCCCCGCCGGTCCGGATTCGACAAGCCGGATCGGGAACTTGCGCGCCGTCTCCAGCGCCGTCAGTCCGCCACCCGACGTCATCAGGTACACCGTGCCGCGGAAGCCCTCGGCTGCAAATCCGTCGCGCAGCCGTGCGAGGTAACCCGCCATCAGCGGCTGGATGTAGGCGTTCGCCACTGCGGTCGATGTGCGCTCGTACTCGCGTACTTCCGGACAGACCTCGCACGACAGCGTGATGGACAGTCCCGGCATCGCCTCCAGCAGGATCTCCCGCGTGCGCAGCTCGTGCACCGGATTGGCGTAGGAATGCAGGTAGGCAATCGCCACGGCGCCGATTTCCTCGCGCCGCAGGGCCGGCACCAGGGCGCGTACGGCAGCCTCGTCGAGCGGCAGGCGTACGCTGCCGTGCACGTCGAGCCGCTCCGGCACGGTGAAGCGCAGTGCGCGCGGCACGAGTTGCCGGGGCTTTTCGATGAAGACGTCATACTGGTCGTAGCGGCTTTCGTAGGCGATCTCCAGCGTGTCGCGGAATCCCTCGGTGGCGATCAGCGCGGTCTTCGCGCCCTTGCGTTCGATCACGGCGTTCGTCGCCAGGGTCGTGCCGTGCACGAAGACATCAATCTCGGCAAAACCGCGATTGGCATCGTTCAGGATTGCGCGCGTGCCGCTCATCACGGCTTCTTCGGGTGCGCGCGGCGTCGTCAGCACCTTGCGCGTGAGGCGCCTGCCGCCAGCCCGGGGATCGCCGATCTCCAACACCACGTCAGTGAACGTGCCGCCGATATCGACGGCCAGACGCATCGCATCACTCACTCGCCAGGTCTCCGTTCGCTTCTCGATTCATCGGGCAACGCGTGCGTCCTCGCGGCCGGGTGCGCACACTAGTGGGCATGGTCTTTCGATGCAATTCAGATGCCGCAGGCGTTCCGGAATACGGGAAAGGGCCGCTCACATCGCAACACCTTGGGGGTCTGGCCCAATCAGCGCCCATGTGAGTTCGTGCCTGTTGTGGTGCGCATGAAACAGCCGGGTGCCGGGAATGACCAGGAATTTGGCTGCCGTGTCGTGATCGGTGGCACTCTGGAATTTGAGTGTGCAGACGAAGTTTCGGACATTCCCGGTCGCACGCCAGCGCTGCACCAGTGCCAGCAGCCGCGGCGGATAGCAAATGATGTCTGCACATAGCCAGTCGATGCGCTGGAAGTGCGCAGGATCAAGCGCGAAGGCACTCTCGTTGCGCCATTCGACGCCGGGCATCGCCGCCACAGCCGGGTCGAGCGCTGCCTTGTCGACGGCGATGACGCGTGCGCCAAGTTTTGCCAGCACCCAGGTCCAGCCGCCCGGCGCGGCACCCAGATCCAGACACAGCTCGCCCGCACGGGGTCGCACACCGAGCCGGGTGAACGCCTCCCAGAGCTTGAGATAGGCTCGGCTGGGCGGTCCCGACCGGTCCTCGACGAAGGTGATTTCGCCGTTGGGGAATGGCGAATCGCATCGCGCTGCATGGAGGAGCCTGTCCGGCGCCAGCAGCGTCCATGAACCCAGCGGCGCCTGCGGCGGATCGGAAGGAAACTCCAGGGGCCTTGCCGATACATGCGGCAGGCGATTCTGGATCAGCGCGGCGCGCCGGTGATGCAGGGGTGTGTACATTGCCCAGTTGCGCTGTATGGCGCGCAGCTTCGTCGCCGCATCGCTGATCGAGGCAATCGAGGCTTCCTGCACGTCATGCCAGACATTGGCCGCCCAGGCGCTCGCCACGGCAGCACCCTCGGTCACGAACAGGCGCCCGTGGATCATAACCACGCGCACCTGGGCACGGCGCAGCTCCTCCGCGAGCTGCGGCTCGAATCCTTCGGCGGCAAGATAGGCGGTACGCATGGCGACTCCCCCGAACTCGCCCTTTGCGCGCCGCTTTGCAAGCAGCGCATTCGCGTACCTGTTTACCCGCCTCGCTCCGCCGATCCATACGCGAGCGAACGCCGCGTCGAAATTGCCTTCATGGTGAACTTGTCGAACCATGAAGCGGTTCTCTCGTCCCCGTGTTCGCCCAGCGGAGCGAGGCGGGTAATCAGGATTGCGAATGATCTGCGGCTATAAGCAGTGAGAGTCGGATGTGCTGACGATCAGCCAGTCGCGGCGTGCACGGTCTGGCGATGTCGTGGAGTCTATGTCGCCGACAGCGGGCGCACGGGGCCGTCGCGCCGCCAGCAATTGCCAGAGCCGGAAGAGATTGCACGGCAATAACAGAAGATGGAGAACAATGACCGGCTCCAGAAGCGCGACTGTCCCGTAAGCAATGAACGACAGGTTGGAGGCCACCGCCGCGATACGCAGAGCGAGCATCGACTGCATGGAGAAGGTCAGCAGGGTCAGGGCCGCGGCCAGCCAGCCTGTCAGTTCGCCTGCGGACATGGATCGGCGCCGCCTGCCGGCGTTGAGCGTGTGTCAGATCCGGCAGCGGAAGACCTCATCGATATAGGCTGCCACGTTCCTGTGCACTTCATTGCCTGAACGCTCCAGCCAGGCCTTGATGGGCGGGTACGTGAGGACGCTTGCCGGGTCTTGCGGGTTGATGGCCGTTTGTGCGTCGACGATCGATCGGCGGGCGCCGAAGTAAAGGCCGATGCCGATTTGCCACTGATCGTCTATCGGGCGGCCTGGTTTCCCCGCGTCCTTGACCCGAAGGGCAAGATACCCGGCAATGAAGAAATCAGCGGTGATCGGGTTGATGACATCCACGGGATAGCCCTTCAGGGTCAGGGGCAGCCGGTGTGCGCCCGAATTGCAGTGGTCCGTCCCCATATGCGCGAGAAACTGATCCAGTTCGGGTTTCAGCTTCGACCGCACATCGTTGTACGCCGCCACATAGAGCTGACCCGGGCCCTGCCCGCCGGTCCATCCGTGCAGTTTGCGCGCCAGGGGACCGAGGCGACCCAGCACGGGAACGTTGGGGGAAATGTCGTGCGGGATGATCTGTTCGCCCAGCCATTCGCGGAATCCGATCCGCCTGGCCTCGGCGCGGATGATGCCCCACACCCGCAGCGGCGTCAGCCCGTTCCTGGTGTGGGCGTCAAGCGTCATGCTGGTCTTGAGAATGGCGACCGCGGCGCCCTTGCTCTCGCGGGGAAGAGATACCTGGCTCATCCAACGCTCCTTGTCGCCGAACGGGAAGTTGCGGGACCCATGTGTGTTCACACTACTGATCCCGGCACGTCCCCTCTTGGACGGGCACGACAATAAAGTAGGACTGAAGCGCCAGTTAGTAATCACTCATTTCCGTTGCGCCGTAAATTTGATACGTTGGGTGAAGCGGCAGGCACGAAGACGGTCAACATCGAAGGCGGGCCTGGTCATGAGCACTGCGGGCATTATCGCAACCGGCGATCGCAGCGATTGCTCCATCGTCCGGTTCTCGACCGAGGACTACGCGCCGCACGAGCGCCTTGATGCATGCCGTGACGTCTACGGGCGAACGCTGTCCAGGCGGGACATCGAGCCTCTCCCGGACGAGCCATTTCGTACCGACGTCACCCTGTGGCGCATGCCGGGCCTGGGGATCGCGAAGGCCCGCCGATCGGCAGCGATCTATCGTCTGCCGCGGCAATTCATCGACAGCGACGATGTGTTCATCACCGTCGGCCTGACCTCCGGCTGCGAGGTGCATCAGCGCGGCCGCCTGCTCGATCTGAAGCCGGGCGAGGCGAGCGTGATGATCACGTCGGAACCGGCCTGCCTGAAGGTGCCGAGCTGCGGCCAGTACATCAACGTGCGGGCGCCACGGCGCGTCCTGTCGCCGTCCGTCGCCGACCTGGACGCCGCGTGTTGTCAGCGCATCCCCGCGCACAATCCCGCGCTGCGGCTGCTGACCTGCTATATCGGCCTCATCGAGGAGACCCAGGATTTCGCTGCGCCTGACCTGCGACGGCAGGTCGTGACGCATATCCACGACCTCATGGGGCTGGCCATCGGCGCGACACGCGACGCCGCCGAAACCGCCCGGAGCCGGGGCGGGCGCGCGGCGCGGTTGCGCGCCATCAAGCAGGACATCGCCAACCGGCTCGACCAGCCTGACCTGTCGGTGGCGCTGATCGCCGCGCAGCACCGGGTGAGGCCGCGCTGGCTCCAGCGGCTGTTCGAAGCCGAGGGCACGACCTTTACGGAGTACGTTCTCGCGCAGCGCCTTGCGCGCGCCCACCGCCTGCTGACCGATCCGCGCCGTGCCAGCATGAAGATCAGCGCGATCGCGCTCGATACCGGCTTCGGGGATCTGTCCTATTTCAACCGCGCGTTTCGCCGGCGCTACGGCGTGACGCCCTCCGAGTTGCGCGCGACAGCCATCTGCGGCTAAAGACGCTGGCATCGAGGCGGGTCTGGTTCATGAGGACTTCGGGCACTATCGCAACCGGCAATGGCAGCGATTGCAGCGTCGTGCGGTTCTCGACCGAGGACTACGCGCCGCGCCAGCGCCTCGATGCCCTGCACGAGATCCTCGGCCGCAATTTGCAGAAGGTGCATGTCGAGCCGCTGGCAGGAGAAGCCTTCCATACCGCCGTGACGCTGCGCCAGATGCCCGGCCTGTTCCTGTATACGGCCTCCCGTTCGGCAGCGATCTATCGGCGGTCCCGCGAGTTCATCGAGCACGATGACGTCGTCGTGATCTGTGGGTTCGCCGCCGGCTACGAGGTCCATCATCTCGGCCGCCCGCTCGCGATGGGACCGGGCGAAGCGGTCATCCTCACCGGCGCCGAGCCTGCCTTGTTCGGCGGACCGGATCAGAGATGCGTCCGCCTGCTGCGCGTGCCGGTGCGCCTGCTCGCGCCGCTGGTTACCGACCTTGACGCCGCGTATGGGCGGCTGATCCCCGCGGACAATCCCGCGCTGCGGCTTCTCGTCGGCTACTTCGGCCTTCTCGAGGAAGCAGAAACCTTCGAAGCACCCGAGCTGCGCCGGCAGGCCGTGACCCACGTTCACGATCTCGTTGCGCTTGCTATCGGCGCCACGCGCGATGCAGCGGAAATTGCCGGATGCCGCGGTGCGCGCGCAGCGCGTTTGCGTGCGATCAAGCAGGACATTGCAAACCGGCTCGATCAGCCCGACTTGTCGGTGGCGACGATCGCCGCGCAGCACCGGGTCAAGCCGCGGTGGGTCCAGCGGCTGTTCGAACGCGAGGGCACGACCTTTACCGGGTACGTTCTGGCGCAACGCCTTGCACGCGCGCACCGCCTGCTGGCCGATCCGCGCCATGCCAGCGTGAAGATCAGCGCCATCGCGCTCGATGCCGGCTTCGGTGATCTGTCCTACTTCAACCGTGCCTTTCGCCGGCACTATGGCATCACGCCCTCCGAACTGCGCGCTACGGCCAGCGAGCACAGCGAACCTTGACGCAACTGGGGCTGCGGAGTACCTACGCGCCGGTTTTCCGGGCGTTGCCCGGCCCGATGGCGGCCGTAGCTCAGTTGGTTAGAGCGCCAGATTGTGATTCTGGATGTCGCCGGTTCGAATCCGGTCGGCCGCCCCAAATTCCGGTACGATCCCAGCCGCCATGATCGACGATCTCGCCCTGCTGACGTGCGCCGAGATGCAGGCGGCGGAGCGCCATGCCATGCGCGCGGGCATCCCGGCGCGCGAGTTGATGGAACGCGCGGGTGCGGCGGTGGCGGCCGCGATCATGGCGCGGTTTCCGGCACAGCCCGTGGCGGTGCTGTGCGGGCCCGGCAACAATGGCGGCGACGGCTTCGTGGTGGCGCGTCACCTCGGGGCGGCGGGCTGGCCGGTGCGGGTGGCGGCGCTACCGGGCGCGCGGCCGGCCGGGCTATGGCACGGACCGGTGGAGGCGCTGGCGCCCGTCGTGCTGGAGGGCCGGCCGCTGGTGGTGGACGCGCTGTTTGGCGCCGGGCTGGGGCGGCCGATTGAAGGGGTTGGGGCGGAAATCATCCGGGCGATCAACGATGCGGGGCTGTCGTGCGTCGCGGTCGACCTGCCCAGCGGGCTGGCCGGCGACAGCGGCCAGATCCTGGGCTGCGCCCCGAAATGCGCACTGACCGTCACCTTCTTTCGACGCAAGCCGGCGCATCTGCTGGTCAATGGCCGGGTGCTGGGCGGCGAACTTGTGGTGGCCGATATCGGCATCTCGCCGGCGGCGCTGGACGAGGTGGGCCCCCGCCAATGGCGCAACGATCCGCGTCTGTGGCGCCTGGAGCTGCGGCAGCCCTCGCTTGCCGACCACAAATACGTACGCGGCCACGTGCTGGTGGTGGGTGGCAGCCGCATGACCGGTGCGGCGCGGCTTGTGGCGCTGGCGGCGCGGCGGGTGGGCGCGGGGCTGGTGACCATCGCGGCCCCGCCCCAGGCGATGCCGGTCTACCAGGCGGCCGAGGCCGGCAACATCGTCGTGCCCCTCGAGGGGCCCGGCGCCTTCCGCGGCCTGACGGCCGACCCACGCCGCAACGCCTTCGTGATCGGTCCAGGCGCCGGTGCAAACCCCGCGACGCGGCAGCAGGTCACTGACGCGCTGGCTACCGGCCGGACCTGCGTGCTCGATGCCGATGCGCTGACGGCTTTCGCCGGAAACGCCGCGGCCCTGGAAGGCGCCATCCTCACGCCGCACGAGGGGGAATTCGCGCGTCTGTTCCCCGACATCGGCAAGGAGCGGGGCAAGCTGGAGCGCGCCCGCCAGGCGGCCCGGCGGGCCGGTGCGGTGGTGCTGCTGAAGGGTGCCGACACGGTCGTGGCCGCCCCCGACGGCCGTGTCGTTATTAATGACAACGCGCCGCCGTGGCTGGCCACTGCAGGTGCTGGCGACGTGCTGGCGGGCATGGTGGCCGGGCTCGCCGCACAGGGCATGAGCCCGTTCCCAGCCGCGGCGGCAGCGGTGTGGATGCACGGTGCCGCGGCCACCCGGGTGGGGCCTGGCCTGATCGCCGAAGACCTGCCGGCGACAGTGCCCGCGGTGCTGTCGGAGCTGGCGATAACCCTTTGACCCACCAGTGCGTGCAGGCTAGAAGGCGCGCCTTGGCCGCGGCCGCTCCGCGGGCGTGGTGGAATTGGCAGACACACCAGATTTAGGTTCTGGCGCCGCAAGGCATGGGGGTTCAAGTCCCTCCGCCCGCACCAACGGACAACCAGGGTTCACCGGATCCTCGACACATGCACATCACCGAAATCACCAATGAAGGACTGAAGCGCGCCTACAAGGTCGTGGTGCCCCAGGCGACGCTCGCCGGCCAGGTCGACAGCCGGCTGAGCGAGATGTCGAAGACGGCGGTGATGCCCGGCTTCCGCCGCGGCAAGGTGCCGGTACACCTGCTGCGCAAGCAGTTCGGCCAGGCGCTGTTCGGCGAGGCGGTCCAGAAGGCGGTCAGCGACAGCATCGAAAAGACGGTCGAGGACAACAAATTGCGTCCCGCCCTGCAGCCGAACATCGAGGTGAAGGCGCTGGGCGAGGACAAGGATCTGGAATTCGACGTCACTGTCGAGGTCATGCCCGAGATTGATGACGTCGATTTCGGCGCCATCGAGCTGGAGCGGCCGAAGGTTGCCGTGGAGGAGAAGGCGGTCGATGAAGCGATGGAGCGCATCGCGGCCGCCAACAAGGAGGAGAGGGAGCTGGCATCGCCTCGCCCGGCCGCAAAGGGCGACATGGTGAAGATCGACTTCACGGGCTATGTCGATGGCACGGCGTTCCCCAACGGGACGGCCACGGACTACACGCTGGAGATCGGCTCGGCCAGCCTCATCCCTGGCTTCGAGGATCAGCTCGTCGGGGCCAGCGCCGGCGAAGAGCGCGATGTCAAGGTTACGTTTCCCGCCGAATACGGCGCGAAGGAGCTCGCCGGCAAGGAGGCCACCTTCAAGGTGAAGGTGAAGGAAATCCGCGACCTCGTGGCGCGGCCGATCGACGAGGAGCTGGCCAAGAGCTCGGGCTTCGACAGCCTGGAAGCCATGCGCAAGGCGGTTCGCGAGCGCATCGAGCAGGAGTACCAGCAAGTTTCGCGCAACATCGTCAAGCGCAAGTTGCTCGACCAGCTCGCGGAGCGCTGCAAGTTCGCCGTTCCATCGGGTCTGGTCGACATGGAGTTCGAGGCGATCTGGAAGCAGGTCGAGGATGCAAAGAAGACCGGCCAGAAGGTTGAAGAGGATGAGGAAAAGCTGAAGGCCGAATACCGCGCCATCGCCGACCGGCGGGTGCGTCTGGGCCTGCTGCTGGCCGAGATCGGCCGCAAGAACAACATCGAGGTCAGCGCTGCGGAGATAAACCAGGCGGTGCTGCGCGAAGCGCAGCGCTTCCCCGGCCAGGAGCGGCGGGTGCTCGAGTTCTACCAGAAGAGTCCCGAGATGCGCGATCGTCTGCGCGCGCCGATTTTCGAGGACAAGACCATCGATTTCGCGCTCGAGCTGGCCCGGGTCACCGACAAGCCGGTTTCCCCCGAGGAACTGCTGAAATCGGCGCGCGACGACGAGGAAGAGAAAGCGGGCGCAGCGGCGTGACGCTTGCGGCGGAGGACGCCGCACGCCATCTCTGCGGTGCTACGCAGGCTTGAATTTTTCGCCGGTCAGCCGTTTCCGACAGGAGCCCGGCCGCCGGCCCGGGGTAAAGGGACAGGCAGAATGATCCGCGAGCGCGATCCCCTCGAGGTCTACAGCAACATCTACGTGCCGATGGTCGTGGAGCAGACGGCGCGCGGCGAGCGCGGCTACGATATCTGGTCACGCCTGCTGAAGGAGCGCATCGTCTTCCTCAGCGGTCCGGTCGAGGACCACGTATCGACACTGCTGTGCGCACAGCTTCTGTATCTGGAATCGGAGAACCCGACCAAGGACATCGCGTTCTACATCAATTCCCCCGGCGGCGTCGTCTCGTCCGGCCTCGCGATCTACGACACCATGCGCTACATCCGGCCCGGCGTGTCCACGGTATGCATCGGCCAGGCGGCGTCCATGGGCTCGCTGCTGCTGACCGCCGGCGAGAAGGGCAAACGTTTCGCGCTGCCCAATGCGCGGCTGATGATCCACCAGCCGTCAGGTGGCGCACAGGGGCAGGCGGCCGATATCGAGATCCAGGCGCGCGAGATTCTCGCGACGCGCAACAAGCTTAACCGCATGTACATGGAACATACCGGCCAGCCGCTGGACGTCATTGAACAGTCGATGGATCGCGACAAGTTCTTTAGCCCCGAGGAGGCCAAATCGTTTGGCCTGATCGATGACGTGCTGCTGAAGCGGCCCGTGGCCGCAGAGCAGAAGACAGGCTGAGTCGGCACAATTGCGGTGGGGCGGCCGTTCATGCGGCCTGCAGTCATACCCACAATATTTTGAGGTTGTGCCTGAGGGACCGGCAAGCGTAACATAGTTATAGCGTGCCGGACGGTGCGTTCTGGAGGCAGAGTACGCCCATGGCGACGAACAAGACCGGCGGCGATTCGCGGAACACGCTCTACTGTTCGTTCTGCGGCAAGAGCCAGCACGAGGTCCGCAAGCTGATCGCCGGGCCGACGGTATTCATTTGCGATGAGTGCGTCGAACTGTGCATGGACATCATCCGGGAGGAGAACAAGACCACCCTGGTGAAGTCCAAGGACGGCGTGCCGACCCCGCGGGAAATCCGCCAGATCCTCGACGACTACGTGATCGGGCAGGACTACGCCAAAAAGGTGCTCTCGGTCGCCGTCCACAACCATTACAAGCGCCTGCATCACGGCGCCAAGAACAACGACGTCGAGCTCGCCAAGTCGAACATCCTGCTGATCGGCCCCACCGGCTCGGGCAAGACGCTGCTGGCGCAGACGCTGGCGCGCATGCTGGACGTGCCCTTCACGATGGCCGACGCCACGACGCTCACCGAGGCGGGCTATGTCGGCGAGGATGTCGAAAACATCATCCTGAAGCTGTTGCAGGCCTCGGACTACAACGTCGAACGGGCGCAGCGCGGCATCGTCTACATCGACGAGGTCGACAAGATCAGCCGCAAGTCCGACAACCCCTCGATCACGCGCGACGTGTCGGGCGAGGGTGTGCAGCAGGCGCTGCTGAAGATCATGGAAGGCACGATCGCCAGCGTCCCGCCGCAGGGTGGACGCAAGCATCCGCAGCAGGAATTCCTGCAGGTCGATACGACCAACATCCTGTTCGTCTGCGGTGGCGCCTTCGCCGGGCTGGAGCGGATCATCTCGCACCGCCGCCAGGGCACCTCGATCGGCTTCGGCGCCGAGGTACGGGGGCCGGACGACCGGCGCACCGGCGAGATCCTGCGCGATCTGGAGCCCGAGGACCTGCTGAAATATGGCCTGATCCCCGAGTTCGTCGGCCGCCTGCCGGTCGTGGCGACACTCGACGATCTGGACGAGCAGGCGCTGGTCGAGATCCTGACCAAGCCCAAGAACGCGCTGGTGCGCCAGTACCAGCGACTGTTCGACATGGAGAGTACCCGCCTGAAGTTCACCGAGGATGCGCTGCGCTGCGTTGCCCAGAAGGCGATCGCGCGCAAGACCGGCGCCCGGGGGCTTCGCTCGATCATGGAAGCCATCCTGCTGAACACCATGTACGAATTGCCCGGCCTGCAGGCGGTCGACGAGGTGGTGGTCAACCGCGAGGTCGTCGAAGGCCGGGCCCAGCCGCTGTATACCTACAGCGAGCGCAAGGAGCTTGAGGCGCCGGCAGGCGCTTGAGTCGGCATTTCGCAGCGCGATAGGGCGATTGCATTCGGTTGGGGAATTCCTCAGCGATTGAGGGGTTAAGGTCCGTACAGGCGGGCCATCCTTGAACGTGCGTCACGGATCGCCATCTGTTCACAGGCAAATGGACCGGATTGTCCGGTATGCTGTGCTGGCATCCCCCGGCCGGCGGCGGCATATAGACCGCGAAGGTCAAAGTGAGGCGTGATGAGTTCCAACCCCCGTGGACCGCTCTTCCCGGTGTTGCCGCTGCGCGACATCGTCGTTTTCCCGCACATGATCGTGCCGCTCTTTGTCGGCCGCGAGAAATCGGTGCGCGCCCTGGAAGAGGTGATGGGCGACGACAAGCAGATCCTGCTGGTCGCGCAGAAGAACGCCGCCCAGGACGATCCGGGTCCGGACGATATCCACCGTGTCGGCACGGTGGGCACCGTCCTGCAGCTCCTGAAGCTGCCCGATGACACGGTGAAGGTGCTGGTCGAGGGTGGCCGGCGCGCGCGCATTTCCGACTTCACCGACCGGGCCGACTTCTTCGAGGCCTATGCCACGGTGCTGGACGAGCCGCCGGCGGATAACCCCGAGGTCGAGGCGCTGGGGCGCACGGTGGCCAGCGAGTTCGAGCAGTACGTGAAGCTCAACAAGAAGGTGCCGGCCGAGGTCGTGGTCTCGATCAACAAGATCGATGATCCATCCAAGCTCGCCGACACCATCGCATCGCATCTGGCGCTCAAGATCGCTGACAAGCAGGCGCTGCTGGAGATCGAATCGGTTTCCGAGCGGCTGGAGAAGATCTACGCCATGATGGAAGGCGAGATCAGCGTCCTGCAGGTCGAGAAGAAGATCCGCAACCGCGTGAAGCGTCAGATGGAGAAGACGCAGCGCGAGTACTATCTCAACGAGCAGCTCAAGGCGATCCAGAAGGAGCTGGGTGAGGGCGAGGACGGCAAGGACGAGGTGTCCGAGCTCGAATCGCGCATCAAGAAGACCAAGCTCAGCAAGGAGGCGCGCGAGAAGGCGCTGGCCGAGGTCAAGAAGCTGCGCACCATGAGTCCGATGTCCGCCGAGTCCACGGTAGTACGCAACTACCTCGACTGGATGCTGTCGGTGCCATGGAAGAAGCGTACCAAGATCAAGAAGGACCTGAAGGGTGCGCAGCAGATCCTCGACGCTGATCACCACGGGCTGGAGAAGATCAAGGAACGCATCCTCGAGTATCTTGCGGTGCAGCAACGCACCGAAAAGATGAAGGGGCCGATCCTGTGCCTCGTCGGCCCGCCGGGCGTGGGCAAGACGTCGCTGGGCAAGTCGGTGGCCAAGGCCACGGGCCGCAACTTCGTGCGCATGTCGCTGGGCGGCGTGCGGGACGAGGCCGAGATCCGCGGCCACCGCCGCACCTACATCGGCTCGATGCCCGGCAAGATCATCCAGTCGATGAAAAAGGCGAAGTCGTCCAATCCGCTGATCCTGCTGGACGAGGTCGACAAGCTGGGCGCCGACTGGCGCGGCGACCCGTCGGCGGCGCTGCTGGAAGTGCTGGATCCGGAACAGAACAACACGTTCAACGACCACTACCTTGAGGTCGACTACGACCTGTCGGACGTGATGTTCATCACTACGGCCAACAGCCTGCGCATGCCGCAGCCGCTGCTGGACCGCATGGAGATCATCCGGCTGGCGGGATACACCGAGGACGAGAAGATCGAGATCGCCAAGAAGCACCTGGCGCCGAAGCAGATCTCCGGCGCCGGGCTGAAGGACGGCGAAATCCAGATCAAGGACGAGGCCATTCGCGACCTGATCCGCTACTACACCCGCGAGGCGGGCGTGCGGAATCTGGAGCGCGAGATTGCCAACCTGTCGCGCAAGGCCGTCAAGGAAATCCTGATGGACGGCGTGTCCAAGGTGAAGGTCACGTCGAAGAACCTCGAGAAGTACGCCGGCGTGCGCAAGTTCCGCTTCGGCGAGGCGGAAACCGAGGACATGGTGGGCGTCACCACGGGCCTGGCATGGACCGAGGTCGGCGGCGAGCTGCTTCAGATCGAGGCGGTGCTGGTCCCCGGCAAGGGTCGCATGACCATCACCGGCAAGCTGGGCGACGTGATGCAGGAGTCGATCCAGGCCGCGAAATCCTATGTGCGCTCGCGGGCCGTGTCGTTCGGCATCAAGCCCACGGTCTTCGAGCGCCGGGACATCCACGTCCACGTACCGGAGGGGGCAACGCCCAAGGACGGGCCCTCCGCGGGCGTGGCGATGTGCACGTCGATCGTCTCGGTGCTGACCGGCATTCCGGTGCGCAAGGACGTGGCCATGACCGGCGAGATCAGCCTGCGCGGCCGGGTCCTGCCCATCGGTGGGCTGAAGGAGAAGCTGCTGGCGGCCCTGCGCGGCGGCCTGAAGACGGTGCTGATCCCGAAGGAAAACGAGAAGGATCTCGCGGAGATACCGGACAATGTTAAGAAAGCACTGGAGATTGTTCCGGTGAGCATGGTCGACGAGGTTCTGGCTCGGGCGCTCAGCAAACCGCTGGTGCCGATCGAGTGGACGGAAGCCGAAGCCGACGTCCCCGCCGCCTCCGGCGAGGACGCCGTCGAAGGCGTCATGACGCACTAGCGAGCGGGCCGGCCTTCGCCAGGCCGTCATCCCGAACGTAGCGAGGGATGACGGCTTTTTTTGTTATCCGAGGGATTCTTCTTCACTGGGACCGCGCGGCTCCCACCGCGCTCATAATCCGGCGCTGGCGCGCCGGTGCGCAGCCGGAGCCGCGCGGTCCCAGCAGGACAGGCGCTACATGCGGCACCCGCACGCGGCCACAGCCCCTAAATCTTGACGGCGGGTGAAGGGGGCTCCTAGACTGGCGAACAAGCGCAGTCAGCAAAGGGGCCCCTCCGGACATGAACAAGAACGATCTTATCGCGGCGGTGGCGAACGCGACGAATTTGTCCAAGAGCGGCGCCGCCGAGGCCGTCGATGCGGTGTTTGCCTCCATTACCCGCGCCCTGAAGAAGAAGGACAGGGTGCTGATCGTGGGGTTCGGCACGTTTTACGCCACGAAGCGCAAGGGCGGCGTGGGCCGCAATCCGCGCACCGGAGAGCCGATCAAGATCGCGCCGGCGGTGCAGCCGAAGTTCAAGGCCGGCCGCGGGCTGAAGGACGCGTTGAACTGACCGGCGCTTGCCGCGTGCGTCGCCACCGGTCCCTGTGATATGACCGCGACGGCGCAAGGGCGATTAGCTCAGTTGGTAGAGCATCTCGTTTACACCGAGGGGGTCGGCGGTTCGAGTCCGTCATCGCCCACCAGGCGCCACCGCCAGGCGTTTCGCCAGTCCTCTGAAAATCAAGGGGAACCGCGGCTTGCGCCGCCCCTTTTCATTGACACGCAGGGGCCCGGACGTCTAAACGTGCGCCCGCCAACGAGGCCATGCGCGGGCGTAGTTCAGTTGGTTAGAACGCCGGCCTGTCACGCCGGAGGTCGCGGGTTCGAGTCCCGTCGCTCGCGCCACTTCTCAGGGAGGGAAGGGCAGGTCGGCCCCGTCCGGCAAGGGGTGAGACGATTCGTCTCCAGCCTGGCCCCTCCCGCGCACGCCGGAACGCACCAAGAATGCGGCAGCGCGAGCCGGTCAGGTTGCCCGCGGCGGCCGCCGGACGAGGGGAAGCGATGGACGCGTTGCTGATCGAATACCTGCCGATCCTCGTCTTCATCGGCATCGCCGCCGGTCTGACCATCGCCATGGTCGGTGCTTCTTACCTCATCGCCCGGCAGGCGCCGGATTCGGAGAAGCTGTCGCCCTTCGAGTGCGGCTTCGCGCCCTTCAGCGACGCGCGGGCCCAGTTCGACGTGCGTTTCTATCTGGTCGCCATCCTGTTCATCATCTTCGACCTCGAGGTTGCGTTCCTGTTTCCCTGGGCGGTGGCGTTCAAGGATATCGGCACGTTCGGCTTCTGGTCGATGATGCTGTTCCTCGGCATTCTCACCGTCGGTTTCGTTTACGAATGGAAGAAGGGAGCTCTCGAATGGGAGTGACGGCTGCCGATCCCGCCGCCGGCACCGCCGCGCTGAACCGCGCGCTCGAGGGCGAGCTGGCGGACAAGGGCTTTGTCGTGGCCCAGCTCGACAAGCTGGTGTCCTGGGCGCGCTCCGGTTCGCTCTGGGGCCTCACCTTCGGGCTGGCCTGCTGCGGCGTGGAGATGATCCACACCTGGATGAGCCGCTACGATCTGGATCGTTTCGGCGTGGCGCCGATGCCGAGCCCGCGCTCGGCGGACATCATGATCGTGGCCGGCACGCTTACCAACAAGATGGCGCCGGCGCTGCGCAAGGTCTACGACCAGATGGCCGAGCCGCGCTACGTGATTTCCATGGGCTCCTGCGCCAATGGCGGTGGCTACTATCATTACAGCTATTCCGTGGTGCGCGGGTGCGATCGCATCGTGCCGGTCGATATCTACGTCCCCGGCTGTCCGCCGACGGCCGAGGCGCTGCTCTATGGCGTCCTGCAACTGCAGAAGAAGATTCGCCGCACCGGCACCCTGGTCCGTTGAAGCTGCGCCATGGACGAAAAGCTCAAGGAACTCAGCGCTCACATCGCCGCCACCAGCGGCGATGCCGTTGTTGCGTCCACGATCAGGCTGGGCGAGCTGACCGTGCAGACGACCGCCACGCATCTGCTGGCGCTGATGAACTTCCTGCACGACGATCCGAAATGCCTGTTCCGGCAGCTTGTGGATGTCTGCGGCGCGGATTATCCGGAACGGCCGCAGCGCTTTGATGTCGTCTATCACCTGCTGAGCCACCGCCTGAACCAGCGTGTCCGGGTCAAGCTTGCCACGGACGAGCAGACGCCGGTGCCGTCGGTATCGGCCATCCATCCGGCAGCAACATGGTTCGAGCGCGAAACGTGGGACATGTACGGTGTCTGGTTCGCCGACCATCCCGACCTGCGGCGCATTCTTACTGACTACGGTTTCGAAGGATTCCCACTGCGCAAGGATTTCCCGCTCACGGGCTTCGTCGAGCTGCGCTACGACGAGGAGCAGAAGCGGGTGATCTACGAGCCGGTGAAGCTGGCGCAGGAGTTCCGCCGCTTCGACTTCCTGAGCCCGTGGGAAGGCGCGCGCTACGTGCTGCCCGGCGACGAGAAGGCGAGCAAGAACTGATGTCCGACGTCGCCATCAAGAACCTCACCTTCAACTTCGGCCCGCAGCATCCGGCGGCGCACGGCGTGCTGCGGCTCGTCGTCGAGATGGACGGCGAGGTCGTGGAGCGCTGCGATCCGCATATCGGCCTGCTGCATCGCGGTACCGAGAAGCTGATCGAGTACAAGACTTACCTGCAGGCGGTGCCGTACTTCGACCGTCTCGATTACGTCTCGCCGATGTGCCAGGAGCATTCCTTCGCGCTGGCCGTCGAGAGGCTGCTGGAGATCACGCCGCCCGAACGCGCCCAGTGGATCCGCGTGCTGTTCTCCGAGATCACGCGCATCCTGAACCACCTGCTGAACGTCACCACCTTCGCGATGGACGTGGGCGCGCTGACGCCCACCCTGTGGGGCTTCGAGCAGCGCGAGCTGCTGATGGAGTTCTATGAGGGCGTGTCCGGCTCGCGCATGCACGCGGCCTATTTCCGGCCCGGCGGCGTGCATCAGGACCTGCCGGCGGGCATGCTGGACCGGATCAAGGCGTGGTGCGAGCAGTTCCCGACCTTCATCGACGACCTGGAAGTGCTGATCACCGAGAACCGCATCTTCAAGCAGCGGACGGTCGATATCGGCACGGTGAGCGCCGGGGACGCGATCGCATGGGGCTTTTCCGGGCCCATGCTGCGCGCTTCCAACGTCGCCTGGGATCTGCGCCGCGCGCAGCCCTACGATGTCTACGAAAAGGTCGATTTCGAGATTCCTGTGGGCAAGACCGGCGACTGCTTCGCGCGTTACCTGGTGCGCATGGAGGAAATGCGCCAGAGCCACCGCATCATGCTGCAGTGCATTGACGCGCTGCGCACGGTGAGCGGCCCGGTGCGCGTCGATGACCGCAAGATCGCGCCGCCGCGGCGCGCCGAGATGAAGACCTCGATGGAAGCCCTGATCCACCACTTCAAGCTCTATACTGAGGGTTACAAGGTACCGGCCGGCGAGGCCTATGCCGCCGTCGAGGCGCCCAAGGGCGAGTTCGGCGTCTATGTCGTGTCCGATGGCACCAACAAGCCCTATCGCTGCAAGATCCGCGCGCCCGGTTTCCCGCACCTCCAGGCGCTGGACATGATGAGCAAGGGCCACATGCTCGCCGACCTGTCGGCAAATATCGGCTCGCTCGACATCGTGTTCGGCGAAGTCGACCGGTAGGAGGGCGGACATCATGGCCATGATTACCGCCGACCCGCAGGACGTACCTCGCGTCGAATCCTTTTCGTTCACGCCGGAGAACATGGAGAAGGTCCGCGCGCTGATCGCCCGCTATCCGGCGGACCGGCAGGCCAGTGCCGTGATCGGCTGTCTCGATCTGGCGCAGCGCCAGGCCGGCGGCTGGCTGCCGCGCGCGGCTATGGACCACGTGGCCTCGCTGCTCGACATGGCGCCGATCCGCGTCTACGAGGTCGCCACCTTCTATACGATGTTCCATCTGAAGCCGCGCGGGCGCTACCTGCTCCAGGTCTGCACCACCACGCCCTGCTGGCTGCGCGGCTCGGACGCCGTGATGAAGACATGCCGCGAGGTCACGGGCGTGGCGCCCGGCGAGATCAGCGCCGATGGCCTGTTCACCACGGTGGAGGTCGAGTGTCTGGGCGCCTGCGTCAACGCGCCCGTCATCCAGGTGAACGACGATTTCTACGAGGACCTCGACGAGGACTCCACGCGCCGCCTGCTGGAAGCGCTGCGGCGGGGCGAGATGCCGAAGGCGGGACCGCAGATCGACAGGCAGTCGTCGGCGCCCGTCGGCGGCCCGACGACGTTGACGACCATTCCCGGCGGCGCCGCGCCACGAGAATGACAAGGCATTCGCAGATGACCCTGGACCTGCGTGTTCTCACGGACATTTCCCTGCCCTCTCCCCGCGAAGGCGGGGAGAGGAGGGGCCCATCGCGCCAGCGATGGGAGGTGAGGGGCTTCGCGGCCTTGCGGATCGCACGAGGTTTGGATCACAAGCGCAGTGTCGAGCTTTGGCGTGGCGCCGCGAAGCCTCTCATCCGCCCTTCGGGCACCTTCTCCCCGCCTTCGCGGGGAGAAGGAAAAGGGAGTGAAGGGTGATGCTGGCGGACGAAGACCGCATCTTCAGGAACCTCTACGGCTTTGACGACTGGGGTCTGGATGGCGCGCGCCGGCGCGGCATCTGGGACAACACGGCGGCCCTGCTGGCGATGGGGCCGGCGGCGATCATCGACGAGATCAAGAAATCCGGCCTGCGCGGGCGCGGCGGTGCCGGCTTCCCGACCGGGCTGAAGTGGTCGTTCATGCCCAAGGAGGTGGGCGAGCGGCCGCATTACCTGGTCGTCAATGCCGATGAGTCGGAGCCGGGCACGTGCAAGGATCGCGACATCATGCGCCACGATCCGCATCTGCTGATCGAGGGCTGCCTGGTCGCTGGCTTCGCCATGAAGGCGCATGTCGCCTACATTTACGTGCGTGGCGAGTTCTATGACGAGGCCGTCAAGCTGGAGGCCGCGATCCGCCAGGCCTATGACGCGGGCCTGATCGGCAGGAATGCCTGCGGTTCGGGTTGGGATTTCGACGTCTACGTCCATCGCGGCGCCGGCGCCTATATCTGCGGCGAAGAGACGGCCCTGCTGGAAAGTCTCGAGGGCAAGAAGGGCATGCCGCGGCTCAAGCCGCCGTTCCCCGCGGGCGCCGGGCTCTACGGCTGCCCCTCAACCGTCAACAACGTCGAATCGATCGCCGTGGCGCCCACGATCCTGCGGCGCGGCGCGACATGGTTCGCCGGCATCGGACGGCCGAACAACACCGGCACCAAGCTCTTCTGCATTTCCGGCCACGTGAACAAGCCGTGCAATGTGGAGGAGGCCATGGGCATCCCCCTGCGCGAGCTGATCGACAAACATGCCGGCGGCGTGCGCGGCGGCTGGGACAATTTGCTGGCGGTCATTCCCGGCGGCGCGTCGGTGCCGCTGATTCCCAAATCCATCTGCGACGACGTGCTGATGGATTTCGACAGCCTGCGCAACGTGCAGTCGGGGCTGGGCACGGCGGCCGTAATCGTGATGGACAAGTCGACCGACATCATCAAGGCGATCGCGCGGCTGGCCTATTTCTACAAGCACGAGAGTTGTGGGCAGTGCACGCCCTGCCGCGAAGGCACGGGCTGGATGTGGCGCGTCATGGAGCGCATGGTCGTGGGGAATGCGCGGATCGAGGAGATCGACGTGCTGCACGACGTCACCAAGCAGGTCGAGGGACACACCATCTGCGCGCTGGGTGACGCCGCGGCGTGGCCGATCCAGGGCCTGATCCGCCATTTCCGTCCGGAGATGGAGCGGCGGATCAACGAGTCGAAGACGCGCCGGATGGCGGCGGAGTAGGCCATCATGCCGAAGATGAAGATCGACGGAATCGAGATCGAGGTGCCGGCCGGCATCTCGGTGCTGCAGGCCTGCGAGATGGCCGGCATCGAGATTCCCCGCTTCTGCTACCACGAGCGGCTCTCCATCGCCGGCAATTGCCGCATGTGCCTGGTCGAGCAGGAAAAGGCGCCCAAGCCGATCGCCTCGTGCGCCATGCCGGTGATGGAAGGCATGGTGATCCACACCAACACGCCGATGGTGAAAAAGGCGCGCAACGGCGTGATGGAATTCCTGCTGATCAACCATCCGCTGGACTGCCCGATCTGCGACCAGGGCGGCGAATGCGACCTGCAGGACCAGGCGATGGCCTACGGCTATGACCGCAGCCGCTTCCACGAGAACAAGCGGGCGGTGCCGGACAAGGAGCTTGGGCCGCTGGTCAAGACGTCGATGAACCGCTGCATCCAGTGCACCCGCTGCGTGCGCTTCGCGACGGAGGTGGCGGGTATCGAGGATCTCGGCGCCACCGGCCGCGGCGAGCAGATGGAGATCACGACCTACGTCCAGCGGACGCTGACCTCGGAGCTGTCGGGCAACATCGTCGATCTCTGCCCTGTGGGCGCGCTGACATCCAAGCCCTACGCCTTCAATGCCCGCCCGTGGGAGCTGCGCAAGACCCAGTCGATCGACGTGATGGATGCGCTGGGCTCGAACATCCGCATCGACACGCGCGGCCGCGAGGTGATGCGCGTGCTGCCGCGGATCAACGAGGACATCAACGAGGAGTGGATCGCCGACAAGACGCGGCATGCCATCGACGGCCTGAAGCGGCAGCGGCTCGACCGCCCCTATGTGCGGCGCAACGGCAAGCTGCAGCCGGTGGACTGGACCGAGGCCTTCGATGTGATTGCCACGCGGCTGAAGGACGTTGCGGGCGCCAAGATCGCGGCGATCGTGGGCGACCAGTGCGATGCCGAGGCCATGCTGGCGCTGAAGGACCTGATGGCGGCGCTGGGCTCCTCCGCCGTCGAATGCCGCCAGGATGGCGCCCAGCTCGATGCTTCCGTGCGCGGCGCCTACCTGTTCAACGCCGGCATCGCCGGGATCGACCGGGCGGATGCGATCCTGCTGGTCGGCGCCAATCCGCGCTGGGAAGCCCCGGTGCTCAACGCGCGCATCCGCAAGCGCTATCTCGCCGGCAAGGTCCGCATCGGCCTGATCGGCGAGGTGCCGATGGACTTGACCTATCCAGTGGAACGCCTGGGCCACGGTCCTTCGGCGCTGGACGACGTGGCCGAAGGCCGGCTTGCGTTTCTCGACGCGCTCAAGGGCGCGAAGAACCCGATGATCATCCTGGGCCAGGGGGCGCTGTGTCGGCCGGACGGTGCGGCCGTGCTGGCGCGGACGCGGGTGCTGGCGGAGTCGGTCAACGCGGTGCGTGACGACTGGAACGGCTTCTGCGTGCTGCACACCGCCGCCGCGCGTGTCGCCGCCCTCGATCTCGGCCTCGTCACGCCGGGCGGGATCGAAGGCGTGTTCGCGGGCTGCGAGAAGGGCGACATCGAGGTGGTCTACCTGCTGGCGGCCGACGAGTTCGACATGAAGCGGCTGGGCAAGGCGTTCGTGATCTACCAGGGCCATCACGGCGATGCCGGCGCTCATCGTGCCGATGTGGTCCTGCCGGGTGCCGCCTACGCCGAGAAGCCGGGGATCTACGCCAACACCGAAGGCCGGATACAGCTTGCCCGCCGTGCCGGCTTCCCGCCGGGCGAGGCGCGCGAGGACTGGGCGATCCTGCGCGCGCTGTCGGCGGTTCTGGGCAAGAAGCTGCCCTACGATTCGCTGGACCAGCTCCGCCAGCGCCTGGTGCAGGCCAACCCGGTCTTTGCCGCGCTTGACCGGCAGGAGGCGGGCGCCTGGGGTACCTTCGGCACACCGGGTGCGATGGGCGATGCGCCCTTCCGCTCGCCGATCGCCAACTATTACATGACGTGTCCGATCAGCCGCGCGTCGCAGACCATGGCGGCCTGCACGGCGGTGCGCCAGGCGCAGCAGCAGGCCCTGGCGGCGGAGTAGGCGAGATGACGCTGGCGCAGTTCTTCACCACGCACTGGCTCGGCCATCTTATCGTCATGGTGGCGCAGTGCCTTGCGATCGTGGTGCCGCTGCTGGTCGCGGTCGCCTACATGACCTATGCCGACCGCAAGATCTGGGCCGCGATCCAGCTCCGCCGCGGTCCCAACGTGGTGGGGCCGTTCGGCCTGCTGCAGCCCTTCGCCGACGGGCTGAAGCTGGTGCTGAAGGAAACCATCGTGCCCAGCGGCGCCAACAAGGTGCTGTTCGTCCTGGCGCCGATGATCACCTTTATCACGGCCCTGATCGCCTGGGCGGTGGTGCCGTTTGATGACGGCTGGGTGGTGGCCGACATCAACGTCGGCATCCTCTACCTGTTCGCGATCTCCTCGCTGGGCGTCTACGGCATCATGATCGCCGGCTGGGCCTCGAACTCGAAATACGCCTTCCTCGGCGCGCTGCGCTCGGCGGCGCAGATGGTGTCCTACGAGGTGTCGATCGGCTTCGTGCTGATCACCGTGCTGCTGTGCGCCGGCTCGCTGAATCTCAGCGCCATCGTCAAGGCGCAGGAGGGCGGCTTCTGGTCGTGGTACTGGCTGCCGCTGTTTCCGATGTTCATCGTGTTCTTCATCTCGGCGCTGGCCGAGACCAACCGCACGCCGTTCGACCTGCCGATGTCGGAGGCGGAGCTGGTGGCGGGCTTTCACACCGAATACTCGGCCATGACGTTCGGCCTGTTCTTCCTCGGTGAATACGCCAACATGATCCTGCTGTCGGGCATGGGCGCGGTGCTGTTCCTGGGCGGCTGGTACTCGCCGTTGCCGTTCGCGCCGTTCACCTGGATTCCCGGCGTCGTCTGGTTCGCGCTGAAGATCGCGGTGCTGCTGTTCGTGTTCTCGTGGACCAAGGGCACGGTGCCGCGCTATCGCTATGACCAGCTCATGCGGCTGGGCTGGAAGGTCTTCCTGCCGTTTTCACTGCTGTGGGTCGCGCTGACGGCGGCGGCCATACAGCTCTTCGGCTGGGGCCCCGGTTAAGGGACGGGACAAGGGACATGGCTTTTCTCGACCGCACGGCGCGCACGTTCCTGCTGAGCGAGATCGTCGCGGGTTTCGTGCTGACGCTGAAATACATCTTCAAGCCGAAGGTGACGGTGAACTATCCCTTCGAGAAGGGACCGCTGTCGCCGCGCTTCCGCGGCGAGCATGCGCTGCGCCGGTACTCCAACGGGGAAGAGCGCTGCATCGCCTGCAAGCTGTGCGAGGCGATCTGCCCGGCGCTCGCGATCACCATCGAGGCCGAGCCGCGCGCCGATGGCAGCCGCCGCACGACGCGCTACGACATCGACATGACGAAGTGCATCTACTGCGGCTACTGCCAGGAGTCGTGCCCGGTGGATGCCATCGTCGAGGGGCCGAACTTCGAGTTCTCGACCGAGACGCGCGAGGAGCTGATGTACGACAAGGAGAAGCTGCTCGCCAACGGCGACCGCTGGGAGGCCGAGATCGCGGCCAATCTCGCGGCCGAGGCACCGTACCGGTGAGCGGCGGCGCGGCGGGGGGAGACACGGCATGATCCATGCGCTTGCGTTCTACGTGTTTGCCGCCGTCACGGTGGTGTCGGCGTTCATGGTGATCTCCGCGCGCAATCCCGTGCATTCGGTGCTGTACCTGATCCTGGCCTTCTTCAACTCGGCGGCGCTGTTCCTGCTGATGGGCGCCGAGTTCATCGCCATGATCCTGGTGATCGTCTATGTCGGGGCGGTGGCGGTGCTGTTCCTGTTCGTGGTGATGATGCTCGACATCAACATCGCCGAGCTGCGCCAGGGATTCCTGAAGTATCTGCCGATCGGCGCAGCCGTGGGGATTGCGCTTTTCGCCGAGATTCTGCTGGCGCTGGGGGCGTGGTCGGTGTCGCCGGTCGCCGCCGGCTCGCTGCGCGCGAAAGTGTCCGATGTGCCCAACACCGAGGCGCTGGGGCGGCTGATCTACACCGACTACATGTTCCTCTTCCAGGCAGCCGGCATGGTGCTGCTGATCGCTATGATCGGCGCCATCGTGCTGACGCTGCGCACCCGTCCGGGCGTGCGGCGCCAGAAGATCGCAGCCCAGATCGGCCGGCGGCGCGAGGAGGCGGTGGTGCTGGTCAAGACCCGTGTCGGGGAGGGGGTGTCGTCATGACCATTGGCCTCGCGCATTACCTCACCGTCGGCGCGATCCTGTTCACGCTGGGCATCTTCGGCATCTTCCTGAATCGCAAGAACGTCATTGTCATCCTGATGTCGGTCGAGCTGATGCTGCTGGCGGTCAACATCAACCTGGTCGCGTTCTCCACCCATCTGGGCGATCTGGTTGGCCAGGTATTCGCGATGTTCGTGCTGACTGTCGCGGCCGCCGAGGCGGCGATCGGGCTGGCCATCCTCGTGGTCTATTTCCGCAACCGCGGCACGATTGCCGTCGAAGAAATCAACCTGATGAAGGGGTGAGGCCGGCCTGACCGGCGCGCCGACGGATCCGCGCGATGGAATTCCTCGTCAAAGTCATCGTCTTCCTGCCGCTGATCGCCTGCCTGATCGCGGGCTTCGCCGGCCGCGCCATCGGCGATCGCGGGGCGCAGTGGGTGACGACGCTGGGCCTGCTGGTCAGCGCCGTGCTGTCGTGGATCGTCTTCTTCAAGGTCGGCTTCGAGGGCGCCGGCGGCACCTTCCGCGTCGCCACCTGGATCGTGTCGGACACGTTCGAAAGCGCCTGGTCGCTGCGCGTCGATACGCTGACGGCGGTCATGCTGATCGTCGTGACCACGGTCTCGGCCATGGTCCATCTCTACTCGATCGGCTACATGGCCGAGGACCCGGGCATACCGCGGTTCATGTCCTATCTGAGCCTGTTCACCTTCGCCATGCTGATGCTGGTGACGGCGGACAACCTGGTGCAGCTCTTCTTCGGCTGGGAAGGGGTGGGCCTCGCCTCGTACCTGCTGATCGGCTACTGGTACGAGCGTCCCTCGGCCAATGCCGCGGCCATCAAGGCCTTCATCGTCAACCGCGTCGGCGATTTCGGCTTCGCGCTCGGCATCTTCGCGGTCTACATGCTGACCGGCTCGGTGCAGCTCGACGCCATCTTCAAGGCCGGCCCCGAGCTCGCGGCGATGAACTTCGAGTTCCTCGGCGTCCAGGTGCCGGCGCTGACCACGATCTGCATCCTGCTGTTCATCGGCGCCTGCGGCAAGTCGGCCCAGATCGGCCTGCACACCTGGCTGCCCGACGCCATGGAAGGCCCCACGCCTGTCTCCGCCCTGATCCATGCCGCGACCATGGTGACCGCGGGCATCTTCATGGTGGCGCGCCTGTCGCCGCTCTTCGAGTTGTCGCAAACGGCGCTGGCCGTGGTGACGGTGGTGGGCGCCTCGACCGCGTTCTTCGCCGCCACGATCGGCCTCACCCAGTGGGACATCAAGCGGGTGGTGGCCTATTCCACCTGCAGCCAGCTTGGCTACATGTTCTTCGCCTGCGGCGTGGGCGCCTACGGCGCCGCCATCTTCCATCTGATGACGCATGCCTTCTTCAAGGCGCTGCTGTTCCTGGGTTCGGGCTCGGTGATCCACGCCATGCACCACGAGCAGGACATGCGCCATATGGGCGGGCTCAAGGACAAGATCCCGCAAACGCACTGGCTGATGTGGATCGGCACGCTGTCGCTGGCCGGTATCGGCATTCCCCTGATACTGGGCCACGGCATCGGCTTCGCCGGCTTCCACTCCAAGGACATCATCCTGGAGGCCGCGTACGGCGCGCATTCCGGCGTCGGCTTCTACGCCTTCTGGCTGGGCATCGCCGGCGCCTTCATGACGGCGTTCTATTCCTGCCGCCTGATGTTCCTGACGTTCTTCGGCCGCCCGCATGATCACCATCATTACGAGCAGGCCCACGAGTCGCCGCCGGTGATGCTGATTCCGCTCTACGTGCTGGCGCTCGGCGCCGTGGTGGCGGGCTTCGCCGGCTACAACATCTTCGTCGGCGATGGCTGGGAAGGCTTCTGGCGCGGCTCCATCGCCATGGAGGGAAGCCGCGAGGCACTGCATCACGCGCATGAAGTGCCGTGGCTGGTGAAGGTCCTGCCACTGGTGATGGGCGTTGCCGGCATCGCCGTCGCCTGGTGGTTCTATGTCGGCTCGCGGGCGAACCTGCCGCAGATGATGGCCAACGCGTTCCCCGCGCTTTACCAGCTCTCGTACCGGAAGTGGTACTTCGACGAGCTGTACGACTTCCTGTTCGTGCGTCCCGCGCTGTGGATCGGCGGCCAGTTCTGGAAGAAGGGCGATGTCGGCATTATCGACGGCGTCGGCCCCAATGGCCTGGCCGCGGGCGCCGCGCGCATGTCGCGCATCCTCGGCCGCGTGCAGAGCGGCTATCTCTATCACTACGCGTTTGCCATGCTGATCGGCGTCGCCCTGCTGGTCACCTGGTACATGCTTTCGAGGGGGCAGTAGGTGATGTGCCAGGAGCGCGCCACGGCGTATGCGCGTCTTTGTCCTTCCCCCGGAGGGGGAAGGTGGCGCGCCAGCGCCGGAAGGGGGACGCCTCAACGAGCGCGGCGTCGAGAACGATTCGCCGAACGTGTTGCACCATCCCCCTTCCGCCCTTCGGGCACCTTCCCCCTCCGGGGGAAGGTTGTTTGGGCGCTCCCGGCGCTTGCGGCGGGCTGAGCCATGTCATCCTGGCCGATCCTGTCGCTTGTCACGTTCCTGCCGCTGGTGGGGGCGGCGTGGATCCTGGCGGTCTGCCGCGAGGACGAAACGGGCGCCAACAACGCGCGCCATGCGGCGCTGTGGACCTCGCTCGTCACCTTCCTCGTGTCCCTGGTGCTTTGGGTGAACTTCGACCCGAGGAACCCGGGCTTCCAGTTCGTCGAGCGCGCGGAATGGGTGCCTGCGTTCGGCATCAGCTATCACATGGGCGTCGATGGCATCTCGATGTTCTTCGTGCTGCTGTCGACCTTCCTGACGCCGCTTTGCGTACTGGCGAGCTGGACGGCGATCGAGAAGCGCGTGCGCGAGTACATGGTTTCCTTCCTTGTGCTCGAGACCCTGATGGTCGGGATGTTCTGCGCACTCGACTTCGTGGTCTTCTATCTGTTCTTCGAGGGCGTGCTGATCCCGATGTTCCTGATCATCGGGGTCTGGGGCGGCAAGGATCGCGTCTACGCCGCCTTCAAGTTCTTCCTCTATACGCTCGCCGGCTCGGTGCTGATGCTGCTGGCGATCATCGCCATCTACTGGCACGTGGGCAGCACCGACATCGTGCAGGCGATGAACTACGGCAAGCTGCCGTTCGAGTGGCAGTTCTGGCTGTGGCTGGCGTTCTTCGCCTCCTTCGCCGTCAAGGTGCCGATGTGGCCGGTGCACACCTGGCTGCCGGACGCCCACGTCCAGGCGCCGACGGCCGGTTCGGTGATCCTGGCCGGCGTGCTGCTGAAGATGGGCGCCTACGGATTCCTGCGCTTCTCGCTGCCCATCATGCCGCTGGCCTCCGAGTACTTCGCGCCGCTGGTCTTCGGGCTCTCCTGCGTGGCCGTGATCTACACCTCGCTTGTGGCGCTGGTGCAGGAGGACATGAAGAAGCTGATCGCCTATTCGTCAGTGGCGCACATGGGCTTCGTGACGATCGGCATCTTTGTCGTCAATGCCCAGGGCGTGCAGGGCGCGATCTTCCAGATGCTGAGCCATGGCGTGGTGTCGGCGGCGCTGTTCCTCTGCGTCGGCGTCGTGTACGACCGCCTGCACACGCGCGAGATCGCCGATTACGGCGGCCTGGCCGACAACATGCCGAAATACGCGCTGGTGTTCATGGTGTTCACCATGGCGAGCGTCGGCCTGCCGGGCCTGTCGGGGTTCGTAGGCGAATTTCTGGTGCTGGTTGGTGCCTTCAAGGCCAACACCTGGGTGGCGACGCTGGCGGCAACAGGCATGATCCTGGGCGCTGCCTATGCGTTGTGGCTGTACCGCAAGGTGGTGTTCGGCATCATCACCCGGGACGCCGTGCGCGCCATGCCTGACATGAGCATGCGCGAGATCGCGGTATTCGCGCCGCTGGTGCTGGTCACCGTGTGGATGGGCATCTACCCCGCCTCTTTTCTCGACGTGATGGACGCCTCCGTCGCCAAGCTGGTGGCTGACTACCAGGCGGCGCTGAAGGCGGCCGGGGCGACCGCATTGCTGGGCCGGTGAGACGATATGGACGGATTGCACAACTGGACCCTGGCAGCGCCGGAGATCTTCCTCGCGGCGGCGGCGATGATCCTGCTGATGATCGGAGTCTATCGCGGCGAGCGCGGGGCCGATCTCGTTTCCTCGCTGTGCGTGGCGAGTCTCGGCATCGCCATCTTCCTCGTGCTGCGGCTGGAGCACGGCACGGCGTATCACGAGCTGTTCCTGGTCGATGCCTTCACCAAGATGATGAAGGTGCTGTCGCTGCTGGCCGCTGGAATCGCCATCGTGATGTCGCGCAGCTACTTCGTGCTCGTCGGTGTCTGGCGCTTCGAGTTCCCCGTGCTGGTGCTGCTGGCGACTCTGGGCATGCTGGTCATGATTTCGGCCAACGATCTCATGACGCTGTATCTCGGGCTGGAGATGCAGTCGCTGGCCCTCTACGTCACGGCCGCCTTCCAGCGCGACAGCGAGCGTTCGACCGAGGCGGGCCTGAAGTACTTCGTGCTGAGCTCGGTGGCGTCGGGCATGCTGCTTTACGGCGCCTCGCTGGTCTACGGCTTTGCCGGGACGACGAGCTTCCCCGGCCTGGCGCGCGGCTTCCTCGCGGGCGATGTGGCGACCGGCGCGATCATCGGGCTGGTCTTCGTGCTGGCCGGGCTGGTGTTCAAGATTTCCGCCGTGCCCTTCCACATGTGGACGCCCGACGTATACGAAGGCGCGCCGACGCCAGTGACGGCCCTGTTCTCCGTCGCCCCCAAGATCGCGGCCATGTCGCTGATCGTGTCGGTTGTGATGGGTCCGTTCCGCCCGCTGCTGGCGCAGTGGCAGCAAATCCTCGTGGCGGTGGCGGTGCTGTCCACCATCTGGGGTGCCATCGCCGCGCTGCGGCAGGAGAACATCAAGCGGCTGATGGCCTATTCCTCCATCGCCAACATGGGCTACGTCGTGCTGGGCCTCGCCGCCGGCACGGAGGAAGGCGTCCGCTCGGTGGTGATCTACATGATCATCTATCTGGCGATGAACGTCGGCACCTTCGCCGTCATCCTTTCGATGCGGCGCAAGGGCGTGATGGTCGAGCGCATTTCCGATCTCTCGGGACTCGCCCAGCGCCAGCCGATGATGGCCCTGGCGTTGCTGCTGTTCATGTTCTCGATGGCAGGCATCCCGCCGCTGGCCGGGTTCTTCGCCAAGCTCAACGTCTTCCTCGCGGCAATCAACGCCGGGCTCTACGTAGCGGCAACCATCGCCGTGCTGGCCTCGGTGGTGGGCGCCTACTACTACGTGCGCATCGTCAAGGTGATGTACTTCGACGATCCCGCAGAAGCTTTCGACCGGCCGGTCGAGCGCGACATGGCCGTGGTGATGCTGGCCACGGCGCTCTTCGTCTTCCCTGTCTTCCCGGTCTTCCAGGCGCCGTTCATGAACGGCGCCCAGGCGGCAGCCAAGACGTTCTTCTCCGGAAGATGAGGATCCGGCGCCGGAAGCGCCGGACGCGGACATGAAAGATCTGGTCCTTCCGCCGGGATGGACGGCCATCGCCTTTGATTCGATCGGCAGCACCAACGACGAGGCGCTGCGGCGCGCGGAGGCGGGCGCGCCCGAAGGCACGGTCATCACCGCCCGGCAGCAGCAGGGCGGGCGCGGCCGGCGCGGCCGGAGCTGGAGCTCGCCGCCCGGCAACGCCTACAGCTCCACCATCGTGCGGCCGGACTGTGCGCCGGAGCGCGCCGCCCAGCTCGGCTTCGCGACGGCACTGGCCGTGAGCGACGCCGCCCTCGCCAGATTGCCGCTGGACAGGCAAGTACGGCTCAAATGGCCCAACGATGTGCTGGTCGATGGCGCCAAGATCGCCGGCATCCTGCTGGAGTCCTCCATCGGTGGCGACGGGCGGGTCGCGCATGTGGTGATCGGCACCGGCATCAATGTTGCCGCAGCACCGTCCGCAGGCGCGGCAGGCTATGCTGCGGCGAGCCTGCACGATCTCGGCGACACGCGCGAGGCGCCGGCCGTGCTGCAGGCGTATCTGGGTGCGCTGGCGGCGCGTCTGGCGCAATGGCGGGACGGCTTCGCAGGGACCCGCGCGGACTGGCTGGCGCGCGCGGCGTGGCTTGGCGACACCGTAGCGGTTTCGCAGGGCGACGAACGCATTGAAGGGCGTTTCGTTGGGCTTGACGCCGATGGGGCGCTGCTGCTGCAACCGGCAAGCGGGCCGGTGCGCCGCATCGTCTCGGGCGAGGTATTCCGCCCACTGGCATAGCAGGAGGGGCCCATGCTGCTGGCGCTCGACATCGGCAACACCAACAGCAAGTTCGCGCTGTTCCAGGGTGAAGAGCTGGTGGCCCAGTGGCGGCTGCGCACCGAGGGCAAGCGCACGGCCGACGAATACGCCGTCTGGCTGAGCCAGCTCATGGACCTCAAGGGCATGCGGCTTGGCGATATCCGCGGCGTGATCATCGCCTCGGTGGTGCCGGCGGCCTTGTTCAACCTGAAGCGCCTGTGCGAGAGCTACTTCGACGTCGAGCCGCTGGTCGTGGGGGAACCCAACGTCGAGCTGGGCGTGAAAGTGCTGATCGACCGACCGCAGGAAGCAGGCGCGGACCGGCTGGTCGATGCCATCGCCGGCTACAAGAAATATGGCGGCCCTCTGATCGTGATCGATTTCGGCAGCGGCACGACGTTCGAGGTGGTTGACCGCGACGGCAATTTCCGCGGCGGCGCCATCGCGCCGGGTATCGAGCTGTCGATCGAGGCCTTCTACCTGATGACGGCGCGCCTGCCGCGCATCCGCGTCGACAAGCCGGCGAGCGTCATCGGCCGGTCAACGATCTCGGCGATGCAGTCGGGCATCTTCTGGGGCTATGTCGGCCTGATCGAAAGTCTGGTGTCGCGCATCCAGGCCGAGTTCGGCGAGCCGATGAAGGTGATCGCCACCGGCGGGCTGGCGCCGGTGTTCGAGGCGGAAACGAAGGTCATCCAAGCCATCGAGCCCGACCTCACGCTTTACGGCCTGCTCGAAATCTGGCACCGCAACCGGCCCCCGGCATGATGGCGAAGGGCAACCCAACAACCTTCCCCCGCAGGGGGAAGGTGCCCCGAAGGGGCAGAAGGGGGATGGTGCAACCGGCTTGTTATCCCGTCTTTGGCGCGGTGTTTGTTGAGGCATCCCCCTTCCGGCGCTGCGCGCCACCTTCCCCCTCCGGGGGAAGGTTTAAAGAAGGCGAGCCGGCATGACGACGCCCGGCGACGAGCTGTTGTTCTTGCCACTGGGCGGGGCCGGCGAGATCGGGATGAACCTCAATCTCTACGGCTGCCGCGGCAAGTGGCTGATGCTCGATCTCGGCGTCACCTTTGCCGACGAGTCGATGCCGGGCCTCGACGTGCTGATGCCGGATCCGGCCTTCATCGTCGAACGGCGCGACGATCTGCTGGGCATCGTGCTGACGCACGCGCATGAGGATCACCTCGGCGCGGTGCCCGATCTCTGGCCGCTGCTGCGCTGTCCTGTTTATGCCACGCCGTTCGCGGCGTCGGTGCTGGGGCGCAAGCTGCATGAAGCCGGCCTGCAGGACGAGGTGCCGGTCACCGTCGTGCCGCTGGGTGGCAAGCTGTCGCTGCCGCCCTTCGAGCTGGAGCTGGTCACCATGACCCACTCCATCCCCGAGCCCAACGCCGTGGCAGTGCGCACGCCGCATGGTCTGGTGCTGCACACCGGCGACTGGAAGATCGACCCCGCACCGCTGATCGGCGAAGTGACGGACGAGGCGGCGTTGCGGCGGCTGGGCACGGAGGGCGTGCTGGCGATGGTCTGCGACTCGACCAACGTCTTTGTCGAGGGCGAGGCCGGTTCGGAATCCGAGGTGCGCACGAAGCTGGCGGAGGTGATCCGCCACCGCCAGGCATTGGTGGCTGTAACATGCTTTGCTTCCAACCTCGCGCGCGTGGAAAGCGTGGCGAAGGCAGCGGTCGCGGCTGACCGGCATCCCGTGCTCGTGGGGCGCGCGCTGCATCGCATGGTCGAGGCGGCGCAAGAGAACGGCTATCTCACGGATTTTCCACCCACTGTCGGCGAGCGCGATGCCGGCTGGCTGCCGCGTGAGAAGGTCTGCCTGATCTGCACCGGCAGCCAGGGTGAGCCGCGCGCGGCGCTCGCGCGACTGGCATCGGGCGAGAACCGCGACATCACGCTGCGGCCCGGCGATACCGTGGTCTTCTCCTCGCGCGTCATTCCCGGCAACGAGAAGGCGATCGGCCGGCTGCAGAACCAGCTCGCCGCCATGGGCGTCGAGATCGTCACCGACCGCGATGCCGACATCCACGTCTCCGGCCATCCCGCCCGCGATGAGTTGATCCGGCTCTACCAGTGGGTGCGTCCGCAGATTGCTGTGCCCGTTCATGGCGAGCAGCGGCATCTGGTGGAGCATGCCGCACTCGCCAGGGAGTGCCAGGTGCCGGCCGCCATCGTGGCGCCCAATGGCAGCCTGGTTCGGCTGGCGCCAGGTCCTGCCGTGGTCATCGATCATGTGCCGACAGGCCGCCTGGCACGGGATGGGACGCGACTGGTGTCGATCGACGATTCCGGCCTGAGAGATCGCCGCAAGATGCTGTGGAATGGCTCGGCCGTCGCGACCCTGGTGCTGGACGGCACCGGCCGTCCGCTCACGGCCCCGAAGTTGACGGTGCAGGGGCTGGGCGGCGACCCCGCGGCCATTGAGGAGGCGGTGGCCGCCTGCATCGATGCGCTACGCGCCTCGGTGGCGGATTTGAGCGACAGCGAGGCGCGCGACGATGCCACTGTGGCCGAGGCGGCGCGCCGCGCGGTGCGCCGTGTCTTCAAGTCGCGGTTCGACAAGAAGCCGTTGACGGAAATGCAGGTGGTCCGCATTTAACAGGAAGATTTCTGGCTCCCGGAGAGCATCATGATCGGCCGGCTCAACCACATTGCGATCGCCGTTCCCGACCTCGGCAAGGCGGCGGCGCTGTATCGCGATACCATGGGGGCCAGGGTCAGCGATCCGGTGCCGCAGCCCGCGCACGGCGTGACGGTGGTGTTCGTGGAGCTGCCCAACACCAAGATCGAATTGCTGCATCCGCTGGGCGAGAAGTCGCCGATCGCCAATTTCCTGGCGCGCAATGCCGATGGCGGCATTCATCACGTCTGCTACGAGGTCGAGGACATCTACCAGGCGCGCGACCAACTCAAGGCCAAGGGCGCCCGCGTGCTGGGCGACGGCGAACCCAAAATCGGCGCCCACGACAAGCCGGTGCTGTTCCTCCACCCCAAGGATTTCAACGGCACCCTGATCGAGATCGAGCAGGTGTAGTGCGCCATTAACCTTCCCCCTCCGGGGGGAAGATTAGTGAAGTACCGGAGCGTGCCCATGAGCTGGGCGACGGGCGTCATGGTTTTTGTCGTCATCTGGTGGACGGTCGTGTTCGCCGTCCTGCCGCTGGGCGTGCGCCGGGCCGAGGACCTTGTGCCCGGTGCCGACCGCGGCGCGCCGCAGCGGCCTGACCTCGTCCGCAAGGCGCTCATCACCACCGCGATCACCGCGGTGCTGTGGCTTTTTTGGTACGTCGCCTGGGTGCTCGATATTTTCGGTCTGCGGCTTGCCGGATAGCGCGCCACTCCGCCCAAAAAACAAACGGTAAATCCCGGAGGATTTACCGTTCGTACGCGCAGCGGCTTGTCTCTCGCACGGTTCTGGTGCCGTGGCTGCCCTTTCCGGGCGTCGTTCCTCCCTCAAACTCGGGCTCCGGGCCAAGGCCCCAACTCCCGACCGCGCGTTTCTAGCGGAACACGAAACGCCTGCCTAGGAATTTTTCTTGCGAGTGGACACTTATTTTTGAAATCCCGAGCGAATTTGCGGTTCGTTCGTCGTCATACCATTTCACCGAAAGCGCTTCGCGAAACGTAGCAATTAGCCGATGACGGCGAACTTGACCACGAACAACACGGCGAGAATCGCCACCGCCGGATGCACGTCATTGAAGCGGCCTGCCGCAACCTTGATCGCGGCGTAACTGATGAATCCGAAGGCAATGCCCTCGGCGATCGAGAACGTGAACGGCATCGCCAGCGCCGTCACCACGGCCGGCGCGGCCTCGGTGACGTCATCCCACTCGATCTCGGTCAGGCCACGCGCCATCAGGCAGGCGACGTAGAGCAGGGCGGGCGCCGTGGCCCATGCCGGCACCGAGCCGGCGAGCGGCGCGAAGAACAGCGCCAGCAGGAACAGGACGGCGACGACAACACCCGTCAGCCCGGTGCGACCGCCGGCGTTGATACCTGACGCGCTCTCGATATAGCTGGTGGTGGTCGAAGTGCCGATGGCCGCGCCCAGCATCGCCGCCGAGGAGTCGGCAATCAGGGCCCGGCCCAGCCGCGGCACCTTGCCGTCCTTGCCGATGAACCCGCCGCGATGCGCCAGCCCGATCAGGGTGCCGGTATTGTCGAACAGGTCCACGAACAGGAAGGCGAAGATCACCGTCACCAGCCCCACGTTCAGGGCCCCGGCGAGGTCCATCTGCAGGAACACCGGGCTGATATCAGGCGGGAGCTGCACGACGCCCGAGAAGGTCGCGCCCGTAGGCAGCAGCCACGAGGCGATGGAGACGGCCAGCACGCCGATGATGACCCCGCCCGGAATGCGCCAGTGCTCCAGCGCCGCGATCACCACGAAGCCAGCGGCGGCCAGGATCACCGGCCAGCTCCTGAGATCGCCGGCCGTCAGCAGGGTGGCGGGATGGTCCACCACGATTTTGGCGCCTTGCAGCGCAATCAGGGCCAGGAACAGGCCGATGCCCGCGGCGATCGCCATCTTCAGCGAGTGGGGAATGGCGTTGACGATCCATTCCCGCACCGGCAGCACGCTCAGGATCAGGAACAGCACGCCGGAGATGAACACGCAGCCCAGCGCCACCTGCCACGGGTACTGCATGCCCAGCACAACGGTGAACGCGAAATAGGCGTTCAGCCCCATGCCGGGCGCCAGCGCGATGGGATAGTTCGCGAGAAAGGCCATCAGCAGCGTACCGATAGCTGCCGCCACGCACGTCGCCACGAACACCGCGTCGCGCGGCATGCCTGCCTTGGAGAGAATGTCCGGATTGACGAAGATGATGTAGGCCATGGTCAGGAAAGTCGTGATCCCGGCCAGAACCTCCGTGCGGACGTTTGTCCTGTTTTCTTGAAGCTTGAAAAGCGATTCCAGCATCGACCTCTCTCCCCCGTCACCGCCGCGCCGATTGTGCGAAACAGGCAGGTAGCGGACCACTCGCCGGTTCGCGATTCCTGGGGAAAATCAGGCTGCGGCTGAAATTGCGCCGCCGGTTTGCCTTCCAGGCACAGCTTGCCTAAATTCCCGCATCTTCTTCCCCGCAAGCTTCCGAACCCGCCCACAGGTCCGACACGATGCGCCTGAGCCAGTACTTCCTGCCCACACTGCGCGAGAATCCGGCCGAGGCGCAGATCGTGTCGCATCGCCTGATGCTGCGCGCCGGGATGATCCGCCAGCAGGCTGCCGGCATCTATGCCTGGCTGCCGCTGGGCTACCGCGTGCTGCGCAACATCGAGCACATTGTGCGCGAGGAGCAGGACGCCTCCGGTGCGCAGGAGGTGCTGATGCCGACTATCCAGTCGGCCGAGCTATGGCGCGAGAGCGGCCGCTACGATGCGTATGGGCCGGAGATGCTGCGCATCCGCGACCGCCACGGCCGCGAGATGCTCTACGGCCCCACCAACGAGGAGGTGATCACCACCATCTTCCGTGACGGTGTGAAGAGCTACCGCGACTTGCCGAAGAACCTCTATCACATCCAGTGGAAGTTCCGCGACGAGGTGCGGCCACGCTTCGGGGTCATGCGCGGGCGGGAATTCCTGATGAAGGACAATTACTCCTTCGACATCGACAAGGCCGGCGCAACGCGCTCCTACAACAAGATGTTCGTGGCCTATCTGCGCACCTTCGCGCGCATGGGGCTGAAGGCGATTCCCATGCAGGCGGAAACCGGTCCCATCGGCGGCGACCTCAGCCACGAGTTCATCATCCTTGCCGACACCGGCGAGAGCGCGGTGTTTTGCGACAGAGGGCTGGTCGACAAGGACATCCTGGGGCGCGCCATCGACTACGAGGCGGACTTGCAGCCGCTGGTCAACGAGTGGACCGCGCTCTACGCCGCCACCGACGAAAAGCACGACCAGGCCAAATTCGAGGCCGAGGTGCCGCCGGACCGGCGGCTGTCCGCAAGGGGCATCGAGGTCGGCCATATCTTCTATTTCGGCACCAATTACTCCGCGCCGATGAACGCGGTGGTATCGGGTCCGAAGGGCGAGCCGATCATCCCCGAGATGGGATCGTACGGCATCGGCGTGTCGCGCCTGGTGGGTGCGATCATCGAGGCAAGCCATGACGATGCCGGCATCATATGGCCCGAATCGGTGGCGCCCTTCAGGGTCGGCCTGCTGAACCTGAAGCCGGACGACGCGGCGGTGAGCCGGGCCTGCACGGAACTCTATGCCGGTCTCAAGGGGAAGGGCGTCGAAGTTCTCTATGACGATCGCGACCTGCGGCCGGGCGCGAAGTTTGCCGACATGGACCTGATCGGCCTTCCCTGGCAGGTGATCATCGGGCCCAAGGGGCTGGCGGCCGGCAAGGCGGAGGTCAAGGCCAGGGCCGGCGGCCAGCGAGAGGAAATTCCGCTCGAGTCGGTCGTGCCGAAGTTCACGTCGTAGAAGCGGCGCGAACACCCGGACACCCGATGGCCTTCAGCGCCGCCGAACGCCTGATCTCGCTGCGCTATCTGCGCGCCCGGCGGGAGGAGGGGTTCATCTCCATCATTGCGTGGTTCTCGCTGGTGGGCATCGCCCTTGGCGTCGGCACGTTGATCGTCGTCATGGCGGTGATGAACGGCTTCCGGATCGAGCTGCTCAACCAGATCACGGCCGTGAGCGGCCATCTCGGCGTCACCTCGACACGCGGCCCATTGCCCGAGGACGATGCACTGCTCGACAAGGTGCGGCGGATACCGGGCGTCGCGTCCGTGAACCCCGTGGTCGAGGGGCAGGCCGTCGTGGTGTCGCGCGATGGCGTGCGCGGCGTGCTGGTGCGCGGCATCCCGCTGGACGACCTGAAGGCACGCGCCCCGATCGCCCGCTCGCTGACGCCGGCCGTGGCCAGCCGGCAGGGCGGCCGCGCGCGCGATGTCTGCGCGCCGCGCGAGAGCGCGACGACGGCGATAACCGATCGCGGGTCGCTGGACAGCCTTGCCGATCAGAACACGGTCGCCATCGGCGTGCGGCTGGCGGAGCTGCTGAACGTGCAGATCGGCGGAGAGATTTCCCTGATATCGCCGCGTGCGACCGATACCCCGCTGGGCCGCCTGCAGAAGAAATGGGACCTGCGCGTGGGCGCGATCTTCGAAGTGGGCATGTTCGACTACGATTCGAACTTCATCTACATGCCGTTCGACCGGGCGCAGGACTTCTTCGACATGCAGCGCCGGGTATCGCTGCTGGAGGTCTTTGCGAGCGATCCGGGCGACTATCTCCGGCTGGAGCCGCAGATCTCCGAGGCGCTGGAGTGGCGCGCCTATGCGTTCGACTGGGTCGAAGCCAATGCCGGCTTCTTCAACACGGTGCGGGTGCAGACCAACGTGATGTTCCTGGTCCTGACGCTGATCATTCTGGTGGCGGCGTTCAATATCGTGTCCAGCCTGATGATGCTGGTGCGCACCAAGGGCCCTGACATCGCGATCCTGCGCACGGTGGGGGCATCGCGCGGCCAGATCCTGCGGATCTTCCTGGCCGACGGCATGGGCATCGGGATCGCCGGCGTGGGGCTGGGCGTCGTGCTGGGGCTGCTGTTCGTGCGCAACATCGAGGCGCTGCGCCAGTGGCTGCAATCGACCTTCGGCGTTTGCCTGTTCGATCCGCAGCTCTATCTGCTTTCCGAGCTGCCGGCCCGCATCTCCGCCGGGGAGGTGGCGGTCATCGCCGGCATGGCGCTGGTCTTCGCGTTCGTGGCGACGCTCTACCCCGCCTGGACCGCCACCCGCCTCGACCCCGTAGAGGGCCTGCGCCGTGGGTAGCCTCCTGCAAGACCCTCCCTTCCCCCGGAGGGGGAAGGTGCCCGAAGGGCGGAAGGGGGATGGTGCAACAGGCACCGTGCTTGTTGAGGCATCCCCCTTCCGGCGCTGCGCGCCACCTTCCCCCTCCGGGGGAAGGCAGAAAGCGCCATGAGCCTCTTTCCCACCCTGCCCGAGCGGATGATCGCGATGCGCTATCTACGCACGCGGGAGAAGGACGGGTTTATCTCCTTCATCGCGATCTTCTCGCTGATCGGCGTTGCGCTGGGGGTGGCCACGCTGATCGTGGTGCTGAGCGTGATGAACGGCTTTCGCGGGCAGCTCTATGACCGCATTCTCGGCATGAACGGCCACATCCAGATCGCGCCGGAGAAGGGTGTGATCACGGACTGGGAGTCAGTTGCCGAGCGCGTGGCCCGCGTGCCCTTCGTGATGGCGGTGACGCCCGTGGCGGAGCGGCAGACGATGCTCACGACTGAGAACGCAACGCGCGCGCTCACCCTGCGCGGCATCCGCGCCGAGGACCTGGAACGACGCGAGATCATCGCGCAGAACATCGTCAGCGGCTCGCTGGCCGGCTTCACGGACAAGAACAATCCCATCGTGCTGGGCGAAAGGCTGCGGCAGGGGCTGGGCCTGCGCGCTGGCGAGCAGATCCGCGTCGTTGCCTATGTGCGCGACGACAAGGGCGGCGTGCAGACGCGCTCGGTCACCTACGAGATCGTGGCCAGCTTCCTGACGCGGCGGTTCGAGTTCGACAATGCGCTGGGTTTCGTGCCGCTGGACCTCTTCCAGGAGGATTTCGGCCTGGCCGAGGATGCCGTGACCTCGATCGACATCATGGTCGCCGATGCGGCGCGTGCGGGCGAGATGGTGCCGCAGGTACGCGAACAGCTTGATCGCGAAGGGCTGCGGGTCAGCGACTGGCGCACCCGCAACGCCCGCCTGGTGGGCGCGCTGGAGCTGGAACGGGTGATGATGTTCCTGATCCTGGGCCTGATCGTGCTGGTCGCCTCGATGAACGTGATCGCGAGCTTCACCATGCTGGTGCGCACCAAGGGCAGGGGCATCGCCATTTTGCGTACCGTGGGGGCGACACGCGGCGGCGTGGTGCGCATCTTCTTTCTCGCCAGCGCCAGCGTCGGCGTGGTGGGCACGCTGGCCGGCGCCGCCTTGGGCCTGCTGATCTGCGCCAATATGAAGCCGATCGGCGCGCTGCTGACGCAAATCACCGGCGGACCGCTGCGCGGCGGCGCCGAGGTGGAGTTCCTGGCCACGCTGCCGGTGCGGGTGCAGGCGGGTGAGGTTGCAGCGATCCTCGTGCTGGCGCTGGCACTGTCGCTGGCCGCTGCCATCTACCCGGCGCGGCGGGCGGCACGGCTCGATCCGGTGGAGGCCCTGCGCTATGAATGAGCAGGCAACCGCGCTGGCCCTGCGCGACATCAGGCGCACCTTCCGCCAGGGCGACAGGGCACTGGAGGTGCTGGCCGGCGTGTCGCTTGACCTGATGCCGGGCGAGATCGTGGCGCTGGTGGGACCCTCAGGCGCCGGCAAGTCCACGCTGCTGCACATCGCCGGTTTGCTGGAGAAGCCGGATGGCGGTGATGTGCTGCTGGCCGGCCGGCCGGCCGCGTCCCTGTCGGACGCTGAGCGCACGGCGCTGCGCGGCCGGTATCTCGGCTTCGTCTATCAGTACCATCACCTGCTGCCCGAGTTCTCGGCGCTGGAGAACGTGATGCTGCCGCAGATGCTGATCGGCACATCCCGGCGCGAAGCCCGCAAGCGCGCCCGCGAATTGCTGAAGATGGTCGGGCTTTCGGAGCGCGAAAGCCACCGGCCGGCGCGTCTCTCGGGCGGTGAGCAGCAGCGGGTCGCCATTGCCCGGGCCGTGGCTAATGGGCCGCGCGTTCTGCTGGCCGACGAGCCTACCGGCAATCTCGACCACGCGACATCCGATGCCGTATTCCGCCAGTTGCTGGCGCTCACCCGCGGCGCCGGCCTGGCTGCGCTGGTCGCCACGCACAATCCCGAGCTGGCCGCCCGCATGGACCGCGTCGTACGGCTGGAAAGCGGCATGCTGGTCGCGGCATGAGGGACATTCTGCCTCTGGCCATGCCGGGCCGGTTCGGTGCAGGCTGGGCCCCGAGGAAGCGTGCGATAATTCCGCTTGCGATGGAGGGAAAAAATGGCCGACCACCTGAACTTTTACATCGACGGCGCCTGGGTCGCGCCGGCTGAGCCGAAGCCGTTCGACGTGATCAATCCGGCCACGGAGGAACCGTGCGCCCGCATCAGCCTGGGTTCGGCCAAGGATGTCGATCGGGCCGTGAAAGCGGCCAAGGCGGCGTTCCCGAAATTCTCGCGCACCAGCCGCGAGGAGCGGGTGGCGCTGCTGGAGGCGATCGTGGCGGCCTACAAGAAGCGCTATGACGACATTGCCAAGGCAATTTCGATGGAAATGGGCGCGCCGATGACGCTCGCCACCAAGGCCCAGGCGGCGACGGGCGTCGGGCATCTGAACCAGATGATCAAGGTGCTGAAGGAGTTCAGCTTCGAGGAGCAGCGCGGCAGCACGTTGCTGGCCAAGGAGCCGGTCGGCGTGTGTGGCTTCATCACGCCGTGGAACTGGCCGATCAACCAGATCGTCTGCAAGGTCGCGCCGGCGCTGGCGGCGGGCTGCACGATGGTGCTGAAGCCCAGCGAGATTGCGCCGCTCAACGCCATCCTGTTCGCCGAGGTCCTGCACGACGCCGGCGTTCCCAGGGGCGTGTTCAACCTCGTGAACGGCGACGGGCCGACGGTGGGCCAGGCGATCGCATCCCACCCCGATGTCGACATGGTGTCGTTCACCGGCTCGACCCGCGCCGGCGTGCAGGTCGCGAAGGCGGCGGCTGATACAGTCAAGCGTGTGCACCAGGAGCTGGGCGGCAAGTCGGCCAATATCGTGCTGCCCGACGCCGATCTGGAGAAGGCGGTGTCCAGCGGCGTTGTGCAGGTCATGCGCAATAGCGGCCAGTCCTGCAACGCGCCCACCCGCATGTTCGTGCAGGCGGCCCAGCACGACCGTGCCGCCGCCATCGCCAAAAAGGCGGCCGAAGGCATGAAGGTCGGCGATCCGCAGGCGGCCGACACGGCGCTGGGCCCAGTGGTGAGCGAGGCGCAGTTCAAGAAGATTCAGCGCCTGATCGAGGCGGGGATCGCTGAGGGCGCCACGGTGGTAACCGGCGGGCCGGGCCGTCCGGAAGGCTTCAACCGCGGCTACTACGTGCGACCCACCGTGTTCGCCAACGTACGCAACGACATGACGATCGCTCGCGAGGAGATCTTTGGGCCTGTTCTGGCGATCCTGCCCTATGAGACCGAAGAGCAGGCCATCACCATGGCCAATGACACGCCCTACGGCCTCGCCGCCTATGTCCAGGCAGGCAGCCCCGAACAGGCGCGCAAGGTCGCGGCGCAGTTGCGGGCCGGCAACGTGCATCTCAATGGCGCGCCGATCGACGTCGCCGCGCCATTCGGCGGCTACAAGCAGTCGGGCAACGGCCGCGAGTACGGCGAATGGGGCCTCGACGAGTTCCTCGAGCTGAAGGCCGTGATGGGCGTGCAGGCGGCGTAACGCTTCACCGGCTCCGGCAGGATCTCAGTCGGTCTGATCCTGCCGGAGCAGTTCCTCGACGATTGTATCCCATTCGCGCTCCAGCGGCTCGGTGGCAGCAGGGCGCTGCGCGCGCCCGTACCAGTAGCGGGCATTCGACAGATCGCCTTCGACGCGATGCAGATGCGCGTGCACCCAGGCGCAGGACTGGTCATCCTCATGGGCCTGCACGATCTCGTGCGCCCTGTTCCAGTCGCCCTTGGCCGTCCACCACAAGGCCTGCAGGGGCGGCGACAGGCCCTTCTGCGGCTGCTCCGCGTCCAGTGCCCCCTTGAAGCTGGCGACATCCATCTGACCGCTCCGAAAAATCGTCTGTTTTCAAGGCTGCCTCTCACTGCGCGTTCTGTCATCCGTTGACAAATAGTGAGTAATTGCTCATATAGCGGAAATGTTCGCAAACCGCTATCTGGGTCGCTGGCGTGATGCTGGGCTGATCGACGATGAAGCCGCCAGGCGAATCACGGCTTGGGAGGCCTCGCAGGCGCGCCCCGTCTGGCTGTGGGCGCTGGCGGGCCTCGGCGCGTTCGCGCTCTGCATGGGCGTGCTGGCCATCGTTGCCGCCAATTGGGAGCGCATCCCGGGCTGGCTCAAGATCGCGGCCAACCTTTCGCTCAATACCGCAGCTGCGCTGGCGCTGCTGCTGGCGTGGACGCGGGGATGGCAGAAGACGCGCGAATTGCTGGCACTGATTCTCGCCGGCCTGGTGCTGAGCGGCATCGCCCTGATCAGTCAGGTCTATCAGCTCGACGGCGAGGTCTGGCAGGCGCTGCTGATCTGGCTGGCAAGCTGCACGCCGTTCGTTGTGCTGGCCACGCGCAGCCGCCTGCTTGGCATTGCGTGGGCGCTTGCCGCGGCCGCCACTTACATCGCCGGGATCGAGAAGCTGGAAAGCTTCCTGGGAAGCGTCCTGCAGGGCGAGGCGATGATCCTGCTGGTATGGGTGCCCGCCCTGTTGCTGCTTGTTGCCGGCCTCGCGCGCCGGTGGCTGCCCGAAGGGCGAGCCCAGGGAGATGCGATCATCGGCTGCGGCGTGCTGGGGCTGCTGTTTGCCGCCAGCTTTCCGCAGCTCATCGTGTTCAGGCCCGCCCAGGAAGCGGGCACCGCCATCGCGATCGTCCTCAGCCTGCTCGTGGCAGCTCTGTTGTGGCGGGAAGCACAGCGCGGCAAACGCGGTGCTTCAGCCCTCCTTATCATCGTCCTTGTCGGCCTGGGCACGTGGCTGGCCACCATCGCCATCTGGCGCCTGTTCGGCAGCGAGGGCGGCGCGTTCTGGCAACGTCGGCACGAGGACGCCCTGCCGCATCTGCTTGCCGCGCTGGCGTTCATTGCCTTCTGGGCGACGGTGAGTTGGCTGGCGTTGCGCGCGGGCCGCCGGGCGCTTTTCGCCGCGGCCTTTGCCGTCATCGTGGTGCGCGTCTTCATCCTCTACTGGGAAGCCTTTGGCGGCCTGCTCAACACCGGCATGGGTCTGATCGGCGGCGGGCTGCTGTGCCTGGGGCTGGCGGCGGCGGGCTGGCACATCGCACGCCGAAGCGGCCGGCCCGTGGAGGCGGCGATATGAAACGCCTGACGCTCGTCCTGATGATGCTGGCGCTGGCATTGCCGCTGGCCGTGCTGGGGCTGATGGTGGCCGAGGCCGAACGGGCCCGTGCGGATGCCGGCGTCATCCGTGTCGCCATCCGCGGCTATGACCCGCGCGACCCGCTGCGCGGCCACTATCTGCGCTACCAGTTCGACTGGAACGCCGAGACGCCATTCGTCGGCGAAGTGCGCCGGCTCTGCGTGCTGTCGGCGCCGCCAAGCCAGCCGTCCCGCGTGCGGCCGCTGGCCGAGGGCGCTTCTACGGCAGGGTGTGTGCTCGTGCTCAACGGCCGGGGTCAGGTGCTGGCCGAAGCGCGGCGTACGGAGCCGGGCGAAACAGGGCCCGCGGGCCGGCTGCAGTTCACGCCCAAGGGCGTCGAGAGCGGCCGCCTCTACGTGCCGGAGGAGCACGCGCGGGAACTGGAACGGCTTTTGCGCGAGGACAGCGTGCGGCTGACGATTGATCTCGCCGTCCGCCGCGACGGCCACGCCGGCATCCGGGCGTGGCACATCGACGGCAAGACGGTCGAGGCCTTCTTCGCGCGTTAGGCGCGGGCGGCCTGCACGACGGCGTTCTTCATCGCGCGCTGGAGCTTCTCGAAGGCCCGCACCTCGATCTGGCGCACGCGCTCGCGGCTGATCTTGAACTCGTCCGACAGGTCTTCGAGCGTCTTGGGCTCGTCGATCAGCCGGCGCTGCGTCAGGATGTGCCGCTCGCGGTCCGACAGCGTACGCATCGCGTCGGTCAGCAGGGCCCGGCGCTGCTCCAGCTCCTGGCTCTCGGAGAAGCGCGCTTCCTGGTCGGGCGTGTCGTCGACCAGCCAGTCCTGCCACTCCGACTCGCCGTCGGTGCGGGTCGGCGCGTTCAGCGACTGGTCAGGCGCCGTCAGGCGGCGGTTCATGTTGACCACCTCGTCCTCGGGCACGCCCAGCCGGTGCGCGATCTTTTTTACCTGCTCGGGGTTGAGATCGCCTTCCTCGATTGCCTGCATCTGGCCCTTGATCTTGCGCAGGTTGAAGAAAAGCTTCTTCTGCGCCGCCGTGGTGCCCATCTTCACCAGCGACCAGCTATGCAGGATGTATTCCTGAATCGAGGCGCGGATCCACCACATGGCATAGGTCGCCAGCCGGAAGCCGCGGTCCGGATCGAAGCGCTTCACCGCCTGCATCATGCCGACATTGCCCTCGGAGATGAGCTCACCGATGGGCAATCCGTAGCCGCGGTAGCCCATGGCGATCTTGGCCACCAGCCGCAGATGCGAGGTGACCAGCTTGTGCGCCGCGTCGGTGTCATTGTGCTCGCGCCAGCGCTTGGCGAGGATGTACTCCTCGTCCTGCGACAGCATCGGGAATTTGCGAATCTCCTGCAGATATCGGGTCAGGTTCCCGTCTGGCGACAGGCTGACAACGGCAGGCAGTGCGGCAGCAGTAGCCATATCTCCCCTCCGGTTGCGTGCGGGACTCCCAAGCGGCTGCCCCGTACGTAGCGGAACGCGTCAGGTAACGCGGTGGCTCCCAGCCCAGCATTGGCACTCGGATACCACGAGTGCCAAAATATATGCTGCGCTGCGGCGTCACGCAAGCACGATACCCGAGTAAACATGTCGGAAATGTGTTCAGTCCAGCGACCTGAGCAACAGAATTAATTCATTGAGATCATGAGGAAATCTTGTCTCGAATGCGACCTTCCGGCCGTTGCCGGGATGGTCAAATGCGAGCAACTGCGCGTGAAGCGCCTGCCTTGGAAAGGTTCTAACCACTTGGGGCAGCGTGCCAGAACGGGCCACCCGACCGCCGGCATAGAGCGCATCGCCGATCAGCGGATGGCCGCGATGGGCCATGTGCACGCGTACCTGGTGGGTGCGCCCGGTCAGCAGTTCGCAGCGTACGAGACTGGCCGCAGGTTTGGTCGCCGCGCCGAACGTCTCGATCACGGCATAGCGCGTCGCCGCCGGCTTGCCGCCGCTGCGGACCACCGCCATGCGCTGACGGTCGCGCGCATGGCGGCCGATATTGCCTTCGATCAGGCCCGCCCGGGGCAGGGGCGCGGCGTAGACGGCCGCGACATAGGCACGATCAATCGTGTGCCTGGCGAACTGCGCCGCGAGCCCGCTGTGGGCCCGGTCGTTCTTGGCGACGACCATGACCCCGCTCGTATCCTTGTCCAGCCGATGCACGATGCCGGGCCGGCGCACGCCGCCGATGCCGGACAGGCTGTCGCCGCAATGGGCCAGCAGGGCATTGACCAGGGTACCGTCGGGATTGCCGGGTGCGGGGTGGACCACCAGTCCGGCGGGCTTGTCGAGCACCAGCAGGTCGGCGTCCTCGTACAGGATCTCCAGCGGGATCGCCTGCGGCTGGGGGATGGCCGCCACGCTCTCGGGCACCCTGATTTCATAGGTCTCGCCTGCCTTGACCTTGTGGGAGGCGTCGGCCATCGTCGCGCCCGCCTTGCCGGGCGCCTGGCGCAGGACGCAGCCAGACTCGATCAGGGCCTTGCCGCGGCTGCGTGACAGGCCCGGCAGCCAGGCCGCGAGGCGGCGGTCGAGCCGGTCGCCGTCATCTTCGGCAGCGACGGTGTGGCTGTAATGGCCGGCCGCCGGGGCGTCCGCCGCGACGTCTGCGGGCGGCAGGACATCATCGTCGAGATCGTTGTCGGCTGTCGGCGAGGGGCTGCGGCGGGCCATCGGGCAGGGCAGGGGCGGAGGGTAACGGAAGCGGATGGAGCAGGACCCGGACTCGCGCGGCGGACGCCTGATGATCTGGATCGTGGGCGTGATGGGCGTACTGATCGTCGTCGGCTTCGCGGTCCTGCTGGTCGAGATCGGACGCCGCATGTTTACGCCCAAACCCGGCGTGCCGGAACCGGCTTCGGTGCGCACCGTGCCCGGCGGAAGCCCCACCGGCTTCGGCCAGGTGGATGTCCCGATCCCCGCGGGTGCCCGGGTCGAGGCGCTGATCGCATCAGGCGGCCGGGTGGTGGCGCATGTCCGTACGCCGGACGGCACATCGCTGGGCTATGTCATCGATCCGGCCAGCGGCGCGCTGCTGGGCGTGATCCGCTTCCCTGCCGCTCCCGCATCGCAATAGGGCCGCGATGCTGGACCACGTCTCCATCACCGCGACCGACCTTGAGCGTGCGCAGCATTTCTACGACGCGGTGATGTCCGCCTTGGGGTATCCGCGCGTCTACAGCAACCAGCGCGGCATCGGCTACGGCGAACGCGGTGGACCCGACGCCTACATCTCCGTGTTTCTCGGCGACAACGTCGTTGCCGACCGACGTCACTGGGCTTTCCGCGCACGCACCCGTGCGGCCGTGCGCGCCTTCCACGCGGCGGCGCTGGCCGCCGGCGGGCGCGACGACGGTCCTCCGGCGCTACGGCCCGAATACGATCCGACCTACTACGCCGCTTTCGTTCTCGATCCCGACGGCAACCGTATCGAGGCGGTGTGCCGGCAGCCCGGAGAGTAAAGTTCGATGAATGAGGTGCTGGATTTCCGCAGCGACAACACGGCCGGGGCGCATCCCGCGATCATCGAGGCGTTGGCGAAGGCCTATCGCGCGGGGCCGATGTCCTCCTACGGTGAGGATCCGCTGACAGAGCGCGTGCAGCAGCGCCTGCGCGAGATCTTTCAGCACGAGACGCTGATCGCTTATCCGGTCGCCACGGGCACGGCCGCCAATGCGCTGGCGCTCTCGTGCCTCACGCCGCCCTGGGGCGTGATCTACTGTCATCCCGCCGCCCATATCCAGGTCGACGAGGCGGGTGCACCGGAGCTGTTCACCGGCGGCGCCAAGCTGCTGCCAGTCGATGGCCCTGCCGGCCGGATCGATGCCGCGGCCCTGGCGGGTGCGCTGGCTGCCGACGTGAAGGGCGTCGTGCACCATCCTCAGCCGGCCGCGATTTCGATCACCCAGGCGACGGAATGCGGCGCCAGCTACACACCCGACGAAATCCGTGCGCTCTCGGCACTGGCGCGAAAGCACGGTCTCGCGCTGCACATGGACGGCGCACGCCTCGCCAACGCGGTGGCGCATCTGGGCTGCAGCCCGGCGGCAGTGACCTGGCAGGCGGGCGTGGACGTGCTGAGTCTCGGCGCCACCAAGAACGGTGCGCTGGGCGCCGAGGCCGTGGTGTTCTTCGATCCGGCGCGGGCAGCGGAATTCGAGTTCCGGCGCAAGCGCGGCGGGCACCTGTTCTCCAAGATGCGGTTGCTCTCAGCCCAGCTCGACGCATATCTCGCGGATGGCCTGTGGCTTCAGAACGCGCGGGACGCCAATGCCATGGCAGCGGCGCTGGAGCAGGGACTCTCGAAGCTCAACAGCGTGCGCCTGCTCTATCCGCGGCAGGCCAACGAGCTCTTCATCGCGCTGCCCGATGCGGTGACGGAGCGGCTGCGCGCGGCCGGCGTGCTGTTCCATCCCTGGCCCGGCGACCGGCCGGACGAGAAAGCGTACCGCTTCGTCACCTCGTTCGAGACCAGCCCGGCGCAGGTCGCGCGGCTTGTTGAGATTGCTGAAGGGAGGGCAGAGCGATGATCGACCCTGAACTGCGGCCGTTCCTCAAGATGTGGGACGCACGCTGGGCGGCACTGCCCGCCGGCGCGCCGGTACAGGCGCGGCGCGCGATCATCGATGGCATTGCAGCCGAGTTGCGCCAGCCGTTGCCGGAGGGCGTCGTGCTGGAGGAGCGCCGCGTGCCGCACGGCGATGACGGCGTGCGGGTCTGCATCTGGCGCAAGAGCGCCGTCCGTCCCGCGCCGACGCTGGTCTACCTGCATGGCGGCGGCTTTGTGCAGGGCAGCCCGGAGACGCACGATGCGATCACGGCGGCCATCGCGGAACGCACCGGCTACACGGTGATCAGCGTCGATTACGCGCTGTCACCCGAGCATCGCTTTCCGGTGGCGCTGCGCCAATGCGAAGCGGTGGTGCGGTGGGCGTTCGCGCAGGCCGACGCGCTCGGCATCCGAGCGGATGCCATCAGCGTGGGCGGCGACAGCGCCGGCGGCAATCTCGCCGCTGCGCTCACCCTGCTGTTTCGCGGCACGTCCCAGAGCCTGCGCGGCCAGCTTCTGATCTATCCGGTCGTGGCGTTCGATCCCGATACGCCGGCGATGAAGGAGAATGCCGACGGGCCGATCATCAGCGCGGCGTCGGTGCCGGGCGCGCTGGAGCTCTATGCGTCCGGTCCGGCCGATCGCCGCAACCCGCTGTTCGCGCCGCTGCTGGCCGAGAGCCACGCCGGCCTGCCGCCTGCATATGTTGCCATCGCCGAGCATGATCCACTTCCACTGCGCGACGAGGGCCGCGCCTACGCCGACCGCCTGCGCGCCGCCGGCGTGCCGGTCACGCTCGACACCGGCACGGGCCTGATCCACGGCTACCTGCGTGCGCTGAGGTACAGTGCAGCCGTGCGCGCTTCGTTCGGCCGCATGTGCGAGTGGCTGGAACGGTTGGCGTGACGTTGGGCCTGTTCATCATGGGCCTTCCCCCAGAGGGGGAAGGTGGCGCGCAGCGCCGGAAGGGGGTCCTGCGGCAAGCACGCTTCCTAGAAGCGACACGCCGAGCGCGTTGAGGCATCCCCCTTCCACCCTTCGGACACCTACCCCCTCCGGGGGAAGGAGTCTTTTATTAAGTGTTTCGGAGCAATTCTCATGGCTTCACCCGAGCGGCTCGACACCACGCGTTTGCAGGCCATGGCGCTGGCCTATCAGCAGAGTGCCGCGCTGATGGCGGCGGTCGAGCTGGACGTGTTCACGGCGATCTCGGGCGGCGCCACCACGATTCCCGCGATCGCCGCCGCCATCGGCATCACGCCGCGGCATGCCGAGCGGCTGGTGACGGCGCTCACAGCGATGACGCTGCTCAGCAAGACGGGCGAGAAATACGCCAACGCGCCCGATGTCGAGCGCTTCCTGGTGAAGGGCTCGCCGCGCTATGCCGGACCGTGGATCACCTTCACCAAGCCCCGCTGGGAAAGATGGGGGCGGCTTTCAGAAGCGCTGAAGCGTACGGACGAGAAGGTGCTGGGCGACTATGAGAACTTCACCGTCGCCGACGCGCGGCGCTATCACGCCGCCACCAACTCCATCGGCATGGGTGCGGGCCGCCGCTTCTGCCGCCAGGTCGATCTGTCGGACCGGCGCCGGCTGCTCGATCTCGGCGGCGGCTCCGGGGCGTACAGCATCGTGGCGGCGCAGACCTGGCCGCAGCTCGAAGCCATCGTGCTCGACTTGCCGCCTGTCGTGGTCGTCGCTCGCGAGTATATCGCGCAGCACGGCATGGCCGGCCGCGTGACGGCGGTAGCGGGCGACTTCACCAAAGACGAGTTGCCGCGGGACGTCGATGTCGTGCTGATGGCGAGCAACCTGCCGCAATACAGCCCCGAGCTGATCCAGCGCGTGGTGGACAAGGCGTTCGCGGCCCTGGTGCCCGGCGGCGAGATGCACCTGGTGGGGGAGATGCTGAACGACGACCGCAGCGGGCCGCTGAACCCTGCGCTGTGGGGTCTCAACGAGGCGGTGTTCGGCAGCACCGGCGTGGCTCACAGCGAAGCCGGTGTGCGGGGCTATTTCGCCAGGGCGGGCTTCGTCGGCGTCACGGTCAACGAGTTTGTGTCGGGAGTCCTGAGCCGCGTCACCGGCCGCAAGCCCGCGTAGAGCCGCCCGCTGAAGGGGTTGCGCCCGCCCGGCTGTTAGACTACAAGCCGCCGGTCAGGCCTCGCCCCCTTCGTCTAGAGGCCCAGGACGCGGCCCTCTCACGGCTGAAACAGGGGTTCGAATCCCCTAGGGGGCGCCACCACTTCCTGCCCGGACATGATAGCCCCTGCCGGTCGAAGGAGCAGGGATCGGTTCGCGCTTCGCGAGTCGGGCCTCCAATGCTTCCTCGATGGCGTCAACGGCATGCAGAAGGGCGTCAGCCTCGTCATCGCCGAAGGAAGTGACCTCCGGCAGATCGGGGCACGTCACCATCACCGTGTCGTTGTCATCGGGCGACAGAGCCACCCGCCAGCAAGGCGCGCCCATGGTTGCGCTTCTTCTCTTGAGCTTCAATCTGGTTTGCAACATTCGCGGCGAGTCGACCACGATGGCGCCCAGCAATTCCTTTCAGGCGCTGCACATTGTGCCATAGCTGACTTGCCCGATGTCTAAAATGCGTATGCATGGGATTGACACGGTAGCGGAGGAGAGATCCCTTGCAACGCTCGGGATGACAGCGGGTCCAGTGCCTCAGGGGCCGGTGCATTCGAGAATCGAGATCGGCAGAAGGGACATTGCGTCTCTCAGCAGAATTGATGACGCGGACGCAGCCGGCGTCACCTCATCCAGCACATTGACCCATCGGCCGGCGTGCAGGGGTTCTGGCAAGGCGATGGCGGTGTCTGCCCATAGATGCGGCGGGACCAGCGGCGCGTCGAGATGCGGGCTTAGGCCCAGCGGCAGGCGCGTGCCGAGCACGATGACGGCCTCGTCCTTGTGGCGGCGGGCAAAGGCAATGACGTGCTGCGCGGCGGGGCCGGTTGCCTTGAGAGGAGCATAGTCGCCGTCGGCGAACAGCGCCGGTCGACGGCGGCGCAGGTCGAGCGTACGTGAGATCAGGTGCTGCTTCAGGGCGCCGTCGCGCCAGTCGGCAATCGTCATCGCGTGCGTGGCGTACGACTCCAGCAGGTGTTGACGGTGGGTGAAATCGACAGGGCGGCGATTGTCGGGATCGACCATGCTGAAGTCCCACAGCTCGGTGCCCTGATAGAGGTCGGGCACGCCGGGCGTTGTGAGTCGCAGCGTGGTTTGCACCAGGCTGTTGAGCGCGCCGGCGGCGGCGATGCGCTCGACGAAGCGATGCAGGGCTGTGCGGAATGCGGCGTGATCGCACAGCGCTCGCACAACGAACTCGCGGCAGGCCATCTCGTAAGTGTGCTGCGGCAACTGCCAGCTGGTGCGGCGCTTGGCCTCGCGCAGCGCCTTCTCCTGCCAGGCCGCGAGGCGCTCGGCGAAGGCGGCCACGCCCGGTGCATCGTCGGGCGACAGGTCCGGCGGCCAGGCGCCGACGGCCATCTGGTAGAGCATGTACTCGTCGGCGGCATCAGGCGCATCGCCGCCTGATGTCCGCCGGCGCAACGATGCGTTTGTCTCCCGCCACGGGCGGACGGCGGCTTCCCATTCGCCAGGCACTTCGCTCAGCACCACGAGCCGCGCGCGCACATCCTCGCCGCGCTTGTGATCGTGGGTCGCAGTTGCCAGCATCGCCGAGGGGAATGATCGTCGCCGCTCCCTGCACGCCGCATGGAACGCTTCAGGCGTGATGGCGAATTGTGCCGGCGAGGCGCCAACTTCGTTGCGCGAGAGCAGGCAGCCGTAGCGATAGAAGGCGGTGTCCTCGACGGCCTTCGCCGCCAGCGGCGCCGAAAGCTGGTGGAAACGGCGGGCTGCCTTCTGGCGGCTTGCGTCGGCGTGCGCAGCCGAACGGCCGGCCAGAATGTCGGCGACCAGACGCAACGCCGGGCGCTCGGCCAGGGGCAGTTCCCGGCGTGCGCCTTTCAGCGCGACCGCAAGGGTGCGCCTGTCCTGTTCATCGGCACGGGGCTGGCCGTAGAGCCGGTAGGCGGGCATATGCGTCAGGACCGCCGTGAGGGCGCGGCGCAGCGCGCCGGGCGGCGTATCGCGCCAGCGCAGGCCCGCGTTGGCGACCTGACGGAACGCGGCGACCGCGGCATCCAGCTCGCCGGCGAAGGAGCCCGCGAGAACCTCGCGACGCGCGGTCCGGGCCTCTTCCTCGAAATCGCCGGACTGGCCGGAAAATTCATGCCATAGCCTGCGCAGGTGCGGCTCGCCGTCGGGATTGTGTTGCACGGCCGAGACTTCGCTCATGAAGTCGTAGCCTGTCGTCCCGTCGATACGCCAGGAGGTGCGCAGGCGTTCGCCGGGCGCGAGGATCTTCTCGACAAGGATCCATGCAGGCCCCCGCTGCTTCGCAGCCCCTTCGAGCCGGCGGCGCAGGCGGCGACAGTACCCCGCGGGATCGACCAGCCCGTCAACATGATCGACGCGCACGCCATCGATCAGGCCCTCGGCATAGAGGCGCAGGATCAGCGCGTGCGTGGCCTCGAAGACCTCCGCACGTTCGACGCACAGCGCGGCGAGCCCGTTGATGTCGAAGAAACGCCGCCAGTTGATGCGGTCGGCCGCGAGGCGCCACCAGCAAAGGCGCCAGTTCTGCCGATCGAGGAGCGCGTGCAGACAGGCCCGCCCGGTTGCATCGCGGGCATCGTGCGCCCGCAGGAGATCGTCCAGCGCCGCCTTGCCCGCGCCACCGCCGGCACGCTCGCGCAGCGCCGCGCGCGCGGAGGCAAATCCGTCAGGTCCCGAGTCTGCGGCCTTGTCAAATGTATCCGCAAGATCGTGCAGCACGGACTGTCCGCGCAGCAGCGGTCCGTAGCGTGCCGGAGCAAGGGGAAAGCGGTGATGGTAGTAGCTGGCGAACAGCCGGCCTTCATCCGCATCGAAGCGCAGCGCGATCTCGCCCTCCGCGAGGCAGGCGCCGTAGGGCCGGCCGAGAAACGGCGCCAGCACCTTGCCGCGCAGGTCCGGATCAGGCGCGCGCCAGTCGATATCGAAGAAGCGCGCATAGCGGCTGCGGCTGCCCCATTCCAGCACGTCCAGCCACCAGGCGTTGTCGTCGCCGCCGACCGCCATGTGATTGGGCACGATGTCGAGGATGAGGCCCATATCGGCCCGGCGCAGGGCGTCGACGAGACGGCGCAGGGCCGGCTCGCCACCCAGCTCCGGGTTGATCGTGTCGTGGTTGGTGATGTCGTAGCCGTGCGGCGAGCCCTTGCGCGCCGCGAGAATCGGCGAGGCGTAGACATGGCTGATCCCCAGTCCGGCGAAGTAGGGCACCAGCCCAACCGCATCATCGAGCGTGAAGCCGCGATGGAACTGCAGGCGTATCGTGGCGCGAGGGATGGTCATGTCGCGCGTCGCGCGTCGCGCAGCAGCGCGAGCCGGGCGCGCACGCGCGGGTCCTCCATCAGGCGCTTGACGCCAACTGGCAGGTGCCGTTGCCAGTTCGGATGGCCCTCGGTTGTGCCCGGCAGGTTGGGCTGCTCCCGCGCGCCCAGCACATCCTCCAGCGGCAGCAGGGCGAGCGCGCAGCGCGTGCGGCCGATGAAGCGTGCCACCGCGTCCAGCACATCGCCGGACTTGTCCGGCGGCGGCGGCAAGCCCTGCATGCAGCCGGCAGCTTGCAGCGCGCTCCAGAGGGCCGTGCGATCCGCTTCCCTGCCGGTGCGCAAATCCGCTGCGGTTTCATTCGCGCCCAGCAGCCTGAGACTTTCGCGCCAGTCGATGTCCCGGCCTGCCCACCAGCCGGCGACCGTCGGCAGATCGTGTGTCGAGCTGGTAGCGACAGCGGCGGGGTGCCATTGCCCTGGTGGCGTGAAGCCGGTTGCCGAGCGTTCGAACCACAGCACGCGCGTGCCGAGGATGCCGGCGGCGCGCAATTTCGGGCGCAGGCCGCGCGGGACGGTGCCCAGATCCTCGCCGATAACGACGCAACAATGCCGCGACGACTCCAGCGCCATCAGCCGCAGCAGATCGTCCAGCGGATAGTTGAGATAAGCGCCGTCCCGCGGCGTAGCGCCGTGCGGCACCAGCCACAGGCGATTGAGGCCGAGGATGTGATCGATCCTGATGCCGCCGGCGTGGCGCATCACGGAACGCAGCAGCTCGATGAAGGGCTGGAAGCCCTGGCGATGCAGCGCCTGCGGTGAATAGGTGGCCAGCCCCCAGTCCTGTCCCAGCGGATTGAACATATCGGGCGGCGCGCCGACGGAAAGGCCGGCCAGAAGGTTCGACCGGTGGCCCCAGGCATAGGAGCCGGCCAGGTCTGTGCCGATCGCCAGATCAGCGATCAGGCCGATGCCCATGCCGGCACCCCTGGCGGCGGCCCGCGCTGCCGCAAGGTCATGATCGGCGCGCCACTGTAGAAAGGCATGGAAGGCCACCTCATCCGCATGTTTCTGCGCGAAGGCCTCGACGGCGCTGCTTTCGGGGTCCTGGAGCTCCTGCGGCCATTGCCGCCAGTCGCAGACGCGATGCGCGATGGACAGGGCTTCAAAACGGGCGTGCCGTTCCAGCACCTGGCCGCGGGCGGTGCGGAAGGCGAGAAAGGCGCCGTCGTTGCGCAGCCTATCGAATGCAACGCGCGCGCGGGCCAGCTTCGCGGCGGAGGCCGCGGGCCAATCGATCAGCGCTGCGCCGCAATCGTTTGCCGTTCCGCCGGACACAGCACCGAAGTCGGCGTGCAGCACGTTGAGCAGCAGCCGGTTCGACGGCGCATAGGGGCTGTAGCGATGTGGGTCGCCGGCGAAGAGGGCGTGCACGGGGCTCACGGCCAGCGCATCGGCCCCCTGTGCCGCGGCGGCACGTGCCAGCATGCCAAGGCCGGTGAAGTCACCCACGCCACCATCGCCGGCACGCGACAATCCATAGAGCTGTGCCGCGAGTCCCCAGGCACGCTCATGGCCCAGCGCATCGGCAACGCCGAAGCACCGCGGCGGTGCGACGGCAAGGGTGCACACGGACTCGCGGAGGACGAGGCTATGATAACCTGCGAGCTGGACCGACGGCAGCGACACACGGCCGTCCACAGCGGTCACGGTGCCCTCGATCTGGCCACCGTCCTCGAGCTCGAGGCGATAGCGGCACGGCCCGTCAATGCCTGTCGGCAGGATGACAGGTGCGCCCGCTTGTCCCGTGACCAGCGCCGGCAGCGCACTGCCCGCGTTCTGCTCGCGTAGTCTGGCCCGGCTCTCGCGAATCTGCGCCGGGCTGGCGGCAGGAAGGTTTAGCGCCGCCAGCAGCGCGCGCAGGGTCTCGACAGATACGGTCTGTGCGTCTCCGAACGCACCCTGCCAGCGCACGGCGATACCGGCGGCCCGCGCGAGCGCGGCGAGAGCCCGGTCAGTCATCGTGCCGTCTGGAGAACGGCGATCAGGCTGTACCCCGGCAGCACCTGTTGCGCTACGCCCTGCGGCACGTGCGCATCTGTCGCAAACAGCAGCCGCCCTTCAATGGCCGGGCACGCAACCGGTTGGTCAGCAAGGTTCACCATGAGGTGCAGCGTTGCGCCGTCGCCCAGCGTCCACGATGCCCGAACCGCGCGCTCGCCGATCGCCTGTGCACCCAGAGACTTCGCACCGTGCAGGCGCGGCACGATTTCTTGCCGGCGCAGGTGGAGCAGGTTGCGACAGAAATCGTACCAGGCATCCTCGGTCTGGTTTTCCGAGCGCACCGGCCGCGACGCCTCGAAAGTGGAGGGATCGTTGGGGTCAGCAATGCGCTGCCGCGACTCCGGCGACGCAAACGCGGCAAATTTCGCGAACTCCCGGCGCCTGCCGTCGCGCACGGCATCCGCCAGCGCCGCGCCGTGGCTGGTGAAATACAGGAAGGGTGTCGTGCAGGCCCATTCCTCACCCATGAACAGCAGCGGAATTTGCGGCGACAGCAGCAGCAGCGCGGTCGCGGCCCGCAAGGCGGCGGGGTTGGACAGTTGCGTCAGCCGCTCGCCAAAGGCGCGGTTGCCGATCTGGTCGTGGTTCTGCAGGAACAGCACGAAGGATGTCGGCGGCAGGTCCGCGCTGGGCTGTCCGCGGGGTTCGCCGTCGCGGTAGGGCGAAGGTTCTCCCTGCCACGCAAAGCCTTCGGCCAGGCAGCGCGCCAGATGCTGCGCCGGGGCCTGGGCATAGTCGGCATAGTAACCCTCGCTTTCGCCGGTCAGCAGCACGTGCAGGGCGTGATGGCCATCGTCGTTCCACTGCGCGTCAAACTCCTGGCGAAGATGGCTCGCGACGTTGCCATCATGCTCCAGCACGAGATGCACGTGACGGCCGGGCTCGACGGTACGGCGCACCTCGCGGGCCAGTTCATCGAGCCAGCCCGGATCGGCGATGGCGTGCACCGCATCCAGCCGCAAGCCGTCAAAGCGATATTCCATGAGCCAGTAGAGCGCGTTCTCGATGAAGAAGCGTCGAACCTGCGGGCGGGCAAAGTCGATCGACGGACCCCATGGCGTCGCGACGTGCGGATTGAAGAAGGGCGCGGCGTAGCTGCCGAGATAGTTCCCGTCCGGCCCGAAGTGATTGTAGACCACGTCCAGAAACATCATCAGGCCGAGGCCATGCGCGTCGTCCACCAATGCCTTGAGCTGGTCGGGCGATCCGTAGGTGCGGTCGGGCGCGAAAGGTAACACGCCGTCATAGCCCCAGTTGCGTTCGCCAGGAAAATCGGCCACCGGCATCAGCTCGACGGCGGTCACCCCGAGATCGGCCAGCCGCGGGAGCTGCGCCTTTACACCGCCAAAGCCGCCGAGCAGCCCGGCGTGAAGCTCGTAGAGGACCGTTTCCGTCCACGGCCGGCCGCGCCACTCGGGATGCCGCCAGGCATAGCCGCGCGGATCGATAACGAGGCTGCCGTCGTGAACATCGCCTGCCTGGGCGCGTGAGGCGGGATCGGGGACGGCAAGATCCGGCCGCACCCGGAAGCGATAGCGCGCCTGCGCACCGCACGTCGCGGTGCCGACGAACCAGCCATCGCCTTCCTGCTGCATGGCGATGGGCGGCGTGCCGTCGATCTCCAGCGACACAGACGGGCAGTCCGGCGCCCACAGCCGAAAGCGCGTCCTGCCATCGGCCAACAGCGTCGCGCCCAGCGGCATGGGGTGTGCGAAGCTCGCGCCCTGCCGCGTCATGCCTGCGCCTTTGCCGTCAACAGGATCACGCTGTGCGCCATCACGGCGACGGGGCCGGTCACAGGCTCCTCCTTGATCCGTCCGGGCACGGCCGCATCCAGCGCGAAGCGCCAGGCAAGCTCGGGCTGCGGCAGGACAAATGTTTGCTCCTCGCCACCGGCGTTCATCAGCACCAGCGTGACGTCGATACCGCCCTTGGACAGTCGGCAGGCGCGACGCAAGGCAAGCGCCCGGCCCTGCGGATTGTTCCATTCCTCCGCTGTCACCGGCTCGCCGCCGGTATCGAACCAGCCCACGTCCGCAAGGCCCGGCAGCAGCTCCGTCCGGCCGTGCAGGTAGCGATCGCTGCGCAGGCTGGGATGCGCACGGCGCAGCGCCACCAGCCGCGAGACAAACTGATTCATGGGCCGGTTTCGCGGGCTCTGTGCCGCCTCCCAGTCGATCCAGGTCGTCTCGTTGTCCTGGCAATAGGCATTGTTGTTGCCGTTCTGGGTGTGTCCCAGCTCGTCGCCGGCCAGCAGCATCGGCGTGCCATGCGAGGACAGCAGCGTGGCCAGCATGGCGCGCTTGATACGATCGCGCGTTTCGACGATCGCGGGATCCTCGCTGGGCCCCTCGACACCCCAGTTGGCGCTGTAGTTCTCGTTGTGCCCGTCGCGACCCTCCTCGCCATTCGCCTCGTTGTGCTTCTGCGCGTAGCTCACGACGTCCTCCAGCGTGAAACCGTCGTGCGCCGTGACGAAATTGACGGAAGCCCAGGGGCGCCGTCCGTGATGCTCGAAGACGTCGCCAGAGCCCAGCAGGCGCGCCGCCAGTTCCTGGCGCTGGCCCTCGTCGCCCCGCCAGAAGCGGCGCACGCAATCGCGGAAGCGGTCGTTCCATTCGCCGAAGCCCGGCGGATGGTTGCCGAGCTGGTAGCCGCCGGGGCCGATGTCCCATGGTTCGGAGATCAGCTTCAGGCGCGACAGCAGCGGGTCCTGCCGCAGGGCGTCGAAAAAGCCGGCGCCGGGATCGAAGCCCGAGGCCTCGCGGCCGAGGCTGGCACCAAGGTCGAAGCGGAAGCCGTCGACATGGCAGACAGTGGCCCAGTAGCGCAGCGAATCCATGACCATCTGCAGCACCCGCGGATGAGTCAGGTTGAGGCTGTTGCCGGTGCCGGTGTCGTTGATCAGGTGTCGCGGATCGTCCGGCCGCAGCCGGTAATAGCTGGCATTGTCGAAGCCGCGCAGCGACAGCGTCGGCCCGCTTTCGCCGCCCTCGCAGGTGTGGTTGTAGACCACGTCCAGCAGGACCTCGATGCCCGCCGCATGCAGGCGCCGCACCGCGACCTGCAGGCTGATGAACGACCCCTCCGTAAGGTAGCGCGGCTCGGGCGCAAAAAAGCACAGCGTGTTGTAGCCCCAGTAGTTGCGCAGGCCCTTCTCGACAAGAAAGCGGTCTTGCAGGAAGGCCTGTATCGGCAGCAGCTCGACGGCCGTCACGCCGAGCGCATGCAGATGCTCGATCATCCTGGGGTCTGCCAGCGCACCGAACGTGCCGCGCTCGATCGCGGGAATGTCGGGATGCCGGACTGTCGTGCCGCGGACATGCATTTCGTAGATGACGCTCTCTGCCCATGGCACGTCCGGGCGCGTGTCGTTGCCCCAGTTGAAGGCGTCATCGACGGTGACGACGGCGCGCGGCATGGCTGCCGAGCTGTCGCGCCGGTCGAAGGAGAGATCGCCGCGCGGGCTGCCCACACGATAGCCGAACAGCGCGTCGGACCAGCGCACCTGGCCTGCGATCCGTCGTGCGTAGGGATCGAGGAGAAGCTTGTGAGGGTTGAACCGATGGCCGCGCCGCGGATCGTACGGGCCATGGGCGCGGTAGCCGTACATCAGCCCTGGCCGGGCGTCGGGCAGATAGCCATGCCAGACCTGGTCGGTGCATTCCGGCAGGGCCAGCCGCGCCACCTCGCGACGGCCCGCCGGATCGAATACGCACAGCTCGATCTTTTCGGCGTGGGCGGAGAAGACGGCGAAATTCACGCCCAGCCCGTCCCAGGTGGCGCCCAGCGGATATGACCGCCCTGCGAGCAGCCGGTCGGGAGCGGGGCTCATCGCTCAGTCGCCCTGACGCAGCAGCAGTGTGCCCAGCGGTGGCAGGGTGAGCGTCAGGGAGGCTGGCAGTCCGTGCGTTCCCGAGGCATCCGCAATGGCCAGACCGTCATTGCCGATATTGGATCCGCCGTACACCGCCGCGTCGCTGTTGAGCAGCTCGCGCCAGACTCCGGGGACCGGAACGCCGACGCGATAGCCATGGCGCGGCACCGGCGTCATGTTGCAGATGCAGAGGACGGGATGATCGCCATCAGCACCCGTTCGCACGAAAGCAAACACGCTCTGGTCGCGATCATCGACGACGGACCACCGGAAGCCCGCGGGATCGGCGTCAAGGCGGTGCAGGGAAGGCTCACGCCGGTAGATCGTGTTCAGGTCGCGCACCAGCCTCTGGACACCGCGGTGAAGCGAATCGTCCAGCAGATGCCAGTCGAGCTCGCTGTCGTGGTTCCACTCGCGCTCCTGCCCGAACTCGCCGCCCATGAACAGCAGCTTCTTTCCCGGGTGCGCCCACATGTAGGCGAGATAGGCACGCAGATTGGCAAATTGTTGCCAGCGATCACCGGGCATGCGTCCCAGCAGCGACCGTTTGCCGTGCACGACTTCGTCATGCGACAGCGGCAGGACATAGCGCTCCGAGAAGGCGTAAACGGCGCTGAAGGTGAACTCGTCGTGGTGGTATCGCCGGTGAACGGGCTCGCGCGCGATGTAGTGCAGCGAATCGTGCATCCATCCCATGTTCCACTTGTACGTGAAGCCCAGGCCGCCGTCAGCGGCACTGCGCGTGACGCCGGGCCACGCCGTCGACTCCTCGGCGATCACGACCGCGCCGGGACAGCGTTCGGCGATCGTCTCGTTGAGCTGGCGCAGGAAGGCGATGGCTTCGAGGTTCTCGCGTCCGCCATGGATGTTGGGCACCCATTCACCGGGCTGACGGCTGTAGTCGCGGTAGAGCATCGAAGCCACGGCGTCCACCCGCAGCCCGTCGATGTGGTAGTGCTCGATCCAGTGCAGCGCGCTGGCGATGAGGAAGGCGCGCACCTCGTGGCGGCCATAGTTGTAGATCAGCGTATTCCAGTCGCGGTGGAAGCCTTCGCGCGGGTCTTCGTGCTCATAGAGGGCGGTTCCGTCGAACCGGACCAGGCCGTGCGCGTCGTTGGGAAAGTGGCCCGGCACCCAGTCGAGAAGCACGCCGATGCCCGCCTTGTGGCAACGGTCGATGAGGCGCGCCAGTCCCTCGGGTGGTCCCAGCCCGCCCAGCGGCGAGAAGAGTCCGATCGGCTGATAGCCCCACGATCCCGCGAACGGGTGACTCGTCACTGGCAGAAGCTCGAGGTGCGTGAATCCCATGTCGGCGACGTAGGGCACCAGGCGATCGGCCAGCGTGTCCCAGGTCAGCGGCCGGCCATCCTGTCCGTGCCTCACCCAGGACGTCGCATGAATCTCGTAGGCGCAGATCGGCGCGTCGGGCGACTGGCGCGCGGCGCGGGTCCTGCACCACGCCTCGTCCGTCCAATGGAAGGGCGCGGCGGAGGCAACGATCGAGCCGGTCGCCGGCGGCGGCTCGCTGGCCCGCGCCACCGGATCGGCCTTCAGCGGCAGAACCTCGCCCGACCGTGCCACCAGTTCGTACTTGTAGAGCGCGCCCACGACGAGGCGCGGGACAAACAGCTCCCACACGCCAGGACCGTGCCGGAAGCGCATCGGATGCCGGCGTCCGTCCCACTGGTTGAAATCGCCGACCACTGACACCCGCCGCGCGTTGGGAGCCCAGACGGCAAAGCGCACGCCACGCACGTTGTCGATCGTCATCGGCACGGCGCCAAGGCATGCCGACAAATCCTGGTGCGTGCCTTCCGCGATGAGATGCAGGTCGAGATCGCCCAGCAGCTGGCCGAAGGAATAGGGATCCTCCGTCTCCTGAACGGCACTGCCCCAGTCGATGCGCAGGAGATAGGGACAGCGCTCCTCGATCCTCCCGACAAAGAAGCCGGCAGGGTGAACTGCGGTCAACGTGCCAAGGAGCCGCCGATCATCACGCGCCAACACCTCGACCCGATAGGCGCCCGGCAGGAAGGCGCGGATCGTGCGGCCCTGCGGCTCGTCATGCGGACCAAGAACCGCGAACGGATCGCCGGATCGCCCGGAAACCACGGCGTCCACGACGCCACTCTCAGGAGCGAGTCCGTCAGGCGGCATGTTGCGCACCCTCAGGAGCCGGCGACTTCTTCAGGAGGTGTGCCCCCAGCACAGCCAGTCCGCGGACGGGAAGCGGCAGCCACGCCGGCCGATTGGCAGCCTCGTACTGAATCTCGTACGCCGCTTTCTCCAGCAGGAACAGGTAAAGCAGCGGACGCTCCGCGCGCTTTTCGACCCATCGCCGTGGCGCGGCGCCCAGCACCGCCCTGTAGGACGCCAGGAAGGCCTCGGCGGCATCGCGCGCGAACCGTTCCAGCAGCAGCGTGCGGCGCTCGCCGGTTTGCGGCGAAGTCGCGGAACGGCCCGGCGCCGCGGCGGCACTGGCATAGTGGAATGACCGCAGCAGCCCCGCGACGTCGCGCAGCGGGCTGGTCTTGCGCCGCCGCTCCGCCACGGGACGCGCCGGTTCGCCCTCGAAATCGATGATGAAGGCGTCGCCCTGCACCACCAGGACCTGTCCAAGATGGAAATCGCCGTGGGTCCGCGTCTTGAGGGCGCCGGCGCCGGCCTTTGCCAGCTTTGCCGGCAGGGTCAGCAGCCCCTTGCGTGCGGCAAGGATTGCAGCCGCGTTGGCTTCCGCCTGCGCATCCGGCCAGCTCTTCGTGGTCCGGATGATCTCTATCGCGGCCGCCAGTTGTTGCTTCACCTCGTCCGTCCATGTCGCCATGTCCTCGTCCGAGACGGGCTCCGGGTCGAAGTCCGGACTGGTGGAAGGCGCCGCAAGCAGGGCGTGCATCTCGGCCAGCCGCTGGCCAATGGCAGAAGCGAAGCGCGTGTAGTTCGCGTAGGCGTCATCCTGGATCTGGCCGTCTTCGCCGGTCACGGCGATTTCCTCGATGGCGCGGGCCAGGAAGTCGAGCGTCCAGGTCCAACCGTCGCCCTGGTTGCGCACGAAGCTCTGCACGATGGCGAGCGTATGCGGCACGCCATTGTCTGCGACTCGCACGATTTCGCCCAGCAGCAGGGGCGAGTTCGAAAATCCGATCTCGGTGAGATGCCGGGTCATCTCGCTTTCGGGATGGATGCCGCCCTGCACCGTCCGCAGCAGCTTGAGCATGGCGGCGTCATCGATAATGACGGAGCTGTTGGACTGCTCCACCGAAAGATAGCGCAATTCGGGTTCGGGGGAGAGTTCGACCGCGGCGACGCGGCTGGTGGGGCGGAACTCCACCCGGCCCTCGGGACAGGAAAACGCGTCGCCGGCCTTGAGCGATGCGAACAGGGCGCGCGGCAGGGCGCCAAGGCTGAACGCATCCGTCAGCAGGCCAACACGGCGGCCTCGCCGGATCCGGGCCAGCGCGAGCTGTTGCGGCAAGGCGGAGGGGTTCTCGTCCTCCCAGGCCACCCCGAGCGGCAACAAATAACGTCGCTGCGTCCGGCTCTGCTCAACGTCGATCTCGGCCAGCAGCAACTCCTCGCCCCGCGCCAGGCCGGGCAGGGGCAGCGCATAGGCGACATGGACCCGCTGCGGCGATTCCTGCTTGCCGGGAAACCACCGTCGCTTCGGCAGATAGGCGGGCAGGGCCTCCGTTTCGAGCGTCGTGCGGCCCGGTTGGGCAAGAATCTCGGTCAGGCTCTTGCGAAGCACCAGTGTGGCATATTCCGGCATGACTTCCGGCGCGGGTATGTGCCACTTCGGCAACTGCGCCTCGGCCGCGAGCTGGAACCAGTAGACGCCGAATGGTGGCAAGGTCAGCAGATAGGAAAGCTGGCCGATGGGCGGAAAGTGCGAACCGCCGACCAGGTCGACGGGAACCCTGCCGGCAAAGGCCGACAGGTTGAGCTCGACGGCCTGCGCCGTGCGCGACAGGTTGTTCACGCACAACACGCTTTCGTCGCCGTATTCGCGCAAGTACGCAAGGATCTTGCGGTTCAGCGGATAGAGAAAAGTCAGCGAGCCGCGTCCGAACACCCGATGCCGCTTGCGGACGGCCAGCATACGCCGCGTCCAGTTCAGCAGCGAGTGGGTATCGGCGCTTTGCGCCTCGACGTTGAGCGCCTCGTATCCGTACAGCGGATCCATGTTGATGGGCAGGACAAGACGCGCGGGACTGGCCTTGGAGAAACCGCCATTGCGGTCCGGCGACCATTGCATGGGGGTACGCACGCCATCCCGGTCGCCAAGGTGGATGTTGTCTCCCATGCCCAGCTCGTCGCCGTAGTAGATGATCGGCGTTCCGGGCATGGAGAGAAGCAGGGCATTCATCAGTTCGACTCGCCGCCGGTCGTGCTCCATCAGCGGCGCCAGCCGGCGGCGGATGCCGAGATTGAGACGAGCGCGCTGATCGGCCGCATAGGCCTGCCAGAGATAGTCGCGCTCGCGGTCGGTGACCATCTCGAGCGTCAGCTCGTCGTGGTTGCGCAGGAAGATCGCCCACTGGCAGTCGGCGGGGATCGTCGGGGTCTGCCGCATGATGTCGGTAATGGGAAAGCGGTCCTCCTGTGCGATCGCCATGTACATGCGCGGCATCAGCGGAAAGTGGAACGCCATGTGGCATTCATCGCCGTCGCCGAAATACTGCTGCGCGTCCTCGGGCCACTGGTTGGCCTCGGCCAGCAGCATCCGGCCGGCGCAACTCTCGTCGAGCGCGGCGCGGATGCGTTTCAGGACCTGATGGGTCTCAGGCAGGTTCTCGTTCGAGGTGCCTTCACGCTCGACCAGATAGGGAACGGCATCCAGCCGCAGGCCGTCGATTCCCATGTTGCACCAGAAGCGCATCACGCGCAGCACTTCCTCCAGAACACGCGGATTGTCGTAGTTGAGATCAGGCTGGTGCGAATAGAAGCGGTGCCAGAAATAGGCCCCGGCCACGGGGTCCCACGTCCAGTTGGATTTCTCGGTATCGATGAAGATGATGCGGGTGCCTGCATAGCGCTGGTCGGTCTCGGACCAGACGTAATAGTTACGCGCCACCGAACCGGGCTTGGCGCGACGTGCGCGCTGGAACCAGGCGTGCTGGTCGGATGTATGGTTGACCACGAGCTCGGCGATCACCCGCAATCCACGCTGGTGCGCCATGCTGATGAAGCGGCGCACATCGGCCATGGTGCCGTAGTCGGGATGGACCGAGCGGTAGTCGCTGATGTCGTATCCATCGTCGCGGCGCGGCGAGGGAAAGAACGGCAGCAGCCAGATCGTATCCACACCCAGCTCGGCGATATAGTCGAGCTTGGCGATCAGGCCGCGGAAATCGCCGATGCCGTCGTCGTTCGCGTCGAAGAACGACTTGACGTGGAGCTGGTAGATGACCGCGTCCTTGTACCAGTCACGTTCAATCAGTATCGGCTGCGGATTGCGGCGGCGTGGCATGGCTCACGCACCTCCCGCCGGCGCCACGCGCCATATGGCAAACGGAAGTGCCGCCGGATCGAGTCGCAGGTGCTGCATCTTGCCGTGCCAGGCGAACTGGCCGCCGTGCATCAGGTCCTCGACGATCAGGCTGGCGCTGTCGGACAAGCCCCATTCCCAGAGCGGTACCTCGAAATCCGCTTCATGGGCGTGATGAGGATCGAGATTGATCGCCACCAGGATCGTGTTGTCGCGATTGGCGGTCGCCTTGCCGTAGTAGAGGATGTTGTCGTTGAAGGCGTTGTAGAAGCTGATGCCGAGATGGCTGTGCAGGGCGGGGTTGCGGCGGCGAATCTCGTTGAGCCGCGCGATCTCGGCGACGATGTTGCCGGGCCGCTGCCAGTCCCAGGCGCGGAGCTGGTACTTCTCCGAGTCGGCATATTCCTCGCGGCCGGGCAGGGGCGTCCCCTCGCAGAGCTCAAATCCGTTGTAGACGCCCCACAGTCCGGAAAGCGTGGCGGCCAGCGCGGCCCGGATGAGGAAGCCCGGCCGGCCCGACGTTTGCAGGAAGTATGGATTGATGTCAGGCGTATTGACGAAGAAGTGCGGCCGGAAGAAATCGCGCGGCGCTGTCGTGGTGAGTTCCGTCAGGTACTCGATCAGCTCGTGCTTGCCGTTGCGCCACGTGAAGTAGGTATAGGACTGCGAGAACCCCAGCTTGGCCAGCCGGTACATCATCTTCGGTCTGGTGAAGGCCTCTGAAAGAAAGATCGCATCCGGATAGCGGCCGCGGACATCCGCAATCAGCCACTCCCAGAACGGCAGGGGCTTGGTGTGCGGGTTATCGACGCGGAACAGCCGCACACCGTGGCTTGCCCAGAAAAGCACGACATCGCGCAGGGCGTTCCACAGCGAGGGGCGTGCGCCCGGCGCATAGAAATCGACGTTGACGATGTCTTCGTACTTCTTGGGCGGATTCTCGGCGTAGCGCAGTGAGCCGTCCGGGCGCCAGTCAAACCAGTCCGGATGCGCCTTCAGCCACGGATGGTCGGGTGCGCATTGTATGGCGAAGTCCAGGGCCAGCTCGATGCCGTACCCGGCCGCGGCTTCCCGCAGTCGGCGGAAATCCGCCATCGTACCGAGCTCGGGATGAACCGCATCATGGCCGCCCTCGGCGGCGCCGATGGCGTAGGGACTTCCGGGATCGTCGGGAGCCGCCTTCAGGCTGTTGTTGCGGCCCTTGCGGTTAGTCCGGCCGATGGGGTGGATCGGCGGAAAGTAGAGGACGTCGAAGCCCATTGCACGCACCCGCGGCAGGATGCGGATGACATCGGCGAAGGTGCCATGCGTCTCTGCATCGGAACCGTGGGAGCGCGGGAAGATCTCGTACCAGCTCGCGAACTCGGCGGACCGCCGGTCGACTTCCACCGGCTGCACCGGCTCGTGACGGAAGGCGAAGGGGCGGTCGTCGGCCTGCGCCATGAGCTCCGCCGTCGAACCTGCCAGAAGCAGGGCGCATTTGTCGGCAGCATCGCCGGACTTCAGGGCCGCGGCGATGCGCTCCAGCGCCTGCGCCAGCTCGCCCTCTGCGCGCTTGGCCGCCTGTGCCACGAGCAGACGGCCTTCCTCGATCTCGAGGACGACGTTCTGGCCGGCGCCATATTTCTTGGTGAGCTCGTCGCGGAAGCTGGCAAAGGCATCGCACCATGCCTCGACCGTGAACAGATAGCGGCCCAGGCGCTCCAGCGGAAACCGTGCCCGCCAACGGTCGTTGCCGAGCAGCTCCATGCGCCGCTCGTGCCACTCGGCTTCCTCGGCATGCCGCCACAACAGCGCCGCAGCCAGCACGCCATGACCATCGCAGATGATATCCGCCTCGACCGATACAACGCTGCCCAGCAGCCGCTTTGCGGGAAAGCGTCCGCCATCCACCGAGGGCGATATGCCTTCTATGGCGACGCGGGGCGCCTCGGACGCCTTGCCTGCGCCGGCGCGCGGCGGACGCCGCGCTGGCCCGGTCTTCGGCAAGCTCTCGCGGACAAGAACCCTGATTTCGCCGGCATCGAGCGCGATGGGCGTATCAGGCGCGACCTGTTCTCCTGTATCGGGCAGCAGGCAACGATAGCGGGTGCCGGTGGCGGCGCTGCGCACCAGGAGTGGACTCGGCTCCAGCTTGTGCGGGCTGGCGAGATCGCCATTCACCAGGATAAGCCGGTCAGCGCGGTCGCTCGACAAGGGCGCTGTCTGCAGCACCGCCGCAATGGCGGCTCCGGGTGAGGATATGGGGTGGCTGTCATCGCCGGCTGACGACTCTGACTCGCAGAGCTGGTTGGCTGCCTTGACGAGCGGCGTGCAGTCCAGGGCCGGTGAGTTGCGGAGGTCCTGAAAATCATCGGGCTGATCGCGTGCCGGATCCAGGCGGCGGGGCGAGGCATATTCCATCCCCATCGGCAGGATCCAGCCGGCACCCCACGCGGCGGCAAACAGGATGGCGCGGCGGTAGCAGCGTTCCATCTGCTGAACGTCGCTGCACTGCTCCGCGAGCCGCACACCATAGGGCGCTTCGGGCAGGCCGAGCGGCGGGGCAACCCGGCGCAATGCCTGTTCCTCGTCAAACAGCCACTCGGCGCGATAGTCCCACCACGCGGTGGAGGAAACCGTGCCATCAAACCCGCAACCTGCCAGCGCGGCCAGGTCCTCGCGTGCCACGCCCGGCGTCCATGCGATGAAGAGCGCGTCCGGCCGGTGCTGACGGATGCTGCCGATCACCCTTTTCAGGAAAGGCGCCGATGCCGGCTGCGGCGAATCGCAACGAAATCCCTCAACACCCGTGTCGATCCAGCGCTGCAGGCGCTGCTGCCACCAGCCACCGAGGCCATGATCATCGACCAGGCTGTCTGCGCGAGCCATGGCTGCCATGCGATCGCCACCGGCGATTCGCGGGTCTGGCAAGCCGTCGTCGTCCGTCGACAGGAACCACTCTGGCCGGGCCCTGACGAGCTCGCCGTCCGATGCCACACGCTCTGTCACCAGATCGAGAAGAAGACGCAGCCCGTGTTCGCGGCACATGCCGGCGATCGTGGCCAGCGCTTCGTCTGCCGCGCCGTCCCAGGCCAGCGCGGGATGGCATCTGTCATGATCGGCGGTGGTAAAAATGTTGCCGCCGCGTCCTGGGAGGAACGGCGGGGCGATCAACAGGTGATCGAAGCCGAGTTCGGTGCAGCGCGCGAGGTGGCCCGACCAGGTATGGATCGGGCCGGCCAGCAGGGGATGAAGAAAATAGATTCGCGGCTTCGTTCTCCGCACCCCGGAACCCCCTGATGTTTGCCTGCCGAACGTCAACGCCGCAGCCAGAACCATGGTTCCTCACCGGACCACCTGCCGGAGATGGCCCATATGTGAAACCTCGCTACCCGGCTGACTCCACTGGCTCTCAACGCAGGCCGGCGAGGTAGGCTTCAACCACATAGCGACGCATCATGCGCTGGGTGTTGAAGCAGCTCGCCACCTTGCTGATCGCCTGCTTCATCATCCAGATCCATTTCGTGCGGTCCCGGTAGTAGAGTGGCAGCACGCTCACCGCGAGCTTGTCGTAGAGTGCGCCGGCCGACGGCACGTGATCAGGGCGATCATCGCCGATGGCCCATCCAGTGACGCCCTCGATGCACGCTTCCACCCACCAGCCATCCAGAACGCTGAGATTGAGCCCGCCGTTCAGCGCCGCCTTCATGCCGCTGGTGCCGGAAGCCTCCATCGGCGGCACGGGCGTGTTCAGCCAGACATCGGTACCGGCCACCAGCGTCCGCGCGAGCTCGATATTGTAGCCGGGCAGGAACGCGACGGTCACCTTGCCCTTCAGCCGCTCGACGTGACGATGGATGTCCTGGATGAATTGCCGGCCGGCGTTGTCGGCAGGATGCGCCTTGCCGGCAAAGACCACCTGGAAGGGATGCTGCTGGCTGATCGCAACCAGACGCGCGAGATCGGCGAAGAGCAGGTCCGGGCGCTTGTAGGCGGTCATGCGGCGCGCGAATCCCAGGATGGGAAGTTCGGGCGAAAGCCTGACATGCGTGCGGGCCCTGACCAGGCTTATCAGGTCGGCCTTGGCTTCGGTGTGCGCCGTCCACACCTCGCTGTCGCTCAACTGGTCGGCGCGCACCATCAGCTCCGGCTCGACGACCCATGACGGGAACTGGCGGTTGAACAGTTTGGCGAAGGCCAGATGGGTCCACGTGGGCAGATGAACGCCGTTGGTGATCGAACGCACGCGATAGCCGGGGAACATGCGGGCTGCGGTCTCGGCGTGGCGGCTGGCCACGCCATTGACGTAGCCGCTGAGATTGAGCGCCAGCAGCGTCATGTTGAGATCGTCCTCGCCCGCAAGCAGCCTGAGCTGGGCGATGTCGATATAGTCTCCCAGCAGCCTGGACACGAGGTCGTACGGGAAGCGGTCATGCCCCGCGGCGACAGGGGTATGTGTGGTGAAGACGCAGCGCTCGCGCACGCGCGCGGTGTCATACCGGATGGCGTCCGGTGTCTTTTCGTCGGCGAGCCGCGCGTGCCGGCGCAGCAGGTCAAGCCCGAGCAGGGCCGCATGGCCCTCGTTGAGATGATAGACACGGATATCGAAGCCCAGCGCCTCGAGGATCCGCATGCCGCCGATGCCGAGAACGATCTCCTGCTTCAGCCGGTAGGCATCGCCCGGTCCATAGAGGCGGTCGGTGATCTGGCGATCTTCCGGCTGGTTCTCGGGCAGGTCGGTATCCAGCAGCAGGACCGGCACGCGGTGCTGCAGCGTGCTGTGCACAAGGTAGAGCCATGGCCGTATCCAGACCTCGCGTCCCTCGATGGGAATGGCAATCTTCGCGCGCAGGGGAAGTGCGAACTGCTTCGGCTCCCACGGATCCGGATGCTCGATCTGCTGCCCATCGTGGCCGATCTCCTGCCGCAGATAGCCTTGCCGGCTGATCAGCGTCACGAAGATCATCGGAAGGTCAAGGTCGGCCGCGGAACGTGCCGTGTCGCCGGCGAGGCCGCCGAGACCACCGCTATACGTGTGCATCTCGGCGCGAAGCGCGACCTCCATGGAGAAATAGGCGATGCGCGTGCGCGCAAGATAGTAGCCAAACGACGGAACGAGTGGAGCAGGGTTCATCCACGGACTCTCGGAATCGGCGGGAGACGGAACAGAAGGTTCACGTTGTCTTGGGAGTGCGGCGGGATTTTGACTGACGAGCTAGCACGCAGTTGCATAATCTGGCCAGCACGCAGCGAACGATAGCGGCGGCGCCGCCGCCGGCGCCATCAGTGACGCAGCACAGCCTGCGCCGCCGCCAGGATTTCCTCACGCGATGGAAACTTGCCGATGCCGGTCAGGCCCTCGGTTCCGCACTCGATGCTGGCCCAGCGCACGACGCCATCACGGTCGATCAGGAACTGCCCCTTGAGCTGTGGCCATTGCCGTTCCATGTCGGCCTGGTCGGTGGCGTTCTCGGCATAGCCGTCCAGTTTTCCGACCGCTGCCGCAGCCTCGGGAATGGGCAGCGGTCGCGGCAGGACGCCATCCGGATTGACCGGCGTCGCTTCCATCATCTTCATGAATTCCGGAGTCACTGCCGGCTTGGGTACGCCGTAGGCGCGATGCGTCGTGAGCTCTGGATCGGCGGCAAGGCGCAGGCGGGTCGGGCGAAACCTGAAATAGAGCCGGGCATTCTCCGGTGGCGTGGCAACGATACCGAGCGTCTCGATGCCCGATGCCTTCAGCGCTTCGTCCGCGGCCGCGGCCTGGGCAATGGCCCGACGGCAGAAGGGGCACCACAGCCCGACAAAGAGCGCGAGAAACAGTGGTGCCTTGCCGCGGTAGTCCTGCAGGGACACAGTGCCGTTGCCGTCAATGGCGGGCAGCGCGAAGTCTGGTGCAGGATCGCCTGGAGTGACCGTCGGACGTGGTTCGGTCATGGTCGTGCCCCCGTCTTCTGCCGGCTAGCAAAGAAACGGCAGGACCAGGAGCGCGTCAGGCTCGACGCCCGCCCGCTCGCAGATTTCCTGTGCCTTTGCCAGATAGAGTTCGGCTGTTCCCGTATCCCCTGCGTCGAGGCTCAGCGTAGCAAGTCCATCGTAGCAGGGAAACAGCAACTGTGGCTCGCCGATGCGCTCGGCCAGCTTCAGGGCTTCCTCGTAGGCGGCGCGGGCAGGGGCGTGATCGCCCTGGCACTGATGGATCTGGCCCAGCACGATCAGTGGCACGGCAAGGTGATCGAGCAACCCCAGCTTGCGATCGAGATCGATCGCGATCTGCGCCGCCTCCATGCCTTCCGCCTCGCAGCGGTCCGTCAGCGCGCAATAGGCAACCGCGAGGTTGGCATAAAGCCGCGACTGGAAGCCAAGATCGCCGACCTTCTTCGCGGTTTGCAGTCCGCGCAGGCAGGTCTCGATGCTGCGTTGCGGGGCGCGCGAGCTGTAGAGAACGCCGAGATTCGTGTAGCCGCGGCAGGTCGCCTGCAGCAGGTCGTGCCGCTCGGCAAGCGCAATGCTCTGCTCGATTTTCTCGACGGCTTCGTCGAGCCGTCCGGTCCGCGCCAGCGCCACGCCCAGCGTATTGTAGGCCTGCGCCTGCATCGCCGCCGTTTCGCGCGTGCGTTCCACGTCGGGCGCGGCGCCATCCTCGCGCTCCGCTTCGGCCAGCGCCCGCTCGGCCCATTCGATGGCGCGCGCATTGTCGCCCACGCGGAAGGCCAGCCGGCCGATCTCCTGAAAAAGCTGCGCCCGCTCGACGGGACTGCCGTCCTCGCCCAGCTGCTCCAGGCCCGCGGCAAAGCAGAGCCCGGCACGTTGCCGGTCGCCCGCCTCCCAGTGAAGGCCGCCGACCTTGCGCTGCAGGCGCGCCATGCCGACGCGGTCGGCGGCCGTCGCGAGGGACCGGCCCACTTCCTCATAGTGGGCCAGCGCTTCGGCACGCCGGCCGACCACCGCCAGTAGATCAGCCAGCCGCTCGCGGATGGCGTGCGCCTGTCCGTCGATCCGGCCATCAGCGAGCGTGCGCAAGGCGCGTTCATAATGACGGACGGCGTCATCGTTGGCGTAGACCGCGCGGGCACGATCGCCGGCCGCCAGCAGGTAGTGCACGCCCCTTGCCTTGTCGGCGGCCAGGCTCCAGTGATGGCCCAGCGCCTCGAGGTCGCTCAGCCGCGAGGGCGTCGGGCCGGCTGCGCTCTCCAGCGCAAGGCCCGCGCGCTCGTGCAGGGCGCTGCGCCGGGCCAGCAGCAGGTTCTCGTAGACTGCCTCGTGGACCAGCGCATGCGTGAAGCTGTAGCTGACGCCGTCATGGCCGCGCGAGGCCTCGCGCAGCAGGTCCGCGTCCAGGAGATGACTCAGCCCCGAATCGACGTCCGAAGCGCTGGACGCAATCGCGCGCAGGAGCGTCTCGTCGAACGTCAGCCCGAGCACGGCAGCCTCTTGCAGCAGGCGCCGGGCGCCGGCGGGAAGGCGGTCGACACGCGACAGCAGCAATCCGTGCAGCGTCGCCGGGATGTTCACCGTGTCGCAGGCGCCGGCGCAGACCCAGCGATCGCCACGCCGGACGGTAACGCCGGTGCTCACCAGGCTGCGAACGATCTCCTCGACGAACAGGGGATTGCCGCCGGACCGCGCCGCCACGAACTCCCGCAGCGATGCAAGTCCTTCGTCTGCGACGTCCCCGAACAGGCTGCCGACCAGGGTGCCGGTATCCTCGGGCGTGAGCGCCGCCAGGCGGATGACGGTCTGCTCCGCCTCACGCACGGGCGGCGGCGGTATGTCGGGACGATGCGATGCCAGCACCATCAGGGGGCGCTGCGCCAGATAGTCGGCGATATCCTGCAGCAGGGCAATGGACGCGGCATCGGCCCAGTGGAGATCCTCGATGACGATCAGCAGTGGCGTCTGCTCGACGCGGCGCTCGACCAGCATGCGTGCGGCAAGCGCGATCTGACGCCGCAGTTGCTCCGGGTCGAGCTCGTGCGGGTGCGCTTCCTCTTCGCCCAGCAGGTAGCTGAGCACCGGCATGATCGCCTGCGCCATCCCGGACCCGGCGCCCAGCGCCTGAAGGCCTTCCGCCAGCTTCCGGCGTGCGACGTCAAGCGAGTCGCGCTGCTCCACATGATAGCCCTCGCGGAAGAGGGCGGCGAACAGGCCATAGGCGGGCTCGCCCAGCGAGGAGCAGCTCGCGCGCCGCACGGTGGTGTGCGCGAAGCGGCCATCATCGCGCTCGAGCCTGGCGAGGAAGTCGGCCATCAGCCGCGACTTGCCGGTGCCTGCCTCGCCCACCAGGCTTGCGATCTGGGCGCGGCCGCCCTGCATGCGGTCGAAGGCGCCCAGCAGCCGGTCGAGCTCCGCGCCGCGACCGACCATCGGTGCGGCAAGCCCGAGCGCTGCCAGGCCGCGCGCCGAACCGGGCTCGGCCAGCGCGCCCATCAGGCGATGAACGACCAGCGGCTCGGCCTTTCCGCGCAGCGCCAGCTCGCCCGCGGCCTCGAAGGCGAAGCGATGCCGGGTGAGGGCATATGTCGCCTGCGATACCAGCACGGTCCCGGGTGCCGCGGCACCCAGCAGCCGCGACGCGGTGTTCACGGTATCGCCGGTCACGTCATAGCCCGCACCGGCGGCATCCGCGAGGCTGCCGGCCACGACAGGGCCAGTGTGCACCGCGATATGCAGGACGACGGGTCGGCCAAGGCGCGGCGCCCACTGCCGGTTCAGCGCTGCGCTTTCGTCCAGAATGTCGAGCGCCGTCGTAAGGGCGCGTTCGGGGTCATCTTCATGGGCGACGGGCGCGCCGAACACCGCCAGCACGGCATCGCCCATGAACTTGGCGACATGGCCGTCATACCGTGTGATCAGCCGCTTGAACGTACCGAACAACGCGTTCTGGAAGCTTCGCACCTCCTCCGGATCCAGACTCTCGGCAAGCGCGGTGAACCCGGAGACATCGGCGAACAGAATCGTGGCCGGCCGGCGGTCCGCTTCGCCCTCGGCCGCCGAGGCCGGCTGTTTCCGGCCGCAATGCGGACAGAAGGCAAAGCCCGGCAGGAGGTCGACACCACAGCCGACGCAGGTCATTACGGCAGCATAGCATTCTGCTGCGAGCGCGGGCATCCTGCCCGGCAAGGTGCCCGCGCTCCCAGGGCACGCCGAGACTTGTCACGACAGAAGGATGTGCTATCGAACGGCGGCACCTGGCGCGGCCGTGCCGGCTCGTTTGCGGAGGCGCCAGGGAAGCGAATGCAGTGGTTGCTCGACAACAGGCTTGTGGTGGCGTGCGTGGCCTGGCTGGTCACGCGCTTCTCCCGTCGGCCGCTGCGCCTGTTCCTGCCCGTTCATTTCCATGACCGCGAGGCCTGGAGCGTGGACCTGCCGGCGCTGCGGCTGGTGATCGGCAGCTCGCGCGAGGTGGTGCAGCAGGTGCTTGTGAAGGGCGCGCAGCAATATCCCAAGAGCCGGGTGATGCAGCCACTGCTGTGTCCGCTGATCGGCCGCGGCCTCTTTGCGGCAGACGGGCCCGACGTGGCCGGCATCCGCCGCATGTTCGTGCGCGCAATCGCGCAGGTGCCCGACCGCACGATCGTGGCGGCCACCCAGAGCCTGTTCGATGAATATCGCGACCGCTGGCAACGCGAGGGGACACTGGAGCGCCTGCCGGTCTCGTCGGAAATGTCGCGTTTGACGGTCGACATCGTCTCGGAGTGCCTGTTCCACGCCCGGTTCACCGAATCGGAGAGCGCGGAATTCACGGCGCTGTTCTTCCGCTACCAGTTCCAGGCAAGCCCGTTGCGGCTGTTCCCGTGGACTGGCGGCCGGGTCTTCGCGCCGTTGCGGCAAGCACGCCAGCAGCGCATCGCGCGGCGCATGCGCGAGCTGATGCGCACGCGATTTGCCGCACGGCTGCGCGATCCGTCCTCGCCGTTGGCGTCGAGCCCGTTTGCCCTGGCCGTCGGCGAGCGCGAACGGGCCGGCGCGGAACCGCTCGACGAGGAGCGTCTGCTGGACGAAGTGGCCGTCATGCTGCTGGCCGGGCACGAGACCAGCGCCTCGGCCCTGTCGTGGCTGCTGCGCCAGCTGGCGGGCGACGCGGAGCTGCAGCAGCGCCTGCGCCTTGAAGCCGGCGAGGACGCGAACGGTTCGCTGACGCGGTCGGTGATCAACGAGGTCCTGCGGCTCTATCCGCCGATCCCGCTCTACGCCCGCGATGCGCGCGCCGCCGACAGTATCGGCGACATGCCGATTCCGCCGGGCACGCTGGTGCTGGTGCCGCCCTGGGTGATCCACCGGCACGCCAGCCTGTGGGACGAGCCTCTGGCGTTCCGGTCCGATCGCTTTCAGTCGCTGTCGGCGGGTGAGACAGCGAATCGCTTCCTGCCCTTCGGCTCGGGGGCTCGCGCCTGCCCGGGCAGCCGCTTCGCAATGACGGAGATGCAAACGCTGGTGGCGGCCATCGTGCGGACCTTCCGGTTGCGTGCGCTGCCCGGCCGCGCGGTTCAGCCGCTGGGCAACCTTACCACCCGCCCCGACCACGAGATCTACATTGCCCTCGAAGGGCTGTCGTGACGCCGCGCCCTTCGTCATGGCAAGATGCGGACATGCGTATAGGCGCGTCTCTGATGGCGGTTCTGAAGGCGCCGCTGTGGGTGGCGGCGGTGCCGACCGCGGCCAAGTCGTTCGTGGGCAACCCCGTGATCGGCAGCGCAACGCTGAACCGGTGGGGGCTGCACACGGCCCGCATGCGCATCGCCGCCCGCATGGCCCGCTGGCGGCGCCGCCTGTTGCATCGTCGCGTGCCCGCCGACCTGCGCGCGAATTTTGCCCGCGACGGCTTTGTCGTGCTGCCCGACTTCCTGCCGGCCGCCGAATTCGAGAAGCTGCGGCACGAAATGCTGGATGCGCCGTGGGAGGCGCACGAGATGCGCCAGGGCAGCACCGTCACGCGCCGGGTGTTGCTCGACATCGCCGGCCTGCAGCGCGACAAGCCGGCGCTGGCCCGCTTTCTTGGCTCGGACAAGCTTCTGTCGCTCATCCGCTACATCGCCTCGACCGGTGGTGCGCCGGCCTTCTCGATCCAGTGCATTCTCGCCGATGCGCGCGGCGCAATGGACGATCCGCAATGCACGGTGCACGCCGACACCTTCCATTCGACCGCCAAGGCGTGGTTCTTCATTCACGATGTCGGCCCGGAGGAGGGCCCGTTTCTCTACGTGCCTGGCTCGCATCGGCTGACGACGGAGCGGCTGGACTGGGAGCGCACGCAGAGCATGACGGCGCGCACGCACGAGAAGCGCGACCATGCGGAGGGCTCGTTCCGAATCTCGCTCGCGGAACTGCAGCGGCTGGGGCTGCCGCCGCCCACGCCGATGCCAGTGAAGGCCAACACCCTGATTGTGGCCGACACCTTCGGCTTCCACGGCCGCACGCCCAGCCCGCAGCCGACGCGGCGCATCGAGATCTATGGCTCGTTGCGCCGCAACCCCTTCGTGCCGTGGACAGGGCTCGACCCGCTGTCGCTGCCCGGCGTCAAGGCCCGTGTCGGCTCGGCGCTGCTGGTGCTCGACAGGCTCGGCATCGCGCGCATGCCATGGCGGCCGGTGGGGCGCCTGAAGCTCGACGCGCCGCCGCGCATCTGAGGTTGCGGAGCCGCACGGGGTGATCTGGCTCGTCGATATCTCACGTCTGGTCGAGAACCTGCATCTGCGCACGCCGACCGGCATCGACCGCGTCGAGATGGCCTATGTGCAGCATTTCCTGAAGCGCGCCGGCGAGGAGGACGTGCGCTTCGTGATCACCTGGCCGCACTTCACGGCGATCCTGCGGCCAGCCGAAGTACGACCCCTGATCGAAGAGCTGGCCGCGCGCTGGTCGGCGCAGGGCAGGGCGGTGGACGCCGCCTTCGCCGAATTGCGCGCCGTCCTTGCGCGCCCCACTGCGTCGATGAACGGCGTGCACGCGATGCGCATCGGCCGCGGCGAGATCAGGGCCGGCGCAGCCGCCTGGGCGCGCACCGCGGTGATCCTGGTGCGCTCCATGGGCCGCCGCCTCTCACGTGGCGACGTCGAAAAATTCCGGCAGGCCGGCGTCTGCTACGTCCATGTATCGCAATTCCGGCTGCACCGGCCGCAGCGCTTCGCGTGGCTTCAGGCGGCCCAGGCGCGCGCCGTCTTCTTCCTGCACGACCTCATTCCCGTTGCGTACCCCGAATATTGCCGACCGGGCGAAGCACAGCGCCATACGCGTCGCATCGAAACCATGGCGCGCCATGCCTCCGCGGTGATCGCCAACTCCGCCTTCACTCGCACGCAGCTTGCAGGGCACCAGGCGAAGCTTGGACGTCCGATGCCGCGCTGCGAAGTGGTGCCCCTGGGGCTCAGCGACATCTTCCTCGATCCGCCGGACGTGCCGCCCGTCAACGTGGAGACGCCGTACTTCGTCGTCATCGGCACGATCGAGCCGCGCAAGAACCTGACCTTCCTGCTGCAGGCCTGGCATCGCTGGACCAGGGCCGGCGCGGCGCCGCGGGCCCGGCTGGTGATCGTGGGCCGCCGCGGCTGGGAGAACGAGAGCGTGGTCGACCTGCTGGAACGCAGCCCGGCGCTCGCGCCCAGCGTCATCGAGGTGGCGAGCCTCAGCGATACGGGCATGGTGGCGCTGCTGAAGGGCGCGGTCGCACTTCTCGCGCCCTCGCTGGTCGAAGGTTTCGGCCTGCCGGTGGCCGAGGCGCTGGCGCTGGGCGTGCCGGTGATCGCCTCCGACATCGCGGCGCACCGCGAGGTGGGCGGCAGCGTCGCCGAGTATGTCGGCCCGCTGGATGGCCCCGGCTGGGTCGCGGCGCTCGACGCCAGCATGGCCACAGGCCGCGCTCGCGATCTGACGCTTTACCGCCCGACCGCTTGGCCCGACCACCTGGCCCGCGTCGATGCGATTCTCATGGACCTTGCCCCTCCGGGGGAAGGTTCTTTTGTTTAGGCTACTGCGTGAGCCTGCTGCGCACTGTGGCGCCGCCGCTCACGACTCCGGTCACCTGGCCGATCATGCGCAGGATCTTCTCGACCTCGGTCAGCGGCGCGTTGGAGACGTAGAGGATGTCCTTGTTCTGCATCGGGAACTGGCGGGCGTAAAAATAGGCGCGCGCATCGCGCATGCTCATCTTGTAGACCACCGGCACCGTCGTGGCGCCCGTCTGCACGACGCGTGTCGGGTCAAGCTCGCGTGCCAGCCACGCCGGCTCGAAGCGGAACAGGAAGACGCCGTCCGGGTCGGCCTGCAGGTCGATCAGGCCGCCGGCCTTGGCGATCGCCTCTTCCAGTGTGATCTCGACCTGCTCGAAGGGGATCACCGCGTTCTTCATCGTGGCGCCGAAGGCCGTATAGGTCTGCGGCTGACGGATGGCCGTGAGCACATCCCCCGGCAGCACGTAGATGTTCTCGGAGGGATTGTTCAGGATGGCCTGCATGGGCACGGTCACCGAGCGGCCGCCGCGCAGCAGGGTGATATAGGTTTCATGCACCGGGGCGCGGATGCCGCCCGCGGCCGAGATCACGTCGAGGATGCGATCGCCGCGCACGGTGAGGGGAATGCGCGCGCCCTGCGTCACCTCGCCGGTGACGGTGGCGGTGTTGCTGACGTTGTTCGAGATGGTGACCAGCGCCTGCGGCTCGATGGCCTTGCCCGTGAGCTGACTCACGATCTGGGCCTCGATCTGCGGCGGCGTCAGGCCCAGCACGCGGATGCGGCCAGCATAGGGGACGGTGATGGAGCCGTCCTGCGCCACGACCTGGTTGGGAATGTTGACCGAGCGCGAGCCGGTGCTGGCGCGATCCACGATTGGCGAGGAGAACAGGCCGCCGGGCGCGGCTTCCCAGATGGTGACAGTCAGCCCGTCGCCGACGCCGACGCGCTGATAGGGCGCCGGCCGGCCATCGCCGAAGCGGCCGCGGAACGTATCGCCGCGCCGCTTGCGCACGATGTCGGCGATGCGTTCATCGACATCGACGATCAGGTAGCGCGACAGCGAATCCTGCGAGACTTGTGCCACAACCTCGGTGGCCAGCGGGCCCTGGGTGGGCAGTGATCCGCAAGCGGCGAGGCCCGACAGCAGGGCAGCGGCCGCAAGGACCGTCGTGACACGACGCATCAAGAAACCTGTACTGATGTTCATTGGCCTTCCCCCGGAGGGGGAAGGTGCCCCGAAGGGGCGGAAGGGGGATGGTGCAACACCTGCGGCGTCTTGCTTGTTGATGCATCCCCCTTCCGGCGCTGCGCGCCATCTTCCCCCTCCGGGGGAAGATTTATGAGGCTGTGCGAATGCGCTGGGCGAGAGGACGGCAGTTTGGTGGCCGGTACCGGCGGTTGGCGATGGAGCATGTTTGGTGGGGCAGGTTGAGAAGGGGCGGGCGCAGTATGTAATCTGGCGCGCAGGGACTCAACATCGAAGGCCGCCATCGCCGCCGCCACGGAGGGCGAATGAAGGGAATTATACTTGCCGGCGGGTCGGGCACGCGGCTGCTGCCGGTCACCGCCGTGTTCTCCAAGCAGCTCCTGCCCGTCTACGACAAGCCGATGATCTACTATCCGCTGTCGACCCTGATGCTGGCGGGAATCACCGAAATCCTCATCATCTCGACCCCGCGCGATGAGCCGCTGTTCCGCAGCCTGCTGGGTGACGGCGCGGAGCTTGGCCTGCGGCTCTCCTACGCCGTCCAGCCTAGCCCGCGCGGGCTGGCGGACGCGTTCATCATCGGCCGCGACTTTGTCGGCACGGACGGTGTCGCGCTGATTCTTGGGGACAATTTGTTCCACGGCGACGGACTCACCGAAACCATGCGGCGCGCCGCGCGTCAGGGGCCGGGGGCGACCGTCTTCGCCTACCGCGTCACTGATCCCGAGCGCTATGGCGTGGTCGAGCTGGCCGCCGACGGCCGTGCGCTGTCGATCGAGGAAAAGCCGCCGCGCCCGAAATCAAACTATGCCGTGACGGGACTCTACTTCTACGACAACGCCGTGCTCGATATCGCCGCCTCGCTGAAACCCTCGGCGCGCGGTGAGATCGAGATCACCGACGTCAACCGCGCCTATATCGCGCGCGGCGATCTGCGGGTCGAGCTGATGGGCCGCGGCTATGCCTGGCTCGATACCGGCACCCACGACTCGCTGCTGGAGGCCTCGCAGTTCGTGCAGGTCTTCGAGCACCGCCAGGGCCTGCGCATCGGTTGCATCGAGGAGGTGGCGTTCCGCTGCGGCCTGATCGACGCCGCGCAGCTCCGCACGCTCGCGGTCGCGTGCGGCAATTCCGGCTATGGCCGCTATCTGCTCGACATCGCAGACAGCGGCGGCTGACGGTCGTGTCTTACATCTGCCCGGCTTGGCAGCGGCGCATGAAGGCGGTCAGCGCCTCGCCGGAGAGGGCGCGCACGCGGGCCCGCTCGTCGCAGGTCGGCGGTCCGCTGGCCGTCGCCGGCAGCATCACCTGGCCGGCCTCGCAGCGCTTCATGAACGCATTCAGATCCTCACCGGAGAGCGCGTGCCGCTGGGATTCCGCCCGGCAGCGCGATGACAGATCGCCCATCGGCATCGGAGCGGCGTGGGTGTTGGCGCATTTGGTCAGAAAGTCGGCCAGTTGTGCGCCCCGCAGCTTCTGCTGCTTCCCTTGCTCCGCGCAGGCCTGGACGGAATTGGGAGACTGGGCGTACGCCCCACTGCCGAGCAACGCACCCGCCAGAACGACGGCAACACCGAACATCCGCATGGGATCCTCCTCCCTTGCTCACAACGATCAGGTGAACGTCGCATAAACCCTGCACGTATTCCCGATTTTGGTCAAGCACCGGGCCAATTCAGCGATACTTCGCAGGCGGTTGCGGATTGTTGGCGGGATTGGTGTCGTGGCGCGACAGGCGCGTCACGATCCCGCCACCCACCAGCGACCGCAGATCCGCTTCAAGCGCGTCGGCGTCTTCCTTGCCGTAGACCTCCTCGCCCGCGACATAGACCGTGAAGGACTTCACGTACTTCGCGGTCTTCGCCGGATCCTCGATCGTCGCTTTCGTCCACGCATAGAGCGGATACTGATCGGTCCCGTCGCGCTCCGCCGCTGCGACATAGTCGGCGAAAGCGTCGTACTGGCACTTCAGCGCCGCGTTATGCCGCCCCAGCACGTCCCGCAGCGGCGCCAGCGCCGGATCCTGCGGCGCATGGCGCGCCGTGTCGGCGATCGCATCCTCCAGATAAACCCGGATCTGATACTGCAACGGCCGATCCATCATGCCCTCCGCCTTGGCCTCTTTCACACCGTACCATCCTGAAAGCGCGGGCGTCCCTGCCCAATGCCGCCTTCTCCGGGAGGGCAAGGCGTTCGCATATGGCGATTTGCCGTCGTCCTGAGCGCAGCGAAGGACCTTGCGGTCGCTCAACCGTCACGCTCGCGGCGGTGAATCACCGATGCTGCCCGTCTTAATCCGAACCATCACAGTGTCCTTCGCTGCGCTCAAAACGACAAATGCGGCGTCAGAGCCATATGTGAACCTGATTGCCCGGCTGGATTCGCTGACGCATGCGGAGGCGAGGTGCGGCGTCGAACTAGCCCTTCATGGTGAGCTTTGTCGAACCATGAAGGCGTCGCGCAGCGGCAGTGCGGGCTGCTTCATGGTTCGACAGGCTCACCATGAAGCAGTTTTCTACCGACGAACATCGCCCGGCGGAGTTAGCCGGGAATCACGCATGCGAATGCCCTGCCGCTGAGAGAGGAGGGCGATAGATAGACATGAAATAGGGCCGGGATCGCTCCCGGCCCTCTCTTCGCGCGATGCCGTTGCCGGCTTACCACTTCGCCATGCGTTCCTTCAGCATGCCGTCCAGCGTGTCGAGGAATTGCTGCGTGGTCTGCCACGGCTCGTTGGGGCCGATCAGCAGGGCGAGGTCCTTGGTCATCTTGCCGCTCTCCACGGCATCGACGCAGACCTTCTCCAGCGTCTCGGCGAACTTCACGACCTCGGGCGTGCCGTCGAAATTGCCGCGGTACTTCAGGCCCTGCGTCCAGGCGAAGATCGAGGCGATGGGGTTGGTCGAGGTCTGCTTGCCCTTCTGGTGCTCGCGGTAGTGGCGCGTGACCGTGCCGTGCGCCGCCTCCGCCTCGACCGTCCTGCCGTCGGGCGTCAGCAGCACCGAGGTCATCAGCCCCAGCGAGCCGAAGCCCTGGGCCACGGTGTCGCTCTGCACGTCGCCGTCGTAGTTCTTGCAGGCCCACACGAAGCCGCCGTCCCACTTCAGCGCCGAGGCCACCATGTCGTCGATCAGCCGGTGCTCGTAGGTGATCTTCTTCTCCTTGAACTTCGCGGCGAACTCCTCGTCAAACACCTTCTGGAACAGGTCCTTGAAGCGCCCGTCATAGCGCTTGAGAATGGTGTTCTTGGTCGACATGTAGACCGGCCAGCCGCGCATCAGGCCGTAGTTGAACGAGCTGCGCGCGAAGCCGATGATCGACTCGTCGATGTTGTACATGGCGAGCGCCACGCCGCCGCCGGGGAAGTCGAACACGCTGTGCTCGATCACCTTGCCGTCGGCGCCCTCAAACTTGATCGAGAGCTTGCCCTTGCCGGGCACCACGAAATCGGTGGCGCGGTACTGGTCGCCAAAGGCATGGCGGCCGATCACGATCGGCTTCGTCCAGCCCGGCACCAGGCGCGGCACGTTCTTGCAGACGATCGGCTCGCGGAAGATGGTGCCGCCGATGATGTTGCGGATGGTGCCGTTGGGCGACTTCCACATCTCCTTGAGGTTGAACTCCTTCACCCGCGCCTCGTCGGGGGTGATGGTGGCGCACTTCACGGCGACGCCGTATTGCTGCGTCGCTTTGGCCGAGTCGACCGTGATCTGGTCGGATGTGCGCTCGCGCGACTCAATGCCGAGGTCGTAGTATTTCAGGTCGATGTCGAGATAGGGCAGGATCAGCTTGTCCTTGATGAACTGCCAGATGATGCGGGTCATCTCGTCGCCGTCCATCTCGACGACCGGGTTCTTCACCTTGATCTTGGCCATGGAGCAACCTTCTGCCGTGGAAGTCGGGAGGACTCGGCGTGGCCCCACGACGCCCCGCCGGCGCGGCGGGTTCTAGCGCAAGCGCCGGGGGCGCGCCACTCCAAGCGTCACGTGCGGTCGAGCTCGGCCGGAGCATGATCGAGCGGCATCGCGGCCAGCGCCGGCAGCACGTCGTCGATCGAGTCGACGAAGCGGATGTAGCTTTGCAGCGCGGGCCGCGCAAAACGCGCCTCCACGCAGCGGCCGATGAGCTGCTGCAACGGTGCCCAGTAGCCGCCGGCATCGACCACCACCATCGGCTTGGCGTGCAGGGCCAGCACGCGCCACGACAGGATCTCGAACAGCTCCTCCAGCGTGCCGACGCCGCCGGGCAGCACGATGAAGGCATCGGACCGCTCGAACATGGTCATCTTGCGTTCATGCATGGTCTCGACCACGATGCGCTCGCTGAGGTGCTCGTGGCCCACTTCGGCGCGCAGCAGGAAGCGGGGGATCACGCCCACCACCTGGCCGCCGCCCTGTAGCGCGCCACTGGCCAGCGCACCCATCAGGCCGACCGCACCGCCGCCATAAACCAGGCCGATATGGTGGCTGGCCAGAAGCCGGCCCAGCCGCGTCGCCTCGGCGGCGTAGCGGGGATCGAGGCCCGGACTGGAGCCGCAGAAAACGCAGACAGCCTGCAGGCCTGAGGGCGTGTCGTTCTTCATCGCAATGCCTTTCCGGCAGGGGGGCCCGGTGGCATGATGCTCTACCCACGAAGCGCCGCCGGCGCAAAGACGGATGCAATGATGATACGCGAGCCAGACCCACCCCCCGGGTCGGCGCCTGAACGTACAGACGCCGAAGCCATCCGCACGGCGGTCGCCGAGCTGGCGCGGAAGCTGGGCCCGTCCGCGCCCGAGGCGGCGCCGGCGGCGACGGTACGGCGCGTCTCGATCCGCCGCGCCGAGGGGGACGCTGCACCGACGGACGAGGACGAGGACATTTTCGCGGCGCCTGGCGCGGCGGCGGAACCACCGGCCAGGGTCACCACCCGCAGTGGGGCGCCCACGCCGGTACGGGCGACAGCGGGGTTCCGGCCGTCGCGGTGGATTCCCGGGGTCGGCGTGGTGCTGCTGCTGGTGGCGGGCGCCGCCTGGTGGGGCGGACTCGTGCCGCGGCCGCAAGGCACCGAGGTCGGGATCCCGGCGGCCTCACCGGCCGCACCGGCTACGAAAGCGGCCACACCGGCCACACCCCCCTCCGCGCCGTCGACGTCGACGCCGGCAGCGGCTCCACCGCCACCCGCATCCGGCGCGGCGCCCCAGGTCGCCACTGCGCCGCCTCCCACGCCATCGCCGGCAGCGCCCCGCTTTGATATCGTGCGGGTTACGCCCGACGGGCGGGCGGTGATTGCCGGCCGGGCGGCGCCGGGCAGCAAGGTGACGGTGCTCGACGGCGAGCGCGAGCTCGCGACGGTACAGGCCGACGCGCGCGGCGAATGGGTGGCCGTGCTCGACCAGCCGCTGGCGGCCGGCGGGCACGAGCTGCGGCTGGTCCAGCAGGCCGGCGATCAACCGGTGGTGCAATCCAACCGGACCGTGGCCGTGGCGGTTCCGCCCGCAAGTTCAACAACTTCCAGCGCGCCTTCAGCACCGCTGGTCGTCTCGACGCCGACGTCGCGCGGTCCGAGCACGGTGCTCCAGGCGCCCGGCGGCACGGAGACGCTGGCGCGCTCCGGCACCCTGGTGCTGGGGGCGGTCGACTATGACGACCAGGGCTATATGGCGCTTTCGGGCACCGCCCCGGCCGGGACAACCGTTCGCGTGTATGTGGATAACCAGATCGTCGGTGAGGCCACGGCGGGTGCTGACCGCCGCTGGACCATGCTGCCGACAGAGACGATTCCGCTGGGCAAGCGCACGGTCCGGGTCGACCAGGTCGACGGCAGCGGCTCAGTCACGGCGCGTGTGGAGGTGCCGTTCGAGCGCGTGGCCATGGCCAAGCCGGGCGCCGTCACCATCGTACGCGGCGATAATCTCTGGACCATCGCCCGCAACCGTTACGGCGATGGCGGGCGCTACACGGTGATCTACGCGGCCAACAAGGGCCAGATCCGCGATCCCAACCTGATCTATCCCGGCCAGATCTTCGTCGTGCCAAAATCTCCGTAAAAACAACATGCTGGCCGATTTCCTCATCCCCATCCATCGCGAGGGTTGGCGCTACATTGGCATCTGCGCCGCTGCCACGCTGATCGCCGCCCTTTTTGTCGGGCCGCTGTTCTGGCCGCTGCTGCTGCTCAGCCTGTGGTGCGTCCTCTTCTTCCGCGATCCACCCCGTTTGACGCCACAGCGCGCCGGACTTTTTGTGGCGCCCGCCGATGGTTTGGTGCGCGGTGTTGAGATGGCGGTTCCACCGCAGGAGCTGGGGCTGGGGCCCGCTCCGATGATGCGGGTCAGCATCTTTCTCAGCGTATTCGACGTGCACATCAACCGCGCACCGGCGGACGGGGAGGTGGGGGTTGTGGCCTATCACCCAGGCAAGTTCCTGAGCGCCGCCGACAACAAGGCCAGCGACGAAAACGAGCGGATGGCGGTCAGCCTGCAATTGCCCGACGGGCGCACCGCAGCCTTCGTGCAAATTGCCGGTCTGGTGGCTCGCCGGATCGTCTGCCATTTGAAGCCGGGGCAACGGGTGCAGGCGGGCGAGCGTTTCGGGCTTATACGCTTCGGCAGCCGGACCGATCTCTACCTGCCGGAAGGCGTGCAGCCCCTGGTCTGGCCCGGCCAGCGCATGATCGGCGGTGAAACCGTGATCGCCGACCTCGGCGCACCGGACCGCGCGCCGCGGCCCGCCGCCGAGCTTTGAGGAGACCGCCATGGTGGACAGCAGCCCATCGCCCCGGCGCGGAGCGTTGCGCGGCCTGTCGATCAACCGGCTGCTGCCCAATGTGCTCACCACAATTGCGCTCTGCGCCGGGCTGACGGCCATTCGCTTCGGCCTCGCGGGGGATTTCCGCTCGGCCGTGCTGGCCGTGATCGTGGCCGCCATTTTCGATTTCCTCGACGGGCGCGTCGCGCGCCGTCTCAACGCCACCAGCCGCTTCGGCGCCGAGCTCGATTCGCTGTCGGATTTCTGCGCCTTCGGCGTGGCCCCGGCGCTGCTGATGTTCCTGTCCAGCATGACCTCGGCCGGCAGCCTGGGCTGGGTTATCACCCTGATGTTTCCGATCTGCAGCGCCATGCGCCTGGCGCGCTTCAACACGGCGCTGACCACCGACGAGCCGCCGCCTGCCTGGGCCGGCGCCTTTTTCACCGGCGTGCCGGCGCCGGCCGGGGCACTGCTGGTGCTGGTGCCGCTGATGCTGAGCCTCAGCCCGGACATCGACTGGCCGTGGCTTCAGCATCCTGTCGTGGGCGGGGCGTTCCTGATCGGGGTCGGCGCCCTGATGGTGAGCCGGCTGCCGACCTTCTCCTTCAAGAAGGGCCGCATCGCGCCCCATCTGGTGCTGCCGATCTTCCTTGGCATCGCGCTGGTGTTCGGGCTGTTGGCCACGACACCCTGGGTGACGCTGCCCTGCGTCATGCTGCTCTACCTTGCGACGCTGCCCCTGAGCTGGCGCGCCTGGCGCCGGCTGGCCGAGGCCGACAAGGCCGCCAGCGTTCCGGTGCAAACGGGCGTGGTGGAGTTACGTTCAGTCGATGTGAATGAGAGAAAGAGTCTTTAATATCAATATATTATAGAAATATCTTGATAAATTAGGGTAACGCAGGCAAGGTGTCCCTTCCATCGGAAGGGAGAGATTGCGATGCTGACCCGGCTTCGGGCTTTGTGGGAAGCGAGCAAGGGTGAAACCGCCGTCGAGTTCGGGCTGGTGGCTGCCCTGGTGACGCTGGCGGCGGTGATTGCCTTTGCCAGCATGGGCCCCCGCCTCGGATTCTAACCGGTGAGATCGCGCGGACGGACAAAGGCGAGAAGCTCCCCCCGCGTGCGGCCCGTGCGCGTCCAGTCCTCCATCGGAAAGCGCAGCCAGGCGACTGCCCCTGTAGGAAATTTGGCTTGCAGTGAGGCCAGCGCCGCCGGATCGCCCGCCATGGCCAGAGCAATGGCAGCCTCAGCGAGACCCTCGTTGTGGCCGATCAGCAGCGCCTGGCGGATATCGGGCGACAGCCGGCGGAAGCGGTCGACCAGCCGGGTCGCCTCGGCCAGGTACAATTCAGGCTCGATCAGCGTGTGCGGCGCCGGCTCGTAGACCGCAAGGACGCCATCCAGCGTCTCGCGCGTGCGGCGGGAGGGCGAGCACAGGATCAGGTCGGGCCGGGCGCCGCGGCGGTGCAGTTCGCGGGCGACCTCGCGGGCAGCCCGTCGCCCGCGCCCGTTCAGCGCCCGCCCAAGGTCCCCCTGGCCCGGGCCGGCGGGTACGGCCTTGGCGTGCCGCATCAGAAGCAGTTCCTTCATCTGATTATTACCGCCGTTCGCCCTCCGCCTGCATCATACAGAAGCGGTGCCGGCGGAACACCGCCTGCCACGGCCACGCAACCCGGCGGGCGTCATGACTTTGCCACCTCGGCCGGGATAGAATTTGGCCGGCATTTCGCCCCGGCGCTGCGGCTGCCGGGGCACTGGGAGGTCCGAAGTGAACGCGTCCGTGTCACAGGCGGTGGCGACCAGAGAGGCGGGACAACCGGCAGCCGGGCCGTTGCCCGATGCGGCCGCCCCGACCCGCTTCATCAACCGCGAACTGTCATGGCTGGCGTTCAACACGCGCGTGCTGGAGGAGGCGAGCAACCCGCGCCATCCGGTGCTGGAGCGCGTACGGTTCCTGTCCATCTCGGCCAACAATCTCGACGAGTTCTACATGGTGCGCGTGGCGGGGCTGCGCGACATGCTGCCGACGCGCGCCGATCTGCTGTCCGACGACGGCCTGACCCCCGCGGGACAGCTTGCGGCGATCCGCGCCGCCGCCAGTGAGCTGATGCGCACGCAGCAGGCGGTATGGGACGCGTTGCGCCAGGAGCTGCGCCACCACGATATTGCGGTGCTGGACGACAGCGAGATTACGGAAGCCGAGCGCGGCTGGCTCAACGATTATTTCGTCGAGAACCTGCTGCCGGTGTTGACGCCGCTGGCAATCGACCCGGCGCACCCGTTCCCCTTCATCCAGAATCTCGGCTTCTGCGAGATCCTCCAGCTTCGCCGCGTGCAGGGCAAGCGCACGCTGATGGCCCTGTTGCCGCTGCCGCCGCAGATCGACCGCTTCGTACGCCTGCCCGGTCCGTCGATCCGCTTCCTGCCGCTGGAAGAGCTGATCGCGCTGTTCCTCGACCGCCTTTTCCCGGGACACGTCGTCGTGCATCGCGGCCGCTTCCGCGTCATCCGTGACAGCGAGGTCGAAATCGCCGAGGAGGCCGAGGATCTCGTGCAGATCTACCAGTCGGCGCTCAAGCGCCGCCGCCGTGGCGACGTTGTGTCGATTTCCGTGGACGCGGACATGCCCGAGGCACTGCGCGCCTTCCTGTTCGACCAGCTCGAGCTTTCCGGCGGCGCCGTGGACGTCTTCGAGCTGGACCGCATCCTCAACATAGGCGATGTCTCCGCCCTGATCGTGGACGACAGGCCCGATCTCAAGTTCAGGCCCTACGAGCCACGCTTCCCGGAGCGCATCCGCGATTTCGGCGGCGATTCCTTCGCGTCGATCCGCGCCAAGGACATCGTCGTGCATCACCCGTACGAGAGTTTCGACGTAGTGGTGCAGTTCCTGCGCCAGGCGGCACGCGATCCCGCGGTGATCGCCATCAAGCAGACGCTGTACCGCACCAGCAAGGACTCGCCGATCGTCAAGGCGCTCATCGAGGCGGCGGAAGCAGGCAAGACGGTGACGGCCCTGATCGAGCTCAAGGCTCGCTTCGATGAGGAAGCGAATATCCGCTGGGCACAGGACATGGAACGTGCCGGCGTGCAAGTGGTCTACGGCTTCATTGATCTCAAGACGCACGCCAAGGTTTCCATGGTGGTACGCCGCGAGGGCGGCGGCACCCGTACGTACGTGCATCTGGGCACCGGCAACTACCATCCCGTGACGGCGCGCATCTACACCGACATGTCCTTCTTCACCTGCGATCCGGCGATGGCCCGCGACGCGGCCCGGCTGTTCAACTACATGACGGGCTACGCTCAGCCCGAGCGCATGGAAAAGCTCGCTATCTCGCCCATCATGCTGCGCGACACGCTGATGACCCTGATCAATCGCGAGGCCGAACGGGCGCGGGCCGGTAAGCCGGCAGCGATCTGGGGCAAAATGAACTCGCTGGTCGATCCGCGCATCATCGACGCGCTCTACGGCGCCTCACAGGCCGGTGTGCAGATCGATCTGGTCGTGCGAGGCATTTGCTGCCTGCGGCCCGGCGTGCAGGGGCTGAGCGAGAACATCCGCGTCAAGAGCATCATCGGCCGCTTCCTCGAGCATAGCCGCATCGTGTGCTTCGGTAACGGCCATCGCCTGCCGTCGCGGCATGCCAGCGTGTTCATCTCCTCGGCCGACTGGATGCCGCGCAACCTCGACCGGCGGGTCGAGGTGCTGGTCCCGATCGAGAATCCGACCGTGCATCAGCAGATTCTCGACCAGATCATGGTCGCCAATCTGAAGGACGAGGCCCAGTCCTGGGACCTGGCGCCGGATGGCCGCTACACGCGCCGCGACGCACCGGCCGATGCGTTCAGCGCGCACACCTATTTCATGACCAATCCCTCGCTCTCCGGCCGCGGCAGCGCGCTCAAGGCTGCCGCCGGCGCCGTCCCCCGCCTCGTCCTCGACGACGCGTAATCCTCTTGGAGTGTTCCTGGGAGGGCATCCTGCCCGCATCGGCGCGTCAGCGCCGACGCATGATCTCGCCCTTCGCTTCGCTGCGGGCGATGCGGGCAAGATGCCCGCGCTCCGTGTGAAAGCGTGCCCGGAACTCGGACGTCTCGCCCGCTCTTGCCTTATGAGCTTGCCCTTCGCTTCGCTACGGGTGATGCGATACGCTAGCAGCCGGAGGAACAGGATCATGGAATTTGATGTCATGACGCGTGCGACGACCTGGGACCAGGTCGCCGATCTCGCACGCCGCACGGAAGCGGCGGGTTTTTCCGGCATGTTGTTTACAGAAGGTCATCAGGTGCCGTGGATGAACATCACCGCTGCGGCGCTGGCGGCGCCGTCCCTGCATTTCTCGACCGGCATCGCGATCGCCTTCGCGCGCAGCCCCATGATTACGGCACAGATCGCCTGGGAGCTGGCGCAGAACACGCGGGGCAAGTTCCGCCTCGGACTCGGCAGCCAGGTGAAGGCGCACATCACGAGGCGCTACGGCAGCACGTTCGACAAACCGGCGCCGCAGATGAAGGACTACGTGCAGGCGGTGAAGGCCTGCCTCGCGGCCTTTCGACGGCAAGGCCCGCTGCAGCACGACGGGCCTTACTACAAGCTGAGCCTGCTCACCGAGCAATGGACTCCGCCCCGGCACGACTACGAGGATGTCAAGGTGGACATCTCGGCCGTCGGCCCGATCATGGTCCGGGTGGCCGGCGAGGTCGCTGACGGCGTGCACGTCCACCCGATGCATTCGATGCACTACATCAGGAACCGTCTGCTGCCGGGCCTTGCCGAAGGCGCAGCGCGGGCCGGACGCGACGTTGCGAAGATCGACAAGATCATCCCCGTCATCGTCGCGGCGGGAGATACGCCGGAAGAGCAGGCCACGCCGATCAGCGAGGCGAAGACGACACTCGCCTTCTATGGCGCCACGCCGAACTATGCCTTCCAGTTCGATGACCTCGGCTACACGGGCCTGCGCGACCAGTTGCGCGACTGCCTCAGATCGGGCGACAACGTGCGCAGCCAGGCGCTGATCACCGACGAGATCCTCCAGCACTTCGCCGTGGTGGCGCGCTGGGACGACGTCGCGGACCGCATGATCGAGCGCTACAAGGGCATTGCTTCGCGCCTCGTGATTTACCTTGCCTCGCACTGGCGCGAAGTCGATCCGAAAACTCTGGGCCGCTGGGCCGAGATCGCGCGTGCTGTGCGCAAGGCAGCGTAAGATTCAGCTTTCGGGCAGGAGGCCAATGTAGCGAGCGCGGGGCCGGATGATGTGGGTGCTGGCGCGCTGTTCCAGCAGGTGCGCGATCCAGCCCACGGCGCGGCCCAGCAGGAAAATGGCCAGCGCCGCACCTTTCGGCAGGGCGCAGACCCGCTCGATGGCTGCCAGCGCCACATCGATCGTGGGCGGCTCGCCCAGCACGCGGGTGCCTGCGTCAACGATGCGCCGTACCAGCCGTGCTTCCGCGCGATCGCCCAGACGGTGGTGCAGACGTTCCAGCAGGAAACGCGCCCGCACGTCGCCCGAGGGATAGAGCCGGTGACCGAAGCCGGGAATGCGCGCGCCGCTCTGGATGCGCTCGACAAGTGCGGCGTCCAGATCCGCCACGTCATGCAATGAGGCGAACAGCTCGCTGACGCGCCGTGTCATGCCGCCATGCCAGGGCCCCTGCAGCACAGCAAGGCCGGCGATCACCGCACCCCATGGTGTGACGCCGGTCGAGGTGGCGATGCGCACCGCGAAGGTCGAGGCGTTGAGCTCGTGATCGGCGCTGAGCACCAGCGCGGCGCGCACCAGATCGGCGCCGTTGTCGTCCAGCCCCCAGGCCTGCGCGAGCTGTTCGTGTACGGGGGCCCGGGTCGGAAGCCGGCCTGAAACGGCGCCGGCCAGCAGGCGCACGACCCGGGCACCGGTTACCGCCGTGGCCGTGGGATCGCGGGCAAAGGCCCTGACATCGCTGGCCGCAGCCACGGGCAGCATGGCAAGGCAGCGATCGATCGGTGCGAAGCCGGCGGCGCCCGGCCAGGCGGCGCGCAACGCCGCGCCGATGACCGGCAGGCTCTCGGCGGCGGCGAAGGGATCGGGGTGGGCATCCCACAGCAGGCCCGCCACCTGTTCGAGGCCCGCCGTCTCGGCGAGGTGGCAGGCATCGTGGCCGCGGTACACCAGCCGGTCCGCTTCGATCAGCGTCAGTGATGATTCCAGCACCGGCGTGCCGAAGTGCAGCGCTTGGCCTGCGACGGCCTCAGCACCTCGACCGCGTGCCTTGCGCTCGGCCAGCGCGCGGATGTCCTCGGCGCGGTAGCGCCGGCCGCGGCCCGTGGCGCCGTTCTCCGAACGGATCAGGCCGCGGCTGACATAGGCATAGAGGCTTTGCCGGCTGATGCCGAGCAGCGCTGCGGCTTCGGCGGCTGTCAATGAGGGTTGATTTGACATGTCAACATATTGATCAACTTATTCATAATTGACAATAATATTGAATGGAATCATGTCCTGTCTACGGCGAACGGAGAGGACCCATGATTGTCGGACGCAATGACGGGCTGGACGGGGTGATGGCGGGCGACACGGTGTTGAGCCATGTCGATGGCGAGGCGGGTACCTTGGTCGTTCGCGGCCACCACATCGAGGAACTCGTGCGCCAAGGCGGGCTGGAAGACCTTGCAGCCCTGTTGTGGGACGGGTTTGCCGAAGGCGGCGGGGACGTGAAGGCGGTCCGGCGCGGGCTAGGTGCTGCGCGGATGGACGCGTTCGAGAAACTGCCCGCCCTGCTGGAGGTGTCCCGCGATCTGGCGCCGATCGAGGCGCTGCGCGTGGGACTTTCCATCCTGCCGGACGAGGCCGGACTGCCGGCGCATCTGCGCGTCTGCGGCGCGCTGCCGGTGTACCTCGCCGCGCTGGTGCGCCGCGATGCGGGGTTGCCACCGGTGGCGCCCGATCCGGCTCTGGGTACCGCCGCCGACCTGCTGCGCATGCTGCGGGGCACGCCGGCGCCCGATGCCCACATCACGGCGCTCGATATCTATCTGGCGACGGTGGCGGATCACGGCTTCAATGCCTCGACCTTCACGGCGCGGGTCATCGCGTCCACGCGGGCCGGGCTTGTTTCTGCGGCAATCGGCGGGTTGTGCGCGCTCAAGGGGCCGCTGCATGGCGGTGCACCGGGGCCGGTGCTCGACATGCTCGACGAGATCGGCACCGTCGAGAACATCGTTCCGTGGCTGGAGAAGGCGATTTCGGATGGCGGCCGGCTGATGGGTTTCGGCCACCGGATCTACAAGGTCCGCGACCCCCGCGCCGATGTGCTCAAGGCCGTGGCGCGCGATCTGGGGCCGGCATCCGGACGGCTCGCTTTCGCCGCCGAGGTGGAGCGCCAGGCCTTGGGGGCGCTGCGCCGGCTGAAGCCGGGCCGGCGGCTCGATACCAATGTGGAATTCTATACGGCGCTGGTGCTGGAGGCGATCGGCATTCCCCGCACGGCCTTCACGCCGCTGTTCGGCGTGGCACGCGCCGTCGGCTGGTGCGCGCACGTCTTCGAGCAGGAGCGCGGCGGCCGCATCATCCGCCCCCTGTCCCGCTACGTCGGCCCCGTCCCGAAACAGGCAGCCTGATGACGAAGACTATGACCGGGACCTGCGGCGGTTTTTAGCGCTGCACTCGGCGGGGGTTTTCGGCTATGCAACGACGGTCATGCAGACCGGCCGCGTCGCCATCATCGACATCGGGTCGAACTCGATCCGCCTTGTCGTCTACGAGCGTGCCAATCGCTCGCCGCTGCCTGTCTTCAACGAAAAGGTGCTGTGCGGACTGGCACGCGAGCTCGACATCACCGGCCGCCTGTATGCGCCGGGCGTCGAGATGGCGCTGAACAATATCGAGCGGTTCGCCGCACTCACGCGCAACATGCAGGTGGCACGGCTGGACCTGCTGGCCACGGCTGCCGTGCGCGACGCCGCCGATGGCGCCGACTTCGTGCAGCGTGTGGAGGCACTCACCGGCCTGAAGACCCGCATCATCAGCGGCGAGGAAGAAGCGCGCCTGTCGGGGCTGGGAGTCCTGTGCGGCATTCCTGGAGTCGACGGCGTCATGGGCGATCTGGGCGGCGGCAGCCTCGAGCTCGTGGGGCTGTCCGGTGCCGCGCTTGGTCCCTCGACCACACTGCCGATCGGTCCGCTGCGATTGCTGACAGCGGGGCGCGATCCGAAGCGCGCGGTCGAGCAGGCGATCGCCGAGGTCGAGTGGCTGGAGCGCTATCGCGGCCGCACGTTCTATCCCGTGGGCGGGGCATGGCGGGCGTTCGCGCGCCTGCACATGGAAAAGACCGGCTATCCGCTGCACATCATTCACCAGTACGCCATTCCTGCCGACCAGGGCCGCGAGCTGGCCCACATCATCGCCGGGCAAAGCCTGAAATCCCTGGAAAAGATGGTCGGCGTCTCGAGGCGCCGGCTGGAGAGCCTGCCGCTGGCGGCCTTGGCGCTGGAGCGCCTGCTGGTGGCGCTGAAGCCGCGCCAGATCGTGTTTTCCGCCTTCGGCCTGCGCGAGGGTTTCTATTTCTCGCAACTGCCCGAAGACGAACGGGCGCGCCATCCGCTGATCGCCTTCGCAGAGGACGAAGGCGCGCACTGGCGGCGGTTCACCCTGTCGCCTGTCGAGATTTTCGACTGGCTGACGCCGATCTTTGCCGGCGAGAGCCCCAGCGAACGAATCCTGCGGTTGGCAGCCTGCCATCTCAGCGACATCGGCTGGGACGATCATCCCGACTACCGCGCGGTCATGGCCTATGAGCGCGTGCTGCAGCTTCCGGCGCCCGGCATGAATCACCGCGAGCGCGCCACGCTGGCGCTGGTTATGGCGTGGCGCTACGAGAGCAACATCCGGGACCGCACCGTCGCCACGGCGCTGGCGGTCGCCGACAGCGAGGCGCAGAGCTTCGCGCGGCGACTTGGGACGGCCTTGCGCCTTGCCTATAATCTGAGCGGCGGCGCGCCGGGCCTGCTGCCGCAGACCTGGCTGCGGCGGTCCGAAAAGCTGGTTGAGCTCGTGGTGCCGGCGGCCCTGCGCAATCATCTGGGCGACGTGACCGGACGGCGGCTCGCCGCCGTCGCCGCTGCCTTCGACCTGCGCCACGACGTGGTGTTCACGTAGACATCCTGTCAACCCACTGTCCCGCTCCCCTGGCAAGCGCACGCAGTGGTTTCGACGGCTTCGATCCGGTCGCCCCTCAGGACGAGGGCGAGCTCGCCGGCCATGAGGCGCAGTGCGTCGTTGCCGAAGATCTCGGCGCGCCAGCCGTGCAGGCAGTTCACATCGCGCTTGCCCGCGGCCAGGCGGTCGAGCTCCTCCGAGGAGGCGACAAGCCGCGCCGCCACGTCCATCGCGTCGCAGCGCAGGCGCAGCAGGACCTTGAGCAGATCGACGACGGGGCCGGGCACCTGCAGGGTTTCTGGTGCCCGTTCGCGCGCCGGCAGTTCGGATTCGGGAATGGCGAGCGCGCGCGCCACGACCTCGAGCACCGCCTGGCCCTGCTTGCCTTCGACGAATCCCTTCCCAAGGTTTCGCGTGTGCGAAAGGTCGGCAACCGATTTCGGCGCGTGCGCGGAGATCTCGAGGATCTGCTCGTCGCGCAGGATGCGCTGGCGCGGCACATTGACACGCTGCGCCTCGCGTTCGCGCCATGCTGCCAGCTCGCGCAGCACGACCATCGTACGCGGATTGGGATTGCGCGGCCTGAGCCGCCGCCATGCCTGCTCCGGGTCGACCTGGAACGTTGCGGGATCACGCAGGATCGCCATCTCCTCGGCAATCCAGGCGCTGCGGTGCGTCCGCTCCAGCCGGTCCCGCAGCTTTTCATAGACGACGCGCAGATGGGTGACGTCGGCCAGCGCATAGTGGAGTTGTTTCTCGCTGAGCGGCCGGCGGCTCCAGTCGGTGAAGCGGCTCGACTTGTCGATGCGGGCCTTGGCCATGCGGGCGGCCAGCGTGTCGTAGCCCACCTGCTCGCCAAAGCCGCAGACCATGGCCGCAACCTGCGTATCGAATATCGGGTTGGGCAGCCGGCCGGTCAGGTTGAAGAAGATTTCAAGGTCCTGGCGTGCGGCGTGGAACACCTTCAGAACGCTGGGATTGTCGAGGACAGCAAATAGCGGCCCCAGCTCGATTTCGGGCGCCAGGGTGTCGATGGCGGCGGCGTCGTCCGGCCCGCCGAGCTGGACGAGGCAGAGCTGCGGCCAGTACGTCCGTTCGCGCATGAACTCGGTATCGACGGTGACGTACTCGGCTTCGCTCAGGTGGTCGCAGAACGCTGCCAGCGCCGCGGTTGTGGCGATCAACTGCATTGTGCCGGCTGTATAGACCCTGCCCCAGGCCGGGTGAAGCGCTTCGCACACTTGGCCGCTGGGAGCGCGCCACTCCAGTGGCGCTCATGATGACCTCTCTATGGTGCTGTGGGTCCGGAAATCGCCCTGCGCTTCGCTTCGGGCGATGCGCCACTGGAGTGGCGCGCCCCCGGCAATCTCTTTCCCGGCGGTTGACTTCGCGGGGGAATTTGTGCCTTTTCCGGCTTCCGATTTCCGGGACGAACCTCAATGCATGTCTATCGCACCCACACCTGCGGGCAGCTCCGCGCCGGGCATGTCGGAGAGACCGTGCGCCTTTCAGGCTGGGTGCAGCGAAAGCGCGATCATGGCGGGTTGCTGTTCATTGACCTGCGCGACCACTACGGCGTGACGCAGATCGTGCTCGACGTCTCGGCGCCAGCCTTTTCCCAGGCTGAGGCGGTGCGGACAGAAAGCGTCATCACCGTCACCGGCAAGGTGGTGAAGCGCGAGGCCTCGACCGTCAATCCGCGGCTGCCGACTGGCGAAGTCGAAGTTCATGCCAGCGAGATCGCTGTGCAGTCCATGGCCGAGCTGTTGCCCATCCCGGTCTATGCCGAGCAGGACACAACGCCGGAGGAGCTGCGGCTGAAGTACCGCTTCCTCGACCTGCGCAAAGAGAAGCTGCATCGCAACATCATGCTGCGCAGCGACGTGATCGCCAGCCTGCGCCGGCGGATGATCGCGCAGGGCTTCACCGAGTTCCAGACACCGATCCTGACCGCCGACAGCCCGGAAGGTGCGCGCTCCTATCTGGTGCCCAGCCGGCTGCATCCCGGCAAGTTCTATGCCCTGCCGCAGGCGCCGCAGATGTTCAAGCAGCTCCTGATGGTGTCGGGCTTCGACCGGTATTTCCAGATCGCGCCCTGCTTTCGCGACGAGGATGCACGCGCCGACCGGGCGCCGGGCGAGTTCTACCAGCTCGATTTCGAGATGAGCTACGTCACGCAGGAGGACGTGTTCGCCGCCATCGAGCCTGTGCTGCACGGCGTGTTCGAGGAGTTCGCCGGCTTCGGCCGCGACAGGCCCTGGGCTGTGACGACGCTGCCGTTTCCGCGCATTCCCTACGAGGAGGCGCTGTTGAAGTACGGCACCGACAAGCCCGATCTGCGCAACCCGCTTCTCGTCAGCGACGTCAGCGAGGTGTTCGCAGGCTCGGGCTTCAAGGTGTTTGCCTCGATCGTCGCGGCCGGCGGCGTGGTGCGCGCGATCCGCGCGCCCAATGCCGCAACCCAGCCGCGGAGCTTTTTCGACAAGCTGAACGCCTGGGCCCAGGGCGAAGGCAAGCCGGGCCTGGGCTACATCGTTCTGGAGGCGGGCGCGGCCAAGGGGCCGATCGCCAAGTTCGTCGATGAGACGCGGCTGGCGACGCTGAAATCCCTGACCGCTGCGCAGGACGGTGATGCCATCTTCTTCGTGGCCGACAAGAGGGACGCCGCCTGGAAGTTTGCCGGCCAGGTGCGCAGCAAGGTGGCGCAGGAGATGGACCTGATCGAGAAGGGTGCCTTCCGGTTCTGCTGGATCGTGGACTTCCCGATGTACGAGCTGGACGAGAAGAACGGCAACCGGATCGACTTCAGCCACAATCCCTTTTCCATGCCGCAGGGCGGGCTGGAAGCCCTTGAGAGCCAGGATCCTTTGACGATCAAGGCCTGGCAGTACGACATCGTCTGCAACGGTGTCGAGCTGTGCTCGGGCGCCATCCGTAACCACAAGCCGGAAATCATGTACAAGGCGTTCGGGATCGCCGGCTACAGCCCTGAAGACGTCGAGCAGCGCTTCGGGGGCATGCTGAACGCCTTCCGCTATGGTGCACCTCCGCATGGCGGCGCGGCGCCAGGCGTCGACCGGATCGTGATGCTGCTGGCGGACGAGCCCAATATCCGCGAGGTGATCACCTTTCCGATGAACCAGCAGGCCATGGACCTGATGATGAGTGCGCCCGCCGAGGTCCCCGCCGAGCGCCTGCGCGAGGTTCATATCCGCGTGCAGATGCCACCCCGAAAGCCCGAGTAGTATCGGCACTATATCGAGCAAAATCAGTCAAATACAAGACTATCTGAAGCAGAACTCGAGGTCGATCAGGCCGGCTGCACCTGGTGCGGCGGTGTCTCACCGCGCAGCAGCAGTGCTTCGAGGTTGTCGAGTGCGCGGAAGCCCATGGCATTGCGCGTTTCGGCGGTCGCTGATCCGAGATGCGGCAGCAGGAAGGCGTTGGGCAGCTCGTAGTAGCCGGGGTGCAGGTTGGGCTCACCGTCAAACACGTCCAGCCCGACCGAGGCCAGCTTGCCGCTGCGCACCGCCGCAATCAGCGCCTCGTCATCGACCACCGGGCCGCGTGCGGTATTCACCACGATGGCGCCGTCGGGCAGCCGGGCGATGCGCGCGGCGTTCAGCCACTTCCGCGTCTGAGGCGTCAGCGGACAATTGATCGACAGGAAATCGCAATGCGGCAGCATGTCCTGCGGATCGGCATGGAAGGTGGCGCCGTTCGCAGCCGATTCCGGCAGGCGATGCCGGTTGCTGTAGTGGATGGTCATCCTGAAGGCACGGGCACGTTCGGCAACGGCCTGGCCGATACGGCCCATGCCAAGAACGCCAAGCCGCTTGCCGGTGACGTGCGTTCCCATGAGCTGGGTCGGCGTCCAGCCTGTCCACTGCCGGCGGCGCAGCATGTCGATGCCCTCCTGGGCGCGGCGGGCAGCACCCAGCAGGCACAGCATGGCAATATCGGCAGTCGCGTCGGTCAGCACGTCGGGCGTGTTGGTGACAACAATGCCGCGCCTGGCGGCGGCGGCAACATCGACGTGCTCGTAGCCCACGGAGAACGTGGCGATGATGCGCAACGTATCCGGGAACCGCGCGATGGCCTCGGCGTTGACTGGATCGCCGGCAGCACACATCAATCCATCACAGCCATCTATCGCTCGTATCAGCCTGTCCGCGTCGTAGGGCGTGTCGGCCGGGTTCAGCATGGCATCGAAACCGGCACGAAGCCGGTCTTCGACCGCCGGCGGAAAGAGACGTGTGGCGAGCACCCGCGGCTTTCGATCTGGCATGGCGTACCTGTGTGTTTTGCGACGCGTTACGACTCGACTTTTGGTGGCTAGCGTCTACCTTAGCAGGGAGGGCGCCCACCTCAACATGCGGCGTAGGGATTGTCGCTTCTGTCTACAAATTGTCGTTTCGTCCGCGGTTTTGCAGTCGCGGGTATAGCGCTGTGTGTCTTCGCAGATGCGGCAGCCGCAGCCGATCTCGTTCCTCATCGCGCAACCTACGAAATGCGCCTCAGTCCCGGTCGCCGGGCCATGGGCGTGATCGACGTGCGCGGGCTGATGGTCATGGAGTCCGTCGATGCCTGCGAGGCGTGGGAAACCAAGCAGCGTATCCGGCTGACGTTCCTGCGACCGGATACCGAGGAGTTCGTCACCGACTCGGCGTTCACCAGCTTTGAGGCCAAGGACGGCTCATCACTGCAGTTTAGCGTGCGCAACACGCAGAACGGCGAGGTCGAGGAGGAGCTGCGCGGCCAGGCGGTGATTGCCCAGGACGGCACGGGCCGAGCCACCTTTACTCTGCCCGACCAGCGCAGCTTCGACCTGCCGGTCGGCACGACATTTCCCATGATGCATCTGTCACAACTTATCGAGCGCGCCAGGCTGGGCGAGAAGGTCGTTGCCTACAACGTGTTCGACGGCGCGCGGCTTGACGGCGCGTTCAAGGTCAATGCCGTGATCGGGCCACCGCCCAAGCCGCAGCCCGGTTCGGCACCGCGGGGCGACGTGGCGCTGCTGCGCAACCAGCCGGCCTGGCTGATGCGGCTGGCGTTCTTTCCCGCCGACGATCAGGGAGGCCAGCCGGAATACGAGGTCTCGATGGATTTGCTGGCCAACGGGATTGCCCGTTCGATGGTCCTGGACTATGGCGACTTCGCCCTCGATGCGCGGTTGCGGCGCATCGAGCTGCTGCCGAGGCCCAAATGCTGATGCCGGTTCGCGGCGGTGCGCTCGCCGTCCTGCTCTTCGCCCTCGCCGCCTCTCCGGCGGCGGCGCAGGAACTGGTGCCTCACCTCGCGGTCTACGAGGTGATCACCGGGCGTGCGCCGGCTGGCGCTTCGCCGCCGCAGATCCGCGGCACCTACGTCTTTCGCATGCAGGCCGAATGCGGGGGGAACGTGAAGTTCGAGCAGCGCCTGCGTTTCGAGGCGCGGGGGCCCGGCGAGGTCACGGAGATCGACCAGACCTCGACTGGCGAGGAATCGCTTGACGGCAAGCGCTATCGCTTCACCCACAAGGCCACGGTCGACGGCAAGCCGCAACCCGAGGTGCAGGGGGAGGTGGAACCCGGCACGGACAGCGCGGCTGAGGCGCGTTTCAGCCAGCCCTCCGGCCGTGTGGTGCCGTTGCCGGCCGGCACCATGTTTCCGATCGCCATCCTGCGCCGCACGGTCAGGGCGGCGCGCGAGGGCGAGACGGGGTTCGAAGGCCGGTTCTTCATGGGTGACAAGCCCGAGCCGCCGCAGGCGGTGTCTGTCCTGCTGGGTAAGCCGCCGCGACGGGTGAGTGAACTGCCGCCGCCCCAGGGCGACCGCGGCCTGATCCAGGGCCGCGACCGGTTCTACTTCCGGGCCTCGTTCTATGAAGGCGACGGCAAAGGAACTGGCGAGCCGCGTCACGAGATGAGCAGCGTCACGCTCGACAACGGCGTCGAGATCTGGGGGACGCACGAGCAGGGCGAGCTGCGGCTGGAGTATCGGCTGATCCGCCTCGAGACGCTGCCCCGGCCGAACTGCTGATCTACCAGAGCCAGGCGGCGCCGCGCACGCCGCTGCTGTCGCCATGGCGCGGCCGCAGCAGGCGCGTGCGGATGTGGCCGCGCTCGCTGAAGATGCAGGGTCCCCAGAGCTGCGGCACGCGCTGGTAGAGCGCGGCGATGCCCGAGAGGCCGCCGCCCAGCACGATGACATCGGGATCGACGATGTTGATGACCATGCCGAGGCTGCGCGCCAGTCGGTGGCAGTAGCGCTCCAGCAGCGCCGCGGCCGCCGGGTCGCCCTGTTCGGCGAGACCGGCAATGGCGATGGCATCCGTCTGTTGGCCGCTGAGGGCCTCGAACTGGCGGGCCAGTGCCGGTCCGCTGAGCCAGGTCTCGATGCAGCCGTGCCGGCCGCAATAGCAGAGCGGGCCCGGCCGCTCGTCGTCGAAGGGCTGCGGCAGGGGATTGTGGCCCCATTCGCCGGCAATGGCGTGGGCGCCGGGCAGCGCGCGTCCGCCCACTGCCAGGCCGGCGCCGACGCCGGTACCGAGAATGACGCAGAACGCGACGGTCGCGCCGGCCGCCGCGCCATCGGTCGCCTCTGATACGGCGAAGCAATTGGCGTCGTTGGCCACGCGCACGGGACGGCCCAGCATCCCCTCCAGATCGCGATCAAGCGGATGGCCGATCAGGCGCGTGGAGTTGGCGTTCTTGATCAGGCCGGTAGCCGGCGAAATCGCGCCAGGCGTGCCGACGCCGACGGTGCAGCGTGCGCCTGCCCGATCCTCCAGCTCCGAGACCAGGCCGGCGATCGCCTGCAGGATCGCTTCGTAGGTGCCAGGCGGCGTGGGAATGCGCCGTCGCGCTATCTCCTGCCCGTCGTCGCGCAGCACGATGCCTTCGATCTTGGTGCCGCCGAGGTCGATACCGATGCGCATGCCGTTCTGTGACGCAGAAGGCCGCCGGAGGCAACTCCGGCGGCCTTCAGAGGCGCGTAGCGGCAGGCGCTCAGCTACCACCAGGTGAAATAGCGGCGATCACGCCAGTCGAGCCTTCCGTCGTCGTTGCGGTCATGACGGCGCAGGATGCGCGCGTCGCGCCAGTCCCGCCGGCCGTCGTGGTTGAAGTCGCGCACCCGGCGCCCCTCGCGCCAGTCGCGATCACGCCAGCCGAAATGACGGCCATCCCAGCCGTGATGGCGGTGCCTGTCCCAGCCGTGATGGCGGTGCCTGTCCCAACCGTGATGGCGCCCTCGGTCCCAGCCATGGTGGCGGCCTCGATCCCAGCCATGGTGACGGCCCTTGTCCCAGCCGCCATGTCGCCTGCCGTCCCAGTGGCTGTGCTTGTGCCGGCCGCCATCGTGCCAGCCGTGATGACGATGACGCCCGTCCCGCCAGTCGCCGGCGATGGCCTGGGTGCTGAATCCCAGTCCGATCGTGGCGGCGACCAGAGCGGCTATAAGCTTGCGGGTCATGGTTTCCTCGCTCCGAAATGCCAGTTACGGGCCCCAACGTTCTTTGTCGAGGCGGGAGCGTGGCCATTGATCTGGTCGGCGCCGGGACGCGATTAAGGAAAGACAGGGGCAGGGCGGGGCATTGTGAGGGCGCCGCGCTCAGGCGGACGGGAAGAAGGCGATGGTGCGGGCCTCGATGCTTGCGCGCGCCGGCGCATCGGGCGGCGTTGTGGGATCGTCGAAAGCGGTATGCGCGGTCAGCCGGGCCCGGCCATCGGTCGCCGAATCCCAGCACTTCAGCAGCAGCGCTTCGTCGCGGCGCATTCGCGGAAAGTAGAACCAGCGATGGCGCGGATTGTAGGCCACGGCATAGGTTTCGCCGGTGCGGTCGCGATAGCGCAGGTCGCTGGCGATCAGGTCTTCCGCGGCGATGCTCTGCCAGTCGCAAACCGCCAGCGGCGAGGACAGGACGGGCTCGCGCAGCGGCCGCCAGACGTTGATGAAGGCGAAGCGGCCACGCAGCAGCGCCTCGGCCTCATGCCCCATCAGATCCCGGACACGCTGGGGGGCCGACCTTCCGGTGTAGTCATTGTGCACGCGCTTGACGGGCTCGCGGATGCCGGCGGGGCGGTCAGCGGCGCCCAATCGGACATTGTGATCGAACACCAGCACGCGTGTGGCACCGGTCACGTCCTTCATGAGCTGCTCGACCTCGGCATAGTAGGCGGCGCGGATGATGGCATCGTCGGTAAAGCCGGTGACAGCCGTGGGCCGGACATGCAGCTCAAAGCCGTTGCGGTCCAGGGTCAGCATGTCGGAGATCGGCCGGGCATCGCGCACGGGGACCGTTTGCGCCACGTACTCGCCATTGCGCACCGGCACGCCAGGCGGCGGTTCGTACTGGTAGCTGTAGGGGCGCTCGCCTGTGCGCACAAGATAGTTCAGCGGCGCATTGATATGGTCCGCAAGAGAGCTTCCGGTCAGGGATGCGGACGTCGTGTCCATAAGCAGTCTCCGTTGCCGCATACAGGCGGTGAGACCGCAAGATGGTGGTGGCACCCGCGGGCGTCAAAAAACCATTTCTTGTGAAAGCATGACAAAAGCTGCGCTGTCGAACGCTCAAAGCTCGATGAGGTAGAGCGCAACAACCACCATAGTCACGACAAGGATGGCGCCGGCGCCGATGTGAAACAGCAACCCTGCCGGGGTGCGCCGGAGGACCGACAGTCGTGGTCCGCGGTTGCTGCTGGCTTTGTGACTCGACACGGGCGCTCTGCTCACGCGAGACGGCACTGCGTGGGCAACTCTCTACACCGCAGGCCGCGCACGCACCTACGCGGCGGAACGTCGCTTGAGGGCACATTCCGTGTCACGATGCTGCGAAGGCGAGGAGGGCATTCCATGACGCAGCGCAAAATTCCTGCGGTCTATATGCGCGGCGGCACCAGCAAGGGGCTGTTCTTTCATGCCGGCGTCCTGCCGGCCGAGCCCGAGCTTCGCGACCGCATTCTGCTGCGCGCCATTGGCAGTCCCGATCCTTACGGCAAGCACATCGACGGCATGGGCGGCGCCACCTCCAGCACCAGCAAGGTGGTTATCGTGTCGCGTTCCGAGCGGGTTGATTGCGATGTCGAATACCGTTTCGGCCAGGTGGCCATCGATGCGCCGGTGATCGACTGGTCCGGCAACTGCGGCAATCTGACCACGGCGGTCGGTCCGTTCGCGATCAGCGAAGGCCTGTTTTCTGTGCCACGCGAGGGGATCGCCGTGGTGCGGCTGTGGCAGGCGAATATCGGCAAGCGCATCATCGCCCACGTGCCGGTGCGCGACGGCCAAGTGGTGGAGGAGGGCGATTTCGAGCTGGACGGTGTGACCTTTCCCGCGGCGGAGATCAGGCTGGAGTTCCTCGATCCCGGCGGTGAGGCCGGTGATGCCGACGGACCGATGTTCCCGACCGGCCGGCCGGTCGATACGCTCGATGTACCGGAGGCCGGCCGCTTCGAAGCCACGCTGATCAACGCCGGCAATCCGACGATTTTCGTCGAAGCCCGGGCGCTTGGCCTCTCAGGCGTCGAATTGCAGGACGAGGTCAACAGCAACGCTGCGCTGCTGGCGCGCTGCGAGCGTATCCGTGCGCAGGCGGCAGTGGTGATGGGCCTTTCGGGCAGTGCCGCCGAGGCCACCCGCCAGCGGCCGCACACGCCCAAGCTGGCCTTTGTCGCGCCGCCGCGGGACTACACCGCGTCCAGCGGAAAGCCCGTTGCGGCCAGTTCTGTCGATCTTGTTTCCCGCATCCTCTCGATGGGCAAGCTGCATCATGCGATGACCGGTACCGGTGCGGTGGCTCTGGCCGCTGCCGCCGCGGTGCCAGGCACGATCGTTGATCGCGCGAGAAAAGGGCGATCGAATGACGGTCGCCTTCGCTTCGGCCATCCCTCGGGAACGCTGTCGGTCGGTGCGCAGGCAGAGCAGCGCGGCGGGGCCTGGTCGGTGACGTGCGTCACCATGAGCCGCAGCGCCCGCCGTCTGATGGAGGGCGCCATCTGCCTGCCGGCCAGCATTGCAGAGGCCCGGCCAGCACCGTCGTCTCTGCCGGGTAGCGCTATCGCATATGGCAATTCGCTGTCGTCCTGAGCGAAGCCAAGGGCCTTGCGGTCGGCCGCATCGTACCCCTCCGTTTGGACGGGGCGTCGTTCGCGATGACACGTTACATCGTGTTCATCGCATTGCGGCCGGCGACGAGCCTGACCGGAGCTTCCCGAAGGGATCGGCGGTGCCGCTGGTATGCGGAGGAAAGCATGACCAGTCGGGCATGGTATTTCGTGGCGGCGCTCATCGGCATCGCGGGCATTGCCGGCGCGGTGCTGGTGCTGATCGCGCGTCTCGGCGGCATGACGGAAGGCCTGACGCAGATCGTGGTGCCGGGCGGAGCCGATCTCGATCTGAAGCAGGCCGGCACCTATACCATCTACCATGAGAGCACGAGTACGGTCGGCGGGCGCGTCTACCAGTCGAACGGCATCTCGGGCCTGCGTGTGGTGGTAAGATCGGCCGATAGCGGGCAGCCGATCGTTGCCTGGATCGATCAATCGGTCCGCGGAGCCGCTGCCGATCCAGTGCGGCGTTCCGAATGGAAAGGCGGCGATGTCCCTGCTTCCAGGATCGTCCGCTGACCATCGATCTCCAGCCAGCGGCTTCCGGCCGCCATGATGTGAAAGCCGATCGAGTCTGAAGGCTTGTACGCGGCGGGCGTCGCATCGGTGATCCGGTCGCCGCTCGGCATGTAGCGGTACTGCATGGATCCCGTGATCCTGATCCGCCGCAGGGCCTCGGACAGAAGATCGCGGCATCGTCGGAAGTGCGTAATGGATTTTCAGACTAATCTTTCGGCATTGCCGCGATGGCCGCCGCCAATGCGGTGGTGCCGCGGATCACGCCGGCGCAAACAAGGGAGATGATGGCGAAGGGCAACTCGCTGGTGGTCGACGTGCGCGACGCACCCGAGGTGGCGCAGAGCGGCAAGGTGGCGGGGGCGGTCCACGTCTCGCGCGGCATGCTCGAGTTCCATGCCGACCCCGAGACGCCCTACCACGACAAGAACTTCAGCAAGGACAAGACGGTGATCCTCTACTGTGCGTCCGGCGGGCGCTCTGCGCTCGGCGGCAAGGTGCTCAAGGACATGGGGTATGCCGAGGTCTACAACCTCGGCGCCTTCAAGGACTGGGTCGATAGCGGCGGACCGGTCGACAAGCCGCCCGCGCCCGGTGCGTGAGCGGCGGACACACGCCGGGAGCGCGCCACTCCAGTGGCGCCTTGCCCTAAGCGACAGCGCGGGCAGCCCGCGGCCTCATGGCAATACTCTTGGAAGACCTGGCTTCGCTGCGCTTCGCCAATGCGCCATCGGAGTGGCGCGCTCCCGGCGTGCGAACGTGACTATCAGGCCGCGTTGTAGATGGCGAACACCTTGTTGGAGTTGAAGACGTCGGTCTCGACCCAATGACTCCACGCGAGCCTGGCGCCGAGCGCTTCCACGGCACCCATCAGGGCGAACCAGTTCAGCACTTCCTGCTGGCCGGCATCCTCGATCTCTGCCAGCGAGGTGGTGCGCCAGGCCTCGAAGTCCCCGGCGCACATGGCCTGGTAGAGTCGGCGGTCGCCTGGCGTATCGGGACGCAGGCGCCAGGTCTTGTCGCACAGGAAGGCATGCGACCAGCTTGACGAGGCGATCAGGGCGACCCGCCACGGGCTGGCCCGAAGCACGCGGGCCGTGGCTGCGCCCAGCTCCATGAAGCGTCGTGGTGACGGGGAAGGCGGATCGAACTCCACTGTGTCGCCAATGCGGGTCAGGAAGCCTTTGCAGCTTACCACCCGCCGGCCGTAGCAGTTCAGCGGCACGGCGATGACGGGATGATCGAAGCCGGTGCGATGATAATCGAGAAACAGGATGGCATTCAGGAAGGCGTGGGCCGGGCCCTGGTGGTGCAAGGGCTTGTAGGCCCAGGCGATATCGATTCTCTGATCGAGCAGGCCGGCGGCGAGATTCCGTGCGATATCGGGCCGGCCTCGCAGCAGGAGGCTGTAGTCGCTGCCTTCGCCCCAGACGTTCGGCTTGTCGCGCACGGCCGAGGAATCGCGGGCATCGCGCCACGGATGAACCCTCATGTCGCCATAGGCGCAAACGGTGAAGGGCGGGATCACGTCCTCGCGGAAATTCTCGTACTGGTCGTCGCCCCAGATCACCACCACATCGGGAGCAAAGCGATCCAGCGCCTCGCGCACGCGCGCAAATCCGGCAACAAGGGCTGCGCGGTGCGCGGCAGCGGCCGAAACGCCGCCATCGTTGCCCCATTCGCGGCGCATGGCTTCGGGCCAGTTCGCCGGATCCCTGGCGGCCTCGGGGATCGCCGGGTCCTGCAATGTCCAGCGCAGAATGCCGGCCATGTCCTTGTCAGGCAAACAGAGCGGCGGATAGTGCGTCAGGCCCAGCGCCAGGATCTCGGCCACGAATCCTCCCCGGCCGGTGGGTTCGACCGGCCGGTCCGCAGCCTACTACAATCGCCGGAACGCAAAAGGCCGCCCGCCGGCGGCCTTCGAGCGGAACGCGATGGCGCGTTTACTTGATTTTTGATTCCTTGAAGAGCACGTGCTTGCGGGCACGCGGATCGTACTTTTTGAGCTCCATCTTCTCGGTCTTGGTACGCGGGTTCTTCTTCGCGACGTAGAAGTAGCCAGTGTCGGCGCTGGAGATCATCTTCACAAGGATCGAGGTCGGCTTGGCCATGATGCTGGTCCATTCGAGGCCCGGCGTGGGGGCAAAATTCCGCAAAGCCGGGCGAAAATAGTCAGGTCCGGCGGCTTGTCAAGCCGGCTGACGGACTTCAGTCGCGAACCCGCTGCTCGACGCTGACCGGCGCGCCGCTGCGGTTGAGCAGCAGGATGGCATAAGGCGACGTCATCTGCTGCGCCAGCATGTCGCCCGAAGGACGGGTTTCCTCGATCACGACGATCACGCGCTCGCCGCGCGCCTCGGTGCCGAGCACATTGACCCGGTAGCCCGGCGTCGGTCGCTGGCCCAGCATGATGGCCACGCCCGTTTGACGGGAAGGATCAAAGGCAGGGGGCGGGTCCTGGCGCAGTCCGGACCACAGGCTCCGCCATTCGGCGCGCGTCGTGGCGATCTGCGTCTCGCGGGCCGAGGCGCCTCCTTGCGGTCCCTGCCAAGTGCGATACGCCACGGTCTCGTTCGGCGACGGAAAGACCCATTCGGCAACCCCTAATACGGCCAGCGCCAGGGCAGCCACGACCATCAGCGCCGTCCCCATCCGCGCGCGGAAGGAAGCGCGGCGCGTGGCGGGTGCATCCGGGACGTTTCGGGGGATGCCCATATTGATCAGAACCATGCGAGCCTTGTAGCCGCCGAGCATGGCCGCTTTGGGGATCATCTGGGGCGGACCCGCGAAGCGACGTGACCATATCGTGGCGCGCGGAATTTGCGTACTGCCAGCAACAACTCTCGCGGTTTCCGGCGTCAGATGTTCTGGCCGGCGAACGGATCGGCAACCCGCGGCCAATAAGGCACGCTGCGCTTGGTATGCCGGATACTGGCGAAATCGGGCTCTATGCCGCCGCGAGTCGTGACGTAGAGGACGCGCGCGGCGATCGGGGCGAAGCCAGCGTAGAAGTGCTGGCTCGATTTCACCACGATCAGCCGGTAGCGGGTCGGATCAAGGCCAAGTGGCGCGAAGGCGTCGGGATGGAAGATCTGCGTTCGTTTCGTATTGATGACGATGTCGATGCCGTCCGCCTGCAACCAGGCGAGATTGCCGGTGCCGTTCCGGGTCGGACCGAAAGTCTGCTGGCAATCCCAGGCCAGCTTTTTCACCGTGACGCGCAGGTCGACCGGATTGCCGCTGATGGGACCGCACTTGCCGCCGATACGCATCTCGAGCGTCGCACCTTCGCCGGCCTCCTCGGCGATCTGAAAGGCCACCGGGTCCCACAGCAGGCCGACCAGCGCGCCCTTGAAGCCCCGCTGCAGCAGCGCCTCCAGCAGAAAGGTCGAGTCGCTGGGCGAGCCACCGCCGGCGTTGTCGGCGACATCGGCCAGTACGACCGGTTTGTCCGCCGGTGCCGATTCGGCATCGGCGATGGCGTCGTCCGGCTGCCAGTATTTCACCAGGGTGCTGTCGCGCATCGCGAACAGCTCCTGGCCAAGCTGGCGCGCGACATCCTGCGCCTTTGTCCTGTCGCCATCGGCAACAACCAGCGCTTGCGTGCCGACCTCCGCCACGTCTCCCCACGGAAAGCCGTGGCCGAGCGACACCGACAGAATGCCGTCCTTTGCTTCCAGGGCCTTCATGCGCGCCACGAAACTCTTCATCGGCTCGACGGGCGTGCGGTACATCCCGACCATGCGGCAGTCATACGCAGCCATAACCGGCCGGGTCTTGCCTTCGGCCGCATCAGCGCAGAGCGTGAACAACTCTTCCGCTCGCTCGGCAGTATCGATGTGCGGATACTCCTTGAACGTCACCAGCGCGTCGGCATTGGCCAGCATCGCGCGGGTGATGTGGCAATGCAGATCGAGCTCGCCGCCGATCACGGCGCGCGCACCGGCAATCTCCCGGACACGGCCGAGAAGGTCACCCTCGCAATCGTCGTAGCCGTCCGCGACCATGGCGCCGTGCATCGACAGCAGCACGATGTCGATTGGCAGCGCCTTTTTGAGGTCGGCAAGGATCTCATCGCGGTAACCTTCATAGACGCTGCGCACCGTGACGCCCGCCGGCTGGGCGAAAGCGTACAGGCTTTCGATCACGCGCCAGCCGCGCTCTTCCGCCCGGCGCCGCCAGACATGCATGGGCGCCGAGAACAGGTTGGGCGTGTGCTTCGTGACGTCACCGTGGAACACACCCGACTCTTCGAAATTGCGCCTTCCGGTCGGGAAGGGCACGAAGGTATTGGTCTCGGTGCCGAGGCAGGCGATGAAGACTTTCATGGATGGTCCGATATGAGGGATGCCGGACCCTATCCGACACCGGACAGGCATGTCACCCCGCTGGATGACAGCGCGGACATCACGGCATAACGTGGCCGCGCAATCGAATGGCAGCGGGAAGGCGATGACCGAGGGACTGAAAAGGCGAGATTATGCCGGCGGCGCACAGGGACCATTGAACGGGTTGCGGGTCCTCGACCTGTCGCGCCTCGTGGCCGGCAACACGCTGACCCAGATGCTGGGCGACTATGGCGCGGAGGTCATCAAGGTCGAGCCGCCGGAAGGCGATACGTTGCGGGCGTGGAAGGTCAAGGGGATTGAAACCAACTGGAAGATCTTTGCACGCAACAAGAAAAGCCTTGCCGTGGATTTCCGCAAGCCGCAGACGAACGGTCTACTACTGAAGCTGGCGTCCTCCTGCGCCATCTTCGTGGAGAGCTTCCGCCCCGGCACGCTCGAGAAGATGGGCCTGGCACCCGACGTGCTCCTTGCCGCCAATCCCCGGCTGATCGTGGTGCGCATCTCGGGTTGGGGACAGGAGGGTCCCTACAGCCATCGCCCCGGTTTCGGCACGCTTGTCGAGGGCATGAGCGGCTTTGCCTCGATGAACGGCTTCGACGATCGCGAACCCGTGCTGCCGCCGATGTACCTCGCCGACACGATTGCCGGGCTCACCGGTGTCGGCGCCGTCATGATGGCGCTGCGGGCCGTCGAGGTGAACGGCGGCAAGGGACAGGTGATCGATCTGCCGCTGCTGGATCCGCTGTTCAATGCGCTCGGCCCGCAGGCGGCCAATTATCGCCTGACGGGTACCATAAAGCCCCGGACCGGCAGCCGCTCGACCAACGCCGCGCCGCGCAATGTGTACAAGACCCGGGACGGCGGCTGGGTCTGCCTGTCGGCCTCGACGCAGGGCATGACGGAGCGGCTGTTCCGGGCGATCGGCCGCGCCGATCTGATCGACAATCCGCGCTACCGCACCAATGCCGACCGCGTCGAGCACGCTGCGGAGCTGGATGCGATCATCGGCGCCTTTGTGGCCGAGCGTACGCTGGCGGAGACGGTCGCCTTCTTCGACAAGGCCGAGGTGACCATCGGGCCTGTCTACGACGTCGGGCAGATCCTCAACGACCCGCACTTCGTTGAGCGCGAGATCCTGGCCGACTACCCGGATGAGGAGGCCGGGCAGTTTGCCATGCACGCCGTGACACCGCGCCTGTCCGGGACGCCGGGCTCGATCCGCAGCCGCGCGCCCAGGCTGGGGGAGCACAACAGGGAAGTGCTGGCCGGGATCGGCATTTCGGACGGGGACTACCAGACTATGTTGACGCAGGGCGTGGTGGTCGAGGCGGTTCAGGGCGGCAGGGCGAGGAAGGCGTCATGAATCCCGCGAAGGATCTGCCGGTATGGCGTTCGCTGCTCTACGTTCCGGTGAATGTCGAAAAGTATGTCGACAAGGCTCATACGCGCGGTGCCGACGCCATCCAGCTCGACCTCGAGGACAGCGTGCCCCTGTCCGAGAAGGACACGGCGCGCACGCTGGTGGAGAAGGCTGCCGCGCGGGTGAGCCGCGGCGGCGCCGACGTGGTCGTCCGGATAAACAGGCCCCTGCAGATGGCGGTGCGCGATCTGGAGGCCTCCGTCTGTCCTGATGTGCACGGCATCGCGGTAACCAAGGTGGAGGGACCGGATCACATCAGGCTGCTCAACGAGCTGGTGAGCGAGCTGGAGCAGAAGCGCGGCCTGCCGCCGGGCCATACCCGCTTCATCGCCATGATCGAGACGCCGCGCAGCTATTTCAATATGCCGGCGATTGCCGCGGCCGCCGAGCGCATGGTTGCCATGAGCATCGGCGGCGAGGACTTCGCCTCCGAGGTGGGCATGGAGCCCACCGAGGAAACGCTGCAGCTCCCCAAGCAGACCATGATCTATGCGGCCCGCTCGGCCGGCTTGATGCCCTTCGGCTATATCGCCAGTGTTGCCAACTTCGGCGACCCCGAGGGCTTCCGGCGTATGGTGCGCCGCTCGCGCCAGTTCGGCTTCATGGGCGCAAGCTGCATCCATCCGGGGCAGGTGCCGATCGTTACGGAAGAGTACACGCCCTCGGCCGGGGAGATTGCCTGGGCGCGGCGCATCATCGAGGAAGACCGCAAGCAGGCCGCCGCCGGCCGCGGCTCGTTCGCCCTTGACGGCAAGATGATCGACATCCCCGTAATCCGCCGCGCCGAGGCGCTACTGCAACGCCACGAGGCGATCCAGGCGAGGGAAGCCCGCAAGACCTCCTGAAGGCCTCGGAATAGCCTTCATGGTGAGCTTGTCGAACCATGAAGGCGTCGCACGGCGTCGGTGCGGTCGCTTCATGGTTCGACAGGCTCACCATGAAGCGGTTCTCTGAAATGCCCCGCTAGTCAGCGGAACGGGTCCTCGACCTTGGGCCAGAACGGGGTCTTGCGCTTGGTGTAGGGCAGGCGCGCGTAGGCGGGTTCGGCGGCGCCGGGAGTCGTGACGTAGAGCGTCTCCTTCGCGAGCGGCGCGAAGCCGTTGTAGAAGTGCTGCGCCGACTTCACGACGATCAGCCTGTATCGCGCCGGATCGATTCCCAGGGCGCGGAAGGCGTCGGGGTGGAACGTCTGGGTACGGTAGGTATTGACGACGATGTCCACCAGCTCCGATGACAGCCAGGCGATGTCGCCCAGCGGCGACATGACCGGTCCGTAAGGCTGCTGCACATTGCGAGCGATGCCACGGACGGTGACGCGCAGGTCGACGGGATCGCCGCTCACCTTGCCGGACTTGCCGCCCAGGCGCATGTCGAGCGTGGGGCCCTCGCCAGCCTCCTCGGCGATCTGGAAGGCCATCGGATCCCACATCACGCCGAACAAAGTTGGACCGGCGCCCCGTTCGAGGATGCGCCGCAGCAGGAAGGTGGAATCGCCGGGCGCACCGCTGCCGGGATTGTCGGCCCGGTCGGCCAGCACCACTGTGCCTTCGGAATGGGCCGCTGCGCGGTCGAGCGCCTCGTCCGGCGTCAGGAATTGCGTCACGTAGCTGTGGCGCTGGGCGAACAGCTCCTGGCCAAGGCGGGCGGCCAAAGCCTCGGCCTTGCCAGCATCGCCGTCGCTGACCACCAGCGTCCGCGTGCCGACATCCTCCACATCGGCGAACGCAAAACCATGGGCCAGCGAGACGGAAAGAATTCCGTCCTTGCCTTCCAGCGCCTTCATCCTTGCCACGAAGCTTTTCATCGGTTCGACCGGCGTGCGGTAGGAACCCATCATCCGGCAGTCATAGCGCGCCATGACCGGGCGCACCCTTCCCTCGGCGGCATCGGCGCAGATCGTGAACAGCTCGGCCGCGCGCTCCATCGGATCGATGTGGGGATATTCCTTGTAGATCACGATGGCGGTCGCGTTGCGGATCATGGCCTCGCTCAGGTGGCAGTGCAGGTCCAGTTCGGCACCGACGACCGTGGCGGAACCGACGATGGCTCTGACGCGGGCCAGGATGTCGCCTTCGCAGTCGTCATAGCCGTCCGCGACCATCGCGCCGTGCAGGTTCAGCAGAACAATGTCCAGGGGCAGTGCCTGGCGGATATCGGCCAGAAGCTCGTCCCGAAACCCCTCATACACGCCGCGGACGGTCACGCCGGACGGTGCCGCGAAGGTCAGAAGTCCTTCGACCACCGTCCAGCTCCGTGCTTCCGCCTCGCGCCGCCAGACATGCAGCGGACCGGAGAACGGAGCCGGCGGGTGGCGGGTGGCATCACCGCGGAAGACGCCATAAGCCGCGAAGGCGCGCCGGCCGGTTGGAAACGGCACGAAGGCATTTGTCTCGGTGCCAAAGCCCGCGATGAAGACGCGCATTTGCTGATACCCCCAATTCGTGTACCAGCGTAGCGACCGGATGCGCCGGTTGCTAGGATCGTCACGAATCACCAACCGGATTTACGCAGGCCAATGCCGTCTTTCGATATCGTCTCCAAAACAGACCTTGCCGAGGTCGACAACGCCCTCGACGGCGTGCGCCGCGAGATCGGTACGCGCTTCGACTTCAAGGGCAGCAAGTGCACGCTCGAGCGCAAGGATGCGGCCATCACCATCATTGCCGACGACGAGATGAAGCTGCGCCAGGTCCAGGAGCTGGTGCGGGGTTATTTCGCGCGCCGCAAGCTCGATCCCAAGGCGCTGGAGTTCGCCGACTCGGAGCGAGCCTCGGGCAATACCGTGCGGCAGGTGGTGACCGTGAAGCAAGGTATCGACCGCGAGCTCGGCAAGTCCATTGTGAAGGCGTTGAAGGATTCCAAGCTCAAGGTGCAGCCGGCCATCCAGGGCGACGAACTGCGTATCACGGGCAAGAAGCGGGACGATCTGCAGGAAGCGATCACCCTGATCCGCGGTCTGGAGGTTGATCGCCCCGTGCAGTTCGTGAACTTCCGCGACTAGGGCAGCGCCTCCGCACACCTGCTAGTGCGGAAAACCGCTTCATCGTGAGCCTGTCGAACCATGAAGCGGCCGGCACTGCCGCCGTGCGATGCCTTCATGGTTCGACAGGCTCACCTGAAGGCAATTCCGAAGGGCCTACCCCCGCTTTGCCTTGTCGGCGGCGTTGGTGGACTGGATGGCTTCTCGGATCTTCTGCCAGTCCTGCTCGCCGTAGCCCAGCATGTTCGAGAAGGTGCCGGCGCCCATGATGCCGGCACCGCCGTCGATGGCGATGACCTCGCCGTTGATGTATTCGACCTCCTCGCACATCAGGAAGGCCGCCATGTTGGCGAGCTCGCTGTGGCGGCCGACACGCTGCATCGGATTGCGGTCCTTGTAGCGGTCGTTTTCGCCCATCGGATTGAGCCGTGCCCACGCGCCCTCGGTAGGGAACGGGCCCGGTGCGATGGCATTGAGCCGGATGCCGTAGCGTCCCCATTCGACCGCAAGGCTCTGGGTCATCACGGCGACGCCCGCCTTCGACATCGCCGAGGGCACTACATAGGGGCTGCCAGTCCATACCCAGGTCGTGAGAATGCTGAGCACGCTGGCCTTGCGCCCCTCGGCGATCCAGCGCTTGCCGCAGGCATGCGTGACGTAGAACGAGCCGTGGAAGACGATGCCGGCGATGGCATCGAAGCCCCGGGGACTCAGGTCCTTGGTCTGCGAGATGAAGTTGCCGGCGGCATTGTTGACCAGCCCGTCCAGCGGCCCCACCTCGCGCCAGATTGCGTCGATCATTTCCTCGACAGCCGGTGCAACCTTGATATCGCAAGTGTAGGTGTGAACTCGCCGGCCCTGATACTTGCCCATCATTTCATGGGCGGTCTCCTCGAGGACGCTGCCACGGCGGCCGCAGATGACGGCGTCGGCACCGAGTTCCAGGAACTTGTCGAGCATCGTTTTGCCCAGACCGGTTCCGCCACCGGTAACGAGAAACGTCTTGCCCTTGAAGAGATCAGCCTTGAACATGTTGGGTACTCCCGTGGGATACGCTGGCGCCGGAACGTATGGACACGGTATACCTGCCCGTCGATGACCGCGGCGGCAAAATTGGGCCTGTTCCCGCGCAGCGGAATCGGTGTTAGGGTTCCTGAGGGGACAAGAATAAATCGGGATCGGCGTATATGACGACCCAGATGACAGGGCAGGGAAGCAGCGCTCCGGAGACCATCGAGTTCCGTGGTAGAGTGAAGTGGTTCAATGCCACCAAGGGCTTCGGCTTCGTCACGACGGAGTCGGGCTCGGGCGACGCGTTCCTTCACATCACGGTGCTACGGCAAGCCGGACACGAGGACATTGCGCCCGGCGTGACCCTGGGATGCCACGCCACCCGCGGGCCGAAAGGCCTGCAGGTGATGCGGATTACGTCGGTCGATCTCAGCACGGCCGGCCCGATGCCGCGGCCGGAAGCGATCCAGGCTGCGCCGCCGCCGGAGGCCACGGGCGATGACGGCGAGTTCGTAACGGGTCTGGTGAAGTGGTACAACGCCGAACGCGGCTACGGCTTCGTCTGCCCGCAAGGCACCGACAAGGACGTGTTCGTACACGCCGCAACCCTGCGCCGCAGCGGCATTGACGGGCTGACACCCGGCCAGACGGTGCGGGTCAAGATCACCACCGGCCCCAAGGGCCTGCAGGTCGCCGACATCCGCCTGTCGTAATTCCTCGCCCCGGAGCGCGGGCGAGGACGCCCGCGCTCCCGGCACATCACCGGATCTCGCGGATGTAGCTGTCTACTGGAACGTCCCGCTTGACCAGGCCGCGCGCCTTCAGGAAAGCGGCGAAACGCTCGTAGCGGGTCCGGTCCAGGCTGGCGGGATCGGCGGCGAGAAGCGGCAGGGTATCCTTCCAGGCGCGCCGGTTGAGCTCGTTGGCGACTTCCTTGCCGCCGTATTTCGCGAACTCCTGCCAGGCGATATCGGGATTGGCGCGCAGCCACTGGGTAGCCTCGCGCAAGGCGTCGAGCAGGCGCCGCGTTCGCTCCACGTCGACGTTGTCGGGGCGCGCCACCAGGATCAGCTCGTCGTAGGCGGGCACGCCATGGTTCTCGACCAGGAAGGCGGTGCCCTTGAGCCCGGCGATCTCGAGATCATTGAGCTCGAAATTGCGGAAGGCGCCGATCACGGCATCGACCTGTCTCGACTTCAGCGCCGTGGTGAGATTGAAGTTCACGTTGATCAGCGTCACGTCCCTGATACCAAGGCTGGCGGTTTCCAGCATGGCGCCGAGGATCGCGTCCTCAAATCCCGCCACGGAGTAGCCCACCTTGCGGCCCTTCAGATCCGCAATCGTGCGGACCGGTCCGCCGGCCAGCGACACCAGCGAATTGAGCGGCTGGGCCACGAGCACGCCCACACGCACCAGCGGCAGAGCCTCCGATGGCCGTTCCGTGGCGACGAACATCTGGAGCTGGGGCTGGTAGGAGACCGCATAGTCCGCCTTGCCGGCGGCCAGCAGCTTTGGCGGCGCGCTGGGATCGGCGGGCACCACCAGATCGACATCAAGGTTCCGCCTGGCGAAGAGGCCCCGTGTCTTGGCGATGACCGGCGCCGCGTGGTCCGGATTGAGGAACCAGTCCAGCAGCACCGTGACCTTTTCGGCGGCAGCGGCGCTGCGCCACCCACCGCTGGCCGCGCCTAGCACCAGTCCGGAGAGGGTCAGTCGGCGAGTGATGTTCATGTCGTCTCCTTTCGCAGGGCGGGCATCAGGATTGCTGCGGGATCCACGGCATGGCGCGGCGCAGCAACGCATCGACCAGGAAATAAAGAGCCACCCCGATGGCGGCCAGGACGACCAGCGCCGCGAAGGCCAGCGCGGTCTGTCCGCGGGCAAGCTGTTGCATCATCAGATAGCCCAGCCCGGCACTGGCGCCGACCCACTCGCCAATGACGGCACCGATCGGCGCCACGGCGGCGGCAACCCGCACGCCCGACGCGAAGGCGGGCAGTGCTGCGGGCAGCCGGATCTGAAACAGGACCGCGGCGGGCGACGCACCCATCAGGCGTGCAAGATCGAGCCAGCCGGGATCGACCCGACGCAGACCATCGAGAAAGGCGCTGGCGACCGGAAAGAAGATCACCAGGACCGCCATGGCGATCTTCGAGGCGATGCCATAGCCCAGCCACAGCACCAACAATGGCGCGATGGCGAAGACGGGCACCGCCTGGCTGACCACGACCAGCGGCACGCCCCAGGCGCGCAGCGCGGCAAAGCGCGCCATCAGCAAGGCCACGGCACTGCCCAGACTCACGCCCGCGACAAGGCCGAGCGCGATTTCGATGGTTGTCCAAAGCGCGTGCTCGGCCAGAAGGTCGCCCCGATCGATGAACTCGAGAACGACGAGGCTGGGCGGTGGCAGGATGTAGTGCGGAATGGAGTTCAGCCACACGGCCGCCTCCCACAACGCCAGCAGGCCCGCGGCAATCAGAACCGGACGTACGAGGCGCCGCCCCGTCATGACCTGGCATCCACGGCGGCCGCGTCGGCCAGGCGGCGCAACAGCTCGGCCTGCGTTGCCAGCGTCCCGGGCGCGGTAGCATCGCGCGGCGGTACGCCCGATGGTTCGAGCGGTGCATCGACCGTTGCCGGCTTGCCGGCCATCACATGAATGCGATGACCAAGGCGGGCAGCTTCCAGCGGATCGTGAGTCACCAGCAGCACTGTCCGGCCCGCGAGCAACCGCGCCGCGAGGTCCTGCAACTGCAGGCGGGTGATGGCGTCCAGCGCCCCGAACGGCTCGTCCATCATGACGACGGGACGTTCTTCGATCAGCGTACGCACGAGGGCTACGCGTTGGCGCATGCCGCCGGAGAGCGTATCCGGCCGTGCCGCAAGCCGGTCCACCAGCCCGACATCGGACAGCAAGGCGACGGCGCGCCGCCGCGCATTGGCCAGCGCCGCCCGCTCGCCGCGCAGGCGTGCGCCCAGCGTGGCGTTGTCCAGCACATTCAGCCAGGGCAGCAGGAGATCCGTCTGCGCCATGTAGGCGATGCGGCCGGCGAGCGGGCGATCGTCGGAGGCCACCAGCCGGAAGCCGGGGAGCGGTTCGAGCAATCCCGCGATCAGCCGCAGCAACGACGTCTTGCCTACGCCCGAGGGGCCCAGCAGGCAGGTCGTGCGTCCCGCCGGCAAGTCGAGCGCCAGCCCGTCGAACAGCGGCTGGTCCTCGAAATCGACATGCGCGCCCGACAGGGCGATGGCCGGCGCCGCGCCTGGCGGGGGCTCTGCGGTTTGGATCAAGGCGGCCCCCTCGGAAGGGGCCGTCACAGACGACATGTGTTCACCCGTCCCTACGCCGGTACGAACCGGATCAGGTTCCAGGGGTCGTCCTGTCGGACCTCTCAGCCGCGATGGCGGCTCCCCCCGGTGACTGGCGGAATGATGGCGGTCGGCGGCGGCGGGTGCAAGCGGCTTTCATTTTGCCATACTGGGCCGGTACGATGCGCGCTGGCTGGCAGAAGGAGGCGACGATGGCGGTGGTGATGCGGGTCGAGGACATGGCCGGCGCGTTTGCCGAAGCCTTCTCCGCCGGCAACGTGGAGTCGCTGGTGAGCCTCTACGAGGACAACGCGGTGCTGGCACCCCAGCCCGGCGCGCGCGTGGTCGGCAAGGCGGGCATCCGGGATGCCTTCATGCGCATGACGGCGCGGCGCCCCCGCATGACCATGACCGCGGCCATGATCATGGAGCGTGACGGGCTGGCCCTGGTCCGCCACGACTGGGTGCTCACCGGCACGGATGCGGAGGGCAAGCCGATGGAGCGGCGCGGCACCAGCGCCGAAGTCCTGCGGCGGCAACCCGACGGCCGCTGGCTCTATGTGCTGGACCACCCCTCCGGCATGGACAAGCTGTGAGAGCAGGGCGGATGCGTAGTCTGTTGCGGCTTGTCTGTCGTGGCTTGGTGGCGGTGAGTCTGGTTGCCGGCTGCCCGGTGCTCCCATCCTGGGCACAGCAGCCGGTGCCACCGGCGGTCAGCTTCGAGAAATCCAGCCTTGTCATCGATACGGGCGGCGGGCCGCTGACGTTCGAGGTCGAGCTGGCGCTGACGCCCGACCAGCAGCAGCGCGGCCTGATGTTCCGCCAGAAGCTTGGCGCGAAGGAGGGCATGCTGTTCGATTTCGGCAGCCCGCAGCCGCTCTCGTTCTGGATGGCCAACACGCTGATACCCCTGGACATGTTGTTCATCGACGGCGACGGCAAGATCGTGCGCATCCACACCAATGCCGAGCCGCTTTCAACCCGCGCCATTACCAGCGGTGTACCTGCGCGCGCGGTCCTGGAGATCAACGGCGGGGCATCGCGGCTGCTGGGAATCAAGCCGGGCGACGTGGTGCGCCATGCAGTCTTCGGCAACGCCAAATGACTGGTTCGATCAACCGACAATGGATTCTCGCGGCGCGCCCCGCCGGCATGGTGGGACCGGAGCACTTCACCTTGCGTGAAAAGCCGGTTCCGGCGCCGGGCCAGGGCGAGGTCCTGGTGCGCACACGCCTGCTGTCGCTCGACCCCGCCAATCGCGCCTGGATGTCGCCGGCGCCGACCTACAGGGCACCGGTGATGCCCGGCGACGTGATGCACGGTTTCGCGCTGGGGGAGGTGGTGCAGTCGAACGCGCCTGATGTCTCGGTGGGTGACCTGGTCGAGGGCATGCTCGGCTGGCAGGACTACGCCGTGATGAAGGCGACCGAGGTCGCGCGCCGCGATGCACGCTATCGGCCCGAGGCCCTGATGGGCGTGCTGGGGATCACGGGCCTGACGGCGTATTACGGGCTGCGCGAGGTCGGGCGTCCCAAACCGGGTGAGACCGTGCTGGTGTCGGCGGCGGCCGGCGCGGTCGGCTCGTTTGCCGGGCAGATCGCGAAGATCGAGGGCTGTCGCGTGGTCGGTACGGCCGGCGGGCCGGAAAAATGCGCCTGGCTGACGCAGGAGCTCGGGTTCGACGCGGCGATCGATTACAAGAGCGCCGATTTGCGTGCCGCGCTGAAGGACGCCTGCCCGCGCGGCATCGATATCTACTTTGACAACACCGGCGGTGCCGTGCTGCAGGCCGCGCTGTTTCAGATGAACACGGGCGGCCGCATCGTGTGCTGCGGCAACCTCTCGCAATACAATGCGGAGAAGCCGGGACCGGGACCGATGGGTGTGCCCGGTCTGCTGGTGGTGAAGCGCCTGCGCATGGAGGGTTTCATCGTCATGGATTATTTCGCCACCCGCCCGCAGGCGGAGGCGACGCTCGCGAAGTGGGTTGAAGAAGGCCGGCTGAAGGCGCAAGAGGACATCGTCGAGGGTCTGGAGAACGCACCCGCGGCGCTGGCGGGCATGTTCGCCGGCCGCAACCGCGGCAAGCTGCTGGTGCGTGTGGCCTAGGGTCCATGGTTCGGACGCTGCAGTTTCTTGCCATCATCTTCACGGCGCTGGCGCTGGTGCCGGGCGGCGCGCATCTGGCCGAGCTGGCGAACAAGATCAACCTGCCGCAGGCTGACTACTTCACCGTGCAGGGCATCTACCGCGGCTGGGCCCTGTTCGGCATCGCGGTGATCGGAGCAATCGTTTTCAATCTGCTGCTGGCGATCGTCCTGCGGCGCCAGCGCCCGGCCTCCTGGTTCGCGCTGGCGGGCTTCGTGCTGGTCGCGATCACGCTGGCAATTTTCTTCATCTGGACCCAGCCGGCCAACCTCGCGACCGACTTCTGGACCTCCGCCCCGGCAAACTGGGAAACCCTGCGCCGGCAATGGGAGTACACCCACGCCACCAGCGCCATCCTGACCTTCCTCGCGCTGTGCTCGGTCGTATTCTCGTCGCTTCTGACATCACGCCGGGCGTAAGCGCTATCAGCGCGTGTACAGGTCCTTGTGGGTGTCGCGCAGGATGTTTTTCTGGACCTTGCCCATGGTGTTGCGCGGCAGGTCGTCGACAAAGAACACGCGCTTGGGCTGCTTGAATTTCGCCAGCTTTCCCTCAAGCGCCGCAAGCACCGCGCGTTCGTCAAGCGCCGCATCCGGCTTGCGCACGACCACCGCGGTCACCCCCTCGCCGAAATCGGGATGCGGCACGCCGATCACAGCGCTCTCGATCACGCCGGGGATGGCGTCGATCTCGCCCTCGATCTCCTTGGGGTAGACGTTGAAGCCGCCGGTGATGATCAGGTCCTTGCCGCGCCCCACGATATGCACATAGCCGCGCTCGTCGATGCGGCCGAGATCGCCGGTGATGAAGAAGCCATCGGCCCTGAATTCGGCCGCGGTCTTGTCGGGCATGCGCCAGTACCCCCTGAAGACGTTGGGGCCCTTCACCTCGATGACGCCGATCTCGCCTTGTGGCAGGATGCGGCCGCTCTCCGGATCGGCGACGCGCAGCTCCACGCCGGGCAAAGGAAAACCGACCGTGCCCGCCACCCGGTCACCGTCATAGGGGTTGGAGGTGTTCATGTTGGTTTCGGTCATGCCGTAGCGCTCGAGGATCGCGTGGCCGGTGCGCGCCTGCCACTCGCGATGCGTCTCGGCCAGCAGCGGCGCCGAGCCCGACACGAAAAGGCGCATGTGCTTCGTGGCTTCGCGTGTGAGGCCGGGATGCTGCAGCAGGCGGGTGTAGAACGTGGGCACGCCCATCATGGCCGTAGCGCGCGGCAGCAGCCCGATCACCATGTCGGGATCGAACTTCGGCAGGAACAGCATCGAGCCGCCAGCGAACAGCGACACGTTGGTGGCCACGAACAGGCCGTGCGTGTGGTAAATCGGCAGCGCGTGCAGCAGCACGTCGGTGGCGGTGAAGCGCCAGTAGTCGACCAGCGCCAGCGAGTTCGACGCAAGGTTCTCGTGCGAGAGCATCGCGCCTTTGGAGCGCCCGGTCGTGCCCGAGGTGTAGAGGATTGCCGCGAGACCGTCGGCAGCCCGCGGCACGTCGTCGAAGGCGGCCGGTTGCGCCGAGGCCTTGTTCGCGAGGCTGCCCTCGCCGCGCGGATCGAGCGTTTCGACGGCCTTCACACCGGCCTTTTTGGCAATCGCAGAGATGCCCTCCCGTTTCGCCGGATCGCAGACAACCACCGTCGGCTCGGCATCGCCGATGAAATACTCAAGCTCCGCGATGGTGTAGGCCGTGTTGAGCGGCAGGAAGACGGCACCGGCGCGCACGCAGGCGAGATACACCAGCAGCGCAGCAACGCTCTTCTCGACCTGTACGGCGACGCGGTCGCCCGGGCGGACACCCAGCGTCACCAGCGCGTTGGCGTAGCGCCCCGCACCCTCGACGAGTTCGGCGTAGCTGAGGGTGCGGCCCTCGGGAGTCTCGATGAAATTCTTGCCGGGGGCAGGGATGCGCGAACGGATGAGCGAGAACAGGTGATTGGTCATGCTGGCTGGCGCGGCTGTGGACTGGCCGCTCTCTTAGCCGCTCCCGGCACGCGACGCAAAGCGGCTTTCAGGCAGCCTGCAACGCCACCAGCTCCGCATCCCTGGCATAGACGCGTTGCAGCGCCGGGCGCTCCTGAAGCCGGCGCGCATAGGCGGCGATCTCCGGCCACTCCGGAATGACCTTGACCATCGTGCCCCAGATCAAACTGGAGCCGATCACCACGTCGGCAGCGGTGAACTGCGCGCCGAGCAGGTAAGGTCCGGCGGCAACGGCCCTGGTGATGACGTCCAGCGTCGCATCGAAGCTGCCCCAGCCGGCCGAGCTTGGCGACACGTCGGGACGGCTGAACATCCTGTCGATGATGCCCGGCTCCAGGCAGCTCGGGCTGAAGAACAGCCACTTCAGGTAAGGGCCACGCCGGGGGTCGCCCACGGGTACCGCAAGGCCGGACTCGGGATAGGTATCGGCCAGGAAACAGCAGATCGCCGCAGCCTCCGTGATGGCGACGCCCTTGTGCGTGATCGCCGGTACCTTGCCCATCGGGTTGATCGCCAGATAATCCGGCTGCTTGTGCTCGTTCTTCTTCAGGTTCAGCAGGTGCAGGCGAAAGGGTTGGCCCAGCTCTTCCAGCATCCACTGCACGATGATCGAACGCGACTGCGGTGCGTGATAGAAGACGATGTCGGGTTCGCCGGCCATCTCCGGTCTCCTGTGTCTGGTGGTCGGGGTCAGCGCTTCAGCGCAATCGTCATGCCGTCGCCGACCGGCAGCAAGCCAAGGTCGATGCGCTGATCGTCGCGCAGCTTGGCGTTGAGCGCACGCAGCGCCAGCGTGTCGGCGGTGTGGTCGTCCGGATCGGCCACCGAGCCACCCCATAGCACGTTGTCGATCAGCAGCAAGCCGCGCGGGCGCAGCAGCATCAGGCAGCGTTCGTAATAGGTGTCGTATTCCGTCTTGTTGGCATCGATGAAGGCCATATCGACATGGCCGGCAAGGCCTGCCGCGATCAGCTCGTCGAGCGCGCGTTCGCCGGGGCCAATATGCAGCTCGATGCGGTCGGCGACACCGGCTTCGTTCCAGTAACGCCGCCCGATCCGTGTCCATTCCTCGCTGACGTCGCAGGCATGCAGCTTGCCCGTGGGCGGCAACGCTTCGGCCACGCACAGGGCCGAGTAGCCGGTGAACGTGCCGACCTCGACGGCAATCCGTGCGCCGATGGCCCGTGCCAGCAGCGCCATCAACTGGCCCTGGTCGGCGGCGATCTGCATGGTGGCGCCGGGCAGCCGCGCGGTTTCCTCCCGCAGCCACCGCTTGACGTCGGTGTCGCGAAGCCAGTTGGCCTGCACGTAATCTTCAAGCCGTCCGGTGATCTGCGTCCGCTTGGACATGACATCGCCCTCCACCGCGACTGGGGTCAGCTTGCGTGCAGCGCGTGGCGCTTGAGGTCTTCGGCGGACACGACCAGCAGCGTGGCCTGGTGAGTCGACTCCAGCACCACCAGCGGCGCCGCGTCGGCCTCCAGCGCCTCCTGCCAGCGCGCCGCGCACAGGCACCACCGGTCGCCGGCCTTCAGCCCGGGGAAACCGTATTCAGGCACGGGCGTCGACAGATCGTTGCCGCGTTCTTTCGAGAAGCGCAGGAAGGCATTGGTCATCACGGCGCAGACCGTGTGCAGGCCACGGTCCTCGCGGCCGGTATTGCAGCAGGCGTCGCGATAGAAGCCCGTCAGGGGCTCGACGGAGCAGGGCTTGAGCGGCTGGCCCAGCACGTTGAGCGCCGGCAGGCGACCGCCGCCGCCGCGCTCGGGAGTCTGGTCGAACATGGCGATGGCCTCCGATGTTGCCGCAATCGTGCCGCGATCGGGCAACATGCGCAACGCCGCGCAGCCCCGCAAATTTGCCCCTTCCGGCCTTGCGATGTGGCTGGTAAAACCCCGCGTCCTCAGGGGTTCCGGGGTCGGCGGGGCGTAGCTCAGCCTGGTAGAGCGCTTGCCTTGGGCGCAAGAGGCCGTCGGTTCGAATCCGGCCGCCCCGACCACGGTGGACGGACGAGGAGCAGCAGCGGTTCGGGGGTCATGCAGGTCAGGATCTACAAGCCCGCCAAGACGGCCATGCAGTCGGGCACAGCCAACACGAAGGAATGGGTGATCGAGGCCGAGCCGTCGCGCAAGGAGATCGACCCGCTGATGGGCTGGACCAGCTCGCGCGACACGCTGAACCAGGTCGTGCTGCGCTTCGATACCAGGGACGAGGCGATCGCCTATGCCAAAAGGCAGGGCTGGATGTATACGCTGGACGAGCCCAGAGAGCGCGCCATCCGGCCCAGAGCCTACGCCGACAATTTCGCCTACAACAGGATCGGCCGCTGGACGCACTGAACAGCGCCGGCCCGGACTTCCACAACAGGCTTCGGCGCCCGTAGCTCAGGGGATCAGAGCAACCGCCTTCTAAGCGGTAGGTCGCAGGTTCGAATCCTGCCGGGCGCGCCAGTTTATAGTTGTCTGCATTCCAAATCCGTGGCGGCAGCCGTCCGCTTCTGGGCTCATTAAGCGGCCGCCCCCACCCGAAACACCGGCAGTTCCTGCTGCACGCCTCGAAGCTGTGCTGTTCGCGGCTCGACGGCAAAGGCCGCCAGTCTGTCGCGAACGCCGGTCGCGTCGTAAACGTCCTGGCTGACAAAAATCTCGTCGGCGTCGGCGAGGTCCTGGACGCGCGCAGCAATGTTCACGGTCTGGCCGAAATAGTCGAGGCGCTCGTTCAGCGTGACCGCGATTGCCGCGCCCGTGTGGACGCCGATCTTGAGGATCAGCGCCTTATCTGGCTGCCGCTTGTTGAACGAGGCGATCTCGCTGCGCATGTCGAGCGCCGCCAGCACGGCATCGGCGGGCTTCAGGAACGCCGCCATTACCGCATCGCCGATCGTCTTGATGATCGCGCCGTTGTGGCGGACTGTCACGTCCTGCAGCCGGTCAAAATGCTGCTGCACAAGTGCAAAGGCATTCAGGTCTCCGATCCGGTCATAAAGTGCAGTCGAGCCTTTCAGGTCGGTGAACAGGAGAGCGATGTCCTTGACGCCGAGCCCTTCGTGGCCACGGATCACCTCGGAGCGGAAGAGGTCGCGGAACGTCTGGGTCGTGAGCAGTCGCTTCCCTGAGAGGAATGGCGCGAAGTGGAGCGGCGGCGGCCGGTCGACGCCGGGCGGCAACTGGAGAATCCCGAACTCGAAGCGTTTGTCTGCGACATTGGACAGCTCGAAAATCACCTTCCCGGCCGCGATGATGCCCGCGTCCGGCGTGCTGGACTCGAGGTCAAAACGGATTGCAATGCGCTGCTCGCCGGGCGGAAGCGCGGGGTCGACAATAAACAGGATCCCTGCGTCGCTGTCGGAGCTGCTGCCGTGCAATGCTCCGGCCTCTGCGATTATCTCAAGGGCGGTCGTCTTGCCCGGCTCGATATAGGCCAATCCGCGGCTCAGCATCTGCCTCAGCTTGGCGAAAGGCGTGCCGTCCGGGATCAAGCCCTCATTCGCCGACCTGTAGCGGTAAACGTAATCCTCCGCCGACAGCGTCTGTGGATCGTGATAGGCGATGCGGCGGATAGCCGGGTTCACGGTGAAGGTGATCGCGATCATGTCGTCGAGAGCCGCCACGAAATCCAGATGGCAGTGGGTGCAGCGGCAGTGACTGCGGAGATTCCTGAGCGCCCGGAAGCTGTCGATGACGCAGGAGCAGACCGGACAGATCAGAATCCAGGTCATCTCGAAGAGACCTAGCGCGGCGGCGTGCAGGAAGAGATCGATCGCCTCCTGCTCGTTAAGGCCCTTGTCGGTAGCGAATTTGATCGGATTGATGCGCAGGAGCTCGGCATCGCTTGCCGAACGGATGTGGCTTTCGAGCCTGGATACGAGCCGCGGACTCCAGGTCCGGACCGATTCCAACGCCGTCAGCTTCTCTTCGAGATGCTTCTCGTCGATCGATGTCATGGCGGCGTCCTCCCCCGGACTGCACGATTGTCAGGCGAACGCGTTCGGGTGATCGTCCGCCATGAGCGATTCTCCAAGTTTGCAAGCATCCAAGTCTACCATAGCGAAAGGCTTCATTGTCATGGGAAGCTCCAAGAATTCCGGGACGCCCGTCCGGCGTGCCATTTTGTAACGCTCATTCCAGGGCGCGAGTACGGAAAGCGGCGACTGGCGCAGCCGAGGGCCGGACGTCACTTCGCCAGCTGACTATTCTTCGACGACCTCGTCCGCGCGGGCGAGGAGCGAGTTGGGCAGCCGCAGGCCCAGTGCCGCTGCGGCCTTGATGTTCACCGCAAGCTCGTACTTCGACGGGTATAGAACTGGCAGATCAGAAGGCTTCTCGCCGTTGAGGATGCGGTCCACGTACCCGGCGGCACGGCGGAATTGGTCGGCACGGTCAGATCCGTACGAGAGCAGACCCCCTGCCACCACGAAGGCCTTGCTGTAGTAAATCGCAGGCAGCTTCTGCTCGGCGGCGACCCGGACGACCAGGTCGCGATGGCGAATCGAGAGGGCACTCGATGTGACGACCAGGCCGCCCTTGGCGGGCCGGGCAAAATCTGCAAGAGCGCGTTCGAGGTCGACCGCATCACGCAGATTGATCGGGATGACATGCAGACCAACCGCAGGCGCGGCGGCGTGGATCGCACTCCACTGGCCGATGCCTGCGGTAATCGCGGGATCTCTCAGCACGCCCGCACGCGTGACGTCGGGCGCTGCCTCCTTGAGGACCTCGAGCCACTTTCTGCCCAGGCTGTAATCGAAACTTGCCACGCCTGTCGCATTGCCGCCGGGCTGGTCCACGCTCTCGACGAACCCTGCGCCAACCGGGTCCGGCACGACGGTGAATACTACCGGGATGTTACACGTCGCCTGTAGCAGTGGTCCGGCAGACGCACTGCCCGGAGCGAGTATGACGTCTGGTCCAAGTGCGACAAGGTCCACCGCGTGCTTGTGAACCGCCTCGGCACTCGCGCCACTCCAGCGAACATCGATTCGAACGTTGCTCCCGTCGTTCCAGCCGAGCTGCTGCAGCCGCTGGAGGAAGGCCTCGAGGAGGAGCACAAATTCAGCATCTCGGGATGCGGCGGCCAACAACACACCAATGTGCCGCACGCGCTGTGACGACTTGAGTTCGGCCGGACGCCCCTGCGCGGTGACAACATCGGCTCGCGATGTGACGCTTGTCTCCTGGTAGCGCTGGGGATCTACCGCGTAAACACGGATCGGCTCGGCGATGTTTCTGACTGTCTTGAAGCCAAGGTCCCTGACAACAATCGGCAGGGATTTGCGCACGTACTGCTGCGCCGCGGCCGAGAGGCATATGCCTCCCGGTTCGGCAAGAGACTGAACACGGGCCGCGATGTTTATCCCATCGCCCAGAAGGTCGCCGCCGCTGAGCATCACGTCGCCCACGTGCACACCGATCCGGAAGCGCAGCTTGCGCTCCTCCGGGAGACTGTCGTTTGCGCTTGCAAGGGCAAACTGGACTTGCCGTGCACACTCAACTGCATTCACGATGCTGGGGAACTCGGCGAGGACACTGTCACCAGCCGTATTGGCTATCCGTCCTCCGTGCTCGCCGATGAGAGCGTCCATGAGCCTTCGATGAGAGGTGAGGATCTGCATGGTCCCAACCTCATCTTCACTCATCAGTCGCGAGAAGCCTGCCACATCGGCGGCGAAGATCGCAGCTAGCCGGCGCTCCATACTGTCCTCACCACCCGAGGGCAGAAGCTAGCACAATATCGACGTAACCTCCCGGCCGATTGATGTCCGTGCGCCTGGCTCAATCTGGGCCTTGTGGACCCACGCGGCTCCAAAATGGTGGTCTTCGTGGTCAAGAAGGGCAGCCATTGGTGCAGCCATCACCGCCAGCGCTGCGCAAGCAGGCGGTCGAGCGTCCGCTCATCACACCGAAGCGGATACTACTCCGGGCAGTGGACTTCAGGAACTGACCCAAAGCGGACCCACCCGCGTTTCGAGCGAGCTTAAAACGCGTGTGTCCGCTCGTACTCCATTGGGGGCGACCGTGGGTTTCACCGCTCTCAATAGCCGGTTTGTCGATGGCGAGAGACGGCCGGCCCAGCCGTTCCAGGCATGGGCGGGGCCTTTCGCGCTCGATCATGTCGGCGGCCGCACCGCCATAGTTCCCTGTCGTCGCGATGATCGGCGAGCCCGCTGGTGACGCGCCTGGTCAACTCCTTCATGTCCATGTCGACGCGGCTGCCGGACTGGCGCTCCAATCCGTAGACCTCTTCGGGGAAGTCCATTTCGGCGAGGATCGCGTCGATATCCTCGTGCCTGTCGGGCGGGAACAGCCTGGCTGGATGGCCGACCGCCACCCATTTGATCGGGACGAGCGAGTTCGGCGGCAGGACGCTGCGCACGTGCACGATGCCGTCGATGCGAACCTCCGTCTGCCGTCCGATGACTGCAGCCTGATAGACTTTGACGCCCGTCGCCAGGAAGCACTCGTCCTCGACGGTGCAACCCTTGAGCGAAGAATGCGGCCCGATCAGGACATGGTCCCCGATCTCGACAGCGTTCCCGCTCGTGTTGCGGATGTTGAGGTTCTCCCGGATGACGCACCGGGCGCCGATCCGCACCGGCGCACCATGCGCCTCGATGACCGCACCGAACGCGACATGCGTGCGTGGACCGATCGTCACGTCCCCGCAGATCACGGCTGTCGGAGCCACATCAGCGGAGGGATCCGTTCGGTCGCTTGCCCTGATGCTCGATAAGCATGGCGAACCTCCAGCAGAAGATACTGAAAAAAGGTTACAGACGCGGCCGATGCGAGTTCCGCTGCAAGGGAGGTGAATTCCGGCTCATGCTCGCCGGATCAGTGTTGCTCTGCATTCAACCTGATGCCGGTGGAGATCCTTCGGAAACCGGTCCGCCACAAGGTTGAGTTCCAGGCCGTGTTCGAGGCAGGCCTTCATGCCGGCCAGGGTCCAGGTTGCGCGTCGGGTCTATCTGCGCCGGCGCTGCGCAATGAGATGGTCGAGCGAAACCTCTCCGGCGCCGCGCCTCATCAGGATCAGGAAGCATGCAGCCCAGGTGCCGTGTGTCGCCCAGGCATCCGGATAGACGAAAATCTGGATGATTAGTGTCATAAGCAGCAGCGCCAGCGCCGAAAGGCGCGTGGCAAGCCCGACGACCAGCAGCGCGGGGAAGACATGCTCGGCGATCACGGCGAGATGGGCGCCCAGGGTCGGATCAAGCAGCGGCAGTTTGTACTCGTTTCTGAACAGCTCGATGGCTGACGCGGAAATCTGCCAGCCGTCCAGCTTGGTCTGGCCGGACTGCCAGAATACGGCGGCGATGGAAATGCGCGTGATCAGTGCGACGAGCCAGTAAGGAATCGCGGCCATGAGGCGGTTGGCCCTCGCGATCAGCGCGGCAATGCCAGCTTGACGACTCACCGGCAGGGACACATGGGTCATGGCATCGATCCTTCGGCAGGCGTGCAGGCGGTCATGGCACCGGACAGAATCATTCCGGCGAGATTGGCGGTGAGATCGAAATCCGGATCGTCGGTTGCGGCGCATGACGCGGCTTCTGCAAGCGTCGCGCCCGATGCCAGCGCCAGCAGAAAGGCCGCGCCGCCGGCCGGCAGCTTGCGCACGGCGACCTGCATGCCGGGGCGCAGGACTAGCGCATCCTCGCGTTCGTTCTCATTGACTGGGCCGAACTCGACTTCGCCTGCGTTCATCATCCAGATGGTCACGACCGGATGTCGCGACCGAACGATTCCGAGCGAAGGATGCAGGGTAACGCGCAGGCTGCCGATAGTGTGCGGGTCAACCGCGGAGAACGCAGCCGCTGGCAGCGACTCGGCATCCGCTGCGTGATACGCCCGGGTACGTACCGCTTCCAGTCGCGCGACATCCGCAAGGTAAGGGAGTTCGGCCGCTGGCGCGAACTCCTCGATGAAGTCGCCGAGATCATCGCCGTAGGTGTGGAGAATTCTGGTGCGCGGCGGGCGAGTCATGACAAAGACCCGCGCCATTGCCGCGAAGAAATCATCGCCGACAATGCGCATGGTAGCCGGAAATTTCGCGCGCAGGGCGTTGACGAGGCCAGCCACGACATTGTTGCGATAGACCGCGAAGCGCCTCGTCGGCCGCTGACTGGTGTACGCCCTGAGGCCTTGCGGCACCGGCCGGTCCGGGTCGAGCAGGGCGCACGCGAATTCAGCCTGGATCGGGGCGAACATGTGAGGCCGCCTGGCGTTGTGGTGCACGCGCGAGAATGCGGCCGGCCGCGCGTGCTTCGTCCGCGAGCGTCGCGAAATCCGGCACGTCGTTGTCCCACTCGATCAGGGTGGGCAGCGGGCCGGTTACGGTAATCACGCGCTCGTAGAGCCGCCAGACCGCGGCGGCGACGGGCGAACCATGGGCATCGATGAGAAGCGGCGCGCCCGTTTCGTCGGATTGCACATCATGGCCGGCGAGATGGATTTGCTTTACGCGCGCCAGCGGAAAGTCCGACAGATATCCTTCGGGCGATGTGCCGTGGTTCCTGGCCTGCACAAACACATTGTTGACGTCGAGCAGCAGCCCGCAGCCCGTACGGCGGGCGATCTCAGACAGAAACTGCGCCTCGGGAATCGTGCTGTCCGCGAACTGCAGATAGGTCGACGGGTTTTCCAGCAGGATCTCGCGGTCCAGCGCCGTCTGCACCTGATCGACATGCGCGATGACCTGCTCAAGCGTTTCTTCCGTATAGGGCAGGGGCAGGAGATCGTTGAGATAGACGTCGCCATGCGAGGACCAGGCGAGATGCTCCGAAACGCTCTCGGGCTGATGGCGATCGCACAGGATTTTCAGGCATGCGAGATGATCTCTGTCCAGCGGTTGCATCGAGCCGATCGACATGGCGACGCCGTGAACCGACAGCGCAAAGCGCTCGTGCAGCGCCGACAGCATGGCATGCGGCGGTCCGCCGGCGCCCATGTAGTTCTCGGCGTGAACCTCTATGAAGCCGATCGGCTGGTCGGTTGCTAGCAGGTCATCGAAATGCTGCGGCTTGAAGCCGATGCCGGCGGCTTGAGGAAGCGATGTGACGCGGCGCATCATGGAGAGATCATTCTGCAAGCAAGCGTTTCTCCTTCTCCCCGCCTTCGCGGGGAGAAGGACAGACGGACGCCGATCAGCTCTGCTTCGGCGTGAGCGAGCCCATGCCCTTCGGCGTCTTCATGGTGGTGCAGGTGCCTTTCGGCACGTACTTCCATGCGTTGCCCTGGTAGTCGACCTTCGCCGTGCCGGCGCAGCTTGTGCCGGGGCCGGCAGCACAGTCGTTCTTGCCGGCCATCGCGACGCCGTAGCACTTCTCCTGACCGGCCTTCTGCTGGTCGGATTTTTGCGCAACGGCGGGCGAAGCAGCCATGGCGAGGGCGGCGGCAAACGAGCCGGCGAGTGTCGCAGCGGTGATTTTGGTATGCATCCGATATCCTCCAGACAGATCAGCGCCGCCCGAAGGGACTGGCGCGGGCCGAAGAACCCGGCCTTGTGCTAGGGTTCGCCACGCGCTCGTCGGATGTTACGTGCTCACGTTCTTGTGTTCGTCGGAGGATCGCCTCGCGTGAATTTCCATGGGGAGACGTAACAATGGGTCCGCTGCGGCCGAATGCCAATGAGGACAAGACCGCTTGAAGGAGCGCGACATCGAATGGGCCGCGCTGATGCGGGCGGCCAGGGCCGGCGATGGTGCCGCCTACGACCGCTGCCTGCGGGAGATCGCGCAAGCCTTGCGGCCGCTGGTGCGCCGCGGCTTGCAGCGTGCCGGTGGCAACCCGGCGGAGCTGGAGGATGTGGTGCAGGAGATCCTGATTGCGGTGCATCTGAAGCGGCACACCTGGGATGAGACCCGCCCGATTGCGCCGTGGATCGCGGGCATCGCGCGCTACAAGATCATCGACGTGCTGCGCCGCCGCGGCTATCGCACCAATCTGCCGATTGACGATTTCGCCGAGGTCTTGCCCGCCGAGAGCAAGGACGAAACCGCCAGCGGACGCGATGTCGAGCGTTCGCTGGAAGCCTTGCCGGAAGGGCAACGCAAGGTGGTGCGGGCGATCGCGGTGGAGGGCACGTCGATTGCCGACACGGCACGCAAGTTCGGCATGACCGAAGGCGCCGTGCGCGTCGCGCTGCATCGCGGACTGGGGGCGTTGGCGAAACGCCATCGCGAGGATCTGTGAAGACGGAAGAGCTCATCCGCGCGCTGGCAGCCGACAGGGAGCCGTCGGGGCCCCGGCCAGGCGTGTTTCTCGCCTTCGCGGCGGCGGCCGGCCTTGTGATCTCAGTCGCCTTGTTCGTCGGGTTCGTCGGATTGCGCCCTGACCTGATGTCTTCGGCCTCGCTGCCCCTCATGCTCAAGCCCGTCGAGATGGGATTGCTGGTGGCCGCATCGGCGGTCGCGCTGGTGCGGCTCGCAAGCCCCGGTGCGCCGCTCGGCCGCACGGTCATTGTCGCTGCGCTCGTGCCGGCGATCGTGCTCGTGGCCCTCGCGGTTGAGCTGACGGTTGTGCCACGCAGCGAATGGCTGGTACGGCTTGCCGGCGTGCACTGGTATGTCTGCGTGATCAACATGGTGGTGCTGTCGCTGCCGATGCTGGCGGCGCTGCTGTTCGCGCTGCGTCATGGCGCGCCGACACGCCCGGCGCTGGCCGGAGCGGGCGCCGGGCTGCTCTCGGGCGCCCTGTCGGCGAGCCTTTACATCCTGCACTGTCCGGACGACTCGCCGATCTTTGTCTCCGCCTGGTTCACGCTCGCGATCGCCATCGCGACCGGCATTGGCGCAATCGCTGGTTATCGCTTTCTGCGCTGGTAGGCTTGGACGTTGGATCCAGGTCACAAGGAATATGCACCGTCGGCAGGAGTCGTCGCATGACAGAGCCCGCAGCCGCATTGGTCTTTGCAGAGCCGTCCGGCGTCATCCGTATCTGGAATCCGGCCGCCGAGTCGCTGTTCGGGCACCGGGCGGCCGAGGCCATCGGCAAGACGCTGGATCTCATTGTCCCGCCCGAATACCGTGAGCGCCACTGGGCCGGCTTTCGCGCCGCCATGGCTGCCGCAGACGGCAACATCGACCATTCATCGTTCAACATCCCTGCGCTGCACCGGGACGGAACGGTCATGCGGGTTGAAGTCAGGCTGCTCGTGATCCACGACAGCCGAAACCGGGTGGCCGGCGCCATGGCCATCTTCTCGCCGGAGAAGGACAGCGCGCCGGCGCTACCGCGCTTGTAGGCCGGCTGTGAGATCAGAACAGGGAGCAAGTTCCATGACCGCACGACGCACGATGGGGGCAGACGGGAAGTCGTCTCTGGACGCGGAGATCGCCGGCCTTATCCGGCGATCCGCCGATGCGAACGCAGCGCTCATGCGCGGCGATGTCGATCGGTACCGGACCATGGTCATGCCTGCCGACGACTTCACGCTCATGTCTCCATTCGGCGGTACGCCGACACGCGGTTCGGACTACACGCCGGAACGGATCGAAGCGATGGGGCGGTTCTTCAGGAACGGCACGCTGCATCAAGAGGTGATCCAGGCCTGGGGCTCGCCCGACATGGTGGTTCTCGCGATTATCGAACGGGCGCATGTCGAGGTGGGCGGTCTGCCGGCGCAGGACTGGGCGCTGCGCGTCACGCTGGTCTACCGGCGCGAAGGCGGCGAATGGCGGCTTGCGCATCGTCATGCCGATCCGCTTGTCGAGGGCATCAGCCTCGAACAGGCGGCCGCGATCGCCCGCGGCGATCGATCTCTGTAGCGCCGGAAGGAGCATCGCGGCCGCGATCAAAGCCGATGCGGTCCGCTGCCTCGTTAGGGTTTCTCCGGGATGATCCCATGAGGACCGTGCATGAGCACCCCCGGTTCCGAAACCCTCCACTATCACACGAGAAGGATGGCGATCCGCATGAATCCCACCGCGTCGCGACGCCGCTGGAGCTGCTGTTCGACCTGACCTTCGTGATCGCCTTCGGCCTTGCCGTCGCCATCCCCGTGGGTGCTTTCCTCGCATCTGTCTATGCGCTTCACACGTATCTGACCCGACGTTTCGAGCCCCTGCACGCAGGGTTGCTGGTTGGCACCGCCGCGGTCCTGACTATCGCGATCATTGCGGTGCTTGCTGACGTCCCTGTGCCGGTTTGCCTTGTCATCCTGACGCTGGCGCCGGCCATATCGGTCGTCGGCTATGAAATGCTGGGGTATCGCCGCCAGGCCGAAGCCCTTGCGCATGCCCGGCGCGCTACGGTATCGCCGCACTGAGCCGCGGCTGTGCTACTGTGCCGGCCGCTCGGTGAGGAGGTAACGCAATGAGTGTGCGTGCGGGGCGTGAGTTTCTTGCGATTCCGGGGCCCACGACGGTGCCGGACGAAGTGCTGCGGGCCATGCATCGCCCGGCGGTCGACATCTACTCCGGCCCGCTGCTGGCATTGACGGACGGCCTGCTGCGCGACGTCGCCCGCGTGTTCAAGACCAGCGGCCGCGCCTACATCTACATCTCCAACGGCCATGGCGCCTGGGAGGCAGCACTGACCAACGTGCTGTCCCGGGGTGACAAGATCCTGGTGCTGGAGAGTGGCCGCTTCGCGCTGGGCTGGGGCGAGAATGCACGTCGCATGGGCGTCGAGGTCGAGATCCTGAAGGGCGACATGCGCCGTGCGGTGCGGCCCGCGGAAGTCGAGGCGCGGCTGAAGGCGGACAAGGGCGGCACCATCAAGGCCGTGCTGGTGGCGCAGATCGACACCGCGTCGGGCGTGGTGAACGACGTCGCCGCGATTGGCGAGGCGATGCGCGCCGCAGGCCACGACGCGCTGCTGATGGTCGATGCCGTGGCATCGCTGGGCTGCATGCCGTTCGAGATGGATGCGTGGCGCGTGGACGTGGCGATGTCGGGCTCGCAGAAGGGCCTGATGGCGCCGCCCGGCCTGGGCTTCGTTGCGGCCAATGACCGTGCGCGCGAGATCCACAAGAAGGCCGATCTGCGCACGCCCTACTGGGATTGGACCGACCGCGAAGGTGATATCCACTATCAGAAATACGCCGGCACGCCGCCCGAGCATCTGCTGTTCGGCCTGCGGCAGGCGCTGGATATGCTGTTCGAGGAGGGCCTCGAGAATGTTTTCCGGCGCCACCGGTTGCTGGCGGAAGCGGTTCGCCGCGCCATCGGCATCTGGGGCGAGGGCCAGGCGATCAGCTTCAACATCATCGAGCCGCAGGAGCGTTGCGATACGGTGACGGCCGTGCTGATGAACGGCGGCCGCGATCCCGAGGCGCTGCGTGCCTATTGCAACGAGAAGTGCGGCGTCATCCTTGGCCATGGCATCGGCGAGCTCTCGGGCAAGGCCTTCCGCGTTGCGCATATGGGGCACGTCAATGCGCCGATGATTCTCGGCACGCTGAGCGTCATCGAAATGGCGCTGAACGCGCTCGACGTGCCGCACGGCCGGGGCGGCGCGCAGGCGGCGATCGACTGGCTGGGCGAGCAGGTGAAGGCCTAGACAGGCCGGCGGCGGACGCTTCTTCCGATGAAACGCAAGACGCTGGCCACGCCCGAACCGGTGGCGGGCCAGTGCCGCTGCGGCGCCGTCCGCCTGGAGATCGATTATCCCGCGCGCTGGGCCTGGCATGATCATACGCAGGCAAGCCGTGTCGCGCATGGCGCTGCCTATGCCACCTATGTCGGGAGCTGGCGCAAGCGCTTCCGTATTGTGGCGGGCGAGGAGGAAATCACGCGCTACGAGGACGAGGCGACCGGCACCACGCGCGGCTTCTGCCGGCGCTGCGGCACGCCGTTGTTCTACGAACGCAGCCGTTCGCCGCACATGGTGAACATTCCGCGGGCACTTTTCCGGCTGCGCACCGGCCGCGAGCCGCTTTATCACATCGGCATCCAGGAGCTGCAGGACTGGACATACAGGGGCGAGCCGCTGGTGCCGCTCAAGGGCTTTCCGGGCGTGGTCTGGGAACGGCCGCGGCGGAAAAAGCGGCTGCCGGCGCCGATGTTCTGATCCGCGCCTCACAGCTCCTTCTCCGCAAGCTCGCGGAAAGCGTCGGGCACCGCGCGCGGCGGCCCCAGCGCCAGCGAGCCGTAGCCGACCGCGTCCCAGCCGAAGCGCTGGCGGATGCGGTCGACGGCACGGTCCGCTGCCCATCGCGCCATGCCGCGTCCGCTGCCGGGCCGGCGCGGCTCATCGGCAAGGCCGAGTGGCAGGTCGAGCTGCAGCGCGACATGCTCCTCGAGATTGGACACGGAGATGGCCAGCAGCGAGATCGTCTTCTCGCCCGGATTTTGTGCGAGCGCGGTGTGCACCAGCTCCTCGGCGATTTCCGCCAGCATCGCCGTTGCCGAGATCGGTGCGTCCAGCGTGACGGAGCGGGTGACGGCGCGCAGGTCCGCGAAGCGCACGCGCACCGTGACCGTTCGTCCGGGCCGGTCCCTGGCGCGCAGGCGCGTGCAGATGCGGTCGGCGAGGTGGCGCAGGGCAGGGCGGATGACATGCACTTCGGCGGGCTTTCGGCCGAGCGCCGACTGCGCGCCAGCCGAGTTCGCCCGGTGATGGGTCCTGATCTCCCGCGGATCGCGGTTCCAGGCCAGCGCCGTGAGCTTGTCGCTGGCAGCCGTGCCCAGAAGCTGCCGCAGCGACCGGCCGGACGTGCGCGCCAGCTGGCCGATGGTCAGCACGCCGGTTGCGGCCAGCCGCGCCTTGGTCGCCGGGCCCACGCCCCACATCAGATCGACCGGCAGGTCGTGCAGGAACTCGAGTTCACGGTCGGGATCGACGACGACCAGCCCGTCCGGCTTCGCAACCTGCGAGGCGATCTTCGCGAGATGTTTGGTGCGCGCCACGCCGATGGAGATCGGCAGGCCAAGCTCGCTGCGCACGCGGTGGCGGATGGCGCGCGCGATTTCGGCGGGAGGGCCGAACAGATGCGTGCAGCCCGCCACGTCGGCAAACGCCTCGTCGATGGAGATGCGCTCGACCAGCGGCGTGAAATCGTTGAGCACCGCGATGGCGGCATCGCCCAGCCGCCGGTACTCGCTGAAGTGGCCGCCCACGAAGACGAGCTGCGGGCAAAGCTCGCGCGCCCGACGTCCGGGCATGCCACTGCGAATACCAAAGACCTTGGCCTCGTACGATGCAGCCAGCACCACACCGCCACCCACGGCGATGGGTTTGCCACGCAGCGACGGATCAAGGAGCTGCTCGACCGACGCGTAAAACGCATCGAGGTCTGCGTGCAGAATGGTGGCGGAGTCCATTTGATCGTGAGGCGACTGAACAGAACAAATAGAGAACAAAAATCAGGGCCCTTGTCAAACCCGGCGGCTGCCGGCCGAAACAACCCTAGGCCTCACGCTGCCGGCGCTAGCCTTGGGCGCGCACGAGGTTGAGCGCGGCCCTCTTGGCTGTGGCTGGCTGCTCGGGGACACCCGCGCGGCGCAGGCCTTCGATCAGCAAGGGGAACCACCGGCCCTGTGACCAGCGGCTGCGCAGGCCGCTGTAGTCGGCAACATTGAACTGCGGATCGAGCACAAGCAGGTCGGCGACGGCGGCTTCGCCCGGTTGCCCGGCCATGCCCAGCGCGGCGATGCAGGCGAGGTGTGCCATGAGCACCTGCGGGCTGGCCGCGATGGCGCGCTCGCCCCAGCGCACGGCCGCCTCGTACTGGCCCTGCATGAGCGCCGCGGCGGACAGACCGGCGATCCAGCCGCCGGCTTCCGGATCAATCGGGTCGACGCGCAGCGCTTCCTCGAAATGCGCCGCCGCTGTCGCGGGATCGTCCTGGTAGATGTGAACCCATCCGGCGGTTGCGCGCGTGCACGATGCATTGGGGTAGAGCTCGACCGCTCTGCTGGCCAAGGCCACGGCGGCATCCCTGCGGTGACCCAGGTAGCCGAAGATGAAGCCGGCCTGGGCCAACACGTGCGGGTCGTCATTGGTCAGCGCCAGCGCCGCCTCCAGCAGGCGAACCGCTTCGGCCGCGTCGGCCAGGGGGTCTTCGACAAAACGCTGCGAGATGCGCCACAGGCGGCAGCGCGCCGTCGCGACCAGTGCGAGCGCGTAGTTCGGATCCATGGCCAGCGCCTGTTCGAGCAGGCCAAGCGCCTGCGAACAACTCTCGCGCGTGAACGGCTGCATGCAGGCGATGGCACGCCGGTAGGCGCTATAGGCCCCCGGGGACTCGGTCGGCCGCCGCTGCAGGCGCTCGATTTCGGCGCGCCGCAGGCCGGAGCCGAGCCCGCTCACAATGCCGGCGACGATGCGATCCTGAAGCACGAACACATCGTCGGCATCATGATCGAAGCGGTCGCTCCATGCCTGCACGCCGTCCGCTGTCCCGATCAGGCCGGCATTGGCCCGGATGCGCCGGCCGGCATGATGCACCGAACCCGTCACGACGTAGCGCACGCCAAGTTCGCGGCCGACGGCCACGTGCGGCAGGTCGCGTCCCCGGAAGCTGAACGCGGAGTTGCGCGGCAGGACGTAGAACCAGCGGATGCGGGAGAGGCAGGTGATCAGGTTCTCGACAATGCCGTCGGCGACAGGCGATTGGCCGGTATCCGCGCCAAGGTCAGCGAACGGCAGCACGGCCAGCGACGGACCGCGCGATGAGTCCCCTGCGACCGTGTCAGCGACGGGCGCTCGGGATGTTACCGGTGACGGCCTCAGCGAGCCGCCGAAACGATAGCCGCGGCCCGCCACTGTAACGATGATCTCTGCGCCGTCGGGTCCGAACGCCTTGCGCAGCGCCGAGATCTGCACGGCAAGGTTGGCTTCCTGGACGATCCGCCCGGGCCATGCCCGCGCGATCAGCGTATCCTTTGAAACGACCTCGCCCCCGGCCTCGATCAGGCAGAGCAGGATCTCGACGGCCCGGCCGCCGATCACGATGCGCTCGCCGTCCGCCACCAGAGTCCTGGTGCGCGACAACAGGCGCCAGCGGCCAAAGAAGATTCCGTCCTCGGGCATGTCCGGGTCTGGCCAGAAACATGAAAATGTCCCTGCAACTGCCGGAGTCGTCAATCCCTTCTCGCTTTCATAAGCCTTCCCCGGAGGGGGAAGGACCATGATCAGGCGGCGCTGGGGCGAACTGCGGTTATTTCATCTGCTTCCGGGGATGCCGTCGCTTGCTGGATGTCGCGGAACACCTTCAGGGCCTTGGGTCGTGAGCGATAGAGCAGGGGCGGGCGCAGGATGTGCACCTCGCCGTCCAGCGCCACCGGCAGCCGGCTGGCGCGCGAGCGGATTTCTACCGTGGCTTCGCGCAGCGTCTCGAGATCCTCTGTCAGGTCCGTGCGACCCAGCACTGCGCACAGCCCGAGCCACAGCAACGCGATCCGGCTCCTGGGCTTGACGATGGACACCCACAGCTCGCCGCAATCCATGCGCGGACGGGCCCCCAGTTCGGTGAGGGTCAGGCTGTATTCGTTGTTGCCGATGAACACGCACGGCGACCGGCACGGTGCAGCGCGATCCGCGACCACGATCGACAGCCGCCGGCGCGGGAATTTCCACACCGTGCGGATGGCAGCGAGCGCCATGGCGCTCCATTTGGCGAGGCCATGCAGGCTGCGTCGCCGGTCGCGGTCGAGCACCATGAAGGGATAGGCGCCGATCGAGGAGTTGTTGATGAAGGCGCGGCCGTTCACCTCTCCGAGATCGACCTCGGCGGTTGTGCCGCGTGCGATCACCGCCATCGCGGCATCGAGCTCCAGCGGCAGGCCAATGTCCCGGGCAAAATTGTTGCGCGTGCCCAGCGGCAGTACGCCCATCGGAATGCCGGTGCCCGCCAGTTTCGCCGCCACGGTGCTCAGGCTGCCGTCGCCGCCGCCGGCCACGATCGCATCGATCTCGCCGCGCTCGGCCCGCTTGCGTGCCTCTTCCGCCGCTTGCTCGAACGCGGCGCCCGCGACGAGCTTGAGATCGGCTTCGATGCCATGGCCTTCAAACAGCCCCGTGAGGCGGCCGGCCAGATCGCCGGACCTTTCGGCGGTGCCGGCGCCGGGATTGATGATAGCAACGATGCGCATGGGATTGATCGGCCCGGTTCGAAATCCAGACATGGGGCAGGGGGAGTGGTACATAATGCGGCGCTTGGCCGCATCCCTGCGGCTGCCGCTGGCTGCAAGATCATCCGTCATCCACGGATCGCCGGCATGAGCTTACGCGACCTGACCCGACTCGCGGAGAAGCGGCTGCCTGCGCCGATGGCACGGATCATCACGCGCATTCTGGCGCGACTGTGGCCGCTTTCCGCGAGTGAGCTCTGGACGCTGGCATCCCTGCTTTTCTGCGCCGGCGGGCTGTGGATGTTCGTTGAGCTGGCTGACGAAATCCTGGAGAACGAAAGCCGCGCCTTCGACGAAAAGCTCCTGCTGCTGCTGCGCAGCGCCGATCCGGCGGATCCGATAGGTCCGGCCTGGCTGGAGCACGCGATGCGCGATATCACGGCGCTGGGCGGCTACACGGTCATCATCCTCATTTCGGCAGCGGCAGTCGGCTATCTTGCGATCCTGCGCCAGTGGCCGTCGATTGCGCTGGTCGTGGCGTCGCTGGCTGGCGGCGTGATCATCAACAACGTGCTGAAGTACTGGTTCGAGCGGCCGCGGCCGGACCTTGTCGCGCATCTGGTGGAGGTACAGACGCTGAGCTTTCCCAGCGGCCACGCCATGCTCTCGGCCGTGGCGTATCTCACGCTGGGCGCGCTGATCGCGCAGGTACAGCCCCGGCGGCGGCTCAAGCTCTATGTGCTTTCGATCGGCGTCGTGCTGACGCTGCTTGTCGGCGCGAGCCGGGTCTACCTCGGCGTCCACTGGCCGACCGACGTGCTGGCCGGCTGGTGCCTGGGCGCGGTATGGGCGATGGCCTGCTGGCTGGCCGCCCGATGGTGGCGATCAGCCGCCGGTCAGCTCCCGCGGTAGGTGCTGTAGCCGCCGGGCGCGATCAGCAGCGGCACGTGGTAGTGGCCGCTGGCATCCGTGACCTCGAAGCGGATCGGGATCGTCGTCCAGATACTGGCGATGGTCTCGCCGATGCTTCTGAAGTAAGCCGCCGCATCGAACTCAAGTTCGTAGAGTCCGGTTGTGAACGCCTCGCCGGCCAGCAGCGGCGTATCGGTGCGGCCGTCGCGATTGGTGCGGCCCTGCGTCAGCAACGTCCGCTGGCCGCCGCTTGCGCGGTAGAGCCGGTATGCCATGCCGGCGCCGGGCTGGCCGCGCGACAGGTCAAGCACATGCGTCGTGAGCCTGCCCGCAGCCATCGGTGAGGTCCGGCTACTCCGCGGCCATCGCCGGCGGTGCGGCCGGCTTGCGGAAAGCGGCCAGCAGGCCGGCTTCGCGCTCCCGTGCCTTCTGCTGGTTCTTCTCCTTGATGTGCCCGAAGCCCCGGATCATGTCAGGCACCGATGCGATCTGCACCGCCATGGCATGGTTCTGCGGGGACAGGGCGCCGATCACCTCGCTCATGGTCTCCATGTAGGTGTCGATCAGGCGGCGCTCGGTGCGGCGCTCCTCGGTGTAGCCGAAGATGTCGAAGCGGGTGCCGCGCAAGCCCTTCAGCTTCGCCAGCAAGCGGAAGGCGGTGAAGATCCACGGACCGTACTCGCGCTTGATCAAGTGTCCGCTCGCAGGGTCGCGGTCGGCCAGCAGCGGCGGCGCCAGATTGAACTTCAGCCGGACATCGCCCTCGAACTGCTGGTTCAGCTTGTTGAGGAAATCGCCGTCCGTGTAGAGGCGCGCCACCTCGTACTCGTCCTTGTAGGCCATCAGCTTGTAGAGATTTTTCGCGACGGCCTCGGCGAGACCGGTACGGCCGCGCGCTTTTTCTTTTTCGGCGGCAGTCACTCTCGCAACAAAGGCGCGGTAGCGCTCGGCGTACGCCGCGTCCTGGTACTGCGTCAGCAGCTCGACGCGGCGGCTGACCAGCTCTTCCAACGTTGGCTGCGGCAGCTTCTCCTCGCGCATCTGCGGGCGGGCAACCGCTTCGACCGCCGCGGGATCATGCGCCGCCAGCCGGCCCCAGTTGAACGTCCGCAGGCTGGTTTCGACCGCCACGCCGTTGAGCTCGATGGCCCGCTGCAGGGCGGCGAGGCTGAGCGGCACCAGCCCTTTCTGCCAGGCATAGCCCAGCATGAAGAGGTTGGTGGCGATGGAATCGCCAAGGATGGCGGTGGCAAGCCCGGTGGCATCGACGAAGCTGGTTGCCTCGGTGCCGGCGGCTTCGCGGATCGAGCGCATCAGGGCATGCGACTCGAAATCGATGTCGTTGTTCAGCACGAACGATGCCGTCGGCTGCACGTAGGCGTTGATCACGGCCTTCGTGACGCCCTGCTCGATGCGCGACAGCGCTGCCGGCGAGGCGGCCACGACCATGTCGCAGCCCAGCACCAGATTGGCGCCGCCGGCGGCAATGCGCACCGCGTGCAGGTCGCCGGGCGAGGGCGCCAGCCTGACATGGCTCATCACGGCGCCGTTCTTCTGTGCCAGGCCCGTGAAGTCGAGCACCGTGCAGCCGCGGCCTTCGAGATGTGCCGCCATGCCGATCAGTGCGCCTACGGTGATGACGCCGGTCCCGCCAATGCCGGTAATCAGGATGCCATAGGGGTCGTTCAAGGGCCGCAAGGTCGGCATCGGCAGGTTGGCGAACGGATCCGCTGCATCGTCGCCGGCCGCCTTGCGGTTGCGGCGCAGCCGGCCGCCATGCACGCTCACGAAGCTGGGGCAGAAGCCCTTCACACAGGAAAAGTCCTTGTTGCAATTGGACTGGTCGATCTGGCGCTTGCGGCCCAGCTCGGTCTCCAGCGGCTTTACCGAGACACAGTTGGACTGCTCGGAGCAGTCGCCGCAGCCTTCGCAGACGGCGTCGTTGATGAACACACGCTTCTGGGGATCGGGGAAGGTGCCGCGCTTGCGCCGGCGGCGCTTCTCGGCGGCGCAGGTCTGGTCGTAGACGATGACCGTGAGGCCGGGCACCTCGCGCAACTCGCGCTGGATGGTATCGAGCTCATCGCGGTGCCGGATGGTGACGCCGGGTGCGAAGCCCGCACCCGTCGGGTACTTGTCGGGCTCGTCGGTGACGACCACCACCTTGCTGGCGCCCTCGGCGGCCACCTGCTGCGTGATCTGCGGCACGGTCAGCGGGCCGTCATGCGGCTGGCCGCCGGTCATCGCCACGGCGTCGTTGTAGAGAATCTTGTAGGTGATGTTCACGCCCGCGGCCGCCGCGGCGCGGATCGCCATCAGGCCGGAGTGGTGATAGGTGCCGTCGCCGAGGTTCTGGAAGATGTGCTTCTCGGAGGTGAACGGCGCCTGGCCGATCCAGCTCACGCCTTCGCCGCCCATGTGGCTGATCAGCGAGGTGCGCCGGTCGGGCATCCAGATCGCCATGCCGTGACAGCCGATGCCGGCCATCGCGCGGCTGCCCTCGGGCACACGGGTCGAGGTGTTGTGCGGACAGCCGGAGCAGAAGAACGGCGTACGCACGGTCCGGGGCGGTGGCGCCGAGAGCAGCTTTTCCTTGGCCTCGATGCGCGCCAGCCGCTGGCGCATCTGCGGGTCATCGCCGCCATGCTTCATCAGCCGGTCGGCGATGACGCGCGCCACGCCGGTCGGGGTCAGCTCGCCTTCGGTGGGCTGGATGCGGCGGCCGCTTTCGTCCTCCTTGCCGATGACCACGGGGCGCCGATCGGCCGGCAGGTTGTAGAGCAGTCTTGTGAGCTGGTCCTCGAGGTTGGAGCGCTTCTCCTCGACGACGATCACCTCCTCGAGCCCTTCTGCGAAGGCGCGCGCGCCTTGCGGCTCCAGCGGCCAGGTCATGCCGACCTTGTAGAGCCGGATGCCCAGCTCGCTGGCCTTCGCCTCGGTGATGCCGAGATCCTCCAGCGCCTGGCGGGTATCGAGATAGGCCTTGCCGGTGGTCATGATGCCCAGCCGCGCCCGGGGCGGGTTGAACACCAGGCGGTCAATGCCGTTGGCGCGCGCGAAGGCCTTGACGGCCTCCATCTTGGGACCGTGCAGGCGCTTCTCCGCCTCAAGCGGCGGGTCCGGATTGCGGATGTTGAGCCCGCCTTCCGGCATCACGAAGTCGGTCGGGATCACGATCCTGACCCGATCGGGATCGACATCGACCGAGGCGCCGCTTTCGACCGTCTCGGAGATCGCCTTGAAGCCGATCCAGCAGCCGGAGTAGCGCGACATCGCGAAGCCAAGAATCCCGAAATCCAGGTACTCCTGCACCGTGGCCGGGTTCAGCACAGGGATCATCGCCGCCATGAACACCTGCTCCGACTGATGGGGCAGGGTAGAGGACTGGCAGCCGTGATCATCGCCCGCGTAAACCAGCACGCCGCCATGCGGCGAGGAGCCGGCGGCATTGCCGTGCTTCAGCACGTCCATGGAGCGGTCGACACCGGGTCCCTTGCCGTACCAGATCGCGAAGACGCCATCGACCGTCGCCGAAGGGAACAGGTTGGTCTGCTGCGTGCCCCACACCGCGGTGGCGGCGAGATCCTCATTGAGGCCGGGCTGGAAGTGGATGTTGTGCTTCGCCAGGTGCTTCTTCGCGCCCCACAGTGCGTTGTCGTACATGCCCAGCGGCGAGCCGCGATAGCCGGAGATGAAACCGCCGGTGTTCAGCCCCGCCTTCTGGTCGCGCTGCTTCTGCATCATCGGCAGGCGCACCAGCGCCTGGATGCCGGTCAGGTAGACACGGCCGCGCTCGCGTATGTAGCGGTCTTCAAGCGTGTAGTTATCAAGAGTGACGTCGGCAATCCGGGCAGGTGCATTCATGACATGTGTCCGCGCTGTTCGGCTCGACGGCCGTGCTTCGCCCGCGAGTCTATCGTAAACGCCGGTTTACGCCACCGCCGCCACGCAGGGCAGGGATGTGCCTGAACCAGAAGACAGAAAATCGGAAGGCCGGAAGGACAGAAGATCACAGGTCTTTGCCTGCCGCACCGCTGCTCGAACATCCTGCTCAGGGCAGGTGGTCCTTGGTGCTGCTGGCGCTGGCTGGCCGGAGGAGGGCCCACTCCGGCTTGTAGGCGGCAGCCTCGGCGAGGATATGCCGGACCTCCCTGAAGCGTTGCTTGCGTTCGGCCGGTGGACAGCGTGAGACGGATAGACGGCACCTTGTTTCGAAATCTGTCTCTGTCTCCGATGGCCCGGGCGCGTCCCCCGCTTCGAGCCGGTTCCTGCCCGTCTCGGTACCGGCTGCCTCCAGCTCTTCCAGCGCCTCTTCCTCCTCCTCTTCGTTCTTGCCGAAGAGCTCTTCCTTGTCATACGGCAGGACGACCTGAACCGGCTCCTCAGACGCCGGCGCCTCGCCCTCGGGCGCCGCCCCGGCCTGGTCGCGCCGCAGTGCCGCCACCTCCTGCGTGAGCTCCGCGATGCGCTGATCACACTTGCCGAGCGCGTCAACGAGATCGCCAATGAAGACGTCGCTCTCCTGGGTGTCGAAGAACCGCTCCTCGGCATCGGGCTCGCGCGCCGGCCGGCGCCGCTGCAACAGCAGCATCAGCAGGCGGTTGTCATAGGTTCGGACCACGCCCACCGCCTCACCCCGGTAGAACACCGGCTTCTCCACCCCCTCAAGCGCGCGGCGCATGGCCTCGTCCTCCAGCCGGTCGGTGCCAACTTCCGCGGCCAGCCGCCAGGCGGCAGCAAAGGCGCGGTCGTGCTCGCGCCACCGGTACACCAGGCTGCGGGAGATGCCGGCGGCTTCCGCCGCGCCGGCCGCCGACATGCCCTGCTCCAGCCCCTTGAGAAACGCTATCCGCCGCTTGTCGCCCGCCGTCCCGTCACCCGCAGCCATTGCCGTGCTCCATCGTTCAATGCATACGATGAATGTATACTAGATATGACTTATGGAAATCAAGCTGAATGTCCTTCCCCCGCCGGGGCTCTCCGGGGGCAGGGGCTTCGCATACCTGGGTACTTGCCTCGCTCCGCTGGACGACGTTCTCGGCAGAAAACTGCTTCATGAGCCTGTCGAACCATGAAGCAGCCCGCACTGCCGCTGTGCGACGCCTTCATGGTTCGACAGGCTCACCATGAAGGCTATTTCGACGCCGTACCTTGCCTCCACATGCATCAGCGAAGCCAGGCGGGTAATCAGGAATGCGAATGCCCTGCCCTTAGGGCGAAGGCAATGAGTGTCCTGCCGCTACCGTGCGGGTTTGGTGTTGCCGGCGGCTGGCGGTGTGGCTGGTGCCGTCTGCGGTGTAGATGGCGCTGCGGGCGGCACGGCCTTGTAGTCGTCTTCAACCTTGACCAGCGTGTAGCCCTTGTTGCGCATGCAGAAATTGGTCAGGCGGTTCTCGTAGAAAAAGCGTTCGCTCTCAAGACGCTGTCTCCAATACCAATAGTCGGGATAGTAGCGGTAGCCCCAGTAGCCGGGCCCCATGATCGGGAAGCCGGTATAGAAGGCGTAGGAGCGGAACGCCTCGCTCTGCGCCTGCTGCCGGCAGTCGCGATGGTCGGCCTTGAGGGTCTCCTCGGTGGTTCCGGCGCGCTCCCAGGTATACGTCTCGCATCCGACAAGGCCCAGCACGGCGGCAAGGGCAGCAAGGATGGCGGAGCGACGCATGGCCGGAACCTCGGTCGGAACGGGCTGATCTCTCGACAAACAAACACTGCCGCAGCCCTTTCCGTCCGTCCATATTGGCGGCTGGCCGCAGTGGTTCAAGGAGAGGGACATGGCGCGTATCGCCGTCGGCGGATTTCAGCACGAAACCAACACGTTTTCGCCGCAGCTTGCGACTTGGGAAGAGTTCGAGCGCGCCGATGCCTGGCCGCCCTTCCTGCGCGGGGGCGAGATGATCGCGGGCGTCGAAGGCTTCAACATCCCGATCGCCGGCGCGATCAAGACACTGGCCGGGCTTGGCCATGACGTCGTGCCGCTGTGCTGGGCCGCCGCCCCGCCCAGCTCCTGGGTCACGCGCGATGCCTACGAAAAGATCGCCGGCTGGATGATCGAGGATCTGCGCGCCCAGGGGCCGTTCGACGCGATCTACCTGGACCTGCACGGCGCCATGGTCGCCGAGCACCACCAGGACGGCGAGGGCGAGCTGATGCGCCGCGTGCGCGACGTGGTCGGCGGCAGCATCCCGCTGGTCGCCAGCCTCGACTACCACACCAACATGACACCGGAGATGGTGCGCCATGCGACGGCGATGGTCGGCTATCGCACCTATCCGCATATCGACATGGCCGCCACCGGCAGCCGCGCCGCCGAATTGCTCGATCGCCTGCTGAAGGACCGCCGGCCGCTCTACAAGGCGTATCGCCAGTTCGACTTCCTGATCCCGCTGGTGTGGCAATGCACGCTGCTCGATCCGGCGAAGGGCATCTTCGAGCTGCTGGAGGAGATCGAGCGCGGCACGGCAAAGTCGGGCCAGCCCGCGGGCTCGCACAACCAGGGCATCGTCAGCGTCACCCACACGCCCGGCTTTCCGCCGGCCGACACCGCGCAGTGCGGCCCGGCGCTGGTGGTCTATGGCCACGACAAGGCCGCCACCGAAGCCGCCGCCGACCGTCTCGCCGAAGCCGTGCGGCGCAGCGAAGCCGCGTTCGCGGGCAAGCTCTACACACCCGACGAGGCCGCTGTCGAGGCGATCCGGCTGGCGCAAACGGCCACACGGCCGATCGTGCTGGCCGACGTGCAGGACAATCCCGGCGCCGGCGGCACCTCCGATACGGTCGGCCTGCTGCGCGCGCTGATGGCGCACAAGGCGCGCGGCGCTGTGATCGGCATGATGGTGGATCCGGGCGCGGCGCAGGCCGCAACCGAAGCGGGCGAGGGCGCGGTCCTGCGGCGCGGCATCGGCGCCGCGGTGGGCTATGGCGGCGAGACGCCGGTCGAGGCGGACTGGCGCGTCGTGAAGCTCGGCAGCGGCATCTTCACCGGCACGGGCCCGTTCTACGGCGGCGCGCGGTTCAGGATTGGCCCCATGGCGCTGGTGACGGACGAGGCCAGCGGCGTCTCGGCGGTGCTGGCCTGCAAGCGCATCCAGGCCGCCGACCAGGAGATGTTCCGCCATGTCGGAGTCGAACCGGCACGAACGCCCATCCTTGCCCTGAAATCGACGGTGCATTTCCGCGCCGACTTCCAGCCCATCGCCGAGACTATCCTGGTGGTGCAGTCCACGGGCGCGCACGTCACCGATCCGGTGGAGCTGCCTTACAAGCATCTGCGAAAGGGCGTGCGCCTGCGGCCGCTGGGGCCGGTGCACGCCTGAAGGGGCATCGATGCCCTCGATCAAGTCATCGATGGCGCCGCGTGCCTGGGTGCGTCTTGCCTCCGGCCGGCGGATCGACCTGCTCAATCCCTCGCCGCTCGACTTCGAGGACGAGGATATTGCGATCGGGCTCTCGCGCACGCCGCGCTGGGGCGGCCACTCGGTTTGGGAGTGGCCGATGTCCGTGGCGCAGCACTCGATCCTCGTGCTCGAGATCATGCGCGCAAGGGGCAGGCCGCTCGCCGACCGGCTGCAACTGGCGGCGCTGCTGCACGACGCTTCGGAAGGGCTGATGGCGTTCGATCCCATCTCGCCGGTGAAGCCGTTCCTGGGCGACGGCTACAAGGCGCTGGATGCGCGTCTGCAGGCGGTGATCCATGTGCGCTACGGCCTGCCCGCGCAGCTTCCGGCGGACTGGATCGCGCCGATCAAGGACGCGGACCGCGCCTCGGCCGCCGCCGAAGCACGCCACGTGGCAGGCTGGACGTTGCAGGAGATTCGGCAGGCGCTGGGCATCACCGCCCGCCCGCCGGCCGGCGATCCGCTGGTCTCCCGCTACGGCGGCGTGCCGTGGGAACCGTGGCCCGCGCGCGTGGCCGCCGAGCGCTTCCTTGCAGCACTCGCCGCGCTGCGGGCGTAGGAACAACCTTCCCGCGGAGGGGGAAGGTGCCCCGAAGGGGCGGAAGGGGGATGGTGCAACCGGCTCAGCGTCTCACATTTCACGCCGTGCTTGTTGAGGCATCCCCCTTCCGGCGCTGCGCGCCACCTTCCCCCTCCGGGGGAAGGCCCATGAGAATTTATTTCACTGACGAGAAGCTGGTGGGCTGCAGCATCGCACTTGAGACATTGGCGACGATCTGGCCGTCCTTCTCGGTTTCGGCGCGCGCGGCCAGCCACTCCGGATCGGTGGCGAAGCGGTTCCATTTCTGCTCGCGCTCCGCCAGCGACTCCCAGGCCAGCATGTAGTGAAGGTCCTGGTTCGATTCGCCGATGATCGTTGTCCAGAACCCGGCCTGCCGGATGCCGTGCTTCTCCCACAGCTTCAGGGTGATGGTCTCGAAGCGCTTGAGCAGGGCAGGCAGGCGGCCCGGCACGCAGCGATAAATGCGCAGCTCATAGATCATGGCGTCTCCTCCGTGATGCGACGGCGGAAATCATAGCACATGCACGGCTGGCAGACCGGTTTGGCCGTTCCCGGCGGGCGTGCGGGCGGCCATTCTCCGACCCATGCAATACACCACGCTTGGCAGGACAGGATTGCGGGCGAGCGTTGCCGGCCTGGGCTGCGGCGGCAACAGCCGCATCGGGCAGGGATCGGGGCTGAGCGAGGCGCAGTCCGTGGCGCTGGTGCGCGAAGCGCTTGAGCTGGGCGTGAACTTCATCGATACCGCAGAAGCCTATGGCACTGAGCACATTGTCGGGCAGGCGATCACCGCGGTGCCGCGCGACGAGGTCGTGGTTTCGACCAAGTGCCTGATCCGCAGCGGCGGCGGCTTGCGTTCCGCCGCCGACGTGGTGAGTGCGCTGGAGGGCTCGCTGCGGCGCCTGCGCACGGACTACGTCGACGTGTTCCACCTGCACGCGGTCGCGCCCGCGGCCTATGAGCATGCGCTATCAGAACTGGCGCCAGCGCTGTTGCGCGAGAGGGAGAAGGGCAAGCTGCGCCATCTCGGGGTGACCGAAACCGGCCCAAACGATCCCCGGCAGGAGATGCTGCAGCGGGCTGTCCACGATTCCTGCTGGGAGGTGATGATGCTCGCCTACAGCATGATGAACCAGGGCGCGCGGCGGAAGGTGTTTCCCCACACCCGGCGCAACGGCATCGGCACGCTGCTGATGTTCGTGGTGCGCAACATCTTCAGCGTGCCGGCGCTGCTGGCGCGCACGGTGAAGGAGCTGGCCGATGCCGGCAAGGTACCTTCCTCGCTGGGAGACCTTCAGGCGCCACTCGATTTCCTGGTGCACGAGGGCGGCGCCTCCAGCGTGACGGACGCCGCCTATCGCTTCGCGCGCCACGCGCCGGGCAGCGACGTCGTATTGTTCGGTACTGGCAACCGCGCCCATCTGCGCGCCAATATCGACTCGATCCTGAAGCCGCCTTTGCCGCCGGCTGACGTGGCGAAGCTGTATGAGTTGTTCGGCGCCCTGGAAGGCGTCGGCCTCGATCTGCCCGATCGCATGCGTTCATAGGCTTCCCCCGGAGGGGGAAGG
>QOCQ01000013.1 GCA_003574685.1 Rhodospirillaceae bacterium SYSU D60007
GTGGAGAACCTGACGTTCACTGGTACCGGTACAACTTCAGGCACGGGCAACGCCACGGCCAACATCATGATCGGCAACACCGGCTCGAACACGCTGGATGGCGGTGGCGGCAATGACTCGCTGTCTGGCCGCGCGGGCGACGATACGCTTCTCGGCGATGCCGGCAATGACAAGCTCCAGGGCGAGGCAGGCAACGACACGCTGTACGCCGGCGACGGCCGCGATTTTGTCAATGGCGGCGACGGCAACGACCTGCTCGACGGCGGCACAGGCGATGACGAGCTCTGGGCCTTCTCGGGCGACGACACGATCCGCGGCGGCGACGGCACCGACCGCCTGTTCGGCAATGACGGACGTGATCTGCTCTACGGCGGCGCCGGCAACGATCATGCCGAAGGCGGTGTCGGTAACGACCAGGTGATCGGCGATTCCGGCCACGACAGGCTTTACGGCGGCGACGGCCGGGATCTCGTCAACGGCGGCCACGGCGACGATGTTATCGACGGCGGCACCGGTGATGACGAGCTTTGGGCCCTGCCCGGCAATGATACGCTCTATGGCAGGGCCGGCGTCGATCGTCTGTTCGGCAACGAAGGAAACGACCGGCTCTCGGGCGGCGCTGGCAAGGATGTTTTGGACGGCGGCGTCGGAGAAGACACCGCGGTGTTCGACGGCAGCTTCGGCGCCTTCCGCATCCAGGCGACATCAACTGCCGGCCAGTGGAAGGTAACGGAGGTTGCGAGCGGCGAGTTCGACCTCGTCGCCAATGTCGAGCTCTTCACCTTCCTCGACACGACCATCCGCGCCGACAGCCTGGTCTGATGCCCCGCTGGAATGCGAGCCTCCGGTTCGCATTCCCCCGTAGCGGAGTTTCTCCCGCGAACGACGTACTTGCCGTTGCCGTCTCGACGATGAGTTGCGCGCACGCGGCAAGGACGCCTGCGCATGCATCCTGCAGTGTTCGTGACAGCCCTCGGCGTTTCGGCTGCGAGGACCGCGTGAACGTGCACAGAGGGTGTGACACTGCGCGTGAAACAGGTCGGCAGTGGACAAAAAGGCCTTTGCCTCTGCGGCTGCCACGTGACATCAGGAGCACGTGCTGAGTGCCGCATCTGAGTGCGCCAGCATCTCCGCACGCCACTGAACAGCAACGAATGGTTCGTGATGCACGATTTGCGTAGTTTTGCCGCCTTCGGCGGCTTCTGGAATGTGTACGCCGTAAACACCGTCAGATTTCCAGCACATCCAACAACTGGCCTCCTCGCCGTCATTGACTGCGGAGGCGCCGCATGACTGCCCTTGGCGTCTACGCGGGCAACTCTGTTGCCAAAGTCCAGGCATTCGAGGAGTGGCTGGGCAGGAAGTCCGAAATTGTACTGACGCATCTCGGCATGGAGAGTTGGAAGGACTTCATCGGCAGCGCCTCGTATTTGAGCCGCGATGTCTGGGCCAACATTGACACGCCGGTCTCATGGTCTGTTCCGCTTAACGTGTACCGCACGTCGCTGGAGGATGCCGCCGCCGGCGACTTCAACAGCTACTACAGAACCGCCGCCGAGTGGATCGACCGGTATTCGACATCCGAAAAGATCTACATACGTCCCGGTTGGGAGTTCAACGGATTTTGGATGCCCTGGTCGGCCGAAGGCAAGGAGCAGGCCTACATCGACGCGTTCCGGCACTTGGTGGATACTTTCCGTTCCGTCTCGGACCGCTTCGTCTTCGAGTGGGTGGTGAACATCGGCAATTTCGGCATGGATCCGGCCGATGCATACCCGGGCGACAGCTATGTCGATATCGTCGGCATGGATTTCTACCACAACCCTGCCTGGGATCCTGCCGACCCGCTGCGTGCCTGGAACCAGATGGCCAACCGCAAGTACGGGCTCGAGTGGCTCGAAGACTTTGCCACGGCCCATGGCAAGCCCACCGCCTACAGCGAGTGGGGCGTGATGACGGACAACATGCAGCCCTATCTCGAGCTGGTTTCTGACTGGTTCGAAAGCCACGATGTCGAGTACCAGGTCTACTGGGATGCCAATGCGGGTGGCTACGCAGGAAAGCTTTCCGAAGACGCTCACCCGAACACGGGAAGCGCCTTCCGGGACCTGTTCACCGGGACGACACAGAGCGACGATGCCGGCTCGAACACGCTTCCTGGCACGAGCGACAGCGACCAGGTTGTGGGCGACGCGGGCAACAACTCTCCGCATGGGGAGGAGGGCCGGGATTCCATCAATGGCGGCCACGGCAACGATCTGATCGACGGCGGCGCGGGCGACGACGAGCTCTGGGGCTTTCCGGGAAATGATACGATCCGCGGCGGCGACGGCACCGACCGGCTGTTCGGCAATGACGGACGGGATTTCCTCTACGGCGGCTCGGGCAACGACCATGCCGAAGGCGGAGCCGGCAACGACCAGGTGACGGGCGACTCCGGCCACGACACCCTGCGGGGCGGCGATGGCCGGGATTACATCAACGGCGGGCACGGCAACGACGTGCTCGACGGCGGCACCGGGGGTGACGAGCTCTGGGCCCTGCGCGGAAACGACGCGGTCTACGGCGGCGCCGGTGGCGATCGCCTGTTCGGCAACGAAGGAAACGACCGGCTCGCGGGCGGCGGCGGCAAGGACGTTCTGGATGGCGGCGCCGGCCAGGACAAAGCGGCGTTCGAAGGCAACGCCAGCGCCTTCCGCATCGCGGCAACGGCATCTCCCGGCCAATGGAAGGTGACCGAGATTGCCAGCGGCGAGTTCGACCTCGTGACCAATGTCGAGTTGTTCACGTTCCTCGACACGACCATCCGCGCCGACAGCCTGGTCTGACCCCTCACTGAAGCGCGGGCATCCTCGACACGGTCGGGACGCCCGCGCTCCGCGTGTCAGAGCTTGCCTGTCACCAGATACATCGCGATCCAGGGCTGCCAGACAACGATAGCAAGGCAAACGAGCATCAGGACGATGAACGGCAGCGCTGCGCGGCACAGCAGGCCGAAATTCTGCTTGAAGGTGCTCATCGCCACGATCAGGTTCAGCCCGACCGGCGGCGTCAGATAGCCGATCTCCAGATTCAGGATCATGATGACGCCGAACAGGACCCGGTTGAAGCCATAGGCCTCGGCGACCGGCATCAGAAGCGGCGCCAGGACCAGGATCGCCTCACCGGTGGTCATCAGGCAACCGACGACCAGCAGCAGGACGTTGACCATCAGCATGAACACGATCGGGCTGTCGATATAGCCCTGCATCAACGCGACCATGGACTGGGGCACGCGATGCTCGATCAGGATAATGTTGAGGCTGAGAGCCACGGCAAGAACAGGAAACAGCGAGCCGCCGAGCTTCGAGGCGTCCAGCACGACGGCATAAAAGTCGCGCAGCCTCAGCTCCTTGTGGATGAAGATCTCCACGAACATGGCATACGCCAGCGCCACTGCTGCCGCCTCCGTCGCGGTGAAATAGCCGCTGTAAATGCCGCCGAGCAGGATCACGGGCATCAGCAAGGCCCAGATGCCCTTGCGGCAGGTATGGAGGAACTCGGCGAGGTCAAACCGCTGCGTCGGCATGCGGCGATTGAACCAGATGGAATAGCCTGACAGCACGACGGTCAGCAGGACTCCGGGCCCGAATCCGGCGGCGAACAGGTCGGTGATGGAGGTTTCCGTCACCAGCCCGTAGATGATCATTGGAATCGATGGGGGAACGATGATTCCCAGCGTGCCGCCGGAGGTAATGGCGCCCAGCGTAAACTTCAGGTCGTAACCGGCCTGCCGCATCGCCGGATACATCACCGAGCCGATCGCCAGCATGGTGACGATCGACGAGCCGGAGATGGCGGCGAACACGGCACAGGACAGCACGCAGGCCACCGCCATGCCGCCCGGCAAGGGCCGCGTGATCGCGGCCAGCATGTTGATCAGTCGCTGCGCAATCGAGCCGCGGGTCATGACGTTGCCGCAGAGCACGAACATCGGCACCGACAGGATCAGCTCCTTGTCGAGGCCGACCCACATGTCCTCGACGATGTAGTCGAGCTGACCGCGGCCCCACACCAGGTGCACGAACGCCGTTGCGGCCAGCAGGATGACGAGCAGCGGCTGGCGCAGCACCAGCAGCAGCACCACCAGCGCCGCCAGCACCAGGCCCATCATTCCTGGATCTCCGGCGGTGCCGGCCGCAAGGCTGGCCAGACGGCGAACAGGAAGTAGCGCAGGCCGGCCGACAGAAAGCCGGCCGGCATGGCGAGCTGAAACGGCCAGACCAGCCAGTCGAGCACCGGCGTGCGGAGCTGCGCGGTCCAGGTCGACTCAACGAAGACCAGCCCGAAATACGTCATCACCAGCATGAAGACGCCGGTCAGCACGTCGGCGAAGCGGTCCATGTACGGACCCCAGGCGGCCGGGATCCAGCCGAAGGCGACGCGCGGCACGAGGTGGCTGCCGGTGGCGGTGGCGACCCCGATGCCCGCGAAGGCGCCGATCACCAGCGCAAAGATCGACAGCCGCTGCGAGGCGAAGATGCCAGTCGGCCCGATGTCAACGTCGATCAGGCGAAAGAACGGCCCCACGACTTCGCGGCCGAACACGTCCAGCACCAGGATGATGGCGATGAACGAGAAGCACGCAACTGCCAGCCAGCACTCGGCCCGGTGCCAGCCCGCGAGCAGGCGGCGCGCAGCACGCGGCGGCGCGTCGGCAGCCGAGGTATCATTTGTCATGGGCGCAACCGCCGAAGCGTCTTGCCTTCTCCCCGCGCAGGCGGGGTGCCCGAAGGGCGGATGAGGGGCTTCACGGCCTCTCCTTATCGAACCGCCCTGTTCGTTGAGGCGCCGAAAAGCCCCTCATCCGGCGCTGCGCGCCACCTTCTCCCCGCCTGCGCGGGAGGAAGGGAAGATGGTCGCGGGCGCATCAGGTCCGCTTCTCACCACAGGCCTTCTTGCCGGCTTCCATGAGCTGGAAGAACTTCTCCGAGTCGCCGCCGACATCCTTCACCATGCGCGGCCACACCGGCTCCAGCGCCTTGCGCCACTGTGCCCGCTGCTCGGGCGTGGGCTGCACCACCGTTCCGCCGGCTTTCACGTGCATGCCGCGCAGCGTCTCCTCGAAACCGCGAACCTCCGCCCGAAGCTGCGAGGGCGCGCGCCGCGCCACGGCACGGTCGAGCGCCGCCTTGTGTTCGGCACCCAGCCTGTCATAGGCGCCCTTGTTCATGATGATGATTCCGGGTGCATCCGACATCTCCACCCGTGTCAGCACCGGCGCCGCCTTGCCTAGACCCGACGGCAGGTAAAACGTGACGACGGTCGCGTTCACGTCGACCAGGCCTGTCTGGAAGGCCGACGCGATTTCCGTGATGCCGACAGGCGACGGGTTGGCACCAAGCGCCGACCACATGCCCGACGACACGCGGTTCGCGGCTGACGCGGCTTTCAGACCCTTCACCTCGTCCGGCGTCAGGTAAGGCTTCTTGCCGACGATATCGACCGTGCCGACCTCGGACCAGCCCAGGAAGCGGATGCCTCGCTTTGCCAGCATTTCGGACACCGGCTTCGTGAGGCCGTCGATGACGCAATCCTGTTCGGCGATGGTAGTGAAGTAGAAAGGCAGCCCCAGCAGCGCCATCTCCGGCATGATCAGCGCCACCGCGCCGGTGGAGAAGCCGCCCATATCGATGCGGCCGCGCGCAAGCTGCTGCACCGTATCCTGCTCGTTGCCGAGCTGCGCGCCGATGAAGGACTGGATCTTCAGCCCCTCCTTGCTCTCCTCCGCGACGTCCTTCTCGAAACGCTCAAGCTGCATCACCCACGGCGTCTTCGGTGGCGCACCGGTGGTATAGCGGAGCTCAACCGGGTTCTTGTCCTGGCCCACGGCCAATCCGGCAGCACACATCGACGCGGCTGCGACAACGGCGGCCGATACGGTCGTACGGAACAACATCATCCTCGCTTCCTCCAGAAGGCGCGCAGCTGCACTTCGCGGCCAGATTTGTTGGGGCGACTGTGGCGTGCCGCCTGAAGAAAGGCGAGAAAAAAAGTGACGAGGCCGTCACCTCAAGAAAAAGTGCGATCTAGCGGCGCTTCTCCACGACGGCGAACCACGGGCGGCCGCTGACCTCGGCAAGCGTGCCGCCGCCGTTGAGGGGGAAGATGCTCATGGTAACCGTATCCCGCACATTGCCGCCGATCGCCCGCAATTGACCGCCACGCGCATCGATCACGATGTCGCAATGTGCGACTTCCCGATCGACGGCGGCGCGTAGTTCCCACGCATCGCGTGGTGCCGCCCAGCGCGTCCCGGCGCAGACCAGATCGCCGGACCTGGGTGCGTAGCTGCGCCAGTCGTGGACGATGAAGCGCCGGCCGCCGCCGTTGAGCTGGCCATCAAGAATCGGCGTCAGGAAGCCGGCGTGCCGGCCGCTGGAGGGGAAATCGCCCGAAGGAATCCCTGCCTGGTTCATCACCCAGGCCACGAAGATGCCCGACCAGGGCTTGCCGCTGCGGCCATCCCATTCGCTGCGACCGACGAGGCCCCAGTAGTCGGCGATGCGCGAGGACATCGGCTCGCGCGTTTCGTGAACACCGCCATTGTGGCTGCCGGGGCCGCCATAGACCAGGACTTCGCCGCCGGCACGACGCCACTCGCTCCACGCGACGGAGGCCACTGGATCGCTGGGAGCATATCCGTCGCTGCTACCGCAGGCTGCGAGCGCAAGCGCGCCCAAGGCAGATATGAGGCAGGCGCGCAGCCCGGCGGCCAGCCCCGGCGGAGGTTGATCGTTCATCTTCTTCGTTCAGCCGGAGGGATCGACTGAATTTACAGTACCATAGAATCTTATGTTGTACCAGCACCTTATATGCTTTTATGAAGGTTATAGATGAACGGGCAGGGAATTTGCTTTCAAACGCTCCGCGCGTGCGGGACCATCGCTTGACCGGGCGTGTGCATCGGCTCACATAGGTGCGAGAATTAACGCGACGTGATGGACCCTGTCGCGCAGAAATGAAGAGTGGGAGAGCGCGATGGCCGGCTATGTGTGGGAAAAGAGCTACCCGCCGGGCGTAACCTGGGAGCTCGACATACCGCGCAAGGGCATCCACGACGTGTTCGAGGAGAGCTGCGCGCAATACGGTGACCGGCCGTTCACGGACTTCCTCGACAAGGTGATGAGCTTCCGTGCGTACAAGGAAGCAAGCGACCGCGCCGCGGCCGGCTTCCAGAGGCTGGGCGTTGGGCCGGGCGTTCATGTCGGCCTCTACCTGCCCAACACGCCGCACTATCTCATCGCCTTCTTCGGCATCCTCAAGGCCGGCGGCCGGGTGGTGAACTACAGCCCGCTCGATGCCGAGCGCGAGCTCGAGCACAAGATCGGCGACAGCGAAACCGACATTCTGGTCACGCTCGACGTCAAGGCGCTGTACCCCAAGATGGCGAAGATGCGCGGCAAGACGCGGCTGAAGAAGCTGGTCGTCGGCAGCATCGCCGACTATCTGCCGTGGCCGAAGAACTGGCTGTATCCGATCGCCAAAAAGGCCGACATCGATACGTGGCCACGCGACGACTGGCATATGTCCTTCAAGGATCTGCTGGACAATGACGGCTGCTACCAGAGCCACAGGATCAGCGAGGACCTCTGGGACGAGGTGGCGCTGCTGCAGTACACCGGCGGAACCACCGGCCTGCCCAAGGCGGCGATGCTGACGCATGGCAGCATCATGGCGGCGATGAGCCAGGGCCAGGCGTGGACGAAGCCCTACACCACGGCCGGCACCGAGAAGGTGGTCTGCGTGCTGCCGCTGTTCCACATCTACGCGCTGTCGGGAATCATGCTGGGCGCCGTGCGCAATGGCAATCAGCTCATCCTTTATCCGCGCCCGGATATCGATCTCATCGTCAAGGACCTGAACCGGAAGAAGCCCACCTTCCTGCCCGGCGTGCCGACGCTCTACACGGCCATCAACAAGCATCCGCTGGCCAAGACGCTCGATCTCAAGTCGCTGAAGATCTGCATGTCCGGTGGGGCGCCACTGCCGGTGGAGGTGCAGAACGAGTTCGAGAAGTTGACGGGCGCCACCCTCATCGAGGGTTATGGACTCACCGAAACCTCCCCCACCGGCTGCATCTGTCCGGTTGACAAGGCGGTGCGTCGCGTCGGTTCCTGCGGTGTGCCCATGCCCGGCACCATCGTCGAGATACGCGCGCTGGACGACACCACGAAGGTGCTGCCGCCGGGCAAGGAAAATGTCGGCGAGGTCTGCATCATCGGTCCGCAGGTGATGAAGGGCTACTGGAAGAAGCCCGAGGAAACCGAGAAGGTGCTCTTCACGCACCCCGCCAGCAATTGGAAGGGTCTGCGGACCGGCGACATGGGCTACATGGATGCCGATGGCTGGGTCTTTCTCGTGGACCGTTCCAAGGACATGATCATTTCGTCGGGCTACAACGTCTATCCGCGCGTCATCGAAGAGGCGACTTACGAGCATCCCGCGGTGGACGAGTGCATCGTCATCGGCATCCACGACGAGTACCGCGGCGAGGCGCCCAAGGTGTTCGTCAAGCTCAAGCCCGGTGCCTCTCTTACCTTCGAAGAGCTGAAGCAGCATCTGGAGGGAAAGATCGGCCGCCATGAAATGCCGGTGGCCTTCGAAGTTCGCGCCGAACTGCCGAAGACACCGGTCGGCAAGCTGTCGAAGAAGGAGCTCAAGGCCGAGGAAGCCGCCAAGCGCGAGGCCGCCAGGCAGGTGGCGGCGCAGTAACGCCAGGGTGCTACGAGAGCGCGGCGTTATTCCTCCGAAAGTCCGCGTTGGCGCACTTTCTCCAAGAAGGCGCGCGCATCGGCGTCGCCAAGGCCGGTCAGCCGCATCACGGTCTGGACGGCCAGTTCCTGCTTACCCGACTGGTCGGCGCGTGCCACTGTGCGGCGCAGCATGCGCGAGTCCAGCAGCGACTCCAGATCGACGGCGCCTAGGGGCGGCGCGGCGGCCGGCGCCGCAGCCGTTACCGGCGCAGATGTGTCGAGACGCTGGACAGGCGCGGCGTCAGCCTCAGCGCCGATCACCCGTTCGCGCCCGCGAAGCCGCAAGCTGACGACCACAGCGAGCACGATCAACACGCCGATGGTCACGGCGAAGATCACGATCTCCATGGTTCGCTAGCCCCGGCGGATCTGGTCGATATAGTGCCGCGCGGCTTCGATGCTGCAGCCACTGACGCTCTGGATCAGCCGCATCGCCTGCTCGTTCTGGCCAGCGGCGAGGAGCTGCGCCACGCTCTGCTGCAGGCGCGGATCTTCCAGCGGCCGCCGCGGGTCGCTGCCGCCACCCTGGCCGGCAGCAAGCTCATCGACGTATTCCCTGGCTTCCTTGAGCCCCATGCCCGTGCGTTCGCGAACCAGCTTGATGGCCTCGATGGCCTGTCCGCGGCTGACAAGCGCCAGCGCTTCCGTGCGCATGCTCGTTCCGGCGACCGGCGCGGCGCTGCCGGATGCGCCCAGAAGCTGCCGCGCCACCGTCATCATGGAGGGCGCATCGGGCAGCGACTCGACGTAGTCCTTGGCCTCCTTCAGCCCCAAACCCGTCATCTCGCGCACCATCTTGATGGCCTGGATCTTTTCGCCGCGCGCCGCCATGGCCCGCACGACCGAGTCTGCTGCCGCCATGGTCATGCTGGAGCCGGCTGAAGGTTCAGAGACTGGCACCGGCGGCGCCTCGGTGGGCGGCGCCTCGATCACCCTGGTGCCGCCACGACCGCGCAACAGGAGCCAGAGGAGCAACACCAGCCCCACCCCCGCAGCGATCATGGCGACGACCAGGACCGTGATGTCCATTCAACCCCGCTCCCGCGTTTGCGGGCGTTCATATCACAGGGCTGCGCACCGCGCATGCTGTGCGGGCGGCTCACATCTGCTGATCCGGCGCCGCATCGCCACCGGCTTCCCCTGCCGGGACGCACCCGGTACTCTCGCGGCCTTCGTCGCACCGTCCGGACCGATACCGTGGATACGCTGCCTTTCAGCTTTGACTTTCCCTACGACTCGCGCCGCCTGCCGATCTTCGCCAGCAACGTTGTGGCCACCTCACAGCATCTGGCGGCCACGGCCGGCTTGCGCATGCTGGTGCGGGGCGGCAGCGCTGCCGACGCGGCCATCGCCACGGCCATCACGCTCACCGTCGTCGAGCCGACCATGAACGGCATTGGCGGCGATGCCTTCTGCATCCTGTGGGACGGCAGCAAGCTGGTCGGCCTCAACGCCTCGGGCCGCGCGCCGGCGCTGATGACGGCCGACCGCTACAAGGGCCGCGACCAGATGCCGGGCGAAGGCTGGGACTCCGTCAGCGTGCCCGGCTGCGTCTCGCTATGGGTGGAGCTGCACCGCAAGTACGGCAAGCTGCCCTTCGCCGACCTGTTCGAACCGGCGATCACCTACGCCCGCGACGGCTTTCGCGTGTCCTGGATGGTGGCGCAGCAGTGGGAGCGCGCCATTCCGCGGCTGAAGGACCAGCCCGGCTGGGCGGCAGCCTTCATCCCCGGTGGTCGCGCGCCGCAACCGGGAGAGCTGTGGAAGTTCCCGGCCCAGGCCGAGACGCTGCGCAAGATCGCCGAAAGCGGCGGCGAGGCCTTCTACCGCGGCGAGTTCGCGGCCCGGATGGAGAAGTTCGCCGTTGAATGCGGCGGTACGCTGCGGGCCTCCGACCTCGCGGCCCACACGGCCGACTGGGTCGATCCGATCGGGCTTGCCTATCACGGCACGACGCTGCACGAGATCCCGCCCAACGGGCAGGGAATCGCCGCCTGCATGGCGCTGGGCATCCTCGAGAATTTCGACCTCACCGGCTTCGCGCCGGACGGCCCCGAGGTGGCGCATCTGCGGATCGAGGCGATGAAGCTCGCCTTCGCCGACGCCCACCGCTACGTGGCTGACCCGAAGCACATGGAGGTGACGCCGCAGGCGCTGCTCGACAAGGCCTATCTGAAGTCGCGCGCGAAGCTCATCAATCCGAAGAAGGCGCAGCGCTTCGGCCCCGGCGCGCTGAAGCTGGGCGGCACCGTCTATCTCGGCACGGCCGATGCCTCGGGCATGATGGTATCGCTGATCCAGTCGAACTACGCGGGCTTCGGATCAGGCGTGGTGGTGCCTGACACCGGCATTGCGCTGCAGAACCGCGCCGCCGGGTTTTCGCTGCAGCCGGGCCATCCCAACCTTGTCGGCCCCGGCAAGCGGCCGTTCCACACCATCATTCCCGCCTTCATCACGAAGGACGGCAAGCCGCTCGCGACGTTCGGCCTGATGGGCGGCGGCATGCAGCCGCAGGGTCACATGCAGGTGCTCTCGCGCATCGTCGATTTCGGCCAGAACCCGCAGGCCGCCATCGATGCGCCGCGCTGGCGCCTCCACGAAGGCGGTGATCTGTGGCTGGAGCCGCACATGCCCGCCGCCACCGCCGATGCGCTGGCCGCGCTGGGCCATCAGGTGGTCAGAACCCCCTGGCCCAGCTTCGATTTCGGCTCCAGCCAGATCATCTGGCGCTATCCCGACGGCGGCCCCTATCTCGGTGCCTCGGAAAGCCGCCGCGACGGTGCCGCGGTCGGCTTTTGAGACAGTTTGAGACAGATAGAACGGGGTTGTGCCCCTTGACCTTCCCATCATGGGAAGGTCTATCTGTCCCTCATGAAATACGATTCTCCCAAAACGTTGCGGCTGCCCATCGTCGGCATGACCTGTGCCGGCTGCGTGCGCCGCGTCGAGACAGCGCTGCAAGCTGTCCACGGTGTTGACGACGCAAGCGTCAACCTTGCCTCCGAATCAGCCACCGTCTCGGCGTCGCAAGGCGTCGATGCCGGCGCCCTCGCCCGGGCGATCGAAGCCGCCGGCTACAAGGTCGGCACCTCCACGGTCGACCTCGCCGTCGAGGGCATGACCTGCGCCTCCTGCGTCGGACGCGTGGAGCGGGCGCTGATGCAGGTGCCCGGCGTCACCGCAGCCAGCGTCAATCTCGCTTCCGAACGGGCCCGCGTCAGCTTCGCCGGTTCGCTCGACGACGTCCTTCCGACCCTGCTGCACGCTGTCGAACAGGCCGGCTATCGCGCGCGTGCGCTCGACCGTCCCGGCGGCAGCGGCGACGAAGAGGCAGTCCGTGCCGCTGCCCTGCGACGCGAACGGCTGGCCGTTTCCCTAGCCATCCTGCTGACACTTCCGCTGGTCGTGCCGATGTTGCTGGAGCCGCTGGGCATGCATGTCATGCTGCCCGGCTGGCTGCAGCTCCTGCTGGCCACGCCGGTGCAGTTCGTCCTGGGCTGGCGCTTCTATGTCGGGGCATACAAGGCCTTGCGCGCGCGCACCGGCAACATGGACCTGCTGGTGGCGCTGGGCACCTCGGCGGGCTGGGGTCTCTCCACCTGGCTGCTGCTCACCGCGCCGGCCGGCACCGCACCGCATCTCTATTACGAAGCATCCGCAGTGGTGATCGCGCTGGTGCTGCTGGGCAAGTACTTCGAGGCCCGCGCCAAGCGTCAGACATCGGCCGCGATCCGGGCCCTGATGGCGCTGCGTCCCGAGACGGCACGGCTCGAGCGGGACGGCACCGAGGTCGAGGTGCCGGCTGACACGGTGCGCTCCGGCGACATGGTGGTCGTGCGCCCGGGCGAGCGTATCCCGGTCGATGGCGTGATCGTCGCCGGAGACACCCACGCCGACGAATCGCTGATCACCGGCGAGAGCGCCCCCGTGCCCCGGCACCCGGGCGACAAGGTGACCGGCGGCGCCATCAACGCCGAAGGCCTGATCCGGGTGCGCGCCACGGCCGTGGGCGCCGAGTCGACGCTGGCCCACATCGTGCGGCTGGTGGAGAGCGCCCAGGCCGCCAAGGCGCCGATCCAGCGCCTGGTGGACCGGGTGAGCGCCGTGTTCGTTCCCGTCATTCTGGGCATCGCGCTCGCGACCTTTGCCGGCTGGTGGCTGGCCGCGGGCGATCCGGAACGCGCCATCATCAACGCCGTCGCGGTGCTGGTGATCGCCTGCCCGTGCGCGCTGGGCCTGGCGACGCCGACGGCGATCATGGCCGGCACCGGCGTGGCCGCACGCCATGGCATCCTGATCAAGGACGCCGAGGCGCTGGAGCGCGCGCACCGCATCGACGTGGTGGCGTTTGACAAGACCGGCACGTTGACCGAGGGCAAGCCGTCGGTCGTGGCGTTCGAACCCGCCGGCATCGACCGCAGCGAAGCGCTGCGCCTGGCCGCCGCGCTGCAGGCCGGCAGCGAGCATCCGCTGGCGCGTGCCGTCATCGCTGCCGCTTCGGCTGAGGGACTCGCGCTGCCGGCCGCCAGCGAGGTGCGTGCCCTGCCCGGCCGCGGCATCGCCGGGCGCGTCGAGAATCGCGAGCTGCGGCTGGGCAGCGAGCGGCTGATGCAGGAGATGGGGATAGACCTCGCGCGCCTTCGCGAGCCCGCCACGAGGCTTCGCGAGCAAGGCCGTACGGTGTCCTGGCTGGCCGACGCCGCCACGAAGCAGGTCCTGGCGCTGATCGCCTTCGGCGATGCGCTGAAGCCCGCCGCGCTCGCAGCCATCGCCCGGCTGCATGCGCTGGGCATCCGCACCGTCATGCTGACCGGCGACAATGCCGGCAGCGCCGGCGTGGCCGCGGGCAAGCTGGGTATCGACGAGGTGGTGGCCGACATACTGCCGCAGGACAAGGCCGCGGCGCTGGCGCGGCTGAGGTCGGGCGGCAAGATCGTGGCCATGGTGGGCGACGGCATCAACGACGCGCCGGCGCTGGCTGCCGCGGATGTCGGCATCGCGCTGTCGAGCGGCACGGATGTCGCCATGCACGCCGCCGGCATCACGCTGATGCGCGGCGATCCGGCGCTGGCGGCCGATGCGATTGGCATCGCGCGCCGTACGCATGCCAAGATCTGGCAGAACCTGTTCTGGGCCTTCATCTACAACCTGCTGGGCGTGCCGCTGGCAGCATTCGGCCTGCTAAGCCCCGTGATCGCCGGCGCGGCGATGGCGGCCAGCAGCGTCAGCGTCGTCTCGAATGCCCTGCTGCTGCGCCGCTGGCGCCCGGGATCACAGCCATGAACATCGGCGAAGCAGCCCGCGACTCGGGCGTCTCGGCCAAGATGATCCGCTACTACGAGAGCATCGGCCTGCTGCCGCGGGCGGAGCGCACCGATTCCGGCTATCGCCTCTATCGCAATGCCGACGTGCACACGCTGCGCTTCATCCGCCGCGCCCGTGACCTCGGCTTCTCCATGGAGCAGATATCGGAGCTGCTGGCGCTGTGGCGCGAGCCGGGGCGCGCCAGCGCCGACGTCAAGAAGCTGGCGCAGACGCATATCGACGAGCTGGAGACACGCGCCGCCCAGCTCATGGCCATGAGCCGCACCCTGCGCCACCTCGCCGAGCACTGCCACGGCGACCAGCGCCCCGAATGCCCCATCCTCGACGATCTGGCGGAGGGTGGCGGCAGCAACCAGCAGCCATGAAGAAAGCGCCGACCATGAAGCAGAGGCAGAGCGGCTCGAAAGCAGGAGAAGGAGGCGACTCTCCCTCCCAACTGATCGATGCGAGAATCAGGGAGCTGGGCGATTGGCGGAGCGAAACGCTCGCCCGGATGCGGACCCTCATCAAGCAGGCCGATTCCGACGTCGTCGAGGAGTGGAAGTGGCGCGGTGTCCCGGTGTGGTCGCACGCCGGAATCATTTGCACCGGCGAGACCTACAGGAACATCGTGAAGCTGACCTTCGCCAGGGGTGCCGCGCTGGAGGACCCTTCACGCCTCTTCAACGCCAGCCTCGAAGGCAACACCCGTCGCGCCATCGATCTCCACGAGGGCGACAAGATCGATGAAAAGGCATTCAAAGCGCTCATCCGCGCCGCCGCGGCACTGAACACGTCGCTCCGAACTACCGCCCGCGCCGTCCGCACCCGGAAGAACCAAAGAACGCTGGCGGGTAAGGCTGCCGATAACGGGGTCACCCAACGTGACGCATCGAAACGTTTGGCTCTTCGCGCTGCGGCGTTTCGATGTGCATGAAACATATGACCGATTGAGAATGGCACCCTCTTGTTGGATTGCGGCACACTGCCTGATTGTGAACAAGAGGAGTGAAGCATGGCCGAACGGCATCTGGTCATTCGCGGCGGCACGGTGGTGGAAGCGAGCAGCAGTGATCCTCGCGCGGCTGCCATGGAAATCATTGCCGGGACGCCTCGTGCGTGGCGCGCGCATGGCGCAGGCGTGATCCGATGAACGAGGAGAGCTACAACGGCCGGCCACGGCTTCAGGCGCACATAGCCCGGCCCGCCGGTGCACCGCTGCCGCTGGCGGGGCCGCTCGTCATCGACTTCACCCGCGTCGTCGCCGGGCCGGTCTGTACGCAGATGCTGGCGGATCTCGGCGCCCGGGTGGTGAAGATCGAGAATCCCGCCGGCGGCGATGATCTGCGCCATATGCGGCTGGCGGTGCTGGGCGGTGAAAGCGCCCCCTTTCTCGCCTACAATAGGGGAAAGCGCAGCGTCGCGCTCGACCTTGCGCATCCGGAAGGCCGTTCGGTCGCCCTTGAGCTCGCGAGGAAAGCCGACGTGGTGGTCGAGAACTTCACCACCGGTGTCATGGAGCGGCTGGGGCTCGGCTACCAGACGATCGCCGAGGCCAATCCTCGCCTGGTGTTCTGCTCGATTTCCGCTTACGGCCGCAGCGGCACCTACGCCAGCCGCGCCGGCTATGACCCCGTCGTGCAGGCGGAGAGCGGCCTGATGTCGCTCACCGGTTTCGAGGACGGACCGCCGCTGCGCATGGGCCCGCCGATGATCGACATCTCGACCGGCATGATGGCGTGCAATGCCGTGCTGGCGGCCCTGCTGGCGCGGGAGCACACGGGCGTCGGGCAGCGCGTCGAGGTCTCGCTGTTCGACAATGCCGCATCGATCACCGGCATGTTCGGCATGAGCTATCTGATGAGCGGCGTGACGCCGACGCGTTTCGGCCAGGCGCCGCCGGGCGCCTCGCCGGTCGGGCTGTTCAATGCCAGCGATGCGCCCTTCTACCTCACGTGCGTAAACGACCGGCTCTTTCGCCGCCTGGCCGAAGCGCTGGAACGCCCCGAGCTGGCGGACGATCCGCGCTTCGTCACCAATCCCGCCCGCGCGGCCCATCGTGACGCGCTGTATGCCGTTCTCGACGCCATTTTCGCGACGCGTCCGCGCGATGCGTGGATGCAATTGCTGCAAGCGGCCAACGTGCCGGCCGGCCCGGTGCGCACGATCGACGAGGCTTTCGCCAGCCCCGAGATGCGCGCACGCAATGTGGCCAGCGAAATTCCCCATCCGACCGCCGGAACGGTACCCAACATCGCGCCGCCCTTCCGTTTTTCGCTCACGCCGCCGGCCGACCCGGTCGCGGCCCCGCTGCTGGGCCAGCACACCAGCGAAGTCCTGGACGAGCTGCTGGGCTACGACGAGCCGCGTCTGGCGGCGCTGGCGGCGGCCGGCGTCTTCGGTCCGCAAGAGAGGAAGGCATGAGCGACAGTTCCACGGCGCGTCCTGTTGTGGAGGATTTTCTGCCGGTGCGTGCCGACTGGCTCGCGCGCTACAGCGAGCCCGAGCTCGAGCCCAACCTGCCGATCGTCGATCCGCACCATCACCTGATGGACGCCCCCGGGCATCGCTACATGCTGCCCGAATTCCTTGCGGATGCGGCAAGCGGGCACCGCCTGATCGCGTCGCTGTTCGTCGAGTGCCGCGTCTTCTACCGCCCCTATGGGCCGCAGCACTTGCGATCCCTGGGCGAAACCGAGTTCGTGAATGGCGTGGCGGCGCTGGCGGCCAGCGGAACCTATGGTCGTGTCCGCGCCTGCGCCGGAATCATCGGCAATGTCGATCTGCGCTTCGGCGAGCTGGCGGGTGAAGCGTTGGCGGCGCATGTCGCGGCGGCCGGCGGCCGATTCCGCGGCATCCGCAACGTGGCGGCGTGGCACAAGGACGACATCAAGGCCACCACCGCCAACCCGCCGCCGGGCCTGTTGCGGGATCCCGCCTTCCGCCGCGGTTTCGCGCATCTCGCAAAACTCGGGCTCACCTTCGATGCCTGGATCCTGCACACCCAGCTCGCCGACCTGATCGATCTCGCCCGCGCCTTTCCCGATACCACGATCATCTGCGATCACATCGGCGGCCCGGCGGGTATCGGTCCCTATGCCGGACGGCTGGACGAAGTCTTTGCCGAGTGGCGCGAGTCGATGCGCGAGCTTGCCCGCTGCCCCAACGTGAACGTCAAGCTCGGCGGCATGGGCATGCACGTGATGGGCTTTGGCCTGCACGCCGGCGAGCGCCCGGCAAGCTCGCAGGTGCTTGCGGACACGTGGAAGCCCTACGTTGACACTTGCATCGACGCGTTTGGTCCGGCGCGCGCCATGTTCGAAAGCAACTTCCCGGTCGACAAGGGTACCTGTAGCTGGGTCGTGCTGTGGAACGCCTTCAAGCGTCTCGCCGATGGCTGCTCCGTCGCCGAAAAGCGCGCCCTGTTCATGGACACCGCCTGCCGCGTCTACGGCCTCGACCTCGCCGCCGCGGGCATCGAGGTATAGCGGACACCGAGCCGGCTTAAACTCCTGCCCTTGGCGCAGGGGCATTCGCATGGCCCTTGACGCCGTATTTGTTCGTCGTCCTGAGCGCAGCGAAGGACCCTGCGATGGTTCGGACAAGCCCCGCAGAATCGGTGATTCACCGCCGCGAGCCTACCCTGTCGGGCGACCGCAAGGTCCTTCGCTGCGCTCAGGACGACGCCAAAATTGCCCTACGCGAATGCCTGCTCCGGGAGGATTTTGGCTCGTAGGCGAACGTCCCCGGAGAAGTTATCCACAGGCTTTCACGGACCCTGCAATCTCCCGCTTGACAGTGAGTCTTCGCTCATTATTCTATGAGTGTACACTCACTTTGTTCAGTGGCACGCGATTTCTGGAAGAGACGTCGCGCAGCCGGGGATGCAGGGAGCGGGCAATGGGCGACAGCGAGATCCTTATTCCACGGGAGCTGCTCAGGCTGTGGCTGGACTGCGGCGAGGCGGACCCCCTTGACCCATCGGTGCGGCGCTTCATGCAGGAGCGCATCGGCGCCGACCTTTCCGACGTGCGGGTTCATACCGGGCCGATTGCCGCCCGGCTCTGCGAAACGCTGAAGGCGCGCGCACTGACGCTGGGCAACGACATCCTGTTCGCCGACGGCGAATACGAACCGGTATCGGCGGAAGGTCGCTGGCTGCTGGCCCACGAGCTTGTGCATGTCCTGCAACAGCGGGCGGCACGCGGCGCGGCGCCCGGCCGGCGCGCCAGCTCGCGCTTCATCGCCGTTGGCGGCGATGACGATGCCTGCGAACAGGAAGCCGACCGCCTCGCCGCCGAAGTGCTGGACGGCGGCTTGCGTTCGGCGGTCAGCCCCGACTACACCGGCGCCATCCGTAGCGTGCGGCGGGCGGCCTAGCGGCGCCCCTACTCCTGCTCGTCCTTCGGCATCTTCTCGATGATCTTGCGCCGCACCTCAGGGTCGGCGCGCGCGACAGTGAAGATCTGCTGGTAGCGATCGACTGTCATGCCCTTGCGCTCCACCGCCTGGGCCATCTCAGTCAGGGCCTGTTCACGCACCTTCTGCTCGGCTTCCGGCCCCTGCTTCGCCGCCTCCTCCACCTTCGGCGCCCATTGCTTGTTGAGCTGACGCACTTCAGTCGCAGCGGCGGCAAACACCTCGATCTCCTTGTCGCTTACCTGCTGCGGCTGTGGCGCCTTGCTTTCGGGCTGCGGCGAAGGAGTCTGCTGCGCCACTGCAACGGGAGCGGTGGTGAATGCGAGCGCGGCGCCGAGGGCCGCGGCGGCGCGTAGGCTTCGGGTCAGAGCCATGGTTGTTCCTTTCGCAGGATTCCGCACGAGTCGCGCGCATAGTCCGCCGCAGCGGGAATGCTGCGCACGTCCGAACAACAAACCCGAGGCGTCGCTGAAAGTTCCCGCCGGCGCTCCGGATCGCACTGGCGTGAACGGCGCCGCGTCCCCACAATAGGATTGCGCATCGTCGTGGCAGGAACCGGGAGTGCCCATGTCCGAACGCCAGCCGCTCGCCTTCCATGTCCCCGAGCCGGCGGTGCGCCCCGGCGGCACGCCTGATTTCAGCGATGTCGCCATACCGCGCGCCGGCGCCGTGGACCGGCCGCCGGTCGATGTGAAGGCGGAGGAGATTCGCGAGCTGGCGTTTTCAATTATCCGTGTGCTCAACCGCGAGAGCCAGGCGGTCGGCCCGTGGGCGGGCCTTCTCTCCGACGCCGAATTGCGGGAAGGCCTGCGGCACATGATGACGCTGCGCGCCTTCGATGCGCGCATGCTGATGGCGCAACGCCAGGGCAAGACGTCATTCTACATGCAGCACATGGGCGAGGAGGCGGTGAGCTGCGCCTTCCGCCGCGCGCTTGAGCCCGGCGACATGAACTTCCCGACCTACCGGCAGGCCGGCCTGCTGATCGCCGGCGGCTATCCCATGGTCGACATGATGTGCCAGATCTATTCCAACGAGCGCGATCCGCTGAAAGGCCGCCAGCTCCCGGTGCTCTACTCCTCGCGCGAGCACGGCTTCTTCACGGTGTCCGGCAACCTCGCCACGCAGTACCCGCAGGCGGTGGGCTGGGCCATGGCATCCGCCATCAAGCGCGACACCCGGATTGCCGCCGCCTGGATCGGCGATGGTTCCACGGCCGAATCCGACTTCCACGCCGCGCTGGTGTTCGCCTCGACCTACAAGGCGCCGGTGGTGCTCAACATCGTCAATAACCAGTGGGCGATCTCGACCTTCCAGGGCATTGCACGCGGCGGCTCGGGCACCTTTGCCGCGCGCGGTCTGGGCTTCGGCATTCCCGCGCTGCGCGTCGATGGCAACGACTATCTCGCCGTGCATGCCGTGGCGAAGTGGGCCGTCGAGCGCGCGCACCGGGGCCTCGGACCCACGGTCGTCGAGTACGTCACCTACCGCGTGGGTGCGCATTCGACGTCAGACGACCCCTCGGTGTATCGTCCCAAGGCCGAATCCGACGCCTGGCCGCTGGGCGATCCGGTGATCCGGCTGAAGAATCACCTGATTGTGCGCGGCGCCTGGACGGAAGAGCGTTACCGCCAGGCCGAAGCGGAGATCATGTCGGAAGTGATCGCGGCCCAGAAGGAAGCCGAGGCGCATGGCACGCTGCATGCCGGCCCGCATCCATCGGCGCGCGACATGTTCGAGGGAGTCTACGCCGAGATGCCGCCCCACCTGCGCCGCCAGCGCCAGCAGGCAGGGATCTGAATGTCTTCCGGCAATACCAAAATCCGCGCAAGGCGCTCGCTTGCCGTTCTGCCTTCTCCCCGCGAAGGCGGGGAAAAGGTGCCCGAAGGGCGGATGAGGGGCTTCGCTGACTTGCAACAAGCGATGTATGGACCTGAAAGGCCAACGCTCCCGCCATCGCCGCATGGTGCCTGCTGCAGCGCCGTGAAGCCCCTCATCCGGCGCTACGCGCCACCTTCTCCCCGCCTTCGCGGGGAGAAGGGAATACGGTGCAAGCTACACCCGCGCTCCGTGCTCGCGAACGCCCTGCCGATGAGAGGGAGCTGACCGTGCCGCGGCGTACGATGATCGAGGCGATACGCGATGCGCTGGATGTCAGCATGCAGCGCGACGAGGACGTCGTGGTGTTCGGCGAGGACGTGGGCTATTTTGGCGGCGTGTTCCGAGCCACGCAGGGGCTGCAGCAGAAATACGGCACGCAGCGCTGTTTCGACACGCCAATCAACGAATCCGGTATCATCGGGGTCGCGGTTGGCATGGCGGCCTATGGGCTGCGCCCCTGCGCGGAGATCCAGTTCGCCGATTACATGTATCCGGCCTACGACCAGCTCGTGTCCGAAGCGGCGCGGCTGCGCTACCGCTCGGCCGGCGAGTTCACGGCGCCAATGGTGGTGCGCATGCCCACCGGCGGCGGCATCTTCGGCGGCCAGACGCACAGCCAGAGCCCGGAGGCGCTGTTCACCCATGTCTGCGGCCTGAAGACCGTGGTGCCGTCAAACCCTTACGACGCCAAGGGCCTGCTGATTGCTGCGATCGAGGACGACGATCCCGTGATCTTCCTGGAGCCCAAGCGGCTCTACAACGGACCATTCGACGGACACCACGACCGCCCGGTGACGCCGTGGTCGCGCCATCCGCAGGGTGAAGTGCCCGACGGCCACTATACCGTGCCGCTGGGCCAGGCGGCCGTGCGCCGGCCCGGCAGCGCCGTCACGGTGCTGGCCTACGGCACGATGGTCTACGTGGCGCAGGCGGCAGCCGAGGAGACCGGCATCGATGCCGAGATCATCGATCTGCGCACGCTGGTGCCGCTCGACCTTGAGGTGATCGTGGCCTCGGTGACCAGGACGGGCCGCTGCGTGGTCGTGCACGAGGCGACGCTGACGTCAGGCTTCGGCGCCGAGCTGGTGGCGCTGGTGCAGGAGAACTGCTTCTACCATCTCGAGGCGCCGATCATGCGAGTCACCGGCTGGGACACCCCCTACCCGCACGCGCAGGAATGGGACTACTTCCCCGGCCCCGACCGCGTCGGCCGCGCGCTGCGCGACGTGATGGAGGCGTGACGTGGCGCTGCGCATCGTCAAGCTGCCGGATGTCGGCGAGGGCGTGGCCGAGGCCGAGCTGGTCGAGTGGCACGTGAAGGTGGGCGACAGCGTGCTGGAGGACCAGGTGCTTGCGGCCGTGATGACTGACAAGGCGACGGTAGAAATTCCCGCACCCGTGGCCGGCACCGTGGTGGCCTTGGGCGGCGAGGTGGGCGACAAGCTCGCGGTGGGCGCCGAGCTCGTGCGGCTCGAAGTCGCCGGCGCAACCGGCGACGCGGAGGCTGACATCGCGGCGAAGCCGCGCCAGGCCGGCGCAAGCGCAGCAGCCAGTACCGACAACGTCGTGGCAATGCGGCCGGCATCCGGCGGCAGCATGCGTCGCGAGTCTGCCGAAATCGAGATGGGTCCCGGCGCAGGCGCAGCGGCTGATGTGGCGGCTCGCACCGGCCTGGATGCCGGCCGCGCGGCGTCGGCCCTGCGCGCACCGCTGCCGCGTTCCCTGCCCGGTGCTGCATCTGGTCCACCGCGCCCGGCCGGCGAAAAGCCGCTGGCGGCACCGTCGGTACGCAAGCGCGCGCGCGACGCCGGCATCGATTTGCGTCAGGTGCGCGGCAGCGGGCCCGCCGGCCGCATCACGCACGATGATCTGGAGGCCTTCCTGCACGGCACGCCGGCGGCACCGGTCGCCGCAACGCGCGTCGCCAACACCGCGGTCGAGACGGTGAAGGTGGTCGGGCTGCGCCGGCGGATTGCGCAGCGCATGGCCGACTCAAAGCGGCGCGCGGCGCACTTCGCCTATGTTGAGGAAGTGGACGTCACCACGCTCGAAGAGCTGCGCGCGACGCTCAATGCCGAGGAACGCCCGGGGCACGTGCGGCTCACGCTGCTGCCTTTCCTGATGCAGGCGCTGGTGAAGGCTGTCGCCGATTTTCCGCAGATGAACGCGCACTATGACGATGACAACGATGTCGTGGAGCGCTACGGCGGCGTGCATATCGGCATCGCCACCCAGACGCCAGGCGGCCTGATGGTCCCCGTCGTGCGCCATTGCGAGGCGCGCGGGCTATGGGAATGTGCCAGCGAGGCGCAGCGCCTGGCGCAGGCCGCGCGCGAGGGACGCGCCACCCGCGAGGAGCTGACGGGATCGACGATCACCATCACTAGCCTCGGTGCGCTGGGCGGCATCGTCAGCACGCCGGTCATCAACCGCCCGGAGGTGGCGATCATCGGCGTGAACAAGCAGGTGATGCGGCCGGTCTGGCAGGACGGCCAGTTCGTGCCGCGGCGCATGATGAATCTCTCCTCCTCGTTCGACCATCGCATCGTCGATGGCTACGACGCCGCCCGATTCATCCAGCGCATCCGGGCCTTGCTGGAAGCGCCGGCCACGATCTTCATCGAGGGGCCAGGCTGACATGCGCGACATCGGCGTAAAGGTGCTGGTGATCGGCGGCGGGCCGGGCGGCTACGTCACGGCAATCCGCGCCGGCCAGCTTGGACTCGACGTGGCGCTGGTCGAGGAGCAGTACCTCGGCGGCACCTGCCTGAATGTGGGCTGCATCCCCAGCAAGGCGCTGATCCACGCTGCCGATGCCTTCGGCCATGCCGTGGAACAGGCGAAATCGGCGCCCTTCGGCCTGCGGGTCGAACGCCCGAGCATCGACTTCCCGCGCACGCTGGAATGGAAGGATTCGGTCGTCGGCCGGCTGAAGGGCGGCGTGACGGCGCTGCTGAAACGCCACAACGTCAAGACCGTGCGGGGACGCGCTGCAATGCTCGACGGCAAGACCTGCCGCGTCGAGGCCGACACCGGCCCGCAGGTGATCCGCGCCGAGCACGTGGTGCTGGCCACCGGCTCCGAGCCCGTAGCGCTGCCCGGCCTGCCGTTCGGCGGCAAGGTGATCTCCTCGACCGAAGCGCTGGCCCTGCCTGCCCTGCCGCAGCGCCTGGTCGTCGTGGGTGCCGGCTATATCGGACTGGAGCTCGGGACTGCCTACGCCAAGCTCGGCAGCAAGGTCACAGTGGTCGAGGCGGAGGAGCGCATCCTGCCGGCCTATGATGCGGAGCTGGCGCGCCCTGTCGCGCGCCGCCTGCAGGCGCTGGGCGTCGAGGTACTGACACGGGCGCGTGCCTCCAGCCTTTCCGGCGACGGCACCGCTCTGCGTGTGGAAGACGCGGGCGGCACGCCGCGTGACCTCGCGGCGGATTATTTCCTGGTTGCGGTGGGACGGCGACCACGCGTTTCAGGGCTGGCGCTGGAGCGGCTGGACCTGACGATGAACGGCAACGGCAGCGTGCGCATCGACGAGCGCTGCGCCACCTCCATGCGCAATATCTGGGCGATCGGCGATCTCTCCGGCGAGCCGATGCTGGCGCATCGCGCCATGGCGCAGGGCAGCATGGTGGCGGAGATCATCGCCGGCCAGCGCCGCAGCTTCGACAAGATCGCGATCCCGGCGATCTGCTTCACCGATCCCGAGGTGGTGAGCGTCGGCCTGGCGCCTGACGCGGCGCGCGCCGCAGGCCGCGAGGTGGTCACGGCAACGTTCCCGCTGCAGGCTAACGGCCGCGCCCTCACGCTGCGTGCCGAGGACGGCTTCGTGCGGGTGGTCGCGCGCGCCGACAATCACCTCGTGCTCGGCATCGCCGCCGTCGGCGCCGGTGTCTCGGAGCTGGCTGGCTCGTTTAGCCTGGCGCTGGAGATGGGCGCGCGGCTGGAGGACATTGCCGGCACCATCCACGCGCACCCCACCCTGAGCGAAGCCTTTCACGAGGCGAGCCTGCGCGCGCTGGGCGAGGCCGTGCATGTGTGAAGCCTGATCGATACGAGAAGCAGAGGAGATATTGCCATGGCGAGCGAACGGTTGGCCCCGGGCCTGACGGCGGAAATCACGACGGCGGTCGACGATACGCTGGTTGTCAGGCACATGGGCGGTGACGGCGTGTTGTCGACACCATCGATGATCGGCCTGATGGAACGCGCGGCTATTCAGGCAGTACAGGCCCAGCTCCCGGGCGGTCATACGACCGTCGGGTTCGAGGTCAACGTCAAGCATTTCGGCGCCACGCCCAAGGGCCAGAAGGTTACGGTCAAGGCCGAACTCCTGGAGGTTGACGGCCGCAAGCTTCGCTTCAAGGTCGAGGCGCACGACGAGAACAAGAAGGTCGGCGACGGCACCCATCGCAGGGCAATCATTGAGGTGCAGAAGAAGGCTTGAGCGGCCAGAGTTTCCCTCAAGTTTCACGAACGGTTGTTGCCCATGAGCGTTGGTTTGTTGGCCCTTCTCGACGATGTTGCGGCGCTGGCCAAGGTCGCCGCCGCATCGCTCGACGATCTCGCGACCCAGGCAACCAAGGCCGGCGCAAAGGCCGCTGGCGTGGTCATCGACGATACGGCCGTCACGCCGCGCTATGTGACCGGGTTCACGCCGGCGCGGGAGCTGCCGATCATCGGCAGGATCGCGCTTGGCTCGCTCAAGAACAAGCTCCTGATCCTGCTGCCCGCAGCGATGATCCTGAGCCTCTTCCTGCCCCAGGCTATAACACCGCTTCTGATGCTTGGCGGCGCCTATCTTTGCTACGAAGGCGTCGAGAAGGTCTACGAGTTCTTTTTTCCGCACGAGGCGCACGTTCACGAAGCCGAGGTCGAAACCATCGCGCTGGATGCCCGGGCCTTCGAGGATGAGAAGATCGCAAGCGCGATCAAGACCGATTTCATTCTCTCGGCCGAGATCATGGCCATTACCCTTGCCGCAATCCCCGGCAATGGCCCGGTGAACCAGGCAATCATCCTTGCGCTGGTCGGCCTCGGCATCACGGCGGCGGTCTATGGTGTCGTCGCGCTCATCGTAAAGGCGGACGATGTCGGCCTGGCGCTTGCGGGTGTTGCGCCCGGCTCGCCGGTCGGCATGCCTCTGCACGTGACCGGCCGCGCCCTCGTCCTGGGCATGCCGTATCTGCTTCGCGCATTGGCGGTCATCGGCACGGCAGCGATGATCTGGGTCGGCGGCGGCATCATCCTTCATGGCCTTGAGGCGTATGGCCTCGGCTGGCCCAGCCACGCGCTGCACGATGCGGGGGCTGCTGTCGGGCAGGCCGTGCCCGTTGCGGGGTCCCTTGTCGCCTGGCTGGTAGAGGCCGCCGGCGCCGGCGTGGCCGGGTTCATTGTCGGCCTGCTCGCCATTCCGCTGACCAGCCGGTTGGTGTCTCCGCTGTGGCGGCAAATCAAATCACTCGCCCGCCGGGCCATGGTGCGCAACCGGACCTGAGAGCAGCCTGCGCTCGATCTCTACCAGCCCATCGCCCGGCCAGTACGGCGCGGATCCGCCGCCCCATAGAGCCTGCCGTTCTTGAGGTCGGCGGAGACGGCGCAGACTCCTGCGGTTCTGAGGGAGAGATCAGGCAGCCAGTTCACCTTGTGGCCCATGGCATCCAGCGCATCACCCGCAGGCTGGCCAATCCCACGCTCGAGATCAAGTCGGCCGGGATAGTAGGTATGCGGCTCGAAGCTGTCGGGGAAGTTGCGGGTCACGAAGCGTGGTGCCTCGACCGCTTGCTGGATGTCCATGCCGAAGACCAGATGATTGATCAGCACCTGCATCATGCCCTGCGGCTGCAGGTCACCGCCCGGCGCGCCGAACGGCATCAGGAATTCGCCCTTGCGCATCGCCATCGCGGGATTGGGCGTGAGCCGCGGCCGCTTGCCCGGCGCAACGACGGAGGTATGGGCAGGATCGCCCCATGACTGCGAGCCACGCGATGACGGGCAGAGCCCAAGCCCGGGAATGACCGGCCCTTCCCAGGACACGTCGCTCGGGGTCGCTGAAAACGCGTTGCCCCGGGAATCGACCACGCAGACATAGGAGGTGTCGCCCGGCAACCCCGGCGCGGCGGCGGCCACGGACGGCTTCCCGGTGCGGCCCGCACTGTAGCCGCCGACAGAACCGGGCGGCGGCATTTCGCCAAAGGCGCGATCACTGCGGATCGTCTTCAGCCGTTCCTGCGCATAGGCAGGCGACAGCAACGTCTCCATGGGAACGTCGACAAAGCGCGGATCGCCATAGTAGCGCTCGCGATCAGCAAAGCAGAGATTCATGACCTCGGCCAGCAGATGGACATACTCCTTCGAATTGTGGCCCAGTGCCCTGAGATCGACCTCGTTCAACAGCGACAGCATCTGCAGCAGAACCGGCCCCTGGCACCAGGGACCGCAGCTATACACGTCGGTGCCCTTGAAGGTGTGGCGCAGCGGCTTCTCGACCTCGGAGCGGTACTCGGCGAGATCCTGCTGCGTGAGCAGGCCGCCGTTCTCCCGGTGATACTTTGCGATCGTCCGGGCAATGTCGCCGCGATAGAAGGCGTCGCGCGCCGCCGCCAGCCCGGCATCGCGACCCCTGCCCGCCGCTGCCTTTTCCTCGTCGGCCATGAACTGGATCGTGCGGGCAAGATCGGCCTGCACCAGCCGGTCGCCTTCCCGCAGCGGCGCGCCGTTGCGATGCCAGATCGCAGTGTTTTGCGGCCAGCGCCGATAATCCTCGGCCTTGTCCTGCAGATACGTCGCCATGACGCTATGCACCGCGAAGCCCTCGCGCGCATAGCGGATGGCCGATGCCGCAACCTCGCCGAAGCTCATCGTGCCGTAGCGTTCCAGCGCCAGCAGCCAGGCGTCAGGCGCCGCCGGAACGACCGTGCGCAGGATGCCCGTGGGAATCGTGCCATTGTGGTCGCGGATGAACCTCTCGACGTTCAGCGCCTTCGGCCACCAGCCAAGACCGGCGATCGACACGACTTCGTCGCGCTCGGCAAGGTAGATCAGCATCGGCGCCACGCCGGAGAACTGGACCTGATCGCTGTGTACGACACCCAGCGCGATGCCGCCGGCGACGCCCGCATCGATCGCGTTGCCGCCGGCGCGCAGGATGTCATGCGCCGCTTCGGTGGCGAGATACTGGCCGGCTGATGCCATGTAGTGATGGCCGATGACCATAGGCTGCATCCGCATCAGGCCCTCCCTCGATTAGCGGTGCAGCGACGAGAAGGCTCGACGGCAGCACCTGATTGCTTCATCCAGCGCCGCCGGCAGGTTGGGGCAGCCACGGATTGAGCAGTGCGACGCCGGTAGGTTCGAAGTCGGCGGTGTCGAGCAGAAACATCAGCCGAGGTCGGCCGGCTTGAAGATACCTCCTCCAAGGCGGGGCGGCTTGAAGTCGAAATCAGCATCGCCTGCCTGGGCGAGCGCCTCGGCAAGACTCATAGTGCTGCCGGTCAGGCGCTGATAATCCCTGATCGTCAGCAGGACATGCGCAGGCCGGCCGCGATCCGTGATGAAGACCGGACCGCGTTGCGCCGCCTTCTTGGCACGGCTGGTATCCTGATTGAACTCCCGGCTTGTCAGAGTGGTTGTCGTCATTTCAGCCTCCGCAGCAATACTATATGTAGATACGTTTCTACATTTCAATGCCGCCTCTGTTGAAAAGCGCTCGCGGAGCGGTTGACATCTGTCGCCGCTGCACCCGCACGGTCAGCGGCGTCGAGCGGTAACGTAAGCCGATAGTCCTCGGCTCCTGCGGGTACCGGGATTGGCTTCCGGGACTGCTCACTGGTACGCGACCCGCCTCATCAACTCGCGCGTTACCGCGATCCGGTAGACGTGCTCGGGAAACCGTTTGTCATCTGCCAACAGGGCAGATATCGCCTGATCGTTTCCGATCTTGAGCACGGCCTCCATCTCGCCTGCCGCTTGTCGATCGAAAGGAACGAACACGCCGCACGTGATGACGAAGCCCTCGACAGGGGCGACCCTTGCTGCAAGAAATTCGCCATGCCGCAGAGTTTGTTCCAGGCCTTCGTCCAGCAGCCAGACCTCACCACCGCGCAGCAGGTCCTTGAGAAGCACGCCGACAATCTCGTTTTTTTCAATGACACGGAACACGGAAAAGCGCGCGGCGCACAAGGCTTGCAGCACGAGTGCTTCATCGGGATCACCATTCTTCGGCCGGGTACGGGCACAGCGGTCGATGGCACGCGTCGTTCCCGCTCCGACGCTATAGAGAGCAAGATCATAGGCAAGGGACAGCTCGGCCTCGCTGTTGGCGATGACGGTGTTGCCGTCTGCCAAGCCGATTCGTTTGGCACCCCTCAGAAAGGCTGCGTGCGACATGTTCTTCAGCGCCGCGGTCTGGATCTCGGTGCGCAATTCTCGCCAGCGCCGGTACCTGCGAAGAACGTCGTCCCGGTTGAGGGATTGCATGCCGCTGGCCTCCATTACCACTCCCTCGATCCTGCACTATCCGATCCGTGGGCATACTACGCCGGCAAATCGAAACCATGGCCAAGCCCCTTGATATGAGCGAAGTTCCGCTGTGGAAATCTGCTCGATGAAAGACCTTCTAACCACCGACTTCCGAAACGCGCCCTGGTGGTGGGAGGCCGCGCCGCTGACCGAGAGCGCCGGTGGCACGCTTGCTCCCTCATACGACGCGGTCATCGTTGGATCGGGCTATACGGGGTTGCGCGCGGCCTTGACGCTGGCGCGGGCGGGGCGAAGCGTTGCGGTATTCGACAAGGAGCGACCGGGCTTCGGCGCGTCTCGCCGCAATGCCGGATTTCTGGGCCGCACCCTGAAGTGGCCTTATATCGACCTGAAGGCGACGAAAGGCACCACCCACGCCACGGCCATCTATCGCGACCTGTCGATGGCCTACGAGAGCACGCTTGCCTTCATTGAAGAGGAAGGCATCGCGTGCCACGCCGTGCGCTGCGGCCGGCTCATCGCAGCAACCTCGGCAGCGCATTACGCCGTGCTGGAACGCGAACTGGACGGCATGAAGGCCGATCTCGGGCTGCCCTACTGGATGGTGCCGCGCGCACGGCTGCGCGAGGAGATGGCGACCGACCTCTACGATGGCGGTGCCGTCATTCCCGATCTCGGATCCCTGCATCCGGGCCTCTATCATCACGGACTGATGACGCGGGCACTGGATGCGGGCGTCGCGATCTTCGGTCGTTGCGAGGTGACAACGATCGGGCAAGCCGGACAACCCGGGCGCTTCCGCATCACCGCTGCCGCCGGAGAGACACGCGCGCGCGATGTGGTGATCGCCACCAACGGCTACACGCCCCCGCACTTCGCCTGGCATGCACGGCGCGTCATTCCCTTCGTCGGCTACATGGCGGCGACGGAACCGTTGCCGCCGGCGCTGCTGGAGAAGCAGCTTCCGCACCGGCGCACGGTGATCGATTCCAATCTCGACATTGATTTCTTCCGTCCGGCGCCCGACTCGCCGCGCCTGCTGTTCGGCGGCGCCACGGCCAATGGACTTCAGGATCCCGTCGCCATCGCGACGCTGCTGCATGGGCGTCTCAGACGCGCGCTGCCCGACCTCGCCGACGTCAGGCTCAGCCATGTCTGGACGGGACAATGCGCCGGGACCTTCGACATGATGCCGCATATCGGCTGCCATGACGGCATCTGGTACGGCATGGGCTACAACTACGCCGGCGTGCCGATGGGCTCGCTCTTCGGACTGAAGATCGCGCAGAAGATTCTTGGCCTGCCGGAGGGGACTACTGCCTTCGAGCAGGCGCCATTTCCGACTCTGCCGCTGTATCGCGGAAACCCGTGGTTTCTGCCGTTGGCCATGCGCTACTTCGCCTGGAAGGACAAACGCCTTGCACGAAGCCGCCCTGCCGCCTGAAAGCTGTCATGCCGCAAGGTACCGCCGAAACCAGAAACCAGGAGCAAACAGCGATGCCCGAAGCTACCGTCACGCTTGACCTGATGAAGGCCATCTCTGCCGCATTCAACAGCCGCGATGTCGAGCGCATCGTCTCGTTCTTCGCCGAGGACGCTACCTTCTATCTGGCGCGCGGGCCGGAGCCGGTCGGCCGCACGCTCAGCGGCAAGGCGACGATCCGCAAGGCGTTGGCCGACCGCTTCAAGGTTATCCCGGACATGCGCTGGGAACACAAGGAGTACATCCTCGCCGGCAACCGCGCCCTTTCGGTCTGGACCGTGAAGGGCAAGGGCGCCGACGGCGAGGACCTGAACTACCAGGGCTGCGACATCTACGAATTCCGCGACGGCAAGATCCTGAACAAGGATACCTACTGGAAGATCGTCGAGCACAAGGACCGGCTCTAGCTCGGATCTCAAATGCCGTTCCTGCCGGGGGCGCGCCACTCCAGTGGCGCCGACGGCGTGCCGTCTTGCGTACACGCCGCTGGTCGCCCTCCGCTTCGCTGCGGGCGATGCGCCACTGGAGTGGCGCGCTCCCGGCAACAATCCTTGCTCTCTTTCGCTTGAAGAGAACACGCCCTGAGGTTCATCTGTGCGTCGTCTTCAACGCCGGCAGCACGTGCCGCGCGATGCGCTCGAACATCGGCACCTGTTCATCCAGCATCGGGTAGTAGAGGGCTATCTCCGGGATGCCGAGCGCAATCACCTGCTCGACCATCTGCGCGAACATCTCCTCGGACTCGTAGTATCTGATCCTGCCCCCGCTGGAACGGGAGGTCGGATCGAACATGAGATAGGAGCGGCGCAGGCTGGCCGGGTCGCGACCGATGGCGGCACATCGTGCGTCGATAGCTGCGATGCGACGCCGCGTCTCGTCGATCTGGGCCTCGAAGGTTTTGGCGAAGCTGATGCTGTTCCAGATGTCGGCATGACGCGCGGCGTGACCCAGCATGACGGGCCCCATCGCCGCGATCATGATAGGTGGGCGCGGCAACTGGACAGGACGCGGACGAAGGGCGGCTCCATCCACCTGATAGAAGCGGCCCTGAAGCGACGTCTCCTCGTGCGACAACAGCCGGTGGACAATCTCGACATACTCGCCGAAACGCGCGACGCGTTCTTTCGCACTCCAGTTCGGAATGCCCATCATGCGATATGACGGGTCGATCTCCAGCCCGATGCCAAGCCCCACATCGAGCCGGCCGCCGGAAATGTGATCCGCCGTAAGGGCCTGCAATGCCAGGAGGGCGGGGTTGCGCAACGGAATCTGCGCGACCAGGGTTGTCAGACGAATGCGCGTTGTGGCCTGGGCGATGGCGGCAAGCTGTGACCACAGCTCGAACCAGGGTCCCTTGCCACCAGCCCAATCGACCAGATGGTCGGCGAGACCGATGGAGTCGAAACCAAGTGCCTCGACCTGCCGGCAGCGACGGAGAAACTCGGGCCACGGCACGTTCGGCAGCACGAGCACGGAGAACCGGAATTGGTTGGGCACCGCTTCCCCTCCCGACGAATGAGCGTGTCCACGTGGGGTAGTCTCTCTCGCCTCACCGGGTTTGGCTATTGCGGAAGCAGCTCGGATTTCAGCGCCACCACGTTGGAGACCGCGAGCGGACGGCTGAGGCCCTTGATCGCCAGCATCCCGATCTCGGTGAGCTCGACGAAATCGCCAACCGCCGTGGCGACCCGCGATGTCACCAGGATCTGGCGGTCCGATGCAACGTCGCTGAGGCGAGCGGCTGTGTTCACGACAGTGCCGATCGCACTGTAGTCGAAACGCCCTTCGAAGCCGATCTGGCCCATTGTGGCAAAGCCCTGCGCGATGCCTATGCCGAAACCGATCTGGTGGCCGCGCTTGCGCCACAGCACTGCCAGCGCCGCCACAGCATCCCGCATGGCCACAGCCAGCCTGACGGCACGCTCGGCCGGGTTAAGACACGGCAGCGGATCGTTGAAGATCACCATCATCCCGTCGCCGACGAAGCGATCGAGCGTGCCTTCGAACGACTGGATGAGCGGCACGAGCGCTGCGTGGTAGTCGCGCAACAGTTCGACGACCTCTTCAGGCTCCGCATTCTCGGCAAAGGCGGTGAAGCCGCGTACGTCGCAGAAAAGCGCGGCGATGTCCCGACGATGGCTCTGGAGGATGCTTTCGTCGCCCGTCGACACGATCAGCTCCGCGAGCGACGGCGCGAGGAACCGCTTCAACCGGTTTATGCGCTCAATTTCGCTGACCTGCGCCGCCACACGCTCCTCGAGGGTCTTGTTCCACCGCGCCAGCTCGGCCGACTGCGCTTCCAGCGCCGTGTGCGCACGCAGCAGGGCGTCGCGCGAGGCTTCGAGCTCGCGCTGGGCCGCGAGCAGCGCCGCGTTGGCGGCCTCCAGGCGCCGATTGAGCATCGCCTCGCGTTCCTGCAGCAGCGTCATGTCATAGGCCTTCTGCTGCATGCGCCGTGCCGCATCGCGCTCGGACGTCACCTCCAGCAGTACTACCCAGACGCCGCCCTCGTCCCGCCAGAAATGAAGATCGGCAGCGCGGCCCCTGGCAATCTCAACGGAGGGGAGCAGGTACGGTGTCTCGATAAGCGGCAGAAATCCCTCCAGGAACACCGCCTGCTCGACGGCAGGCGCGCCGAGGCGCAGCGCGGCCAGGCCATACGCCTCCAGTTGCCCGCCGGCATCGATGAGCACCAGGGCATCGTCCACATAAAGAAAGGCGACCGCGCGGCCTGCCAGGGTCAGCGCCTGCAGCCGATCCATGACTTGCGCTGGCAATTTTTCCATTGTTCAGGGCGCGACGCGGGCCGCAAGGTCCGTGAAGGCATCCTCGACGCCTTCGCCGGTGCGCGCGCTGCTGGGCCGCACCGACCAACCGCCGCGGCGCAGCTCCTCTAGGTCACCGTTCGAGACCGTCCACTGCTCGCTGAGATCGTGCTTGTTTACCAGCAGCGTATAGGGCAGCGGACCGCACTCTGCCTCGACGCGCTGGTGCAGCGACAGCGCCATGTCAAGCGTCGCCCGCCGTGTTCCGTCGGCGACCAGCATGTAACCGGCCGAGCCACGCAAATAGCTCATCCGAAGCGAGGCCATGTCGTCCTCGCCGGCGAGATCCCAGAGAATCAGATGCACGGTCCGGTCGCCCATCGTCACTGTCTTCTTGTCGATCTTGACGCCGACCGTCGTCAGATAGGTCTCGGAGAAGATGCTCTGGACATAGCGCTTGACCAGGCTCGTCTTGCCCACCGAGAAGCCGCCAAGCATGCAAATCTTCTTCTGGACCGTCGCCGTCATGGCTCCTCCTCGAAGCGGACCGTGGCCGAGACGCGGCGGTTCAGCGAGCGGGCGCTGTCGGATTGGCCGAGGTTGGCCGGATCAAGCTGGCCGGCGCCGCCGATCGTGACCAGATCGTCAGCAACGCCGCGCTTCTTCAGGAGCGCGAGCACGGCACCCGCCCGCGCGATGCTGAGCGACAGGTTGTATGTGCCGGGGCCGGTGTCGTCGGAGTGGCCGGTGAGCCTGATGCGTGCCTTCATGCGCAGCGTGAAGGCCAGCGCCGTCAGTTCCTTGATCTCGTTCGCCAGCTCGTCGAGCACAGCCTCCTGCCCGGGCGCCGGCAGCGACTCGTTGGTATTGAAGCGGATCTCGCGGACCTCGATGGCGCGGCGCAGGTTGCCAAGGACAGATTCGGCGACGTTCTGGACTTGCGAGAAGTCGAACTGCGGACCGCCCGCCGGCAGCAGGCGGGCCGCCGTGCGCGCGCGCGACAGCCAGACGGGCGTTGCCGACCCCGCCGCCAGAATGCGATCGCCCGCGATCCACAGCGTCACGCTGGGCGGTGGTGCGAGCGAAACCTGGAGGCGCTTCAGCACGAAGACGGTATCGAGCGCCTGGTAAGGCTGCCAGCGACTGACAACGTCCGCCGGATCAATGCCGGACTTGACCAGGATCGCCACAGGGTCGGCGGCAAGCGGATCGCGCAGGCCCGCGACCACGAACTTGCCGTCACGCTCGGCCGCCTCGGTAACGACGATGCCCGGCTCGCCGCGCAGTCGTTCGATGTAGTCCGACCAGCGCCGCAGTTCAGCCGCACGGCGTTCGGCCTTGGCGGCGCGCAGACGCTCCTGCTCGGCAGCGATTCTGGCCTGCTCCTGCGCCATCTCGGCGGCGATCCTCGCCTGCTCCTGCGCAATCCTTTGCGCGACCTGCCACCGCCACAGCCCCACGCCTCCGGCAATGGCCACGAGCAGGAACGCGAGCGCAAAGACGTACCACGGAAAGCCGCGTCGGGGCGTGCGCCTGCCCTGTTGCCGCAACGCCGCGCATCCGGCCAGATGTGCCTCGACATCGGGGAGGCCAGAGCTGTCGCCGTCGAACATTTCGAGCGTCTGGCGGCGCTCCTCATGAATGCGGGCAAGAACGTCGCGCAACTTGCCGCGAAGCTCCTCCGGCGGATTGCCGCGGATGACCGCGACCAGCATCGCGAGCGGCCCCGCCTCGCACCACAGGCGCAGGTCGCCGAGCCGCAGGGTGTCGACCGCCTGCTGTTCGGCGCCCTTGAACGAATCGCGGACGAAATCCTGGATCGCCGTCAGCATCGAGGAAACAAGCTGCGGATCCTGGCTTGCCGCATCCTCGGCCGCGACATGCGAGATCAGGAGACCCGTGTGGCTGTGGATCAGGAAAACGTGTTCAACCTGATAGACAAGGGTGTGATTGAGCACGACCTCGGCGAAGGGCTTGCCGGTCCGCCAGGCTTCAAATCGCCAGCGCAGCCCGCGCCAGCTAAGGCTTTGCCGCAGTGATTCGTTCAGGGACTGAAAGGTGTTGTCGATCGTCTCTCCGACCGCCTTGCGGATCGCAGGGACGATCACCGGGTGAAGGATGCCGATCAGCGCGCGCGGATCGTTGCGAATCGAGCTCGCTGCCGCCTTCTCCAGCGCTGGCGCCAGGACCTGGCCCAGCCGCGAATCGCTTGATGCGACCGCGGTCGGCAACACGCGACCCACAGCCACGCCAAGCTGCTCGGGATCCTCGATGACCTCGCGCAGCCGGCCGAGCACCTCGATTTCGTGCCCGACCAGCACGCGGCGCAGCTCGTCGAGCCGCGGATCGATGGTCGAGAAGCCGCTGGGCGGCGCGAAGCTCGGCTCGACGGTTCGCGCCAGCTCGACGAGCAGACCCGCCAGCACCTTGCGGTCCACCCCGCCATCGTCCGGGGGCGGACGGACCAGCCACTCGAGGGTCTCGGCGGCGGAGGTGCTCATCTCGCGAAGGCTAGCTGGCTGGCCAGCCGCGCGAAGAGTCGCCTGCACCCTTGCCTATTTTTGTCCCGTTGTCCTGATTCAGGCACTTGGCCACTTCGACGAAGAGGCCGGCCAGCAAATTCCGATCAGTTTTGACGTTCGTGAGTTCCGCGAACATCTTCTCGATCGTGTGATGGAGGTCCTCGTTTCGTCGCTTGATCTCGTCATGCAGCGATTGCACCTCGCGCGACAGACGGTCGGCAAAGTCCCGCTCGAGCTGGCTCACCTGATCCGACATCGTTCGCAGGCGCTTTTCCAGCAACTGGTTCTGCTCGCGCAGAGAGCGCTCGATTTCCTTGTCGGCATCGGCGCGCAGGTCCTTTTCCTCGCGAAGCTGGCTTGCGAGCGAGTCCACCTGCTTCTTCGAATTTGTGTCCTGGGCACTCAGCGTGCGCGCTGTTTCGGACTCGATTTCCTTGAAGCGCTGCAGAAACCGTTCCTCCAGCTTGGAGAAACGGCGGTCATAGTCCTGCATCTGGTTGCCAAACAGCAAGTCGCGGATCTTGTCCACGCCCACCACTTCAGGGCCGGCGGTTTGACCGTTGCCGGCCGGCGCGATGATCTTCGCGGTGTCGGATGACACCACTTCCGGTTTCTGCTTTTCAGCCATCCCCTGCCTCCCATGGCTTTTAGAACCGCCGAAATCGCCAGCTTCGGCCACTCGTCGTTCAATGTTCGACACATGCTTTCTTGAGGGGATCCTGTTCTTGCAGAGAATTCCCCTGCCGGCGGACATCCCGGTTCTGCGGGAGCCCGCAGAACCGCCCAACGCCCGGCAAATCAGGCTTCTTGATGCCGCTCTGGCCCGCTGACGACGCGCTGACGGCACGTGGAAAAGGCCCGCCTTGCATCAATGCGGAACTTCGGGCGCGCGCAAAACCTGACAGCTTCGCCCCGATGACCAGACCTTGATATCTCCTCTCGGGATTCAGACCAACTAAGCCAGCGCGCCCTGGTCTCGCATCTCGCCCGACAGCGGAACCGCCCCACTAAGAGCCTACGGATTGTCGATAGCCTGGTCTCGGAACTACTATACCTTTAGTGCACGAAGCCAGGCCGGTCAACAGATACCGCGAGTAACTGCCGCGGGCACAGCGAGATTGCACCAGACGCCGACCTTCAACCGCAAGTCGAGGCAGCAATTGATTTGCGGCGACGTAGTAGGACAGTGCTTTTGCCGCCGACAGAAATGTACAAGGGAGCATGCTATCATCACGATAGATGCTTATCTTCATTTGAGGCGGCAGGTGGACAAAGCGTCCGTGATGCATCACCCTGGGATGAGCGCTCCAGGGCCGCTTCCCTATCCACGGATCGGAGGCGGGCCGCCGATATCCCTGAAGTCGGTCAGCGGCAGCAAGTCCGGCTTCAAAGCCGCTTCGACGATGCAGCGGAAGCTTTCTGCTTTCGTGATCCGCGCGTCGGCCTCCTCGGGGCTGTAGAACCCGATCTCGTCGAAGTTCCCGAAAGCCAGGCGCCGTGTCGCCTCGTCGAAGAGTTTCATCCGGCCCGGCCAGCAGATCTCGATGCATCCGAGCGCGCCGAACAGGGGGGAACCGATATCGCTCGACATGAAGTGCGGGTTGTCCGGACCGTCATGAACATAGTAGTGCGGCTTGAGTTTGAATTGCCATGAGCCCTTGAGGTAGTTCGCCCGCGACAGAACGAACTCTCCAAGCGGCGGCCCCTGCATGCGGAACAGCGAATAGCGCGGGTTCTCCCTGAAGGCCGCATCGTCATAGGCGACGCCGAAACGGACGACATCAAAATCCATCACAGGCGTCGACAGCTTCCATTCCCCGGTGCTCGTATCGGCGCGGCCGAGCCGCAATCGATAAAGCGGAACACGAAACCGCCCCTTCTTCTGTTTGGCCTTGTTGTCGAAACCGGAGATATAGGCGTGCCCCACGATCGTTGACGTCATCACGGCAAGCAGCGGCAGCGGCGCAACGTCAGGGCCAGGCCCCGGCTGCGGCACCGGCGTCGGTATTGCTGGCTGGCCGGGCCCGGGTTGCGGGGTGGCGCCACCGTTCGCAAGTTGGTTCAGAAGAACGAGGGTTTGATGGCCGGGATGAACAGTCGCGTCCGGCACGGCCAGTTTGTGGAACTTCTGGAACGTGTAGATGTACTGGTCCGTCTGCGCGCTGTAGCCCGCATTCGGGTTGAGACCCGCACCGGCGCCGCCCTTGCCCGGTGGGATGCGCGACAGAAGGTCATGGACGACGCGGACATCGGGCGCGCGGTTCCCGCCGTTCCGCCCGTGATAGCCGACTGGCGCGCTGATCGTGACGGTCATGTCATAGGTCCCCATACAAGCGGCGCGCGTGCGTCACGCTCGGGCGATCCTATCGTCGGGAGACTGTCCCGCTCTTGGACGGAGACGACAAAAGATCAGGACTGACGCGACAATCTGCGTCAGGATCAACCGCCAGCGAGATTGTAGCGGCGCAGGAATCCGGGATCAGGATCAAAGCCGAGACCGGATGCCGTCGGCACGTCGAGCGATGCCTGCCAGCGGGTGAGCCCGAAGCCATAGGGGTCCATCGAGTCCTCGGCCTCGATAGTGGCGAAGTAGCCTTCTTCCTTGTTCACTGCCAGCATGTGCAGCGAGGCGAGCGCGGCCGGCCCGACGAACGGTGTATGAGGGGCGGCGATCTTCCCGGCCCTGGCGAGCACTGCGAGCGCACGGCTCGCTTCTGACAGGCCGCCCAACATGCAGACGTCGGGCTGCAGCACGCCGATCGAGGACGCTTTGGCGTACAGCGCCATCTGCTCCGCCGAACCGAGGTCTGCGCCCATGCCGACGACGATGCCCGGCAAGGCTGGCTCGTCGAGCAGGTCCTCGGGCGGCCAGATCGGATCTTCGAGCCATAGCAGGTCGAGGTCGGCCCATCGCTTCCCGTCGCGACCCAGGTCGGCCAGCGTGTGGGCGTTGTTGCAGTCGGCGACGAACGGCGTCGTCGCGGGAATTGCGCGACGCGCCTCCTCGATCACCTCCAGGCTGGCTTCGTGGACCTTCACGGCCGCGACGCCGCTCGCCAGCGCCTGCTCGACGCGTTGGCGCGCCCGCCCGGCATGATCGTACTTGTCGAGGCTCGCCATCACCGGAACGCGGGTGCGCCTGGCTCCGCCCAACAGGGCCGAAACCGACCGGCCGGCTTGCTTGCCGGCAATGTCCCACAGTGCAATATCGACGGCCGCCAGCGCATTCAGCACCGTCCCGGCGCGGCCGAAGCTCGCGAAGCGCTTGCGGACCGCGAGGTTCAGTGCCTCCCGCTGATCGATAGACTTGCCGAGATAGTGCGGCGCGATCGCGTCGCGGATGGTGGCGAACAGCGCTTGCTGCATCGGCGGGCGCAGCGACAGGCATTCACCGTAGCCCTCGACGCCCGACCGGGTCGTCACACGGCAGAGCGTGAGGCAGAGGTCACCCGGCGCGAGCGGCGACGGGACGCCGGCCGGCCGACGCGGCGCCGGGATGCGCAGCGCAAGAGGCTCGATACGATCGATGATCATGCCGACAATGGCCGCGGTCTTCGCCGACCCAGCCAGGCCAGGGCCACGCTCCCGACACCAAGCGCGGCGGCGCCCTGCAGCAGCTCCCAGTGCGAGGAGCCGATGTGCCCACTGCCGGGCAGGCTGACGGTTGAAACCTGCACCGCGTCGCTCACTGATACGTGACCCGGCTCATCAGATTCCGCTTTACTGCCATCCTGTAGACGTGCTCGGCAAAACGCCAGTTATCCGCCAGCGCGGCATATGTCGCCGGATCTCCTTCGATCGCAAGAAAGATCTCAACGTCCGCAGCCATTTGCTGATCGAAAGGAACGACCGCGCCGCACGTAATGACGTATCGCTCGACAGTGGCAACCCTCGTTGCAAGAAACTCGCCAGGCTTGAAGGTTTGTTCCACGCCTTCGTCCAGCAGCCAGAGCTCGCGACCGCGCATCAGGTCCTTGAGAGGCATGCCGGCAAGCTCGGGCTTTTCGATGACGCGGAACCAGGAAAAGCGCGCCGTACGCAGGGCTTCCAGGATGAGTGTCTCGTCGGGGTCGCTGGTCTGGGGCCGGCTCCGGGCATAGCGGTCGATGGCGCGGGTCTTGCCCGCCCCGGTGCTATAGAGGGCGAGGTCATAGGCAAGCATCATTTCCGATTCGCTGTTGGCGATGAGCGTGTTGCCGTCGGCGATCCCGATTCGCTTCGCACCCTTCAGAAAGACGGAGAGTGCGATATTCTTCAGCGCTGCGGACTGAATGTCGGTGCGCAACTGCCGCCAGCGCCGGTACCTGCGAAGGATTTTTTCCCGACTGACGGACGGGCTCGTCTCGGCAGTGTCCATTCCTGCTCTCACTCGCTGATCAAATCGTCACACGGCGGATCCGCTCCATGATCATGGCATTACCCGGCGAGCGCCCCGCCTCACGGCGTCGGGCTCATGTTCGACGATCTTCAGCAGCACGCGAGCGGAGCGGTCTGGTGTCCGCCGTCCGGTTTCCCACTCCTTCACCGCATCCGGCGAGAAGCCGAAGCGGTTGGAAAACTCGATGCGGGTGAGCCCGAGCCGCTTGCGAATGAGGCGAACATTGACCTCGTCCGGCAAATGCACCACGAATCCCTTCTCGATTTCGCCGCGCGCGAAAGCCCGCGCCTTTCGGACGCTTGAGAGAATCCGCCTACCGGCCCTTGACATGTCTCATCGCTCCTTCGCGGTCAAGCGCGAAGGTGGTAATGCCACTCTCCCGCTCCACCATCAACGAGATCCACCCGGCGGCCATGGACAGCCCGCCTTGCCTGTTGCGGGCACTGGCGCCGTGGCTGGCGAATGGCTATCTTGACAATCGCAAGGGAGTGAGATGAGCAACGATACCAAGACGCTGATCGCGCGGGTGCGCGCTTTGCCGCCCGAGGATCGCATCGCATTGGTTGAGGACGTGCTCGACAGCCTGGACCATGCCGATCCCGATATTGACCGACTGTGGGCGCGGGAGGCGACCGACCGTGTGGCGGCGTACCGGCGCGGTGCGCTTGCCGCCAGGGACCTGAGCGACGTTATTGCCAAATATCGACCGTGACGGTCCGGTTTCTTGAGATTGCCGAGATCGAACTCGATCCGGCCGTCTGCTAACACATAGCCCCGCCACCGTAGCATCTTGCGGTTTCCCTACTTAGCGGTGTCGGCGGCCACTTTGTTGATCGTCCCGCTAAGGTTGTGTGTGCTGCTGCGGATGGGGCCCGATAGCGCAAGCACACTCTACGCACCTGCCGGTCCGCCGTTTTCTCACGCCATTTACAGGGGCACCGGCTCCTCAATCAGAAGCAAGCGTCGGAGCCGCGCCAGCATGTCGAAACTGTTCGACACGTCGATACTCGCTGTCTCCAGAATCGCGGCATTTCCAGTTATCTGGTGCCGGGCGTGAACATCTTCGCCTGCTCCTAGGCCTGGATGATATGGATAGAGTAGCGTCAGGCGCGGTGTGCGATATAGCTGCGCGTAGGCCATCATTTGATACACATCGGCTTGCGAGACACCTTGCTTGGGATCGTCGATCCTCGACGAAATCCGTTTCCATTTGGTATCGATCACGTGCGTTACCACGCCTGCGCGGCGGATCAGGATGTCCGGCTTCGTCTGGAACAGGCCGCGACCACCGTCCTGCGCGGACAGGCAGAACAGCCGGCCGCCTTGCAGCGAGACTGTGAGGCCGGTTCCCGCCAGCGCACGCGCGATCAGACGCCCGACATATTCTTCGAACAGGGCGTTCATCTCGAAAAGCATGGCGGTTCCTTGACCGGAGCCACCCGTTGTCGTCTGGTAACGGTCCTGCAGAAAGAGGCGGGCCATGGTAAACAGCTCCTGCCAGGGCTGATTGGTGCGATCAATCACGACCTCGTGCCATCGCAGAGCCGACACCGGCACATCCGCGATCTCCGCGTAGACAAAGGCGAGTTCACGCAACCGCTGCTGGTTTGCAGAACGACGCGAGAGGCGCAACACATGGGAAATCGCCGCCTTCATGATCCGGTTGAGCGCAATATCCTCGGACAGCAGATCAAACCGGCAGGCTAGGCGGGATGGATTGACCGCGTGGTGGGTGAACTGCCGGCTTATGTCGAGCTTGCCACGCAACGTCGGTATGTCCTCATCCTGACCGACATAGCGGCGTGGCATCCCCTTGCGCAGAGCCGAGGTCAGCTTGTCGCAGAAGACACGGATCAGGATTTCCAGCAGCGTTTCGCGTTGCCAAGCGAGATCGGTAATGGTCCCAAGATCAATCCTGAGGTCGAGCGCAACGCCCAGCATATGAACCAGGCGCTTGCGAATCGCTGCATTCTGATGATCGACCGTTTCACCCGGCGTCACGTCGATCTTGGGCAGAATTTCCAAGCTCGACTCGTTGGTCGCCAGAATTCCGACCACGCCGCGGGCGCGCAAGGCGTGTCGGCCGTGCTCAAGCACGCCGCTTCCACCCCGACCAGCAAAGACCGAGTGGGCAGCCAAGCTCGCGAGCCTGTCGGCATGGCGGGGCGGGATCTGTCCCTCGCCATGGCCATAGGCAAGTTTGTCCCATTCACGAACTGTGTAGGACGGCATCAAATTTCGAACTCCGAGAAATCGAATTTGGCCTTTACGCTCCAGCGCACCCTGCCTCCGTCAAGTTCATCGTCGGCAAAACCTGCGGGCGCCGCCAATGTTCTGGCTTCGAGGAAGTGGGAACCGTTCGTACCGTTGCCATCACCGAGCACCGCGGCGACCTTCGACCAGTCCTCATAGAAATATTCCGCCAGAAGCGGGATGACCTTGTGGCGCATGACATTCTCAACATCCGCACGGCTGGAGCATGAAGTGAAATAGGCGTGACCGATCTGGTGCTCACGATCGAAGAGATACTCTATCCGCTCATTGATGGTGCGCATCAGTTTGCACAAGTCGATTCCGTCCAGATCTCCGGCGTCCAAGTGTCTTGCCGCTAAAGCCCTCCGAAGCTCTTCGGTATCCGGCATCAGTTCGCGGAAAGTAAAGCGGCGGCGCAGCGCGGTATCCAGCAATGCAATCGAGCGGTCCGCAGTGTTCATGGTGGCGATGATGTGCAGGTTTGCCGGGACACCGAAGCTCGTCCCGGAGTAGGGAAGCCGGACCCTGACTTCATTTTCGCAGCCGAGCCGTTTGTCGACTTCGAGCAAGGTGATCAGCTCGCCAAAAACCTTGGAAATATTGGCCCGGTTGATCTCATCGATGATGAGGACGTGCGGTCGTGCCACCGGACGCTCGGCATTCGGGCTGAATACTACCGCCTCCAGGGCGTCCCAGTCGATCAAGTCTGGATCGAGTTGATAGGCCGACTGACGCCGGAAGTTCCGCGCATAAAATCCTTCGCGCTCTGCTACTTTGTTGTCGCGCCAGATCCATTCAACGCTGCGCCTGTGTGGATGGAAGCTGGCATCGGGATCGAAATAATACTCGCCGGTCACCCGTCCGAACGCGCGATAGCTGTCCCGTCCATCCGAGATGACGACATAGTCGCCGATCTGAAGGCCAGACCGGAATGCGTAGATCATCTCGATGTTCGGGTCCTTGCCGGATGCCTTGGGATCCTTCTTGTTCCACTCCTTCCTGATCTCTTCGAAATCGTCGAAACGTTCGTCGGACCAATCGACATCGCCACCCCAACCGAGATGGATCAGCGATCCATTGAGGCCCTCACGGATCCGGTCCTCTTGGCTGCCGCGCTGCCCGAGAGCAATTTTGTAGATCGGCCTCGAACGATCGAGTCGCTTTATCGGCGCATCGCCGGTGTCGAGACGCGCTCTCTCACTGATGATCTTGAAGACACCGGCGTGCGGCTTGAGGCTGAAGCCGCCTGATGCACCGGGCCGGGCCTCATCTTCGTCGCCTTCCTGTTCGCTCTTTGTGGTCGGCCGCAAACCCTCGACGAAATCTTCATACGAAAAGGATTGGTGAAAGGTGACGAACTCGATTCGGCCTTCACCAACAAGACGGCGGTACTCGGCCATCAGAGCATCTCGGTGGTGGCGCAAAGGCTCCGCTGCGTTGTCCCCGAGGCAGATCCGCACGGCTTCCCATGCCGTGGCGTAGGTCTTGCCTGTTCCGGGCGGGCCGTAAAGGATAAGATTGGTGGCGGCGGGCATCCCGGCCATGAGTTCAAATGCCATGGCTTTATGCCCTTCGTGTGCGGCGAGCTGATAGGTGAAGACTGTAGAACTGCTTGGATTCGGCATGGTGTGTGTCGGCTGAAGGACGTTGGCGTACTGCTGGAATTGCTCGCCGCCGAGCGCGTCGCAGATGGCCGGAAACTCATCGCGCAGCCCCATGTCGCGGTTGAGGTCGCCGGCGCGGATCGAGACCTGTGCTGCACCGTTCTCGCGGGCCGGGTCGACATAATAGTTGCGGGCGCACAGCCGGATTCGATCCGCATCGCGGATCAGATGGTCGTAAGTCTCAGGCGGCGTCACCGGTACGTCATTGCTGTCGACAATGATATAGCCGGCGTTGTGTAGCTGGGCTGCGGCGTCGTCTTTCTGCCCCCATCCGCCATTGAGCTTCGTCTTGCCGCGCAGGAAACCAACGATCGGCTTGGAGGGATAGACACGATCAGGCCGCTTCCGCGTCGAGCGGACCCAATAGTCACGCGGCTCGCCGAACGCGTCGAATATGGAACCGTGCTCGCCCGACTGCCTGTAGTTGTCATAGGCGTCCATCGCCGCTTCGATAGCGTCGCGGGAAAAGGCCACGGCGCCGTCCTCCCGGTAGTAGTGGACCACCCAGAGCGCGCCTTGCACATCGATCATGTCACGCGGCGCAAGGCCGTTAGCATGGAAGGCGCGGTGCACCGCCTGCATGAAGCGCAATTCGTCGCGATAGGTGTCCGCCATCGACGTATGGTCAGGAAACCGGTACCCGACCGCTTCCTGCCACAAGTCCTGACGTACGGAATGGCGAATATAGATGCCATCATCCGGAGCCAGATGCAGGAACAGGAACTCCGCTATTTGGCGCGCAGGATCGGGCTTGCCCTCTGGAACCGCCTCAACCCAGGCGGTGACGAAAGCCTCCAATGCTTCAGGATGGCCGGCCGGGGTGCCGAGCGCTGCATTAGCAAGGGTCCGCAATGCTGGCCAGAGCCGCACGCGATCAGCGTTGCCCTTAGGCGACATGGGATGATAGGCGAGAAAGTGCAGCAGATTGCTTTTGGCAAGCGCCGTGCCAATGGCATCGGCCAGCTCCTGATCCGACCCCGCCCGGCCGATCGCTGCCTTTAGTTCGCCCGCGATCTTTAGCTTGTATGTCCGTTCGCTCTTGTCAAAATCCGGATCGGGTCGATCGAACCGATCGAGCGCGGGAAAGAAATGGCGCAAGCGGCCGATCCAGCGAGCAACGGCGGCGGGATCGAGAGTCAACGTGGAGTCCGATTGCAACAGTATGCCTGTCAAGCGGCGCAATGCATCGGGGTCGCCGATCCGCAAGACAACGCAGTCGGCTTTACCAAATGACCAGTCGCGGCTGAGGGCGGAATGCCGTCCGCCATCCTTCTTGCCGCTGTGATAGGGGCGTGGCTCGCAGGCAAAGCCATTCGCCTCCAGAACACCCTGCCATTTTCTATGAAGAAAGACGTTTCGCGCCGGATCCTCGATTTCCCACAACAGCCGCTCACCCTGCGCGAACTCGAAGGCTAGCATTTTCTTCGTGACGCCCTCTCCGGGACGCAAGCCGGAGCTGCGGATCACGTCGAAAAACGTCCGGCGCAGCGGAACGGGACGATCTCCTTCGTTCTCGTTGAGGCGTGCCTCGAAATCCTCCCACATTCAGATTCCCCCGATTCGGCAATGCATATAGCTCGTTGACCACGCGCACCCGTTTCCACGGTTTTGCGTCGATGGCAGTGGCGGTTGATATCGACGTGTTATTGACTCATGCTCCCTCACTCCCACTCGATCGTGCCCGGCGGCTTGCTGGTGATGTCGTAGGTGACGCGGTTGATGCCGCGGACTTCGTTGATGATGCGGGTGGCGACGCGGCCCAGGAAATCGTGCGGGAACGGGAAGTAGTCGGCGGTCATGCCGTCGGTCGAGGTGACGGCGCGCAGCGCGCAGGCGTGGTCGTAGGTGCGGCCGTCGCCCATCACGCCCACGGTGCGCACCGGCAGCAGCACCGCGAAGGCCTGCCAGATCTGGTCGTAGAGGCCGGCCTTGCGGATCTCGTCGAGATAGACCGCGTCCACCTTGCGCAAGAGGTCGAGCTTCTCGCGCGTGACGTCGCCGGGGATACGGATCGCCAGCCCCGGGCCGGGGAACGGGTGGCGGTTCACCATGTCGGCGGGCAGACCGAGCTCGCGGCCCAGCGCCCGCGCCTCGTCCTTGAACAGCTCGCGCAGCGGCTCGATCAGCTTCAGGTGCATGCGCTCCGGCAGTCCGCCGACATTGTGGTGCGACTTGATGGTGACCGACGGCCCACCGGTGAACGACACCGATTCGATCACGTCGGGATAGAGCGTGCCCTGCGCCAGGAATTCGGCGTCGCCGACCTTCTTTGCCTCCTCCTGGAAGACATCAATGAACAGCCGGCCGATCGTCTTGCGCTTGATCTCGGGATCAGTGACGCCGGCCAGCGCGCCCAGGAACAGCTCCGAGGCGTCGCGGTGGATCAGCGGGATATTGTAGTGGTCGCGAAACAGCGTCACCACCTGCCCGGCCTCGCCCAGCCGCAACAGGCCGTGATCGACGAAGACGCATTGAAGCTGCTCGCCGATCGCCTCGTGCAGCAGCACAGCCACGACCGATGAGTCGACCCCGCCCGATAGGCCGCAGATCACGCGCGCCTTGCCGACTTTCGCGCGGATGTCGGCAATGGCGCGCTGCCTGAACGCGCCCATCGTCCAGTCGCCGGCGCAGCCCGCGATGTTGAGCGCGAAGTTGCGCAGCAGCTTCGTGCCGTCGGGCGTGTGCACCACCTCGGGGTGGAACTGCACGCCATAGAACTTGCGCGCCTCGTCGGCGACGGCAGCGAAGGGTGCGTTCTCGCTGGTCGCCACCACTTTGAATCCAGGTGGCAGGCGCGTGACGCGATCGCCGTGGCTCATCCATACCGGCTTGCGGTCGCCGGGCTTCCATACGCCGTCGAACAGGGCGCTCGGTGCCTTCACCTCGACCTCGGCGCGGCCGAACTCGCGATGGTGGCCGGCTTCGACCGCGCCGCCGAGCTGGGCCGCCATGGCCTGCTCGCCGTAGCAGATGCCCAGCACCGGCACGCCCTGGGTGAAGGCGGCCTGCGGCACGCGCGGCGTGCCCGTCTCCGTGACCGACGCCGGCCCCCCAGAGAGGATGATGCCCCGGGGATCGAAGGATCTTACCCTGGCATCATCCAGCGCGTTGAACGGATGGATCTCGCAGTAAACGCCGGCCTCGCGCACCCGGCGCGCGATGAGCTGCGTATACTGCGCGCCGAAATCGATAATCAGGATGCGGTCGGTCATTCAGAGGGGCTCCTTGACTTCCTTCTCCCCGCGAAGGCGGGCAGAAGGTGCCCGAAGGGCGGATGAGGGGCTTGGGGGCGTCGCAACAAGCAGGGCGGCTCGATGATGAGAGACCGCGAAGCCCCTCATCCGGCGCTGCGCGCCACCTTCTCCCCGCCTTCGCGGGAAGAAGGCAAGAAGGACGGAACACCAACGGTTCATTTCGCGGCCAGGCGGTCCAGCGCGGTCACGAGGTCGGTCCAGCCATAGGCGATCTCGCGCACTTTCACGCCGGCCAGGCTCTCGGTCTTTTCGCCCAGCCGGCGGCCGCCCATGGCCTCGTAGAAGAAGCGCGCGGGATTGTCGGCGAGCACCCAGACGATGACAGCGTCAACGTCGCGCGCGATCAGCCAGTCGAGGCTCGCCATCAGCAGCCGCTTGCCGGCGCCTTCGCCCTGGCGCACTGGCGCCACGTAGAGCCGGTAGATCTCGCCGCCCTCGGGTTGCGCCAGCGACGCGCGGCGTGCCGGGCCGATGCTCACCAGCCCCAGCACACCGTCGCCGTCCTCGGCCAGCAGCGTCTCGCTGTGCCGGTCGCGCGCGGCCAGCTCGCGCTGCCAGGCCGCCGCGTGGCGCACGTCCGACATACCCACCAGCATGGCGGCGGGCAGGATGCCGGCATAGGCATCGCGCCACGCCGCCACGTAGATGCGCGCCAGCGCCGCGGCGTCCTCGGGTCGGGCGGGGCGGATGCGCATGGTCAGACCTTCCGCTCCAGGATGGCGACGAAGAAGCCATCCGTGCCGTGGCGCGCCGGTGTCAGGCGCAGGCTGTCGCCCGATGTCGCAGCGGATGGAAAAGGCGTGCCCACGGTTTCCTTCCACACCTCGGATACAGGCACCGCCGCAAAGCCGGGATCGCCGGCAAGGAAGGCGGCAACGCGCTCCTCGTTCTCAACCGGCAGCAGCGAGCATGTGGCATAGATAAGCCGCCCGCCGGGTTTCACCAGCCTTGCTGCGGCGGCGACGATCTCGGCCTGTTTCACCGGCAGCTCGGCCACGTCCTCCGGCCTGAGCGTCCAGCGCGCATCGGGATTGCGCCGCCAGGTGCCGATGCCGGTGCAGGGCGCATCCACCAGCACGCGATCGAATTTGCCGGCATGGCGCTTCAGCCACTTGCGGCCCTCGGCATCCAGTGCGCGCCGCTCGACATTGTGCACGCCGGCGCGGCGCAGGCGCTGGGCCGAGCGCTCCAGCCGGAAGGCCGAGACGTCGCAGGCCACGACGCGGCCCTTGTTCTCCATCGTGGCGGCAATCGCCAACGTCTTGCCGCCGGCGCCGGCACAATAGTCCACCACCTGCATGCCCGGCTTTGCGCCCACCAGCAGGCCGACGAGCTGCGAGCCTTCGTCCTGGATCTCGATCAACCCATCACGGAAGGCCTGCGTGCCCACCACCGAGGCGCGCGCCTTCAGCCGCAGGCCCAGCGGCGAGAGCTTCGTTGCCACCGCCTCGATGTCGTCTTCGGCCAGCGCGCGGCGGGCCTGGCCGCGGTCGCCCTTCAGCGGGTTGGCGCGCAGATCGACCGGCGCCGGCTGGGCCAGCGCCGCCACCTCGCGCTCGAAGCCATCACCGAACGCCGCCTCCAGATGCGGCTCGACCCATTGCGGGATGTTGAGCCGGGTGGCGCGCGGCTGGGCGGGGTGGTCCAGCGTGTGACCTTCCAGACGCCGCAGCGTGGCGCGCTCCATGTCCGTCAGCGAGGCCGGCCGGTAGCGGCCGGCATCGATGGTCTTCTCCATGCGGTCGACCACCAGCCCGTCGTTCAGCACGCCATCGGCAAAGACCCGCATGCGCGGCGATATCTCGCCGGGATGGCGCGCATGCTCCAGCCACCATTCGATCTGCGCGCGGCGGCGCAGTACGCCATAGACGCGCTCGGCGATCGAGCGCCTGTCACCCCCGCCGATGAACTTGCGTTGCCGCAGGTAGTCACCGACGACTGCATCAGCCGGTCGCGTGGGGTGTGCCAGCACCTCGCTCAGGATCTCAATGGCCGTGGCGATGCGCGCGCCGGGAGTCACGATCGTCCTCCCGTCTGCCTTGGCCCGCATTTCTCAAACCACGTCCCTGCCGGGAGCGCGCCACTCCAGTGGCGCCGGCGGCGTGCTAACGCCGCCATCATGTCGTCTTGCGCACACGCCGCTGGTCGCCCTCCACATCGCTGCGGGCGATGCGCCACTGGAGTGGCGCGCTCCCGGCAGGGACGACGGCAAATCTTCATATGCAAATGCCCAGCGTCCAGCAGTAGCGGTCCAGACTAGCCGTTCTGCCGGTAGTTCGGCGCTTCACGCATGATCTCGACGTCGTGCACATGGCTCTCGCGCAGCCCCGCGCCGCTGATGCGCACGAAGGTACATTTCTTCTGCATGTCGGCGATGGTGCCATTGCCGGTGTAACCCATCGCGGCGCGCAAGCCGCCGACGAGCTGGTGGATGATGTTGCCGACCGGCCCCTTGTAGGGCACCCGCCCCTCGATGCCCTCGGGTACCAGCTTCAGCGTGCTGGCCACTTCCTGCTGGAAATAGCGGTCGGCCGAGCCGCGGGCCATGGCGCCGATCGAGCCCATGCCGCGATAGGATTTGTAGGAGCGGCCCTGGTACAGCAGCACCTCGCCCGGGGCCTCGTCGGTGCCGGCCAGCAGCGAGCCGATCATGGCGCAGTCGGCCCCGGCGGCGATCGCCTTGGCGAGGTCGCCCGAATACTTGATGCCGCCATCGGCGATCGCCGGCACGCCGGCGGCGTGGCACAGCTCCGCGGCCTCGAGAATGGCGGTGAGCTGCGGCATGCCGACGCCCGCCACCACGCGGGTGGTGCAGATCGAACCGGGCCCGATGCCGATCTTCACGGCGTCGGCCCCGGAGTCGATCAGCGCCTTCGCGCCCTCGGCGGTAGCGACGTTGCCGGCGATGACCTGGGCGTAGTTGCTGAGCTTCTTGATGCGGTTCACCGACTCGAGCACGCCGCGGGAATGGCCATGGGCGGTATCGACTACGATCACATCCACGTCGGCGGCCAGCAGCGCCTCGGCGCGGCGGTAGCCGTCATCGCCCACGCCGGTAGCGGCGGCCACCCGCAGGCGCCCCTTCTCGTCCTTGCTGGCGCCGGGGAACCGGTTGGCCTTCTCGATGTCCTTGACGGTGATCAGGCCGATGCACCGGTAATCGTCGTCCACCACCAGCAGCTTCTCGATGCGGTGCTTGTGCAGCAGCCGCTTGGCCTCCTCGGCACCCACGCCCTCGCGCACCGTCACGACCTTGCGCGTCATCAGGCTGTGCACCGGCGCCATCACGTCGGTGGCGAAGCGCACGTCGCGGTTGGTGAGGATGCCCACCAGCCTGCCGCTGCCCTTCTCCACCACTGGAATGCCCGAGATCTGATGGTCGGCCATCAGCTTCAGCGCATCGGCCAGCGGCGCCTCGGGGGCGATGGTCAGCGGATTGACCACCATGCCGCTCTCGAACTTCTTGACCTTGCGCACTTCGTCGGCCTGCGCCGCGGCATCGAGGTTCTTGTGGATCACGCCGATGCCGCCGGCCTGGGCCATGGCGATGGCCATCGGCGCCTCGGTGACGGTATCCATCGCCGCCGACATCAGGGGAATGCCCAGATCGATGGTGCGCGTGAGCCGCGTGCGGGTATCGACCTGGCCGGGCAGAACGGAAGACGCGGCGGGCTTCAGGAGCACGTCGTCGAAGGTCAGTGCTTCCTGGAACATGGCCACCTCCGCAACGCGGATGGCGGCTGGCGCCATCCCGGGCTTCCTTTCGGATGGCGCGCCATCATACACATCGCGGCCCCGCTGCCAAGCTTCGACTAGATATAGAGGCCATGCGTCGCAGCGCGTCGGGCGGCGCTTTATTGCGCCGCCGATTGCACGTCGGCAACAAACAGCTATTCCGCCGCTTGCGCCACCAGCATCCCCAGCGGGCTGATCGCCTCGCGCAGGTTGCGGCCATAGGCCTCAAGCCAGTCGATATCGGCCGGGGCGACGAAGGCGCCGCCGCGTGCCTGGCGGTAGAGGTGCGCGCTATCGACCGTGGCCGGCACCTTGTTCTCGTTCTGAAGCTGGCGGGCCGCCATCAGCAACCGCCGCCGCGTCAGGGTGATCATGCGGTCGCTCGGCGCCAGATGCTCCAGCGTGCGATCGACGATCTCGCCCATGCATTCGACCGCCGCCTGGTCCTGCCGGCCGATGCCCTGGATGCCCGTAAACGTGTGATGGCGCTGGACCTCGCGGTCGATGAAGTAGTCATTGTCGCGCCGCGCCTCCAGACGCCAGCGGCCGTACCAGTCGTTGGTCCGCGGCAGATATTTCATGTCGGGATTGAGGCCGGGGATGGGCTCGCCCGTCTTCAGCGTCTGCAACGGCGGCGTCCGCCGCGTCCAGTTCACGTTGTAGGTAAGGGTGTGGGTGTCATCCATCGGCACGTTGATCGTGCACTGCACCTGGTCCCGGAACGTGCCGTTCGGCGTGAAGGTGAAGAACGGCAGCAGGAAATGCGCGAAGCGGTAGTAGTACGTTCCCGGTGCGGCCTCGCGGTAAGCGGCGTACATCGTGCCCCACTCGGTCTCCCGCACCTTGTAGTCGGGCGCGCGGTCGACCACGCCCCAGCGGTGCATGGTTTCGGGGTCCACATCATCGGCATCGAGGCTGCCGATATGCAGGAAGCCGAAATGGGAGGTGTCGATATCGCCTTCCAGCGATTGCAGCCAGTTGCACTCGCGCTGGTGCACGCGCAAGACGCGCTCAACATCCGGCAACATCAGGGCCTCGATCTCGGGCAGCGGCGGCGCCTCGGCGCGCGGTCCCATATAGGCCCACACCATCCCGGCGCGCTCCACCACCTTGCAGGCCCGGGCCTTCACCTTGTGCCTGAAATCCTGCGAGGCCGGCACGTTGGGCATGTCCACGCAGTTACCGTGCACGTCGAACTTCCAGCCGTGATAGACGCAGCGCAAGCCGTTCTGCTCGTTGCGGCCGAAGAACAGCGAGGCGCAGCGATGAGGGCAGCGATGCTCCATGATGCCGACCCGGCCGGCGCTGTCGCGGAAGGCGATCAGGCGCTCCCCGAGCAGCAGCAACCGCATGGGCTCCCCGTCCGCCGCCAGCTCCGAGGACAGGCAGGCCGGGATCCAGTACTGCCGCATCAGCTCGCCCATGGGGGTTCCGGGGCCAACCCGGGTCAGCGCATCATTGTCCTCTGCTGACAGCACGGCTTCCTCCCATATGATCGAAAGGAGACAGTCGGAGACAGATAGACAGGCTGTTTTGAGACAGGTTGAGACAGGTGGAGACAGGTGGAGACAGTTTGAGACAGGTGGAGACAGTTTGAGACAGGTGGGGACAGTTTGAGACAGGCGTCAACAATAGCCTTCATGGTGAGCCTGTCGAACCATGAAGGCCTAGCATGCAGGATGCCGGCCGCTTCATGGTTCGACAAGCTCACCATGAAGCGGCTCTCTGCCCTCACAAAGTATCGCAACTCTTATGGAAAGTCAACGAACGGTCTTGAGAAAGGCAATGATGTCGGCCCGGTCTGCCGGGTCGGCGACGGAGAAGCCCATGCGGCTGCCGGGCAGGAACTTGCCCGGCCCGGCCAGCCACTGGTCAAGCCGGGCCTCGTCCCACACGAAGCCGGCGTTCTTCAGGGCGGCGGAGTAGCTGAACCCCGGCGCTGTGCCGGCCTTGCGGCCGACCACGCCGCGGTGCAGCGGACCCACGCGGTTGGCATCCAGCGAATGGCAGCCGATGCAGCGCGCCTCCCACAGGTCGCGGCCGCGGCCGGTATCGACCGCGGCCAGTTGCGCACCCGTGCAGAGCTGCGCGGCGAGCGCCGCGCAGGCCAGCAGCGTGTCCACGTCAGGCGCCGAGTGTCAGCGCCTTGGGCGGCAGGGAGTCGCCCAGCGCCTGGCTCAACGCGACCCAGTGCATGGTCTCGTCGGCCGCCAGCCGGCCGGCGATTTGCGCCAGCATCCGGTCGCCGAACGACGGGATGACGCCGAGATAGGCGTTGGCGGCGCCCCGCTCGAGCCGCTGCGCCAGGCGCAGCACGTCAGTCTGGTTCTTGAGCGACGCGGCATTCAGCGCCTTGGCCACCTCGGCGTCGGGTTTCGCGGCCACCGGTGTGCCACCCATCTTGCGGATGGTGGCGACCAGCGCGTCGCGATGCTCCTTGTGGTGGCCCTGGAACTGCACCGCCACGGGCAGTACGGCCTTGGTGACCAGACCGCTGCCGGCAGCGATCGAGTAGGCGCTGATCGCCTCGTGCTCCAGGCCCAGCGCCACATTCAGGATCTGCACGTCGGCATCGGCCGAAGCGCCGTTGGTCTGGGCCTGTGCGGCCATGCGATCGCAGCCCGCCAGCAGCGCCACGGCACCTGCCGACAGAAAGGCAGTCCCCGAAGCGCGCAGCAGCGAACGGCGGCCGGTCTGGACGATGGACGACATGGATGATCTCCCTTGCCTCGTACGGGGCAAGCCACATGCCGCCCCTGCATCGCTTACGCGGGCCTCGCGGAACGGGATGAGCCCCGCGGATCACGAACGCGCGGGAGAAAAGTGATGCGAATGTGAGAACGGCGGTGCATCCGTTCGGTTTGATGGTGCGTATGGCAGGGCCGCCTTGACCAGTCTTCCCCCGGAGGGGGAAGGTGCCCGAAGGGCGGAAGGGGGTGGTGCAACACCTGCGGCGTCGTGCTGGTTGCGGCATCCCCCTTCCGGCGTTTCGCGCCGCCTTCCCCCTCCGGGGGAAGGAATTAATCCGGCAGCTCGAAGCGCAGGTTGAGCTCGGTGCCCATCCAGGTAACGAACTGGCGCAGGGTCTGGCGCTGGCGGGCGGAGGGCGGGAACACGAGGTAGTGGCCGACATAGCGCATGTCGCCCGCGCGCCCGCCCAGCGGCGCCACCAGCCGCTTGCTTTTGAGCTCGCGTTCGGCCAGCCGGGTCGACTCCAGCGCCACGCCCAGCCCGTCGGCGGCCGCCGCGATGGCGAGAAAGCTGCGGTCGAAGCGGGTTCCGTGCGGCAGCGGCGCGTTCAGGTCGTTGGCGGCGAACCACGCCGGCCAGCGGATCTGCTTGTTGTCGCTTTCGATCAGCACATGGCGCAGCAGATCGGCCGGCTTGCGGATCGAGCGCGCCAGCTTCGGCGCGCAGAGGGGCGTTACCGTCTCCTCCCCCAGCGGCAGAACAGCAAGGCCCTCCTGGCGCGGCGGGCCGTAGATGATGTCGGCGTCGAACTCGTCGGTGAGGAAACGCGTGTAGTCAGTGCCCGCCGACAACCGGATTTCCACGCCCGGACAAGCCTGCAGGAAGCGCGGCAACCTGGGGGTGAGCCACTGGGCCGCAAAGCTCGGCGCGCAGTGCAGGCGCAGCAGCCGCGGGCTGCGCGTGGACACCATCTCCATGCCGCGCCGCAGCTCGTCGAAGGCGCGGCCGATATGGCGCATCAGCGTTTCGCCCTCGGGGCTCAGCCGCACCGCCCGGCCGTTGCGCTCGAACAGCGTCGCCCCGAGACTGCGCTCCAGCTTGCGGATGGCATGGCTGACGGCGCTCGGCGTGAGGTGCAGCTCGCTCGCCGCCGCGCGAAACGAGGCGCTGCGTCCGGCCGCCTCGAATGCCCGAAGCAGCGACAGGGGTGCGAGCTGGGCCATGCCCTCAGATGAGCAGGATTCACCAATCCCGTCAAACGGGTCACCTCACGGAGCATGGCCGTCAGGGCGCGCCGGCCAGCCAGCGCAGGCTGCCCTGCCCGCTGGAGTCGCGGCGCAGCGTGCGCGCCAGCCAGGCGAGCGCCGCCCGCAGGCTCTCGTCGAAAGTCCAGGGTGGGTTGATCACGATCAGGCCGCAGGCGTGCAGACCCTCCGCAGGAATCGGCCGCACCAGGCTGAGCTCGAGATCGAGCGCGCGCGATGCCATGTCGGCGATCGCGGCACGCAGCAGCGCCACCGCGGCCTCGTCCTTCAGCGGATACCACAGGGCATAGACGCCGGTCGCGAAGCGGCGCAGGGCACCGGCCAGGGCATGGGCAGCGCGCGGGAACTCGTCGCTGCGCTCGAAGGGCGGATCGATGAGAATGAGTCCGCGGCGCTCGGGCGACGGCAGCAAGGCCTTTAACGCGGCGTAGCCGTCGCTGGCCCTGATCTCGACCGCCTTGTCGCCGGCGAATTCGCGCCGCAGCAGCGCCGCCTCGCCGGCGTGGGCCTCGCACAGGATGCAGCGGTCGCCCGCACGCAGCAGCGGACGGATGAGTCTCGGCGAGCCGGGGTAGTGCGCGAGCATTTCGCCGCCGATGCCGAACTTGCGGTCATAGCCGCGCACCGCCTTGATATATCGCTGCACTGCCGGCGGCGGCGCGTCTGCCGTCAGCACGCGTGCGATACCGTCGCGCCATTCGCCGGAGCGCACCGCCTGTTCGCCGCCGAGATCGTAGCCGCCGCGGCCGGCATGGGTGTCGAGCACGAACAGCTTCCTGTCCTTGGCCGTCAGCAGCCGCATCAGCTCCAGCAGCGCCACGTGCTTGAGCACGTCGGCGAAATTGCCGGCATGGAACCCGTGACGGTAATTCATCGCCCCGCCTATATCATGGCGGGCCGCTTCATGCTTGGATCGCGCCGGCGATTGATCACTGGGGCCGCCGCATGACCGCACTGCTGAAATCCACCCCCGAGACTGTGCACTGGGGCTATTTCGACGCCAACCTCAAGCCGGCACTGACCGTGAAATCGGGCGACATCGTCACCATCGAATGCGTCTCGGGCGCCGCCGAAATCCTGCCGGCGCCGCCTTTCACCGTGCTGCCGGAGCACCGCGAGATCCATGCCAAGTGCCGCCCGCATATCGGCCGCCACATCCTCACCGGGCCGGTCTACGTGGAGGGCGCCGAGCGCGGCGATGCGCTGCAGGTGGATGTGCTCGACATCAAATTCCGCACCGACTGGGGCTGGAACGTGCAGCGCCCGCTGATGGGCACCCTGCCCGACGACTTTCCCTCCTACCGGCTCACGCACATCCCGATCGCCGCCAACCGTAATGTCTGCACCCTGCCCTGGGGCACGGAGATTTCGCTGCGGCCGTTCTTCGGCATCATGGGCGTGGCGCCGCCGCCGGAATGGGGCCAGTGCAGCTCGGTCGAGCCGCGCGCTTTCGGCGGCAATATCGACAACAAGGAGCTGGGCGTCGGCAGCACGATCTATTTGCCGGTGTTCGCGCCCGGCGCGCTGTTCTCGACCGGCGACGGGCATGGCGTGCAGGGCGACGGAGAGGTGAACCTCACGGCGCTGGAAACCTGCCTTGCCGGCACGTTCCGCTTCACCGTGCGCAAGGACATGAAGCTGAACAATCCCCGCGCCGAGACGAAGACGCACTGGATCACGCACGGCTTCGACGTCGATCTCGACAACGCCGCGCGCGAGGCCCTGCGCGACATGATCCGCCTGATCCGCGGCAAGACCGGCATTTCGGCCGAAGACGCCTACATGCTGTGCAGCCTCGCCGCCGACCTGCACGTGACGCAGACCGTGGACGGCAACAAGGGCATCCACTGCATGATCGAAAAGCCCCTGATCGGCGGGTGACCTGATCAGGCCTTCTCCCCGCGAAGGCGGGGAGAAGGCGGCGCGCAGCGCCGGATGAGGGGCTTTCCGGCGTCACAACAAGCACGATGGCTCGATGAGGAGATGCTGCGAAGCCCCTCATCCGCCCTTCGGGCACCTTCTCCCCGCCTGCGCGGGGAGAAGGAAAGAGCTAGCGCGGCTCTACCAGCAGTTCGGCGCCTTCGACGCCGATGATGCGCACCTCGGCGCCGGCCACCATGTCGGGGCCGCGCACCGCCCAGCTCGAATCGCCCACACGCGCGCGGCCGCGGCCGCTGACGATCGGCTCCTCCAGCTTGACGATCTGGCCGACCAGGGCGGCGGCACGCGCATTCAGCGTCGCATGCGCCTTGCCCTTCAGGCGGTTGGCGATGACGGGCCGCAGCAGCAGCGCCGCAATCACGCTGGCAACGGCGAAGGCGAGGAGCTGGATCTCCAGTCCCATCGACGGCCATACCAGCAGCAGCAGGCCCACGACCGCCGCGCCGATGGCGAGGAACAGGAACAGCACGCCCGGCAGCGCCAGCTCGCAGACCATCAATATGGCTGCCGCCACCCACCACCACCAGAACACGGTCGTCATGGTGTCCCCCGATTACTTCTTGCGGCTGGCGGTTCTTTTCAATGCCTAGCCGCGCTCCCATGGTCCGGGCGCCGATGCCGCGGGCGGCGGCAACGGGGCTGCCGGCTTTACGGCCGCGCCCAGCGCGTCGCGAAGCTGGCTGCCTTCCCTGGTCAGCTCTGCAAGGCCGCCCAGCGTGCCCATGATGCCGGTTGCCTCGACGGGCAGGAAGAACACCTTGCTGTTGTTCGACGAGCCCATCGCATGCAGCGCCTCGACGTATTTCTGGCCGAGGAAGTAGTTAATGGCCTGGGCGCCGCCGCTGCCGATCGCGGCCGTCACCACCTGCGTTGCCTTGGCCTCCGCCTCGGCGGCGCGCTCGCGCGCCTCTGCGTCGCGGAAAGCCGCCTCGCGCCGGCCTTCGGCCTGCAGGATCTGCGACTGCTTCTCGCCCTCGGCCTTCTTGATCTGCGCTTCGCGGAAGCCCTCGGCCTCCAGGATCTGCGCGCGCTTTTCGCGCTCCGCCTTCATCTGCCGCGCCATGGCCTGGACCATGTCCTGCGGCGGGATGATGTCTTTCAGCTCGACACGCAGCACCTTGATGCCCCACGCGTTGGTGGCGTGGTCGATCACCGTCAGAAGCTGGTCGTTGATCTCGTTGCGCTTGGAGAGCACGTCGTCCAGCGCCATGCTGCCCATGACGTTGCGGATGTTGGTCAGGGCGAGATTGGTCATCGCCTGCACCAGATGGCGCACCTCGTAGGCAGCGGCACGCGCATCGATCACCTGGTAAAAGGCCACCGCATCGACGGCCACGATGGCGTTGTCCTTGGTGATCACCTGCTGCTGGGGAATGTCGAGCACCGACTCCTGCATGTTGATGCGCGCGCCTACGCGCTCGATGATCGGCACCATGAAATTCAGGCCGGGCCGCAGCACGCGCGTGTACTGGCCGAAGCGCTCGACGGTCCATTCCCAGCCCTGCGGCACCGTACGCACCGCCTGGAACAGGATCACAACCGCGATGACGACCGCGAGCACCGCAAACAAAAGAAGAACCAAGCCACCCGCGCTCATCGCGTACCTCCCTCCTGTACCCCTGCGCCCCCCAATGGGCACCCAGGATCAAGCTAGCAGACTTGAGCGCATACTCAAAGCACCACTCCCTCGCGCGGAGGTCCTGGCGTAGGGTGTCGGTCTGCGTATCGAGCCGGAGTCTGCCATGAGCGCCCCTGCCCCCTTCGAAACCCACAGAGTGGAGAACCAGGCCCGGCCGCTGGAGGACTACAACGTGTTCCGCGGCGATAGGGCGCTGGCCGAGGGAGTCTCGCGGGAGGGCGGCGGCTGGATCGAGGACCGGGCCGTGGCGTTCGGCGCCCGCTGCGGGGCGGCGCCCACCATCCGCGAGGCCGAGCTGGCGGAGCGCTTCAGCCCGCAGCTTCGCACCCATGACCGCTTCGGCCGGCGGATCGACGAGGTCGAGTACCATCCGGGCTACCACGCCCTCATGACGATGGCTTTCGAGGCCGGCATCCATGCGCTGCCCTGGACCGAAAAACGGCGCGGCGCGCATGTCGCGCGCGCAGCGCTCTACATCCCGTTCAACCAGACCAATGACGGGCCGGCCTGTCCGCTGACCATGACCTTCGCCTCGATCCCGGCGCTGCGCAGCACGCCGGACGTGGCGGACGAATGGGAGCCGCGCATCCTCGCCAGCGCCTACGATCCGCGGGCGCTGCCTGCCGGCGAGAAGCGCGCCGTCACCATCGGCATGGCGATGACGGAAAAGCAGGGCGGCTCGGACGTGCGCAGCAACACCAGCCGCGCGGCGCCGCAGGGCAACCGCGCGCCCGGCAGCGCCTACGAGATCGTGGGCCACAAATGGTTCTGCTCGGCGCCCATGAGCGATGCCTTCCTGGTGCTGGCCCAGGCGCCCGGCGGTCTGTCGTGCTTCCTGGTGCCACGCTGGCGGCCGGACGGCACGCGCAACACGCTGCACATCCAGCGGCTGAAGAACAAGCTGGGCAACCGGTCCAACGCCTCCTCCGAGATCGAGCTGCATGGCGCCTTCGGCCGGCTGCTGGGTGAGGAAGGCAGGGGCGTAGCCACCATCATCGAGATGGTGCGGCACACCCGGCTGGATTGTTCGCTGGGCTCGGCCGGCGTCACGCGCCATGCTGTGGCGCAGGCGATCAACCATTGCCGCGACCGTGCCGCCTTCGGGCGCAAGCTGATCGCGCAGCCGCTGATGACCAACGTGCTGGCCGACCTTGCGCTCGAATCCGAGGCTGCGACGGCGCTGGCGCTGCGCGTGGCGCGCGCCTTCGACGAGCAAGCCGACGATGAGGAGAAGGAGCGTTTTGCGCGCGTGGTGACGCCGGTCGCCAAGTACTGGATCTGCAAGCGTACGCCGGCCGTGGCGTACGAGGCGCTGGAATGCCATGGCGGCAACGGTTTCGTCGAAGAGAGCGTGATGCCGCGGCTCTACCGCGACTCGCCGGTCAATTCCGTGTGGGAGGGCTCGGGCAACGTGCAATGCCTAGATCTGTTACGTGCCGTGGGGCGCGATCCGGCCTCGCTGGCCGCGTTTCTGGCCGAGGTCGGTCGGGCCAAAGGCAAGGACGGCCGACTCGACCGGTTCCTCGGCGACCTCAAGAAGGAGCTGGCAGATCTTGCCAACATCGAAACGCGTGCGCGCCGGCTGGTCGAGCGGCTGGCGCTCGCGCTGCAGGCTGCACTTCTGGTGCAGCACGCGCCGGCTTTCGTGGCCGAGGCGTTCCTCGCCTCGCGCATCGCCGGCGACCATGGCGGCGCCTTCGGCACCCTGCCCGCCCACATCGACACCGCCGCCATCGTCAGCCGCGCCGATCCGCTGGCCGCACAAGCAGCCTGAAACCGGTCAGCAGAGGACGGCCTCGAAGACCCCGCGAACCTTCTCGACCACGGCGGTATCGACCTCGGCGGAGGTCGGAAGGTTGATGCCGATGCGCGACAACTCGGCACTGTTGGGACACCACTGCGCATAAGCTGCGGGCTTCGGCGCGAATCCTGGCCGTCAGTAGCCGAAGCGGGCGGCGGTGGCCGACGTGATTTCGCGGATGGTGTTCCCCTCGGCCTCATCCAGGCCGGCCACGCAGTAGTCGGGGGCACGCAGGCGGTTGACCTGGGTTGAGATCCAGTCGGGGCCGGCGTCGAGCCCGGCATGCGCCAGCACGCGGCCAAGGGTTTCGGCTCCGCGACTACAGAGATCTTCGAAGCGGACCGGCAGCACGACAGCCCGCAAGGCAGCATCACGCGCGAGCCGGTCGGCTATCGTCGCATGCAGGAGATTCCAGTAGAGGCTCCACCCTTCGACTTCGCGTTTTGCCTGCCAGAGGCGCTCGATCTCGGCGACCAGCGGCGTGTTTCCCGGGTTGATTGGCCTGCGGTCCAGACCGAACTCGAAATGACCGACGCGCTGCATGTAGCGAAGCGCGGCCGGGTGATCCCTTTCGGCTTCACTGAAGCGCCGGTGCTGGCGCATCAGCGACATGATATGCGATACCGGCTCGCGAACGGGCAGGATGAAGCGCGCGTCGGGGAACATGCCGATCAGGGCGCCCAGGCGCACGATGTTGTAGTTACCCTTGGACAGATACCGGCTTCCGCTGCGCAACCACAACAGCTTGCGGATGTGATCCCGGTAATGCGCCTCAAATCCCGGTGCCGCGCCGTTGCGATCCAGCGTGTTGTCGCGTTCCGGATCGTGGCAGTGCGGATGGAAGGCCATCCATAGCATTTCCTCGATCGCCTCGGGACTGTCGGGTGTGACCGGTATCCCGTCGCCATGGGCGCGATCGCGCGCCGTACCAGGGCGAGCGTAGAGACGTCGCGCGACACGATCCCAGAATACCGGCGCCAGAACTCCGGGATAGTCACGGTAGCGGTGCGTGACAGTGTCATCGTGGGCAGCAAGGCACTCCAGCAGGATCGTGCTGCCCGATCGCGCGAGGCCGCAGATGAAAATCGGTGCCCGGATCTCGATCTGCCGCAGCTCGTGCTCGAGTTGCCGCGTCTCGAAATTGCCGATGTGCCGCAGCAGCCGGGGCCGCCGCGCCAGCCATCCGCCCACAAGATCCAGCCACGGCTCGACATGAAATCCGGCGTGGACATTCATTGGAGCCTCGCTGCGCGCTTGATGAGCAACGACACGGCAATGAGCGTTCCCAGAAACAGCGCTTCCCAGCTCCCCAGCCAGCCAGGCGCAATATCGAGATACCGCCGCACAGGCAGGCCGATGTCGATGCGTTCAGCCGGTCCGTCGGGGGCAAGATAGCCGATCGGGTTGCCGGCGACGAAATTCCACCAGACTCGCTTGTGGACGACCGGCACGGCCATGTGAAGCGGCACTGCCTGAACGACCTCGCCGTCCGCGTCGAGGATTTCGACCCGTGCAACACCGCCGCCATCCACCACCCACCGGATATGCGCCGCAGGCGGCCGTACCTGCAGGACGGGTATCTCGTCCACCGGAGGAAAATCATACCCATAGCGGGCGTCGAGCCACGTCATCAGGCACAGCACCGGCACGGCGGCGGCCAGCACGGGGCCGATCACGAGCCCGATGCGTCCCAGCGCCACGGCAAGCAGGCGGCGGCTCACGGCCAGTCCTTCGCCCGCTCCGGTCTGCTCGTCGCGCAGCATGATCGTCAGCCGGTGCTGCTCGGCGATCGACCAGGCTATCCTGTGCTGCGGCGAGAGGAGGCCGTAGGTTCCCATCGACAGCAGCGCGGCTACTACCCCCCAGATGCCGAGGCGTGCCCAGGGCGGCAGGGCGCCAAGTGCGGCGGCATCGGCCCACGACAGCAGCGGCGATGGCAGATCCAGCAGGCCCATCCAGACTGCTCAGGAGTCGCGGTGCAGCGGCTCGGCAGCTGGCGGCCGCTCGGCCTTTCGCAGGCCCGCGCGCCGCGCCCGGCGCAGACGCAGAGGCAACAGGATCAGGAAGCCAATGGCAGCGGCTATAGCGGCCAAGAGCGCGCCGAAGGCAGCGAGCAGCCCCAGGCCGGCGCCCGGCCCCACGTAGGCCCAGGCCGGCATGGCAGGGATCCAGACCAGGACGGTCATCAGGCTCAGGCGCATCGTCCGGGACATGCAGGCCCTCCTCTTCACACCATCGGCGAAGCGCCGGCGGCCACCGCTAGTTCAATCCGAGACTGTCGCGAAACGCAGGCGTAAAGTCCCGCGTCGGGTCGAGCCGGTCGACCCAGAAAATGATCGGGACACGGTTCTGGCGCGGCCCGCCGCGCACCGGGTTCACGAATTCCCAGACCACATCACCCTCCGGCGTCACCTCAAGGACGCGGCCGGCCATCGATTCGACGATCAGGGTGTTGCCGTTGGCGAGCCGGTTCTGGCTCGATCGCGTCACGCTGTCGAGTGGCTCATCGGGGTGGTCGCCATAGCTCCATTCGATCCTGAGACTGGGCGGATCGAACTCCAGCACGCGCGAGCGACCCGGGCCGCCGACGCCGCCCTCGTTGTCGAACAGCAGAATTCGGCCGGAAGGCAGCACCTCGGCATCATGCTGGCGAATCCACGGGCCGGTCATGACGGACACGAGGCGGTCGTTCTCCATGTCGAACAGCGCCAGCGTGCTGAGCTCGCGCAGCGACACCAGCAGGTGGCCGGCGCGGCTGCCCGGCATACCGGCGACAGGCTGTGTCAGCACATGCACCGAATTGGCGTGCAGATAGTCGCCGTTGCTGGCGTGCGCCTGCCAGGACCCGAAATGCAGGCGCCGGCCGAAGCGCGACTGTGCGAAGGCGTTGATCAGCCACAACTTGCCCAGTTCCTGTCCGTCCGGCGACAGCCTGACGACGAAATCGTCGATGCGCGGGCGGGTCAGGTGCTCGTGCTGCGGCACGATTGCCTGCGAAATCCGGTGCGTCAGCACGTAAATGTTGCCGGCCGGATCGAAAGTGAAATCGTGATGGGCGTTTTCGAAGTAGCGCCAGATCGGCCGGCTGTTGCGATCGACCTTCACCAGACCGTAACCCCACGGCGTATCGCCGATGGCGGTATAGAGCGCCAGCAGGTCGCCGTTGGGAAAGACGTGCGCCTTCTCGATGTAGATGAAGCGGTCGGGTCGCGGCTTCTTCACGCCGGCGCCCGGCTGCCACACCTGGCTGTAAGGGATATGCCACTCGTGCACGACGCGCCCGGTCATGTCGATCAGGAACGCGCGGTGATCGTGGCCGGATGTGTAAAGCGTCAGACCTGCCTGGGCGCGCGCGGCGTCGTGGCGGATCACCCCGCGCGCACTGGTGCGCGCCGGCTGCCAGAAATCGGTTTTCAGCGGATTGTTGTAGGCAAGCTCGCGGTCATACAGCGCCACGCCACCCTGAAACGCGCGGCGCAGCGGTTCTGCCGGAAAGGCGCGCACATACATCGCGAAGCTGCCGCCGACAAAGGCCAGAAAGGCGATGCAGACAACGGCCGCGACAGCGTACCAGCGCCCGGAACCCGCCCACAACGCTGCCGCTCGAACGTCCTCGCCTTCCGAGGACCGGCATGGCATACCCGACTCCATCACGCCCTCCAGGGCCGATCCCGGCGCGATGATGGTATTGATGATGCGCACGCGCCGAACTCCGGCAAAGGCGAGTCTGCCATTGCTGTCTTGCGGTGACCTGACAGCGCGGTCCTTGCACGCTGCTGCGGCGCTAACACTACCGTGATTGATCTCAACGCTTGATCCCCGGCTGCTGTGGACGCACTTCCTGCAGGAGAAGAAGACGCCGTGCGCCGGCGGACTCACGACTCGCTGGCTGATAGGAGTGTAGTTGCATGCCTGAACCGGTGCGCAAAATTCTCATCATGGGTCTGCCGGGCGCAGGCAAGACGACGCTTGCCCGCGCGCTGGCGCTGCGCCTCAACGCCGTGCTGTTCGACGCCGACGAGGTTCGCGCAAATGTGAACAGGGATCTCGGCTTCTCGCTGCCCGATCGCATCGAACAGGCGCGCCGCATGGGCTGGCTGTGCGACCAGGTAGTAAAGACCGGCGGCTTCGCGATTGCCGACTTCGTCTGTCCGACGCCGGATACGCGCGCAGCCTTCGGCGAGGCCTTCGTCGTGTGGGTCGACCGCATCACATGCAGCCGCTTCGAGGACACCAACCGGCTGTTCATACCGCCCGACCACTACGCGGTGCGCGTCACGGCACAGGGCTCGCCGGAATACTGGACGGAAACAGTCGCCGGGCACCTCCGTCCGGTGTTCGATCCCCGCAAGCCGACGGCGCTGTTCATCGGTCGCTGGCAGCCGTTTCACGACGGCCACAGGGCGCTGATCGAGGAAGGATTGCGACGGATCGGGCAGGCCTGCATCGCGGTGCGCAACACGCATGGCATTGACGGCTCCAACCCCTATGCTTTCGAAGCCGTCAAGGAGCGGATCGAGATCGGCCTGTCACATCACCGGGGCAGGTTCATTGTCGTGCCGCTGCCCAACATTACCAATGTCTATTACGGACGCCAGGTCGGCTACAGTATCGAGCGCATCGAGCTGGCGGACGGGCTGGAAGCGATATCCGCAACCGACATCCGCGCGCGCATCGGCCAGCCGGCAGCGGTCGTGCCGGCCAATCCATAGCTCCTTCCGCGCCCTGGTGCCCGCTGCCGGACTCGAACCGGCACGGCCTTGCGGCCTCGGGATTTTAAGTCCCGTATGTCTACCAGTTCCATCAAGCGGGCGCTGGGCGGGCGCACCCTAGGGGCAGCGATGCGCGCCTTCAAGCGCATCGACCGCTTGCGCGGACATTGCCGGGTTCGCTACATGCTGCGCGCAATCATCGGGATGCCATGACGTTGCGCCGCCGCCAGGTCCTTGCCCTTCTGCCCGCACCCTTCCTCGCCAACTGCGCCCAGGCGCGGACGCTGGCTGCTGATCTGAAGGATGGCGGCTACGTGATCTACCTGCGTCATGCCGAAAGCGAGGGCAAGCCGGAGCCGACCCTGGGCGACATCAAGGATTGCCTGTGGCAGGCCAACCTGACCGCGGCAGGCAAGGCGCAGGCAGTGCGGGTCGGGCAAGTCCTGCGCGAACTCGGCGTGCGCTACGGGCAGATCGCGAGCAGCCCGTTCTGCCGCTGCCGTGATACGGCGCAGCTTGTCACCAATCGTCCGCCGACGGTCATGCCGGAGTTGCTCTACCACCCCGGACAGACGCCGAATGCGCAAGCCGCCACCGTGGAGCGCCTGCGCATCCTGGTGTCCAATCGCGATCCCGGCGGCCGCTGCACGCTGCTGGTCGGCCACGGCGAGCCGTTCAGCGCCATGACCGGCATCGAGCTTGGCGCCGCACAAGGCGCCATCATCCGGCCCGAGCTGACGAAGGATTTCGAGATCGTGGGTTTCGTCGACCCGACCGGCGTCCGCAACCGCGCCGGCAATTGACTGTGGAAGGCCCGCGCACCGGCTGTGCGGTGCGCGGGCTTCCGGAGGCTAGTTGATCACGATCTCGACGCGGCGGTTCTGCGGTTCGCGCACGCCGTCGGCGGTCGGCACCAGCGGCTCGCCCTCGCCGCGGGACACGACCTGCATGCTGGAGGCAGGAATTCCCTGGCGCACAAGGGCGTCCTTCACCGCGTTGGCGCGGCGCATCGACAGCGCCATGTTGTAGGCGTCGCTGCCGGAGCGGTCGGCGTGTCCCGTCACCGTCAGGCTCGTCCTGTTGCCTGACTTCGCGGCGGCTGCAGCCTGCTGAATGGTCTGCATCGCCGGCGGCGTGATGTCGGCGCGGTCAAACTCGAAGAACACGATGTAGCTCTGCCGCGTCGTGGGCGGTGGCGGTGGCGGCGGTGCGGCCGCCGCCACTGCGGGCTGGCCGAACTTGTAGCCGATCGTCACCATGGCGGTGTGATCGTAGATGTCCCGCCCCGACTGGAACGTATCGACGATCTTGTAGTCCGCGCTGACGAACATGCCGCCGTCGAACTTGTAGGTCACGCCCGCAATACCCTGCATGGCGAACTTCGTGCCGCGGCTTTCGACGTGATTGACGCCGACGCCGATGCCGAGATGCGGCGAAACCGGAAAGCCCTCGAACGTGAAGTCGTACAGGCCGTTCACGAAACCGCCGAACTGGTCAATGCGCGAACCCCGGTACTTGTTGTTTCGCCATACGCCCTCAAGCTCGACTCTCGGACCGACGAAGTCGTAGCCAGCCACGCCGCCGAGCCCGTAGCCCAGCTTCTCGTCACCGGTGCGCGGCAAGTCGAGCCAGTTCAAGCCCCCTTCCAGACCCACATAGAAACCGGGAGTGCCGCTTTGCGCCTGCGCGAGCCCAGGGACCAGCATCGCTGCCGCGGCAACCGCCGCTACGGGGGCAAGATAGCGTTTGTTCATCCACTTACTCCATTGTTTGCCAACGCCGACACGGGCAGAACCACCCGTCCCGACGAGGCTATAGATGGGATGCGGCAGCAGCGTGTTAGCCCGCGCCACCGTGACGTCACATTGTTTTCGCCAGGCGTTGCCGATCTGCCACACCGGCTTTTGCTGCGGCGTGTCTGCGGATTTAACGGCAAGGGAGCAAACGGCTGCGCGCAACGTTATCAAAAGCGTGAGGCGGGAGAAGACAATGGCTGAGCCGAAGCGGCGTCCTGACCGCGCAAGCGCACCCGAATCGCTCATCAAGAAAGCCGATGACCGCCATCCCTACGGCGGACGTCCGGCAAAACCGCTGGAGAACGTCGATATCGAGTTGAGCGATCCGCGACCCAGGCCGCGCATGAAGCGCCGCCGGCCGCAAGAGAAAGCCGAAGAGCCTTACACGGAGCCCCGCGAGAAGAACCAGCGCCGCTCCGAATAGCGTAGCGCGATGCCATGAACATGACTGCGCGGCTGATAGCCGCCGCCGGCGCCGGCGAAGTGCTGGTCAGCAACGGCTTCTACCAAGCCTTGCCGGCATCCGACCGCGCCGCGTTCGCACCAATGGACCTTGTCGACCGCCGCAACGTCGGCCTGATCCGCTGCTGGCGCCGCGCCCCTCACCCGTAGCCTGAAACTTATATCAGCGGTTTGCCGCTAGGAGCGCGGGCATCCTTGCCCGCATCGGCGCGTCAGCGCCGACCCCCAAAGGTTCGCCTCCGGCTGCGCTACGGGCGATGCGGGCAAGATGCCCGCGGTCCCATAGAAAAGCGCCTGCGTGTCAGCCGGCGGGGGCGGTTTCGCGCTCGTTTGTGGCCGGCGCCCGGCCCGGCGCCACGGGCAGCTCGATCTCGAACACGGCACCGCCTTCGGGATGATTGCGCGCTGACATACTGCCCGCCATTTCGGCGACGATGCCATGGCAGATCGACAGGCCCAGACCCGTCCCCTGCCCCTTGGGCTTGGTCGTGAAGAACGGTTCGAACAACCGGTCAAGCGCGTGCTCGGGAATGCCCGGTCCGCTGTCGCGTACTGTCAGGCGCAGGCGCCGGCGATCCTCGGCCGGTCCGATCGCGACCTCGATGCGGCCGGGCCGGCTTTCGTCGCCGGCCGGCGCCATCTTGATCGCATCGCGCGCATTGGTCATCAGGTTGATGACCACCTGCTCGAAGCGCGACCGATGGCCGATGACCAGCGGACAAGGCTGGCTGGCGACGTCGATCTCGACGCCGTCGAGCTTGAGCTGCTCGCGCACCAGATCGAGCGCGCCCTGCACCGCCTCCGGCACGTCAAATGGCGAGGGGTGTTCGTCGCCACGGCGGGCATGGGCACGCAACTGGCCGATGACTTTCGACGCGCGATCGGTCTGGTCCGAGATTCGTTTGAGCTTGGATTTCAGGAACGTCGCGAGCGCACAGTCGGCCGGCGGCTCAAGCTCAAGCTCCTCGATCGCGTTCTCCGCCGCCATGCGGATCACGGCAAGCGGCTGGTTGAGCTCGTGCGCCATGGCCGCTGCCATCTGGCCGAGCTTGGACAGCTTGGAGGCTTCGAACAGCGCCGTCTCGGCATTGCGCCGCGCCGTGTCGTCGATGCCGATCAGCACGGCGTAACGCAGGCTGCCATCGGTTTCCGGCACGGCGCTGGCGGCAAAGCGGATGGTGTGCTTGGTGTTGCGCTCGCCGGTCAGCACCACGTCGAACTCGAACGGAAAATCGTCGATTCCGCCATCGCGAATCGCCGGCTCCAGGATTGCCGCCAGCGGCCGGATCCGCGGAATGGCCGACAGCGGCTTGCCGGTCATCTCCTCGTTGGTCATGCCGATCAGCTCGGCGAAGGCGGCATTGGTGCGCACCAGATGGCTGGCCTGGTCGAGCACGATCAGGCAGGCGCCGGTGGTGTTGGCGATCGACTTGAGCAGGGCCCCTTCCCTGGCGGCGAGAGCGGCAGCCTTTTCCCGGTCATCGACGTCGCGGATCGTGCCCGTGATCACCTGCTCCCCGGTCGAGCGGTTCGTCAGCCAGAGACGAATCTCGGCATGGATCTGTTCGCCGGACGGCCGGGTATAGAGAACGACCACTTCCGACTGGGCGGCCCCCTCGTGCAGCCGCCGCCGACTCTCGACCAGCCGCCCGCGTGCTTCTGGCCCCCGGAACAGGTCCTCCAGCAGCATGCCTTCCAGGTCTTCCGGCTCGAAGCCCAGCACTTGGCGGGCCGCCGGGCTGGCATGGGTGATGACGCCGCTGGCGGAAAGTTCGAGCACGACATCCGCCAGGGTACTGAACAGCCGGCTCAGCCGCGCCTCGCGATTGGCCAGCTCGAGCTCGCGCCGCTTGAGGTCGGTGACGTCTGTGCGCACGCCAACCACGCTGCCGTCCGACAGCACCCGGTTGGAAATGCGCAGCCATGTGCCGCTGGCCATCCTTACGGTTTCGGGCGCGCCGGACTGGCGCAGGGCCACCTTGCGCTCTGTGATCCAAGTCTCCGGATCGTCGATGCCGGTATAGACGCCAAGCCGCAGGCTCTGACGCAAATTGTCCTCGTAAAGCGCGCCATAACGCAGCGCACCGCCACTGGCGGTGAGCGTGTCGCGGAACTTGGCGTTGCACAGCACCAGCCGGTCGTTGGCATCGTAGACGACAATGCCCTCGGATGAGGCTTCGATGACTTCGGAAAGACGGCGGTCCGACCAGCGGCGCGCCTTCTCGATCTCGTCCAGACGCTCCGTCATGCGGCGGCCCAGCCGGTCGCTTTGCCACAGCAGCACCAGCAGGGCGGCCATCGCCAGGGACAGCAGGACCGCAACATGGGGCGCGGCCGATTCCGGCGGCACAGCCGGCAGACCGCCCAGTGCAATCCCGACGCCAGCGGCTCCGCAGACCGCGGCGATGCCGATGCACAGGGTACGTCCGGTACCGCGAAGGTTCATCGCAATCGGAATCCGGCTACGGAACGCGTCGAAGCTACTGTACATCGACATGAGGTCCACTCTCCAGCCGGCCCGGTGCACAACGCCAGCGCTCTGGTCTCAACCGCCGCGCGCATCGGCCGCCTGGTGGACATTTACAGCGCAACTAGCCCGGCGGGAGCGCAAAACCACTCCGATCTGAACCGAATGGCCTAAAATCCTGCTTTATATTATACTTTCAGACGCTAGAGTTTCATTGATTTTTTCCGGCACCTGAAGACCTGCTTCAAGTGCTGCCAGGAGTTTGCGCATGACCTCCAGACCTGACGTCCTTGTCGTTGATGACGATCCCTCGCAGTGCCTGGAGATCGCCGAGTATCTCAATCGGCGCGGGTTCAATGTCCTGGAGGCCAACGACGCGACCAGCGCGTTGCACATCATGGAAACCCGCATGCCGCGCGTCGTCATCTCTGACATCTCGATGCCGGAGATCAACGGCATTTCGCTGACCCGGAAGGCCACGGCGAAGGGCAGCCCAACCAAGATCATTCTCATGTCGGGCAACAGCGACATGGTCCGCGAGGCCAACGTGCAGCATTCCGGCGCCTTTGCCGTCATTCACAAGCCGGTGCCGCTGCGCATGCTGGCAAGCTTCGTCGAGCGCGTGGTGTCGACACCCGGGTGATCGCGGGCGACCAGGCGTCGGAGCCGGTACCTCCATGAGAATCCTGGTCGTGGATGATGAATCGTACATCGTCGACGAAGTCTGCGACTTCCTGCGCCGCCGTGGCCATGAGCCGGTGCCGGCGGGCAGCGTGGAGGAGGCCGCCGGCCTGCTGGCCACCGCGCCGCCCTTCGATGTCGTCCTGACCGACATGAAGATGCCGCAGGGCAGCGGGCTCGACGTGCTGCGCGCCTGCAACCGCAGCGGCCCGCCCCGCCCCACGACACTGCTGATGACCGGCCAGTCCGATGATGGCGACGTCGAGAGGGCGACGGCAGAGGGTGCCCTGTCGGTGCTGTGGAAGCCGCTGTCGCTGCGCAAGATCCTCGAGGCGCTCGCCCTGGTCGAACGCTACCGCGCCGCCTGTTAGGAACCCCGGAACGCCGTGCCGGTCAGTTGATGCGGGTCCAGACGATCTGCACGTCTGCGGCCTCGTTCATCCATTTGCCTGCGGCCTGCAGCCGCGCTGCGGTGATGGTGCCCGTGAGGTGCGCCTGGTCGAGCAGGTTCTCGCCGGCATCCACACGCCGCCAGCGCAGGCGCACGACGCCCCTTTCGTCGATCGAGCCCTCGACGATGTTGGTCAGCCGGTCGTCCGCCGCGGGCCAGCTCCCCACCAGACGGCCCTGGCGGACAGTCAGAATGCCGCTACCGCAGGGCGCCACGTGGCCGGCATGGCAAGCGGTGCCGCCATAGCGGGCCTCGGTCAGCACCGTGGGGGCGGGCGGAATGGCCACCGTGGCGGTCGGCTTGCGGGCTGCCGCCGGTTTCGTGCCGAGCACGCGGCCAAGCACATGATCGTGGGCGTCGACCTCCCACAGGCTGAGCGCGGTCGTGCCCAGCGCAACCACCAGGCAGGCCGCCGCCAGCCAGCGCCAGCGCCGCGCCCCGATCCAGGCAGCCCGCTGATCGACCGGCAGCATGCCTTCCAGGGAGGCGAGCCGCTTCACCGGGTCCGGCTGAAGCATGGGCTGCAAGCTCTTGCGCAGGGCCGCCGGCAGCGCTGACAGATCGGGCGCCGTGCCGCGGGCGCGCACCGCCGCGTTCAGCGACGTGCCCATCTCCAGCGGGCGGCCGACGGCGGCGGCGGCCAGCACCAGCCCGAGGCTGAAGATGTCGGCGCGGTGGTCGACCTTGCCGCCGAACAGCCCGAACTGCTCCGGCGCCGCCCAAGCCAGCTTGCCGGCGAAATCGCTGCCCACCAGCGTCGCGCCCTCACTTCTCTCCTGCAGGGCAATACCGAAATCGATGATCTTGGCATCCTCGATCCGGCCGCCGGGCAGGATGACGTTGTCGGGGGACAGGTCGCGGTGAACGACGCCCTCGCGATGCGCCGCCGCCAGGCCGGCCGCCAGCCGGTCGCGCAAGGCGGCGATGGCCCTTGCCGGCAGCGGCCCGTTGCGCAGCACGTCCATCAGCGAGGGTCCTTCCACGAACTCCATCACCAGAACCATGTGGCCGTCGGCGGCGGCGAACGCGCCTTCGTAGCGTACGATGGCGGGATGAGCGATGCGCCGCAGGGACTGCGCCTCCCGCCGGAAGAGCCCCGCCATGCGGGGATCGGCAGCGTATTCCGACCGGATCGTCTTGATGGCGACCGTGGCGCCGGTCAGCAGATGCGTGGCGCGATAGACGCTGCCCATCCCGCCGCTGCCCACCAGCGCCTCGATGCGGAAGCTTGTCAGCAGCACGGCGCCGGGCCGATAGGTACTGGACGTTGAAGCCGCCGCCGGCGGCGCCACTGCATCACTTACCCGCGTGGCGGTTTCGACACTGCTCATGTAGCTTACGTATTTGGAGGAGATTTATCAGTGACTTATCGAGTGACTCTATCGTGAATCTTCACGTGAAGAAGCGGAAATTGGACCATATCGGCGCAACCTCATTCGCTGGTAGTTTCCAGCAGTGACTGCCCTGCTCAGCCTCGCCGACCGGCTGCTTCTGCTGCTGTCGCGCCGCGCCACCCTGTTCCTGCCGTGGTCGCTGGCGCTGGGGCTGGCGTTTCAGGATCTGGCGGCGACCCTCAAGCCGCTCGTCACGCCGCTGGTCATCGCCCTGTTGGGCATTGCCATGGCCCGCACCGACTGGCCGGCATTCCGGGAGGTGCTGAGGCGCCCGTGGCTGCCGCTGGCCATGGTGGGCGCCGGCATGGTGCTCATTCCCGTGCTGGCCACGCCGGCGCTGCGCGCCCTGCCCGTTGCGCCGGGCCTCGCCCTGGCGCTGTCCCTCATGGCATGCCTGCCACCCCTGACATCCATGCCCGCCGTCGCCGGCTTCCTGGGTCTGGACCGCGCCATTTCGCTGTTCGTGATGCTGGCCGGTACCGCCCTGATGCCGCTCAGCGTGCCGCCGCTGGCGCTGCTGCTGTTCGGCCTCGACCTGAAGATCGGCGTGCTGGAATTCGCGCTGCGTCTGGCAGGGTTGGTCGTAGGCGGCAGCGTGCTGGCACTGCTGCTGCGCAAGCTGGTCCTCGAACCCGCCCCGCATGCGGCCCCGCGCATCGACGGCCTGGCCGTGGTGATCCTGATGGTCTTCGCCATCCCGATCATGGATGGCGTGCTCGTGCGGCTGATGAACGAGCCCTGGCGCACCGCGGGCTTCGTACTGTGGGGCTTCATCGCCACGTTTGTTTATATCGCCGCCGCCACCTTGCTGTTCTGGCCTTTCGGGGCGCAGCGGGCCTGCACGGCAGGATATGCCGCCGGCAGCCGCAACAATGCCCTGCTTCTCGCCGTGCTGCCGGGCACCGTCGATCCCGACTACTTCCTCTTCATCGCCGCCATCCAGTTCCCCATCTACCTGACACCTACGCTGGTGCAGCCGGTGTACCGGTGGCTCATTCCCGAGGAACGCCCCTGCCGGCCTGCCGGATAGCGCTGGACCCGCCCCCGGCTACCGGTCCACAGTTATGCTTCGTCGTTTTTGTCACAAAGCCCGAGAAATGCCCGCGCTGCACGACCTTCCGGCTCTGGAACTGCTCAAGGCCTACAAATCCAGCAAACTTTCCCCCCTCGATGTCGTGGATGATGTGATCGCCCACACCGACCGGTGGGAGCCGAAGCTCAAGGCGTTGTACGCACCGGACTTCGAGGCGGCCCGAAAGGCGGCCCGGGCGTCGGCCGGGCGATGGAAGAAGGGAGCGCCGGTCGGGCCGCTCGACGGTGTGCCCATCACCATCAAGGAGAACATCGCCAGCAAGGGCGTGCCGATACCGCTGGGCACCGCGGCCACGACGCTGATTCCAGCCGCAGCCGACGCCCCGCCCACCGCACGCGTGCGCGAGGCGGGCGCCATCATTCTCGCCAAGACCACCATGCCCGACTACGGCATGCTGTCGTCGGGACTGTCGAGCTTCCATCCCCTGACGCGCAATCCCTGGGATCTGTCGAAGACCCCCGGCGGATCGAGTTCCGGTGCGGGCGCCGCGGCGGCGGCAGGCTACGGACCGCTGCATATCGGTACCGATATTGGCGGCTCGGTGCGTCTGCCGGCCGGCTGGTGCGGCATTTTCGGGCTCAAGCCGTCGCTGGGGCGCATCCCGATCGATCCGCCCTATGTCGGCCGCTGCGCCGGCCCGATGACACGCACGGTGCAGGATTCGGCCCTGCTGATGAGCGTGCTGTCGCAGCCCGATCCGCGCGACCACATGAGCCTGCCGTCTGAGAAGATTGCCTGGATGAAGCTGGAGCGCGAGGTGAAGGGCCTGAAGATCGGCCTGCAGCTCGATGCCGGATTCGGCCTGCCCGTCGATCCGGAAATCCAGACGGCGGTCGAGGCCGCCGCCCGGCTGTTCTCGAAAGCTGGTGCGAAGATCGTGCCCGTGAAGCCGATCCTCACGCGGGAGATCTTCGAGGGGCTGGATGATTTCTGGCGCACGCGGTCATGGGACGACATCGTGCGCCTGCCGGCGGAAACGCGGGTCAAGATCCTGCCGTTCATCGCAAGCTGGGCGCGCAAGGCGCTGCAGCTTTCGTCGGTCGACGTGATTCGCGGCTTCAACCGTATCATGGAGATGCGCAAGCTGGCGGCCGCCGCTTTCGCGCCGCTCGACTTCCTGCTGTCGCCGACAGCGCCGGTACCGGCCTTCGCCGCCGAGCTGCCATGCCCCACCAACGACTCCTCGCGGCCGCTGGAGCATATCGGCTTCACCGTGCTGTGGAACATGTCCGAGCAGCCGGCCGCCTCGATCAACTGCGGCTACACCCGCAGCGGCCTGCCGATCGGCCTGCAGATCGTCGGCAACCGGTTCGACGATCCGGGTGTGCTGCAGCTTGCGCGCTGGTACGAGCAGCACCGGCCCCCGCAAAAGCCATGGCCTCTGCCCCGCTAAGGTGATACGGCGCCGCGTCATGTTGTACACGCCCGCAGCGCCTCGCTGCCGCCGTCGCGCCGCATGAGCGCGCCGCGCCTTGCCTTTGTTGCCGGGCCGACACCGGATGCACGGGTGGCGCTGACGCGCCTGCGGCAGCGCTACCCTTCCGTGCCCGTCGCGCGTGCCGATGTCGTGGTGGCGCTGGGCGGCGACGGGCTTATGCTGCACACGCTTCACCGCCTGATGCGACGTGGCACGCCGATCTTCGGCATGAACCGCGGCACGGTCGGTTTCCTGATGAACGCCTATCGCGAGAGCGGCCTGCTGCGTCGGCTGGCACAGGCACAGCAGGTGACGCTCAATCCCCTGATCATGCACGCCACCACCGTGCGCGGCCGGAAGGTCGAGGCGCGCGCCATCAACGAGGTATCGCTGCTGCGCCAGAGCCGCCAGACGGCCAAGATTGCGATCTCCGTCGATGGCAACCGGCGGCTGGAGGAATTGGCCTGCGATGGCGTGCTGGTGGCCACGCCGGCGGGCTCGACGGCCTATAATCTCTCAGCGCACGGGCCCATCCTGCCGCTGGGGGCCGGCCTGCTGGCGCTGACGCCGATCAGCCCCTTCCGTCCCCGGCGGTGGCGGGGCGCGATCCTGCCGCGCACGGTGCAGGTAACCTTCGACGTGCTGGAGTCGCGGCGCCGCCCCGTCAGCGCCGTGGCCGACTTCACCGAGGTACAGGACGTGGCACAGGTGGTGGTCACGGAAGACAGCGACCACACGCTGACCTTGCTGTTCGATCCCGAGCACCATCTGGAAGAACGCATCCTCAAGGAGCAGTTCCAGCCGTGAACCGGCCGGCTGGTGTCCCGCCGGCGGCAGACCCGCCGCCAGACCGGCCGGCCGCGACCGGCGGCACGCGCGGCTTCATCGGCCATGTCGGATGGCGACCCGTGCTGCTGGCGCTGGCAATCGGCGCGGCCGGCGGCATCGCTTTCAACCTCCTGCGCATGCCGCTGGCCTGGATGATGGGTGCCGGCGTGGCCTGCACGGTGGCCGCCATGTCCGGTGCGCGCATTGGCGTGCCCAACAAGCTGCGCCAGTCGATGCTGGTGGTGCTGGGCGTGCTGCTGGGCAGCGGCTTTTCGCCGGACATGCTGGAACAGACGCCGCGCTGGCTGATCACCATGGCGGTGCTGGTGGCGGCCACCCTGACCAGCGGCGGCTTGATCTACTTCATCCTGCGGCGCTTCGGCCGCTATGGCGCCAATACTGCTTATTTTTGTGCGATGCCGGGCGGGCTCAACGAGATGATCACGCTGGGTGCCGCCTTCGGCGCCAACGAGCGCGTGATCGCGCTGATGCATTCCGTGCGCATCCTCACCGTCGTGCTCACCATCCCGGTCTGGTACCGGCTGATGTACGGCGCCAGCCCCTCGGTGTTCCAGGCCGGCAGCCACGCGCTTGATCTGGCGCCGCGGGATATCGCGATCCTTGTCGCCTGCGGCGTGATCGGTGCTTTCCTCGCGCGGCGTGCACGCATGCCGGCGGCGATGATGTTCGGACCGATGCTGCTGAGCGGCGTCATCCATCTCGGCGGGCTGACGGCATCGCGGCCGCCGGGCGAGCTGGTCGCGCTGGCGCAGATCGTGATCGGCTCCGCCATCGGCTGCCGCTTTGTCGGCTCGGTGCTGCGCGAGGTGTTACGCGACGTCGGCTTCGGGTTGCTCGCCGCCCTGCTGCTGATCGTGCTGGCCGTCGCTTTCGCCTGGCTAGGCCATGCCCTGACCGGCCTGTCCGTGGACGACATCATCCTCAGCTACGCGCCTGGCGGCTTTGCCGAGATGAGCCTGGTCGGCCTCGCCTTGCATGCCGATATCGCCATGGTGGCCACCCACCACCTGTTCCGCATCTTCCTGGTGGTGATGGGCGGCGGCCTGCTGTTCCGCCTGCTGATCGTGCCGAAGCTGAAGCCGCCGGCTGTTACCGACGATCAGCCGGCCTGAAAATCGAGGCCGAGGTCGAGCGCGGGGGCGCTGTGGGTGATCCAGCCGGCGGAGATAATGTCAACGCCGCTTGCGGCAACGGCGGCGGCGGTTTCGCGCGTGATCCTGCCGGATGCCTCCGTGACGGCACGGCCACGTACCATCTTTACGGCTTCAGCCAGCATCGCCGGCGTCATGTTGTCGAGCAGCACGGCGTCCACGCCTTCCTTCAGCGCGGCCTCCAGCTCCGCCAGCGTCTCGACCTCCACCTCGATCTTGACCATGTGGCCGATCGCCTGACGCGCCCGTGCGATCGCAATGCCGATGCCGCCGACGGCGGCAATATGGTTGTCCTTGATCAGCACGCCGTCATCCAGACCGAAGCGATGGCTGACGCCGCCGCCGGCGCGGACTGCATGCTTTTCCAGCGCGCGCAGGCCCGGCGTGGTCTTGCGCGTGCAGATGATGCGCGCGCGATGGCCCGCCACCGCGTCTACCAGCGACGCAGTAGCGGTCGCTACTCCGGACAGATGGCAGAGGAAATTCAGCGCCACCCGCTCAGCCGTCAGCAGGGCCTGCGCCGGACCCGTGACGCTCGCCACGGCATCCCCCGGCCCGACGCGGCTGCCATCAGGACGATGGATGGCAATCTCCACCGCGGAATCGATCAGCCGGAAGGCCATCGTGACGCACTGCAGGCCGGCGACGACGCCCGGCTGGCGCGATGCGATCACCGCACGGGCGCGCGCCGAAGGCGGCACGATACTGGCCGTGGTGATGTCACCGGCGCGCCCCAGGTCCTCGGTCAACGCCGCGCGTACCACAGGCTCGACCAGCAGGGCGGGAAGAACAGTCAGGGGCTGGATGCTCACGACACAACCTCCTCCTTCCGGCTTTCGGCTTGCCGGCCATCATCAAGATCCCGCAGGGCAAGCACACTGCGTCTGGCCAGCGCCGGCACGCTCTGCGGAAAATCGCGCCGGTAATGACTGCCGCGGCTTTCCTCGCGGCGCAGCGCGGCTGTGGTGATCAGCGCTGCGGCCAGCGCGGCATCCGCCATTGTCGTGGAACTCGCCGTCCGACGCATCCGCTGGAGCTCGGCGCGCGCGGCGTGCAGTCTCGACGCGTCACGCTCGATGCCGACTGATGTGCTCATCAGCCGGCGCAGCCGCAGCAGGGCAGCAGAATCATCCGGATGGCTTGCCGGCAATTGCTGCGAAGGTCGCCACTTCGGAACACCGGCCGCGCGCCGCGTCGTTCCCTTAATGTCCGCCGCCGCCCGGTCTGCGAACACCAGCGCTTCCAGCAGGGAGTTGCTGGCAAGACGGTTGGCGCCATGCAGGCCGGTAGCAGCGCACTCGCCGACCGCCCACAGCCCCGGCACCGTGCTGCGCGCCCGGTCATCGACAGCCACGCCGCCCATGTGATAGTGCGCCGCGGGCGCGATCGGGATCGGCGCTGCGACGGGATCGAAACCGGCAGCGCGGCAGGCTGCGTACACGGTCGGGAAACGCTCGGGAAACGCCGTGCCCACGGCTCTGCGCGCATCGAGCCAGATGCGGCTGCCCGCCTGATGCCTGCGCCATACGGCGCGAGCCACGATATCGCGTGGCGCCAGATCGGCGAGCGGATGCAGGCCCGCCATGAACTGAGTCCCGCTGTCGTCGACCAGGACGGCGCCAGCGCCGCGCAACGCTTCAGTCACCAGCGGCATGGGATCGAGACCGACATCGAGCGCCGTGGGATGGAACTGCACGAACTCGAGGTCGGCCAGCATCGCTCCGGCGCGCGCCGCCAGCGCGATGCCGCGCCCGCGCGCGGAAACGGGGTTGCTGGTGCGGAGGTAGAGCCCGCCAAGCCCGCCCGTGGCGAGCACGACGGCATCGCCCGTCACGCAGAGCGCCTGCGCGCCCCGCCGGAACACCACGCCGCAGGCAGCGCCGTCGCAAACCACGATGTCCTCGGCCACAACGTCCTCGACCAGCGTGATCGAAGGCGATGCGGTCGCCGCCGTCAGCAGCGCGCGCATGATCTCGCCGCCTGTGGCGTCACCCGCGGCATGGACGATGCGGTTGCGATGGTGCCCGCCCTCGCGGCCCAGACGCAGGCTTCCACCCGTGTGGCGGTCGAAGCGCACGCCCAGCGCCACCAGGTCGGCGATGCAGTCCGCCGCCGCGTGCGCCACCAGCTCGACGACGGCACGATCGGCAATTCCCGCCGCCGCTTCCAGCGTGTCCACCGCATGCAGTTCGGGACCGTCATCCTCGCCCAGGGCAGCAGCGATGCCGCCTTGCGCCCAGGCACTGGCGACACCTGAACCCAGCGGCATGGCGCTGAGCACTGTCACGGGCATGGGCGCCAGCTTCAGCGCCGTGGCCAGGCCGGCGATACCGGCGCCGACAATGACAGCGCCGGTCCGCATGGTTTGAAGTTCCCGTTTCATCGCGGCTTCACTTCCAGCATGCGCTCGACGGCGCGGCGCGCCGGAATCGCGATCGCCGCATCGATCTCGATGGCATGCGTCATGGTTTCCAGCGCGCGCCGGATACCCGGCAGCGTGATGCGCTTCATGTGCGGACAGAGATTGCAGGGCCGCATGAACTCAAGATCGGGATGCTGCGCGGCGAGATTGTCGCTCATTGAGCATTCGGTGATCAGCACCACGCGTGCCGGCCGCTTTTGTGCGACGTAGTCGTTCATGCCCTGCGTTGAGCCGGTGAAATCGGCAGCGGCCACGACCTCGGGCGAGCATTCGGGATGGGCCAGCACGATGACGCCGGGATGGCCGGCGCGCAGCCGATGGATGTCTTCTGCCGTGAAGCGCTCGTGGACTTCGCAGCGCCCGTGCCAGGCGATGATGTCTACCCGCGTCTGGGCCGCGATGTTGCGCGCCAGATACTCATCCGGCAGCATGATGACGCGCGGCACGCCCAGCGATTCGATGACGGCGCGCGCATTGCCCGAGGTGCAGCAGATGTCCGACTCGGCCTTCACCTCGGCCGAGGTGTTCACGTAGCTGACCACCGGCACGCCGGGATAGCGCTGGCGCAGCAATCGCACATCGGCGCCGGTGATGGAGGCCGCCAGCGAACAGCCCGCCTCCAGGTCCGGGATCAGCACCGTTTTGTCCGGGTTCAGCAGCTTGGCCGTCTCCGCCATAAAGTGCACGCCGCACAGCACGATGACGTCCGCGTCGGTACGGGCCGCCTCGCGCGCCAACGCCAGCGAGTCGCCGACGATATCGGCAACGCCGTGGAAGATTTCAGGCGTCTGGTAGTTGTGCGCCAGGATCACCGCATTGCGCTTCTGCTTCAGCGCAAGGATCGCGTCTACGTCCTCGGCGAAGACAGGCCAGTCAAAGGGCGGGATGACGTGGCGCAAGCGTTCATAGATCGGCGCCATGCGGGTGAGGACATCGGCAGGGATCGCGGCAGCGGCCATGATGCACTCCTATGCTCAAAGTGAGCATCTATTATGCTATAATTGAGCATAAGTGAACGCAAGTCAATCGCATGCATGGCAGCCATCCACCGCCGCAAAAAGATCCCTCGCTGCGCTCGGGATGGCAGATGTTCCTCTTGGGGAAGGCGATCCCGGGCCGAGGATTGCCGCTAGTCGGCGGCGCGGGCGATTGGCAGGCGCAGGCCGGGGGCGAGCCGCTCCAGCACGACTTCCTCGCGGAACCGCACCTCGCGGGCCGGCCGGCCGCCCGTGGCCGTGACGATGCGGCCGGTTTCCTCGACCAGCCCCTGCTGCTCGACAAGGCGCCGGAAGTTCTGCTTGTGCAGGCGCAGCCCCGCCAGTGCCTCAACGGCGCGCTGCAATTGCAGCAGCGTGAAGCCGGCCGGCATCAGCTCGAACACCACCGGCCGGTACTTGATCTTGCCGCGCAGCCGCGCGATGGCGGTTGCAAGGATGCGCCGGTGATCGGCTCCCATGGGCTGGCCCAGGGCGGATGTGCCGGCGCCGGCTGCCTCAGCGACAAGCCCCACCTCGTAGAGCAGCTCGTAGCGCTCCAGCACCCGCTCCTCGTTCCACGGCAGACCGTCGAGTCCGAAGGCAACGATCACGCGCTCCTTGCGTGCGGCGCGATCGACACGTGCCGGACCGGCGGCGGCCCACCGGCGAAGCTGGCGCTCCAGCCAATCCAGCAACGCCGGACGCCCGTCGCGCCAGTCCTCCCAGGGGAAATAGCGGTACCAGTCGCACCACGCGGCGCCGCCGGCCGCAGGCGCGCCGGCTTCCTGGACCAGGGCCAGATAGCCGATCGACAGCACGCGCGCGTTACCCGCAACCGTGTCGCGCATGCGGCCCCGGTCGCCAAAGGTGTAGAGCTGCTCGACATAGCCCAGCCGCGCGCCGGTGCGCGCCTCCACCCAGCTCCGCAGGCCGGTTTCCAGCGTGCGATGCCGGTGCTCCAGCGGGCCCGAAGGCAGCGCATCGAGCGAGGCCGCGGCACCGCCCTGCCCGCCGGGCACCATCAGCACCCGCGGCTCATTTTGCGTGACGGCCACCGCCACGGCCGTCAGATCGACGATGGCGGTCTGCTCTGCGGGGAAAGGATCCGAATGGACAGCAGAAGCGACCACGGCGCGGCGATGTCTCCGGAGAACGATGGTGCACTCTAGCGATGGCTTGCAGGCCTGACGAGAGCCACGGTGGGCACGGTTTGACTTCTCGGCCCCCTTCGCGTCACGCTAGACCCATGAGCGAGTTGGACCGGATCGTCATCCGCATCTCTGCCGCAGAGATCGCCGCGCGCATCGACAATCTCGCGCACGATATTCGCGCGGCCATGCCTGATGACACGCTGATGGTGCCGATCCTCACCGGCAGCTTCGTCTTCGCCGCCGATCTGGTGCGGGCACTGGCGCGCGCCGGCGCCAACTGGCCGCTCGATTTCATGACGCTGTCGAGCTACGGCACCGGCACCGAATCGTCGGGCCGGGTCGAGATCGTGCGCGATCTGCGCGAACCAGTAGCCGGCCGCTCCGTGCTGGTGATCGACGACATTCTCGACACCGGCAAGACGCTGCTGTTCGCGCGTGACCTGCTGCGCGGCCGTGGCGCGCGCGACGTCAGGATCTGTGCCCTGCTCGACAAGCCCGCACGCCGGCGCGTCGAACTCGCGGCCGACTTCGTCGGATTCGCTGTAACCGACGAGTTCCTGGTGGGTTACGGGCTGGACAAGGCCGGCCGCCACCGCGGCCTGCCCTACATCGGCGCGATCGAGAGCTGACGGACTGGGTCAGAACTGACGCAGCAGGCGGTCGATGTAGTCGAGCTCCGGCTGCGGGCGGTCGGGTTCGCCGGCGCGGCGGCGCAGCTCCTCCAGAATCTCACGCGAGCGCTGGCGCTCGAGCCGGTCGGGGATCTTGGTGTCGTCGGTGTCGAGCGTGTCGCCGTAATTGCCCTCGGAGCGGCCCAGCGGGTCGCGGTTCTGCGCCTGCCGCCGCTCCTCGATCTCGCCCCGATCCTGCTGGTTGCCGGGGCCGCGCTGCATGCGCTCGGCCATGTCGGACATACCCTGCTGCAGGTGGTCAAGCGCACGCCGCTGGGACCGCGCCGCGCCGTCATAGTCGCCACGCCGCAGCGCCTCCTCGGCATCGCGCATGGCGCGTTCGCTTTGGCCCAGCGACTCGGGCACGTCGCCGGGCTGGTCGCCGAAGCGGCCCATGAAATCGCCCAGGCGGCGGCGCAGGGCGCCCTGCTGGTCGCCGAGCTGATCGCCTGGCGACATACCCTGGCCGGGCTGCCGGCCCTGGCCGGGCTGCCGGCCCTGGCCGCGCTGACCCTGTTGCTGCCCCTGCTGCTGGCCCTGACGGCCTTGCTGGCCCTGCTGACCCTCGCGGCCTTGCTGCTGGCCGCGCTGCTGGCGCTCGGACTCGCCCAGCAGCTTGTTCTGCTGGCGCGCCATCTGGTCCATCTCGTTCATCATCTGCCGGCCGCTTTGCTGGCCCTGCTGCCCCTGCTGACGGTCGGAGAGCATGGGCCGCATGTTCTCCATGTCCTTCAGCATCTGTTCCAGCATGCGCTTGGCCTCCTCGCGCTGGCCGTTGCGCGCCATCTCCCGCGCCCGGTCCATCATCGACTGGAGGTCCTCGGAATTCATCATCTGGTCAGGATCCATCTCCTGCGCTTCGCGCTCGGCCTTCTCGCGCTCGGCCGGATCCTTCATGCGCTCGGCGAACTCGCGCATCATGCGGTCCATCGCCTCGCGAAGCTGCTGGATCAGCCGTTCGATTTCCGGATCCGGCGCACCGCGATCAAGCGCATCTTTCAACTCGCGCTGGGCATTGCGGAACTCGCGCTCGGCATCCGTCAGGTTGTCGTTCTCCAGCCGCAGCGCCAGATCCCACATCAGCTTCTGGACTTCTGGGATCGTGCCGCCGGTCTTGTCCGATGCCAGCCGGTTGGCGGCCGTCCGCAGACCCAGATGCACGACCGAATCGCCCTTGTAGTCGCCCGGGCGTGAGTTCAGCAGCAGAAGCCCCTGGCCTGCAGGAATGCGATTGCCCTTGGGGTCCTGCGACAGGCTCTTGCGCAGGGCGATGATGCGGCGCGCCACGGGATGCGAGAAACGCCGCTCGGGCAGCGTGAACTGCACCGCCTTGCTGTGGCCCTGCAGGCCAGCGCCATCGGTAGCCACCAGCTCCATCACGACCGGCAGGCCGGCCCATGGATGCGGGGTCAGGTCCTCGCGTACGAAATCCTCGACGCGCGTGCGGCCAGCCCCGGCCAGCGGCAGGCCGATCTCGACCCAGGTCGGCTCCTCGTCGCTGACGAAGCCCGTCAAGGCGGAGCCGTGCAGGCGCATACGGGCCGACAGCGAGGCGACGCCGAAATCGTCGGCGGCAATGTACTCAAGCCGCGTTTCGCGCCGCTCCGTGGCCTGCGGATCGCGCTGGAACTCCACGGTGGGGGGCAGATCCGTCTGAAGCTTCACCGTCCAGGCCGCGCGCTCGCGGCCGCGCACCACGACCGCCACCCGCTCGCCCTGGTCCAGCGTGGCCTCGATCTGGTACTTCGCGCCGGATAGCGACGTAAACGGCACTTCGCGCTCGCCGATCATCAGCACCGGTGGCCGGCTGCCCGGCACGTTGTCCACGAAGCCTGCGATCTTCGAGCCGGCGGGCACGCGCAGCACCTTTGCGGGCTGGCTGTCATCCGCCGGCTGCTTGGCATCAAGGTAGACCGGCGGCTTGCGCGTGTAGGCGGGCGGCGACACCCACAACTCGACGATCAGCGGCGGTGGCGGCGGAAAAGCGGGCGACAGGGCTGCGGCCATCCGGTCGCTGCGCCAGCCGCCGGCTGCCACCAGCGCGACGATCAGCAACAGCAGTGGCACCAGACGCAGGGCGCGCAAATCGCGTCCTGGAACACCAGGACGCGGAGCACGGTTGCGCAGCGCAGCCAGGCGCTCGGCTTCGCGCTTGCGGTGGGCATCCCACAACGTCGCGGCAAACGGATCATTCTTGCCGACCGCCAGCGCGTCGCTCAGCGTAGCCAAAGGCCGGTGCGGCACGCCGCTGTCGATCTCCAGCCGGCGCGCGGCGCTGTCGCGGCCAGGCCAGCGGAAGGCCCGGAACAGCCACCAGGTGCCGCCGATCAGCGCCAGCCCCAACGCGACGAGAATGCCGGTATGCGTCCACGGCTCCAGACCAGCAAAGAGATCAAGATGAGCGGCGGCGACAAACAGGCCGATCACGGCCAGCAGCGGCACCAGGCGCGGCCACATCCCCTCCCAGGCCAGTCCCGAGCGGGCAAGCGCGACTTTTCGGCGAACGCCGCGAGGCTCTTCCCAGGACGGAGGCGCGACTGACATGCCGATCTCCGGATTGCTCTGCTTGTTGGGCCAGGGAGCCGGCTCCGCCGCCCGTATATCCATTACGCCGCCGAACCGTGGCGCTTCCATGGCGCGGCGATGGCCCACCGATTGCCGGCTTGTGCAAGCAAACGCCGCGCCATGCGTACTTTATATGCCCGGGCGCGCCGGGGCCAGCCGGCTACGATCACAATCCGGCGTCACGGGTAAGCCGCTCAAACAACGGCCATTTCCGGATAGCGGTTCCGCCTACGCCCCTGCCAGCCCAAGTTGGGGACTGGAGGGCTGCGCGTAGCGGCGCCGGGGAATACGGCCTGAAACGCCCGCCAGCCGCCCGGCCTCGACAGCATGGCGCATGGCAGCGGCCATGCGCACGGGATCGTGAGCCCTGGAAACCGCCGTATTCACCAGCACGGCGGCGCAGCCCAGCTCCATCGCCAACGCTGCGTCGGATGCCGTGCCGATGCCGGCATCCAGCACGACGGGCACCGGGCTGCGGGTGCAGATCAGCTCGATCAGGTGTGGATTGGAGATGCCAAGGCCCGAACCGATCGGCGAGCCCAGCGGCATCACCGTGGCGGCCCCCAGATCCGCCAGCTTGCGGCAGGTGACCGGATCGTCGTTGCAGTAGGGGAGCACGACGAAGCCCTTGCCGACCAGCTCGGCGGTAGCCCGCAGCAACTCCTCGACATCCGGGTACAGCAGCTCCCGGTCGCCGATCACCTCCAGCTTGACCCAGTTCGTCCCCAGGGCCTCGCGCGCCAGCTCTGCCGTCAGCACGGCATCGCGCGCCGTCTGGCAGCCGGCGGTGTTGGGCAGGAAATGCACGCGATCGCCCAGCAGGTCGACGAGACTCTCGTCATAGCCATCGAGGCTGATGCGCCGGATCGAGGCAGTCACCATGGCGGGGCCACTGGCCGCAATGGCATCCAGCATCACCTGCTGGTTCGGGTAGCCTGCTGTCCCCAGAAACAGACGTGACGGGAATACGCGGCCGGCGATCACCAGCGGATCAGTGTCTTTCTGCGGTGCATCGAGCATGCTCAGCCGCCTTTCATGGCATGGACGATCTCGACGGAGTCCCCGGGTGCCAGCGTCGTGTCGGACCAGCTCGCCCTCGGCACGACCTGACCGTTGACGGCAACGGCGACTCCGCGCCCCAACGGTTCCACGCCCTTGCTGGCCAGCAACTCGGCGATCGTGCCGCAAGCCAGCGCTTCATGCCGGCCGTTGACGCGAATGGTGCTGTCAACCATTGGCTCCTCCTATGCAGCCGCCGCGCGCACGCCGAAACGCCCCGCTCGCAGCGGCCGGATCAGCGGATCGGTTGTGCCGTGCAGCACAAGTTCCGAGATGGCTCTGGCCGTAACAGGTGTCAGCAGAATGCCGTTGCGGGCGTGGCCGGTGGCATAGACGAGGCCCTCCACCGGGCCCGGCCCCAGGATCGGCTGATCATCACGGCTGCCCGGCCTGAAGCCGACCCATGTCTCGTCAAGCGGCAGCTCCTCAATCGCCGGCAGCGCCCGCCACGCCGCCTGCAGCAGCGACAGCATGCCGCCAGCCGTGACGCTTTGATCGAAACCCTTCTCCTCGACCGTGGCGCCGATGATCAGCCGGCCATCGTACCGCGGCACGAGATAGGCACCGGGCACGCGCAGCACGTGGCGCAGCAGCGGCGCGGCCGGGTCCATACGCAGGGCCAGCATCTGGCCTTTGACGGGACGGACCGGCAGGCGCGGCACCAATCCATCGATCGCGATTTCGCGCGACCAGGCGCCGGCGGCGAGCACTACCACGTCCGCCCGTCGCAGGGTGCCCTCGACCACCACGCCCTCGATGTGACCGTTGCCGTGCGCGATCCGCTCCACGGCCACGCCTTCGTGCAGGGTGGCGCCGGCCTTGCACGCCGCCGTGCGAAGGGCCGCCGCCAGCCGGCGGTTGTCGACCTGGTGATCCTCCGGACTCCAGAGTGCGCCCCTGAGGCTCGATGCAAGATGCGGCTCGCGTTGCCGCACCTCGGCTGCCGGCATCCACGCCACCGGGAGATCGAGCGAACGCAGGAACACCAGATGATGCTGAAGATTGGCGCGGTCATCGTCGGTGAGCGCCGCGATGATGGTGCCCTCGCGCCGCAAGCCGATCGTGCAGCCTGCCGCATGCTCCAGCTCGGCGGCGAACGCCGGCCACAGCGCCTGGCTGGCACGGCCCAGCGCCAGCAGGTCGCGTTCGCCCGGCTCCGCTTCGGCACAGGCCGCCAGCATGCCGGCTGCGGCACGGCTGGCGCCGCTCCCCGCGGTTCCCTTGTCGAGCAGGGTCACGGCAGCGCCGGCCTGTGCCAGACGCCAGCCAATCGCCAGACCGATGACGCCGGCGCCAATGACGATGACGTTGGGATACGCGGATGACGCGGCTTTCGCCTGCATCGGCTGCTCCCTCCGCTGGCATGACCCAGACAGGTTCGATGGGTGTGTTCTCAGTCGCGCGAGCGCGACACCCCAGGCCGTGCGAAAACCCTACAGGCTAGCGGAGAGGCCGGCAAGCGTCGCGGTGCCGGAAAGAAGCGTGATACCCGAGCGCAGGTCGCGGCAGTGAAGCTCGAAGCTTCCGTCTCCGGCCGCGATGGCGTGCAGACGCGGCGCGATGCCCGGCAGGAGATTGCCGCGGAAGGCCACGGAATAGCGGGCGCCGGGCAGCCAGCGCGCTCCGTAGAGCCGCGTGAACATGCAATTCGCGAGACCGATCGAATAGCGGCCCGGCGCAATGATGTCCGGCAATCCGGCGGCGCGCGCGATCTCCTCGCTGTTGTGAAGGCTGGGATGCGGGCCGTAGATGCCTTCCTCGGCCTCGAAGAAGCGCAGGATGTTTTCCCGGTCGAGCGGCGCAGGCTGGAAGGACAGCGTTAGCTCGGGTGTCGTCGGCTCCGCCGCCGCTTCGGCGCGCGGTGTCGAATTGCGCCGCGCGGCCACCTCGCGGAAGTTCAGGAGCATGGTGTTCTCGACGCGGCAGACGGGCTCGCCGCCGTCATCGGCGGTGTCCAACCGGAAAACGACGTAGCGGCCGCCCCGACGTTCGTACTTGCCGGCGACCTCACCCGTAACGCGGATTCGCTCGCCAGGGCGTACGGCCTTCAACCAGGTCGCGTCGCATTTGGCATGGACGCTGCCGCCCCAGCTATAGCGCTGGCGCATGACCCAGGAATGCTGTCCGCAGAGAAAGCTGGGCTCGGCGAAAGGCAGTTCGTCTTCCATGCCGAAGGATTTGAGCCGCTTGCGGTTGAAGGCCTCCGGCACACGATAGACGAACGGCCCGAGGCGCTCGCCGATGCGAATCATGTCGTAAATCAGCGGCTCCGCCATCGTGTCAGGCCGTGGCGCCGCCATCGACCGGCAGCGCAGCACCCGTCACGAACGAGGCTTCGTCCGACAAAAGGAATAGCGCGGCGTTCGCGATCTCCTCCGGCCGCGCCGGCCGGCCCATGGGATTGAGGCCGCCGCGCTGGCGCACAAGCTCCTCGACGTCGTTGGGCAACGGCCCCGGCGTGTCGGGCCGCGCCACGAACACGCGCAGCATCGGCGTATCGACCGTGCCGGGACAGATCGCGTTGACGCGAATGCCGTCGCGCGCATGGCGCTTGGCCAACGCCCGCACGAAGCCGACGACGCCAAATTTCACGGCCGAGTAGACGGGGCTGTACACCGAACCCTGGATGCCCGAGGTCGAGGCCGTGTACAGAAGCGCGCCGCCGCCGCGCCGGCGCAGGTGCGGGATGGCCGCCGCCGTGGTCACCAGCACGGTGCGGATGTTGAGATCGATGGCACGCTCGAACTCGCGCATGTCGATGGATTCGACCGCCGCCGGTCCCGGATGCCCAACGTGGTTCCAGACAAAATCCAGCCCGCCGTAAGTGTCCACGGTCTTCTGCACGATCTCGCGCGCAAAATCGTCGTCGCGCAGGTCGCCCGCCAGCGCCGTGGCCTTGCCGCCAGCATGCCTGATCTCCTGCGCTACGGCCTCGGCGTTGGCCGCATCAATGTCAACGACGGAAACCGCGGCGCCTTCGCGCGCGAAACGCTGTGCACCGGCCCTGCCCATGCCCGAGGCCGCCGCCGTGACAATGCCTACCTTGTTCGCAAGCCGCATGTCTTTCCTCCCATTTGCTGCCCGGTTACAGCCAGGCGGGGATGCGGTCGGCGCCGATCAGCTCGTCGAGCGACTGGCGCGGCCGGATCACTTCGTAGCGCTCGCCGTCGACCAGAACCTCCGGCGCCAGCGGCCGCGTGTTGTAGGTCGAGGCCATCACGGCGCTATAGGCGCCGGCGGACTTCACCGCGATCAGGTCGCCCGCCGCCAGCGGCGACATCGCACGATCCTTCGCGAGATAGTCGCCGGACTCGCAGATCGGGCCGACGATGTCGGTGGTGCTGGTGATCGCCCCGGCCGGCGGTTCGCAAACGGGCACGATGTCGTGCCACGCTTCGTAGAGCGTCGGGCGGATCAGGTCGTTCATCGCAGCATCGACCACCACGAAGGTGCGGGCCGCGCCGGGCTTCACCAGGATCACCTCGCCCAGCAGCACGCCGGCATTGCCGACCAGCGCGCGGCCGGGCTCGAAGCTCAGCGCGCAGCCAAGGCCCGCCGTTTCCTGCCGCACCATCGCCATGTAGTCGGCCACCGCGAAGGGACGCTCGTTCGAGTCGCGGCGATAGACGATGCCGTAGCCGCCGCCGAGGTCCAGCCGGTCGATACGATGACCGTCGCTACGGAGCTCGCTGATCAGCCCCCGCAGCTTGCGGATCGAATCGCGGTAGGGTTCCAGTGACAGGATCTGCGAGCCAATATGCATGGCGATGCCGACAACCCGCAGGTGGCGCTTCGATGCGGCATGGCCGTAGGCATCGCGCGCCAGATCGATGTCGATGCCGAACTTGTTCTCCTTGCGGCCGGTGGTGATCTTGGCGTGCGTGCGCGCATCGACATCGGGATTGACGCGGATGGCGATCTCCGCCGTGCGGCCAAGCTCGCCGGCCACGGCGTCGAGCATGTCGAGCTCGGCGCGGCTCTCGACATTGATCTGGCGCACGTTTGCCTGCAGCGCCTCGCGCAACTCCGCCGGCTTCTTGCCCACGCCGGAGAAGACGATGTTGCGCGCCTCGATGCCAGCCGCGAGCGCGCGCCGCAGCTCGCCCACTGACACGATGTCGGCGCCCGCACCCAACGCGCCGAAGGCCCGGATCACGGCAAGATTGCTGTTGGCCTTGACGGCATAGTGCACTTCCGCGTTGAGCGCAGCGGCGGCGGTGGCGAAGGCACGGTAGTTGGCGCGCAGCGCCGCCAGCGAATAGACGAACGCAGGCGTGCCGACCTCGCGGGCGATGCGTTCCAGCGCCACGTTCTCGGCGACCATCGCACCGTCGCGATACATGAAAGCGTCCATGGGCGGGCCGCCTATTGCTTCGTTTCCCGGCCCTGCCACGGCACAGGGTCCGGTTTCGGGTAAGTCCTTTCCTGTGCCGGGCTGCCGCCGGGCCGCTCGGGTTCGCCCTTCTTGCCGCATGCCGCCACCGGCGCCACGACGAGCGCGGCCAGCAACCAGCGTCTCTCCACTGCCATGACTAGCCTTTCCCTCGGCCCGCACGCAGGAAGCGCTGCCGTGCCGCCGCGACCGCGCGCCTGACATTGCGCGGCGCCGTGCCGCCGAAACTGGTGCGGGCCGCGACCGACGCCTCGACAGTTAGCACGCGGTAGACGTCGCCAGTGATCGCCGGCTCGATCTCGCGCATGTCCTCCAGCGACAACTCCCCGAGGTCCACGCCCTTTGAAACCGCCATCGCCACCAGCCTGCCGGTGACATGGTGTGCCTGGCGGAACGGCAGGCCAAGGCTGCGCACCAGCCAGTCCGCGAGATCGGTGGCGGTCGAATAATCGGCAGCAGCCACGGCGCGCATCCGCTCGGCATTGACCTTCAGGTCGCGCACCATCCCGGCCATCGCCGCCAGCCCAAGCTCCAGCGAGTCGGCGGCGTCGAAGACGGGCTCCTTGTCCTCCTGCATGTCCTTGCCGTAGGTGAGCGGCAGGCCCTTCATCACCATCGCCAGCGCCGTGAAATCGCCGAGGATGCGGCCGGTCTTGGCGCGCGCGAGCTCGGCGGCATCCGGATTGCGCTTCTGCGGCATGATCGAGCTGCCGGTGGTGAACGCGTCGGAGAGAGCGATGAACCGGAACGGCGCGCTGCACCAGATGATGATCTCTTCCGCCAGCCGCGAGATGTGGACGGCGCAGATCGTGGCCGCGGCCATGAACTCCAGCGCATAGTCGCGATCCGACACGGCGTCCAGCGAGTTGGCCATGGGCCGGTCGAAACCGAGCGCCCGCGCCGTCATCCGGCTGTCGATGGGATGCGGCGATCCTGCCAGCGCCGCGGCGCCCAGCGGACTTTCGTTCATCCGGCGGCGGCAGTCGGCAAAGCGACCGCGGTCGCGGCCGAACATCTCAACATAGGCCAGCAGATGGTGGCCGAACGTCACGGGCTGCGCCGTCTGAAGATGCGTGAAGCCCGGCATGACGGTGCCAGCCTGTTCGCCAGCGCGATCGATCAGGGCAGCCTGCAGATCGCGCAACAGCACTTCCACGCGATCGACGGCATCGCGCACCCACAGCCGTACGTCGAGCGCGACCTGGTCGTTGCGCGAACGGGCCGTATGCAGCCGCCCGGCGGCATCGCCGATGAGCTGCGCCAGCCGCGCCTCCACGTTCATGTGGATGTCCTCGAGCTTCGTCGAGAACGCAAACGTGCCGGCCTCGATCTCCGTTTCGATCCGCCGCAAGCCCTCCACGATGGCACGCCCGTCGGTGGGGGAGACGATGCCCTGCTTCACCAGCATCTCGCAGTGGGCGATCGAACCGCGGATGTCCTGGCGGTAGAGGCGCTGGTCGAAGCCGATGGAGGCGTTGATCCGCTCCATGATCTCCGCGGGTCCGGCCGCAAAGCGGCCGCCCCACATGGCATTGGATGCGGCCGCAACCGGTCCCTCCCCGGCTGCGACACCCCGGCGCATGCGCACCGGCTTCACTTTTCTGTTCCCCGCCATGACGCCACTGATGGAGTTTCGTAGGATCGGCGTTATGGCACAGCTTGCATGGCATTTCCCGCTTCTCGTAGGCATCGTCGCCGGAATCGCACTGGCGGCGGTTTCGCCAGCCATCGCGCAGGACACGAAACCGCCGCTGTCGGGCCCGATGGCCAAATTCGAGCTGCGCACGCCGCCCGTGCCGGCGCCGGCCCTCTCGTTCAAGGACTGGAAGGACGCCGATACCGGCCTTGGTGCCTTCAAGGGCAAGGTGGTGCTGGTGAATTTCTGGGCGACCTGGTGCGCCCCCTGCGTCAAGGAGATGCCCAGCCTCGACCGCCTGGCGCAAAGGATCGGTGGCGAGAAGTTCGCGGTCGTAGCGCTGTCTCTCGACGGTCCCTCACGGCCCAAGGTGGAGCCGTTCATCAAGAGCCGCAATCTCGATCACCTGCAGGTCTTCTTCGACACCCGCAAGAAATCCTACCAGGCGCTCGAGATTGCCGTGCTGCCGACGTCGGTGCTGATCGATGCCGAAGGCCGCGAAGTCGGCCGCCTTCAGGGTGATGCGGAATGGGATTCGCCGGAGGCCGAGGCGCTGGTACGCCACGTCATCGGCGGCCCTTGATCCGTCCGGGGAAGCGTCCCGGAGATTACCGCGTCGGCATGGGGCGTTCGCCGGAGTAGTCGTAGAAGCCGCGCCCGGCCTTGCGGCCGATCCAGCCAGCCTCGACGTACTTCACCAGCAGCGGACAGGGCCGATACTTGGAGTCGGCCAGCCCTTCGTACAGCACCTGCATCACGGACAGGCAGGTGTCGAGCCCGATGAAATCCGCGAGCTGCAGCGGCCCCATGGGATGGTTGGCGCCCAGCCGCATGGCCGTGTCGATCGACTCGACGTTGCCCACGCCCTCGTACAGGGCATAGACCGCCTCGTTGATCATCGGCAGCAGGATGCGATTGACGATGAAAGCCGGAAAATCCTCGGCGTTGGCCGGCACCTTGCCCAGCTTGATCGTCAGATCGCGGATCGTGCGAAAGGTCTCTTCCTCGGTGGCAATACCGCGGATCAGCTCGACAAGCTGCATCAGCGGCACCGGGTTCATGAAATGCATGCCCATGAACCGTCCGGGCCGGTCGGTGACCGAGGCCAGCCGGGTGACGGAGATCGACGACGTGTTGGTCGCGATCAGTGCCGTCGGCTGCAGGACCGGGCACAGCTTCTTGAAGATCTCGCGCTTGACCTGTTCGTTCTCGACCGCGGCCTCGATCACCAGATCGCAGTCGCCGAAGATGTCATATTCGACGCCGGTCTCGATGCGCCGCAGGGCTGCGTCCTTGTCCTCCGGCTTGATCATGCCGCGGCCGATCTGCCGGTCCATGTTGCCGGCGATCGTCTGGATGCCCTTCTCGATATGAGAAGCGTCAACATCGATGAGCTTCACCTGGAAGCCCTTCAGCGCACAAACATGCGCGATGCCGCCACCCATCTGGCCGGCGCCAATCACGCCGATCCGCTGGATCATCGTCAATCCCCCGCGGTTACCAATACGGCCGGCCACCCCACGACCAACCGTCTTGCGGATGTCATTTCTTTTCGATCGCCGCCGTCAACTCGGGCACGATCTGGAACAGATCGCCGACAATGCCGTAGTCGGCCACCTGGAAGATCGGCGCCTCCTCGTCCTTGTTGATGGCAACGATAGTCTTTGCGTCCTTCATCCCGGCCAGGTGCTGGATAGCACCCGAGATGCCGACCGCAATATAGAGATCCGGCGCCACCACCTTGCCGGTCTGGCCGACCTGGTAGTCGTTGGGCACGTAGCCGGCATCGACGGCGGCGCGGCTGGCGCCCAGCCCGGCGCCGAGCTTGTCCGCCAGCGCCTCGAGGAGCTTGAAGTTCTCGCCGGAGGCAAGGCCACGTCCACCCGACACCACGATCTTCGCGCTGGTCAGTTCCGGACGTTCGGATTTGGAAACCTCGGCGCCGACATAGCTCGAAAGCCCGCTCGCGCCCGTGCCCGAAATCTGCTCGATGGCGGCCGAACCGCCCGCCGGCGCTGCCTTGAAGTTGGTGGCGCGCACCGTCAGCACCTTGACCTTGTCGGCCGACTGGACCGTCGCCATTGCGTTGCCGGCATAGATAGGACGCACGAAGGTATCCGGCGAGACGATCGACACCGCCTCCGAGATCTGCGCGACATCAAGCAGAGCCGCGACGCGCGGCATCACGTTCTTGCCCACCGTATCGGCGGCAGCCAGCACGTGCGTGTATTCGGGCGCCAGCTTCACCACCAGCGGCGCGATGTCTTCGGCCACCCAGTTGGCATAGGCCGCGTCCTCGGCATGCAGCACCTTGGCGACCCCCTGGATGGCAGCGGCCGACTTGGCAGCCTCGCCGGCATTCGAGCCGGCCACCAGGACATGGACCTCGCCACCGAGCTGACCCGCGGCCGTGACGGCGTTGGCGACGTTGGCGCGGACGGCCTTGCCGTCATGCGCGGCGACAACCAGCACGCTCATTTCACAGCACTCCCGCTTCGTTCTTCAGCTTGTCGACCAGCTCGGCCACGGTCTTGACCTTGATGCCGGCCTTGCGGCCCGGCGGCTCCTCGACCTTCAGCGTCTTGAGCCGCGGCGCCACGTCCACGCCGAGCGACTCCGGCGTCTGTGCATCGATCGGCTTCTTCTTGGCCTTCATGATGTTGGGCAGCGACGCATAGCGTGGCTCGTTGAGCCGCAGGTCGGTCGTGATCACCGCCGGCAGCTTGAGCTTGACGTTCTCCAGGCCACCGTCGATCTCGCGCTTCAGGTCGGCGGAACCGTCGTTGATCACCAGCTTGTTGGCGAAAGTGCCCTGCGACCATCCCAGCAACGCCGCCAGCATCTGTCCGGTCTGGTTGCTGTCGTCGTCGATCGCCTGCTTGCCGACGATGATCAGGCCGGGCTGCTCTTTCTCGGCCACCGCCTTCAGCAGCTTGGCCACCGCCAGCGGCTGCAAATCAGCATCGCTATTGACGTGAATGCCGCGGTCAGCGCCCATCGCCAGTGCCGTGCGGATGGTTTCCTGGCACTGCTGCGGACCGGCGCTGAAGGCGATGACCTCCGTCGCCTTGCCCTGTTCCTTCAGCCGGACGGCTTCTTCCACCGCGATCTCGTCGAAGGGGTTCATCGACATCTTGACGTTGGCCGTCTCGACGCCTGTTTTGTCGGCCTTCACGCGGATCTTGACGTTGTAGTCGACCACGCGTTTCACGGCGACCAGCACTTTCATTGGGTTTCCGCCCCCGGTGACGTTCAAAGGCGTTCCGTCTAGGCCCCTGACCGGAACCTGTCAAGCCGATGCCGCGCTGCACAATGGCGCGGCTGCTCGTGAAAAGCCATTGGATTACAATCGATTGGCGAGCCGGCACCAGTTCGCAGGGCGGACGCGCCGCTGCGGCAGCCCCGTCCCTAACGTGTCGCGCCGGGCGTCCACAGCACATCGCGCGCACCGTCGTCATTGAGGTGGCGCGCCATGACAAAAAGGTGGTCCGACAGCCGGTTGATATAGCGCAGCGCCTCCTGGTTGAGGCTGTCGCGCCGGGCCAGCGCGGTCATGTCCCGCTCGGCGCGCCGCACGACCGTGCGCGCAAGATGCAGCCAGGCCGACGCCGGCGTGCCGCCCGGCAGAATAAAGGACTTGAGCGGCGCCAGCCGGGCATTCATGGCGTCGATCTCGCGTTCGAGCCGTTCCACCTGGCTTGCCACGATGCGCAGCCGCTCGCGTGTTTCTCCTTCCACTTCTGGCGTGCAGAGGTCGGCGCCGAGGTCGAAAAGATCGTTCTGAATGCGCGCCAGCATGCCCTCGGCTTCCGCGTCGCCCGCCGTGTGCAGGCGCGCCAGGCCGATCACGGCGTTGGCCTCGTCGACCGAACCATAGGCGGCAACGCGCAAATCGTGCTTTTCGACACGCTGGCCAGTACCCAGCGATGTTTTTCCCTTGTCGCCGCCTCGCGTGTAGATGCGCGTTAGCTGGACCACCCTTCGTCTCCCGGCGCGCTTCAGGCGCTCTTCAGGAAGTACCAGATCACGATCAGCACCACGGCGGCAATCTGCAGGCGCACGCGCCACCACATCATGCGATTGGCACGCCGCGCCCCTTCAACCCCGCCCTGTCCGGCCTTCATCATGCCGAAGAAGATCGAGCCCAGCGCACCCAGCATGCACAGGCCGGCGAAGATCAGCGCGATATAGGAAAGTGCTTTCGCCATGGTGATGGCTCCCAAGGCCGGAGATTGCGGCACCTTGTCATGATATGGGGATGCCGCCTAGCCGATCAGCGCCGGCAGCTCACGCATGTCCTCGAATACCTCGGCTCCGGCATTGCGCAACGCCACGGGATCGTGGTGGTTGCCGCCATAGCCCAGCACGCGCATGCCGGCGGCGCGACCGCCCAGCACCCCGGGCACGGAATCCTCGATCACAACGCAGTCGCCCGGCTCGACGCCCAGGGTCCGGGCGGCCAGCAGGAAGATGTCGGGCGCCGGCTTGCCACGCGGCACCATCCCAACGGTGAAGATCCGCTCGACACCGAAATGATGCAGCAAGCCGGTGCTCTCCAGGTTCGCCATCACATGCTCGTGCAGGCCCGACGAGGCGACGCATTTCGGCTGCGGCAGGGCCGCCAGCACTTCCGGTACACCTTCGATCACCCGCATCCCTTCGCGCGCGACAATCCGGTCGGTCGCCGCGAAGACCTCGTCCTGGAAGCCGGCGGGAAGCTTGCGACCGAGGGCCTCCTCGACAACGGCATAGCAGTCCGACAGCGGCAGTCCCATGAGGCGCCGCGCGCAGTCGTCGATCGTCCACGGCAAGTCGTAACGCCCCAGGACATCCACCCAGGCGAGGTTGTAGAGGCGCTCGCTGTCGATCAGCGTACCGTCGCAGTCGAAAATGAGGAGGCTCGGCATGACGCCTCCTCTACAGCATACCGCGCGTGCTGCAATACTACGGGCCGCGGCTGACCTGCGCGATCCGGCTCAAAGATCGGTGCGCTCCTCGGTGACCGTCTTGCGCTCGGCCATGTTGAAGCGCTTGTCGTAGATTGGACGCCCGCCGGTGGTCGGACCGGGATATTGCACGATCAGGATCAGCCCGCCGGTGCTGGTGCGCAGCTCGTCCTCGTAGTGGGGATCGGCATGCCAGATCATCGTGCCGGGCCGCCACACCTTGCCAGCCGCCTCGAATTCGCCCTCCAGCACATACCAGACTTGCGCGAAATCGTGCCGGTGCAGCGGGTGCCACGCGCCGGGTTCCAGCCGCAACAGGCCTGCGTTGGGTTCGGTCGGATTCTCCGGCCGCGGATGGAAGAGCATCTTGCCGGTTTCCCCTGGCCAGCGGATCGTTTCCCATTCCATCTCGTCGATGTGACGAACAACCGCGGCGGCATGTGTGCGGGTGCTGACATCATTCATGAGCGTCCTCCTCTTGCAGTGCGTTTGCCAAGGGCCCCGGCCATGGCCAGGAAGATCGGCGGCGCCTGTGCAATCGCTCCGGCCCGCGTGTGGACCATCAGCATGCGTGCGGACGTATCGCCGGCATTGCGGCCCATATGCGGGATACTCGCGTCGAAATGTACGGAGTCGCCGGCCTCCAGCATCAACTGCTCGGCCCCGATCTGAAATTCAATACGGCCGGACAGGATGAGCAGGAACTCCTCGCCCTCATGCGACACCAGGGCAATCTGGCGCCGCTTCGTGGGCGGGAAATCCAGTTCGAAGGCATCAAGCAGCGGCTGGCGCAAGTCGCCCCCCAGCCGGCGCCAGGCATAGCCGTTGGGACCGGCAATCCAGTCGCCGCCGGCCGTTCGCCGCGTCACGACATAGGCAGGCGGCGCGGGCGACTGCGCCTCGCCGAATATCTGCGCCAGCGACGTGCCCAGGGTCGCCGACAGCCGGATCAGATTGGCGATGGATGCGTTGGCTTCGCCGCGTTCGAGTCGCGAGAGGAAGGCTGCCGACAGGTCGCAGCGCGCCGCCACATCGCCCAGCGTCAGCCCGCTGCGCTGGCGGGCTTGCCGCAACTGTTCGCCCACCGCCCGGGCAAGATCCTGTGCCTCCGACATGCCGGGCAGTGTAGCCTCTCTTTCGTAGCATGCAAGTACGTTTGCATATCATGCAATGCCGATCAGGCCCGGCAACTCCTCCATATGCTCGAAGAGGACGCCGCCCGCCGCCAGCATGGCAGCGCGCTCCGCCCAGGGCGCACCGGCATAGCACAGCACCCGCATACCGGCCGCCATCCCCGCCTGCGTGCCGGCGGGGGCGTCCTCGACGACGACGCAATCCGCCGGAGGTGTGCCCATCTGCTGCGCCGCTAGCAGAAACAGGTCGGGAAACGGCTTGCCACGGCGGACCTGGCGGGCGCTGAAGATGCGCCCCTCGAAGCGATTCCAGAGCCCCGCGCCGCCCAGCGTAATCTGCATCTTGTCGAGATCGCCGGACGAGGCGACGCAGGTACGATGACCCGTCGCTTCCAGGGCATCGATCGCGTCGGCGACACCCGGCACGGGAGCCACGCCCTCACGCCGGAAGGCATCGAACGTATCGGCCTGCAGGCGCTCCACGAACACTGGCGGCAACGTACGTCCGAGCTCCTTCTCGACGATCTCGATGCAGCTCTTGAGCGATCGTCCCATCAGGCGCTGCATGGTCTGCGGCACATCCCACGCCAGCCCCTCGCGGTTCAGCGCCGCGGAGAAACAGCGGTTCGACACCGGCTCCGTATCCACCAGCACGCCGTCGCAATCGAAGATGATGAGCATCCGTTGTTGTTCCCAATTTGGGATCATGTCACATCTTGCGAGATGCAGCTCATAGCACTACGGACGCTCCGGCTGTTCTGGCGAAAGCATCCGCAGGCAGAAAAGCCGTTGCGCTTCTGGCACGAGCTGGTGTCAGCATCCGAGTGGAGAGGACCGGCCGATGTGAAGGACATGTTCGGTTCTGCTGTCGACGTTCTCGGGAATAACAGGGTCGTATTCGACATTGCCGGCAACAAGTATCGACTTGTCGCGCGCATCTCGTACCGGTTCAAATGCGTGCAGATCAAGTTCGTAGGTACCCACCGGGAGTATGATGATATTGACGCGGAAACTATCCGATGAAGCTGCGCCCCATCCGGACTGAAGCCGAGTATGATCTCGCGCTTGCGGACGCCGACCGGTACCTCGACAAGGAGCCCGGACCAGGCACGCCTGCGGCCGATCGATTTGACATGCTCCTCTTGCTGATCTCCGACTACGAGCAAAAACGCTGGCCGGTCGAGCCGTTGCCGCCGGTCGACATGATCAGGGGCATGATGGAACTCAAGGGCTACACCCAGGCTGACCTTGCCCGGCTGCTGGGTTCCCGCGCCCGCGCTTCGGAGATCCTTGCTCGCAGGCGCCATCTGACCCTGCCAATGATCTGGAAGCTGTCGCAGGAATGGAAAATTCCGGCAGGATCGCTGGTTCAGCCATACGAGCTTTCCCGGGAGCGCGCCCCAATGACGATGCGCGGCCGCAGACGACGTCCGCCGCGCAGGAAGGCAGCCTGAAGGGCGCCAGGTTCGCAGAACGAATGAAGGGCTGTTGCCGGGCCTACCGGGCGCGGCGGCAATCTGGCATGTCGGACGGACGGAACCATGGGAGGGTGCCATGAAATTGCAGGACAAGGTCGTGGTGGTCACGGGCGCATCGGGCGGAATCGGCGCGGCGATAGCGCGCCGTTTCGCGCGTGAAGGTGCCAAGGGTGTCGTGGTGGCGGACATTACGGCCGGGCCGCTGGAGAGCCTTGCCCGCGAAATCGGCGGCATGACCTTTGTCGGCGACGTCGGCAAGGAGGTCGATATCATTGCCCTGGTCGCGCGCACCGAGGAGCGCTTCGGACCCGTCGATGTCTTCTGCTCCAATGCCGGTCTCGTGCGCGAGGGCGACGAGGAGGCGCTGGACAGCGAGTGGGAGCTGAACTGGTCGGTGCACGTGATGTCGCATGTCTACGCCGCGCGCGCTGTCGTGAAGAAAATGGCCGAGCGCGGCTCGGGCTACATCGTCAACACCGCTTCCGCCGCCGGCCTGCTGACCTCGATCCCGTCGGCCACCTATGCCGTTACCAAGCACGCCGCCGTGGCCTTCGCCGAGTGGCTGGCCATCACCTACGGCGACCGAGGCGTCAAGGTTTCCGTGCTCTGCCCCCAGGCCGTGCGTACGGCCATGATCCAGGGCCGCGAGGGCGGTTCGGCCAGCGTCGATGGCATTGTCGAGCCGGATGAGCTGGCGGAATGCGTGGTGCGCACCATGGACGAGGAGAAGTTCCTCATCCTGCCGCACCCGCAGGTGCTGGACTACATGCGCCGCAAGACCGCGGACTACGACCGTTGGCTCGCCGGCATGCGCCGCCTTCGCGGGAAGATGCGCGGGGAGTAATGCTGGGGGCTGGGGGCTGGGAGCGCCGGAATCCCTGTCGGCATCGACCTGAAGAGGAGACGCGCCACTGGAGTGGCGCGCCCCCAGCGGCATCAGTCGAGGTCGAGGCCGTCCATGCCGGCGTTCTTGCGGGCACGAGCGACCATGTCCCTGACGATCGGGCCCAGCGTCGCGGGATCGGCGACAGCATCGATGGTAGGTCCGCGATGCCAGCCCTCGGCGACGGCGATGATGCCGTTGCCCGCCTGGAAGACGCGTCCGGTGATATCAGCTGACTCCTCGCTCGCCAGCCAGATTGCGATCGGTGCCACCCAGCGCGGATTGCGCCGCTCGATCTCTTCCGGCGTGTACTGGCGCAGGTCAGCGGTCATGCGGGTATGCGCCGAGGGCGAGATGCAGTTCACCGTGACGCCGTAGCGACGCATCTCGCGCGCAGCGATGACGGTGAAGGCGGCGATGCCGGCCTTCGCGGCACCGTAGTTGGACTGGCCGATATTGCCGTAGATGCCCGATACCGAGGTGGTGTTGATCAGCCGGCCATTCACGGACGACCCGGTTTCCTTGGCCCGGTCGCGCCAGTAGGCGCAGGCATGGCGCGCCGGCGCGAAGGTGCCCTTCAGATGCACCCGGATCACGTCGTCCCACTCCGCTTCGCTCATGTTCACCAGCATGCGGTCGCGCAGGATGCCGGCATTGCTGATCACGACGTCAAGCTTGCCGAACGTCCTGATCGCCTGGTCGATCATGTTTTTGGCGCCGTTCCAGTCGCTGACGTCATCGCCATTGGCGACAGCCTCACCACCGGCCGCCTTGATCTCGTCAACCACCTGCTGCGCCGCCGAAACGTCCTTGCCGGTACCGTCGGTGGCGGCACCCAGATCGTTGACGACAACCTTTGCGCCCTGCGCCGCCAGCATCAGCGCATACTCCCGCCCCACACCGCGCGCGCCGCCAGTGACGATGCAGACACGGTCCTCGCACAATTTCGGCATGACGTTTCCTCCGGCCAGATTCATGGCAAGAGGCTAGCAACGGGCCGCGGGGCTGTGAAACTGCCGCTTGAGCACTCGTTCCGCTCTTCGAAGCGATGCGCAGAAGACGGCCATGCAGCGGCAATCGTGGCGCTGGCCCGCCGCTTTGTGGCCCTTTCAGGATATTTGCTGCGGCCAGTCGATCCACGGGGATGGCAGTGTCAGGCCTGCGTAAGACCTGACGCAACCGCCTCGAAGGAGGGTGACATGCGCAGCAACCTCGCCCGCCTGACCGCCGTCGCAGCGGCGCTCGTCGCCGCCGCCGTCGGCCTCAGCGCCTGCGTTACGCACGACCATGATTCGTGGCATCGTCACGGCTACTACGACCGGCACGACCATCGCTGGGACGGACGCCACGGGTGGGGCGATCATCGCCGCGACGGCCGCTGGTGGGACCACGATCGCGATGGCCGCCGGCGCGACTGGTGGGAGCGCCGTTAGCCCGTCCGCGAAAGGGCGGGAACGATGGTGCACTTCAGGGCATTGAGTAGATCAGGTTTCCGTCATACCTGAGTATCACTGCCCCAAGGGAGGGTGCCATGCGCACCAGCATCCCGCGCGTCATGGCCGCCGCCGCGACACTTGTCGTTGCCGGACTGGGCCTGAGCGCGTGCGTCACGGACGATTATGGTTCGCCCGATTACGGCTACTACGGTCCCGGCTACTACAGTTCGTACCCCGGCCCCGGCTATTACCACGACTTCTATCCAGGTCCCGGCTACTACTACGGCCGCCACGATCATCGGTGGGACCGCCATCGCCATCGCCATCGCCATCACCATCATGATGGCGTCCGGGATCGGGACCACAAACGGGATGGCGACCGGGACCGGGCGCGCAACCGGGATCGGGACCGCGATCGGGATGGAGCTCGCGATCGACATCGGGCCCATGATCGGGATGGAGTCCGGGATCGGGATCGGGCTCACAGTCGCGATAGCGATCGGGTCCGCGGCCGGGACAGCAAGCGCGATCGGTCTCGCCCGAAGGCGAGGCGTGATTCCGCCGACAGACCAAAACATCGCCGTTAGCTGAAAGCGGCCAAAGTGGCCTGGCCGAGCGCGCCGGAACCGGCGCGATCCGCCAGTGGCTTTGGCTGCGGCCGTCGAGCATGACGCCGGCGAGCGATCGTAGCGGGGTTCCAATCCCCGGCAAAATCGCGACAGGGCCCACCAGCCCGGCGTACATTGCCGTCGAACGAAATCGGGATGTTGGACGATGCGGGTGTTTACCACGCTGCCGCAGGGAGATCTGCGCAAGGTGCCTGACGCGGCGAAGCAGGCCGAGAAGACTGGCTATGACGGCCTCCTGACGCTTGAGAACCGGAACGAGCCCTTTCTCGGCCATGCCATCGCAGCGGTTGTCACGGAGCGGATTGATCTCGCCACCAGCGTCGCGATTGCGTTTGCGCGCAGCCCGATGGTCGTCGCCAACCTGGGCTGGGACCTGCAGATCGCCTCGCGTGGCCGCTTTGTCCTGGGACTCGGCCCGCAGATCCGGCCGCACAACGAGCGCCGCTTCAGCGTGCCATGGTCGCCGCCAGTGCCGCGCCTGCGCGAATATGTGAAAGCGCTTCGTGCGATCTGGACCTGCTGGCAGAAGGGCGAGAAGCTCGATTTCCGGGGCGAGCACTACACCTTCACGCTGATGACGCCGAATTTCGTGCCCGCCTCGATCGGCATGCCGATGGTGCCGATCACGCTGGCCGGCTTCGGCACCTACTCGCTGCGCCTGTCGGGCGAGGTGGGTGACGGCCTGCGGCTGCATCCGCTCTGCACCCGGCGCTACCTGGAAGAGGTGGTCGAACCGCGTGTGGCCGAGGGACTCGAAAAGTCGGGCAAGGCGCGCGAGAACTTCGAGATCAGCGGCGGCGGCTTCCTCGCGACCGGCAAGGACGATGAGGCGGTAGACAAAATGGCCGAGTGGGTGCGCATGCGGATCGCGTTCTACGGCTCCACGCCGGCCTACTGGCCGGTGCTGGAGCTGCACGGCCTCGGCGATCTCGGCCGCAAGCTCAACGCGCTCTCCAAGGAGGGGAAGTGGGACGAGATGACGACGTCGATCCCCGACGACTTCCTCCATCTTTGTGCCGCCATCGGCCGGCATGACGAGATCGCGCCCATCATCGAGAGGCGTTTCGGCAATGCCTCGGATGCGCTGAACGCGAGCGTGAACCAGGCGACGCCGTCCGACATGCCGCCGGACCTCCTTCAGGACATCCAGCGCATCCCGGTCAAGTTCAGGCGCTTCGCGACCGCCTGGTAAGGGTGCGACGGGGCCTAGTTGCGACCGTCGAGCAGGCCGCGGCAGACGACCTGGGCCTGGATTTCGGCGGCACCCTCGAAGATGTTGAGGATGCGCGCATCGCACAGCACGCGGCTGACGGGGTATTCCTGCGCGTAACCGTTGCCGCCGTGGACCTGCAGGGCGTTGTCGGCATTGCTCCAGGCAACGCGCGCGGCCAGCAGCTTGGCCATGCCCGCCTCGATATCGCAGCGACGGTCGCTGTCCTTCTCGCGCGCCGAGAAGTACGTGAGCTGGCGCGCGATCATGGTCTCGACGGCCATCCAGGCGATCTTCCCCGCCACGCGCGGGAAGGCATAAATCGGCTTGCCGAACTGGATGCGCTCCTTCGCGTAGCGCAGGCCCAGCTCCATGGCGCATTGCGCCACGCCCACGGCGCGCGCCGCGGTCTGGATGCGGGCGCTCTCGAAGGTGGCCATGAGCTGCTTGAAGCCGTGGCCTTCCTCGCCGCCCAGCAGGTTTTCGGCCGGCACCTCGAAGCCGTCGAAGCCCAGCTCGTATTCCTTCATGCCGCGATAGCCCAGCACCTGGATCTCGCCGCCGGTCATGCCCTTCGCGGGAAACGGATTGTCCTCGCTGCCGCGCGGCTTCTCGGCGAGCAGCATCGACAGGCCCTGATAGCCCGGCTTGTCGGGGTTGGTGCGCACCAGCAGGGTCATGATGTCGGCGCGCGCGGCATGGGTGATCCAGGTCTTGTTGCCGTGGACCTTGTAGATGTCGCCCTCGCGCACGGCACGGGTACGCAGGTTGGCGAGGTCGGAACCGATGTTCGGCTCCGTGAACACCGCCGTCGGCAGAATCTCGCCCTGCGCGATCTTCGCGAGGTACTTCTTCTTCTGCGCCTCCGTGCCGCCAGCGCGAATCAGCTCGCCCGCGATCTCCGAGCGCGTTCCCAGCGAACCGACACCAATATAGCCGCGCGACAATTCCTCCGTAACGACGCACATCGCAAGCTTGCCCATGCCCAGGCCGCCCCATTCCTCGGGGATGGTCAGGCCGAAGACGCCGAGCTCCGCCATCTTCTGCACGACCGGCAGCGGGATAAGCTCGTCCTTCAGGTGCCAATCGTGGGCGTTGGGCATGACCTCTTCCGCCACGAAGCGACGGAACTGTTCGCGCACCATCTCCAGCGCATCGTCTTCCAGGCCCAATGCCCCGAAATCGCCGGTGTCGAGCGAATCCGCCAACAGCGTAGCGATCCGCAGCCGCACCGCCGCGGTATTGCCGCCTGTCATCAACGTGCGCACCGCCGGCGTCTGCAATGCCGCGCGCGCTTCTTGCGGGATGCCGAGATCGGCAGGGCGCACGATCTCGACCTGGCTCATGGCAATGCCGCCATCGAGCTGGCTCAGGTATTCGCCCCAGGCGGCTTGCAGCAGCAACGCCTCCAGCTCGCCCAGCTTCCCCGCGGCGGCCAGTGTCTCGCCCCAGCGCCGCATCTGCACCAGACCGGCGACGCAGGTGGCGATCCATGCATAGCCATGCGCGGCGAATTGCTCACGTTCCAGCAGCTTCGCATCGACGCGGCCGTTAGGCGCGATCTTTCGGCGCACCTCTGCCTTCGCGGCGGCCTCGAAGGCAAGGGCCGCGTGCTCGGCCTCGCTACACAGCGTCAGGAGGTTGTCGAGGACGGAGGTCGAGGGTTCGTCAAACTTTTCGGCAACAGACATTCACGACTCCGAGGGGCTCGATCACAAGAAAGCCTTCATGGTGAGCTTGTCGAACCATGAAGGCTCCGCTGCGGCGCTTCATGGTTCGACAAGCTCACCATGAAGCTGTCCTCACTAATCCTCCAGCGCGTCCTCCAGCGTGCGCAGGCCGGGACGCCTGGCCGACACCAGCACCGCCATGTTTCCCGGCTTGTGCTGGTTCTTCCACATTTTGGTATGGGCGCGCGGGATGTCTTCCCAGGCGAACACCTCGGACATGCAGGGATCCAGCCGCCGCTCGATGACAAGCTGGTTGGCCTGCGCCGCCTGCAGCAGGTTGGCGAAATGGCTGCCCTGGATGCGCTTCTGGCGCATCCAGACGAAACGCGCATCGAAGGTAAGGTTGTAGCCGGTGGTACCAGCGCAGAACACCACCATGCCACCGCGCTTCACGATGAAGCATGAGACCGGGAAGGTCTGCTCGCCGGGGTGCTCGAAGACGAAGTCGACGTCGTTGCCCTTGCCGGTGATCTCCCAGATGGCGGCACCGAACTTGCGTACCTTCTTCATGTACTCGGCGTAAGCCTTGGCGTCGTCAACATCGGGGAGCTGGCCCCAGCAGTCGAAATTGTTGCGTACGATGACGCCCTTGGCGCCCAGACTCATCACGAAGTCGCGCTTGCTTTCGTCGCTGATCACGCCGATGGCGTTGGCGCCCGACACGGCGATGAGCTGGATGGCCATCGACCCCAGGCCGCCGGCCGCGCCCCACACCAGCACGTTATGACCGGGCCGCAGGATGTGCGGGCGATGGCCGAACAGCATGCGATAGGCGGTCGCCAGGGTGAGCGTGTAGCAGGCGCTCTCTTCCCAGGTGAGGTGCTGCGGCCGCTTCATGAGCTGGCGCGCCTGCACCCGGCAGAACTGCGCGAAGGAGCCGTCCGGCGTCTCGTAGCCCCAGATGCGTTGCGAGGGCGAGAACATGGGATCGCCGCCGTTGCACTCCTCGTCGTCGCCGTCGTCCTGGTTGCAGTGGACGACCACCTCGTCGCCCACCTTCCAACGCTTCACCTTGGAGCCGATGGCCCAGACGATGCCGGAGGCATCCGAGCCGGCGACGTGGAAGGGCGCCTTGTGGATGTCGAAAGGCGAAACCGGAACGCCCAGCCCGGCCCAGACGCCGTTGTAGTTGACGCCGGCCGCCATCACGAAAACGAGCACCTCGTCGTCGCCGATTGTGTGCGTCGGCACGACCTCGAGCTGCATCGCCTGCTCGGGCGGACCGTGCCGCTCGCGGCGGATAGCCCAGGCGTACATGTTCTTCGGCACGTGCCCCAGGGGCGGGATCTCGCCGATCTCGTAGAGATCCTTTTTCGGCCGTCCGGCCGTGGGATGCGACTGAACAACGGCCAACGCTGCGGTCATCTGCTGCCCCTGCGCTTGCGGGCGGCGCGCGGCGCGCACGCCTTGCCCCGAAACAATGCTTCTTGGACTGGGCGGTTTCCTGAAGGACCCACCTGTTTAGCAGGCGCAGCGTAATGGTGCGACGCACAAAGTCAATTTCTATTAGTTCAGCCTGCCTGTTTGTTAGAAAATTGCCACAAATGGCATTTCAGGTGCGACGAAAGGCACTGAACCTAGTGCACTGCGGCAAAACGCCTTTGCCTGCGGCACTGGTCCTAACGGCAAATCGTCCGCAGCCCCTGCCACTCCCGGGCCGTCATGGCCGGAGTCCCGGTCGGGGGGCGTTTGGTCGCCTCGATCCGCTCGCGTGTGGGCGGATGGGTCGACAGAATGCCCGCTTCCTCGGCGGCATCGCGCGGCCCCTTCCCTTTGGTGTCCGGGGTCTTGTCCTTGTTCTGCATCTCCAGCAGCTTCTCGAAAAACGTCGACAACCCGTCGGCGCGCATGCCGAGCTTGTCCATCAGCTCCAGCGCCGTGCGGTCCGCCTCCCGCTCCGCCTCCCGGCTGTGACTCAACGCCAGCAGGACGCTACCCGCCCCGCCCAGGGTCTGCACGTCGGACGAATAGCCGCCTGTCACCAGCTTCAGCAGCATGTCGAAGCCGTAGGCGCGCAGCAGCGCCTTCATCGAATGGTGGTGCACGACGTGGCCGACCTCGTGAGCAAGCACGCCCGCCACCTCCTCCGGTCCCGACGCCTTGTCGATCAGGCCCGAGAACACGATCAGCCGCCCGCCCGGCACGGCGAAGGCATTGACCACCGAATTCTGCACCACCGTCACGTGGATGCGCCGGTCGTAGGTCGAGACCTGCTGCAGACGATCGATCAGCTTTTGCAGGGCCTGCTGGCCCTCCGCCCCGGTGCATTTCTGCATGTCGCCGGTCATCGACTCGACCACCGAATCACCCAGCGGCCGCTGCCAGGCATGCGGCACCAGCGGACCGACAACGTTGGGCAATGTTTCCGCCGCAAAGGCCATCGCTCCGATGGTTACCGCAAGCGCCCCCACGACGCCGCCCAACGCCGGTGCGATCCGGGGCCGCCGCGGGTTGGCAGGCGCGAGATTGCCGCCCAGCTCGGCCAGCACGTGGCGCAGGTTCTCGTCCTCGACGGCCAGTCGCGTGCCAGGCTGACGGGCGCAGACCAGCAGCGCATGCGGCTCGTGCTCGGCGTCCGAAGCGACCTCGACCTCCGGCGTCGGCCAGCGCGCGACAACGTGCCCGTCGGCCAGGGTTGCCACCAGCTCGGTAGCCGTCGCCTCGACCTTCACGGGCCAGGCGATCGGCCGCACGCCGTCATAGAAGCGGGCCTGCCGGGAAAGCGCCGTGGCGGACTGTGTCATGGCCTCACACGATGCCGGTGTCGAAAATATCGAGCAGGCCCTCGCCGACCGTGGGTCCGTGCTCCAGCGCCTGGGCCACGGCCGCAGCATCCACCTCGCCGTAAATCCAGAGCTGGCTGGTAATCAGCCGGGCGGTGCGATGCAATACCCACGGCCAGCCGAAACCGAGCGAGAACATCAGGATGATCCAGTTGACGACGATGAACCCCCACATCTGGCCCGTCGTGACGCCGGTGACGAACTGCATGCGGCCGAACCAGGTACGCGACACCAGGTAGCGCAGCAGGTAGGCCTGGTACCAGCAGCGCAGCGGCAGGATCAGCAGGCCGATCAGCGTGTAGATCGCCAGCGCCACCAGGAACATGATCAGGATCACCAGCGGCGTCGGGTGGGTGATCTTCTCGAGCAGCACTTCCCAGCCGCCGAGGCGGTCGACAACGCTGGACATGCCGCCGATCGCCACGCCCACGATCACCGCCAGCAGGATCCAGGCGAGAATATTGAGAAAGTAGAAGCCGATGAACCGGCCGTAGATGTCGCCGGCCTGGCCTGCGAAACCCAGCCGCACCGTGCCGAAGGTCAGGTTCTTCAGTCGGTATTTTGCCAGCGCAACATCGACCACCGGCGTCATGAGCTGCGCGCTCATGGCGTTCATGAAGCCGAGCCCGACCGACATGCCGCCGAACTTCCAGGCCGAACCCTCAAGGCCGCAGCGTATGCCGCGCCAGCGTGTGCGCGTCAGCCGGTACCGCAAGGCGGCGTAGCGGCCTACCGCCAGCAGCGGATAGCCGGCCAGCAGCAGCAGCCAAACGGCCACATCGTAGGCATCGACCTCCTGGAGCAACGTGTCGCGCGCAAAGAGCCAGAGGCCACCCATCACAATGCCACCCAGCACCAGCAGGAAGCCGACACCGACCAGGAAGCCGAGGAACAGCTCAACGCCCCGTCCGCGATACTCGAAGCGGTCACCGAAGGCACTGAAGTGCGACCACAGATACCGGCGCACGCGCGTGCGGCCCCAGAACCGGTAGACGCCCAGCGTCAGCAGCGTCAGCAGCAGGCTGCGCAGATAGACCAGGTACAGCTCGCCCAGCTTGCCGTCATAGACAGGGCGGATGGGCGGCGCGGTGTGGATCGGCGGCGCATAGGCCACGTACTGGCCGTAGGGCGGATAGCCGGCCGGCGCCGTAGCCTGGGAATGAATCCGTACATCGGCGTAGCCCGGTACCGGCTGTGATGGAATCTGGCCGGGCGGATGGTCCGGCGGCGGCGCATGGCTGGGCGGCGGCACGTAGCTGCGAGCAAAGCCCTGGCTGTGAGCATATCCGCCGTCGCGCGGTACAGGCGGTTCGGACGGTGACAACGGCGGCGGCGCCCCTGGCAGCGGCGCAGGGCTCAGCCATCGCGGTTCGGCCGCCGGTGGGGAGGTCTCCGCAAGTTTCTCGCTGGCTTGACCTTGGTCGTTCACAACGCGGTCTCGGCTGATCGTTCGCTCACTATTGCGCCTTCATGCCGCTGACGGCAATGCCAATGTGGGCGTCGCGATATTGCGCGGATGGGACGTTTGCCAGCAATTTTCCTAGTGTCATGTTGCAATGCAGCACAAATTCCCGTAGGCACATCGTCCGCTTCTTCCCATATCCGCTGGCAACCGGAACGCATCCATGCCCGACCGCCCCTGGCTGATCCGCACCTATTCAGGGCACTCGACGGCGAAAGTTTCCAACGCGCTTTACCGCAAGAACCTGGCCCGCGGCCAGACCGGCCTCTCCATCGCCTTCGACCTGCCGACCCAGACCGGCTACGACAGCGACCATCCGCTGGCCAGCGGAGAAGTGGGCAAGGTCGGTGTACCGGTTTCGCACCTGGGTGACATGCTGACCCTGCTGGACGGCATTCCGCTCGACCGCATGAACACGTCGATGACGATCAATGCGCCGGCCGCCTGGCTGCTGGCGCTCTATATCGCCGTCGCCGAGAAGCAGGGCGTGCCACGCGCGGCGCTACAGGGCACGACACAGAACGACATCATCAAGGAATACCTGTCGCGCGGCACTTACATTTTCCCGCCCGAGCCGTCGCTGCGGCTGACCGCCGACACCATCGCGTTCACGGTACGCGAGGTGCCGAAATGGAACCCGATGAACGTCTGCAGCTATCACCTGCAGGAGGCGGGCGCGACGCCGGTGCAGGAGCTGGCCTATGCGCTGGCCGACGCCATCGCCGTGCTCGATACCGTGAAGGCGCGCGGCCAGGTCGCCCCTGAAGCGTTTCCACAGGTGGTGGGCCGCATCAGCTTCTTCTGCAATGCCGGCGTGCGCTTCATCACCGAACTCTGCAAGATGCGCGCCTTCGCCGAGCTGTGGGACGAGATCACGCGCGAGCGCTATGGCGTTGCCGACCCGAAGATGCGGCTGTTCCGCTACGGCGTGCAGGTGAACTCGCTGGGCCTCACCGAGCAGCAGCCGGAGAACAACGTCTACCGCATCCTGCTGGAGATGCTGGCGGTGGTGCTGTCGAAGAATGCGCGCGCGCGCTCGGTGCAGCTTCCGGCGTGGAACGAGGCGCTTGGCCTGCCGCGGCCGTGGGACCAGCAATGGTCGCTGCGCCTGCAGCAGATCGTGGCGCACGAAACCGACCTGCTGGAGTTCGGCGACATTTTCGACGGCAGCATCGAGATCGCGCGCAAGGTCGAGGAACTGGTGGCCGAAGCGAAGGCTGAGCTGGCGCGCATCGCCGACATTGGCGGCGCCATCGCCGCCGTCGAGGGCGGCTACATGAAGCAGCGGCTGGTCGAGTCGAACCTCAAGCGCATCGCCGCCATCGAGAGCGGCGCGCAAACGGTGGTGGGCGTCAACGCCTACACCGAAGGAGAGCCCAGTCCGCTATCGGCCGGTGAGGCATCGATCCAGACGGTGGACGCGGCGGTCGAGCGCGAGCAGGTCGAGCAGCTCCGTGCCTGGCGCGCGCAACGCGACGCGGCCAAAGTCGAGGCGGCGCTGAACGAACTGCGCGCGGCGGCGAAGGAAGGCCGCAACGTGATGGAACCCTCGATTGCCTGCGCGCATGCCGGCGTGACGACGGGCGAATGGGGGCAGGCGCTGCGCGAGATCTTCGGCGAGTACCGCGCGCCCACCGGCGTGGGCCGTGCCGCCGGCGCCGGCAGCGACCGCCTGGAGCCGGTGCGCCGCGAAGTCGAACGCCTCTCACGCAAGCTGGGCCGGCGCCTGAAGATGCTGGTGGGCAAGCCCGGTCTGGACGGTCACAGCAACGGTGCCGAGCAGATCGCGGTGCGCGCACGCGACTGCGGCATGGAAGTGGTCTACGAGGGCATCCGCCTCACCCCGGCGCGCATCGTCAACGCCGCCCTGGAGGAAGGCGTGCACGTGGTCGGCCTCTCGATCCTGTCGGGCAGCCACGTGCCGCTGGTGACGGAGGTGATGGAAGGCCTGCGCAACGCCGGTATCGCCGACGTGCCGGTGGTGGTCGGCGGCATCATCCCGCCGGAGGACGCCGAGGCGCTGCTGAAGGCCGGCGTGGCGCGCGTCTACACGCCCAAGGATTTCGACATCACCGCCATCATGCGCGACATCGTCGCGGTGGTGGACGGGGCGTGGAAGGAAGCGGCGTAGAACAGGGCGACAAAGTATCAAACAGTTTCATGGTGAGCTTGTCGAACCGTGCAGCGATTCGCACCGGCCACCGTGCAACGACTTCATGGTTCGACAAGCTCACCATGAAGCGGGCTACCTGACAGCTGTCGTCCTGAGCGAAGCGAAGGACCTTGCGCTCGTGCGATCCATGAACGACGGTGCCGGTGAATCATCAGTGCCGTCATTCTTTGGCGGAATCACCGCAAGCTCCTTCGCTTCGCTCAGGACGACCGGAAGGTCGTGCAGTATCTGGCCCCGATCCATCGGGTGGTGCTCCGACTCGTAGACTTCGATCAGTGTCGCCAGTATATCGAGACGGTCACCTTCGGGCGTGCCAAGTCTGGCGCCCCACAGTCGCTTCACCTCCGCCAGTGCTGCGTTGTATTCGGCTTCCGAGCGAATGGGCTTGAGAGCATACGTCACACTCAACCTCCGTGACTTTCATTCTGCCATAGTTTGGTCCAACGAAGGAAAATCAATCACATGTCGCAACCCAGCGCGTACGAGCAGTACCTGCTCGAGCTCATCAATGCAGAGCGCGACGAGGCCGGAGTCCAGCCGCTGGCGTTCGACGGCGAGCTCAACGACGCCGCCGCAGGCCACAGCCAGTGGATGCTGGACACCGATACCTTCTCGCATACCGGCGCTGGCGGCTCGAACGCGGGCGATCGCATGGAAGCGGCGGGATACGACTTCACCGGCTCATGGAGCTGGGGCGAGAACATCGCGCGGGCCACGACGCGCTCGCCGTCAGGTTTCCAGGATGAAGCGCTGCTGCTGCACACCAACCTGATGAACTCGGCAGGTCATCGCGCCAACATCCTGGACGCTGACTTTCGCGAAATCGGGCTGGGGTTTGAGATCGGCGCGTATGGCAGCAGTGAGAACGCCATGCTGACGGAGAACTTCGCACGCTCGGGCTCCAACAAGTTCCTGACTGGCGTCGCGTTCGACGACAGGGATGGCGACCTGTTTTACGACGTCGGCGAGGGTCTTGGCGGGCTGACGCTGCGGGCCACCAGCAGCACCGGCGCGACCCACACCACCACCACGATGGATGCCGGCGGCTACAGTCTCGCCCTGCCCGCCGGCAGCTACACCGTCACCTTCTCGGGCGCAGGCATCGCGACGCTTACGAAGCAGATCACCATCGGCACAATCAACGTCAAGCTCGACCTCGTCGATCCGGCCGCAGCCGCAGGACCGATTGTCGGCACAGCGCAAGGCGAGACCCTGAACGGCACGACAGGTGCCGACGATATCAGGGGGCTGGGCGGCAACGACGTGCTCTACGGTCATGCCGGCAACGATTTGCTCGATGGCGGCACGGGCGCTGACAGGATGACGGGCGGTACAGGCAACGATACCTTCGTGGTCGACAATGCCGGCGACAGGGTGGTCGAGGCCAGCGGCCAGGGGACGGACAAGGTGAACAGCTCGGTCGGCTTCAGCCTCTCCGGCCAGTACATCGAAAACCTGGCGCTCACCGGCTCGGCCAGCATCAACGGTACCGGCAACTCGCTCAACAACATCCTCACGGGCAACACCGGGGTCAATGTGCTGACCGGCTCGACCGGCAACGACACCTACGTGGTCAACACCGCCGGCGATCGGGTGATCGAGGCCAATGGCCAGGGCACCGACCAGGTGAACAGCTCGGTCAGCTTCGGCCTGGGTGGACAATACATCGAGAAGCTGGCCCTGACCGGAACGTCGAATATCAGCGCGTTGGGGAACTCGCTGAACAACACGCTGGCCGGTAACAGCGGCAACAACGTCATCGACGGCTCCACCGGCCGCGACGTCCTGACCGGCGCTTCGGGCGCCGACCACTTCGTGTTCAGCACGGCGCTGAATGCGTCCACCAATGTTGACCGGATCGCCGACTATTCGGTAGCCGCCGACACGATCCGGCTCAACGACGCCGTCTTCACGGCGGCTGGCGCGCCCGGCACGCTCTCAGCCGGCGCGTTCCGTGCTGGCACGGCCGCCGCCGACGCCACCGACCGGATCATCTACAACGCCACGACCGGCACGCTCCTCTACGACGCCGACGGTTCGGGCGCAGGCGCCGCCGTGCAGTTCGCCACCCTCTCCACCGGACTCGGCCTGACCAACAGCGATTTCCTTATCGTGTAGGAGGCATTCAGGCAGCCTTCCGCCGGCTCGGCCGGATTAGCACCTCGGCGGGGATGCCCAGCTTTTCATGCAGCCGACGAATCATGCCAATCGACAAAGCCCGCTTGCGATTCAAAACCTCTGCGATTCGCGTGCGGGTGCCTATGATATCCTCGAGATCACGGCGCGTGAGACCCTGCTGCTCCATCCGAAACCTGATGGCCTCAACCGGATCAGGCGGGTCCACAGGATGGTGCTCCAACTCGTACACGTCGATCAGCGTCGCCAGAACGTCGAGGCGATCACCCCTGGGCGTGCCGAGCTTCGCGCCCCACAACCGCTTCATTTCCTGCAGCGCTGCCTTGTAGTCAACCTCTGAGCGAATGGGCTTGAGACTACCCCTCATGGTCCACCTCCGGAACGTCGATCCTGTCGTAATCGCGATGTGTGCCGATCCATTTGATCCAGACGATCCCCTTCTCAAAATCGACAGCCACCACCAGGCGGTAGTCATTGCCCTTAATGTTGAATACGATCCGGTCCGATGTAACGATGCTTGCCGAGGCATAAAGTCGCTTTATGTCTGCGGTGTTCTTCCATCGCGCCTTGCGGACCTCATCGAACCACGCATCGAGCGCAAGCTTCAACGCCCGTTGATCCCTGTGCCCGCGCCGGCTCTCCGCAAACTGCCTTAACGTGCGCCGGGCAATGATCCGCATGTCTCTTCTACTATCATGCGCCCAAATTGGGTGCAAGCGAGTATCCGGGCTCCAAACTTGCGCGAGTCGTGACTGCACAGCAGGCACGCTGATTCTTCAATTGAGCCCACCCCACTCCCGCCCTAGCCTCTCCCGCAACGACCGTGGAGAGGAAACGAATCCATGCACGACATCACCTTCGGCTTCCAGGCGGCGCCGGCGAGCGATGTGCGCAAGCCGGATGCGGTGCTCTATCGCGAGGTGATGGAGGATTGCGCGCTGGGGCACCGGCTGGGTTACGACGCGGCCTGGCTGCTGGAGCACCATTTCAGCGACTATTACCCGACGCCCAGCCCGCTCTTGTTCATGGCGCATATCGCGGCCGCGCTGCCGGACCTGTCGCTGGGCACGTCGGTGCTGGTGCTGCCCTGGTATCACCCGCTGCGGCTGGCGGAAGAGATCGCCATGCTCAACAGCCTGACGCGCGGCACGTTGCATCTGGGCATCGGCCGCGGCACGGCGAAGTCGGAATACGACGCCTACAACGTCGACATGAACGAGGCCCGCGCGCGCTTTGCGGAGTGCTATCGCATCATCGAGAAGGGGCTCTCTGGCGAGGCGTTCACCCATGACGGGCGCTTCTGGAAGATCACGCGGCCGATCCGGCTGCGGCCGGAGCCGGTCGGCAAGCCGGTACGCTTCTATGGCGCCATCGGCAGCGCCGCCAGCGCCGGGATCATGGGCGATCTGGGCGTGCCGCCGATCTGCCTCTCGACCTTCCCCGACCATCTGCTGGCGAAGATCCTGGAGCGCTGGCGCGCACGGGCCGGTGCGAAGGGGCGCGACGCTATCCTGCCGATCTCGGTGAAGATGTTCATCGCCGACACCGATGCGGAGGCCGAGGCGCTGGGCCGCAAGTATTACCCGCCCTACTTCGCGCTGCAGGCCGATCACTACGAGGTGGACGTCAATCCCTGGACGGAGATTCCCGAGTACCAGGAGTTCAGCCGCATGTTCGCCAATTTGCGCAAGCTCGCCAATCCCGATGCACTGGGGCCGTTCATGGCGTCGAACCTGGTGGGCAGCCCGGCCACGATCTGCAAGCGCATCGATGCCCTGGCGGCGCTGGGCTTCAACTATTTCATGGTGTCGTCGGCCACGCCGGGCACGCCGCTGGAGCTGCGCCAGAAGATGATGACCCGCTTCGCCGAGGAGATCTGCCCGCGCTACTCCGCCGCGATGCGCCGGCGGCAGGCGGCGTAATCAAACCTTCCCCCGAGGGGGAAGGTGGCGCGCAGCGCCGGAAGGGGGATGCCGCCACAGGCACGGTGTCAAAGGCGGGGCGCCGAACGTGTTGCACTATCCCCCTTCCGCCCTTCGGGCACCTTCCCCCTCCGGGGGAAGGATGAGACAAGAGAGCAATAACACATGAACGAATTCGATTACGTGATCGTGGGGGCCGGCGCGGCGGGGTGCGTGCTGGCCAACCGGCTGAGCGCCTCGGGCAAGCATCGCGTGGCGGTGCTGGAGGCAGGCGGGCCCGACCGGCACATCTGGATCAAGGTGCCGGCCGGTTTCAACAAGACCGTCTACAATCCGAAGCTGAACTGGGGCTATGAGACGGCACCTAGCCCGCATATCGATAACCGCAGGATCGTCTTCCCGCGCGGCAAGGTGCTGGGCGGCTCGGGCTCGATCAACGGCCATCTCTACGTGCGGGGACAAGCGGCCGACTACGACACCTGGGCACAGCTTGGCTGCCGCGGCTGGTCGTGGACCGACGTGCTGCCCTACTTCAAGCGCGCCGAACGGCGCATCGGTGGCGACGATGCGGTACGGGGACGCGACGGTCCGCTCTACATCGAGGACCAGCGCGAGCCGCATCCGCTCAGCGACGCCTATATCGCGGCCAACGAGGCCCTGGGGCTGAAGCGTACGCCCGACTACAATTGCGGCGACCAGGAAGGCACCTTCCTCTATCAGCAGATGATGCGCGGCGGCCGCCGCTGGAGCCCGGCCGATGCCTATCTGCGACCGGCGCTGTCGCGGCCCAATCTGCGGGTGATCCCCTGGGCGCAGGCCGAACGCATCGTGTTCGAGGGCAAGCGCGCGACAGGCGTGCAGTATCGTGGCCGCGACGGAAAGAGCCAGACCATGCGGGCCGGCCGCGACGTGATCCTGTGCGGCGGCAGCATCAACACGCCGCATCTGCTGCAGATCTCGGGCGTGGGCGATCCCGAATGGCTGAAGGCGTTCGGCGGCGCGGTGGTGCATGCGCTGCCCGGCGTGGGCCGTAACTTCCGCGATCATTACGCCGCGCGCGTTTCGGCCCTGGTGAAGGGCGCCGGCTCGCTCAACGAGCGCTCGCACGGTGTGCGGCTGGTGGGCGAAGTGATCCGCTATGCCTTCACGCGCAAGGGCCTGCTGGCGGCCAGCCCCTCGCATGCCGGCGGCTACTTGCGTACGCGGCCGGGGCTGGAGACGCCTGATATGCAGCTCTATTTCGCGCCGGCCAGCTATGCCGCCGGCCGCTACGGCACGTCGGCGCTGGATACGAAGCCGGGCATGACGCTGGGCGCCTCGCAGCTTCGGCCGGAAAGCGTGGGTCACGTGAAAGCGCTGAGCGCCGATCCAATGGAAAAGCCGGAGATCCAGCCCAATTATCTCGCTGACCAGATCGATCGCGATGCGCTGCTGGCTGCGCTGAAGTACCTGCGCAAGCTGCTGGTCACGCGTCCGCTGGCCGACTACGTCGTCTGCGAGAACCTGCCCGGACCTGACGTGAAGACGGATGACGAGCTGATGGCGCATGCCCGCGCCACCGGCTCGACCACCTATCACCCGGTGGGCACCTGCAAGCTCGGAATCGATCCCATGGCGGTGGTGGAGCCGCAATCGATGAAGGTGATCGGGCTTCACGGGCTGCGCGTCGCCGACGCCTCGGTGATGCCGACCATGGTGTCGGGCAACACCTACGCCGCCACCAACATGATCGCCGAAAAGGCCTCCGACCTGATCCTGGCGTAATTCGGCGCCGCCTGGCGGAGTGTGAGCGCGCGAGGCGCCACGTATCCATCGTCCCTCCTGAACGGCGATGGAATGCGTCCGATGTCCCTCTCTCCCTTTATGCGCCTGCAAGGCGCTGCCGCTGGCGTTCATGCGGGCGACCAGCTCACGCTGGCGGCGCTGCCCCTGACGGCGGTGCTGCTGTTCGATGCCGGTCCCGGGCTGGTGGGCGTGCTGGTGGCGATCCAGGGCGCGGCCTGGCTGCTGGTGTCGCTGCCGGCCGGCATAATCGTCGACCGGCTGACCGCGCAGCGGGTGCTGCTGGGCGCGGCACTGCTGTCGCTCGCGGCGGCAAGTACGGCGTTCGCGGCTGCCGTGGCTGGCGTGTTGTGGCCGCTGGCAGCCGCGACCTTCGCCGGCGCTGCCGGCACGGTGTCTTTCGTACTGGCAACGACGACCATTGCGGCGCAGCTGCTGGCGCCAGCGCAACTGCCGGCCGGCAATGCGCGCCTGGAGCTGGCGCGCGCGGCGGCCACGCTGGCCGCGCCATTTATCGTGGGGGAGCTGGCCACGCGGCTGTCGCCCACATGGGGCTATGCGCTGGCCATCGCGGCCTCGGCCATCGCCGTGGTGTTCCTCGCCCGCATGGATCGTCGCACGATGGCGGGGCGGCCGTTCGCGCGCCAGCCGCTGCTGGACGCCGTTCGTGAAGGCGCCGTCTTCGTGCTGCACCATCGTCTGCTGCGCGGCATCGCGCTGTGCGCGATTTTCTGGAACCTGTCATTCTTCGCGCTGTGGGCGATCTTCGTGCCCTTCGCGCTCAACATACTGGCGCTCGATCCACGCCAGACCGGCGCGGTGCAGATGGCCTACGGTGCCGGACTGATCGCGGGTGCGCTCTCGGGCGGCGCCGTGCTGACGCGTCTGCCGCCCAACGTCACATTGCTGTTTGGCCCCGGCGTGTCCGCCGCAGCCGGCCTGCTCCTGTGGCTGTCGGTTGGCACGCCGGGCTGGGCGCTGCCTGCCGTCGCACATTTCCTTGTCGGCTTCGGTCCCATGCTGTGGCTGATCTGCCAGACCACGGTGCGCCAGCTCGTGACGCCGCCGGAGCTGTTGGGACGCGTGAACGCCACGATCCAGGTTGCCATCTACGGTATGCGACCGCTCGGAGCGCTGCTAGGGGGCTGGCTGGGCGCTGCCTTTGGCTACGAGACAGCGGTCGTGGCGATTGCTGCAGGCTTTGCGACGTCCTGCGCCGTCGTTCTGGTCACGCCATTGATCGGGCTGCGCGTCATGCCGGCGCAGACATCCACCGCATCGGCCTAGGATCGCGGACGCAACGTGTAGCTGGCGGTGGCGTGCAGCACGGGTTCGACCGGCGTGTGATCGAACAGCCAGGCCTCGGCATGCGCCATGCGCCGGCCCTTGCGGATGACGCGCGCGATGGCGATCGTGTCGGCGGCCGGCATCGGGCGCAGGAAGGTGGTGGACATCGTCGCCGCCAGGCCCAGCGACTGGCCACCCGTGGCGGCGAGAATGGCCGCGAACATGGCGGTGTCGGCAAAGCCCAGCAGGGCCGGTCCGGAAAAGATGTCGCCCGGTCCAAGAAGCGACGCGGTGAACGGAAAGCGCAGGCGCACGTCCTGATCCTGCGCTTCCTCCACGACCACACCATGCCGATCAATCGCCGGCAGGATCGCTTCGAGAAGTTCCTGGAGCTCGTCCTCCGACATGCCGCGCCGTCCGTCAGCGGCTGCGGCCGCGGGCCGCAATCGGCCAGATATCGACCAGCGTGTGACCCTTCACCACGTGATAGGCGTCGTAGAGATTGACCGTGGGATCGCAGTGCGGCGGCACCAGCGTAACGACGCTATCGATGCCGAGACCGGCCGCGCCGTCGGGGAAAGTGAGCCGCGCATGCTCGTCACCGGCAAAGCGGAAGCTGGTGCCCTCCGGCGCGCCTGCGAGGACCGGCGGTGGTCCCGCCTCGGTGGCCATCGACTTCAGACCGGAATCGATGGTGGCCATGCCGGAGGTACCGGCGCTGACCACCCGCGCGTCGATCTGTAGCGCCTGCTCGAACGGCACCCGTCCCTCGCCGCGCAGATCGCAGACGTTGTACTGGTGGTCCATGAACACGTAGGATCCGACCTGCAATTCCGTGAAGACGCCCAGCTCTGCATCGATGGCGTGCGTCCCGGTTCCCCCGCCGGTGATGATTCCCGGCTTCAGGCCAGCGGCGGCAAGCGATTCGACGATGCCCTTCAGATACGCGGTGCGCTCGGCGATCTCCGTCTTGCGCTGGGCATAGGACTCGATGTGCTGGTGCCGGCCGCAATAGAACTGCACGCCGGCGAAGCGCAGGAATGGCGCGGCGGCGATCTGGCGCGCGAGCGCAAGCACTGCTTCAGGCGTCGCCGCACCGGTGCGGTGCATGCCGGGGTCGATATCGACGACGACGGCGAGCGTCAGCCCCGCCCCGGCTGCACCCCGCGCCAGCGCATCGACGTTCACTGGATGATCGGCAGTCACCATCAGGTCCGAGCTGCGCGCCAGAAGCGCCATCAGGCGTTCGATTCCCTGCGAGGAGACGACTGGCGATGTGATCAGCAGCCCACCGATGCCGGCCTCGGCCAGCGCTTCAGCCTCGCCCAGCTTGGCGCAGCAATTGCCCAGGGCGCCCGCGGCAATCTGCCGTCGGGCGATGTCGGGACACTTGTGGGTCTTGGCATGCGGCCGCAAGGCGATGCCATGCGCACGGGCGAAGGCCGCCATGGCCGCGATGTTGCGCTCGAGCATGTCGAGATCGAGCACCAGCGCCGGCGTGTTCAACAGGCCCCTCGAGCCTTGCCGGCCGACAAGGTGCGCATGCAGGCGATGCGAGTCCGTGGGATACGAAGCTACAGGCGGCAAGATGCACTCGCGCGGCGGTGTTGAGGTTCGCCGCAGTGTAGGCCAGCGCCGCCCTTCAGGCTATCAGCTCTCGGGCGCGTCCGTGTGGCCCAGCGCGCGACGAATCCGGCCTGCCAGCTCGCGGGCACGGAATGGCTTCTGCAGTAACTCGATTCCCGCCGGCGGGCGGCCGTATCGCTCGATGGCCGACTCGGCATAGCCGGAAGCACACACAACCTTCAGGTCAGGACGCAGCCGGTGGGCCTCCTCGACAAGCTGGAAGCCGTCCATGCCGCCGGGCATGACCACGTCCGTAAACAGCAGGTCGATGGGCATGCCGCTTGCGATGACTTCAAGCGCTTCGGGCCCGCTGGAGGCTTCCGTCACCTGATAGCCCAGATTGCGCAGCAAAGTGCCTACGGTTCCTCGTACCGCGTGGTCGTCCTCGACCAGCAGAATGGATTCAGTGCCGCGCGGCTGATCAGCGACGGCCGCCTCGTCCTGATCGTCCGCGCTGCCGCCGACTTGCGGCAGCAGCAGGCGGATGGCCGTGCCCTCCCCGGGCGTGCTGTCAATCATCAGGTGCCCGCCGGACTGCTTGACGAAGCCATAGACCATACTGAGGCCCAGGCCAGTGCCCTTGCCGACCGGCTTGGTCGTGAAGAACGGCTCGATGGCCCGGGCCGCGACGTCAGGGCTCATGCCATGGCCGGTATCGACAACGCGGATAACGATGTATCGCCCCGGCCGGATGTCGCCGATTTCCGTCGCCTGCCGCTTGCCGACTCGTGTGTTGCCGGTCTCGACCAGCAGCCGGCCGCCTGACGGCATGGCATCGCGGGCATTCACCGCCAGGTTCAGGATCGCGTTCTGAAGCTGGTGTGCATCGATGTGGGTGATCCGCGGATCGGCCCGAAGATCGAAGCGCAGCTCGATGTCTTCTCCCAGGGGCCTTGCCAGCAGCGGCCGCAACTCCTCGATCAGCCGGTTGACATCGACGGCGCGCGGCTGCAGCGGCTGCTTGCGCGCGAAGGCAAGGAGCTGGTGCGTCAGCTCCGAACCCCGGTTGCTGGCCATAAGGATGTTATGCACCAGATCGCGGTTGGCACGATCGCTTCCCGCCAGCTCCTCGCTCAGCAGCTCGGCGCAGCCCATGATGACGGTGAGCAGGTTGTTGAAATCGTGCGCCAGGCCGCCGGTAAGCTGGCCGATCGCCTCGGTCTTCTGTGCCTGGTGCAGGCGGTCCTCGGCAGCCCTGCCCTCGGTGATGTCGATGCCGATTCCATCCCATTGCAGGGCGCCATCAGGCAGCCGCTTGGCCGTGGCGTGCAGGCGCAGCCAGCGACTCTCGCCACGCGGCCGCGTGATCAGGCGCACCTCGATGAGCGACGGCCGCGGATCGCCCGGCATGGAGGAAAGCGTGCGCACCAGCCGCTCGCGATCGTCGGCATGCACATGGTCCAGCAGCGTGCCATGGCCGCTGGTGATCTCCTCACCGGGCACACCGATCATTTCCTTGAGGCGCTCGCTGAAATAGGCGTTACCGAAGGTGCCGTCCTCGGAGACAACCTGGCGGAAAATGAATCCTGGCAGATTGCCCGCGATCGCCTTGAGACGCTCCTCGCGATCCTGGAGCTCGAGCTCCCGCTCGACGAGGTCGGTGACGTCGGTGCGGATGATCACCGTGCTGCCGTCGGGCATGCGATGGTCGCGGGCACGGCACCACCGGTTGCCGATCGCACGCACCAGACGCGCGCCCCGCCCCTCCCGATGCTCCTGCAGCAGCTCTTGGATGAAATTCTCCTCGTTGCCGATCGCCTCGACGTAGTGGCCGCTGGCCACGCCAGTGCGCAGAATCTCCTCGAAGGTGAGGCCCGGCACGATCCAGTCGGTATCCGGCGGCAGCGATTCGCGGTACCGGCGGTTCATGAGGACAAGCCGGTCCTGCGAATCGAACACGGCAAAGCCGTCGGACATGCCCTCGACGGCCATCGTCAACAGACCCTCGGTTGCATTGGCCCGCGCCCGTGCCTCGATCTCGGCCGTCTCGTCACTGGCCACACAGCGGTAGCCTGCGAACCGGCCTTCCTCATCGAACACCGGCACGCCGCTGGCGCGCCGATAATGTTTGCGTCCCTGGGCGTCGACCATGGTGTATCTGACGTCACGGAAGGGCTGGCGCGCTTCCATCAGCGTGTGCACTTCCCGCCACGCCGGGTCGAGATCCGGATTGGTGATGCCTGCCGCCTGCCAGACGAAGCGGCCCACCATCTCGTCCAGGCTGCGCACAGTGCGCGCTTCCGTGGCAATCGCGGCATGGGTGATTCGAAGCGCCGTATCGGTCTCGACCCACAGGCTTGCCGCTGCTTCGATGAAATCCCTGAAGCGCGCCTCGGCTTCGCGACGGGCCCGCTCTGTCTCGCGCTGCCGGCTCACGTCCTGGACCACGGCTACAAAGCCCGTGGCGTGGGCGGCACCGCCCCGGATCGCGGAGACCGTATTGCGCACCCATATCTCGCCGCCATCCTTGGGCAGATAGCGCTTCTCGATGACCATGCCGGGATGATCGCGGCCCGCGAGCCGCTCCAGCAGGCCGGCACTCCTTGCCCGGTCTTCCGCGTGTGTGATGGCCGCTTCGTCACGGCCAAGCAGCTCGGCCGCCGTATAGCCGACAAGAATTTCGAAGGCCGCGCTGGTTTCAACCAACCGCCCCTCGCGATCGAGTACGGCCAGACCGATGCCGGCGTGGTCCAGCGCGGTCCGGACATCCCTGTCCGCCACGGATGAGGACAGCGCTGCGTCGCTGGACTCAGGCGATGCACGCCGGACGGGAGGATTCACGTAGGCAGCCCCGAGACGGTGTCAGATTCCCCCAAGGTATGGCCAAAGATCGCGTCTTCACTGGCCAACCGGTCCAAAGTGGTCCGACATGTGCGGCAAAGCGTGCGCGCAGCGTCATTCTGGCGATAAAAACAACAATTGCATCTGTATGCAAAACCACACGCTCAGGCGATGACGATCACGTCCGGCGGCGGCGGCTCGGCGTAGAGCCTTTCAACCAGCGCCGCGCGCCGGGTCAAGGCCGCCCGCTGGTTGATGTAACCCTTGTCGGTCAGCTCATTGCCATCGACCGACGGAGGCTCCGTCATCAGGAGGACGCGCTCCACGCGCATCGATGAGCCGCGCGTGCGGGCATTCATCGCCCGCAACCCCTCGCGCAGCCGGGCCACGACGGGCTCGCTGCGCAGGACCTCGGCCAGCGGCATCGAACCCTGGGTATCGCCGGCAAGCTGCCGGCATGCGGCAACGTGGGGAAAGCCCAGCAACCCGACAAAGGGCCGGTCCTGCCCCGCCACCAGCGCATCCTGCAACACCGGCGACGCGGCGGCCACTGCCGTGCTGCGCAAGGTGCCGACCAGCACGAAGGTACCGCTGGTCAGCTTGAAATCCTCGACGACCCGGCCGTCGAAGACCAGCCCCTGGGCAGGATCGTCCGGATCAACGAAACGGCCGGCATCGCCAATCCGGTAGAACCCCTCCTCATCAAACATCTGCGCGGTCAGCTCGGGCTGCCGGTGATAGCCCGGTGTCACGATGATGCCGCGCAGGCGCAACTCGTAGCGTCCCGCCTCACCGGTCGGCACCATTTTCAGCTCGACCCCGGGATAGGGCAGTCCGATCAGGCCGACCCGTTCGCTCGCCCAGTGAACCGTCGTCGCCGTGGGCGCGGTCTCGGTGCTGCCCCACCCGGTCACGAAGGGGATGCGATAGCCGGTGTAACGCACGGCCAGCGCCTGCATGCGCCGGTAGAGATCATCCGGCAGCGTCGCGCCGCCATAGGCCAGCAGGCCGAGATTGCGGAAGAAGTTTTGAGCCAGTGCCTCGTCCCCTTCCAGCGCGGTCGCCAGCATGGCGTAGCCGGCCGGCACATTGGCGAAATAGGTGGGCGAGATCTCGTGCAGATTGCGCAGCGTCTCGTCGAACAATCCCGGCAGCGGCCGGCCGTCATCGATCCAGGTGGTGCCGCCCTCGGCAAGATTGCCGTGCAGCGTGGCATTGCCGCCCATCGTGTGGTTCCACGGCAGCCAGTCGAGCATGACGGCCGGCGGCTCGCCCGGCTTGCGCACCCGCGACATCTGGCCCATGGCGATGTTGGCGCACATCATCTCCTGGGTGTTGATCACGGCCTTGGGCATGCCAGTGGAACCTGACGTGAAGAGGAACTTGCCCACTGTCTTGCCGTCGATCTGCGCGATCGAGCGCGCCACCGCTTCGGTCGGCCGCGTTGCCTCCAGCTCGCTGAAGGGCAGTGATGCCATCCCGGGCGCCGGCGCCTCCACATGCACGATCGTGACGCCGGCAAGATCAAGCGCCTTGAGTGCGCGGGCGAACGCGGCGCCGTTCTGGACCAGGACCAGCCCCGGCCTGACCAGGTCGTAGACGTACTTCAGCTTCGCGTGATCCTCGCTCATCAGCGAGTACACCGGCGAAACCGGCGCCACGGGCGCCCGCGCCTGCATCGCCGCCATGGTCAGCAGCGCGAACTCGATGGAATTGCCGCTGAGGATCATGACCGGCCGGTCGGGCCCGAAGCCACGGTCGAGCAGCGCCTGTGTAATCGCGTCCACCCTGGCCCTGGCTTCGGCGTAGCTCACCGTCAGCCACTGGCGCTCGGGACCGTGGCGCTGCGCCAGCCACACGCGATCCGGCGCCTGCGCCGCCCATTTTGCCAGATGCGCGGGAACGTGCCGCTCCCAGGGCTGCAGCCTGTGCCGCGAGCGCAGCAGCATCGTGCCGTCGGCCCGGCGTTCCAGCTCGACATCGCGCGGCAGAAAATCGATCGGCTTGAAGGGGGCGTGCTGGACGGAAGCGGCACCAACAACGGTATCCACAGAGCGTTCTCCCATCGGAAAATTGTGTTATGGCCCGCATCTAGCGAGGCGGCCGCCGGATATTCAAGAACTTCGGCAGTTTCGCGCCGCGGACAGGAATATGGCTGAATGGAACCGGGTTTCGCGCACCGGGGGCTCGTCGCAATCCTTTAAAAATGACCGTTCATATGGTGCCTCGATCGGCCTAAAGTCGCCCCGGCGAGACAGAGGCATTAGCCCGGGCCCGTCCATGGGGGCGGGCCAGGCGGCGTCAGCCGGACGCGCCGGAAAAGGAGACGACATGGATTTCGAATATTCGGACCGCACCAAGGACCTGCTGGAGAAGCTCGGCAAGTTCATGGACGAGGTGATCTACCCGGCGGAGGTGGTCTACGAGGAGCAGCACAACAGCGCCAAGGACCGCTGGCAGCCGGTGCCGGTGCTGGAAGAGTGCAAGGCCGAGGCCAAGAAGCGCGGCCTGTGGAACATGTTCCTGCCAGCCGACCGCGACAGCGGCGACACGCACGGCACCATGGGCCTTTCCAACCTCGAGTATGCGCCCATCTGCGAGATGCTGGGTCGTTCGCCGATCGCACCGGAAGCCACCAACTGCGCAGCGCCGGACACCGGCAACATGGAGGTATTCGCACGCTATGCCTCGCCGGCGCTGAAGGAGAAGTGGCTGAAGCCACTGCTCAACGGCGAGATCCGCTCGTGCTTTGCCATGACCGAGCCGGCCGTCGCCTCCTCCGACGCGCGCAACATCGAGTCGCGCATCGAGAGCGACGGCGATCACTACGTGATCAACGGGCGCAAGTGGTGGTCGTCCGGCATGGGCGATCCCCGCTGCAAGGTTATCGTTTTCATGGGCAAGAGCGATCCCGGCGCCCCGCCCTACCGCCAGCAGTCGATGATCGTGGTACCGGCCGACACGCCGGGCATCAAGATTGTCAGGATGCTGCACGTGTTCGGCTATGACGATGCACCGCATGGTCATGCCGAGGTGGTCTACGACAACGTGCGCGTGCCCAAGGAGAACATCCTGCTGGGCGAGGGCCGCGGCTTCGAGATCGCCCAGGGCCGCCTGGGGCCGGGACGCATCCATCACTGCATGCGTGCCATCGGCGTTGCCGAGCGGGCGCTGGAAATGGCGGTCAAGCGCGCCAAGAGTCGCGTCGCTTTCGGCCAGCGGGTGTCGGAGATGGGCGTTACGAAGGCTATCATTGCCGACTGCCGGATGGAGATCGACATGGCCCGCCTGCTGGTGCTCAAGGCGGCGTGGGCGATGGACAAGTTCGGCAACAAGGAAGCCCGCCAGCAGATCGCGATGATCAAGGTGGCGGTGCCGAACATCACCACGAAGGTGGTCGACCGCTGCATCCAGTTGCATGGCGGCGGCGGCGTCAGCCAGGTTTTCAAGCTGGCCAGCATGTATGCCCACCAGCGCACGCTGCGGCTGGCTGACGGGCCCGACGAGGTGCACCGCGACCAGGTCGGCCGCCTCGAGATCAAGAAGTACAACTGAATCTTTTGGCCTCATTGCCATGGAAGGGCCGCCCTCAGGGCGGCCCTTGTCGCGTCGATCGGACGCCTGAGAGCTACTACTTCGTGGTGTAACCGCCGTTGACGAGAATCGTCTGGCCGGTCATCCACCAGCCATCGGAAACAAGAAAGCGGATCCACGGCACGATATCCGCAATGTCGGTCAGACCCGTCCTTGTGAACGGCGACAGGGCTGCTGCGCCCTTGTGGTAGGCTTGCGCCTCTGAACTCTCGGCAGGATAGAAGAACGGCGTGTCCATCGGACCGGGACCGATCGCGGTCACAGAGATGCCGCGCTCGCCGAACTCCTTGGCTGCCGCCCGGGTGAAGTGCTCAACGGGAGCCTTGGTGCCGGCATAGCTGGAATAAAACGGCGTGAAGGCGCCCAGCAGCGAGGTCACCAACGTGCAGATCTTGCCGTTGTTGTTGACGTGCCTGCCCGCCTCCTTGAGGAAAAAGAACGCCGCCTTGGCGTTCACGGCGCTCATCTCGTCGTACTCCGCTTCGGAGATCTCAACCAGCGGCTTCTTGAGGACCTTGCCGACAGTGTTGATGGCGATGTCGGGCTTGCCGATGGCGCCCACAGCGTCAGCGAACAGCTTCGCCATCGCGCTCGCGGAAGTGAGGTCCGCCTGGAGCGCGACGACTTCGGCACCCGCTGACCTTGCGGCAGCCATCGTCGCTTCGGCGTCTGCCTTGGTGGCGGCGCTGTTATAGTGGATGGCGATGGCCCTGGCGCCGTGGGCGGCAAGGTCGCGGGCAATCAACCCGCCGAGGTTCTTCGCACCGCCAGCGATGATGGCAGTCTTGCCCTTGATGCTGTGGTCCGTCATGGCGTCAGACTCCTGTCATACGGACACACCGGAAATGGTGCGCCTCCCAGGACAAGACGCTATCGTCTGCAAACCAGAGATAAAGACAGGTGGTTCAACATCACTATCCAGCCATGTCGAACAACAGGCAGGTGGAAGCTTGGATCGTATCGACCTGTTCCGGATCTTCACTCAAGTCGTTGAGTGTTCAAGCTTTACCCGCGCGGCCAACCTCCTGGGCATGCCAAGATCGACAGTGTCGGCAGCCGTCGCCGAACTGGAGCAGCGGGTGGGAACACGTCTGCTGCACCGCTCTACCCGCAAGGTGGCGGCCACGTATGACGGCCGGGCGTTTTACGAGCGCTGTCTGCGCGTACTGGCCGAGATCGAAGAAGCGGAAAGCTTGTTCCGGCAGACCGGCTCAAAGCCCGCAGGCAAGATCAAGATCGATGTACCCGGCCGCATCGGCCGCCTGATCATCGCCCCGGCACTGCCGGAGTTCTTTGCCCTCTATCCGGACATCGAGCTCGACATGGGCGTCACGGACCGCGCCGTCAACCTGATCGAGGAGAGCCGGGACTGCGCGCTGCGGGTCGGCGTGCTTGGCGATTCGAGCCTGATCGCGAGATCGTTGGGAAGCCTGGCCTTCATCAATGTGGCGTCGCCCGGCTATTTCTCGAGGCACGGCGTGCCCACAACGCCGCGCGATCTCGCCAGCCACCGCGCCGTAAGCTACGCCTCGCCGTCCACAGGGCGGGTCGAGGAGTGGGAGTGGATGGAGGGACAGGAACTGCGCACGCAGCCCATGCGGGCGGCGGTCACTGTCAATAGTGCCGAAGCCTACATCGCCTGCTGTCTCGCCGGCCTCGGTCTGATCCAGATACCAAGGTACGACGTGATGCAGCATCTCGAGGCCGGCGAGCTTGTCGAGGTCATGCCGTCTTTCGTTGCCCGACCGGCTCCGGTGACGCTGGTCTACTCGCACCGGCAGCATGTGTCGCGGCGTCTCCAGGTCTTCCTGGACTGGCTACAGCACCTTCTTAGGGAAAAGCTGATGCTGTCCTGACCTCAGGACTCAGGTTGACGCGGCCGCGGACAACTACCAGCCGCGCGTTGAGGTCCATAGGGATATTGTCGCAGGCCGGCGACGATGTGGAAGTAGCCGGGATCGTCTGCGTCGATCAGGCCGTGGCGGACGAAGAAGTCGATCAGCACAAGGTTGCAGTTGAACTTGAACTCGAACGTATCGCGCACGCACGCCATGACATCGGTTGCCGGCCACAGCTCGAAGGACTCGACTTCGCCATCATTGCTGCGGCACACGAAGCCGTCGGGGAGCTCCAGGTCGAACACGTACTGCACGTCGGGCTTCAGCTCCATGCCTGCCTGGTAGCAATAGGTAATGGCGCCTGTCGCCTTCGCCTGACGGGAAAGGTCCGGTGGAATGCTCGCCTCCTCGAAGCACTCCTTGATCACGTTCTCCATCAGGCCGAGATTTTCCGGCTGGCCACCAGCCACGGTGTTGTCGAGCATGCCGGGATAGGTTGACTTGCCGCGTGCGCGGCGCGGCACCCAGATGTGCAGGCCGTCGTGGCGGCGCACGTAGCCGGTGAGATGCACGCCGAAGGCGCGCACCCCGAAATAGGGCACGGCTGCACGCTCCATGGCCATCAGCGCCGGCTGCTTCAGGTCCGGCGTCACGGGATAGCGCTCGTCGCGCCACGCGGGAAACCAGCCCTCGCACTCCAGATCCCGCAGGAACGCTTCGACAGCGTCCGTCCGTGCCTGCGGCGTCGCCGGCGCCGGCGACAAGTGCCAGCCTTTCTCGTCGATGCTGAACAGATCGGGCCGCCTGTGCAGGTTCGGCGCAAAGTCGCGATGCACCCAGCCCTGGCGCCTGACACCGATATGCCAGGGCTGGAACTGCGCCAGATCATGCGCATTGCACCGCGCGATGTGATCGAGAAACGACATGCTCTGTCCTGCCCCTATTCCGTCAGCAGCGACTGTCCATTCCAGCGCCGGGCCAGCGCGACTGCCGCCATCAGTCCCAGCGCGGAGAGCGCCGCCATGGCGAAATAGGCGTTGGCGCCGAACCGTTCCCAGAGCACCCCGGCGGCCTGATAGACCAGCGCCATGGGCAGGCCGCTGGCAAGGCCATAGTACAGGCTCTGCGCCAATGTCATGGCGCTGGCCGGCACGGCGCGCTGCAGAAACCCCATGGCCGCCAGATGGGTCGCGCCGAAGGTCAACGCATGCAAGGCCTGCAACACCACCAGGGCTGGCAGCCAATCTCCGAACACGGGCATTAGCAGCCAGCGAATGACGCTGCCGAAGGCCCCCAGCAGCAGCATACCCGTCACGCCAAGACGCGCCGTCGCGGCGGCTGAGAAGAAGAACAGCACGATCTCGGCAACGATGCCTTCGGCCCACAGAATGCTGATCGTGCCATCGGCTATGCCTGCCGCGCGCCAGCCGATGGTGCCGAAGCTGTAGAGCACGGCATGCGCGGTTTGGGTGCATCCGACGGCAGCAAGAAACAGGAGAAAGGCAGGCTGGCGCAGAAGATGGCGCGCGGCGACCGGCCGGCGCTGCGGCTCACCCGGCGGCGCGTCCCGCTGCGGCATGGGGAGCCAGAGGATGCACGGAATCAGCAGCAGCGCGCCCAGGATCGACAGATAGAGCACCCACGGCACGCCGGCCCCGGCGACTGCGAACCCGGCGGCAAGCGCGCCGGCGATGAAGGTGACGGAGCCCCAGATGCGGATGCGGCCATAGTCGAGCGCATGCTGGCGCGTGGCGGTCACGACCGCACTCTCGCCCAGGGACAGCAGCGGATGCCACGCCGCGCCCCAGACCAGCGTCGCGACCCAGAGCGGCCAGAATCCCCAGGCCCATTCCAGCGCAACGAGGGTGGCCGTCGCGACAATCGCCAGCGCCAGCATCAACGGCCGCTGGCGCGCAAGGCGGTGCGCCAGCCAGCCCGCGGCCAGCGTCGCCGCGACGGTGACGAACTGCCGGCTCATGTAGAGCGTGCCGATCTCAGCAGCGTCCACGCCCCTGGATTGCAGCCAGACCGACCAGTAGCTCAACCCGATGCCGGCGACGAAGAAGTACGCGGCACCATACGAGGCGAGGCGGACCTGAAGCATGGCGCCCGAGCAACGATCCCGCCCTGCCCGCTAGCCGAACTCGGCACGCACCTTTTCGGTGTGCTCGCCCAGCGACGGCACCTTGCCCAGCGGTTGCACGGCGCCGTTGATCGTGGCGGCCAGCGCCGGCAGCGACACCTCGCCCTTGTCCGTGGCGATGGTCGTACGACGCACCTGCGGATGGTTCGCCAGATCGCGCAGGGAGCTGACGCGGGCATAGGCGATCTGCGCCGCATCGAGTTTGGCCGTGACCGAATCCCACGTATGGCGCCGGAAGATCGCGCTGACGATGGCGTTGGTTTCATCGCGGATGGCATTGCGCGCCGTGTTGGTGGCAAATCGCGGATCGCTGGCCAGCTCCGGGCGGTCCAGCACACCGGCGCACAGCCGTGCCCACTCCTTGTCGTTCTGGATCGAGATCAGGATTGGCACATCATCGCCAGTCGGGTAGACGCCGTAGGGAGCGATGAAGGGATGCGTGAGGCCCAGCCGCGGCCAGTCGTAGGAATCGTACTCCCAGGACATCAGCGGAATGGCCATCCACTCGGCCATCGACGAGAACAGCGAGACATCGATGTGACGCCCCTGCCCGGTCGCGGCGCGAGCCAGCAGCGCCTCGAGAATGGCAGCATGGGCGAACATGCCGGTGCCGATATCGGTGGCGGAAATGCCGACGCGTCCCGGGGCATGGGATGAGCCCGTGATCGAGGCGAGGCCCGACTCCGCCTGCACCAACAGATCGTAGGCCCGCCGCTCGCGATAGGGGCCGAAGTCGCCGTAGCCCGAAATATCGACGGTAATCAGGCGCGGGTTGACCGCTCGCATCTGCGCCGCACCGAAACCGGCACGCGCCGCGGCACCCGGTGCGAGATTCTGGATCAGCACATCCGCCCGCCCGATCATGCGCAGCAGCAGTGCCAGATCTTCCGGCTGGCGGAAATCCAGGCAGACCGATTCCTTGCCGCGATTGAGAAACACGAAATAGGCACTCTCGCCGCGCACGTGATGATCGTACCCGCGCGCAAAATCGCCCTCCGGCCGTTCGATCTTGATCACCCGTGCGCCGGCATCGGCCAGCCGCGCTGTGCAGTAAGGCGCTGCCACGGCCTGCTCGACCGAAACCACCAGAACGCCATCGAGCGCACCGGACATGTCGTACTCCGCGATTGTGCGTGGGCGGGGCAACATGCCGGCCGTGCCGCCGTTTGGCAATTGCCTGCGGCGCATGCACGGGGCAAATACTCGGTGCATGGTCCAACTCACCGCCGAGGAGCGCGCAATCCGGGACGGCCGCGACGGCCCCTCGGCCGCGCTCGCCATGCGCGTCGTTGCCGAGACGGCAAGGATGCTGGGCGCATCACGACTCGTGCCGGTGGTATCCGCGCATATTGACGGCTGCCTCTATCACGGCGATGCCGGCACGCTGTTTGCCGAGCGTCTGGTCGCCGGCGACAGCCGGGTGAAAATCCCCACCACCCTGAACGTTGGTGCCCTTGACCTGCTGCATCCGGAGCGCACAAGGCTGGCGCCGCATCAAGCCGCAATGGCGCGCCGTATGATGGACGCCTATCTCGATCTCGGCTGCCAGCCTACGTGGACTTGCGCGCCCTACCAGGCAGGACACCGGCCCTCCCTGGGCGAGCATGTCGCCTGGGGCGAGAGCAACGCGGTGGCGTTCTGCAATTCCGTGCTGGGCGCGCGCAGCGAGCGGTACGGCGATTATCTCGACATCTGCGCCGCGCTCTCGGCGCGTGCACCGGACACGGGCCTTCACCGCGACGAGAACCGGCATGCGACACTTCTGGTCGACTGCCGCGGGCTCGATCCCCGGCTCGCGGCAGAGGACACGTTCTATCCTGTCCTCGGGGCGTGGCTGGGCAGCGTCGCGGGCACGCGCATCGCCGCGCTCGACGGGTTGCCGCCGGCGCTTTCCGACGACCGTCTGAAGGCGCTGGGCGCAGCGGCTGCATCGACCGGCGCGATCGGGCTGTTCCACGTGATCGGCGTGACGCCGGAAGCGCCCGATATTGCGCGCGCCTTTGGGAGCGTGCCGCCGCGCGAGACAATCCACCTCACAGGCGCCATGCTGCGCGCTGCGCGAGATGGGCTGTCCTCGACCATGGCGGCGCCAGGAACACGGGTCGATGCCATCGCGATCGGCAGCCCGCATCTCTCAGCGGACGAGTTCTGGCGGCTGCTGCGCCTGCTGCGCGGACGGCGCAGCCGGCTGCCGTTCTACGCCTGCACTGGCCGGCACACGATCGATCGGCTGGAGGAATTCGGCCTGATGGACGAAGTCCGGGACGCCAACATTACCGTTGTCGCCGACACCTGCGTGGTGGTGACGCCAATCCTGCCCGCAGGCGGCAGCGTGCTGCTCACGAACTCGGGCAAGTTCGCGCACTATGCACGGCCCAATACCGGCTACGACGTGATCTATGGCTCGCTGTCGGATGTCGTCGAAACCGCTGCCGCCGGGCGTCTGGTGCGTGACGAGGCGCTGTGGACATGAGCCGGGTCATTGCCTTTCCCATTGCGCGTGCGGACGTGGTGCTGCCGGGAACAGCGCACGGCCGGGTGCTCAAGCTGCCGGCGCTGAGCTTCTGGGGCGGCATTGATCCCGCAACCGGCCGGCTGAGCGATCCCGTCGCGCCCGCTTACGGCGAATGCGTCGCGGGCCGGGTGCTGCTGATCGCCGAGCCGCGCGGCTCGTCCTCCTCAAGCGCTGTCATGCTGGAGCTGCTGCGCATCGGTCTGGCGCCTGCGGCGGTGGTCCTCGGCCACGTCGATGCCATTCTCGGCCTGGGCGTCGTTGTTGCTCGCGAGATGGGCTGGCCGACGATCCCGCTCTACCGCCTGCCGGCCGCCGCCCATGAGCGCATTGCCGACGACATCAACGTCACGATTACCGCCGACGGTGCGATTTATCGCACGGCAGCCACGTCGTCGGGCGACACCGTGTCCGCATAGGCGTTGCCGAAATGGCTGCGAACGTAGTTCACGACGGCCGCTACCTGCGCATCGTCAAGCCATGCGCCGAATCCCGGCATCCCCTTCTGACCGTTGACCACGATGAATACGGGATAGCCGGCGGTCTCGAGCCTCTCGTTGCCGGCCAGCGGCGGGTATCGGCCGGCGCCCGCAGCGCCCCTGCCATCCGGCATATGGCAACTTTGGCAGATGCCGCGGTACAGCGCGGCGCCGTCGCGCGCCATAAATCGCTCCTCGCTGCCAAAGGCGCCCTCATCCGCCTGCGCCGCAGCGACTTGCATCATGCCGGTCGCAAGCGCCAGAACCGCGATGGCCGAAACGAAGCGCAAAACAGCAAGCTCCCTGCAAGTCACCGGCTGGACAGCACGCGCTGGTGCAAACGCGTCACCGTGTCGAGCGCAGACAGCACCGCACCTTCCTGCCAGGCCGGCAGATACGAAGCATGCTCGCCCGCCAGTGCAATGCGGCCGTCGATCTCGCACAGGTTCTTGTAGTGCAGCCTGCGTGTCTCCTCGGTCCAAAGCCCGTAGCATCCGTTGACACCAGGCACGCGATGCCAGCCGACGGCAATGCCGTTCTCGAACTCGTCGCGATATTGCGGATGAACCTGGGCACCCCATTCCACTGCCCGCTTCACCCGCTCGTCCGGCGGCAGCGCAGTGAACTCATAGGCATATGGGCCGAAGGCGTAGGCGCCCAGCAGCACGCCGCGGCCGGCATCGCCGTAGCCGGTATTGGGATAGCCGATCAGCGAGATGGGCAGGTCGGTGTAGCTGATGCCGCCATAGATCGCCTCGTCCTGCTCCCAGAAGCGGCGTTTGAACTGCAGCCCGACCTTGATCGACGCATCATAGGGCACGGCGCCGATGGCGTTGGCCATGGGCGCGCCAACGTTGATATCCATCTGGCTGAGGATCGACAGCGGGATGGTGCAGATGCACCAGTCGGCGCTGGCGGTTTGCGGATCGCCGCCGCTGCGGCTGTGCTCATGGCGCACGGTGACGCGCTGTGCGTCCTGACGGATCGACGTCACCTTCGCGCTCAGGCGAATGACATCGCCCACCTCCCGGGCAAGCGCGCTCGCAATCGCATCCATCCCACCCACCGGCTGGAAAAGCGGCGTCTGGTACTCGTAGAGCTGGCCGGTCGCCAGCGCACGCCACAAGCCCGACCGCAGCAAATCGCTCAGACCGATCGGCTGTGAAATCTCGGGCACGCCGCCTGCACCACCGCCGGGATCACGCTCGTAGCCGCGCCGCTCGCTGGTGATACCGCCCGGGCGATAGGTGAAGTTCCGGTCCAGAGCTCCCCACTGCCGCAATGCTTCGAGAAGAATCTCCCGGTCTTCGCGCGAGACGATCTCGTCCAGCCTGTTCTGGCCGATCGCCTTTCCCAGCAGCTCGGCGACGTGACCGTGAAAGTCGGACAGCACGTGACGGAAGCGTTGCGGCTTGCCATCGAAGGCGTTCCGCGCGTGCAGGAAGGCATTGTAGTTGACCTGCACGAAGGGCTCGAGCGCCACGCCCAGCCGCCGGCAATAGTCGAGCACACCGTGATGATGGTAGGGAATGCGCCACGGTCCGGGATTGAAGTAAAGACCCTTCTCGAACTGGCAGTGCTGCGTGAAACCGCCCAGCTCCGTGTAGTGATCGCCGCCGCGCACCGTCCAGCAGCGCCCGCCGACGCGATCCTCGTATTCGAGCACCTCGACACGATAACCCGCCCTGCGCAGCTCCAGCGCAGCGACAAGGCCGGCCAGCCCAGCACCGAGAATCAGGACCGACGCGCCGCCGGGATCACCCTCCAGCCGGACTGGCCTGTACGGCGATTCGGCGGCAAAGCCGAGGCTCGCCATCGCCTGGTACATGACCGCACTGCCGGCCATGGTGCCGATCAGCGTCAGCAGGTCTCGCCGGCGGACCCGCGGCTGCGCCCCCTCGGACATGCCCTTTTCTTTTCTAGTGGCGCCAGTGCGGATCGAGCTTGTCGAGCTTGCGCAACATGGCGGCGAACTCCAGATCGCCGATCCCCACCCGGGACTCGATCTCGGAGAAGGCGTCCATGTCGGCGCCTGACTTGCGCGCCGTTGCATCGTCCAGCACGCGCAGCCGGCCGGCGGCCGCCGCATCGACCTGGATCTGGCAGGCACGCTCCAGGCGATAAAGCCGCAGGAAGGCTTCGGGCACGCTGCGGCCGGTCACCAGCAGGCCGTGGTTGCGCAGCAGCATCGCCTGGTTGTCGCCGAGATGCTCCTGCAGCCGCTGGCGCTCGCCCAGATCGAGGCTGGGCCCCTCGTAGTCGTGATACGACAGGCGCCCGGTGAAGCCGGTCGATACCATCGAGATCGGCTGCAGCCCGTCTTCAAGCGCGCACACCGCCATGCCCGCACGGGTATGCGTGTGCATGACCACCTTGTGGCGTGCCGAGTTGGCCATGTGGATCGCCGAATGGATTACGAAGCCGGCGCGGTTGACGGGGTAATTGGTTGGCTCGACCACATTACCCTCGACATCGATCTTCACCAGGTTCGAGGCCGTGACCTCATCATAGTTCAGGCCGTAGGGGTTGATCAGGAAGTGCAGGCTGTCGCCCGGAACGCGGGCCGTGAGGTGGCCGTAGATCAGCTCCGTCCAGCCGAAATGATCAACCAGCCGGTAGGCCGCCGAGAGCTGGCGGCGCAGCACCCATTCGCCCTGCTCCGGCGGCAGTGCATAGACGTCGACTCCGGTCAGCGGCAGCTCCATCGCCCTTCCTCCGCACAACGACGGTACATGATGGTACGCCCTTCAGCGCTGCTCAAGTACCGCCGCCGGGCTCCGGCTGGGGGCGCGGGGTGGTTCGCCGCCGCGCGAACAGGCCGCGCACCGCGACATAGAACACCGGCGTGAACACAAGGCCGAAGAAGGTGACCCCGAGCATGCCGAAGAATACTGCCGTGCCCAGCGTCTGGCGCATCTCGGCGCCGGCGCCCGTGGCGATGGCCAGCGGCACGACGCCGAGGATGAAAGCAAACGACGTCATCAGGATCGGGCGCAACCGGGTGCGCGCCGCCTCGATGGCGGCGGCAAAGCGGTTCTGGCCCTCGGCCTCCGCCTGGCGTGCAAACTCCACGATCAGGATGGCGTTCTTGGCCGCCAGCCCGACCAGCACGACGAAGCCGACCTGGGCCAGGATGTTGACGTCCATGCCGCGCCACAGCAGCCCGGTGACGGCCGCCAGCAGGCACATCGGCACGATCAGCACCACCGCCAGAGGCAGGGACCAGCTCTCGTACTGCGCCGCCAGCAGCAGGAAGACGAAGATGGCGGCGGCGGCGAACACCAGCAGGCCGGAGTTGCCGGCAAGTTTTTCCTGCAGGGCCAGCTCGGTCCATTCGAAGGCGAAACCCTCCGGCAGCTCGGCAGCCGCGAGCCGTTCCATGGCCGCCAGAGACTCGCCGGTCGAGCTGCCGGGCGCGGTGGCGCCCTGCAGCTCGGCAGCAGGGAACAGGTTATAGCGCGGCACACGGTAGGCACCGGTGCGATCGCGGAAGGTTGCGACCGCACCGATGGGCACCATCTCGCCCGCGTCGTTGCGCGTCTTGAGATGGGCGATGGCGTGCAGGTCCTGGCGGAACTGGCCGTCGGCCTGTGCGGTAACGCGATACGTCCGGCCCAGATAGTTGAACTCGTTCACGAAGGAAGAGCCGACATAGATCTCGAGCGTCTCGAACACGCGGCTGGCCGGCACACCCAGGATCTCCGCCTGCACGCGGTCGATGTCGGCATAGAGCTTGGGCGTGCGCGTGTTGAACAGCGAGAACAGGCCGGCGACCTCGGGCGACTGCGCTGCGGCCTGCATCAGGTTCTGCACTGCCGCCTCCAGAGCCTCCGGGCCGCGGCCGCGCTGGTCCTGCACCATCATCTTGAACCCGCCGCCGGTACCGATGCCGCGCACCGGCGGCGGCCGGATGGTGATGATGAACGCATCCTGGATCGTGCTCAGGCGCCTGACATGCTCGGCGATGATCTGCTCCAGCGTGACGCCGGCCGCGGCCCGCTCTTCGAAGCTCTTCAGCGACGAGAAGACGGCTCCGCCGTTGGACGCGTTGGTGAAGGTGGCGCCGTCGAATCCGGCAAAAGACACGGCGTTTGCCACGCCGGGTATCTGCATGATCTCGCTGGCGGCCTTCCGCACTGCTTCATCGGTGCGCGACAGCGAGGCGCCCGGCGGCAACTGCAGAACGGTAATCAGGTAACCCTGATCCTGTTGCGGGATGAAACCGGTCGGCGCGCGCCCGAACTGCCATCCGGTCAGCACCAGCAGGCCGGCATAGACCGCGAGCACGACGCCGGCGAGCCGCAGCAAGCGGGCCGTCGTGCGGCCGTAGAAACCGGACAGCCAGTCGAAGCCGCGGTTGAAGCCGTTGAAGAATGCCACAAACGGCCGCATGAACCGCGATGGCGTGGCGTGCGCCTGGTGCGGCTTGAACAGCAGCGCGCACAGCGCCGGACTCAGTGTCAGCGAAACGAAGCAGGAGATGATGGTCGTAGCCGCAATCGTGACGGCGAACTGGCGGAAGAACTGGCCCGAGATACCGGGGATGAAGGCGGCCGGGATGAACACCGCCGACAGCACCAGCGCAATGGCAATCAGGGCGCCGCCGACCTCGTCCATGGTCTCGTGTGCCGCATCGCGCGGGCTCATGCCGTTACGCAGGTTGCGCTCGACGTTCTCGACGACGACGATGGCATCGTCCACGACAATGCCGATCGCCAGCACCAGGCCGAAGAGCGACAGGTTGTTGAGCGAATAGCCCATCGCCGCCAGGACGGCGAAGGTACCCACCAGTGAAATCGGAATGGCGACGATGGGAATGATCGAGGCGCGCCAGGTCTGCAGGAACAGGATCACCACCAGCACGACCAGCACCACCGCCTCGAAGATGGTGTGCACGACCGCGTCGACCGACTGCTGGATGAAGTCGGTCGGGTTGTAGACGATGTCGTAGCGCAGCCCCGGCGGGAAGTTGTGCGACAGGCGCTGCATCGTGCTCTTGATCAGCTCCGCGGTGGCCAGCGCGTTCGAGCCGGGCCGCTGGAAGACCAGCACCGGCAGCGCCGCATGCGCGTCGAGATAGCCGTTGGTGTTGTAGTCCTGGGCGCCAAGCTCGACCCGGCCGATGTCGCGGATGCGCGTCACGCGGCCATCGGGATCGTTGCGCACAATGATGTTCTCGAACTGCCGCGTATCCTGCAGGCGGCCCAGGGCCTCGATGTTGAGCTGGAAGGCGGCGGCTCGCGGTACGGGCGGCTGGTTCAGAACGCCGGCCGAGACCTGCACGTTCTGGGCGCGCAATGCCGCCACCACCTCGCCCGCCGTCATACCGCGCGCGGCGATGCGCTCCGGATCGAGCCAGATGCGCATGGCGTAATCGCGGGCGCTGAACACGCGCACGTCGCCCACGCCGTCGAGGCGCGCCAGCACGTCGCGGATCTGCAGCGTCGCGTAGTTCGAGATGTACAGCAGGTCGCGGCTGGCGTCGGGCGAGCTGAGGTGGATCACCATCAGCATGTCCGGCGAGCTCTTGCGCACGGTCACGCCAATGCGGCGGACCTCCTCCGGCAGGCGCGGCTCGGCGATCGCCACGCGGTTCTGCACCAGCACCTGCGCGGTGTCGAGGTTGGTGCCCAGCGCGAAGGTGATCTGGATCACAAGCTGGCCGTCGCCGGTCGCCTGGCTCGACACGTAGAGCATGTTCTCGACGCCGTTGATCTCCTGCTCCAGCGGCGTGGCCACCGTGTCGCTGACCACCTGGGCCGAGGCGCCGGGATAAGTGGCGCGCACCTCGATGGTGGGCGGCGCGATCTCGGGAAACTGCGCCACCGGCAGCGTGAAATAGGCGGCGGCGCCGATGATCGTGATCAGGATCGACAGGACGCTGGCGAAGATCGGATGATCGATAAAGAAGTGCGTGAAGCGCATTGGTGTTCACTTCCGGGGTATTCGCGTTCGCCTCATGAAGGCCAACCGCAGAGACACAGAGGCACGGAGAATGACATTGCAATGAAGAGAAGCGCGCCTACAGACCAACGAATTCCCGTTCTGTATGACCTCTGTGTCTCGGCGCCTCCGTGGTTGGCTTTCTTGCCATGGGTTCACCCCGGCCGCGGTTCGCCGGCGCCCTTGATCTCGCCGGCTTGCGGCGTGACCTTCCCGCCGGCCCGCGCCCGCATCAGGCCGTTGATGATGATCGTGTCGTCGGGTGACAGGCCGGCACGAACAATGCGCAAGCCGTCGTAGATCGGGCCAGGGCGTATCACCTTCGGCGTCACCGCGCCGTCTGCACCAACCGTCATGACGATCTTCTGCGACTGGTCGGTGAGGATGGCGCTGTCGGGGATCAGCAGCGCCTTGTACGGCTCCGACCCGGGCAGGCGGATGCGGCCGAACTGGCCCGGCGTGAGGAAGCCGTCGGCGTTGGCGAACCGGGCGCGCACCCGGATCGTACCGGCGCTGCGGTTGACCTGGTTGTCGACAAAGTCGAGCCGGCCCTCGCGCGGCCAGTCGGGCTCGTCGCGCAGCCGCGCGAACACAGGCACCGAGTCGCGCGTAGACTGGAGGCGGCCATCCTGTACGGCACGCTGATAGGCCGTAAAGTCATTCTCGCTCATGTCGAACACGAAATAGATCGGGTCGATCGACACGATGGTCGTGAGCAGCGTATTGCCGCTGCCGGCACCGCCGCTGACCAGGTTGCCGTCGCTGACCTCGCGGCGCCCGACGCGGCCACTCACCGGCGCCAGAATGCGGCTGAACTCCAGATCCAGTTCGGCCGTGCGGACCGCCGCCCTGGCGATCTCGACGGCTGCCGTCGCGACGCGCTGCTCCTGCACCCGCTCGTCATAAGCGCTTGCGGCGACGAAGTCGCGCTCGCGGAGCTGCCCGGCGCGGGCGAGCTGGCGGTTGGCGAGCTCAACACGCGCTTCGGCCTGGCTGAGCTGGGCGCGGGCCGAGGCCAGCGCTGCTTCGAATGGCCGCGGATCGATGACGAAGAGCAGATCGCCCTGCTTGACGATCTGGCCTTCCTCGAAATGGTGCGATTGTAGATAACCGCTGACGCGTGCGCGCAACTCGACGTACTCGACCGCTGCGAACTGGCCCGTGTACTCGTCGTACTCAACCACCTCGCGCTGCAGCGGTTTGGCGACAGTGACGGCCGGCGCCGCAGGCGGCGACTGCGCATGGGCTGGGGTCATCGCGAGGCCACCGGCCAGCAATGCCGACAGCAGTATCAACGTGCGCGCCGCCAGGAGCCGTATGGTCTGGCCGTACGCGCTTGCCGTCTCCCGGCCGTGGCGCGCCGGCGAGCTGAGTTGTGGCGTCATGGTGGGGTTCCTTCAGAACGCTTCGCCTATATAGGTCGAGGACGCGCCCGGTCATCCGGCTCCAGAACAAAAAAATCTGATCGGCGCGACAAAACTTGTAATTCGGGATTGCAAGAAAAGCTCATCGCGCGGTCGCAACTGACGCTTCCGTCATCTGCGCAAGGCACCATATCGCGACGGGCTCGCGCCGGCCGCGCACCGTGCGCGCTTCGTCCCTACGAAGCCCATCAACCAGCGCCTTCGGCTCAACGCCGCAGTCTCGCACGGCGCTGACGAGCTCGTCGCTCACCACCAGGGGTGCGCCCGTCTCGCGCGTCAGGCGCTCCAGCCGGCTCGCCACATTGACCGTGTCGCCCAGGACTGCGTATTCGAGCCGCTGCGCGTCACCGATGTTGCCGACCAGCACCTCGCCGTAGTGCACGCCAATGCCGATGCTGACAGGCAGTTCACCGGCCCGCGTCCGTTCGACATTCCAGCGCCGGATTTCACTGATCATGTCCGCCGCGCAGGCGAGCGCGCGAGCGGGGTCGTCCTTCTGTACCCGGGGCGTGCCGAAATGCACCATGATGGCGTCGCCGATGTACTTGTCGACCGTACCGTCATGGGCAAAGGCGACGCGCGCCAGACGCCCATGGAAATCGCGAAGCAGGCCCAGCAGCGCCTCGGGCCCGAGACGTTCCGAGATCGCCGTGAAGCCCACCATATCGGCAAAGAGCACTGCCGCAGGCTGCACCGCCGGTTGATCCAGTGCCCGGCCGCTGGTTGAAAGCTCGCGCACAATGTTGGGCGAAAAATACCGCGACAGCGCGGCACGCTCCGTCTCGGCAGCAACCTGCCGCTGCACGAGCCGCCGGGAACGCCAGACCGTCAGTGCCAGAATCACGGTAACGAGGACCAGGAAGACGATCTGGTTGTGCCACATCGTCAGGCTGACCGCACGCGGATCAAGGATGCGACTGAGCACCGATGCAGAACTCAGCCCGCCATCAAGCATTTCGCGCGAGCTGTGGGGAAGGGAGTCGGGCAGGTTCGCGACCCAGAGGAAGCCGGCGCTCCACGCGAGAATCAGGGCGATGCCGGTCCAGATCACCAGCGCCGGCGAGTAGCTCAAGGCCATGCCGACAAGGAAAACGCCGAGATAAAGGAAGTTCGGTGTGCGCAGATTGAGCTGCGGCGTCCAGCCGTCGATAAAGAAGGGAGGCGGCACAATCAGGACGTACGCCAGCAGGCCGGCATCGAGGAGCAGGAAGGCAGCGGTTACCGGCATGCTGCCGATGCCGCGGCGCGCAAGCAACCACGGTGGTGCGCCGAGCAGCGCAAACACGGAGATCGCGGCGAGATAGAGGCCCGACCGCTCGAACGGCAGCGCGAGCGCAACCCACACCGAAAGTATGCCGAGCGCCGCCAGACGCCCCCAGAACATGTAGGCGAGGCCCGTCACCTCCTCGCGCGCAATTCCTTCGCCAATCGCGTTCGCCGGCGGGAGCCGGCCAACCGGCCTCACTTCCCATACTCCTCGTCGCTGACCTTCTGCATCCACTCGACGTTCTTGCCGTCGCGCATGTTGGTGATGGCGATATGGCTCATCGAGGTGGTCGCGGTGGCGCCATGCCAATGCATCACCCCCGGCGGCGTCCAGACCACATCACCCGGCCTGACCGCGCGCTTCTCGCCGCCCTTCTCCTGCACCCACCCTGTCCCGGACGTAACGATCAGGATCTGGCCGGCCGGATGACTGTGCCATGCAGAGCGTGCACCAGGCGCGAACGTCACAAGGCCGCCACTCGCGTGCATGTGCTCGTTGGCACGAAACAACGGCTCCACAATGACTGACCCTGTGAAGTACTGGGCCGATCCCATGGCCGATGGCCGTGACCCGTTGCGTGAAATTTCCGCGGTCTGCGCATGCGCAGGTCCCATGCCGACGAGGGCGAGCAACGCGACGGCTATTGCGGTGAGCTTCATGTTCATCTCGTCAGAATGCGGGGTACTGATCGTCGCCCACCTTCTCCATCCACTCGACGAACCTGCCGTCGAGCGCTTCCTGGATGGCGATGTGCGTCATGGCGGTGGTCGCCTTGGCGCCATGCCAGTGCTTTTCGCCGGGCGCGGTCCACACGACATCGCCCGGCCGGATTTCCTCCACCGGGCCACCCCAGACCTGCACCCAGCCGCAACCCGCAGTCACGATCAGGGTCTGGCCGCGCGGATGCGTATGCCAGGCGGTGCGCGCCCCGGGCTCGAACGTCACGCTGGCGCCGCCAACCCGAACAGGACTTCCCGCCTGGAACAGCGGGTCGATACGAACTGAGCCGGTGAAATTTGCGGTCGGCCCCTTGGCCGATGGCTGCGAGCCATTGCGCTTGATCTCCATGGCGGGCCTCCTTCAGCGTGGTTCGAGCCGCAGCGTGGTCGGCAGCACCTCGGCGCGCACCATCGACTGCGCGTAGGGGCTGGGCTGGTACTTTCTGAGGTATTCGCGGCTGGCCCGCTCGATGGCGTCGGGATTGCGCTCGGGAACCGCCTGCACTTCCAGCCGGCGGCCACCGAATTCCAGCGTGGCGGGTCCGCCTTCTGCCAGGTCCCTGTACCAGCGGCCCCTGGCGCCGCGCACCGAACGCACGAAGACCTGATCGCCAGCGACGACCACCCAGATCACCACCGCCGTGCGGGGATGCTTGCCGGTTCGGATCGCGACCTCCTGCAAATCGCGCAGTTCGCGCACGATATCCGCATCGAAGTCCGTCATGAGTCGATCCTCCGCGAGCCGGTGCGCCGCGTTGCCCCATTTAGGCAGCACCCGCCGGCGGCAGTAGCCACTATAATCCGCATGCAGTTATCAATCGGCATCATGAATGCAGCGCGCCAATCTCAATGACCTCCAGGCCTTCCTGGCTGTTGCGCGGGAGCGCAGCTTCACGAAGGCGGCGGCTGTGCTGGGCGTCTCCCAATCGGCGCTCAGCCATACGGTTCGTGCGTTCGAAGCCCGGTTAGGGGTTCGGCTCCTGACCCGCACCACGCGCAGCGTCGCGCCGACAGAAGCGGGAGAACGGCTGCTTCGGACCGTGGGCCCTCGCTTCGAGGAGATCGAAGCCGAACTTGAAGCCCTGGGTGAGCTGCGGGAAAAGCCCGCCGGGACCATTCGCATCACGGCTACGGACTACGCGGCTGAAACGATCCTCTGGCCCGGGCTTGCCGGCTTGCTGCGGAAGTATCCGGATATCAAGGTCGAAATTGCCGTCGATTACGGGCTCAGCGACATCGTCGCGCAGCGCTATGACGCAGGCGTGCGTAGCGGCGAGCAGGTGGCAAAGGACATGATCGCCGTCCGCATCGGGCCGGACGTCCGCATGGCTGTCGTCGCGGCACCGTCCTACTTCAGGAACCGGCCAGCACCGCAGACGCCACAGGATCTTGTTGGTCACAACTGCATCAACCTGCGTCTGCCCACGCATGGCGGGCTTTATGCCTGGGAGTTTGAAAAGGGCGCTCGCGAACTGAAAGTGCGAGTCGAAGGTCAACTCATCTTCAACACCACGGCCCAGATGCTCACTGCCGCGCTGGCGGGATTCGGGCTCGCCTATGTCCCCGAGGAGCTGGCACAGCCCCACATTCTGAAAGGCCGCCTGAAGCGCGTGCTGGAAGACTGGTGCCCGCCATTTACGGGCTACCACCTCTACTACCCGAGCCGGCGTCAATCCTCGGCGGCCTTCACCCTGATCGTCGATGCGCTGCGCTACCGCGGGTAGTCATTTCGGACGCTTCTCGAACACTTGCTTCGCAACCGGCAGCGCGGAAAACGCTTTTGGCCAGCCCGCATAAAAGGCGAGATGCGTGATGACCTCGCCGGCTTGCGCCTGCGTCAGCCCGTTATCCATCGCCTTGTTGAGGTGGTAGGGAATCTGCTCGACCTGGCCCGAGGCAATCAGGGCGCTGACCGTGAGCAGACTCCGATCGCGCGGTGCAAGATCGGGGCGCAGCCACAGATCGCGGAACAGGACGTCGGTGGTGTATTGCACGATGCCCGGTGCTACCGAACCGAACTGCTGACCGACCCGGCTTGCGCGTTGCGCCTCGGCCGCCTCGTCAACGGGCAGGAGGCTCGGGGAAGCTACCGGCAGCTCGCTGACTTCCACGCCGCGCTGGATAAAGACACCCCATGCGACGGCGACGGCGGACATGGCATTCGGCCAGCCAGCGTAGAACGCAAGGTGCGTGATGATCTCGGAAATCTCGGCAGGCTTGACGCCGCTATCGAGTGCCAGGTTGAGATAGTGAGGCATCTCTATGGTCTGATTGCGCGCAATCAGCGCCGCCAGCGTGACGATGCTGCGGTCCCGCGGCGAAAGATCAGGACGCTTCCACAGATCGCCGAGCAGAGCATCGCGCGTGTACCTCTCGAGAGACGGGGCGACCTTTCGCACGTCTTCATGCCTCAGGGTGGTGACGTTCGACATCGTGCCTGTCTCCTCTGCGTGGGCCGACAGCGGAGCCAGCAGGGAGATCGACATCATGGTCGCAGCAAGGAACCTCATTCCGACCTCCAGCCGGCAACTCGCGACAGGCGAGAACGGGTCCTTTTATAGGATGTGCCTGAGGGCGGGATTAGACGGTGGAGCGCGCATAGGCTTATCGGAGGGATTCATAAATCTGCGCGAGCCCATCACTTCTGTCCGAGCACTTCCCTGGTTTCGTCACGCTGCCGACTGGTGATCAGGCCCTGGTCATAGAGTTGTTTGACCACATTCAGCGCCTGGTCGATCTCCGCGTCGGCGTTGGCGCGCGCCACAAGCAACTCGTGCACGGCTTTCCACAGCATCTGGCGGCTCGCATCCCGCTGGGTGCTGGTAATGAGGCCCTTCTCGTAGGCGCCGTGCATCAGCTTGAGACAGTTCTCTATTGGCGGAACATCGGTCGCCTGTGGCCGGCACAGATCGTGCAGCTTCGCGTACAGCACCTTGCGGCTGGCGTCCCGCTGCGAGCTATCGATCAAATTGCCGTTGTAGAGCGTATGGACGAGCCCGAGCTGCTGCAGCAGGCAACCCGCCGTGCCGGACCCCTGGGCTATGAGGCGATCGAATTCATCAACGAGTTGCTGTCGCTGCTGATTGCGCTGGGTGGAGTTGATCAGGCCCTTGGCATACCGCTCGGCGATCTTCTGCAGCCCCGCGTCCACGGACTGCGCGGCGGCAGCGTCGTAGCAAGGCGCGTCTTCGCTGCCGGCCGGCGGGCGTCCTCGCCCCGCCACGCCCGATCCGCCCGGCGCCCTGTAGGCCTTGCTGGCGGCGACCTCCTGGGCCGTCAGGACGACCCGGTGCTCCGTGCCATCTGCGGGCAGACTGGACGTGTAGCTGATGGCATACTGCCCGGCGAGCTGGGCGCCGATGGTCTCGTAGAGCGCTTGCAAGTCGCCGGCTTGCGGTGCCTTGAAGTAGAGCGCACCGGTGGCTTGGGCGACTGCCGTCAACCCGGCCTCGTCGAGATCGGTGCCGAGGCCGAGGATGTAGATCGGCACGTTGACGTCGCGGGCCAGGCTGACGACATCCTGCATCGTGTGCGTGCTCAAGGGCTTGCCGGTGCCGTCGTCGTCAACGCCATCGCTCAACAATACGATCGCCTTGCGCCCCGCCCGGCCCTGCACCAGCCGTATCGACTCGTATAGCGCGTCATAGAGTGCCGTGTCCCCACGGGCCACGGCCCTGCCGATCGCCTCGCGCATGGCCTGGCGATCCGTGGACATCGGCGTCAGCCGCCTTACCTGGCGTGCGAACGTCACCACCTGGGCGCTGTCATCACTGCGCAGCGTGTCGAGGAAGCGCATGGCCGCCGCCTGGGCCGCTTGCATGCGCCGGGTCATTGAACCGCTGGTATCCAGCGTCAGCACCACCGACAGGGGCGGCAGTCGTGGTTCGACGGCAAGCGGCTCCTGATCCACCTCATCCTCGCGCACCCGGAAATCGGCCGCGCCCAGGCCCGGCAGAGGCGCGCCCTCCTTGAGCACGGTCGCGAAGATCCGCACTTGTGGGTACTGGTCGGTGTTGACCTCGTTGATGATGACCTGCGCGCCGGCGGCGTCATTCTTGCCGGCGATGTGACGCGACCCCGGCTGCTGCTGGCCGTAGGCGCAGGTGGCCGCGAAAATCAGTAGCAAAGCGCATATGGCTCGTGAGGACATGGTACGCTTCTCCTTGGCAAATCCCGAACAGCGTCCCGGATTGCGCCTGCGCGGTGTGGCGATGTTTGCATTGCAGCCGTTGGCTGGCCGCGATCGTATCCAACGCTTGGCGGGGGCTCCTGGACGGGAAGGAACACCGGCTTGGAAAATGGCGAACAACGAGGTGTGGCATGCCGAAGGGAAACGGGAGCTCCGACATCATCGACCGGCCGGCGTACGCGATCGCAGCGGCGATCCGCAGCGGTGCAGTGACGGCACGCGACGTGGCCGAGCAGGCCATCGCGCGTGTCGAGGAACGCAACCCTGCGCTCGTCGCCATCGTCGACTTCGACCCGTCGGAAGCCCGGCGCGAGGCGGATCGCGTGGACACGCAGCGCCGCGCGGGTTTCGACGCGCCGCTGCTGGGCGTGCCGTTCACGGTCAAGGACACGACCTGGGTGGCAGGACGGCGCGTCACAAACGGCTCGCTGCTCTACAAGGACTTCATCGCGCCGCGTGACGCGCTTTGCGTCGAACGGCTGAAGGCGGCCGGCGGCGTGTTCCTCGGCATGACCAATACGCCGGAGTTTGCGGCCAAGGGTCACACCGAGAACAAGGTCTACGGGACCACGCGTCATCCCATGAACCCGGCCCTGACGCCCGGCGGTTCCTCCGGCGGTGCCGCGGCCGGGCTGGCCGCCGGCTTCGCGCCGATCGCGGTGGGCACCGACGGCGGCGGTTCGGGGCGGCGGCCGGCATCGCATGTCGGCGCGGTAGGTCTGAAACCCTCGGCCGGCGCCATCCCCTCGCCCTTCGGCTTCGGCGGCGCCTATGGGCCGCAATACGGCGTGATCGCGCCGATGGGCCGCACCGTCGCGGACGTGCGGCTGATGTTCGACGTTATGGCCGGCGCTGATCCGCGCGATCCGGTGTCCGTGGCGATATCCGACAGTCATGCGCCGGCCCGTCCCCGAATCGCGTGGAGCCCACGGCTGGGGCTGGACGCGGCGGTCGATCCCGATGTGCGCGAGGCGGTCGATACGGCAATCGCGCGGCTGCGCGCGGCCGGCTGGACCATCGAGCCCGCCGATATCGCCTGGCCGGAAGGCACCAGCGAGACCGCCTTCTCGCCGATCACGGCCGCGGCCACCGCGCAGATGCATGGCGAGCGCTGGCGGCACGAACCTGATCTGTTCGGCGACAACATCTCAACCCTGATCCGCAACGGCATGAAAGTCACGGGTGCGGAGGTCGCCGCAGCGCTACGACTCGCCGACAGGGTGGCGCGCGCTGTCGCCGAGTTCTTCACGCGCTGGGACTTCCTGCTGACGCCCACGACAGCCTGCGTGTCCTGGCCGGCGGAGCAGGTCTATCCGCCCGTGATCGACGGCAAGCCAGCCGGGCCGCGCGGCCATGCCGTCTTCACGCCGCTCTTCAACATGGCGTTGGTTCCGGCGATCTCGGTGCCCTGCGGGACGGGACGCGACGGCCTGCCAGTGGGCCTGCAGATCGTGGCGCCCCGCCTGCACGACCGGCCGCTGCTGGAAATGGCCGCGCGAGCGGAGATGGTTCTGGGCCCTGCAAGTCACTAGTGGCAGGGCATTGAAGGCGTCGAACGGCGGCGCAGATCATCTGTCATCGCGGCGAAGCGAGGGAGCTTTCAGCCGCCCAAATCGCTCGCTGTGCTCCGGGCAACAGAGTCTCTCACTCGAACACCACCACGCCGCGAGCGACTTCGCCGGCCATCATGGCCTTGAAGCCGTCGTTGATCTGGTCGAGCCGCCAGGTGCGGCTGATCAGGCCGTCGAGGTTGAGCCGCTTGTTCATGTAGTGCTCGACGAGGATCGGGAAATCGACGCTGGGACGCACCGAGCCATAGAACGTGCCGCTGATCACCTTCTCGCCGAAGACCATGGCGAAGGGCGAGTAAGTGGCGCGCATGCTGACCGCAGGCACGCCCACGGTGACAGCACGGCCGCCGGGACAGATCGCGTCGATCGCCAGCGCCTGCGTCTTGTCGATGCTGACCGAATCGAAGGCATAGTCGACGCCCAGCCCGCCGCTCAGCTCCTTGATGCGTTCGACCACCTTCTCGCCGCCGACGTTGATGGTGTCGGTCGCGCCGAAGGTGCGAGCCATCTCCAGCTTGTTGTCACGCAGGTCGCAGGCGATGATCTTGCGCGCGCCCGACAGCAGCGCGCCCTGCACGATGTTGAGGCCGACGCCGCCGCAGCCGATCACCAGCACGGTCGAGCCGGCTTCGATCTTCGCGTGCCGCGTCACGGCGCCCACGCCCGTCGCCACGCAGCAGCCGATCAGCGCCGCCTGCGGCCAGGGCATGTCCTTGCGCATGGGCACCAGCATCTCGGCTGGCACGACGACCTGCTCCGAGAAGGTGCCGATGCGCGCCATCTGGTAGACGCCGGTGCCCTTGTGCTTCAGTCGCAGGGTGCCGTCGAACAGCGTGGCGCCGGGCGAATTGTTGCGGCCGATGCACAGCACCGGCCGGCCCGAAGTGCAGTAGCGGCATTGCCCGCACTGCGGCCGGAACGAGAAGATGACGTGGTCGCCGGGCTTCACCGAGGTGACGCCCTCGCCCACCTCCTCCACGACGCCGGCGGCCTCGTGGCCGGGCACCAGCGGCAGCGGCGAGGGCCAGTCGCCATTGATCATGTGCCAGTCGCTCTGGCAGACGCCCGCTGCCTTCATCTTCACACGCGCTTCGCCGGCCTTCGGCGGATCCAGTTCGACGTCAACGACCTGCAGCGGCTCGTTCACCTTGAACAACACGGCGGCTTTCACGGGGTTCTCCTTGCGTCCGGTCAGACCAGATTGATGCGGCAGCCGCAGACCTCGACCTGGCTGTCGGACCGGCGCTTGCCGCGCTTTTCGGCCGCTGCCAGCACGCGTTGCTTGTCAGCCGCCTTGACGTCGAAGGCCGATACGCCCGGGCCGCGCCCGTCGGTGATCGGCACGAAGCGGATCTCGCCGCCGTCGATGGCAATGCGATGGGCGCCACCCGACGTCGTTGCCGGCCGGTTCAGGATGCGGCTCCACAGCGTGGCGGCCGTCGCCGGGTCGGAGTACTGGATCTCGACGCCCGCCAGACCGCTCGCCATGTCGGCCCGACGATGCTTCAGCCAGTCGTTGCTCGCCGGCGGCCAGAACAGGGCCGGGTCTGTACCCGGCGGCGGCACGACCGAATCGATCGACAGCAGCACGCTCGCCGTATCGCTGGGGTGAAAGTGCGTGTAGCGGTACTCGGGCAGGTTCTTCTGCTCGACGGCGCGGATGCCCAAGCCCGTCACGCGCTCGCGCTCCTTGATGGCGTCGGGCACCTGCAGGATCACCATATAGCCGCCATCCCCGGCGCGCCGGTCGATATAGCGGCCGGCCGACGTGCCCGGTTTTTCCGGGGCAACGATCTCGAGGAAATCGTCGCCCACCGGACAGACCACGTTGGCAAGGCCCCACTTGCCAACGCCGGGATCGCGATAGGCGACATTGATTCCCAGGATGTCGCAAAGCTCGGCGCGCGAGGCCTCAAGATCGCGCGCCACAAACACGCATTGCCGCAGCCGCATGGTCTCCTCCCTCTCCGGGGCTACCGCCCCACGAATACCGGTGCGCGCTTCTCCACGAAGGCGCGGGCGGCTTCCTTGTGATCCTCGGTTTCGCCGGTGCGGATCATGCGCGCCGCCTCGCTGTCCAGCGCGGCCGCGAGCGTGCCCTCCTCGGCGATCTTCATGTTGTGCTTCACATGCCACCACGCCACGCGCGGGCCCGAAGCCAGCTTTTTGGCGAAGGCCATGGTTTCGGCGTGCAGCTTGTCGTCATCGACGATCCAGTTGGCGAGCCCCAGCTTCTCGATCTTCTCGGCATTCAGGATCTCGGCCGTGAAATAAAGTTCGCGTGCCTTCGCGGTGCCCACCAGCTTGTGCAGGAAGAAGTGCGAGCCGAAATCGCCCGAAAAGCCGACCTTGGCGAAAGCGGTCGTCATGCGTGCGCTGCGGGCAGCAAAACGCATGTCGGCCGCAAGGGCCAGCGAGAGCCCTGCCCCCGCCGCCACGCCGTTCACCATGGCGATGGTGGGCTTGGGCATGTCGTGCAGCATCTCCGACACCTGCATGCGGCTGCGCAGATCGGCCACCTTGGCCTCGTAGGCCGCGCCCTGCATGCGACCGCCCGCCGCCATCGCCTTGACGTCGCCGCCGGCGCAGAAGGCCTTCTCGCCGGCACCGCGCAGCACGACGCACCCCACCTCGGGATCCTCCGCCGCGCGACGCAAGCCTTTCAACAGACCGTCCATCATCCCCGACGACAGCGCGTTCATCGCCTCCGGCCGGTTCATCACCAGCAGCAGCACGCCATCTTCGAGGGTTTCGATCAGCTCCGACATTGCGTCACCTCCTGCGGGGTTCCCGGCCATACCGATATGGTGCGCCGAAGCGGCAGGCAGGCGCAACCGGTGCGCAACCTCGCGCTGCGAAACCCTGTTGCCTGATGCTCAATGCGGCTACTCTTGCTTCATGGCCTATGTCTTCGACCTCGGCAATCCCGCGACCAACGCCGATCCCTTCCCCGAGTTCGCACGGCTGCGTGCGGACGATCCCGTCCACTGGTCGCCAGCAATGAAGGCGTGGATCATTACGCGCTACGATGACGTGCGGCGGATCGCGCTGAACAACCGCGAGATCTCCGCCGACCGCCTGACACCCTTCTTCCGGAGCAGCGACGAGTTCCGGCGCGGCGGCATCGAGAACCTCGTGCGCTACCTCAATCACTGGATGGTGTTCCGCGATCCGCCTGACCACACGCGCCTGCGGCGGCTGTTCAACAAGGTCTTCACGTCGGGCGCGGTCGAGAATTTGCGTCCCAATGTCGAGAGCATCGTTGCTTTCCTGATGGACGGCATGGACGCGAAGAGACAGCGCGGCGAACCGGTCGACTTCATCGCCGACTTCGCCTACCCGCTGCCGGCGACGGTGATCATGGACATGCTGGGTGTGCCGCGGGCGGATCTGGGCGAGGTGAAGGTCTGGTCCGACGACATCGCGCTTTTCATTGGCTCCGCCCAGACCGCCGGCAACAAGTACCGGCGCGCCGAAGAAGGGGCCCGGGCCATGGCCGCCTATTTCCGCCGGCTGGTGGAAGCGCGCACGGCGGTGCCGGCCGACGACATGATCAGCAAGCTGGTGCTGGCGCGCGATGCCAGCGATGCACTCACGACGGACGAGATCATCGGCACCTGCATCCTGCTGCTGTTCGCCGGCCACGAGACCACAACCAACCTGATCGGCAACGGCTTTCTCTACTGCATGCGCTTCCGCGACCAGTGGGAGCGGCTTGTGGCCGATCCGCCGCTGGCTGGGTCGGCGGTCGAGGAGTGGCTGCGCTATGACGGGCCCACGGGCGCAATCGCGCGCGTGGTGTCAGCGGATGTCGAATGGCACGGCCGCCTCATACGAGCAGGGCAGCGGGTCTTCGCCTTCGCCAATGCCGCCAACCGCGACCCCGCCGCGTTCCGCGATGCCGAATCCTTCGACCTCGGGCGCGACCCCAACCCGCACCTCACGTTTGGTCACGGCATCCATTTCTGCCTCGGCGCGCCACTGGCGCGGCTGGAAGCGCAGGTCGCCGCCGTGCGCCTGTCGCAGCGCTTTCCCGCCATAGGCCTCGCATCCTGCTCGCCGGAATGGCACGACTCCCTGATCCTGCGCGGCGTCAAGGCCCTGCCGGTTGCGCTCGCGTAGCGGGGTTCGTTCACGGCGCGGCGCGTTGCTCCAGATCGGCCCAGCGGGCGAACTCGAGGCGGCCCTGCATCCAGGTGTGCTCGGGTTCCCGCAACAGCAGCCGCAGCGTGCGGCCGAAATTGTGCATAGCGACCGCGCGCGCCTGGGCACGCTCCTCCTCGGACGCATGGGCCGTCATGCGCCGCACGATCTCGCCAGCAGTGGCCAGCGTTGTTGGCGCGTCATAGAGGACGCCGGCCTTGTCCATCCAAACACCGAACGGGCGCGACGGACCGGCATCACCCTGCGGGACAAGCTGCGCCGGTTCGAGGCCCAGCTGGCGGGCAAGCGCAACCCACGCCTCTACAGTAAAGGGCTCCGCACCGCCGGGAAGGCAGACGACCAGGCGCGAGGGCACCACGTCGAGCGCCGGGCCGCCGCCCGAAGCACCGGACACCAGCGCCGCACGCCGCGAGCGGACAAGCTCCAGCACCGGCGTCGCGAAATTCTTGAGATAGGCAATGGCAAGGCCGGTCGATGGCCGCATGACCAGGCCGGCGCCGGTATCCAGTTCCACGATCCGCCGCGCCAGAAGACGCGCATACGAGTCGAGCTGGGCCGCGGGATCGCCCTTCGTGACAAGCGCAATGCGATCCGTCACCAGACCTGCCAGCCCGCCCAGATCAGGATCCACGCCGTCGAGAGCTACCAGCAATGCCATGCCGCGGCCCACGCCGACCGCCCCCGACATGACGCCCAGATCGTAAACGACGCTGTCACGGGCCGCCGCTGCGCCGAGATCGGCGGGCAGGATGACGCGGATACCGAAATCGTGCCGCAAGGCCATGCGCCGCGGCGTGTGGAAGGCGCCATCGTCGGCGCCGCCTTCCCGGGCGCGGGTCACTTCCACGTCCCGGATGCCGTTCTTCGAGAGCAGCTCTGCCAGCGCGCGGGCAATCGCTTCGCCGGCGCGCGATGACATGATGAAGACGCCCGGGGTGTCCATCCTGTCCTCCCTTCCTTGCCCAGCCGCCAGGGCTTCACAGCCGGATCGTTGATCCATAGTGTCGTACTGGCAAGCCGGAGAACAGATGCGATGCGCGCCATGATTTGCCGCCAGTGGGGACCGCCCGAGTCCCTGCGCCTTGAGAATATTGAGCGGCCGTCACCGGGCGCGGGACAGGTGCGCATCGCGGTGCGGGCCGCCGGCGTCAGCTTCGCCACATCGCTGGTGATCGCGGGCAAATACCAGCGCAAGCCGCCTTTTCCCTTCGCGCCGGGCACCGAGATCAGCGGCACCATCGTGGAGACGGGAAAGGACGTGCGCCGCTTCCGGGTGGGCGATGCGGTGTACGCCACCATCGACTGGGGCGGCTGCGCGGAGGAAGCCATCGCGCACGAGGTCAACGTTTTTCCGAAGCCGGCTGCCGTCGGCTGGACAGAGGCCATTCCGCTGGCGATCTCCTATCCCACCGCGGGCGCGGCCCTGCTGTGGCCGCAGTTCATGGACCTTCAGCCCGGCGAATGGCTGCTGGTGCATGCCGCGGCCGGCGGGGTCGGCCTGGCTGCCGTCGAGATCGCGAAGGCCATCGGCGCGTGTGTGATCGCCACGGCCGGCGGTGCGGAGAAGACGGCCTTCGTGCGCTCGCGCGGCGCCGATCACGTCATCGACTATCGCGCCGGCCCCTTCCGCGAGGAGGTGCTGCGGCTCACCGATGGCCGCGGCGTCAACGCCGTGCTCGATCCGGTCGGCGGCGAGGTGTTCAACGAGTCGCTGCGCTGCATGGCGCCCGAGGCGCGTATCTGCCCGATCGGCTTTGCCGGCGGCACCATCCCGACCATCCCGGCCAACATCCTGCTGGTCAAGAACCTGACCGTGGTCGGTTGCAACCTCGGCTACTACATGGGCTGGAGCCCGTATGATGCGCGCTTTGACTACGCCGACCGCATGGCGGCGCTGCATCGCAGGCTGTGCGACTGGGTCGAGGCCGGCAAGCTGCGCCCGCATGTTGGCCGGACATTCCACCGCCTGGAGGATGTTCCGGCCGCCATACGCTGCATCCTCGACCGGCAGGTACTGGGCCGGGTCGCGATCGAGCTGGCGTGATCCATGTCCCCTCCCCTCACCGGCAACTGGAGCTATCCCACCGCCGTGAAGTTCGGTGCCGGCCGCATTCGCGAAGTGCCCGAACATTGCAAGGCGCTGGGATTCCGCAGGCCGCTGCTGGTGACCGATTGCGGCGTGGCGAAGCTGCCGATGATCACGGACGCCACGCGCGCACTGCGAGATGCCGGTCTGGACGTTGCCGTCTTCAGCGATGTGCGGTCAAACCCGGTCGCAAGGAACGTCGAGGATGGCATCGCGGTGCTGCGCGCTGGCCGGCACGACGGCGTGATCGCCTGGGGCGGCGGCAGCGGGCTCGATACCGCCAAGGCCATCGCCTTCATGGCCGGCCAGACCCGCCCGATCTGGGACTTCGAGGATATCGGCGATTGGTGGACGCGTGCCGATCCCGCCGGAATTCTGCCGGTGATCGCGGTGCCCACGACCGCCGGCACCGGCTCGGAAACCGGCCGCGCGGCCGTGATCACTGATGAGCGCACGCAGACGAAGAAGGTGATCTTCCATCCCCGCATGATGCCCGCGATCGTGATCGCCGATCCGGCGCTGACTGTGGGGTTGCCGCCGCCGCTCACCGCCGCCACCGGCATGGACGCGTTTGCGCATTGCCTCGAAGCCTATTGCGCGCCGGGCTACCATCCCTACGCCGAGGGCATCGCGGTCGAGGGCATCCGGCTGGTGAAACATTTCCTGCCGCGTGCCGTGGCCGATGGCACCGATCTTGAGGCGCGCGCCCATATGTTGGCCGCATCGCAGATGGGCTCGACCGCGTTCCAGAAGGGACTCGGCGCGATCCATTCGCTGTCGCATCCCATCGGCGCGGTGCTCGACACGCATCACGGCCTGACGAACGCGGTCGCCATGCCCTACGTGCTGGCTTTCAACCGCCCCGCCATCGCGGAAAAGATCGAGAGGCTGGCACGGTGGATCGGATTGCAGGACGCCAGCTTCGACGGCTTCCTGTCCTGGGTGCTCGAGCTGCGCCGCACGCTGGGCCTGCCGCACACCTTTGCCGAGCTGGGCGTGAAACGGGAACATCTCGAGCGCTTCGCCGAAATGGCCGCTGTTGACCCGACGGCCGGCGGCAACCCCGTGCCCGCCGGCGTCGCTGAGATGCGCCGCATGTACGAAGCCGGCATGGCAGGACGCGTGTGACGGCGACGATGGCCGACCCTGCCTTCCCTACCCAGGCGCGCGCGGTGATCATCGGCGGCGGCATCATCGGCTGCTCGGTGGCGTATCACCTCGCGAAGCTGGGCTGGACCGACGTGGTGCTGCTGGAGAAAGGCCGGCTATCCGGCGGCACGACATGGCATGCGGCAGGCCTGGTCGGGCAACTGCGCACGCACCCGAGCATGACGCGGCTGATCCGCTATTCGACCGATCTCTACGCCAGCCTGGAGGCGGAAACCGGCCTCGCCACGGGCTGGAAGCAATGCGGCAGCCTGACCGTGGCGCGCACCGGCGAGCGCATGACGCTGCTCAAACGCGTCGCGGCCATGGCGGCGGCGCAAGGCGTGGCCTGCGAGCTGCTGACGCCGCAGCAGTCGGGCGCGCGCTTTCCGATCATGCGTACCGACGATCTTGTCGGCGCCGCCTGGCTTCCGGGCGACGGCAAGGCCAATCCCGCGGACATCACCCAGGCCCTGGCACGCGGCGCGCGCCGGGGCGGCGTGCGCATCTTCGAGCAAACGAAGGTGGACGCCATACACCAGCAGAACGGCCGCGCGACCGGCGTCGCCACCGCGCGCGGCGACATCACTGCCGAGATCGTGGTGAATTGTGCCGGTCAATGGGCCCGCCGGATTGGCCGCATGGCTGGCGTCACCGTGCCACTGTTCTCCTGCGAGCACATGTACATCGTGACAGAGCGCGTGCCCGGCGTGTTTCCAGACTTGCCCTGCCTGCGGGATCCCGACGGCTACATCTACTTCAAGGAGGAAGTCGGCGGGCTGCTGATGGGCGGTTTCGAACCGCAGGCCAAGCCGTGGGCGCAGGCTTTCGACATCCCCGAGCCGTTCGAGTTCCAGCTCCTCCCCGACGACTGGGACCAGTTCCAGATCCTGATGGAGAACGCGCTGATCCGCGTGCCCGATCTGGCGAAGGTCGGCACCAAGCGCTTCATCAACGGCCCGGAAAGCTTTACTGCGGACAACAACTACATTCTCGGCGAGGCACCGGAGCTGAGGAATTTCTTCGTCGCTGCCGGATTCAACTCCATGGGCATTGCCAGCGCCGGCGGCGCCGGCAGGGCTTTGGCCGAATGGATCGTCAACGGCGAGCCGACGCTTGACCTGTGGCCCGTTGATATCCGCCGCTTCGCGCCCTTCAACGGCAACGATCAGTGGCTGACGGCGCGTGTCGCCGAGGTGCTGGGCCTGCACTACAAGATGCCATGGCCCAATCGCGAGCTTGAAACCGGCCGGCCGCTGCGCTGCTCGCCGCTCTATGAACGCCTCAACGCCAAAGGCGCGGTGTTCGGCAGCAAGATGGGCTGGGAGCGCGCCAACTGGTTCGCCGAAGAAGGCCAGCCCAGGGTCGTGGACTATTCCTGGGGGCGGCAGAACTGGTTCGCCAACAACGCGCGCGAGCATCAGGCGGCACGCGACGCGGTGGCGATCTTCGACCAGACCTCGTTCTCCAAGTTCCTGCTGCAGGGCGGCGACGCGGCGGCCGCCCTGCAGCATCTCTGCGCCAACGAGATGGACGTGCCGGTCGGCACCTCCGTCTACACGGCCATGCTCAACGCCCGCGGCGGCTTCGAGAGCGATCTGACCGTGCAGCGGCTGGCGCATGACAGGTTCATGATCGTGACCGGCTCCTCGCAAACCACGCGCGATGCCGACTGGATCACCCGTCACCTGCCGGACAGCGCCCACGCGGTTCTCACCGACGTGACGGGCGCGTGGTCGGTGCTGGGCGTGATGGGGCCGAACGCGCGCAAGCTGCTGTCGCGGGTGAGCCGCGCCGCGCTTGATAATGCCGCCTTTCCCTTCGGCACCTGCCGCGACATCGACATCGGCGCCGCCACGGTGCTCGCGGTCCGGCGCACCTATGTCGGCGAGCTGGGCTGGGAGCTGTACGTGCCGGTCGAAATGACGGCGGCGGTCTACGATGCCTTGTGTGCTTGCGGCGTGGAGCTCGGCCTGCGCGATGCCGGCTACTACGCCATCGAGTCGCTGCGGCTGGAAAAGGGCTATCGCGCCTGGGGCCGCGAGCTGACACCGGACCACCATCCTTACGAGGCGGGGCTGGGCTTCGCCGTGAAGCTGGACAAGACGGTCCCCTTCATTGGCCAGGCAGCCCTGCGCTCGCTCAAGGCCCAGCCCTTGAAGCGACGCTGCGTCTCGGTCGCGCTGGAGGATAGCGAGCCCGTCGCGTATGGCGGCGAGCTGGTTCTGCGTGACGGGCGGCCCGCGGGCGAGACCACATCCGCAGCCTATGGCCATACGCTGGGCCGCACCGTGATGCTGGGCTACGTGCATGCCGGCGGCCAGCCCGTTGATTCGGCGTACCTGTCGTCCGGCACCTGGGAGGTCGATATCGGCGGGCAGCGTTGCCCCTGCCGGCTCAGCCTGAAACCGCCCTACGACCCCGAGAGCCGGCGCCTGCGCCCGGCCTCGCCATGAGCTTCATTCTCACCGTCTCATGCCGGGCCGCGGGCATATCGCCCGCAGCGCAAGCAAAGGGCGAAAGCGCTTCGGCGCTGCGCGCCGATGCGGGCAAGATGCCCGCGCTCCCAGCAGGCTTCAACGCTGTGCCTTGCCGCGCACGCGGCGGCAGAGCAAGCCGGGCACTGCGGCACGACGATGATGCTCTCCGTTGCATTCGTCATCCCGAGCGTCAGCGAGGGATCTCCCGGTTGCGAGAGGAGGCTCGTAATACGCGGGAGATCCCTCGCTGGCGCTCGGGATGACGTCCTTGTTGCAAGGCTGCAAAGCCCCTCATCCGCCCTTCGGGCACATTCGCCCCGCCTGCGCGCGGAGAAGGGAAGACGATCGCCACGCTATGACGCTGCCGTTTTGCCGTGGACGACGGTGGTGGTGGCGGTCTGCTCCTCGGCGGGGCGCAGGCGGGTGTCGGCCAGCTCGCCGGCGGCTTCGAGGATGGGATAGGCGACGGACGCGAGGTGGCCGTTGATGCGCTTGAGATCGCGCACGATGTCCATGTGGATCGCGCTGGTCTCGATCGATTCCGGCCGCCCCTCGCGCAGGCGTGCGAAATGGCTTTCCGCGGCGCGCTGCTCGGCCTCGCGCAGGGCGGTCTTGCCGGCCATGAGGCGGCGCGCCAGCGCCAGGTCACGCGTGGCGAAGACGTTGTAGGCCAGCTTCAAATTGTCCATCACCAGACGGTGGAAGGCCCGCAGCTCGTCCATGCCCTCGGCCGAAAAGGTGAGGCGGTTCTTGATCTTCTTGGCCGCCAGCTCCATCAGATTCTTGTCGATGATGTCGCCGACATGCTCGAGGTTGGTGACGAAGGTGAGGATCTCGGCCGAACGCCGGCTCTCTTCCAGCGACAACTCGTTGCGCGAGGCGCCGATCAGATAGAGCTTGATCGCCTCGTACAGCCGGTCCACCGCGTTGTCAGCCTGCTCCACTTCCTTCGCCAGCCTGGCATCGTTGCGCTCGAACACCTCGATGCTCTGGCGCAGCATGGTCTCGATACGGTCGCCCAGATGCAGGGTCTCGCGCATGGCGCAGGCCATGGCCTCGCCGGGCGTCTCCAGCGCGTGCGGATCAAGATAGCGCGGCTGGCCGGTATCCTCGGCGCGCGGCGAATCGGGCAGCAAACGCCGGCACAGGGCTGCCACCACGCCGGTCAGCGGCAGGAAGAGCAGCGCCGCGCCGACATTGAATGCCGTGTGGAAATTGACCACCAGCCGCGCCGGCTCGGCCCCGAGCGGCGCCAACCAGGTCTGCGCCATGGGGATCAGCGGCAGCGTAATGGCGGCGGCGATGGCGCGCATGGCGGCGTTGCCCAGCGGCACGCGCCGTACCGCCGGCGGCTGGCCGACCTGGTCGACAAACGGCGCGATGGCGCCACCGACATTCGCGCCCAGCACCATGGCCAGCGCCGTCGCCGGCGGCACCAGCCCCGCCGCGGCAAACGACATCACCAGCAGGACGATCGACAGGCTGGAATGGGCCAGCCAGGTGGCAATCGCCGCCAGCAGCAGGGCGATGATCAACTCGTCATGCAGGCCGCTGACCAGGGCCATGAAGGTCGGCGAGCTTTTCAGCGGCGCAGCCGTTGTCGCCAGCAGCCGCAGCGCCAGCAGGATCAGCCCCAGCCCGATCAGGATGCGAGCGACATGCCTGACGCGATCGTCGGAAGAGCCCAGGAACAGGAACACGCCGGCCGCCAGCAGGATCGGCGAGACCAGGCCAAGGTCGAAAGAGAAGACCTGCGCGGCCACGGTCGAGCCGACGTCAGCGCCCAGCATCACCGCCAGCGCCGCCGGCAGCGCGATCAGGCCGCGGCCGGCAAAAGACGACAGCAACAGCGCCGTCGCGGTGCTGCTCTGCAACAGGCCGGTGACGAACAGGCCGGCGGCGAAGGACGAGAGCCGATAGCGGGCGCAGGCGGCGAGCGCGCGGCGCAGGATGGCGCCGAAGGCACGCGTCATGCCGGTGCGCACCATGCGCACGCCCCACAGCAGCAACGCTACAGCGCCGGTCAGGTCGACCAGCAGATGAAGCCCGTCCATCGCCTCGCTCACACTCCGATTCGACGATACGCCGGTCGATCTGTGTTTACAATTTTGTTACAGCGATGGCGGTGATGGCGCTGCTGTTGCCTGGCGCGATGCTCGCGCCCATCATCGGCGCGACGAAGGGAGAGAGCCTTGCCGCCTGGTACCTTGCCTCGTGGTGCGCCTGCTGCCGTGACAGTGAACGGCCGCAGCTACCGCCTGCCCCGGCGGCCAACGGTCGTGATCTGCATCGACGGTTCGGAGCCGGGCTATATCGAGGCGGCGGTGCAGGCCGACTGTGCCCCGGCGTTGGGTCGCATTCTAAAAACGGGCACCAGGTTGCTCGCCGACTGCGTCATTCCCAGCTTCACCAATCCCAACAATCTCTCGATCGTCACCGGACAGCCGCCATCGGTGCATGGCATCTGCGGCAATTACTTCCTCGATCCGGAAACCGGCGAGGAAGTGATGATGAACGATCCGAAGTTCCTTCGGGTCGAGACGATCTTTCCGGCACTGCAGCGCGCCGGATGCCGCATCGCCGTGGTCACGGCCAAGGACAAGTTGCGCGGTCTGCTGGGCAAGGGACTCAATCTGGCATCCGGCAAAGCATGTGGCTTTTCATCCGAAAAATCCGCCGAGGCCACGCTCGCCGGCAACGGCATCGAGAAGGTGAATGACCTCGTCGGCATGCCGGTGCCTGACGTCTACAGCGCCGCGCTCAGCGAGTTCGTGCTGGCCGCCGGCGTGCGCCTGATGCAGCGCGACCGGCCGCAGATCATGTATCTCTCGACCACGGACTACATCCAGCACAAGCACGCGCCGGGCACGCCGGCGGCTAACGAGTTCTACGCCATGATGGATGGCTATGTCGCGGCGCTTGATCTGATGGACTGCACTATCGTGCTTACCGCCGACCATGGCATGAACGCCAAGCACGATGCGGCGGGACGGCCCGACGTGATCTACCTGCAGGACCTGCTGGATGCCTGGCTGGGCGCCGGCGCGGCGCGCGTCATCCTGCCGATCACCGATCCCTATGTCGTGCATCATGGCGCGCTGGGCTCGTTCGCCGTGATCTATCTTCCGCAGACTGCGGATCGTGCCGATATGATCGCCCGGCTTGCGGCGCTCGACGGCATCGAGGCCGCCCTGACGCGCGAGGAGGCATGCACGCGCTTCGAACTGCCGCCGGACCGCATGGGCGATCTGGTCGTTGTTTCGGCACGTCACAAAGTGTTGGGCACCTCGGTCACACGGCACGACCTCTCGGGACTGCGCGAGCCGCTGCGCAGCCACGGCGGCATCTCGGAGCAAAGAGTGCCGCTGATCTGCAACCGCCGCCTCCGCGAGCCGCAGCCCGGCCGCCACTGGCGCAACTTCGACGCCTTCGACCTCGCCCTGAACCTCGTGGATTGAGCTCCACTTGTCATGCAGGGCCTTCGACTATGCTTGGCCTTCTCCCCGC
>QOCQ01000014.1 GCA_003574685.1 Rhodospirillaceae bacterium SYSU D60007
GATTTGCCCGAGGCGGCGGTCTGCATCTCGGTCGTCCGGCGGGCCGCATCCAGTTCGCGCCTCAGCGCTTCGGTCCTTTCGCGTTCCTGCGACAGCGCCTGGCGCAGTTCGTCGGCAGCGCGCACCGCCGCCTGCCGGACCTGCTCCGCTTCCTCGGCCGATTTGCCCGAGGCTGCGGTCCGCGTCTCGGCGGCCTGGCGCGCCGCGTCCAGTTCGCGCGCCAGCGCTTCGGCCTTCTCTCTCTCCCGTAATAGAGCTTGGCGGAAGTCCTCGGCAGCCCGTACTGCCGCCTGCCGCGCCTGCTCGGCCTGCTCGGCCGATTTCCCCGAGGCTGCCGTCTGGGTCTCCGCCGCCCGGCGGGCCGCATCCAGTTCACGTCCCAGCGCTTCGGCCTTCTCTCTCTCCCGTAACAGAGCTTGGCGGAAGTCCTCGGCAGCCCGTACTGCCGCCTGCCGCGCCTGCTCGGCTTCATCCGCGGATTGCCCCCCCGCGGTCTGCGTCTGCGCGGTGCGGCGCGCCTCGGCGAGTTCGCGCGCCAGCGACTCAGCCTTTTCGCGCTCCTGGAGCAGGGCCTCGCGCAGCGGCAACGCAGCACGCTCGGCCGCGTGCAGGATTTGCGCTGCCATCTCCTGCCGCGCCGCGGCAAGCTCGCGGGCTAGCGCTTCGGCCTTCTCGCGCTCCTGCGACACGGCCTGTCGCAGCTCCGCCAGCGTGCCCTCCGCCGCGGGCTGCGGTGCCGCCTGTGGCGTGCGCCTGCCCTCGTCGATGCTCTTGAAGGCGGTTTCGATGCGGCCCCAGGCAAGATCGCGATGGGTGTAGAGCGCGCCCGCGGCAACGGCAATCAGCCCCGTCGCGACCCCGCCGATGGCCAGCCGCCGCCAGGCGCGCGGGGCCCTCCGCGGCGAAACATCGGCGGCGTCTGCCTCGCCAGACTCGTCAGCCCCAGCGTTGCGCTTGCCGGAGAAGAAGCTGAACAGCCGTCTTCGCGGTGCCGCTGCTGCCTGCAGGCCGCCGGGTCCGTAATCCTCGGGCGGGCTCGATCCGTACGAGGCCCACCATGCGGCATCCTGTTCCGAGAAGGGCTGCCAGTGGGTTGGCTTGATCTTGATCTGCTCGCCGTTCGGCCCCGCCCAGTCGCCTCTCCCGGCCGCCCATTTGGCGACATCATAGGTGCCACTTGCGTCATCCTCGAGGATGACGAAGGTTCCGTCCCTGGGTGCGGTTTCGATAGGCTGGCGCATGAAATGGCGCCTGTCTCCGGCTATTACAGAGCGGAACGCGCCTACGCCGAAACGCCAAATCACGTCACTTACGCGGATTCATCACATTACTCTCTTTGGCAAAAACAGCAACCACGCGACACTACCGCGGCAAGTTGTAATCGGCTTCATGTTCACGTTACTTGCAAAGTAAAGTCGCAACGCCGTCCTCTATGTTGTTGTAATAACCGGGCAAGGGAGCAGCTCAACATGCCAGATGTCGTGGTGCGCGGGGCAGCATGCGAGGATGCGCCGACCATCCATCGCTTCTCGGTGGCGCTGGCCACCTTTGAGGGCGAGCCCGACGCGGTGCGGGCCACGCCTGAAATTCTTGCGCGCGACGGTTTTGGCCCGGATCCGAAATTCGCGTCGCTGATCGCCGAACTCGACGGCCGGCCGGTGGGTTTCGTGCTTTACACCTTCAACTATTCCGTCTGGGAAGCCAGCCGCGGCATCTTTGTCGAAGATATCTGGGTCGAGGAGCATGTGCGTCAGGCCGGTGTGGGGCGCGCCTTGATGGCGGCGCTGGCGCGGGAATGCCGCGACAATGGCTATGGCCGCATTGACCTGAACGTCCTGCACTGGAATCCGGCGCGGCGCTTCTATGAAGCGATCGGCTGCGTGCACATCGAGTCGTGGTTGCCCTACCGCATCCGCGGCGAAGCCCTGCAGCGCCTGGCTGAGGGCTGATCACTTCATGGTCCTTCCCCCTCCGGGGGAAGGCTTATGAAAGCTGCCGGCGGCGGATGGCGATGATGCGGCCGGCCTTGTCGGGCTTGGACAGCCGGGCGTGGGCGGCGGCCATCAGCTCCAGCCGGCGGCGGGTTTCTGCCGGCCAGGGCGCCGAGCGGCGGGTCTCGTAGTCGATGTTCATCAGGATCAGCTCGTTGGTGGCTGCCACCCAGCCTTCGCTGCCGTGATACATCGTATGGAAATAGTGCACGCGCTTGCTGTCGAAATCGAGGACCTGCGTGGTGATGCGCAGCGGATCGCCCTCACGCACCTCGCGGTCGTAGGTGACGTGCGCCTCCAGCACGAACGTCATGCCGATCTTGTCGCGCGTGTATTCCCAGCCGACGCCGAGCTGCGTGCACAGCGTATCGGTCGCCTTGTCGAAGGCCACGACGTAGAAGCCCACGTTCATGTGGCCATTCCAGTCGATCCATTCCGGCAGCACCGTGGCCCGGTGGCGATCCAGCGGAGCCGAGAGATCAAGTTCCTCGAGCGGGTAGGGCAGATCGGTCATCTCGTCACGGTAACGAACGGCCACCGGCGCAGGCAAGCGGCGGCGCCATCGCGGGTTGCACACCGGAACCGCCGGTGCTTCGCCGCCGTTGGATGGGCGTAACGGGGGTTGCCATGAAACGGAGAGGCGCGGTGCCGAGCGGTTCACTGTCCAAGTACCGGGCCAAGCGGGATTTCTCCAAAACGCGCGAGCCCAGCGGCAAAAGCGGGGTGGCGGCCTCCGCACGGCCCCGCTTCGTGATCCAGAAGCACGCGGCCACCCGCCTGCACTATGACTTCCGGCTGGAACTCGACGGTGTGTTCAAGTCATGGGCGGTCACGCGCGGCCCTTCGCTCGACCCCGCCGACAAGCGCCTCGCCGTCGAGGTCGAGGACCATCCGCTGGCCTACGGTGATTTCGAAGGCACCATCCCGAAGGGCGAGTATGGCGGCGGCACGGTGATGCTGTGGGACCGCGGCTACTGGTCGCCGGAGGACGGGCGTACGCCGCAGCAGGCGCTGCGCGCAGGTAACCTGAAGTTCACCCTCGACGGCAAGAAGCTGCACGGTGGCTGGGTGCTGGTGCGTCTGCGCAAGGATCGCGAGGACGCAAAACGCAACAACTGGCTGCTGATCAAGCACCGCGACGCCACAGCCGTCGATGGTGAGGGCGAGCGCGTTCTGGAGGATGACCGGTCAGTGGCGTCCGACCGCAGCATGGAGCAGATCGCGGCTGGCAAGGGCAGGGGGCCTGCGCCCTTTATGACGGGGGGCCACCGCCGCGCCAAGGCCGGCGCCGTCTGGTCGTCGAACCGCGCCGAGTCGCCGCCGGCCGAGGCCGCGGCGGCGCCCGCCCGGAAATCCGGCCGCAAGCTGCAACGCATGCCGGCCTTCATCGAGCCGCAGCTCTGCCTGCTGGTCGATCATCCCCCGTCGGGCGGGGACTGGGGCCATGAGGTCAAGCTCGATGGCTATCGCCTGCAGCTTCGCGTCGAGGACGGCGCGGCCACGCTGCGCACCCGCAAGGGGCTGGACTGGTCGGCCAAGTTCCCGGAGATCGTCAAGGTGGCCAGCAAGCTGCCGGATTGCATCATTGATGGCGAGGTTGCAGCGCTCGACTCCAACGGCGCGCCGGACTTCGCCGCGCTGCAAACCGCCCTCTCGGAGCGCGACACGGTCAATCTCGTCTTTTTCGCCTTCGACCTGCTGGTTGAGGGCGATGAGGATCTGCGAAAGCTGGGCGTGCGCGATCGCAAGGCACGGCTGAAGGCACTGCTGGACGGTATGGGACGCAGCCTCGATCCGCGCCTGCGCTATGTCGAGCATTTCGAGACCGCGGGCGACGCGGTGCTGCGTTCGGCCTGCCGCATGTCGCTGGAGGGCATCGTCTCCAAGCGCCTGGACGCGCCTTACCGCTCCGGTCGCGGCGGCACGTGGATCAAGGCGAAGTGCCGCGCTGGCCACGAGGCGGTGATCGGCGGCTGGACCAGCGAGGGCTCGCGCTTCCGCTCCCTGCTGGTCGGCACGTACGGCGACAAACATCTCGTCTATATCGGCCGGGTCGGCACCGGCTACAGCCAGGCCAAGGTGGCGAAACTGCTGCCACGGCTGAAGGCGCTGGCGGCCGACAAGAGCCCGTTCGGCGGCGCCAACGCGCCCCTAAAAAAAGCCAATGTGCATTGGGTGAAGCCTGAGCTCGTGGCCGAGATCGAGTTCGCGGGCTGGACCGAAGCGGGCCTCGTGCGGCAGGCGGCCTTCAAGGGCCTGCGCGAGGACAAGCCGGCGAAGGAGGTAGCGGCGGAGAAGCCCAGACCCGTGACACGCACGGCGCTGGCCGAACCGCAAGCGGCTTCCCCGCGTCGTGCGCAACGTGGGCCGGCGAAGTCCGGCGGCAACACCGTCATGGGCGTGACCATCTCCAACCCCGACAAGCCGATGTGGCCTGACGTGGACGGCGCGCCCGCGACCAAGCTCGACCTGGCGCGCTACTATGAAGAGGTCGGCGCGTGGATGATGCCGCACCTTGAGGGGCGTCCCTGCTCGATCGTGCGGGCACCGGAGGGGATCGACGGTGAACGCTTTTTCCAGCGTCACGCCGGGCCCGGCAGCTCCAGCCTGATCACGCTGGCGCGCATTTCGGGTGACCGCAAACCCTATCTGCAAATCGATCGCGTCGAGGCGCTGGCAGCGATGGCGCAGATCGCCGCGCTGGAGCTGCATCCCTGGAACAACCAGCCTGGCAAGCCGGAGGTGCCCGGCCGCCTGATCTTTGATCTTGATCCGGCGCCGGAGGTCGACTTCGAGGCGGTCATCGCCGCGGCGCGCGAACTCAAGGAACGCCTTGAGGCGCTGGATCTCGTGCCCTTCTGCAAGACGACCGGCGGCAAGGGCCTGCATGTGGTGACGCCGCTGGCGCCGGCCCGGGGTCGCGCCTCGGACTGGAAGACGGTCAAGCAGTTCGCGCGCGAGCTTTGCGAGCGCATGGCCGCCGACAGCCCCGCGCGATATCTCACCACCATGGCCAAGAAGCAGCGCACCGGCCGCATCTTCCTCGACTATTTGCGCAACGACATGTTCGCCACCGCCGTGGCGCCGCTCTCGACCCGCGCCCGCGCCGGCGCCACTGTGTCCATGCCGCTCACCTGGAGCCAGGTACGCGCCGGCCTCGATCCAACGCGCTACACCCTGCGCAGCGTTCCCGGCCTGATGGCGCGCAGCAAGGCGTGGGACGACTATGCCCGCGCCGCGCAGCCGCTGGCACGCGCGATGGAACGGTTCGCTGCCGAAGGCCGCAACTTGCGGCGGGCGGCATGAGCACGCCGGCGCGGGCCGCGTCGCTTTCGGCGCTGCCTGTGCCGCTGGACACCAGCCCGATGGAGGCACGGCTGGCCGATGAGCTGCCGTCCGGCGCGGGCTGGCAGTTCGAGCCCAAATGGGACGGCTTCCGCTGTCTTGCCTTTCGGGCGGGCGATCATGTCGAGCTGCGGGCCAAGTCGGGCAAGTCCCTGTCGCGCTACTTCCCGGAGGTCATCGAAGCACTGCGCGCCGTGAAGAGCACCGTCTTCGTCGTTGATGGCGAGCTCGCGGTGCCGGTGGGCAGCAGCCTCTCCTTCGATGCGCTGCAGATGCGCCTGCATCCCGCCGCCAGCCGCATCCGCCGCCTGTCGCGCGAAACCCCGGCCATCTTCGTGCTGTTCGACTGCCTGCTCTCGACCACGCGCGTCAGCTTGTTGGACGAGCCACTGGAGCATCGCCGCGAGGCGCTGGAGGGACTCTACGGTGCCTGGCCACGGTCGCTGTTCCGGCTCACGCCCTTCACGCGCGACCGCCGGCAGGCGCGGCGGTGGTTGCAAAGCGCGCGCGGTGCGCTCGACGGCGTCGTGGCCAAGCGCGTCGATGGCCCCTACCGGCCGGGCGAGCGCGACATGGTCAAGGTGAAATGCCTGCGCACCGCCGATTGCGTGGTGGGCGGCTTCCGCTATGCCAGCGGCAAGCCGGTCGTGGGATCGCTGCTGCTGGGTCTTTACGACTCGGCGGGCAAGCTGAACCATGTTGGCTTCACGTCGGCCATCCCCACGGCCGAAAAACCGGCACTGACCCGCAAGCTGGAAAAGCTGCGCAGCCCGCCCGGTTTCACCGGCGACGCACCCGGCGGCCCGAGTCGCTGGAGCACCGAGCGTTCCGCGGAATGGGAGCCGCTGAAGCCGCGCCTGGTCGCCGAGGTGCAGTACGACCATGTCACTGCCGGCCGCTTCCGGCACGGCACGCGCTTCGTGCGCTGGCGCCCCGACAAGGCCCCCGCCCAGTGCACCTGCGATCAGATGCAGCCCGAGTTGCGCCCCGGGCGCCTGCTCGGTCTGCTGCGCTGAAGTCCCCGCCGGGGTACGCAGGCCAGGCTTGACTTCCCATAAGGTTCTTAATATGCATTAATTGCATCACAATTCGGATGCCCGCACTTGCCAGGGAAGTTTCGTCGGACCGCAGCTTCCGCCAGCGGAGCCAGACGAGTCATCAGGTATGCGAATGTCCTGCCCTCCTTCCGGGAAGAACGATGAATCTGTCTCCGACTGTCTCCCGGCCCACACATGACAGCACCACGTTGTCTGTCGTCCGCTGTCTCCCGCCTCGGTGACTCAAATGTCTCCCGTACCTGTCTCCAGGTGTCTCCCGCTATCTGTCTCCAGGTGTCTCCCGCTATCTGTCTCCAGGTGTCTCCCGCTATCTGTCTCCAGGTATCTCCCGCTATCTGTCTCCAGGTGTCTCCCGTACCTGTCTCCAGGTGTCTCCCGGCTCAGACTGGCCGGGCGCCGTCGCCGGAGATGATGCGCGCGTACAGGGGGCGGTCGATGTTGCCGCCGGACAGCACCAGGCCCACGGGACGGCCGCGCATGTCAGGCTGCTCTTTCAGCAGGGCCGCGAGCGGACAGGCGCCGGCACCCTCGACGAGCTGATGCGTGTCCTCATAGTAGGCACGCATGGCGGCCATGATCTCGCGGTCATCGACCTGCACGATGCGCTCGGCGCCGGCGCGGATGATGTCGAAGGCCAGCGGGTCGGGCCCCCGCACCGCCACGCCATCGGCGAAGGTATCGGCGCTGTTGGTCGCCACCACCCGGCCGGCGGCGAAGGAAAGGGCGTAGGCGGGCGCCCCCGAGGCGACGACGCCGACGATTTTCGCTTTCAGGCCCAGCGCGTCGCGGGCCGCGATCATGCCGCAGATGCCGGAGCCCAGCCCGATCGGCACGTACACGGTGTCGAGGTGCGGCGCCGCCCGCAGCAGCTCCAGCGAGTAGCTCGCGACCCCGCGCACAAGGTCCATGTCGAACGAGGGCACCATGGCGAGCTTGCGCTCCGCCGCCAGCGCAACCGCCGCGTCCTTCGCCGCATCGAAATCGTGGCCGTGCTCCAGCAGCTCGACGCCCAGGGCACGCATGGCGGCGTTCTTCTCGACCGAGTTGCCGTGCGGCACGACAATGGTGGCGGCGATGCCGGCACGCGCCGCGGCGAAGCCGATGCTTTGGCCATGATTGCCACGTGTGGCACTGATCACTCCTGTCACTGGCGGCCCTGCGCGCTTCAGCCGGTCCATGTAGACAAGGCCGCCGCGCACCTTGAAGGCGCCGATGGGGGTGTGGTTCTCGTGCTTTACCCAGACCTCGCAACCCGTGCGCCTGGCCAGCAGCGGCCAGGCGTATTGCGGGGTCGGCGGCAGCGCGCGGTAGACGATGTTTGCGGCGTCTTCGAGCTCGGCGAGCGATGGCAGTGCGGGCATTCCGGCCTCCAGCCGCCCACATGCCGCCATGTCCTTGCCCGATCAACGGGAAACTTGCGCCTGTGCGCCCGGCGTGCACCACTGTGCCGCTGATTTTGCTGGAGGGTTTGCGTATGCCCGTTATCGGCCGTGTCCTTGAAATGCAGGACGAGCTTGCGCGCATCCGGCGCGACATCCATGCGCATCCGGAGCTGTGCTTCGAGGAGCATCGTACATCCGACATCGTGGCCGCGAAGCTGGCCGAATGGGGGCTGGAGGTTCATCGCGGGCTGGCGAAGACCGGCGTGGTCGGCACGCTACGGCGCGGCAACTCGACCCGCTCGATCGGCCTGCGCGCCGACATGGACGCGCTGCCCATGCAGGAAGCCAATGATTTTGCGCATCGCTCGACGTTTGAGGGGCGCATGCACGCCTGCGGCCACGACGGCCACACCGCCATGCTGCTGGGCGCGGCCAAACATCTGTCGCAGACGCGCAACTTCGAAGGCGCGGTCCATTTCATCTTTCAGCCGGCTGAAGAGGGTGGCGGTGGCGGCCGCGTGATGGTCGAGCAGGGGCTTTTCGAGAAGTTCCCCTGCGATGCGGTGTTCGCCATTCACAACAAGGTCGGGCTGGGCATCGGCCAGATCGCCACCCGGGCCGGTCCCCTGCTGGCCGCCGCCGACCGCTACGACATCCGGATCAACGGGCGGGGGGCCCACGCGGCGCATCCCCATATGGGCACCGATCCCATCGTCATCGCCTCACAGATCGTGCTGGCCCTTCAGGGCATCGTCAGCCGCAACGTCGATCCCATCGACTCGGCGGTGGTCACCGTCGGATTCATGAAGGGCGGCTCCGCCTACAATGTCATCCCGCAGGAGATGCATCTCGGCGGCACTGTGCGCACCACCACGCCGGCTAATCGCGATCTGGTCGAGCGTCGCATCCGGGAGATCTGCGCCGGGGCCGCCGCCATGCACGGCATCGATATCGGTCTGGACTATCGCCGCGGCTATCCGCCGACGGTGAACCATGTCGCCGAGGCCGAGTTCGCCGCCGACGTCGCCGCGGAGGTGTGCGGCGAGGCCAACGTGAACCGCAACATCCGTCCGACCATGGGCGCCGAGGATTTCTCTTACATGCTGAACGCGCGGCCCGGCGCCATGGTGTGGCTGGGCAACGGTCCCGGCGCGGGCGGCCATAACCCGCGCTACGATTTCAACGATATGGCGATTCCGTTCGGGGTCAGCTTCTTCGTGCGGCTGGCCGAACGGTTCCTCGCCCGGCAATAGCCGGGGCGGCGAGGGAATGGATTTTCTCGCCATCTATGGCCGCGTGCTGCGGCAGCTCGGGCCGGAGCGATGGCTGGCAGTCGGGCTGGCCATCGCCAACGTCGTCGTGGCGGCCCTGCAGTTTCTCGAGCCGGTGCTGTTCGGACGTGTGGTCGATACGCTGAGCAGTGCCGCCGGCCGCCCGCCAGCCGATGTCTGGCGCGATGCCATGCGCATCCTCGGCATCTGGATCGCCGTCGGCATCGGCGGAATCGTGGCCAGCATCGTCGTGTCCCTCTATGCCGACCGCATGGCGCACCGCAATCGGCTCGCGGCCATGGCGCGGTACTTCGAGCACGTGCTGTCGCTGCCCTTCGCCTTCCACAACGCGCAGCATTCCGGCCGCCTGATGAAGATCATGCTGCAGGGCGTCGATAACCTGTTCGGCCTGTGGCTCAGCTTCTTCCGCGAGCATCTGGCGACGGCGGTCGCGCTGTTCGTCATGTTGCCGCTGTCGCTGTTCATCAACTGGCGGCTGGGGCTGTTGCTGATCGCCCTGATCGTGTTCTTCGCGATCGCCAATGCCTGGATTGTCGCGCGCACCGATGCGATGCAGCGCCGGGCCGAGGACTATCACTCGCAGCTCGCCGGCCAGGCGGGCGATGCCCTCACCAACGTGCAGCTTGTGCAGAGCTTCGTGCGCCTGTCGCATGAGGCACGGCTCTTGCGCGAAACCATCCGCGACCTGCTCGCGGTGCAGTATCCCGTGCTCAACTGGTGGGCGCTGCTGAGCGTGATCACGCATGCCGCCGCCACCATCACGGTGCTGGGCATCTTCGTGCTGGGCACGTGGCTGCATCTGGCCGGCGAAGCCTCGGTCGGAGAGATCGTGAGCTTCATGGGCTTTGCCACGCTGCTGATCGGCCGCATGGAGCAGGCCTCGAGCTTCTTCGCCCGCATGTTCTTCCAGATGCCGGCGCTGGCTGACTTCTTCAACGTGCTCGAAACCGAATCGACAATTCGTGACAAGCTTGGCGCCCAGCCCCTGGGACGGGTCAAGGGCGCCGTTGAGTTCGACCACGTCAATTTCTCCTATGATGGCCGGCGGCCGGCGTTGCAGGATTTCAGCCTGAAGGTTGCGCCGGGCAGCACGGTGGCGCTGGTCGGCCCGACGGGCGCCGGCAAGAGCACGTCGATGGCGCTGCTGCACCGCATGTGGGATCCGCAGTCGGGTGCCATCCGCGTGGACGGCGTCGATATCCGCGACGTCACGCTGGAGAGCCTGCGCCGCAACATCGGCGTGGTTTTCCAGGACAACACCATGTTCTACCGCACCATCGCCGACAATCTGCGGGTCGGCAAACAGGACGCGACCGATGCCGAGCTGGTGGAGGCGGCGCGCCTGGCGGAGGCGCACGAGTTCATCGAGCGACTGCCCGACGGCTACAACACGCAGGTGGGCGAGCGTGGCGTGACGCTGTCCGGCGGCGAAAGGCAGCGGCTGAGCATTGCGCGCGCCCTGCTGAAGGATCCGCCGATCCTGATCCTGGACGAGGCGACCAGCGCGCTGGACGCGGTGACAGAGGCGCGAATCCAGCGTGCGCTCAAGGTGCTGATGGCCGGGCGCACGACCTTCGTGATTGCGCACCGGCTGTCCACGATCCGCGACGCCAACCTGGTCGTGGTGTTCGAAAGGGGCCGGCTGGTCGAGTCCGGCAGCTATGACGAGCTGCTCGCCCGCGGCGGTGCTTTTACTGCGCTGGTGCAGACGCAGCAGGCCGGCCTGCTGCAGGGCACCGGCATCCGCCCCTACCTCGACACGCCCGTCGCCGGCGAGGCCCTGCCGGAAGCGCGCTGACGCGACCTTCCCCCTCCGGGGAAGGCTAGTTAGTCACGTGGGTTTGCCCAGACGGACCTGGCCGATGATGATCGTGGCGATCTCCAGCAGGTCGGCCATCTGGGTGGACGCATAGAGCGTTGAATAGATGGTTGTCAGCAGCGTTGCCTGCGCGACGCTGGTCATACCGGGCGTGAAGGAAGCACGGAAGCCGGCAACGGCCGGCGTGTAGACCTGCTGATGCAGCTCCGCCATCGCCAGCACGCAGGGAGCGATGTCGTTGCGCAGATCGCCCTTGTTGCGCCCCAGATCGCCGAGGATCGACTTCTCGACGATGTGGTGCGCCTCCAGCGTCTTCTTCGAATAGAAATCGGCAAACACGTCGTAGAGATCGCTGCGCCGCGGCGTCGGATTGGGATCGACCACCCGCTGTGCGATCAGCGCCGGGTTCACGGGATGGGGAATGGCGGTGGCCATGGGCTTGCGAAACCCGCCAGAAGGCTGCGGGCCTGTCGGCGCTATGTCGGTCTCGCGCCGGCCGTAACAGGCATTGTGAAACGCGGCGCGCGTCGTCGCATCCACGCGCAAATCGCGCGCCAGCACCTTGAGACCGTCATAGGGGCCGATCACCCAGTGGCGCGTGACCGGCTGGCCGTTCACGATGAACGCCACGGGTCTTTTGGTCAGGTATGCCTGGTATCGCGGATCAGGCGCGGGCGTGCAGATCTTGCTCTTGATCTCGTTCCAGATCATCGCGTCTCTCTTGGGCACGGTGTCCGATTGTGAAACGCCATCATACTACCCGTGCGCCTGCAATTCACGACCGTCATGAGGGACGGCCGCTGCAATCAGGTTGCAAATGAAATGGCAGTGTCAGGAGCCCAGAAGAGTCTGCAGGCGGAACTGTGCAATCAGGCCGACTTCGGCCAGTGCCGCATCAATTTCGGTATCGCGGTCGTTGGCCAGGCGCTGCTCGTATGCTGCGAGGATCGTTTCCTTCGTGTGCCGGCGCACCGCGACGATGAAGGGAAAGCCGAACTTTTCACGATAGGCACGGTTGAGGCGTTCGAACCTGATGTATTCCGCATCGCTCAGGCGATCGAGGCCGGCGCTGGCCTGCTCGCGCGTCGAGTCGGCGGTGAGGGTGCCGGCGCGCGCCGCCTTGCCCGCAAGGTCGGGATGGGCCCGCAGCAATGTCAGCTTCTCGTCGGCGGATGCATGTGCCACGACCTGCATCATGGCGCGGTGCAAGCCCTCGATGCTGTCGAATGGTTGTGCCGCCCAGGCACGCTCGGCCACCCAGGGCGAATGCTCGAAGATTGGCCCGGCAAGCGCCAGAAAAGCGGCGCGATCGAGAGCGTTCAGATGGTCGACAATGCCCACGGCGATCCAGGCGATGAAGACGGGCGGCCATCATGCAACGGGTCGCGGCTTGTGGACAGTTCCGGGCGGCGGCAATTGGCAGCCGGTTTGCATGAACGCGGTCGGCCAGCTACGTTGCCCACGGGAGACGATCGACACATGAACATGACATCCATCGCGCGGCGCGCCGCTCTTGGCGGCCTGCTGGCCGCTGGCCTGGCGCTGCCGGCACAGGCGCAGACCGCCATCAAGTTCACGCTGGACTGGGTGTTCCAGGGGCCCACCTCGCCGTTCCTGGTGGCGCTGGAGAAGGGTTACTACAAGGCCGAGGGGCTGGACGTCACGATGGATCCCGGTCAGGGCTCTGCCGGTGCGGTGCAGCGGGTCGCGACGGGGGCCTATCATATCGGCTTCGCCGACGTGAATTCCCTGATCGAGTACAACGCGCGCAATCCCGGCAAGGAGATCCTCTGCGTCTTCATGGGTTACGACTTTCCGCCCTTTGGCGTCTATGCGCTGAAGAAGAGCGGCATAAAGGGCCCCAAGGATCTGACGGGCAAGAAGCTTGGCGCTCCCGTGTTTGATGCTTCATTCCGCCTGTTCCCGGCCTTCGCGAAGAAGAACGGCATCGGCAAGACCGAGCACGTGAACCTCGCGCCGCAACTGCGCGAGCAGAGCCTGGTGCAGGGCACGGTGGACTTTGTCTCGGGTCACTATTTCTCGTCGGTGCTCGATCTGGAGGCACGCGGCGTCAAGCTCGATGACCTCGTGGTGATGCGCTATGTCGATTATGGCATGGACGTGTACGGCAACGGCATCATCGTCTCACCCGAGATGCTGAACAATCCGAAGGCGGTCACGGGCTTCCTGAAGGCCACTGTGAAGGCCTGGAAAGAGGTGATCGCCGATCCGAAGCTCGGCGTCGCTGCCGCCAGAAAGCGTGATCCGCTGATCGACGGGAAGCTGGAGGAGCGGCGGCTGGCCATGTCGCTGGAAACCAACATCCTGACGCCGTTCGTGAAGGCGAATGGCATGGGCGACGTGGACCCGGCGCGCTTCGAGCGCTCGATCAAGGACGTCGCGGAGGCCTTCGGCCTGCCGGTGGCGCCGGCGGCGGACAAGGTGTTCACGAACAGGTTTCTGCCGCCCAAGGCAGACCGCATGGTGGCGAAGTAGCGCCACGGAAATGACCGCAGGCACGGGTGAACCGCCGCTGGTCGATCTGCGGCAGGTGTCGCTGACCTATCGCCTCGGCAAGGAAGAGACTCTGGCGCTGGCCGATGCGACGCTTGGCATCACCCGAGGCGAGTTCATTGCCGTCGTAGGTCCCTCGGGATGCGGCAAGTCGACCCTTATGAAGCTGGTGACGGGATTGTTGCCGCCCACCTCCGGCGAGGTGCGGGTGCGTGGCGAGAAGGTGGTGCGGCCGATCCGGGGCGTGGGGATGGCGTTCCAGAACCCCACGCTGATGCCGTGGCGCACCACGCGCGACAACATCCTGCTGCCGCTGGAAATCGTCGAGCCGCACAAGCACCAGTTCCGCCGCCGGCGCGCGGAATATGCTGCCCGTGCGGACAGCCTGCTGGCATCGGTCGGGCTGGGCGGCTTCGGCGACAAGTACCCCTGGCAGCTTTCGGGCGGCATGCAGCAGCGGTCCAACCTCTGCCGTGCGCTGATCCATGAACCCGAGATCATGATGCTGGACGAGCCGTTCGGCGCGCTCGACGCCTTCACGCGCGAGGAGCTGTGGGGGATCATGCAGCAGCTCTGGCTGGAGCGCCGCTTCACCGCCGTGCTGGTGACGCACGATTTGCGCGAGGCGGTGTACCTCGCCGACACGGTCTACGTCATGAGCCGCCGGCCGGGACGCATCGTCATGGCAAAGGCGGTCGACATTCCCCGGCCACGCACGCTGGAGACGACATTCGAGCCACACTTCGTGGATATCGTCCACGAGCTGCGCGAACGCATCCACCAGGAGCACGCGTGATGGCGGTCGAACCTCGCGGCGGTTTCCTCGTCGTCCTGAGCGAAGCGAAGGACCTCGCGATGGTCCCTCCAGGTAATGGAGGCGGCGGTGATTCACAAATGACAGCATTCTCCGACCGCAGGACCGCAAGGTCCTTCGCTTCGCTCAGGACGACGGAACGTGAGCGGCGGCGGGAGGACGCCGTATGACCGCCGGCGCGGAGCGGGCGTTGCGGATTGCCATGCCGTGGCTGGCGATGGCGGTTTTCCTGATCGTCTGGGAGCTGGCCTGCATTGTCTTCGATATCGCCGAGATCATCCTGCCGCGGCCTTCGCGCGTCTTCGAAGTGATGGTGCTGCGCTGGGATATCCTGATCGATTTCTGCCTGCAGACCTTGTGGACCACGGCAGCCGGCTTTCTGCTGGCGATTGCCGGCGGGCTGGTGCTGGGTCTGGCGATCGGTGCCTCGCCCTTTGTCTACTCCGGCCTGTATCCGCTGCTGATCGCCTTCAACGCGATCCCCAAGGTGGCGATCGTGCCGATCCTGATGATCTGGGTCGGGGTCGGCGCGACGCCGGCGGTGATCACCGCGTTTGTCATCAGCTTCTTTCCGATCGTGGTCAATGTGGCAACCGGCCTTGCCACGATCGAGCCGGAGATGCGCGACGTGCTGCGCAGCCTCGGCGCCACACGCAGGGAGATCCTGACGAAGGTCGGCATTCCCCGCGCCATGCCCTATCTGTTCGCCAGCCTCAAGGTAGCGATCACACTGGCTTTCATCGGCTCGGTGATCTCCGAAACCGTCGGCGGCAATCGCGGGGTGGGCTTCCTCATGCTCTCGGCCGGCGCGCGCAACGACGCCCCCACCACCTTCGCGGGCCTGTTTGCCATCGCCGTCATGGGCGTGCTGATGTATGCGCTCTGCGCCCTTGTCGAGAAACGCATGACGCGCTGGGCGTTCCGCGGCGAGTTGATCGCGTAACGAGCGGCTCAGGTGTAGGTCTTCAGCAGCTTCATCTCGTCGATGCGCAGGCCATGCTCATCGATGTTCTCGTCCGACAGCCAGTCCTGCAGCACGGCCTCCTGGTGGTCGGTAATGTTGACGCGCTTCTTCACCTCGGCCAGCGCCTTGTCGGGATTATCAATGGCGATGGCGTAGAGCGAGCGCACCGGCAGGGCTCCCGGTCGTCCCTTGGTGATGATTTCGACTGTCCAGCCCTTGGCCATGGTCGTGGTCTCCCCTGCGGCCATAGTGCGCGAGGGGGACCTTAATGTCTACCAGTCCTCGGCGACGGCCTGGGCGACGGCATCGATGAGGGCCGCCGAATCCAGCCGCAAGGTGCGATAGAGGTCGGAGATGTCGCCCGACTGGCCGAAGCCCTCGACTCCCAGCGGCACAACCCGGTGCCGCCCGACGGCGCCTAGCCACGACAAGGTCAGCGGATGTCCGTCCAGCACGGTGACCAGCCGCGCATTGGGACCCAGCGGCGCCAGCAGGCGCTCGACGGGGCTGATCCGGTTCGCGGGCGTTCGCATCGTGGCGGTCCGCCGCGTGCGTCGGCTGGCGATCCAGTCGCGGTGCAGCCGGTCGGCCGAGGTCACGACCAGCAGGCCCGTGCCGGCGAAGTCGCGCGCCACGCTCTCCCATGCCGCGAGGGCTTCCGGTGTCACCGCGCCCATGCACACCAGGGCCAGTTCCGCGCCCGGCGCAGGCTCGCGCAGCCAGTAGCCGCCCTCGATCATCGACTGCGCCAGTTCCGCCGTGAGCTCGCGCTGGGGCTGCTCGACCGGTCTGGTCGAAAGGCGCAGATAGATCGAAGAACCCTCCGGCTCCTGGATATGCGCCAACGCGAAACGCAGGATGACGGCCAGCTCGTCGGCATAAGCCGGCTCGTAGCTCAGCAGGCCGGGCTGGCCGATACCGATCAGCGGCGCCGACACGGATTGATGCGCGCCGCCCTCCGGCGCCAGCGTCACGCCCGAGGGCGTGGCGACCAGGATGAAGCGCGCATTCTGGTAGCAGGCATAGTTCAGGGCATCCAGACCGCGCGCGATGAACGGGTCATAGAGCGTGCCGATCGGCAGCAGCCGCGCGCCGAACAGCTCGTCCGACAAGCCCAGCGCCGCGAGCTGGATGAAGAGATTATTCTCCGCGATCCCCAACTCGATGTGCTGGCCGCCGGGATCGAGACTCCAGCGCTGGGCCGAGACCACCTTCAGCTCGCGGAAGACGTCCTCCGCCTTGGTGTGCGCGAACAGGCCCTTGCGGTTGACCCAGCCGCCGAGGTTGGTGGAGACGGTCACATCCGGCGAGGTCGTGACGATGCGCTCGGCGAGCGGCCCGCCAGCAGCCGCGATCTCATCCAGGATACGGCCGAATCCCGCCTGCGTGCTGGTCCGCCGGTCCTTGGGTGCCGGCAGCCGATCCGGCACCGGCACGGCCGGGGCTTGAAGGCGCCGGGTTCCGTCGGCGCGAAACGGTGCGGCGTCGATGAAGGCCTGCAACTCGCGCGGATCGGCTGCCAGGCCCGCGAAGCGGTCCCATTCCGCCCCCGCGGGAACGCCCATCTCCTTTTGCCACCGGGCCATCTGCTCGACATTCATCAGGCCGGCATGGTTGTCCTTGTGGCCCGCGAAGGGCAGGTCGCGGCCCTTGATGGTGTAGGCGATGAAGCAGGTCGGCCGGTCATCGGTAACTGACTCGAACGCGTCGAGCACGGCCTGGAGGTCCAGCCCGGCCAGATTGGTCATCAGGGCGTGCAGGCGCGCATCGTCGTGTGTGTCGAGAATGCGGCGGATGCCGGGATACTGGTTGAGATCGCGGGTCAGCGCCTCACGCCAGGCAGCGCCCCCCTTGTAGACCAGCGCCGAGTACAGCGAATTGGGGCAGTCGTCGATCCACTGCCGAAGATGCTCGCCATCGGGCTGCGCGAACGCGCTTTCCAGCGCCTTCCCGTATTTCAGCGTCACCACCCGCCAGCCCACCAGCTCGAACATCTCGGCGACGCGGCCGAACAGGCGGTCATTGACCACGGAGTCGAGACTCTGGCGGTTATAGTCGATGATCCACCACAGGTTCCGCACGTCGTGCTTCCAGCCCTCCAGCAGGGCCTCGAAGACGTTGCCCTCGTCGAGCTCGGCATCGCCGACCAGCGCGACCATGCGGCCGAGGGGCCGCTCCGGTGCCAGCTTCTTCAGCCGCACGTAGTCCTGCACCAGCGACGCGAACAGCGTCATCGCCACGCCGAGACCCACCGAGCCGGTGGAGAAATCGACGTCGTCGGCGTCCTTCGTGCGTGAGGGGTAGGACTGGGCGCCGCCCAGCGCGCGGAACCGCTCCAGCCGCTCCTGCGTCTGCTGCCCGAACAGGTACTGGATGGCGTGGAACACCGGCGAGGCGTGCGGCTTCACCGCCACGCGGTCCTGCGGCCGCAAGACGGCGAAATAGAGCGCCGTCATGATGGTGACCAGCGAGGCGCAGCTTGCCTGGTGGCCGCCGACCTTCAGCCCGTCGCGGTTGGGCCGGATGTGGTTGGCGTGGTGGATCGTCCACGCCGAGAGCCACAGCACCTTGCGCTCCAGCTCGCGCAGGAGCCGAAGCTGTCGGGCCCGGCCAGATTCGGCGGCGGGAGCCAGCAGGGCGGGAGCAGTGTCGGGCATGGTGCTGCGCAGGATAGCGCGAATGGCAGGGCAGGTCCTTGCGTTCTGACCCGAATTTTATTTCAAATTGGAAACTCCTTTCCTCAACGCCCTGGACACAGCAATGAGTGACCCGATGGCTGCCCTCGACAGCGTCGACCGCCGCATTCTGGAACACCTCCAGACTGACGGCCGGCTGAGCAACGCCGAGCTGGCGGAAAAGGTCGGCCTTTCGGCCTCGCCCTGCTGGCGGCGGGTCAGGGCGCTGGAAGAGGCCGGCATCATCCGGGGCTATGTCGCGCTGCTCGACGCCAAGGCGGTGGGACTGCCGGTCAATGTCTTCATGAGCGTGTCGCTGACCACCCAGGTGCAGAGCGCCCTGCAGCGGTTCGAGAAGGCCGTGCAGCAGCGGCCGGAGGTGATGGAGTGCTACCTGATGACGGGCGACAGCGACTATTTGCTGCGCATCGTCGTTCCGGATCTGGAAGCGTACGAACGGTTTGTCATGGATTTCACCCGGATTGCCGGCATCGCCCAGATCCGCTCGTCCTTTGCACTACGGCCGGTGAAGCAGGGGACGGCGCTGCCGATGGCGCACCTGGGATAGGTCGCCGCGATCAAGCTTTCTTATGGAGGTCATCAGAACATCCAATTGGCCAGAGTTTCCCTGCCTGCGGAATATGAGTGGATACACACTCGTTTCTAGGAAGCGGACGAAATGCCCGCGGACTGGGAGGCTCGCCATGGATCTCGCGTTTCACAATTTCACCATCAATCCGGTGGGGTTGAGCGCGGCGGACGGCCGCAAGTACGTGCGGGAGGTGCACGAGCACCTCAGGTGGATCCACCGGACCGTCAGCGGCCGGACGCTGCTCAATGTCATCCGCCGGCCCACTTTTCCGGTGGAAATCCGCCCCTATCCCGGCGCCGACTGCAACGCGCGCGGCGGCGGCGAGGTCAAGCCGGGCGCTGCGGCGGTGAGCGGCTTCGTCGAGTACTCCCCCTCGACCTTCTCCAGCACCGGCGCGTGCAGCGCGCTGCCGGCGGCCGAGAATCGCGGCCGGCTGTGGGACGAAATCCTGTTTCACGAGCTGGTGCACGTGTTCCGCAACGCCACGGGCAAGTGGGATGCGTCGGCGCCGCTCTCCTATGCCATGCGGCACTACAACAACAACGAAGAGTTCATTGCCGTGATGTGCACCAATATCTACGTGGCGGACCGCAGCAACAAGATCAAGACGGGACTTCGCGCCGGCCATCGCGGCTATACGGCGATGGCGCCGGAAGACGCAATGCGGTTCGGGTTGTTCACCAGCTCCCGCAACGCCTTTGCCCTGGTCAAGAAGTTCTGCGATGACCATCCAATTTTCAGCAAGGCGCTCAGCGACCGGCTGCCTGATGTCGTCTACAATCCTGTTGCGGACTATTACCGCTTCCCCCGCCTCTGCGAGGCGCTGTCGATCTTCGGTGCGATGAAGGACCGCGCGCAGCTCCGCGCCAGCCTGACGTCGATCGGCCTCTCCGGGGCATTCGTCGACCGCCTGCTGGACTTCCTCATGTGAGCTTCCCGTTGCAGGCGTCAAAGATCAGCTTATCGGTCCGATCAGGAGATCTGATAGGGCGTCCGTCTGCCTGCGGCGTATCAAGGTAGGTTATGCAGGTTTGAGGCTTGGGTGCGTGGAGGCAGTGATGTTCGAAGAGACCTTTGGTCTGAAGATCATGCCCACCCGCCTGGAAGGGGCCGCGGCCAGCGCCTATGCGCCGGCCGTGCGCGGCGTGCTCCTCAAGATCCACGCGGCGGCCGCTGGCAAGGTCCTTCTGCGGTCGATCAACTATTGGGGCTTTACCGTGCGCATCGTTCCCTACCTGGGTGACGACCCGTGCGGTGCGGATGTGATACCCGAGTACAACCCGGACACCGGCTTCATAAGCCCCAGGGTCCGCTACTCGCCGGACAAGTATCACCGCAGCGGATCGTGCCCGCAGCTCGCCGGGACGGAGTGGCCGGAGGTGATCCTGTTTCACGAGCTGGTGCACGCCTTTCGCATGATCTCCCAAAGCCTGCGCCGCAACTACACGCATGCGCAGATGACCGGCGGGCTCTATCGCTACACCGATCTCGAAGAGTTCGTAGCGGTACTGTCGGAGAACGTCCTTCGGTCCGAACGCGGCAATCCCTTGCGTGCTGATCATCACACGACGAACGTGCTGTCGCCTCAGCTCTCTGATTCGTTCGGGTTCTTCGCCAGCAGCGCCCAGACATTCCGGTTCGTCGAGCGCTTCTGCAAGGAGAATCCCGGTTTCACCAAAGCCCTGTCCCAGGTGCGGTCCCGGTTCAATCCACTCGCGGCCTACTACAAGGACCGGCAAAAGGCGCTTGAGCAATCCTATCGCGCGGCTTCCATCCAGCGCGATGCCGCAGGCTTCGAACAGGATTTCTTCGAGAAGATGGCCAGGGGACGATCGCCAGTCCTGCCCCCCTGAAGCATGGTCTTCGCGTACCTGACTACCTGGCTGCCTCCACTGGCGGACTGTTGTCAGAGAACCGCTTCATGGTGAGCTTGTCGAACCATGAAGCGGTCCGCACTGTCGCTCTGCGACGCCTTCATGGTTCGACAGGCTCACCATGAAGGCTACTTCGGCGCGGTGTCTTGCCCCGTATGCATCGGCGAAGCGAGTTGGGTAATCAGGTTCGCATGTGGCTATTTTGCCGCCGTCCTGAGCGCAGCGTAGGACCTCGCGGTGGGTCGGCCAAAGAATGGCAGCATTGGTGAGTCACCAGCACCATCGGCCACAGATCGGACGACCGCGAGGTCCTTCGCTTCGCTCAGGACCACGACAACACCGCGACCAAAGGGCCGACTCCTCACCTCGGGGGAGCTGAGCTAAGGTCCGCTCGCGGGCGCGATAGCGCCATCACCCTTCTGCGAGCGAGACAGCCCATGACCCTGCCGTCCTATGACCACGGCACGTCAACCACGAAGCTGATCGGCGAGACGATCGGCACCTTCTTCGACAAGGCCGCAGCGCGCTGGCGCGAGCGCGAGGCGCTGGTGGTCCGCCATCAGGACGTTCGCTGGACCTATGGCGAGCTGGCGCGTCGGGTCGATGATCTTGCCGCAGGTCTGCTGGCGCTGGGGCTGGAGCCGGGCGATCGCATCGGCATCTGGTCGCAGAACAATGCGGAATGGGTGCTGACGCAGTTCGCCACGGCCAAGGCCGGGCTGATCCTGGTCAACGTCAATCCTGCCTACCGCCGCGCCGAGCTCGAGTACGCGCTGAACAAGGTGGCGTGCAAGGCACTGATCACCTCGCCGGCGCTGAAGACCAGCGATTATATCGCCATCGTCAACGACCTCGCTCCGGAGATCGCGACGTCCCGGCCGGGAGCCCTGTCGGCCGGGGCGTTGCCGCATTTGCGCACGGTGATCCGCCTGGGCAAGGACAGGACGCCCGGCATGCTGAATTTTGATGACGTGGCGGGGATGGGCGGCAATGCCGAACGCAGTCGGCTGGCGGAGCTCGCGGATCGGCTTCAGTTCGACGATCCCATCAACATCCAGTTCACGTCGGGCACGACCGGCTTTCCCAAGGGAGCCACGCTCAGCCATCACAATATCCTCAACAACGGCTACTTCATCGGCGAGGCGATGAAGCTGACGCCACAGGACCGGCTGTGCATTCCGGTGCCGCTCTATCACTGCTTCGGCATGGTGCTGGGCAACCTCGCGTGCGTTACGCACGGTTCGGCCATGGTTTACCCGGCGGAGGCGTTCGAACCGCTATCGGTGCTGCAGACCGTTCAGGCCGAACGCTGCACGGCGCTGCATGGCGTGCCCACCATGTTCATCGCAGCGCTGGATCATCCGGAGTTCGCGAACTTCAATCTCTCGACCTTGCGCACCGGCATCATGGCAGGCTCGCCCTGCCCAATCGAGGTCATGAAGCGCGTCGTGGCCGAAATGAACATGAAGCAGGTGACCATCGCCTACGGCATGACCGAGACGTCGCCGGTTTCGACGCAGAGCTCGGTCGATGATCCGCTGGAGCGGCGGGTCGCGACAGTGGGCCGGGTTCAGCCGCATATCGAGATCAAAATCGTCGACACGGATGGCCGCATCGTGCCGCGGGGCGCCACCGGCGAGTTCTGCACCCGCGGCTATTCCGTGATGACCGGCTACTGGAATGACGCGGAGAAGACCGCAGAGGCAATCGATTCCGGTGGGTGGATGCATACCGGCGATCTCGCCACCATGGACGAGGAGGGGTATGTCAACATCGTGGGCCGCCTGAAGGACATGGTGATCCGCGGCGGCGAGAACGTCTATCCGCGCGAGATCGAGGAGTTCCTGTACCGCCATCCCAAGGTGCAGGACGTGCAGGTGATCGGCGTGCCCGACAAGAAGTACGGCGAGGAGATCTGCGCCTGGATCAAGCTGCGCGAGGGTCAGTCGGCGACGGCGGAGGAGATCCGCGATTTCTGCAAGGGCCAGATCGCGCACTACAAGATCCCGCGCTATGTGCGCTTCGTCGATGCCTTCCCGATGACGATCACCGGCAAGATCCAGAAGTTCGTGATGCGCGAGCAGACAGTGCAGGCGCTGGGCCTGGCGGAGCAGAAGACGGCGTAGGGGGGGTTCAGGCGCGGGCATGTCATCGCGCCGCCGCGTGTCAGCCATGCACGCGGGTGCGTCCCACCTTTCGGGTTGAGACGACATTCTCTGTGTGCTGGGCGCCACGCGACGGAGACTGGCATGCGATACGACGTTATCTCGGCCGACGGGCATATCGACCTGATCTGGCTGCCGCCGGACCTGTTCACCGCCAATGCCTCGGCGCATCTGCGCGATCGCTTGCCCTATGTCGAGGAAGGCCCTGACGGGCTGCACTGGGTCGCCCGCAACGGCGCGAAATTCGGCCTGGTGAACGGCATGGGATCGGCCGGTCGGAAATATGTTCCCGGCCAGATCCACCGCTCCGACAGGATGGCCTCGACAGGCCTGTACGAGGACGGCAAGAAGGGCATCCGTCGTCTCACCGACCCTGAATTGCGCCTGAAAGACCAGGAGCGCGACGGCGTGCAGGCCGAGGTGCTGTACGGCGTGCTGGGCTCGACCGGCCGGCTCAACGACCGCGAGGCGGCCATCGAGATGCTGCGCATCTACAATGACTGGCTGCACGATTTCTGCCGCCCTCATCCGGACAGGCTGATCGGACTGGCCAACATCCAGAGCCAGGATATCGACGCGGCAGTGGCCGAGGTGAAGCGTGTCGCCGCGCTGGGCTTCCGCGGCATCGACGTGGCCAACCGGCCCGACATGATCCCGCTCTACGACGAGGTTTACGAGCCGCTGTGGCGCGCCGCCCACGAAACCGGGCTGCCGGTGCATTTCCATACCATCGGCGGCCGCCAGCCCGACTACACGAAGATGACGCCCAAGGTGCAGCGTCGCGCCTTTGCCGCGTACATCACCAATTTCCAGATGCACATGGGTTTCATGCTGATGTCGGTGATCTTCAGCGGTGCGCTGGAGCGCTACCCGAATCTGAAGATCGTGATCGGCGAAGCGGGGCTGGGCTGGATCCCCTACGTGCTGCAGCACATGGATCTGGAGTGGGAGGACCAGTTCAAGGACCTCGAGCTGAAAATGAAGCCCAGCGAATACTGGTACCGGCAGTGCTATGCCACCTACCAGACCGATCCGATCGGCATCAAGCTGCTGGACGATCTGGGCGTTGACAACGTGATGTGGGGCTCCGACTTCCCGCACCCCGATGGCATCTGGCCGGATTCGCAGGAATTCCTCGCCCGCGAGTTGGGCCATCTGCCGGAGGCAAGCCGCCGCAAGGTGACGCGTGACAACGCGATGAAGCTGTACCGTCTTCAATAACTACAGCGGCAGTGCCACCAGCGTGTCGAAGCGGGCGCCGTCGCAGACGACCAGCCGCTCGCGAAAGCGCAGGGATTGCCTCTCATCGTCGCAGGGCACGACGTCGAGGTAGCGGCCGGTCGCGAACAGATCCATGACGCCGGTGCGCATGGTGCGCACCACCAGGAACGGGGTTTCCACGCGGAGCTCCGTGCCGTTCCTTGCCAGGATGGACGGCAAGCCGACGATGTGGCGATAGCGCTGCCGGTCGTAGATGTTGGCCTGGCGCAGCGCCGTTACGCGGTCCTGCAGCATGCCGCGTGAGTCGGCATAGATGATGCCGGACTCGTAGCCGTGCGCGAGGTTGTCCGCTGTCGTCACCTTGTAGAGGCAAGGATCGAGGAAGAAGTCGGGCCAGCGCTCGAGCTCGTCATTGTCGATCGCGCGCGCGTAGTCGGCATTCAGGTCGACCAGGTGCGGCAGCAGGTCCATCTCAATAGCCCATGCAGCGGCGGTAGGCCTTCCAGAAGCCGCGGACCGAGGTTTCAGTGGCACGCGTGGCCTGGCTGTCGGCGCCTTCGCCACCCATCTCGACGACAGAAACCTGTTCCCCCGCTGCAGCGATGCCGCGTTGCACGAAGCCGCCGACGCAACCGTCTTCCATCGACACGTAACCGGCCGGGCCGACAAGGTTCTGCTGGCGCAGCCGGCGGCGGTTCATCTCGGGCGTATCATCGGCGAAACCGAAATAGGTCCAGTGCAGGTCGGTGCGGTCGATGCCGCGCGGCAGCACCTGACGCACGGCGAGGCAGTTCTGGATCTGTTGCAGGATAAAGCCGGGAAAGACGGAAAGAATCTGCAGGCGGATATCGTCGCCGAACTCATCGACAGCGTCGAGCAGGCCGGGATCGGCCAGGCGGTAATCCGATCGCTCCGAGCGGATTTGCTGCTCGCGATAGGCCGTGCTCTGCCGGTCGTCGGCGCGGTCGATGGTGTAGCTGGCGTGATGGCCGCCATCGCTGCTGACCAGCACACCGCCGCCCTGCGTCAGGCGCGTGATGCGGAAGGTCCCGAAAAACAGATGCAGCAGACTGGCGTGATAAGTGTCCTTCACGTTCTCGACATAGAGCTTCCAGTTGTTGGGCAGTGATTGGGTGAAGCGCCCCATGATCCGGAGCGGCCCCTTGAGCACGCGGCGAATGCGTCCCAGCACATCGGCGCCGAGATACTCCTCGATCGGCGGCGTCTCGGCGCTGAGCGTTGCGAACACAAGCCCGTACAGCGTCGTCGTGCGCAGCTTGCGCGGGCCATGGCCTTCGGGACGGATGTCGCGCTGCATGCCGCCCGCACCGTGGATGCCGTGCTCGAAGGCGATGCCCTTCAGGTTGCCGGCAAGGTCGTAGCTCCAGGCGTGGTAGACGCAGCGGAACGTGTTCTGAACGTTGCCGCCGTCGTCGAAGGCGATCAGCGCGCCGCGATGCGCGCAGCGGTTCTCGAAGGCGTTGATGGTACCATCCGCATCCCGCACGACGATCACGGGCATGGCGCCGACATGTGTGGTGCGGTAATCGCCGCGGTTGGGAATGTCGGCCTCGAGGCAGACGAAATTCCACGCCGGTCCTTCGAATATTCGTTGCTGCTCGTCTTCGAAGTTCGCCTCGTCCTGGTAGACCCAGTAGGGTACGCGGGTCAGGCTGTCCGACGGCCAGCAACGGCGTGTCGTGGCGCATTCGGCGATCGTATCCATGACCACCTCCCCCGGACTGCCGGCCGGGACGGCCTCATGTCATTTCCGCGCACCGGGCAGGAAGTCGTCAAGTGGTACGCCGAAGCTGTTGAGCGCCCACGAGACGAGGTTGTACTGCCCGACCGTGAAGACGGCATCCATCATCTGCTCGGTCCAGTAGCTTTTCGCGAGCGTTGCCCAGGTTGCGTCCGAAACCACGGAGTTTTCGAACAGGTCGTCGGCCGCCTGGACCAGTGCGGCCTCATGTTCATTCCAGCCCCCCTTGGGGCCCTGCTTGATGCGCTCGATGTCCTGGTCGGTGAAGCCGCCACGCCGTGCGATCAGCTCGTGCTGCGCGAACTCGTACTCGGCCTGGTTCAGCCAGCCGATGCGCAGGATCAGGATCTCGCGGTCGCGGAACGGCAGTGTCTGCTTGGACAGGATGTGGCCGGCGAACGGTGTCCAGCGCTTCACCAGCTTCGGGTGGTTGGCCAGCACCTTGAAGATGTTGAAGAGCTTGCCGTTCATCGCATTCTTCTCGACCGTCTCGCGGTCCTCGGCCGGCATGCTGGCCATGTCACGCATCGGGATTCGCTGCTGGCGCCTGATCACGATCTTTCCTCCGGTTTGCGAGGGTGCAATGCTAGTCGATGCCGCTGCGCTGCGCATCATGGAGCGTTTCGTCACGCGATCCATCGATGCCGGCTATGGTGCCCGTGAGGAACGACGAAGCAGGAAACGACATGGCAGCCGAACCGCGCGCCCCCAGACTTGCAGTGCTGATCGACGCCGACAACACCTCTCCGCGCATCGCTGACGGGCTCTTCGACGAGATCGCGAAGCTTGGGGAGGCCAGCGTGCGGCGCATCTACGGCGACTTTTCCGGCCCGCGCCTCAAGCCATGGGCCGACCTGCTGTCCAGGCACGCCATGATTCCCTTTCAGCAATTCGCCTGGGTGACCGGCAAGAACGCGTCGGACATTGCGCTGGTGATCGATGCCATGGATCTGCTGCACAGTGGCCGGTTCGACGGCTTCTGCCTGGTATCGTCGGACAGCGACTTCACGCGTCTGGCTTCGCGCATCCGCGAGCAGGGGCTGGACGTCTATGGCTTCGGCGAGCAGAAGACGCCCGAGAGCTTCCGCCAGGCCTGCCGCCGATTCATTTACACGGAGAACCTGCTGCCGGGCGCAGCGGCGCCAGGACAGGATCCATCACCGGCCGTCAAGCCGCTCGAACCGCCGACCGCAGCCGTGCCCATCCTGAAGAAGGTGATGGCGCAGATGGAGGGCGAGGAGGGCTGGCTCGATCTCGGCACGGTGGGCCAGCGTCTCTTCAGCCTGGTGCCGGATTTCGACTCGCGCACCTATGGCTTCGGCAAGCTGAGCGATCTGGTGCGCAAGACCGGCGCCTTCGAGATCGACAGGCCGGAGGGCAACCGCGGCATGCGCGTCCGCGTCAAGCCGGAACGCAGCGACCGCAAGAAGAAGCAGGACTGACAGCCTTTCACCCGGCTCGCCCGGCTGATGTATACGTGAGGAGGCACAGAGTCGAAATAGCCTTCATGGTGAGCCTGTCGAACCATGAAGGCGTGCAGGGCGCCACTGCCGGCCGCTTCATGGTTCGACGAGCTACCATGAAGCGGTTCTCTGACCCCGCACGCCGTTCAGGCGCGCGGTCGCGTCCAGCAGGATGTGCGCAGCGTCTTCCATTTGCGCGATTGGCACCGACTCATTGGCGGCATGGCCCTGGCTGCCGGAGCCAGGCCCGAAATTGATGATCTCGATACCGTCATCGGCGAAGTAGCGGCCATCGCTCACGCCGGTGGCGTTGAGGAACTTCGCCTTGCGGCCCGTGCGCGCCTTGATGGCAGCCGTCAACGCCGCAACGCCGGCACCATTCTCCGGTGCGAGGAAGCCGTTGGTGCCGGTCAGCAACTCCACCTTGTAGCTGCCCCTCGGTTCGCCGGCCTGATCGATCACCTGCTTCAGCTCGGCAAACGCTGCCTTCACCCTCTCGGTCGGCAGCAGCCGGCGGTCTATTTCGGCCACACAGGCGCTTGGCACGACGTTGGTGTTATGCCCGCCATGAAACATGCCGACATTCACCGTCGACTTCATCGCGCCGGACGCGCGCCCCGGCAGCGCGTGGTCGTAGAACGCCTGCAGCGCGCCCAGCAGCCGCATCATACGCAGGATGGCGTTATCCCCTGCCGAGGGATTGCCGGCATGCGCGGCCTTGCCTGTCGTGGTGATGCGCGCCCACATCACACCGCGTTCCGCCACGATGAGCTGGTTCTCGGTCTGCGCCCCCAGGATCAGCACGTCGGGCCTCACCTTGCGCGCCGATCGCAGGAACGCCATGCCGTGGGGTCCGAGATTTTCCTCGTCAGCGACGAACGTAAAGACCAGCTCGCCGCGCGCCGGCCCGCCGCGACGCGCGATCTCCTCGGCCAGCCAGAGCTGCACTGCCATGCTGCCCTTGCAGTTGCCGGCACCCAGCCCATGGACCAGACCGCGCCGGACAACGGCCTTGAACGGATCGGTCTTCCAGGCGGCACGCTCGCCGATGCTGACGGTGTCCACATGGGCATTGAAGACAAGGCTGGGTCCCGGGGCAGAACCCTTCAGCCGCGCCACCACGTTATCGACGCCTTTAACCTTGCGCAGGGTTTCGACCTTGTAGCCGGCCTTCTTCAGGCGCCGCGCCGCATAGGCGCAGATCGCCACGCTGTCGCCCGGCGGGTAGGGGCTGGGAATCGCGATCAGATCGGCGAGGATGGAAACGAGCTGTCGGGACAGTACGGGCATGCCAGATACTACCGGTTCGCCAGCCGCAGCAGCGTTTCGACCAGCACGCGGGTGCCGGCGGCGAGATCGGCGGGCGTGGCGTTCTCGATTTCGTTGTGGCTGATGCCGCGCTCGCAGGGCACGAAGATCATGCCGGTCGGACAGAGCGGCGCGATATGCATGGCGTCGTGGCCGGCACCCGAGGGCATGTCCATATGGCTGTACCCCTGGCGCTGTGCGGCTTCACGCACCAGCGCGACCACGTCGGGGTCGAAAACGGTGGGCGCCACGGCGGTTAGGCGTCCGATGCTGGCCGTGCACGGTGGCGCCATCGTCGCGACGATCTCCCGCAGCTTCGCCTCGTGAGCATCCAGCACTTCTGTCGCCGGATGGCGCATGTCGATGCTGAAGCTCACGCGGCCGGGCACGGTATTGGGCGAGCCCGGCTGGACATCGACATGTCCGATCGTGAAGCGCAGCGTATCCTCGGGATCGCACGTTGCCGCCTGCATGGCGCTGGCGATGGCGACCGCGGCGACGAAGGCGTCCTTGCGCGCCGCGCGGGGTGTCGTGCCGGCATGCGCTTCCTCCCCCAGGATCTCCACCATGAAACGGCGGCTGCCCTGAATTCCCGTGACGCACCCAATGGTCGTCCTTACGTCCTCCAGCCGCGGTCCCTGCTCGATATGGGCTTCCACGTAGCCATCAAGCGGGAAGCACGGCGCGTTGCCGCCTCGCCTCGGCGCCGGTGCTGCCGCCAGGGTTTGCACGAGCGCATCGCCCAATCTCACGCCCTTCCAGTCCTTCACCGCCAGCATGTCGGTCAGCGCATAGTGGCCGGCGAACACGCCGGATCCCATGGCGCCCGGCTGGAACCGGCTGCCTTCCTCGTTGGTCCACGCCACGGCTTCGACAGGACGGCGTGTCGCCACGCCGGCATCCTCGAGCGCCTCCAGCGCCTCGAAGGCCGCCAGTACGCCATACATCCCATCGAAGCGTCCGCCCGTGGGCTGGCTGTCCATGTGCGAGCCGCTCAGAACCGGCCGGGCGCTGGCGTCGGTGCCGTCTCGGCGCACAAAGAGATTGCCGATCGCATCGGTGGATACCTGAAAGCCGCGCGCCCTGGCCCATGACATCAGCAGGTTGCGCGCTGCCGCATCTTCCGGGGAGAGCGCCTGCCGGTTGACCCCGCCGCGCGGTGTGCCGCCCAGCCGCGCCATGTCGAGGTGGCGCTGCCACAGCCTGTCCTCGCGTATCGCGCGGACCGCTCTCTCGATGTCGCTCATGTTCTCCATAGCCGGCGGCGTGTCCTGCTATACAGAGACCGATACAGCCGGACAATGCAAGCGTCGGTCCGGGCGGAGGAACCCTCGATGCTGCACGATCACCTGACCCGCGATCTCATTGGCTATGGCGCCAGGCCGCCCGATCCGCAGTGGCCGGGCAATGCCCGCATCGCCGTCAGCTTCGTCCTGAACTACGAGGAGGGAGCCGAGAACACGGTGCTCAATGGCGATGCAGGATCCGAGGTCTATCTCAGCGAGACTCCGGGCGGCCAGCGTTTCCTGGGCATGCGGGATCTCAGTACCGAAACCGTCTACGAGTATGGCAGCCGCGCCGGCTTCTGGCGCATCCTGCGCCTGTTCGCAGAACGCAATATCCATTTCACCTCATGGGCCGTGGGCCGCGCCCTGGAGCTGCATCCCGATGCGGGCAGGGCGATGATCGAGGCCGGCCACGAAGTCGCCAGCCATGGCTGGCGGTGGATCAACTACAAGGACATCAGCGAGGATGACGAGCGGGGGCATATCCAGCGCGCCGTGCGTGCCATCGAGCAGGCGTGTGGGCAGCGGCCGGTGGGCTGGTACACGGGACGGCTCAGCGGCAACACGCTGCGCCTGGTGGTCGAGCACGGCGGCTTTCTCTATTCCAGCGACTCTTATGCCGACGATCTGCCCTACTGGGTCGCTGTCGCCGGCCAGCCGCACCTGATCGTTCCCTACACGCTCGACGTCAACGACATGAAGTTTGCGGTGCCGCCGGGCTTCACGTCGGGCGAGGCCTGGTTCGCCTATATGCGCGACGCTTTCGATGTACTCTACGCCGAAGGCGCCACGGCACCGAAGATGATGTCGATCGGCCTGCATTGCCGGCTCGCAGGGCGTCCCGGCCGCGCCGCGGCGCTGGCACGGTTCATGGATCACGTGCTGGCGCATGACCGCGTCTGGATCGCCCGCCGCGAGGAGATTGCCCGCCACTGGATGGGGGTGCACCCGGCGCCATGACGGACCCGCTCCGGATGGGCCAAAATATGACGAGGGACGAAGCATCATGACCACTGCGCTATATGGCACCCCGACCGGCGTCGACCTGACGCTGCGGGCCTTCCGCAGATATCCGGACCGGATCGCGTTCGCGTGGGATGGCGGCAGCCTGTCCTATGGCGGCGCGCTGGCCATGATCGGTCGCATGCAGGCGGCGATGGCGGCGGCCGGCCTGCGCCACGGCGATCGTATGGCGCTGCTCAGCGCCAATCGCGCCGACGCCTGGTGCGCTGGCGTCGCCGCGCAAGCCCTGGGGCTGGTGATCACCTGGCTGCATCCGATCGGTTCGCTGGACGATCACCTTGAAGTGCTGGAGGACGCCGGGATCGAGGCGCTGGTGATCGATGCCGCCAACTATCGCGACCGCGGTGGCGAGCTGGCGGCGCGGCATCCCGGCCTGAAGACGGTGTTTACCATCGGACCTGCCAACTACGGCATGGACCTGCTCGCCGCAGCGGAGCAGGCGGGAGAAGCCAGCCCGAAGAGTCTGATTGGACAAGATGACTACGGCAGCCTCGCGTATACCGGCGGCACCACCGGCAAGTCGAAGGGCGCGCTGCGCCGCCATGCCTCCTGGACGGCGGTGACGACGTCCATCCTCGGGAATTTCGAGTTGCCGCGCACGCCGCGCTACCTTGCTGTGGCGCCGATTACGCATGTAGCGGGCACCAAGGTCCTGCCGACGCTGATGCTGGGCGGTACCGTATATCTGCAGAAGGGCTTCGACGCCGGCCGCGTGCTGGAAACGATCCAGCGCGAGCGCATCAACATGGCCCTGCTGGTGCCGACCATGATCTATGTCCTGCTGGATCATCCGGCGCTGGACAGCACGGACCTGTCCTCACTGGAATTGCTGATGTACGGCGCTTCGCCGATGTCGCCCAGCCGTCTCGTGGAAGGCCTGGAGCGCATCGGTCCGGTGTTTTCGCAGCTTTATGGGCAGACGGAGGGCTATCCGCTGACGGTGTTGCGCAAGGCCGATCACGACAAGGCGTCGTCGGAACGGTTCGCGTCATGCGGCCATCCGGTTGCCGATGTCGAAATCCGGCTGCTCGACGACGAACTGAGCGAGGTGCCCACGGGCGAAGCCGGCGAGATTTGCGCGCGGGGCCCGCAGGTGATGGAACAGTATTGGAAGCGGCCGGATCAGACGGCCGAGACGCTGAAAGGCGGATGGCTGCACACCGGCGACATCGCGCGCGCCGACGAGCGCGGCTATCTCTACATTGTGGACCGCAAGAAGGACATGATCGTCACCGGCGGTTTCAACGTCTTCCCGCGCGAGGTCGAGGATGTGCTGACCTCGCATCCTGGCGTGGCGATGGTGGCGGTGATCGGCGTTCCCGATCAGAAGTGGGGCGAGGCGGTGACTGCGCTGGTTGTGCCCAGGTCCGGCGCGGCGCCTGATGCCGCGGAACTGATCCAGCTCGTGAAGAACCGCAAAGGCGCGGCACAGGCACCCAAGCGCGTCGAGTTCGTCGACGCGCTGCCCCTGACCGCCGTCGGCAAGGTGGACAAGAAAGTCCTGCGCGCCCGCTACTGGGCCGGCCAGCAACGCCTGGTGGGCTGATCGGCACACGGAGCGCGGTTAACGGATATCATCTCGGTCGGCCGTTGGCCTTGAGTTCGACGATCGGTGTCGACATCACCGCCTCCTGGTCCCACGGAAAGAGGATCCAGGTATCCTGGCTCACTTCCGTGATGAAGGTATCGACCATCGGCTTGCCGGCCGGCTTGGCATAGACGGTTGCGAAGTGCGCGCGGGGCATCATGGCGCGCACATGCTCGGCGGTGATTCCGGTATCGACGAGATCATCGACGATCAGCCAGTCCTCCCCCTGGTCCTGCTCGGCCTCGGTGCGCTTCAGGACCTCAACCTTGCCGCCACGCCGGGTCTTTTCGTAGGTCGAGCAGCAGACGGTATCGATCAGCCGCATGTTGAGCTCTCGCGCCACGATGGCGGCGGGAACCAGTCCGCCGCGCGTCACGGCCACAAGTCCCTTGAACGGGCCCAGATCTGCCAGCCGCCAGGCGAGTGCCTTGGCATCCCGATGCAGTTCCGTCCACGAAACGGGAAACATCCTGGTGTAAGTGGACCTGGCGGTCATGTGGCTGCGTTCCCCCTCTGTCCCGCGGCGTCGATTAGCATGCCGCGCTCATCGCGACGAGATGCCCTTGTAGGGCCGACGGGCACTGCTATTTACACCGGGGTGTCAGCCTGTATGGTGCCCGCGCCTCCTCATCCGTTTCAGGGGACTGCATGATCTTCGAGATGCCGGATCTGACCAGCGGTGCGTTCTGGGCCGCATTGGGCAAGATCACGATTGCCGACATCATTCTGTCCGGTGACAACGCGGTTATCATCGCGATGGCCTGCCGCAATCTTCCCGACCAGCACCGCAGGCTGGCGATTCTGGGCGGCGCCACCGGTGCGATCACGCTGCGCATCCTGTTCGTGTTCATGATCACGTACCTGCTCGGCGTCCCTTACCTGAAACTGGTCGGCGGTGCCCTGTTGCTGTGGATCGGGGTCAAGCTGCTGAACGAGGAAGAGAGTCACGGCAACGACGGCATGAAGAGCAGCGCCAGTCTCTGGGGCGCGGTGTGGACGATCATGATCGCGGACGCGGTGATGAGCCTCGACAATGCGCTGGCGATCGCCGCCGCGGCCAATAACGACGGCGTGCTGATCATGCTCGGCCTGATCATCAGCATTCCCATTATCATTTTCGGCAGCACCTTCCTGACGGCTGTCCTGCGGCGCTATCCTGTCCTGGTGCTCATTGGCGGTGCATTGCTCGGCTGGATCGGCGGCGAAGTCATGGCAACCGACGGCAAGCCGCCAACCGCCGACGTGGCACCCCCCGGTACCGTCGCCGCCTGGCTTGAAGCGCGCATACCGCATGCCGAATATGTCTGCGCCGCGGCAGGCGCGCTGTTCGTCGTCGCTCTGGGTTCGTGGCTCGCGCGCCGGCGCAAGCCCGAACCGGCCGTCGACCTGGTCGAAAGGATCGAGCTGGTGCAAGGGGCAAATCCGGCCGAAAAGAGGGACTGAGGAGGCGACCATGGATGAGGCGGGCCCGATCCTCGTGGCGGTCGACGGTTCGCAGAACTCGGACCGCGCCGTGCACCATGCGATCAAACTGGCGAAGCTGGTGCCCGGCACCGTCCTGCATCTGCTGAACGTGCAGCCCTCGGTCGGCGGTGTGGTCACGATGTTCGTTCCCAAGTCGAATATCGACTCCTATCACCGCGACGAAGGCGACAAGGCGCTGACGTCGGCCGTGAAGATCTGTGCCGACTCTGGCGTGCGGGCGGAGCGTCACATCAGTGTCGGGCGCGCCGGCCCGGTCGTGAGCGAGTTCGCCAAGCGGCTGGGCTGCCGGACCATCGTGATGGGCACACGCGGCCACAGCGGAATTGGTGGTGTGCTGCTGGGCTCGGTCGCACAGGACGTCATCGCCCATGCCGAGGTGCCGGTCTGCCTCGTGAAGTAGGAGGCCAGGTGAGGGGATGGGAGCGCCCGCGGCTCGCGCCGTACGCCACCAGTCCGCACGCCACGCGGGGCCGGCTGCATGCCGAGGCGGAAGATCCCCAGCGCTCACCTTTTCAGCGTGACCGGGACCGGGTGATCCACTCGACGGCCTTCCGTCGCCTGAACCACAAGACCCAGGTCTTCGTTTATCACGAGGGTGACCACTACCGGAATCGGCTGACCCACTCCCTGGAGGTTGCCCAGATCGCGCGCTCGATCTGCCGCACCCTGGCATTGGACGAGGATCTGGGGGAGGCGCTCGCACTGGCGCATGATCTGGGCCATACGCCCTTCGGGCACGCCGGCGAGGAGGCGCTGGATGGCGCGATGCGGCCTTACGGCGGCTTCGACCACAATGCCCAGACGCTGCGTATCCTCACCCGGCTGGAACACCGCTACGCCGAATTCGACGGACTGAACCTGACCTGGGAGACGCTTGAGGGAGCCGTGAAGCACAACGGGCCGCTGCTGAGGCCAGGCGTGTCGCCGCAGGACCTTCCGGCCGCCATCGTCGAGTTCTGTGCTCAATGGGATCTGGAGCTCAATACGTGGGCTGGCCCCGAGGCGCAGGTGGCGGCCATCAGTGACGACATTGCCTACAACAATCACGACATCGACGACGGCCTGCGCGCTGGCCTGTTCCGCGTTGAGGATCTGCTGCTGCTGCCGCTGGTGGGCGATATCATCCGCGACGTTCGGCGGCGCTATGCGCATCTCGACCAGGCGCGGCTGATCCATGAATCCGTACGCCGGCTGATCAATGTCATGGTCGAGGACGTGGTGGCCGAGACACGCCGGCGGCTGGATGCGGCAGCGCCGGCCGATGTCGGGGCGCTGCGCCGGCTCGATGCGCCTGTCGTTGCGTTCTCTGCCGCGCTTGCCGCCGACAACCGCGTGCTAAAGGATTTCCTCTTCCGTCGCATGTACCGACATTGGCGTGTGAACCGCATGACGTCGCGCGCACGCCGCGTGGTGGCCGACCTGTTCAGCCTGCTGTTCCGGGAAGCCAACTGTCTGCCGGATGAATGGCGCAGCCGCGCGGAGGCGCAGGACGAGCGCGGCCGCGCCCGCGTCGTTGCCGACTACATCGCGGGCATGACGGATAACTATGCCATGGACGAACACCGCCGCCTCTTCGACCTCTACGACCCGCAGGGCTTTTAGCAGGCGACGCCGGAAGATTTTCCCTTTCATGGCCGCGGCGGGCAGGCTAAAGGCCGCGCCATGAATCTGTTCCGTCACATTGCGGGCGAGATCACGCGCGCGCTTCAGGACATGGCGGCTGCCGGCGAGCTGCCGGCCGGGCTCGATCTGTCGGCGGTCACGGCGGAGCCGCCGCGCGATCCGGCGCATGGCGATATCGCCACCAATGCCGCCATGGTGCTGGCGAAGCCCGCGCGCCGCAAGCCGCGCGAGATTGCGGAGGCACTGGTCGGCCGGCTGCGGCAGGTCGCGGGTGTCACGGCGGCCGACATTGCCGGGCCGGGCTTTATCAACCTGCGGCTCTCCGACGATTTCTGGCGGGCCCGGCTGGCCGAGATTCTGCAGGCAGGCGCGGCCTATGGGGATAGCGACCTTGGGAAGGGCACGCCGGTCAATGTCGAGTACGTGTCCGCCAACCCCACGGGGCCGCTGCACGTGGCGCATGCGCGCGGCGCGGTGGTGGGCGACGCGCTCGCCAATCTGCTGGCGAAGACCGGCTACGGGGTCACCAAGGAATACTACATCAACGATGCCGGCGCCCAGGTCGATACGCTCGGCCGCTCCACTTACCTGCGCTACCAGGAGGCGCTGGGCCTGCAGATCGGCGACATTCCCGAGGGCCTGTATCCGGGCGAATACCTCAAGGATGTCGGCCGCAAGCTGGCCGAACGCGACGGGCCGAAATGGCTCAATCAGCCGGAGGAAATCTGGCTGCCGGCAGTGCGCGATTTCGCCATCGACGAGCTGATGGAGTCCATCCGCGACGATCTCGACGCCATGGGCGTGCATATGGATGTATTCACCTCGGAGCGCGCGCTGGTGCAGAGCGGTGCTGTCGAGGCTGCGTTCAAGGCATTGTCTGATGCCGGCCTCATCTACCAGGGGCGCCTCGAGCCACCCAAGGGGCAGAAGCCCGACGACTGGGAAGACCGCGAGCAGACCCTGTTCCGCTCGACGCAGTTCGGCGACGACGTCGATCGGCCGCTGAAGAAATCAGACGGCTCGTGGACCTATTTCGCCAACGACATCGCCAACCACCACGACAAGTTCCGCCGCGGCTTTGCCGAGATGATTGACGTGTGGGGCGCCGATCACGGCGGCTATGTCAAGCGCATGCAGGCGGCCGTGAAGGCGATCACCGGCGGCAAGGGCGCACTGGACGTGAAGCTCTGCCAGCTCGTGCGCGTGCTGAAAGGCGGCGAGCTGGTGCGCATGTCCAAGCGCGCTGGCTCCTTCGTGACGCTGCGCGATCTGCTCGACGAAGTCGGCGCCGATGTCGTGCGCTTCACCATGCTGACGCGCAAGAACGATGCACCGTTCGATTTCGACCTGGTGAAGGCCACAGAGCAATCGCGCGACAACCAGGTCTGGTACGTGCAGTACGCACATGCCCGCACGCGCTCGGTGATGCGCCAGGCCGCGGCGGCAGGCTTCGAGGGGCTGGATGCGGCCGTGCTGGTCGCCGCACGGCACGAACGGCTGGTCGATGCCGGCGAGCTGTCCCTGATCAAGCTTCTGGCGCAATGGCCGCGGCAGGTGGAGGCCGCAGCCCAGGCGCATGAGCCGCACCGCATCGCTTTCTATCTCTACGAACTCGCCTCGCAGTTCCATGCCCACTGGAACCGGGGCAAGGAGGACGGCAGCCTGCGCTTCGTGGTGGAAGCTGACCGGGAGCTTACACTGGCCCGTATCGCGTTAGTGCAAGCTGTTGGTTTTGTGATACAATCTGGACTTGGTATATTCGGCGTCCCCCCTGCCGAGGAAATGAGATAACCAACGATGTTCCAGCGTACCCCGCTGCCGGCTAGCGGGCCTGTGGTGTACCACCCCGGCCAGCCGGAGCCGGCACGGCAGCCTGAGCCTGCCGTCCGCACCCTTTCTCTCGAAGAGATCACCCGTGCGCGCGAAGCCGAGGAATCGCCCTCGCTGCTGCAGCGGGTCAACCAGCGACGCTCCACGATCGTCACAGCCATGGTCACCGTGGCGGCGCTGTCGAGCTTCGGTGGCACCGTCTACTGGGCCCACAAGCAGGATATCGAACGCGGCGGGCCGGGCCTGCCGATCCCGCTGGTAAAGCCCGCCGAGGGTCCGGCCAAGGTCAAGCCTGACGATCCCAAGGGCCAGCCCATTCCCAACCAGGACATCGAGGCCTACCGGCGGATTGATCCCAACGCCGTGCCGCAGCAGCCGGAACGGCTGATGCCGCCGCCGCCGGTGCCGCATCTGCCGGTGCCGTCCACGTCGGCCGACACACCGTCACCGCCACCAGCGTCTGCACCATCCGGCCCAGTGCCCGACGCGCCGGCGCAGACGCCGCCGCCGGCCACAGCCGGTGCTGCCCCCGATGCGCCGAAAATCAGCGATACCGGTGAAGGCCCTACGATCGCCTCGCTGGTCGATAGCCTGAGCGGTCCGGCCGCGGGCGGCGGCTACCGCATTCAGGTCGCCTCCGAACGGTCGGAGGACACGGCCAAGGCGACCTGGGCACGCCTGCAGAAATCGCACGGCGACGTGCTGGGCAATCTGCGCATGCAGCCGGCCCGCGCCGATCTCGGGGACCGCGGTATCTGGTACCGGGTGCAGGCCGGCCCGCTGGAGGAGAAGCAGGCCAAGGAAACCTGCGCCCGGCTGAGATCGCGCAGCGTTCAGTGCGTGCTGTTGCCGCCGGCGCGGTGATCGATGGGTGCGCCTGCCGCGGTGATCTTTGGCTGTGCCGGGCCGCGGCTGACCGAGGCGGAGCGGGCGTTCTTCCGCGATGTGAACCCACTGGGCTTCTGCCTGTTCACCCGCAACGCGCAGACGCCGGCGCAGGTGCGCGCACTGTGCGCCGAGCTGCGCGACTGCACCGGCCGAGAGGACGCGCCCGTTCTCATCGACCAGGAGGGCGGCCGGGTGGCGCGCCTGAAGCCGCCGTACTGGCGGGTAGCGCCGCCGGCAGCCGCGTTCGGCGAGTTGCACGCACATGATCCCGAGGCTGCTATCGAGGCGGCGCGCCTCAATGCGCGGCTGATCGCGGCCGACCTGGCGCCGCTGGGGATCGACGTCGATTGTGTGCCCGTTCTCGATGTCGCGGTCGAGGGCGCCCACAACGTGATCGGCAATCGCGCCTTTGCCGGTCATCCTGCCACGGTGGCCGCTTTAGGCCGCGCCCAGGCGGAAGGCCTGCTGGCCGGCGGCGTCATCCCAGTGGTGAAGCACATCCCCGGCCATGGCCGCGCGCGGGCCGACAGCCACGTGGACCTGCCGGTGGTCGAGGCATCGCGGGCTGATCTGGAGGCAAGCGATTTTGCGCCGTTCCGCGCGCTGGCCGATCTGCCTTGGGGCATGACGGCACACGTGCTCTATCGCGCTTTGAGTGGCAATCAGCCGGCGACCACTTCGGAAACGGTGATACGCGACATTATCCGCGGCCATATCGGCTTCCAGGGCCTGCTGATCACCGACGACCTGTCGATGGGCGCGCTGGACGGCAGCCATGCCGAGCGCGCGCAGGCCGCGCTGGCGGCCGGGTGCGATGTGCTGCTGCACTGCAACGGCGATATGGCGCAGATGCAGGAGATTGCCGGCGTCGTGCCGCGCCTTGCGCCGCAGGCCGAAGATCGCGTACGGCGCGGTCGGCAACGGCAAAATGCAGCCCGGGATTCGGCCGACGCGGACACCCTGGAGGCGATCCGCCGCCGGCTGGCGGCGTTGATGGATCGGCCGGTTGCGTGACGCTGCTGGGGATAAGGGCTACCCTGAATATGGTGGCCGCCAAGCCTGGCTTGGACTAGATGTAGGGTCAAGATGAGCGAAGCGGATTTTGACAGCGGCGGGCCGGAGGTGATTGCCCCGGGCGAAGGCGAGCTGATCCTCGATCTGGAGGGTTACGAGGGCCCGCTGGACATCCTTCTGACGCTGGCGCGCGAGCAGAAGGTTGATCTGCGCCGCATCTCCATGGTGGCTCTGGTCGACCAGTATCTGGCCTTCATCGCCAGCGCGCGGCGTTTGCGACTGGAGATCGCGGCCGACTACCTCGTGATGGCGGCGTGGCTGGCCTACCTGAAGTCGCGCCTGCTGCTGCCCGAGCCGCCCGCCGACGAGGAGCCCAGCGGCGAGCAGATGGCCGAGGCGCTGCAGCGTCAATTGCGTCTGCTGGAGGCCATGCAGGAGGCGGGTACCCGCCTGATGGCGCGTCCGCGGCTGGGAATCGACACATTCGCGCGGGGACAGCCCGAGGGTGTCGTTGTCGTTCGCAAGTCGCAATGGCAGGTCCAGCTCTATGAGCTGCTCAAGGCCTATGGCGAGATTCACAGGCCGAAAGACGCAGACAATTACCGCGTCGCCGCCATGCAGTTCTTTTCGCCGGAGGAGGCGACCGAGCGCCTGTCACGCATGCTGGGCATCGCCGTGGACTGGGCCTCGATTGCCGCCTTCCTGCCGCCGGGTCTCAGCGATCCGATGCACGTGCGCTCGGCCATCGCCGCGACCTTCGTCGCCTCCCTGCAGCTTACCAAGGACGGGCTGGTGCATCTGCGCCAGACCGAATCCTTTGGCCCGATCTTTCTGCGCAAGCGCGCCGAGCCGGCCGCGTAAGGGAACGCACGCATGCCCGACACCATCACGCCAGACAGCCGCGTTGCGATCGAGATGGCGGAATCCGAATCGCGGACGATGGAGCCGTCCTTCGAAGACCGGCACGCGCTCAACCTGCGCCTGGTGGAAGCGCTGCTGTTTGCCTCGGCAAGCCCGCTCGATATCGCCGCGCTGGCCGAGCGGCTGCCGCCCGACACCGACGTGGAGCCGCTGCTGGCCGAGCTGGCCGAACACTATGCCGGGCGGGGCGTGCATCTGGTGAAGGTGGCGGGCGGCTACGGCTTCCGCACCGCGCCCGATCTGGCGCAGAAGCTGAAGATCGAGCAGCCGGTGAACCGCAAGCTCTCGCGCGCCGCCACCGAGACGCTGGCGATCATCGCCTATCACCAGCCGGTGACCCGCGCCGAGATCGAGCAGATCCGCGGTGTGGGGCTGAGCAAGGGCACGCTGGACTTCCTGTTCGAGCAGAACTGGATCCAACCGATGGGCCGGCGCCGCGCGCCGGGCAAGCCGGTAACCTGGGGAACGACGCCGTTCTTCCTGGAGCACTTCGGGCTTGCGGCCCTGGAAGACCTGCCCGGCCATGAAGAGCTCAAGGCCGCAGGCCTGCTCGATACTCGCGCCGATGTCTCGATCTACCGGCCCGATGAACCCGACCTGCCGCTGGAGGGCAGCGACGAGGAGGAAGCGGCCGAGCCGCTCGATGCCGGCGGATCGCCGGAAGGCAAGGCAGTCGACTGAATACCCGGCCAGTTGCCGCTAGACTGGCGGCGTGACGTTCCTCGCCTTTCTTCTGGTCGACGGCCTCCTCGCCGGAATCCTTTACGCGCTGACCGCCCTTGCCTTCGTGATCGTCTACAAGGCGGCACGCATGATCAACTTCGCGCTGGGCGAGCTGGTCATGTTCGGCGCACTTCTGGTCGCCGCCGGCCTGCATGGGCTGCAACTCGGCTTCGTTGGCGCCATTGCCGTCGCCTGCGCCGGCATGACCGGCTTCATGCTTCTGTTCAACCGCGTCGTGCTGCAGCACTTGCTCGCAGGCCCCGTGATCTCGCTGGTCATGGTGACTCTGGGCCTGGGCGCGCTGATGCGCGGTTCAAGCCAGATGATCTTCACCGATGTTCCCCGCACGATCGCACTGCCGGTATCTTCGGATCTCCTCTTGATCGGCACAGTGGCCATTCCTGCCGACCGGCTGGCGAGCGCGGTTATAGCCGCGATGGCCGTGGCCGGTGTGGCACTCTTCTATCGCCATAGCCGGACAGGCGTGGCCCTGCGTGCCGTTGCCGATGACCGGCAGGCGGCGATGGCGTCGGGTATCGATGTAAACCGGTACGTCGCGATGGCGTGGTCGATGGCCGGCACGATCTGCGTGCTGTCCGGGGTGCTGTGGACATCGGTGATCGGCGGCGGCTTCGGCATGGTGCTGGTCGGTCTCAAGGTGTTTCCGATCGTGATCATCGGTGGCCTGGACAGCATCGCCGGCACGATCGTCGGCGCCATGCTGGTGGGGCTCCTCGAAAGCCTGGCGGCGGGTTATCTCGATCCCGTGCTGGGGGGCGGCTTCGGTGGGATCGCATCGTATCTGGTGGTGATCGCGATTCTGGTCGTGCGGCCCTGGGGGCTCTTCGGCCGGCGGCAGGTGGAGCGGGTGTAGAGGAACGGCCGCCTAGAACGGCAGGCCGACGTAGTTCTCGGCCAGCACTGTCTGGGCTGCGCGCGAGCTTGCCAGATAGTCGAGTTCGGCGCGCTGCATCTGCGCTTCGAAGCTTTCCTCGTCGTGCAGCCTGTGCAGCATGGTCGTCATCCACCACGAAAAGCGCTCGGCCTTCCACACCCGCGCCAGGGCGGTATCGGAATAGCGGTCCAGCTGGTCGCGGCTGCCGGTCCGGTAGAAGGCCACCAGCGCCCGGCAGAGATAGTGCACGTCCGAAGCCGCGAGGTTGAGGCCCTTGGCCCCGGTCGGCGGTACGATGTGCGCGGCGTCGCCGGCGAGGAACAGGTTGCCGTGGCGCATCGGCGCGGCGACGAAACTGCGCAGCGGCGCCACGCTCTTCTCGATCGACGGGCCAGTGGTGATGTGCGCAGCCGCCGCAGGTCCCAGCCGCAGCTTCAGCTCCTCCCAGATGCGCGCATCGGGCCATGCGTCGAGGTTCTCCTCGACCGCGCACTGGACATAGTAGCGGCTGCGTGTGGGCGAGCGCATCGAGGCCAGCGCAAAGCCGCGCGGATGGCGCGCGTAGATCAGCTCGTGCGAACACGGCGGCACGTCGGCGAGGATGCCCAGCCAGCCGAACGGGTAGACCCGCTCATACGTGGTCAGCGCGCCCGGGGGTATCGACTGCCGGCTGACGCCGTGAAACCCGTCGCAGCCCGCGATGAAATCGCAAGCGAGCTCGTGATGTTCGCCGCCGGCCTGCCAGCTCAGCCGCGGGCGATCATCCGTTATTCCGTGCAGCACCACGTCGGCGGCCTCCCAGACGATCGCGCCGTCGCCCGCCAGCCGCGCCGCGATCAGATCCCGCGTTACCTCGGTCTGGCCATAGACGACCACGTGCTTGCCGGTCAGCCCCTTGAAGTCGATGCGAATGGGATGGCCGCTATGGCCGATGGCGACGCCGTCATGGATCAAGCCCTCGCGGTGCAGGCGGTCGGCGACGCCCGCTTCCTCCAGCAGCGACACCGTGCCCTGCTCCAGCACGCCGGCGCGGACGCGGCCTTCGACATAATCGCGGCTGCGCGCCTCCAGAATCACGCTCTCCACCCCGTGCACCTTCAGGAGGCGGGCGAGCAGGAGGCCGGCCGGGCCCGCTCCGATGATGCCGACTTGCGTGCGGGAAGGCGATGGCATGGGGATCTACCGGCACCGTTCGTTCATAGCCAGTTTGCCTGCTTTTAGCATGCGGAGGGCCGGCGAATCGCCCTACTTGATCACGCGGCCGCCTGATTATTGCCGCGGTGTCGCCATGACCGGAGCCGACCTCAAACAGGTACACGGGAAGGAGGAGGTCGTACCATGCCGCATCGCCACCTGCGGGTTCTTGCGCTCACTGCCGCAGCGGCCCTGATGGCCAGCGTTGGCGCCGCACAGGCCGCCGATCCAGGCACACGCATTCCCGACGCCAATCCGGCGAAAACGCACAATCTCGAGGGCAAGGCATCGAAGCCGCAGAGCACCCGCGCCGAGCGGGCAGCCCCGGGTCAGGAGATGAAGGGTACCTCCGAGGGTGCCCCGGTCGTTCAGCCGTCCGACGCCGACCGCAAGGCCGGCGGAGCCTTCCGTACCTCGGCCGCGGAACGTGGCACGACCACGCCCATCGGCACCCTGAATGTCGTTCACAGCGAACTGCCGGGCGCGCCGATGCCATCCATCGCCGAGGCGCCGTCCCGCTAGCGACTGAACTGCTTCGCTGAAGCAATGCATGGAAAGAGGCACCCACGGGTGCCTCTTTTTCTTGTTCTTGTCGGTCGCCGCACATGCCCTGCACGGCGTCGCGACATTGCCCAACTCGATCATCACGCCGCCTGATTTGTGCCGCGGAGTCTTCAACACAGCGCGCAAGTCTTGAAGTGCTGATCGCGGCGAAGGACTCCAGGTCTCCCCTCTCGCCACGCGACCCGGACAGGCGAACGGACGTCACCGGCTCCCGTGCGATCGTTCCTCCCCTTGGGGTCCTTCAGCCCGATCAGCACCGCCACGCACCACGCTTACATCCGGAAGATGCCGTAGCGGGGTTCGTTCCACGGGGTGTTCAGCGCGCAGGAGAGGGCGATGCCGAGCGCATTGCGCGTATCCACAGGATCAAGGATGCCGTCGTCCCACAGCTCCGACGTCGAGTGGTACGCGCTCGATTCGCGGTGGTAATCGTCAAGCACGGGGTCGCGGATCGCAGCGATCTCCGCGTCCGACAACGTGCCGCCTTCGCGCGCAAGCTGGCGAAGCTTGACGTCGGTCAGTACGTTGGCGGCCTGCTCGGCGCCCATCACGGAAATCTGCCCGTGTGGCCAGAAGAAGAGGAAGCGTGAATCGTAGGCACGGCCGGCCATGCCGTAGTTGCCGGCACCGAATGAGCCGCTGACGATCACGGTGAACTTGGGCACCTCGGCGCCGGCCTGCGCCATGATCATCTTCGCGCCGTCCTTGGTGATGCCGCGCCGCTCGTATTCGCGGCCGACCATGAAGCCGGTGATGTTCTGCAGGAACAAGAGCGGCGTGCGATTCCTGTCGCAGAGCTGGATGAAATGCGCGCCCTTCAGCGAGCTGTCGTTGAACAGCACGCCGTTGTTGGCGAGGATGCCGATGCGATAGCCCCAGAGATGCGCGAAGCCGCAGACCAGCGTGGTGCCATAGGCCGGCTGGTATTCGTGGAACCGGCTGCCGTCCACCAGCCGCGCGATCACCTCGCGCATGTCGAACTGCACACGCGTATCGGGCGGCACGATGCCGTAGAGCTCGGCCGGGTCATAGTACGGCGGCTCCGGCGCCTGCTGCTCGACCTGCACCTTTGCGGGCCGTCGCAGATTGGCGACGATATCGCGCGCAATCGCCAGCGCCTCCTGCTCGCTGGCGGCGGCGTAGTCTGCCGTGCCACTGACCTGCGTGTGCATGTCGGCGCCGCCCAGCTCGTCCACCGACACGTCTTCTCCCGTCGCCGCCTTCACCAGAGGCGGCCCGCCGAGAAAGATGGCCCCGGTGCCGCGCACGATGACCGAATAGTCGCTGAGCGCCGGCACGTAGGCGCCGCCGGCCGTGCAGTGGCCCAGCACGACGGCAACCTGCGGTACGCCGAGCTTGCTGAGAATGGCCTGGTTCCGGAAGATCCGCCCGGCGTGATAACGGTCGGCAAAGAAATGCGACTGCAGCGGCAGGAAGCCGCCGGCGCTGTCGCACAAATGGATCACCGGCAGCCGGTTCTCGATCGCGATATCCAGCGTGCGCACGATCTTCTTGACCGAGAGCGGATACCACGCGCCGCCTTTCACGCTGCCGTCGTCGGCATGTAGGATAACCTCGCGGCCGGCGACGATGCCGATGCCGCTCACGATGCCGGCGCCGGGCACTTCGCCGTCATAGGCCCGGTTGGCGGCCAGCGTCGAAAGCTCCAGGAAGGGCGTGCCAGGATCGAGCAGCAGCTCGAGCCGCTCGCGCACGAAAAGCTTGTTCTGCCGGCGCAGCCGCTGCATGTCGCGTTCGGGTCGCTCGAAGCGTGCACGGCGCTGGGCTTCGCGCAGCTCTGCCGCCAGCTCCAGATTGCGTGCGCGATTGGCCTGAAACGAGTCGGAACGCAAATCAATGCGGGTTTCGATGCGGCGCATGGTCACTCTGCCGCTTCCGGGGTCAGCGATACCAGCGGCGTGTCGCGGTCGAAGGTCTGGCCGGCATCCAGATGTACCGCCGCGACTGTGCCGTCGCGCCAGGCCGTGATCGCGGTCTCCAGCTTCATGCTTTCGATCACCATCAGCACTTCGCCCTTGCTTACATTGGCGCCCGGCTGAACGCGCACCGACACCACGGTGCCGGGCATGGGCGCCCGCGCGACGAGGTCCGCTCGCGCGGCACCGGCATGGGCAAATGCCGTTAACGGCTCGATGGTGCGCACCGTAAAACTTCGGCCGTCGATCTGCACGAAGGTGACGTCGCCTTCCCGCGCGATGTGGACCGCAACCGCGCGCCCGCCCACGCGCAGCGTCTGCGCCCCGTCCGGTCGCGGATCCGACAGCGCCACGGCCTGCGTGTCGCCCGCCCATTGCAGCGCATAGCCATCGGCGCGGCGCAGCAGCGCGGCATCGAGCGTAAGGCCATCGATTTCGAACTGCCGGCGCATCAGTTTCTCCACGGTCCGATTGCGGCGTGCAGGGCCGGCACGGCATCGGCTTCGGCACGCAGGGCAGGGTCGGCCAGCGCGGCCGCAGCGATCAGCGCCGCAAGGGTAGGGCTGTCGGGCGAGGGTATGGCCAGTTGTGCGGCCCGCTCATCAAGAAAGCCGGTATGGATCGCGCCGCTCGCGAAGGCATCGTCCGCCAGCACGCGCTCGAGGAACTCGCGGTTTGTCGTCAGCCCCAGCAGCACGGTGTCGTGGAGCGCCGCGCGGGCGCGCGCGACGGCCTGCCCCCGGTCGGCACCGTGGGCAATAATCTTGGCCAGCATGGGATCGAAAGCCGCAGAGATGCGCGCGCCCTGCGCGACGCCGCTGTCGACGCGCACTCCTTCCCGTTCGGACCAGTGCAACCGCATGACCTGGCCGGTGGTCGGCACATGGTTGCGGGCCGGATCCTCGGCATAGAGTCGAAGCTCTATGGCATGCCCTTGCTGTCGCACGTCAGCCTGCGCGTAGCCCAGCGGCTCGCCCTCGGCGATGCGCAACTGCTCGGCCACAAGGTCCAGACCGGTGACGAGCTCCGTCACGGGATGCTCGACCTGCAGGCGCGTGTTCATCTCCAGGAAGTAGAACGCACCGCCGCCATAGATGAACTCCACCGTGCCGGCATTCACATAACCGGCGGCACGGGCGATGCCGGCGGCAGCTTCGCAGATCGCCTGCCGCTCGTCGGGTGTCAGCGCGGGTGAGGGCGTCTCCTCGATCACCTTCTGGAAGCGCCGCTGGACCGAACATTCGCGCTCCCAGAGATGCACCACCTGCCCGTGGCGGTCGCCCAGCACCTGCACCTCGATATGCCGCGGGCGCTCGACGTAGCGTTCGATGTAGAGTCGGCCGTCGCCGAAATAGCGCTGCCCCTCGCTGCGCGCGCGCTCCAGCTCGGCGTCCAGAGTTGCGATGTCGCGCACGATGCGCATGCCCTTGCCGCCCCCGCCGGCGGCCGGCTTGACCAGCAGCGGCGGGCCCAGCGCCCGGGCGCGGGCCGGGAAGGTGGCGGGATCGTCATCCTCGATCGCCGACGGCGCCACGGGAAAGCCGCGCGCGGCAACGAAAGCGCGGGCCCGCACCTTGTCGCCCATCAGCTCGATGGATTCGGGCGAGGGGCCGATGAAGACCATGCCGGCATCGGCAACGGCGCGCGCGAAATTGGCGTTCTCGGCAAGGAAGCCGTAACCGGGATGGATGGCATCGGCGCCGCTGTCGCGCGCCGCCGCGATGATCTGCGCCGCATCGAGATAGGCGCCGATCGGCGTGGCGCCCGTAATGCGCACTGCTGAATCGGCAGCCCGCACCGCAGGCGAGTCCGCATCAAGCTCGTGAAACACCACGACGCCACGGCGTCCGCTCGCCTGCACCGTGCGCAGGATGCGTGCTGCGATCTCGCCGCGATTGGCAATCAGCACCGTCCCGATGCGCCGCGTCATGCCAGCCGCCTCAATTCGCATCCTCATCAGTCATTTCACCCTCGCTATCGGCCGGGGTGGGGCGATGCCGTGCAGCACGATGGCCAGAAGCTGATCGGCCGTCTGCTCGAGGCGCAGCCGGCCGCCGCGGCTGACCTTGTTCCAGGCGATATGCTCGATGGCGCCATAGAGCACGTCGCGCACCAGCCTGGGCTCGACGCCGGCCCGCACCTCGCCGGCGGCGAGTCCCGCTTCCAGGATGCGCACCACGATCGAGGTATAGCGTCGGTTCAGGTCGTGCAGCGGCGAATCGGGATAGTCGTCCGCCGTGCGTACCTCGCGGATGAACAGCCGGCAGAGATCCTCGTCCTCGACAAAAGCCTCGATCTGCCGGCGCACCAGAAGGCGCAGGCGCGCCGCCAGGGTGGCCTGCCGCGCCACGCCGCCTTCGACCTCGGCGATCAGGCCCTCGTAGAACTGCCGCATCACGTGGAACAGCAGGTCCTGCTTGCTGGCGAAGTATTTGTAGATCGTGCCGTCGGCGATGCCGCTGGCACGCGCGATCTCGATGATGGAAGCCCCGCCGTAACCCTTCTGTGCGAAAGCGGCGCGTGCCGCGGCAAGGATGGTAGCGCGGCGATCGAGCTTGCGCTGCTCGCGGCTGCGGCGTTGCGGGGCCGGCAGCGTCATGGCGGCGCAGGGACTTTTGGCGCTTGTCTCATGGCAAAAAGTGAATACCATTCACTTTTGCAAGTCAACGGCCATGACGGAGGAAGCGATGACGCAGGCCACGGCCGGCGCGGAGCTGGCGAACCGGCCGCTGCCCGGCGCCTTCGAGCTTTCGCCCGAGCAGCAGGAAGTGCTGGACCAGGCCGATCGCTTTGCGCGGGCGGAGCTGGCGCCGCTGCAACAGCGCATGGATGACGAGGAATGGTGGCCGCCCGTGGTGATGCCGGCGCTGGCGCGCGTGGGTTATCTCGGGGTGACCGCGCCGGTGGAGCTGGGCGGCGCCGGCGGCGATTTCTTCACGTCAGGCCTGATCGCACAGGCGCTGGCGCGCGCCAATCACGCCGTCTCGCTCAGCTACGTCGCGCACGAGAATCTCTGCCTCAACAACATCGTGCGCAACGCCAGCTCCGGGCTGCAGCGCCGCTACGTGCCCAGGCTATGCGACGGTTCCGCAATCGGCTGTCTCGCGCTCACCGAGCCGGGCGCCGGCTCGGACGCGCTGGGCTCGATGGCGACGACGGCCCGCCGCGAAGGCGATTGCTGGGTGCTGAACGGCACCAAGCTCTTCATCACCAACGGGCCTGTGGCCGACGTGATCCTGGTCTACGCCAGGACCGACAAGGCCCGGGGCACGAAGGGCATCTCCGCCTTCCTGGTCGAGAAGGGCTTCCCCGGATTCCGGGTGGCGCAGAAGCTCGACAAGATGGGTTTCCGCGGCAGCGTGACGGCAGAGCTGGTGTTCGAGGATTGCCGCGTGCCGGCCGAGAACCTGGTGGGCGTCGCGAACGAGGGTGTGGCGGTGGTGATGAGCGGGCTGGACCTTGAGCGCGCCATCGTCGCCATGATCAATCTCGGCATGGCCGAGCGCGCCTTCGCGCTGGCGCTGGACTACGCCCGCACCCGTCGCCAGTTCGGCAAGGCGATCGGCGACTTCCAGATGGTGCAGGCCAAGCTCGCCGACATGTACGTGCAGGTCGAGACCATGCGCACCTTCTGCTATCGTACGCTCGCCGCCACCAACGATCTGGAAACCGGCGCCGGCGGGCGCGGCGACATCCACAAGCTGACGGCGGCCTGCATCCTCTACGCGGCCGAGGGCTGCACGAAGGTGATCACCGAGGCGGTCCAGATCTTCGGCGGCTCCGGCTACATGCGCGAAACCGAGATTAACCGACTCTACCGCGCCACCAAGCTCCTGGAGATCGGCGCTGGCACCAGCGAAATCCGCCGCCTGATCATCGCGGGAGAACTGCTGCGGGGCTGAGCTGCGCTTCGCGCGTGATTGCCTCTGACAGCTTCGCCGCAATCAGCCCATAGCCAACGTGATTGGAATGTGGATCACGTGGCAACAGGTGGAAAGGCCCTTCGCTTGTGCGCTCCCGGAAGTAGTTGACCATCGGCACGAAAGACACACCGGCTTCGACTGCGCCGGCCGCCAGCCGGCGCTCGACCCGATAGGGATCATGGCGTTCAGGTGCGTGACCGAGCTGATGCAGATGAGACTTGATGGAGGGCGGCCAGACCTCTTCGGCGGACGGATGGGCATAGAACAGGAACGCGATCTGACGAGCAGCCGCCCTGTTCCTGATTTCCACAAGCAATCGCCAGAACAGGCGCCAGTCGCGGCTGTCCAGAAACGCATCGTCTGTCCAGAACGGTTCCGGAGCAAACGCCGCGCTGTCCGACACGAGACCCAGCTTGGCGCGGATGGCGAAGATTGTCGGCTGAAAATAGCGATAGGCAGCAGAATAGCGGTAGAGAATGTTCGCCGCGTGATCCTCCAGAGGCCGGTCATCTGCCGGAATCAGCCTGAGCGCGCCGCTCACTTCCATTACGAACCGCGGCTTGGACGCGTTGTCGAAACCGGTTGTGTTACCGTGCAGATCATTGAGACAGAAGCCGTATATCACCATGTCAGGCCGATAAAGATCGATCAGCTCTATGAGCCGCAGCAGTGACTGGTCGGTTGCCCACCCTTCAGCCGCGGCATTTATGACTTCTGCCGGCATGCCGGCTCGCCCCAGTTGCTCTTGCAACTGCCGGTGAAGGCGCGCCGATTCCGGCACGCTCTTGCCCATAACGGTGCTGTCACCCAGAAGCAGAATGCGTGTGACACCCCGCAAGCGCGTGCGAGTGGCAGAGGCTGGCATGAGACCGTCGGCGTTCGTCGCCAGCGTCGTGCTGCCGTAACGACTCGTCCACGTCATTGCGAGATTTGGGCGCGGCTTCCAGCCAAGTCCGGCGTCTTTCATCATCAGGCCTTTGAATTGGCCGGCATCCATGAAATCTGCGGGCAGGACGACCCGCATGCTGACTTCGACTGCCAGGACCGCGAGCAGCGTTGTGGTTGCGCTGATGAAAAGGCCACTCGCAAGGCGGCGCAACGCCTCAGCTTTCCTGTGTGTCATTTTGACCCCCAACGCCCCACGCATCTTTTGGTTGATACTCGTGCGCAAAGAGCAATTCAGAGAGCCCGTTAGCATAGGTAATATTAATCTGCAATATGTTGAAGGCGACCCTTCCGGACACGACGATCGCCCATGATACTTGCTACATGTCGACGGGGCTCTTGCCTGAAACGGTACAACCTCAACGCATCACAGAGGCGCTGCATCGTTGTGGCTTCGCTGGTGCAGGGGGTGCGCGAGATCGCGGTCGAGAGCGCGCGCACGACGGTGCTGTCGCGTATCCTGCGGCTGCGCCTGTCCTGTGACGGCGCTGTTGAGCGCGCACCGGCAACGCTGATCCTGAAAACGGCACATCCGGATCGCGCCGGTCCGTCGTGGAACGCCGGTCGTCAGGAGGTTGCGTTCTACGCCAACGTTGGACCGGCAACGCCCGCAGGCCTCATACCGCAATGCTTCGAAGCCTTCGGGGATTCGGAAACGAACGCGTGGCACCTGCTGCTGGAAGATCTGAGCGACTCGTACGTCGTTGCCACGACCTGGCCACTGCCGCCGACGGAGGCGCAGTGTCAGGTGATCGTCGGCGCGCTTGCGCGATTTCATGCCCATTGGTGGGATGATTCCCGCTTGGGTACATCGCTGGGGTCGTGGCGCGACGAAGAGGCGACGCAGGCATACCTGCGAAGCTGTGCCGACAGGTTCGCACGCTTTTCCGATCTGCTGGGCGATCGGCTGCCGCGTGTGCACCGTGATCTCTATGAACGGTTGTTGGCAGAGGCGCCACGGCTACTGGCGGAGAGCACGCCACGTCACACTGCTGCATGGCGACGCGCATATCTGGAACTTCCTGTTGCCGCGCGACAGGCATAACAGCGTCCGCTTGTTTGACTGGGATCTTCGGCATCCAGGCGTCGCTGCCGACGACCTCGCCTACATGATCGCAATGCACTGGTACCCAGACAGGCTACAGCGGCTGGAAGCAAGCCTGCTGGATCTGTACCACGCAGTTGCTTGTGAGCACGGCGTTCTGGGCTACGGGCGCGATGATCTCGACCGCGACTACCGGTCATCCGTGCTGTGGCGTCTGATGACGCCGATCTGGCAGGCGACCAACAACATCCCGCCGGTCATCTGGTGGAACAATCTCGAGCGTATCCTGCTGGCGGTTGACGATCTTGACTGCCGTGAGCTGCTGAAGGGCTGAGATTCCCCCTCACACCTTGAAATAGTCCGGTCTCCCCGCCGTCCATTGCTCGCCCCAGAGCTGGTGGCCGCCGTCGACGGTGATGGTTTCGCCGGTGATGAACTTGCCGGACGGGCCCGCGAGATAGCAGCAGGCGTCGGCCACGTCCTGCACGTCGCCGAAGCGCTTCATCGGGTTGGAGCGGTCGAATTCGGCACGCGCCTCGTCGGGATAGACGTTCATGCCTTCGGTGGCGATCACGCCCGGCGCCACGCAGTTCACGCGAATGCCGAGCGGTGCCCATTCCACCGCCAGCGTCTTGCTGAGGAAGATCGTGCCGGCACGCGCGGCGCTGGTATGCGCCACACCTGGCATGCCGCGCCATACCACGGCGACGATGTTCACGACGCTGCCGCCGCTGCCGGCATCGCGCCAACCTCGCGCTGCGGCCTGCATCATGTACCAGGGGCCGTTGAGGTTGGTGTCGATCACCGCGTTCCAGCCCTTGACGGTGAAATCGATGGCCGGTTGCGGGAACTGTCCGCCGGCGTTGTTCACCAGCACGTCGAGCCGGCCGTGCTGTTGCCAGACGGCCGCCATCAGCGCGTCGACCTGCTGCGGATCGCGGATCGTCATGGTATGCACCGAGCACGCACCACCGGCCTTGCGGATGGCGGCCGCCGTTGCTTCCAGCCGCTCGGCGCGCCGGCCGCAGATCGCCAGCCGTGCACCCAGCCGGGCGAACTGGATGGCAATCGCTTTGCCCAGCCCGCTGCCAGCGCCCGACACCAGCACCACCTGGTCCTTGAACAACTCGGGACTGAAATGCAGCGGTAGGGCCAGCAGCTCTTCGTCTGTCAGGCCGAAAGTAGCCATAGGTGCACCTATCGCGCGGGCCAGTCGGGCGGGCGGCGCTCGTTGAAGGCGCGGAAGCCCTCGCGCGCGTCCTGGGTGCGCGCCATCTGCGCCAGGAAGCTCTGCGCGAAGTCGAGGCTCTGCGGCAGCGTCATGTCCTGGACGGCATGCAGCGCATGCTTGCCCAGCCGCACCGCCGTGGGCGAGTTGCCGACAAAGCGCTGCAGCAGCCAGTCGAGCTTCGCGTCGAGCTGTGTGCGCGGCGCGACGTGGTTCACGATGCCCAGCGCCTTCGCTTCCGCAGCGGTCCACGGCTCGCCGGTGACGCACATCTCCATCAGCGCCCGGCGCGGCACCACGCGCAGCATGTAGGGCAGGATCATCATCGGGAAGAGGCCGATGCGCGCCTCGGGCGTGCCCAGCCGAACCTCCTCCGCCGCGACCGCCATGTCGCAGGCGCACACCAGGCCGAAGCCGCCGCCGAACGCATGCCCGTTGACGCGCGCCACGATGGGAACGTCGCAGCGCTCCATTTCCCTGAACAGCTCGACGACCGGGTTGCGCGGCTGCGCCGGATCGACGTCGAAAGGATTGCCCTCGGCATCAGGCTTCACGTCGCCCCCGGCACAGAAGACGCCCTCCCCGGCGCTTGTCAGCACCACGGCACGGATGGAGCGGTCGGATTGCGCCTGGCGGACGCCCTCGGCGATTCCCATCGCCACATCCTCGTTCAGCGCGTTGCGCCGCGCCTCACGGTCGATGGTGATCCACAGTACGGCGTCCCGCCGCTCGCAGCGCACATCCGCCATCGCGCTCTCCGCCTGCTTCGTGTCGCCATAGTAGGTAAGCCAGACAACGTGCCGCAACAGGAAATGAATCCCGTTCACTTTTCTGACCGCCGGCGCGCATGGCTGCCACGGCCGAATGGAACGCTGACGAAGAGCAGTCACGGAGGCTAATCTGGCCGGCACCAGGGAATTGCGGGGGAACGATGGACGGCGTGGTCAATGTCGATGATCTGCGGCGCGCGGCCAGGAAACGCCTGCCGCGGATTGCCTTCGATTTCATCGAGGGCGGCGTCGAGGACGAGGATGGCCTTGATCGCAACGAACGGGCATTCCGTGAGACGCGCCTGGTGCCACGCTATCTGGTCGACGTCTCCAAACGCGACCAGTCGGCGGCGTTGTTCGGCCGCACTTACGCCAGCCCGTTCGGTATCGCACCCACGGGGCTGGCCAGCCTGTTCCGCCCGGGCGCCGATCTGATGCTGGCGCAGGCGGCCCGCGACGCGAACATTCCCTTCATCATGTCGGGCAGCAGCACGGCCTCCATCGAGGAGCTGGCAAAGCTGGCGCCGGAGCACGGCTGGTATCAGCTCTACGCGGCGCGCGACAAGAAGATCTCCGAGGACATGATCCGCCGCGCCAGTGATGCCGGCCTCTCCACGCTGGTGCTGACCGTCGACGTGCCGGTCCATTCCAACCGCGAACGCAACCAGCGCAACGGCTTCACGCGGCCGCTGAAGCTCACCTGGGGAACCAAGTTCGAGGCGTTGCGCCATCCCGGCTGGCTGGCCGGCTATCTGCGGCATGGCACGCCGATGTTCTCGAACTGGGCGCCCTATGCCGGTAACGGGGCGGATGCCGACGCCGTGTCGGCCTTTGTCTCGACCCAGACGGCAGCGCCGCTGACGTGGCGCGATGTCGAAAATTTCCGCCGCCTGTGGCCGCGCAATTTCGTGATCAAGGGGATCATGCATCCTGACGATGCGATCCGTGCCGCCTCGCTGGGCGTGGACGGCATCATGGTGTCCAACCACGGGGCACGGCAGCTCGATCGTGCGCCGGCGCCGCTGGAGGTCTTTCCGGCGATCCGCGACGCGGTCGGCGACAAGATGACCCTGATGCTTGACAGCGGCGTGCGCCGCGGGGCCGACGCGCTGATCGCGCTCTGCCTCGGCGCCAGGTTCGTGTTCGTCGGCCGCGCCACCCTCTATGGCGCGGCGGTGGCCGGACTGGCTGGCGCCAGGGCGGCCATCAACATCCTGCGGCGCGAGATCGATCTCACCATGGGCCAGATCGGATGTCCGAGCCTCGATCAGCTTGGCCCTGACTTCCTGATGTGGGATCGCGACGAGGACCGGCGCCGCAACCGCAGGGCCTGACAAGGGGTTTGCACTTCTACTGCAGCAGCGGGCAAATTGTTCGTCCCGGCGATATCACGCGGCCGCCGGGATTTTCACGGCAGCACCGCGCTGGTTTGTCGCTGTAACTGCGTTGGCTGGCTAGGGTTTCGCTTGGGGGACGTGCGGCGTTGCATCGGGGCCAAGCCAAATGTGCAAGACATTCTTTGTTGCGCCGGGCCATGAAGCCGTGAATCGCGGTGTATGGCACGCGCCGGGCCTGCTGGTGTCCTTCGAAGAGGGTGAAACCTTGTCGGTGTACGCCGTGAACGGCAGCGCACCGAAGATCCTGCTGGCCACCTACCGGTACGACGAGCTGGACCCTGACGCGCCACCCACCGGCCTGTTTCGCGATCACCGCTATGATCCACCCGCGCACGGCCCCACGGCGCGGGCTGCCGCTGGCTGATCCGGTCGCTCGCCATAGGTGCAGGCAGGACTGGAGTACCGCCACGGCAGCGGCTATGAACCGGGCATGACCGGATGTGCCGGCCTGGATCTCATTGGCGTCAATCACGCTTACGACGGCACGCCCGTAGTGCGCGATTTCACGCTGAGCGTGGCCCCGGGGGAACTGGTCTGCCTGCTGGGCCCCTCAGGCTGCGGCAAGACGACGGTGCTGCGGCTGCTGGCGGGGCTGGAGCCGCTGCAGCAAGGCCGCATCGCCATAGCCGGCAAGGTCGTGGGCGAGCCTGGCCGGGATCTGCCGCCGGAAGCCCGCGGCGTCGGCTTCGTTTTCCAGGACATGGCGCTGTTTCCACATCTGGATATCGCCGGCAATGTCGGCTTCGGGCTGCGCCGGCTGTCCGCCGGCGAGAAGCGCACTCGCGTCAAGGCCATGCTCAACCGTGTGCATCTCGACGGGTTTGTCCATGCCTGGCCGCATCAGCTCTCCGGCGGCCAGCAGCAGCGCGTTGCCCTGGCACGGGCGCTGGCGCCCGCTCCGCGGGCCATGCTGCTCGACGAGCCGTTCTCGGGCCTCGACACGCGGCTGCGCTCTGCCGTGCGCGACGAAGCGCTGCATTTGCTGAAGTCGGACAAGGTGACGACGCTGGTCGTGACGCACGACCCGGAGGAGGCCATGTTCATGGCCGACCGGATCGCCGTGATGCGCGATGGCGCGCTGGAGCAGGTGGGCCGGCCCGCAGAGATCTATACGCAGCCGGCCAGCGAGTTCGTCGCCGAGTTCATGGGCGAGGTGAACCGCATTGACAGCGTGGTGCGCGATGGCCATGTCGCCACACCCTTCGGCAGAGTGCAGGCCAACGGCCATGCCGAAGGCAAGGCGGTGCATGTGCTGATCCGGCCCGAAGCCCTGAAAGTGGCCGGAGCGGAGCAGGGCATCGTCACCGCGCCGCCCATTGGCGTGCTGCCGGCCCGGGTACTGGCGTCACGCCTGCTGGGCCGCACGAGTTGGGTACATGTATGTCTGAACACCGACCCCACCCATCGACATGAGGGACCCGGGGGGCTGGAAGAGCACAGCCACTGGCACGTGCGGGTGCCGGGCCACTTCCTGCCGGCCGAGGGAAGCGAGCTTCGCATCTCGCTGGATCCGCGGCAGGTCTTCGTTTTTCCCGCGCCAGCGCCTACATGAGAAGAGGAAGAGCCTGCCCGTGTTGCGGCATGGCGGGCGCTGGTCCATAAGACGGATCAAATCCCGGGCAGGGCCCGGCCATCGAGGCAGGAGGCGGACGATGGGCAGTTTCAGCATTTGGCACTGGCTGATAGTGCTGGCGGTGGTGTTGCTGTTGTTTGGCGGTCGCGGCAAGATTTCGCAGCTTATGGGCGATTTCGGCAAGGGCCTGAGCGCCTTCAAGAAGGGCGTGTCGGGCGAGGGCAACCAGGACCAGGCTGCCGCCAAGACGGCAACGCCGGGCGATGATGCGCGCACGATCGGCCAGGGCGCCACCGGCGAGCCGGCCGGCAAGGAACAGGTCAAGACCTGACGAAGCCGGTTCGACCGGTCGGCGCGCCGCCCCATGTTCGGCATCGATGCTCCGGAGCTGATGGTCATCGCGGTTATCGCGCTGATCTTTATTGGCCCCAAGGAGTTGCCCGGCATGCTGCGCACGCTGGGCAAGTGGGTGGCGACGGCGCGCAACATGGCCGGTGAGTTCCGCGGCCACGTCGATGACATGATGCGGCAGGCCGAGCTCGACGAGCTGAAGAAGCAGGTCGAATCGGGTGCCAAGGATGCGGTGCTCGACCTGCAGGCGCTCGATCCCTCGCGCGAGATCAGGGCTGCAATCGAGGAGGGTGCCAGCGACGCCGAGAAGGAGATGGCCGCCAGCCGCGCTGCCCTTGAGGCGCCGCCCGCCACCGAAGCCCTTCCCGCCAGCGGTGCGGATGCGGAACCGCCTCCACCGGCGGATGCCGGACAGACGCAGACGGCTGCCGCAAATGAGCCGGCTGAGCCGGCCGAACCCGCACCGCCGCCAAAAGTCGCCGTCGGTTAGGAGGGAGAGCCGTGCTGGAGCTGCGCCCCAATTGCGAATGCTGCAACAAGGACCTGCCTAACGGGGCCGAGGACGCGCTGATCTGCACGTTCGAATGCACCTTCTGCGCAGCCTGCGCCGAAAAACGGTTCGGCGGCCGTTGTCCCAATTGCGGTGGTGATCTCGTGCGCCGCCCGACGCGGCCCGCGCGCCTGCTGGAGAAGTTCCCGCCCTCCGGGAAGCGGGTCATGAAGGCGCATGGCGAGTGCGCGGAGGCGACAGGTTAAAGAGCGCACCACCATCACTCAAGTCATTGTAATTACTGAGAGATTCTCGGCATTGCGCGGGTGGACCCTCGCCGCTATGGTCCGCGCCCTTCCGCCCCGCCCGCCCAATGTCCGCCATTCGCTACATCAGCACCCGCCAGGGATCAGGCCCGTCCGTGGAGCGTCTCACCTTTGAAGAGGTGGTGCTTGCCGGCCTGGCGCGTGATGGCGGCCTGTACGTGCCGGAAACCTGGCCGACCCTGTCGAAGGCCGAGATCGGTGCGCTGCGGGGCCTCTCCTATCCCGAGCTGGCTACGCGTCTGATGGTCCCCTTTGTGGGGGATGCCTTCGATGCCGCGACGCTGGGGCGCCTGGTGGGGGAGGCCTATGCCGGCTTTGACGATCCCGGCGTGGTGCGGCTCAAGCCGCTGCCGGTCGGCGATCTGTACCTGCTCGAGCTGTTTCACGGCCCGACGCTGGCCTTCAAGGATGTGGCCCTGCAGTTCCTCGGCCGCACGCTCGATGCGCTGCTGACCCGTGCCGGCCGACGCGCCCGTATCATCGGCGCCACCTCGGGCGATACCGGCTCGGCCGCGATCGAAGCGGTACGCGACCGCAAGGCGATCGACATCTTCATGCTGCATCCGGAAGGCCGGGTGAGCGAGGTGCAGCGCCGGCAGATGACCACCGTGCTGGCGCCCAACGTGCACAACATCGCCATCGAGGGCACCTTCGACGACTGCCAGGACCTTGCCAAGGCCTGCTTCAACGATCTCCCCTTCCGTGACCGCCACCGGCTGACGGCGGTGAACTCGATCAATTTCGCGCGGGTCATGGCGCAGATCGTCTACTACTTCCACGCCGCGCTCAGCCTTGGCGCTCCGGACCGCCCGGTCTCCTTCTGCGTGCCCACTGGCAACTTCGGCAACATCTATGCTGGCTACGCGGCACGGGCCATGGGCCTGCCGGTCGAGCGGCTGCTGATTGCCTCGAACAGCAACGACATTCTGGCGCGCTTCATCGAAAGCGGCGAGCAGCGCCTCGCCGGCGTGACACCGACCTGGTCGCCCAGCATGGACATCCAGGTGTCGAGCAATTTCGAGCGCTTCCTGTTCGACCTGTTCGACCGCGACGGCAAGGCGCTGGCGCGCGCCATGCATGCGTTTCGCGCGACCGGCGCCATGAGCGTGAGCGCCGCGCAGCTCGCGCGCGCCCGAGCCACCTTCGATGCCGGCCGGCTGGACGATGCCGGCACGCTCAGCGCCATCGCCGATGCAAGGCGTGAGACGGGCGAGCTGCTCGATCCGCACACTGCTGTCGCCTACGCGGTGGCGCGGCAGAGACGCGGTGCGCGCGACGTGCCGATGGTGGTGCTGGCCACGGCGCATCCCGCGAAGTTTCCCGATGCCGTCAGGACGGCCACCGGCGAAGCGCCGCCGTTGCCGGCGCGCCTGGCCGATCTGGCCACGAAGGCGGAGCGTTGCACGACACTGCCCAACGATATTGCGGCCCTGAAGCGACTGATGGACGAGGTGGCGGTATTCGCATGAGCACGCGCATCACCACGCTGGACAACGGCCTGCGCATCGTGACCGACATGATGGCGCACGTCGAGACGGTAGCACTTGGCGTGTGGGTGGCGGCCGGCGCGCGCCACGAACCCGCCCCGCGCAACGGCCTGGCGCACCTGCTGGAGCACATGGCGTTCAAGGGCACCAAGCGGCGCACCGCGCGCGGCATCGCCGAGGAGATCGAGAACGTCGGCGGCAGCCTCAACGCCTATACCGGCCGCGAGCTCACCGCCTATCACGCCACGGTGCTGCGCGATGACGTGCCGCTGGCGGTCGACCTGGTCGCCGACATCCTGCTGGAGTCGACTTTCGTCGAGGAGGAGCTGCAGCGCGAGCGCGGCGTGATCCTGCAGGAGATTGGCCAGGCGATGGATACGCCTGACGACATCATCTTCGATCGTTTCCAGGCTGTCGCCTTTCCGGAGCAGCCCCTGGGGCGTCCGGTGCTGGGCACCGAGGCTACGGTGAATGCCATTGCCCGTGCCGATCTCTTCGACTGGATGCAGCATCGCTACGTCGCCGAACGCATGGTGCTGTCGGCGGCCGGCGCGATCGAGCACGAGCGCTTCGTCGAGCTGGCGGCGAAGGCGTTCGGCCGCCTGCCGCGCAGCGGCGGCGAGGGTGCGCCCACGGCGCCGGTCTATGCCGGCGGCGACCGGCGCGACACCGACGATCTCGAGCAGGCGCATATCGTGATCGGCGGCGAGGCCTTCGGCTATCTCGATCCGGACCATCATGCGCTGGCGGTGTTCTCGACGCTGTTCGGCGGCGGCATGTCCTCGCGCTTGTTCCAGCGCATCCGCGAGGACCGGGGGCTGGTGTATTCAATCTATTCCTTCAACGCTTCCTACCGCGATGGCGGCCTGTTCGGCATCTATGCTGGCACCGCCGGTGAGAGCCTGCCCGAACTGGTGCCGATCATCTGCGAGGAGTTCCGCAAGGTCGCCGAGGACGTGGACGAGGCCGAGGTCGTACGCGCCCGTGCGCAGCTCAAGGCCGGCACGTTGATGGCGCTGGAGTCGAGCCATTCGCGCTGCGAGCAGGCGGCCCGCCAGCTCCTGATCCATGACCGCCTGATCCCCTACGCCGAGACCGTGGCGCGCATCGAGGCCGTCGACGAAACTGCTGTGCGCCGCGTGGCGCAGCGCCTGCTGGCTTCCACGCCCGGCGTCTGCGCCCTGGGGCCGGTGACGAAGCTGGAGAGCTACGACTCGATCGCCGCCCGCCTGCGCGCCTGAATCTTGCGGCCATGATAGTAGTGGGATGACGCCGGCCAGATCGTGTATGCTGGCGCGCCATTCCTGTCGGGGTTCGCCGGCAAATGTTTCGACTATCGGATGTCCCGCTGGCGCTGATGTCGACGCCGCGCCTGCAAGGCGAGCGGGTCTATCTGCGTGCGCCTTCGGCCGACGACTGGCGCGAATGGGCCGAGCTGCGGGCGGCCAGCCGCGCATATCTCACGCCGTGGGAACCGACCTGGGGCGACGATGCCCTGACGCGCGATGCCTATCGCCGCCGCCTGCGCCACTACATGCAGGAGTGGCGTGCGGGCGAGGGCTATACGTTCTTCATCTTCCTCACACAGCCCCGGCGGCTGGCCGGCGGCATCTCGGTTTCGAACGTGCGCCGCGGGGTGGCGCAGAGCGCCAGCGTCGGCTACTGGATGGGGCAGGCCTATGCCGGCCAGGGCATCATGACCGAGTCGCTGCGCGCCCTGCTGCCCTTTATCTTCGACGAGCTGCGGCTCAACCGGCTGGAGGCGGCGTGCCTGCCGAGCAACGCGCCCAGCCGCGCCGTGCTGCGCAAGGTGGGCTTCCGCGAGGAGGGCATTGCGCGGCACTACCTCAAGATCAACGGTCGCTGGCACGACCACTTGCTGTTCGGCCTGCTGGTCGGCGACTACCGCGCGCTCTACTGCAAGACGTAGCTGCACCTCAGGCTTCGGGGCGTTCGGTGCGCGCCAGCGGCAGCAGGGCGACGCCGCACGCAAGACTGGCAACGGCCAGCAGCGCGAAATTGAGTGCATACGAATCGAACAGCGCCAGCATCAGGCTGAACAGGGGGGGTACCAACAGCGCACCGGAGAAGGTGAAGAACTGTGCACCGCCTGTCAGCAGGCCGGCCTGCCCGGATGGAGCACGCCGCGCCAGCTCGGCAAAGAAGACGCCGCCCCAGCCGATCGCCGTCGTGCCATAGAGCAGGGCGGCCGCCGCCAGCCCCGCGAACGACCAGCTTGCGTCGATGGCTGCCAGCGTCGCGGAACCACACGCCATGCCGAACCCGAGCCCCGCAAGGGTCATGGCAGGCCGGCGCGTGGCATCCGCGACGGCGCCCCAGACGATGCGGGCCGCCGCGCCGCTCAGCTGCCCGATGGCGAGCACGAGGCCCGCGGTGGTGAGGTCGAGCGCCAGGCGCTGCACGAGATAGACCACCAGAAAGGCGCCGAAGGTCACCTGCATGGCCGTGAACACGAACGAGACCAGCGCCAGGCGGCGCCAGTCCGGTGCCCGCCACACCAGGCGGACCGGCGTGAACAGGTTGCGCAAGGCCGAGGCCAGTCCGCCCGCGGTAGCGCCCTCCACGTCGAGCGACGCGCGCAGCGGCTCGATCATGACCGCCAGTGCGAGGCAGCATGCGCCCGAGATCCATGCTGCGTTCTGCCAGCCGCCCAGCGCGATCAGCGCCGGGATAGCGAGGCCGGCCGCCATGTTGCCCAGCGGCACGCCCGTCTGCTTGATCGAGAACGTCATGGCGGCAAGGCGTGGCGGTGTCACCCGCGAAAGCACCTGCGAGCTGGCGGGAGTGGGCGGCCCCATGCCCAGCCCCATCGCCAGCGCGGCCGGGATCAGCAGCCAGGCGGACCCGGCGCCGAAGATCGCAAGCGCGGCGGCGCAGAGCAGCAGAGCGCCCTGGCAGACGCGCACGGCGCCATAGCGCGCGGCAAGCAACCCGCCGGCCGAAGAGGAGAGGATGGCGGCAACGTAGACGAAGGCCATGAAGTAGCCGACATCGTCGCGGTCCACGCCGAAGGCTGGTGCCGCGACAGGTGCCATCACCGGAATCGCTTGGATGGCAAATGACGCCATCACTTGGACGGCCAGCATGGCCGCTGCGGCCCAGACGAAAGTGCGCGTGCCGGCTGCCGCCGCCGTTGCCATGGGGCCCTACCGCTCGCCCGAACGCAGAAGACGGGCGATCGCCATAGCGCTCACGCCGGTGGCTGCCGCCATGATCGCAAAGCCTGCGGGATAGGAATGCGTCAGATAGAGGATGGCGCGGAACAGCACCGGCCACACCACCGGGCCGAGGAAGACGAACAACGAGGTGGCGCCGACAAACTCGCCGGCGCGTCCCGGCGGGGCACGCCGCGCGCATTCGGAGATGAAGACGCCGTTCCAGCCGATGGCCGAGCCGCCCAGCGCCACCGCCACGGCATGGAGCAGCCAGGACGGCCAGCCCGGCTCCGCCGCTGCCAGCGCAAACCCGCCGGCTGTCATGGCCAGGCCCAGCACCGCCAGCATTGTCAGGGGTCGCCGGGTGAGGTCGGCCAGCGCACCCCAGAACACGCGGCCGAACATGCCGGCCGCGGTGGCGAAGGCGAGCACGATGCCGGCCGCGACGTAGTCAAGCTGATGGCCGTTGATGCCGTAGAGGATCATGAAATTCACGATCGTCGCCTGCATCGAGGAGAACGAGATCGCCGCGAGACACAGCCGTCGCAGCACGGGATCGGCCCATGCCAGCTTCAGGGGATCGATGATCTGGTACAGCGTCGGCAGCAGGCGGCCGCGCCGGGAGGCGCCGGTGTCGTAGAGCGGGCGCAGCGGCTGCAGCGCCAGCGCGGTCGCGACGCAGATGACACCCACGCCTGCCGCGACCGCCTGCCAGCCATAGCGCTCGACGCTCATCGGCACCAACGCACCGCCCAGCGCAAAGCCCAGCGGCACGCCGCTCTGTTTGATGGAAAAGGTGATGTTCGACAGCCGCGAGGGCGTGACGCGCGCCAGGATCTGCGAACTCGCCGCCGTCAGCGGGCCGCCGCCCAGGCCGACAATCAGGGCCGAGAGGATCGCGAGCGCAAGCTGGCCTGAGGCCAGTGCCATGCATCCGATCGCCGAAACCGCCAGCGCGCACTGCGTCAGCCGTACCGCGCCCAGCCGCAGTGCCATCGGCCCGCCCGCCATCGCGGCACAGATCGAAACCAGATAGACCAGTGCCACGTAATAGGCGACGTCATCCGCGGCCACGCCCAGCGCCGGCGCGGCGGCTGGCGCCAGAACGGCCGCGATGTTGAAGGCGACGGTCGACAGCATCTGCACCGCGGTGAGCGACAGTAGTGCGATGATGTAGAGACGCGTGTTGGTTTCGGCAGGAATTGCGGTCGTCGTCATGCGACGTTGCGGCTCAAGATCGCGAACCCTACCGGCGCCCCGCCGCCCGCGCAGCCATGAACCACGCAAGCCAGCCGTGCAGGAGCCTTGGTGTCCATGAACTCGCCCTGCGCTTGCGCTACGGGCGTCTCGCCCGCTCTTGTCGCTGCGAAGTGTCAGCGGCGGGCGCTGCGGCGGGCGGGTTTACCGCGCGAGCCGGAGCCGGTCTTCACGCCGCGGAAGGTGCGCGAGTTCTGGACCTTGCCGTAGGGCGTTTGCGCACTGTTGCCCGCAGCCCCGGCGGTCGAGCGCGGCCGGATACTGCCGGGCGGCAGGCCGAGATCGTTTTCCTCCAGCCGGCGGATCTCGTCGCGCAGGCGGGCCGCTTCCTCGAACTCGAGATTGGCGGCCGCTTCGCGCATGCGCTTCTCCAATGCCGTGATATGGGCCTGCAGGTTGTGGCCGATGAGCTGGATGTCGCCGGAGACACCGGTATCCACGGTGAAGTGGTCGCGCTCGGCGACCGACTGCAGCACCTCGTTGATGTTCTTGCGGATCGAGGCCGGCGTGATGCCGTTGGCGTCGTTGTAAGCCTGCTGCTTGGCACGGCGGCGCTCGGTTTCGCCGATGGCGTATTTCAGCGCATCGGTCATGCGGTCGGCATACAGGATCACGCGGCCGTCGACGTTGCGCGCCGCCCGTCCGATGGTTTGAACCAGCGAGGTGGGCGAGCGCAGGAAGCCTTCCTTGTCGGCGTCAAGGATGGCGACCAGCGCGCATTCCGGGATGTCGAGGCCCTCGCGCAGCAGGTTGATGCCGATCAGCACGTCGAAAGCGCCCAGCCTCAGGTCGCGGATGATCTCGATGCGCTCCAGCGTGTCGATGTCGGAATGCAGGTAGCGGCAGCGTATGCCTGCCTCGTGCATGTATTCGGTGAGGTCTTCCGCCATGCGTTTGGTAAGCGTCGTGACCAGCACGCGCTCGCCGCGCTTCGCGCATTCGCGGCACTCGGCCAGCAGATCGTCGACCTGCTTCTCGACCGGCCGCACGATGCAGACCGGATCGATGAGGCCGGTGGGCCGGATCACCTGCTCGACGAAGACGCCGCCGGTGCGCTCCATCTCCCACGGCCCCGGTGTGGCCGACACGAACAGCGTGTGCGGCCGCATCGCGTTCCATTCTTCGAACTTCAGCGGCCGGTTGTCGATGCACGAGGGCAGGCGGAAGCCGTACTCCGCCAGCACGCTCTTGCGGTTGAAGTCGCCGCGGAACATGCCGCCGATCTGCGGCACCGTCACATGGCTCTCATCGACGATCAGCAGCGAGCCCTCGGGGAAGTACTCGAACAGCGTCGGCGGCGGCTCGCCCGGCTTGCGGCCCGTCAGGTAGCGCGAGTAGTTCTCGATGCCGGCGCAGGAGCCGGTGGTTTCCAGCATCTCGAGATCGAACTGGGTGCGCTGCGCCAGCCGCTCGGCTTCCAGAAGCCGCCCGGCACGGGTGAACTCGTCAAGCCGTTTCGCCAGATCCTCGCGGATCTTCTGGATGGCTCCCGTCATGGTCGGGCGCGGCGTCACATAGTGGCTGTTGGCGTAGACCACGATGTCCTGCAGGCTGGTGGTCTTCTCGCCGGTCAGCGGATCAAACTCGGCGATGGCGTCGATCTCGTCGTCGAACATCGAGATGCGCCAGGCGCGATCCTCGTAGTGCGCCGGGAAGACTTCGATCGAATCGCCGCGTACCCGGAACGCGCCGCGGGCAAAGGCCTGGTCGTTGCGCTTGTACTGGATCTCGACCAGCCGCCGCAGCAGCTCGGCGCGGTTGATCCGGTCGCCCACCGTCAGGCGGAAAGTCATCGCCTGGTAGTTCTCCAGCGGGCCGATGCCGTAGATGCACGACACCGAGGCCACGATCACCACGTCGTTGCGCTCCATCAGCGCCCGCGTTGCGGCGTGCCGCAGCCGGTCGATCTGCTCGTTGATGGAGGAGTCCTTCTCGATATAGGTGTCGCTGCGCGGCACGTACGCTTCGGGCTGGTAGTAGTCGTAGTACGACACGAAGTATTCGACCGCATTGTCCGGGAAGAAGCCCTTCATCTCGCCGTAGAGCTGCGCCGCAAGCGTCTTGTTGGGCGCCAGCACCAGCGTCGGCCGATTCACTGCGGCGATCACGTTGGCCATGGTGAAGGTCTTGCCGGACCCGGTAACGCCCAGCAGCACCTGGTCGTGCTCGCCTTCGCCCAGGCCCTGGATGAGTTGGCGGATCGCTTCGGGCTGGTCGCCGGCCGGTTGGTAATCCGAAACAACCCTGAACGGCCGTCCCTCGCCCTCAATGGTCGGGCGCCGCTGCAGCCACGGCATGGAGAGGGGTGCGATATGGGTGTCTGGCATCGCCGCTATATGGCGCCGCCAGCGCGGTCGCGCCAATCCCATTCAATCCACCGCATCGAAGAAGTATAAAGTGAGCGGTCGCCACAATTTTCATTGACTCTGTGCTTGAAAAGTATAAAAGACGTACTTTATGGTTTGCATGTGGTCCGAAAGCGCAAAAGCGATCTGGGCGGGTTCATTCGCCTTCGGCTGGAGCCCGACGCGGCCGGTTCCGCGGCGCTGGAGGGACTCGCCGAAAGCTACGCTGCGCTGGCGCGATGGCTCGATAACACCATTCCCGCCGATCATTCAGCCGATCACGTGGCGCTGCACCGGAACTTCTATGAGCGCGCGCGGCAGGCCGTGGGATTGCCGGCCCAGCTCACGACGCTGGCCTTGCGCGATTGGGCAACGCGGCGTCGCGGGTTGGTGGTCGAGGGCGTGCCGCTGGACGAGCGGCTGTACTCGGTCCGCGGCATTGCCAGCGTTTCCATCGCCACGCCCGAGGGCCGGATCAGCGTGCCCTTCGCCGTGGCCGGCTATGGGCGGGTGTGGCCGGGCGGCGCGCCGGCACGGCTGCTGCGCCAGGCGAGTGGCTGGGAGTTGAGCATCGAGTCTGATCGCGACATCGCCCGTCTGGGGCAGAAGGAGCAGACCATGGCTACCGAGACCGTTGTCACCCGTATTGGCCGCGTCATCGCCGGCATGACTCACGCCGCCATCAACGTGGCGGAAGACGTCAACCCGGAAGCGGTGATGGAACAGGCCATCCGCGAGATTGACGGTGCCGCTGACGAGGTGCGCGGCGAGCTGGGCAAGGCGATGGCCGAGAAGGCGCGGCTCGACCTGCGGCGCAAGGAGCTGGAACGCGAACGCGGCGAGCTCGACGAGAACGTCAGGGTCGCGGTCGGCAAGGGGCGCGACGATCTCGCCGAGGCCGGCATCGACCGTCAGCTGGATATCGAGGCACAGCTCGGCGTGCTGGCGCGGCTGGCGGCCGATGCCGACGAGAAGATCGCGCAGCTCAATCAGACGCTGGATGCCGTGCGCGCCAGCCGACGCGAGGCCGAGACGCGGCTCGCTGATCTCAGGCGCACGCGGCAGACCGCACCGGACGGCTCCGGTGCGGCGGCGGGCGACACGCGCGTGGCCAGGGCCACCGGCAAGGTCGAGCGCGCGCAGGCGGCGATCGAGCGGCTGACGGGCGTGCCGGCGGGCACACCGGCCAGCGACGGCAAGGCGCTCGACGAGCTCAACGATCTGGCGCGCAAGCATGCCGTGGCCGAGCGGTTGGCGCGCTTGAAAGCCGGGCAGGGCTGATGCGATCCTCGGTGCGCCGATGCTGGATTTCTTCACCCATCCGGACGTCGCACCCTTCTCGGTGGCGGCGCTGGTCCTGTTCGGCCTGCTGCTGATCGAGATCGGCACCCTTCTGGCAGGCAAGCCGCTGTCGGCGCTGATCGATCATGCCGTAGGGCATGATGGCATGTCTGTCGACGCCGGCCATGGAGAACTCGGCACGGCGCTGGATCATGCCATTGACCACGGCCCGCACGGCGCCAAGCCAGACGGTCAGCACCAGGGCGCATTCGGTACGGCACTGGACTGGCTGAATGCCGGCCGCGTGCCGCTGCTGGTGCTGATCATCGCCCTGCTGGCCGCCTTCGCCGGGCTGGGCATGGTGTTGCAGACTGCCACCAGCGCCATCGGCTTCTATGTGCCGGCACTGCTGGCGATGGTGCTGGTGATCGTGCCGGCGGTGGTGCTGACCCGGCATGTTTCGCGGGCCGTGGCCAGCGTGGTGCCGCGCGACGAGAGCTACGCGCAGACCGGTGCGGATTTCGTCGGCCTGGTGGGCGAAGTGACGGTCGGCCCCGCAAAGAAGGGGGTTGTCGCGCGCGCCCGCATCCGCGACCGCCACGGCAATCTGCACTGGCCGCGGGTCGAGCCGGCGGATTCGGAGCAGATCATCGCTGCGGGCAGTCCGGTGCTGGTGATCGAGGTGCGTACCGGCGGCGTGCTGGCCGTGACACCGGCCGATGCACGCCTGACGGAGGATGTTGTGGGGCGGCGTACGGGCTGAGAGCCCGATCGTCACGGGGGCTTGCGCCGGCGCCTGTTGTGCACCGGCAACGGGAGGGGGATGCAAGATGTTCGACGCGCTGCTGACGCTGGCGGTTCCGGCCGTTATCGGTCTCGCCGCCTTGCTGGCCATCGGCCTGGTGATCGCGCGGCTCTACGTCCGCGCCGAGAAGGACCGCGCCTATGTCCGCACCGGTCTGGGCGGGCAGAAGGTGGTGCTCGATGGCGGCTCCATCGTCCTGCCGATCTTTCAGAGCATCGCCTGGGTCAACCTGCAAACCCTGCGTCTTGAGGTGAAGCGCGACAATGCCGACGCCATGATCACGCGCGACCGCATGCGCGCCGATATCGGGGTCGAGTTCTATGTGCGCGTGAAGCCTGACTCGCCGTCAATCGCGCTGGCAGCCCAGACTCTGGGCGACCGCACCAACGAGGCCGAGCAGTTGCGCGCGCTGGTCGAAGCCAAGTTCGTCGACGCCCTGCGCAGCGTCGCGGCCACCATGGCGCTGGCCGAGCTGCAGGAGCAGCGCGCCACCTTCGTGCAGTCGGTGCAGACCGCTGTTGCCCGCGACCTTGAGCTGAACGGCCTGGAGCTGGAGAGCGCATCGCTCACCAAGCTCGACCAGACCGACACCAAGTATTTCAACCCCAACAATGCCTTCGATGCCGAGGGCCTGACCGCGCTCACGCGCATCACCGAATCGCGCCGCCAGGAGCGCAACCTCACGGTGCGCAACACCGAAGTGGCTATTGCCCAGCAGGATCTCGAAGCGCGCCAGCGCACGCTGGACATCGAGCGGCAGAAGAAAGAAGCCGAGCTGACGCAGCAGCGCGACATCGTCAACAAGAGCGCGGAAACCCGTGCCGCCGCCGCGCAGAAGGAAGCCGAAGCGCGCCAGGCCGAGGAGGAGGCGCGCATCATCGCCGAGCAGGCGATCGCGCAGCGCACCGCCACTGCCAAGCAGGCGCAGGAGACAACCCGCATCGAGGCCGATCTCGCCATCCGGCAGCGGCAAATCGACTCGGAGCGCACGGCCGAGACGCTGGCAATCGCCAAGAAGCGCGACGTCGAGATCGCCGACCAGGATCGCGCCATCGCCGTGGCCGACAAGAGCCGGGCCGAGAGCGAGGCGCGCGCCCGCGCCGAGGAAGCACGTGCGCTTGCGACGTCGGCCACCGAAAGTGTCGAGACCGCACGCCAGGTGGCGATCGCCGAGCGCGAGCGGCAGACGGCCGTCATCAGCGCCCGGCAGATGGCCGAGCAGGACGCGGCCAAGCTGACCATCGCCGCCCAGGCCGAGAAGCAGGCGGCGGAAGACAAGGCCGATGCCGTGCGCACCGAGGCACAGGCCGACGCCGACGCCGCCAAGATCAAGGCCGAGGCCCAGGCCAAGACCTACGAGGTCGAGGCCGACGGCCAGCGCAAGATCAACGAAGCGCGCAATGCGCTGTCGCAGGCCGTGATCGAGTTCGAAGTCAGCAAGGAGCGACTGCGCATCGTGCCGCTGGCGCTGGCCGAGGCGGTCAAGCCGCTGGAGAAGATCGGCGACGTGCGCATCATCGACATGGGCGGCGGCCTCCCGGGCGGAGCGGCCAACGGCGCGGGCGGTGGCGGCCAGTCCGATTCGCTGCTCAACGCGCTGCTGGCCTATCGCGCCAACGCGCCGGTGATCGACAAGCTGCTGGCCGAGGCGGGCTTCGCCGGTGGCGCCAATCCGCTGCAATCGCTGCTGGCCGCAACCGCCAAGGACGGCGTTTCGCCCACCGGCGCGCAGTGGACCGTAGCCGCCAAGCCCGCCGACAGGGACGACTGATTCCACCAAGGCGAGGCCGGCTGCCCTTCCGTCCCTCGTGCCGCCTCCCCACTTTCATGTGGGAGACGCCGCGACGGAGGCAGGCATGGCCGAGGACCGCAGTCATACGGACAGGATCGGCAATCGCCGGCTGCGGCCGGAAACGCTGATGCTGGGCTACGGCTACGACCCGGCGCTGTCGGAAGGTTCGGTCAAGCCGCCGGTGTTTTTGACCTCGACCTTCGTTTTCCGTTCCGCCGAGGAGGGGCGCGATTTCTTCGACTACGTCGCCGGCCGCCGCGAGCCGCCGACGCGCGGCTCGGCCGGCCTCGTCTACTCGCGCTTCAACCATCCCAACAGCGAGATCGTCGAGGACCGGCTGGCGATCTACGAGGGTGGCGAGAGCGCGCTGGTGTTCTCCTCGGGCATGTCGGCCATCGCCACGACGATTCTCGCCTTCGCGCGGCCAGGCGATGCTATCCTGCACAGCCAGCCGCTCTATGGCGGGACCGAGACGCTGCTGGCGCGCACCTTCGCGCCCTTCGGTATCGCCGCCGAAGGCTTCTCCGACGGCACCAGCGCGGAGCAGATCTCGGCTGCCGCCGACCGCGCCATGGCGCGCGGCAAGGTCAGCGTGATCATCATCGAGACGCCGTCCAACCCGCTCAACACGCTGGTCGATTTCACCCTGGTGCGCGAGACAGCGGATCGTATCGCGGCGGCGCAGGGACAGCGCCCGGTGACGCTGTGTGACAATACACTGCTGGGACCGCTGTTCCAGAAGCCGCTGGCGCATGGCATCGACATTTCGCTGTACTCCCTCACCAAGTATGTCGGCGGCCACAGCGATCTGATCGCGGGCGCCGCCATCGGTAGCGCCGAGCGGCTGCGGCCCGTGCGTCTGCTGCGCGGCGCCATCGGCACGCAGCTCGATCCGCATTCGTGCTGGATGCTGGGTCGTTCGCTGGAGACGCTGTCGCTGCGCATGACGCGCGCGGCGCAGAGTGCGGCGGCCGTAGCGGCGTTCCTTGCCGGCCATCCCCGCGTCTGGAAGGTACATGCGCTCAGCCACCTGTCGCCGGAGGGTGCGACGGCCCGCGTCTACGATGCGCAGTGCACCGCCGCGGGCTCCACCTTCAGCATCGATATCGCAGGCGGCCAGCCCGAGGCGTTCCGCTTCCTCAATGCGCTACGCATTTTCAAGCTGGCGGTGAGCCTGGGCGGGACGGAATCGCTGGCGAGCCATCCCGCGACCACAACGCATTCCGGCGTGCCGGCGGAGGTGCGGGCGCAGAGCGGCGTGCTCGACAGCACCATCCGCCTCAGCATCGGCATCGAGGATGCCGACGATCTGATCGCCGACCTGACCCAGGCCCTGGCGCAGGCGATGTGAGGAGTTCGGCCTCAGCCCACCCACTCGCGGACGGGGCCGGTATCGACGTGCACGAAGCCCTCGGCGTAGATGCCGACGCCGCCCGCACCGCACTGGCGGGCGATGTCACCCAGCCGCTCCGCCGACAGGCCGGCCACCATGAAGTCGATGGCCATGCCGCGGGTGTGAAAGCTGTGCTCGGCGACACCGGCCGGATCCGCCAGACGCAGCCTGAGATTGGTCAGTGGCGAGCGATAACCGCTCAGTGCCTGCAGCGGCTGCCGCGTCTTCGACTGGATGCGCACCAGCAGCTCGATCAGGGCCGGATCGATCGGCTTGATGGCCCCGGAGTGGTGGTCGCGCAGCAGCCGGCTCAGCATGGCCATGGTGATGGTCCCTGGCCGCTTGCCGGCAATGAACAGAGCCGAGAACTTCTCGCCTGAGTGAGCCGATACGATGTTCAGCGGGTGAAGGCCCGGCGTCAGCAATCGTGCGGCCGGACGCTGTTGCGCCACCGCCGCGCCAGTCGCGGCGGTCGAAAATGCCGTGCCCGCCATAGTCGCCAGCGCCGTGCGCCGCGTCAGGGGTCGAATCATCGAAAATCCAATTACTTGACCCGCCCCCACTCTGACAGGTCGCTCACTTATTGTGGCAATCTCTCATTGTTCGGGCCAAAGATCAATATTTAAGCATGAATATGCAAATTCTGATTGCGGCCGGGGCCGCTGCGCTGTTGGCGGGGATTGTGCGTGGCTTCGCGGGATTTGGCGCGGCCATGATCCTGACACCCGTGCTATCGGCGCTGTATGGCCCCACAACGGGCGTGCCGCTGTGCCTGTTGTTGGAGTTCTGCATTGCCTTGCCGCTGCTGCGTAGCGCGGCGACGCTGGTGGATTTCCGGCGGATCGGCATGCTGCTGGTGTCCGCCAGCCTTGCGGTACCGTTGGGCATCGCCGTGCTGCTGGCGCTTGATCCGGAGCCGCTGCGCTGGACCATCTCGGGGATCGTGCTTGCGGCCGTGCTGCTGCTGGCGACGGGCTGGCGCTTCAGGGGAAAGCCGACGCCGCCTGCGACGCTGGCGGCGGGTGCGGCCAGCGGGTTTCTCAATGGCCTGTGCGGCATGGCCGGTCCGCCGGTCGTCTTCTATTATCTGGCGGGCAGCGAGGGCGCCGCCATCGTACGCGCCAGTTTGATCGTCTATTTTGCGGCGGTCGATCTCGTGGCGCTGGCTGGGCTCGGCCTGCGCGGGCTGATAACGTGCGATATCCTGGTGCTGGGTATCATGCTGGTGGTGCCCTACATCGCCGGCGGACTGGTCGGCGACCGGGTATTTCCGCTAGCCAGTGAAGCTTTCTTCCGTCGATTGGCGTTCATCATTCTGACCACCGTCGCACTGATGGCACCCCTACTCTGAACCAGCGTTCACGTGCAGGCTGGCCTGCACGTTGCATCGCCGGGGAGGCACGGCTAGAGGACCCGGATGAGCGTATGGGGAAAGATCGTGGGCGGTGCCGCCGGGCTGGTCATTGGCGGACCGATCGGTGCCCTGCTGGGCGCCGCGGCCGGCCATGCCTACGATGCATTGGCTGAAGATGCCGGTGGCGAGGCGCCGGCGAATGGCGCCGCCAGCGACGGGCAGGACCGCCCGGCGGCGACGCAGCATATCGCATTCACCATCGGCGTGATCGCGCTTGCGGCCAAGATGGCCAAGGTCGATGGCGTGGTAACCCGGCGCGAGATCGACGCCTTCCGTTCCTTTTTTCATGTCCCGGCCGAGGAGCTCGACAATGTCGGCCGGTTCTTCGATCTCGCCAAGCGCGATGCCAGCGGCTTCGAGGCCTACGCCCGCCAGGTTGCGGGGCTGTTCCCGCGCAATCCCGAAGTGCTCGAAGAGGTGCTGGCCGGCCTCTTCCTGATCGCCGCCGCTGACGAAGGAAAGGTCGACGAGGCGGAACTGGCCTATCTGCGCGCCGTCTCAGCCATCTTCGGGCTCGGCGAGGCGAGCTTCCGCCGTGTGGCGGTCGCCGCCGGGGTGGAGCTTCACGACGATCCCTATGCCATTCTCGATGTCATGCCCGATGCCAGCGACGAAGACATCAGGCGGGCGCACCGGCGCCTTGTGCGGGCCCATCATCCTGACCGGCTGATCGCGCATGGTCTTCCGCCGGAGGCGGTGGCGCTGGCCAACCGCAAGCTGGCCGCGATCAACGCTGCCTATGACCGCATCCGCAAGCTGCGCAAGGCTGCACGGCCGCTCGCCGCGACATGATCGACCTGCCCTCGAACAATCACGCCGAACGGCCAGCGGGTGTCGCGATCAATACGCTGGTGTTGCATCACACTGCGCAGCCGCTTGACGTCTCGCTGGAGTTGCTGCGCTTCGGCCAGGTGAGTTCGCACTACCTCGTGGATGAAGAGGGCGACATCTACCGGCTGGTCGATGAAGACCGGGTCGCCTGGCACGCGGGGCTGTCCTGGTGGGGCGACAGGCGCAGCCTGAACGCGTGCTCGATCGGCATCGAGATCGTCAACCTGGACGGCAACTGCCATGCCTATCCGGCTACCCAGCAGGCGGCCGTTATCGGGCTGTGCCGTGAGATCCTCGGTCGGCATCCCGGCATCCTGCCGCGCAATGTCGTGGCGCATTCCGACATCGCGCCGCAGCGCAAGGATGATCCGGGCATACGCTTCTTCTGGCGCGAACTGGCGGCCGCCGGCGTCGGCCTGTGGTCGGACGCGTGCGCGACCATGCCAGCCGGCGAGATTGCCGCGAACCGGCTGCATGTACTGCTGCGGCGCTACGGGTATCCACCGCCGCATTGCTACGGGCGCAAGGACGGGCGGTTCGTCTATGTTGACGACCCGCTGGATGACATCTCGGAGGTCGTCGCGGTCGGCTTGCAGGACATTGTCGCGGCTTTCCAGCGCCACTATCGGCCCGCGCGGGTCGATGGTATTGCCGACGGTGAAACACTGGCCCGGCTGTGCGATGTGCTTTATCAGGCCGGCGAGTCCAGTGATTGACGCCAGCGCCGGCACAACCTAGCTAGATGGTGCGTCAGACGGCCGGGCGGCTGCGGCGGGCGGCGCAAGCCGGCCCGTCGAGGAAAGTCCGGGCTCCACGGAAACACGGTGCCGGCTAACGGCCGGCGGGGGCAACCCCAGGGAAAGTGCCACAGAAAGCAGACCGCCGAACGGGCTTTGGCCCGTGGCAAGGGTGAAAGGGTGCGGCAAGAGCGCACCGCGGGACCGGCAACGGGACCGGCACGGTAAACCCCACCGGGAGCAAGACCAAATAGGGATGGCGCGGGCCGGGAAACCGGTCCAGACGCGTTTCCGCGTTGCCGTCCGGGTCGGTCGCGCGAGGCGTCCGGCAACGGGCGTCCCAGAGGAATGGCCGCCGCCCGCGCAAGCGGTGCACAGAACCCGGCTTACAGGCCGTCTGACGCTCTTCGAAGGTCGCAGAGGTTCAGCGCGAGCTGGCTTCCATGACGTGCGCCACCTCGTAAAGGTGCGGATCGATGTCGTCGGTCAGCCTGTCGAACCGGTCCCATTCCTTGCGGAAATCCGGCGCACGATGCGCCTTCTGCAGCAGATCGCGGTTCTGCCACTGCACGTAGTTGACGATCCGCCGTCCGTCGAGGCTGCGGTGGATGTTGATCGAGATGCACCCGGGCTGGCGCGACATGAACCGGGCGCGGTCGGTCATCAGCGCCAGCGCCTCGGCCTGCTTGCCGGGCTCCGCTTCGACGACGGTGATCTGGGTCACGGGCTGGTTGTCGGTGTGAATGTGCGACATGGCGGCCTCGCTTCAGGGCGCTGCTAGACGGAGAAACTCGCCGGCGCGGCCAGGGTTGCAGCGTTCTGTGGCAACTGGCCATGGAGGCGCACGTTTCTCTTTCGGCTTTGGTACTGGAGGGCAGCCATGGCGCGCAAACCGTCAGGCAGCAAACGGTCAGACAGCAAATCGTCAGGCAAATCACGGCGCTGGTCCGGGGGGGTCACGGCCCATAGCCATGCGCTGGACCTGGACGAGGGCGTTTTCACATGGAGCGATCCGGCGCGTATCGCGCGATCGCTGAAGCGGTCCGCCGAGCACAGCCGGCGACGCAAGGCGGATCCTTACCGCTCCGCGCTCTCGATGCTGACGTTCTATATCAATCGCGCCGGCAAGAACCTGCCGGCCCGGCGGCGGCGAACGCTGCTGTCCGCGAAGGATGAATTACGTCATCAATTCGGACGCGCCTGATGCGCTTGCTATGTCCGCGCCCGTGAACGTGCCGCGGTCGCGCGGCGCGGGGGGCTCGTCTTCGCAACGGGGCTGGGCGCGGCATAGAGCGCGGCAAGCCGTTGCGCCGTGTCGGCCAGCCGCTCGCGCAGTGCCGGCGGGGCCAGCACCTCAGCTTCGGCTCGCAGCCGCAGCAGGTCGTGCGCGGCATATTCGACCGATTCGATCGGAATGACGACCCGCACCCAGCCCTGCGCGTCGGGCGCTTCGGCGGTTCGCGTCGCAGCCTCGGCGATAGCCGGCGGCATGCGCTGCAGGTGCTTCAGCCCCTGTGGCGAGACCCGCAGCACGGCGCTGTCGCGATAGATTCCGGCCTCGAAGCGCTGCGCCGACTGCACCCAGTATTGGGCAAGGTTGAAGTCCGGCGGCCGCTTGAAACCGGTTTCCAACACCGTGAGCTTCTGGATGCTGGACAGCCGGAATGTGCGCAGCTTCCCCTCGCTCAATGCGGCTAGGTACCAGTTGCCGGCCTTCAGAACCAGCCCGAGCGGCTCCACCTCGCGATCGCGAACGTCCTTCCAGCTTTCGTAACGCACCCTGATGCGCCGGTCGGTCCACACTGCCTCGGCGATGGCGGGCAGATGGTTGACGGGCGTCGGGGCGTTGAACCAGCCCGCCGGATCCAGGTGGAAACGCGAACTCACGCGCCGTACATCGGCTTGCCATTCTGCCGGCAGCGCGGCCAGAAGCTTGAGCTGGGCCGCCTGCATCACATCGCCCAGCCCGAGCTCGGTCGCCGGACCGGGCAGGCCAGCCAGGAACAGTGCCTGCGCCTCGGGCGCCGTCAGGCCGGTCAGCCGGGTGCGCCACCCGTCGAGCAGGGCGAAGCCGCCGTCACGTCCGCGTTCGGCATAGACCGGCACGCCAGCGGCACTGAGCTGGTCGATGTCGCGATAGATCGTGCGGATCGACACCTCCGCCTCCGCCGCCAGCGCCGGCGCGGTCATGCGCCCGCGCGTCTGCAGCAGCATCAGGATCGAAAGCAACCGGCTCGCGCGCATGGCGCCAGCGTAGCAGAAATAGCTGACAGCGGATGTCACCTAAACCGCCGTACGGTCCGTCGCTCGGGCAGGAGGTCGGCCATGGCCACAGAGATCCCCACGGGTGACATGCACGATTTCGACTTCCTGGTCGGGCACTGGCATGTCGCGAGCCGGCGGCTGAAACGCCGGTGGGTGGGTAGCGACGCGTGGGACGCGTTTTGCGGTACCTGCCACTGCGTGGCGTATCTGGGCGGCCTCGCCAACGTGGATGAGTTCGTGTTCCCGACGAAGGGCTTTTCGGGGATGACCGTGCGTTTGTTCGATCGCGTACGGCGACGCTGGTCGATCTACTGGAGCAACAGCGACGGGGCGGTGCTCTCTCCGCCGGTGCATGGCGGCTTCGCGGGAGAACGCGGCGAGTTCTTTGGCGACGATCGCGACGATGGTCAGCCGGCGAAGGTCCGGTATTTGTGGACGCGCCAGGGCACCGAGCACGCGCGCTGGCAGCAGGCGTTTTCGCGCGACTGCATCGACTGGGAATGGAACTGGGTGATGGATTTGACCCGCGTCGCGGCGTGAGGAGAGAGCGATGAAAATCTACTCCGGACCCTTGAGCATGTTCGGCGCCAAGGCTGAGATCGCAGCTCATGAGAAGGGCATCGCCTTCGAGCTGGAGATGGTGCCGTTCGACATGCGGCGGCTCTACGAGCCCAGGCATCCGGTGGTGCTGCGGGTCAATCCCAAGCGCCAGGTGCCGGTGCTGATCGACGGCGATGTGGAGATCTTCGATTCCACGCAGATCTTCGAGTACTTGGAAGACCGCTGGCCCATGCCGCCGCTCTGGCCCGCGGCGCCTGCGGATCGGGCACGCGCCCGGTTGCTGGAATTGAAATCCGACGAGGTGTTCTTCCCCCATGTCATCCGGCTGATGGGAGTGCAGGACAAGCCTGATCATCCCGACTGGGCGCCTGCGCGCGCCGGTATCGAGAGCTACTACAGGCAGATGGACACACTGCTGGATGGCCGGGACTACCTTGCGGAGCCATACAGCTACGCTGACATTGCGTTCTACATGGCCCAGTTCTTCGCGGCCCGCATGGGTGCGCCCATGACATCTGCCTTCCCACACCTGTCCGCCTGGCGCATTCGGGTCGGCGAGCGCCCCGCGGTGGCGCGCGTCGTGGGCGCCATGAGCGACTTCCTGCGCCGCTCAAACCGCCCGGTGCCGGTGTTCACATAGCAGGCGGCCAAAAGCATCCGCTGTCCTCTCGTAAGGCTCGCTGCACCTCAAAGCGGATCAACGACCTGCAGGAAAGGGAAGCGGTGGAAGTCGGTGTCACGCGTCACGATCTGGTATACGCCGTGCTCGCGCATGAGAATGGCTGTGTGCGCGTCGTGAACCAGATTGCCGGCCAGGAAGGGGAGTTCACTGATCACCTGCCCGGCAACAGCCGCATGCCGCTCTGTCGGCACAAGCAGCCCTAGTCCGGGCGAGCCAAGCAGGGCGGAAACGAAAGCCCATGCCTGAGGTGTGCTCCACGGCCGTCTCATCACCCGCGGATGCGTGGTCACCCGCATGAACTCGTAGAGTATTGGCCAGGTCGTGTACCACGCATCGGGGCGGCCTCGCTGGCCGTCAAGCCAGGTTCTCGCCCGGCTGTGTTGCGCTGCATCTGCGTCCGCCGCATACACCAGGATGTTGGTGTCTACGACGAGCACCCGCCTACCGTCCTTCCATGGCCTGATACAGCGAGTCGCGATCTGAAATATCGAGCATCGCGCCGCCGCTATGGAACGCGGGCAGTGGCTCGAGGTTCACGGCCTGCTTCTGTGCGCGAAACAGGTTGCGCAACGCCGTTTCGACAAGCTCTGACATTGTCCTGCCCTGACGTGCAGCCTCGCGCCTGAGCTGGTCCATAACCCGGTCGTCGATCTGAAGCGTAGTCTTCATATGGGAATCCATATGGGCTGTATGGCAGTATGTCAAGGTAGCCGGTGCAGCGGGACTGCCCGGTCCCTTAGGGCGCGGAGCTCATCGGACGATGGTGCTAAGGGACTGCAATTGCCCACCGCGACTTGTGGAAAAAATGCTCCCCAAGCGTATGCTCGAATCCGGATGCCGTATGCCTTCCATGCTTTTGCAGCATATTGGGGTGCTACGAACAAATTTGCCCTGTGCCTTGGGTACCTGAAACGTCCCTCGAACATCTAACCATCGGAAAATACTTTCCACTTTGGACCGGTTTCATTGACGTCCCATGATTTCCCATGATATCCCATACAAGCCCGTAAGCCGCGGCAAGAGCGGCGGGGTGCCGCTGGTCCGCGTGGGGCGGAGGGGGCGATCAAGCAGGCGCGTGGGGGAACAGCATGTTCCTGTCCACATTCATGATGAAGATGGACAAGAAGGGGCGGATCTCCGTGCCTGCGTCCTGGCGCGCCCAGTTATCGGGCCAGGGCTTCGACGGCTTCATCGCTTTCCCGTCCATCGCCGGTGATGCGATCGATGCCCGTAGTCTGACCGCCTTCCAGACTCTGATGGACCAGTTGCGGGCCGACACCAAGGCACGCAGCGGCACGTTCGAGGCCGAGCTTTTCACGGATGCCGACAATCCTGCGGCGCATCTTTCCAGCATCGCTGTCGAGGTCGGTTTCGACAGCGAAGGCCGCATTTCCTTGCCGCCGCCGTTGAAGGCGGTGGTCGGCGAATGCGAACAGGTGGCCTTCGTCGGCCGCCATGAATTTTTCCAGATCTGGGGCGAGCAAGCCTGGACGCGCCAGGCGCAGTCGGAACGCGAGGCCTTCCGCAGCCGCGTGCTGGCGCGCCGGGGAGGGGCCTCATGATCGCCGCCAGCAAGCCCGCCGCCGCTGCCGGCATGCCCGCGCCGCACATCCCGGTGATGTGCGAGGAGGTGGTGCGGCATCTCGCGCCGCGGCCGGGCGGCACGTATGTCGATGGCACCCTTGGCGCCGGGGGCTACAGCCGGGCCCTGCTTGCGGCGGCCGACTGCCGGGTGTTCGGCATTGATCGCGATCCGGAGGCCATCAGCGCCGCGCGTCGCCTGGAAGCGGCGTCGGAAGGCCGGCTCACGCTGGTCGAAGGGCGTTTCGGCGACATGGCCGAGCTGCTGGGCGCGCGCGGTGTTTCCGCCGTAGCCGGCGTGGCGCTCGATCTGGGCGTGTCCTCCATGCAGGTCGACACGCCCGCGCGCGGCTTCTCCTTCCGCCATGACGGGCCGCTGGACATGCGCATGTCGGGCGACGGCCCCTCTGCGGCCGATGTGGTCAATGCCGCGTCTGAGAGCGAGCTTGCCGACATCCTCTTCACTTACGGCGAGGAACGCCAGTCCCGCCGTATCGCCCGCGCCATCGTGCGTGCCCGCGCCAATGGACGAATCGAGCGCACCGGGCAGTTGGCCGATATCGTGCGCCGTGCCCTGGGGCCGGCGGCGGCGCGCGAGAAGATTGATCCGGCCACGCGCACCTTCCAGGCGCTGCGCATTCACGTGAATGACGAGCTGGGCGAGCTCCAGCGTGGACTGGCGGCGGCCGATACCCTGCTGGCACCGGGCGGACGTCTCGCGGTGGTGTCGTTCCACTCCCTGGAAGACCGCACCGTGAAGGAGTTCCTGCGGGCCCGCGCCGGCGAAGGTCCGCGTCCTTCGCGCCATGCCCCCGGTGCACACAAGGACGACGATGCTGCGCGCCCTGGGTGGCGCATCGTTACGCGCCGTCCGGTGACGCCCGGCGCTGCCGAGTGCGCCGTCAATCCGCGGGCGCGCTCGGCGCGGCTGCGTGTCGGCGAGAAGCTCGGCGCCGTGCCGACGGGAGAGGCCGCATGATCAATCGCGGCATCCTCTTCTGGGTCATGGCCGCGATCTGCACCGGCATCGGCCTGTTCATGGTCAAGTACCAGGTGCAGACGCTGGAGGAGAAGATCGAGGCCATCAACCGCCAGATCGTCGAGAACCAGCGCGCCACCCATGTGCTGAAAGTCGAATACGCCCATCTCGGCGAAGTGCACCGCATTGAGCGTCTGAACCAGAAATACCTTCACCTCCAGCCGGTCACGTTGCGCCAGATCGGCCGGATCGACCAGGTCCCCCTGCGGCGGGACGACGGAGCGTTCGTCACGACCAACAAGACGACGCCAGAAAAAGGGCCGGGAACCGGTGCCCCCTCGTCTACCGACGCCCCCTCAGCGTCGGCGACGCTCCGCCCTGCCGCCAAGCCGGAGGCCGGCGCTCGCGCGCCGGCCTCCGTAGCTCAACGTCCGCGCGGGCCGGCAACGCCCCGCGCACCAGCCGTCGAGGAGCCGGTCACCGCGGCCCCCGGCGACGATGCCGAGCCGCCCGCCGGCGCAGCACCGGGGCCGCCGGGGCGCGGCCGGGGAAGCAACCGGTGATCGGCGAGCTGTTCCGCCGGCGTGATGCGTCGGAGGACTTCCCGCCACGGGACGTGCATCAGCGGTTGGCGGCAAAGAAACTGCCAGGCCGCGATGCGCTGGAGATCGCGCGCACGCGGCTGACCGTCGGCGCGGTTCTCTTCACGGTGCTGTTCGCCGCCGTGGCGGTGCGCATGACCTATATCTCCCTGTTGCGGGACGACAGCGAACCTGGTCTGGCGCGGGCCGCGCATCCCTCGCAGCTCCGTGCGGAACGCGCGGATATCGTCGATCGCAACGGCGTCGTGCTCGCCACCTCGCTGCCGGTCGTCTCGCTCTTTGCTTCGCCGCAGCTGGTGCTGGACGTGGAGGAGGCGGCACAGAAAGTCTCCCGGGTCCTTCCCGACATTCCGGCCGATGAGATCCGCGACAAGCTCACCTCCGGCCGCAGCTTCGTGTGGATCAAGCGCGGCATGAGCCCCCGCGAGCACGCTGCCATCATGCGGCTTGGCTTGCCGGGATTCGAGTTCCAGAACGAGGAGCGGCGCATCTATCCGCAGGGCGCGCTGGCGCCGCACATTCTTGGATACACCGGCATCGACAATGTGGGGCTGGCGGGCGTCGAGAAGCGCTTCGACGAATCCCTGCGCCAGGGCGAGGCGCTGGTACTCTCGATCGACCTGCGTCTGCAGCGCTTCGTTGAGCAGGAGCTGGCGCGCGCCATCCAGCGCTTCTCGGCAATCGGTGCGACTGCGGCTGTGATGGACGTTGCCTCGGGCGAGCTGCTCGCGCTGGCGTCGCTGCCCGCCTATGACCCCAACGTGCACAAGACCATCAGCAACGAGGCGTTGTTCAACCGCGCCACGCTGGGCGTTTACGAACAGGGCTCGACGTTCAAGATCTTCAACACGGCCATGGTTCTGGATACCGGCCGCTTCACCACGGCATCGGTGTTCGACGCCAGCGCGCCGCTCAAGATCGACCGCTTCACCATCAACGATTTCCACGGGCAGCATCGCCCCCTCACGGTCGCGGAAGTCTTCAAGTACTCGTCGAACATCGGCTCGGCGAAGATGGCGCTGGAGGTTGGCGTCGAGGGGCAGCGGGCGTTCTTCGAGAAACTCGGCATGCTGGCGCCGGTGCAGGTCGAGTTGCCGGAGGTGGCGCAGCCGCTCTATCCTCGCCACTGGCGGAAGATCAACACGGTGACGATCGCCTTCGGGCATGGCATGTCGGTGACGCCGCTTCATGTCGTGACCGGCACCGCGGCCGTGGTCAATGGCGGTATCTACTATCCGCCGACGCTGGTGCGTCGAACGGCGAAGGGCCATGCCGAGGCGGGGCGCCGGGTGATCAGCCCCAGGACGTCGCAGCAGATGCGCGACCTCCTGCGGCTGGTCGTGGCCGAGGGTACCGGCCGCAATGCCGACGTGCCGGGCTACGAGGTCGGTGGCAAGACGGGCACGGCCGAGAAGCCGGGCCGGCACGGCTATCGGGACAAGGCCCTGATCAGCTCGTTTGTGGGCGTTTTCCCGATGCGCGATCCGAAGTACGTGATCATGGTGTCGATGGACGAGCCGAAAGGGATCAAGGAAACTGGCGGCTACGCCACCGGCGGTGCCGTGGCGGCGCCATCCGTGCGCGCCATCATCGAGCGCATCGTGACGCTGTACGGCATCCAGCCCGTCGATCCGATGGCTGCGGCCAAGTATCTGGCGGCGCTGCCGCCGCCCCCCTCACCCGCGACGCCTGCCGCGTCTGCGCCCGCTCCGACGCCAGCCGCCCCGCAGCAACGCCCGTCCGGCACGGCGGCGGCAGCGCCGCCGACCCTGTCGCAACTGGTGGAAGCCGCTACCGGCAACGCCGCCGTACCGAAACCGCCTGCGCCGGGAGGCCGCTGACGTGCGCCTGAGCGAGCTGGTGCGACTGTCGGATCCCCGGCCCCGAGCGGCGCTACCGGCGCTGCCGCGCGACCCGGAGATTGCCGGCATCACCGCCGACTCGCGCGCCGCCCGCCGTGGCTGGCTGTTCGCCGCGCTGCCGGGCAGCAAAGCGGACGGCGCAGTCTTTGCGCCCCAGGCTGTGGCCGCCGGGGCCGTCGCGGTGCTGGCCGGTGAAACCGCGAAGCTCGCAACGCTTCCGCCGTCGGTCATGGTGATCCGCGACGCCGAACCGCGCCGCCGGCTGGCGCGCATGGCGGCGGCCTTTGCCGGCGCGCAACCGCGCGTGACGGTGGCGGTTACCGGCACCAGCGGCAAGACGTCGACCGCCGAGTTCGCGCGGCAGATGTTCGCGGGTGCTGGCTTTCCTGCGGCCAGCATGGGAACGCTTGGCATCGTCTCGCCGGCGCGCGTGACGCCGCCCGGTCTGACCACGCCCGATCCGGTGCTGCTGCACCGCGATCTGGCGCAACTGGCGCAGGATGGCGTGCACTATCTGGCGATGGAGGCGTCAAGCCACGGCCTCGACCAGTACCGCCTGGATGGCGTGCATTTTTCGGCCGCCGCCTTCACCAACCTCTCGCGCGATCATCTCGACTACCACCCCACGATGGACGCTTATCTCGCGGCGAAGCTGCGGCTTTTCAGCGAGCTGCTTTCGCCGGGCGCGACGGCGGTGGTCAATGCAGACAGCGAGCACGCCCCGCCCTTCGTCGAGACCAGCCTGCGACGCCAGTTGCGACTGTGGCGATACGGTCGGGGCGGCGAGGATCTGCGCCTGGAGTCCGCGGTGCCGCACGGTGAGGGCCAGCACATCGCGCTCACGCTCTTCGGCCGCCGGTATGAGGTCGACCTGCCGCTGATCGGCGGTTTCATGGCCGGCAACGTGCTGGCCGCCATGGGATTGGCCGTAGCGGTGGGCGTGCCCGTCGATTCGGCGATTGCAACCATGGCGCGGCTAAGAGGCGCACCGGGCCGGCTGGAGCGCGTCGCCGCCCATCCGCTGGGGGCGCCGGTGCTGGTCGATTACGCGCACAAGCCCGATGCGCTGGAGCAGGTGCTTCTTGCCCTGCGGCCACACACGCACGGACGGCTGATCGTCGTGTTCGGCTGCGGGGGCGATCGTGATGCCGGCAAGCGGCCGATCATGGGTGGCATCGCCGCACGGCTGGCGGATCTGGCGATCGTCACGGACGACAATCCGCGCAGCGAGGATCCGGCGGCGATCCGGGCGGCCATCCTGTCGGGCGCGTCCGGGCATGAGGGCAAGGTGGTGGAAATCCGCGAAGGCCGGCGGGCCGCGATCCGCACGGCTCTCGAGGCGGTACGCTCCGCCGATGACCTGGTAGTGGTCGCGGGCAAGGGCCATGAACGCGGCCAGACGATCGCCGGCGTGACCCATCCCTTTGATGATGCAGGCGTCGTGCGCGAGCTTGTGGCGCCGCCGCCGGCGCGGGGAGCGGCGGCATGACCGTGATGCCCGTCCGGGATGCGCTGTGGACCGGGACCGACGCGGCGACGGCCTGCGGCGCGCAGACGCCGGGCGGGGTGGATTGGGTCGCCGCAGGTGTCTCGATCGACACACGCACGCTGCGCGCCGGCGATCTGTTCGTGGCCCTCAAGGGCGAGGCGGCGGACGGGCACGCCTATGTGCAGGCGGCGTTCCGCAAGGGCGCTGCCGCCGCGATGGTCTCGGCTGATGTGGCCGAAGCCGGCGGGCCCCTGCTGGTTGTGGCAGACACGCTGCGGGGACTGGAGGACCTGGGCCGCGCGGGCCGCAATCGCAGCCGGGCGCGGATCATCGCGGTGACCGGCAGTGTCGGCAAGACCAGCACCAAGGAGGCGCTGCGCCATGTGCTGGCGGCCCAGGGCAGCACGCACGCCGCGGACGCAAGCCACAACAACCACATCGGGGTGCCGCTGACGCTGGCGCGGCTGCCGCCCGAGGCGAGCTACGCCGTGTGCGAGGTAGGGACCAACCATCCCGGCGAGATCGAGCCGCTGGCACGGCAGGTGCGCGCGCATCTCGGCATCGTGACCAGCATCGCCGCCGTGCATATCGGGCATTTCGGCTCGGTCGATGCCATCGCCGAAGAAAAGGCCCGGCTGTTCGCCGGTATGGCAGGCGGCACGGCCATTCTGCCGCGGGACAGCGACTGGTTTTTCCGGTTGGCGGAATTCGCCCGCGCCGAAGGCGTATCGGAGATCATCGGCTTCGGCGAGCACCCCGATGCCGAGTTTCGCGTCCTGGCCTGCGACTCCGACGACACCGGCAACACCGTCTCCGCGCTGGCACAGGGCCGCGAACTTCGCTATCGCCTCGGCGCGCCCGGCCGGCACTGGGCGCTCAACAGCGTGGCGGTGCTGGCCGCGGTGGCGGCAGTGGGCGCCGATATCGAGCAGGCGGCAGCGGGCTTCGCCGGGGTAACCCCCGCGGCCGGGCGTGGCGCGCGCCGGCAGGTGATGCTGGCGGGCGGCAGCGTCGAGTTGATCGACGACAGCTACAACGCCAGCCCGCCTTCCGTGCGGGCATTGCTGTCGGTGCTGGCCGGTGCGCGGCCGGGACCAGGCGGGCGGCGCGTGCTGGTGCTGGGCGACATGCTGGAACTGGGCCCCGACAGCGAGTCCCTGCATGCCGCGCTGGCGCCTGACGTGGAGTCCAGCGGCGCCGAGCTGGTATTCACGGCCGGTCCGGCGATGGCCGCCTTGCACCAGGCGCTGCCGGCTCGCCTGCGCGCGGCGCACGCGCCGGACTCGGCGCGCCTGGCGCAGCGTGTGGTGGAGGCCCTGCGGGCGGGGGATGTGGTGGCGGTGAAGGGATCGCTCGGATCGAAAATGAAGGTGATTGTCGACGCCATCCTCGCGCTGGGCGAGATCCGGTCCGACCGCGGCACGAGGAGGGGGTGAATTGCTGTTTCATCTCCTCGCGCCGCTGGCCGACCAGTTCACGCCGCTGAACCTCTTCCGCTACATCACCTTCCGCTCCGGCGGCGCTTTCCTGACGGCACTTGTCGTCTCGTTCCTTGTCGGTGGCCGGCTGATCGAGTGGCTGCGCAGCAAGCAGGGTCGCGGCCAGCCGATCCGCGACGATGGGCCGGAGAGCCACCTGCTGACCAAGAAAGGCACGCCCACCATGGGCGGCTTTCTGATCCTGATCGCGCTGGTGGCCGGCACGTTGCTATGGGCCGACCTGAGCAACGCCTATGTCTGGATCGTGCTGCTGCTGACCTTGGGCTTCGGCGGCATCGGCTTCATCGATGACTACCTCAAGGTCACCAGGCGCAATTCGCGTGGCCTTCCCGGCCGGCTGAAGCTGCTAGTGGCCGTGATCTTCTCGCTGATCGCCGCCGCCTTCGTCGCGGACAGCTCGCCGGCCGCGCTACGCTTCCAGCTTGCAGTGCCGTTCCTGAAATCGGTGCTGGTCCCGCTGGGCGTGATCGGCTTCCTCGTCTTTGCTGCCTTTGTAATGGTCGGCGCCTCCAATGCCGTCAATCTGACCGACGGGCTGGACGGGCTGGCGATCGGACCTGTGATCATCGCCACGGGTGTGTTCGGCGCGATCAGCTACATCGTCGGCCATGCCGGGCTCACCACCTATCTTCAGATCCATGCCGTGCCGGGTGCGGGCGAGCTCAGCATCCTGTGTGCCGCGCTGATCGGCGCCGGGCTGGGATTTCTCTGGTTCAATGCACCGCCGGCCATGGTGTTCATGGGCGACACGGGCTCGCTCGCCATGGGCGGCGCGCTGGGCGCGATTGCCGTCGTGATCAAGCACGAGATCGTACTGGCCATCGTCGGCGGGCTGTTCGTGCTGGAGACAGTGTCGGTAGTGGTCCAGGTGCTGTCGTTCCGGCTGACCGGCCGGCGCGTCTTTCGCATGGCGCCGCTGCACCATCATTTCGAGAAGAAGGGCTGGGCAGAGCCGACCATCGTGATCCGCTTCTGGATCATTGCCATCGTGCTGGCGATCTGCGGCCTCGCCACCCTGAAGCTGCGGTGACGCGGGATGATCGACCTGGCGCCGCTTAAAGGATCGCGGTTTGCCGTGCTGGGACTCGCGCGCAGCGGGCTGGCGGCGGCACGCGCCCTGCGGCAGGCGCAGGTCGACTTCGCCGTCTGGGATGATGATGCCAGTCGGCGCAGCAAGGCAGAGGAAGACGGCTTCTCTCTTGCCGATCCCTCGGCGCTCGACTGGAACCACTGGGATGCGCTGGTGCTGAGCCCCGGCATTCCCCACACGTTTCCCCGGCCGCACCCGGCCGCTGCCGCGGCGCGCGCCGCGGGCAAACCGGTGATCGGCGACATCGAGCTTCTGGCGCGCAGTGGTCCGCGTGCGCGCATCGTCGGCATTACCGGCACCAACGGCAAGTCAACCACCACCGCCTTGGTCGGCCACATCCTGAAGAGCGCCGGAATTGATTGCGAGGTCGGCGGCAATTTCGGGCCGGCGGCGCTCGACTTCCGCACGCTGGACGCTGACGGCGTCTACGTGCTGGAGCTCTCCTCCTTCCAGCTTGAGCTGGTGCAGAGCCTGCGCTGCCACGTTGCGGGGTGGCTCAACATCACCGCCGACCACATCGATCGCCACGGCGATCTGGCGGGCTACATCGCGGCCAAGCGGCACATCTTCGATAACCAGCGCGCGCGCGATGTCGCCGTGGTCTCCGTCGATGACGTTTACTCTCGGCAGGTGGCGGATGCGCTCCGCGGTTCATCGCGCACCTTGGTGCGGGTGAGGATCGGGAACGCCGCGGACGTGAGCGTTGTAGACGGCCAGTTGCGCGATGTGCGCGAGGACAGTCGGCTCGATCTCAGGCCGATCAAGACTTTACCAGGCGCACACAACTGGCAGAACGCCGCCTGTGCCTGGGCGATCTGTCGCGCGCTTGGTCTGTCGGCCGAACAGGTCGTCGATGGGCTTGCGAGCTATCCCGGGCTGGCGCACCGCCAGGAGCGGGCGGCGGTGGTGAACGGCATCGTCTATATCAACGACAGCAAGGCGACAAATGCCGACGCCACCGAGAAGGCGCTGGCCGCCTATGACACGATTTACTGGCTGGTCGGCGGTACGCCCAAGGCGGACGGCATCGCGCCGCTGGCGCCGCTGTTCGGTCGCGTCGTGCATGCCTTCCTGATGGGGGCGTCCAGCGATGCCTTCGCCGCCACGCTGGAGGGCAAGGTGGCCTACACGCGCTGCGGCGATCTTAAGACGGCCCTGATGCGCGCGCACGAGATGGCGCAGCGCGAGCGGCGGGCAGACGCCGTGGTGCTGCTGTCTCCAGCCTGCGCCTCCTACGACCAGTGGCCGAATTTCGAAGTGCGCGGCGATGCCTTCCGCGCCATGGCGCGTGCCCTGCCGGGCGCCGTGGTCGAGCAGGGAGGCGCCGCATGATCAGCGTCCCGCGCAATGACATGTCGGTCGTGGGCCGGTGGTGGTGGACGGTTGATCGCTGGTCGCTGGGCACGGTGCTGCTGATCATGGCTGCCGGCGTGATGCTGACGCTCGCGGCGTCGCCGCCCGCGGCCGAGCGCATCGGCGCCGATTCCTTTCATTTCGTGCGCCGGCAGTTGGTGTTCCTGCCGCTGGCGCTGACCATCATGCTCAGCATCTCTCTGGCGCCGCCGCGCCTGGTGCGGCGTCTGGCGTTGCTGGTATTTGCCGGTGGTCTGGTGGCGCTTGCCGCGACACTGGTCATGGGTACGGAGATCAAGGGGGCGCGCCGCTGGATCTCGCTGCCCGGTTTCGGCACGTTGCAGCCCTCGGAATTCGTGAAACCCAGTCTCGCCGTGATCTCCGCCTGGCTGTTTGCGCAGAAGAAGCTCAATCCGCGCTTTCCCGGCTACCTGCTGGCGACCCTGCTGTTTTCGACGGTGCTGGGCCTGCTGATGATGCAGCCGGACCTCGGCATGGCCCTCGTGGTGTCTGCCGTATGGGCCGGCCAGTTCTTTCTGGCGGGCCTGCCGATCTGGCTGGCGGGCCTGGGTGGTGGTCTGGCGGTGGCGGGGCTCGTGGGCGCCTATATGACGTTCTCGCATGTCCAGCACCGCATCGACCGCTTCCTCGATCCCGATGCCGGTGACAACTACCAGGTCAATACCGCTCTGGAAGCGTTCATGAATGGCGGCCTGTTCGGTCGCGGCCCGGGCGAGGGGACGGTGAAAGCGCAGCTCCCCGATGCGCACACCGACTTCATCATGGCCGTGGCCGGCGAGGAATTCGGCCTGATCGCCTGCCTGGTCGTGCTGTTGCTGTTCGCATTCGTTACCCTGCGCTCCATGTCACGCATTGCCAGCGATACCAGCCTGTTCATCATGCTGGCGGCGGCGGGGCTGGTGATCCAGTTCGGCCTGCAGGCGTTCGTAAACATCGCCTCGACGGTGCAGCTCATTCCCGCCAAGGGCATGACCCTGCCGTTCATTTCATACGGCGGCTCCTCGGCTATCGCCATGGCCGTGACGGTTGGCATGATGCTGGCCCTCACGCGCGAGCGCGCGGGGCTGGGAGAGTCGGCATGAAGGCGTCAGGCCGGCCCGTACTCCTGGCTGCTGGTGGCACCGGTGGCCATGTCTTTCCCGCCGAAGCGCTGGCCGGCGAGCTGATGCGCCGCGGTGTGCCACTGGCCCTGATCACCGATCATCGCGGCCACAAATGGCAGGGCGCGCTGGCCGGCCTGCCGGTGTATCCCATCCATGCCGGCAGTCCCGGCGCCGGCGGACCGCTGCAGCGCTTGCGCAATGTCGCCTCGCTGGGCATCGGCACCCTTCAGGCCGCAAGATTGCTTGGCCGCCTCGCGCCCGCCGCCGTGGTGGGCTTCGGCGGCTATGCCTGCGTACCGCCCCTGCTGGCGGCGCGCCTGCGGCGGCTGCCGACGCTCATCCACGAGCAGAACGCGGTGCTGGGCCGTGCCAACCGGCTGGTGGTCGGGCGCCGCACGACCATCGCCACCGCGTTTCCGACGGTACGCTATCTCGCCTCCGACGACCCGCGCGTGCGCCTGGTGGGCAATCCCGTGCGCGAGGCCATCCGCTCGCTGCGTGATGTGGCCTACATGCCGCCGACTGCCGATGGTGCGCTGCGCATGGTCGTGATCGGCGGCAGCCAGGGCGCCGCTTCGTTCGGCATCGTCATTCCCGAAGCGGTGGCGGCGCTTCCCGAGGACTTCCGCCGCCGGCTGAAGCTGGCGCAGCAATGTCGGCCCGAGGATCTCGAGCGCGTGCGCGCCTTCTATGCCGCGCGCGGCATCGATGCCGAGTGCCAGCCGTTCTTTTCAGACTTCCCGGCCCGTCTGGCCGGGGCCCACCTCGTCGTCGCGAGGGCGGGAGCGTCGACAGTCGCCGAACTCACAACATCAGGTCGGCCAGCGGTCCTCGTCCCCTTCCCCCACGCAACCGAGGACCATCAGCGCGCGAACGCCACGGCGGTCGACGAGGTGGGCGCCTCCATCCTGCTGCCACACGAGCAGTTCACCTCCGATGCGCTACGGTCTCACCTTGAGGTGCTGTTCGGCGAGCCGGCGCGGCTGTCACGCATGGCCGCCGCTGCATATGCCGCCGGCCGCCCCGATGCCGCCCGCGATCTCGCGGACCTGGTGGTGGAGCTGATCGCAGGCCGGCCGTTGAAGGCACATTCGGACCTTCCCACCGAGGGAGAAGGCGGTGCGGACCCCTTCTACCGACGAAGGCCAGAGGATTCGCAAAGGGCACCAATCCGCGCCACGGCACTGCTGTCATCCCGAGCGCAGCGAGGGATCTTTCAACCAGCCTCAAGATCCCTCGCTGCGCTCGGGATGACAGATGGTCCATATGCGAAAGCCTTGGCCTTTGGAGGCAGCGGAGCGACCGAGGAATACCAACGGACGGACATCGGTGCGAGAGAAGGAGTCGCGGCATGAGGGCGTTGCCGCTCAGTATCGGCATGATCCATTTCGTGGGCATCGGCGGCATCGGCATGTCGGGCATCGCCGAGGTCCTGCACAATCTTGGCTACAAGGTGCAGGGCAGCGACATCGCCGACAACGCCAACTGCAAGCGGCTGGCGGCGCTGGGCATCCGCATCATGATCGGCCATCGTGCCGACAACGTCGGCAACGCCGAGGTTGTGGTCGTGTCGTCGGCCGTGAAGCCGGACAATCCCGAAGTGCTGGCCGCGCGCGCCCGCTTCGTGCCGGTGGTCCGTCGCGCCGAGATGCTGGGCGAGCTGATGCGGCTGAAATGGTCGGTGGCGGTGGGCGGCACGCACGGCAAGACCACGACCACATCGATGATCGCCTCGCTGCTCGATGCGGCGCATTTCGACCCCACCGTCATCAACGGCGGCATCATCAACGCCTACGGCACCAACGCGCGGCTGGGCGGCGGCGACTGGATGGTGGTTGAGTCTGACGAATCGGACGGCTCGTTCCTTCGGTTGCCGGCGACCATCGCGGTGGTCACCAACATCGACCCCGAGCACCTCGACCATTACGGCAGCTTCGACTCCGTTCGCGAGGCTTTCGTTACCTTCGTCGAGAACATACCGTTCTACGGCTTCGCTGTGCTCTGCTTTGATCATCCCGAGGTGCAGGCCATCATCCCGCGCGTGTCGGACCGGCGCATCGTCACCTACGGGCTTGGCGCCAATGCCGATGTGCGTGCCGTGGACCTGCGGCTCGACCGGGAAGGCGCGGACTTCAACGTGGTCGTGACCAACCGCGCCACCAACGAGGAGCGTACCATCCGCGACCTGCGCCTGCCGATGTTCGGCCAGCACAACGTGCAGAACGCGCTGGCCGCCATCGCCGTGGCGGTCGAAATGGGCATCGAGGACGACACCATCCGCAGCGGTCTGGGCAATTTCTCCGGCGTGCGGCGGCGCTTCACCAGGACTGGCGAGGCCCACGGTATCACCGTGATCGACGATTACGGCCACCACCCGGTGGAGATCGCCGCCGTCCTGCGCGCCGCGCGTCAGGCCTATGGGGGCTCAGGCCAGGTGATCGCCGTGGTGCAGCCACACCGCTTTACCCGCCTGCGCGACCTGAAGGACGAGTTCGCCCGCTGCTTCGGCGACGCTGATCTGGTCATCGTGGCCGATGTCTATCCGGCCGGCGAACAGCCGATCGAGGGCGTCAGCAAGGAGATGCTGATCGAGCGCATGTTGCGCGCCGGCCATGGCAGGGTGATGGCCCTGTCCTCGCCCCAGGAACTGCCGGATCTGATCTGGAGTGTGGCGCGGCCGGGCGATGTCGTGATCTGCCTGGGTGCGGGCAACATCACCGGCTGGGCCTATGCCTTGCCGGGGCAGTTGCGCGAACGGGCAGTAGCGCGCCCCGTGCCGCGTATCGTGGTGCATAACAGTCCGGGGAGCCGCCCGGGATGACCGCGCTGGCCCAGAAAGGCGCGCACCTGATCGACCGGTTGCCGCGTGTGCGCGGCCGGCTGACGGCTGACGCGCCGCTGGCGACCGTCACCTGGTTCCGTGTCGGCGGTCCTGCGGAAGTCTTGTTCCGGCCGGCGGACGCCGACGATCTCGCGGCCTTCCTCGCCGGCACGCCCCCCGACGTGCCGGTAACCGTCCTGGGCGTCGCCTCAAACCTGCTCGTGCGCGACGGGGGCATTCCTGGCGTGGTGATCCGGCTGCTGCGTGGCTTCACGGACATCCGGGTCGAGGGCGAGCGCATCGTCGCCGGCGCCGGCGCCCTTGACCTCAACGTGGCGCTGAGCGCACGCGAGCACAGCATTGCCGGGCTGGAGTTCCTGAGCGGCGTTCCCGGTACCATCGGCGGCGCGCTGCGCATGAATGCCGGAGCGTATGGCGGCGAAATGAAGGACGTGGTCGAGCGCGCCGAGGCGATCGACCGGCAGGGACGACGGCTCGACTTGTCGCCGACCGAGCTTGGCTTCACCTATCGCCACTGCGCGCTGCCGCCATCCGTGGTCTTCACTTCGGCCACGCTGCGGGGCCGCACAGGCGCGCCGGGCGAGATCGCGGCGCGCATCGCCGAAATTGACCGGACGCGCGGTGAGACGCAGCCGCGCAGCCGCACGGGGGGTTCGACCTTCACCAATCCGCCTGGCGACAGTGCCTGGCGGCTGATTGACGCTGCTGGCTGCCGCGGGCTCAAGGTGGGCGGTGCGCAGGTTTCCGAGAAGCACTGCAATTTCCTCATCAACACTGGCGAGGCGACGGCGCGCGACATCGAGGCCCTCGGCGAAGAGGTGCGCCGCCGCGTCTACGAGGCATCCGGCATCGCGCTGCACTGGGAGATCATGCGGGTTGGCGTCGCGCGCGCCGGTGAAGCACCCGTCGTATCCGGAGCGCCGTCATGAGCAAGACGGTAGCGGTTCTCAAGGGTGGCTGGTCGCCCGAGCGGGAGGTGTCGCTGACCACGGGGCGTGCCTGTGCCGATGCCCTGCGCGAGGCCGGTTACACCGTGGTGGAGCTGGATGTCACGCGGGACCTGCGGGCGCTGGTCGATGCGCTGCGGCCAACCGGTAGCGGCGGGCCTGACGTCGTCTTCAATGCCCTGCACGGCAAGTGGGGCGAAGATGGCTGCGTACAGGGCGTGCTGGAGATTCTGGCCATCCCTTATACCCATTCGGGCGTGCTGGCGTCGGCGCTGGCGATGGACAAGCCGATGGCGCGCAAGGTGTTCACCGATATCGGGCTACGTTGTCCCGAGGGTGTCGTGGTGGAGCGGCGCACGCTGCTGTCCGGCGATCCCATGCCGCGCCCCTATGTCGTCAAGCCGGTCGATCAGGGCTCAAGCGTCGGGGTGCATATCGTCGGGCAGGGCGACAACCTGGCGGCGGTGGAGGCCGCGGAGGCGCGGTTCGGCGAGCGTGTCCTGGTCGAGCGCTACATTCCCGGGCGTGAGCTGACCGTGGCGGTGATGGGCGATCGTCCGGTTGCGGTCACGGAGCTGCGCCCGCGCGTGAAGTTCTACGACTACGAAGCCAAGTACACCGAAGGGATTACCGAGCATCTCGTGCCGGCGCCGATCGAACGCACCGTCTACGACGAGGCGATGCGGTGGGCGCTGGCGGCCCATCAGGCGCTGCGCTGCGAAGGCCTCACACGCGCCGACTTCCGCTGGGATGATTCGCAGGCCGGCACCGAGGGGCTCTACATCCTGGAGCTCAATACCCAGCCGGGCATGACGCCGCTGTCGCTGGCGCCCGAGCAGGCGAAGTGGTCGGGCATGTCGTTTCCTCAGCTTATGCGCTGGATGGTGGAGAACGCGCGATGTCCGGCGTGAGCTCCACCCATGGCCGCGACATCGATGTGCGGCCCCGGCGCGGCAGCAGCCGCCGTCCCGGTTCGCCGCGTCCCGGCACCGCGCGCCCGGCGACGCGCAAGGGGCGCGCGGCGCGGCATCCGGCGCCACCCTGGCGCGCGGCCTTGTTGCTGGGCATCGTGGTCGCCGTTTTGGGCGCGGGGGCCATCGGCGGCTATGTGCTGTGGCGGGGCGGACATGTGGAGAATGTGCGTGCCTGGGCCGAGTCCGTGCTGGATGGCGTTGCGGGCTTCGCGCCCTTTCCGTTGCAGGACGTGACGGTCGAGGGCCGGCGGCATGTCACCAAGGATGCGATCCTGAAGTCGCTGGACGTGCGCCGCGGCCAGTCGCTGATGTCCATCGACCTGCAGGCGGCGCGCGAGCGGCTGGAGCAGATCGAATGGGTCGAGCACGCCGCGGTCGAGCGGCGTTGGCCGGATACCATCCATGTCACCCTGCGCGAGCGCAGCGCTGTTGCGCTCTGGCAGAACGAGGTGGTCGCCGCGAACGGCACGCGGACCACCGAGTACGTCCTGATCGACCGCCTCGGCCGCAAGGTACGCACCGTCGATCCCGCCGAGTCGCAGGTCAGGCTGCTGCTGGCTGGCCGGGGCGCCCCGGAGCACCTTGCCGAACTGCTGCTGTTGCTGCAGGACGCCCGGCCGATCCGGCAGCGCCTGCGGGCGGCCGTCTATGTCGGCCAGCGCCGCTGGAACCTGATGCTGGAGGACGGCCTCACCATCAAGCTGCCGGCCGACGATGCCGGAGCGGCCTTGCAGCGTCTCATCGCGCTGGACAAGAGCGATCGCCTGCTGGCGCGTGACCTGTCGGTCGTGGATCTGCGCCTGCCGGGCATGCTCATCCTGCGCCGCGCCGGCCTGCCCGATCCGCTCCAGTCGGCCGGCGAGGGGTCGCCCGCTGCGGTGCCCGCCGTGAAGCCGGCCGACGCCAACCGCAAGGCCGCGACGGGGAACAGCAGCCATGGGCGCTGACGCTCCGGGGCTGTCCGGGGAACGCTCGTTACCCTCTCCGCGCCTTCGCGGGAAGAAGGCATGAAGTGACAGGATTTGGGGTAGTCTGCGTCAACGATAAAGAAGTGTGGTGGAGTGCGTACCGTGGCAAAGACAAGAAACGGCATCGTGGCGGCGCTCGATATCGGGACGAGCAAGGTCGTGTGCTTTGTGGCCCGCATCGATGGCGCCGGGGTGCGGGTGATCGGCATCGGGCATCATGCGGCGGCGGGGCTGCGGGCCGGCAACATCGTGGACATGGAGCAGGCCACGCGGGCCATTTCGTCGGCCGTCAGCGCTGCCGAGGAGATGTGCGGGGAGACCATCCGCGAGGTGATCGTCGGCGTGGGCGGCGGCCAGCCGGCCTCGCACAACCAGTCGCTGGAGGTGCAGGTCGGCCATCACGAGATCGGCGAGCGCGACGTGCGCCGCCTGCTGGCGCAGATCCACCTGCCGGCCGAAACCTCGGACCGCGACCTTATCCACACCCTGCCGGTCGGCTATGCCATTGACGGCAACCCCGTGCTGGAGCCGCGCGGCATGTATGGCGAACGGCTGGGCGTCGATATCCATCTGGTGACGGCGGCGAGCGGCGCGATGCGCAACCTCGCCGTCTGCATCAAGCGCGCCCATCTCGATATCGCCGACCGGGTGGTCACGTCCTTTGCTGCTGGACTCGCCACCCTGGTGCCCGACGAGCGCAAGCTCGGCGCCACGGTGATCGACATGGGCGGCGGCACCACCTCCATCGCGGTGTTCCACGAGGACCACCTGGTGCACGTCGATTCGATCCCGATCGGCGGCAACCATGTCACCAGCGACATCGCGCGCGGCCTCTCCACGCCGCTGGCCGATGCCGAGCGCATGAAGACCCTGATCGGCCGGGCGCGGGCGCGGCCGAACGACGAATATGACATTATCGACGTGCCGCTGATCGGCGAGCAGGAACGCACCACGCCCAACCACGTGCCGCGCTCGATCCTGGTCGGCATCATCCGGCCGCGCATCGAGGAGACCCTGGAGCTGGTCCGCAGCCGCCTGGAGGCCAGCGGCATCGGCCGACTCGCTGGCGGTCGCGCGGTGCTGGTCGGCGGCGCCAGCCAGCTTGACGGCCTGCCCGAAGTCGCCGGCGAAATTCTCAACAAGAAGGTTCGCCTCGGCGGTCCCCTGCGCATGCCCGGCCTCGCCGAGTCGCTGGCCGGTCCGCCCTTTGCGGGCTGCGCCGGGCTGCTGGTGCATGCCGCCCGGCAGATGCAGGCGGCAAGCCAGACCCAGAGCGCGCCGTCCGAAACGCCAACCAGCCGCTTCGGGCGAATTGGCAGTTGGATAAGGGATAATTTTTAGTCTAGAATCGGGACTGGGACTGGCAATCCCCAACGGCCTTCAAGAACCAAGGCCGGTGTCGTCGAAGGTTCCAGAACATCAATGGGATCACGGCGGCTCCGACGCAGATAACCCCCTCGTCTTCGCCTGGAGAATGCCAATGACAATCAGCCTGTCGCTCCCACAGTCGGAGTCCGACCTCGCGCCGCGCATAACCGTCATCGGCGTCGGTGGCGCCGGCGGCAACGCCGTCAACAACATGATCTCCTCGTCGCTGGAAGGCGTCGAGTTCGTCGTCGCCAATACCGACGCGCAGGCGCTCGGCCAGTCGCTGGCCGACCGCCGCATCCAGCTCGGCATCAGCATCACCCAGGGTCTCGGCGCCGGCGCCCGGCCCGCGGTCGGCAAGCAGGCCGCCGAGGAGGCGCTGCCTGAGCTGATGAAGGCGCTGGAAGGCTCGAACATGGTGTTCGTCACCGCCGGCATGGGCGGCGGCACCGGCACGGGCGCCGCGCCGGTGATCGCCCAGGCGGCGCGAGACCAGGGCATCCTCACGGTCGGCGTGGTGACCAAGCCATTCCACTTCGAGGGCCGGCGCCGCATGGCGATGGCCGACGATGGGCTGATCGAGCTCGAAAAATACGTCGATACGCTCATCATCATTCCCAACCAGAACCTGTTCAAGATCGCCAACGAAAAGACGACCTTCGCCGATGCCTTCAAGATGGCCGACGATGTGCTCTACTCGGGCGTGCGCGGTGTCACCGACCTGATGGTGATGCCGGGCCTGATTAACCTCGACTTCGCCGACATCCGCACGGTGATGGGCGAGATGGGCAAAGCGATGATGGGAACCGGCGAGGCCGAGGGCCCCGACCGTGCCCGCGCCGCGGCCGAGGCAGCGATCTCGAACCCGCTGCTCGAGGACGCCTCGATGAAAGGCGCCAAGGGCGTGCTGATCAATATCACCGGCGGCCTCGACATGACGCTGCTGGAGGTCGACGAGGCGGCCAACCGCATCCGCGAGGAAGTCGACCCCGACGCCAATATCATCTTCGGCTCGACCTTCGATGCCGCCATGCAGGGCCGCATGCGCGTGTCGGTGGTCGCGACCGGCATCTCGGCCGCCGTGATGCACCAGCCCGAGCCGAAGTATCTCAACATCGACCGGGGGCTGCCGACCGGCCAGCCGCACCTTCAGCGGGTGGTGCCTCGCCCGCCGGCTGCCGTTGCCATGCCGCCTGCCGCCGTGACGGCGACCGCCGCGCCCGTGGCCGCGCCTGCGCCCGTGACCGCGGCAGCCGCGCCCGTGGCCGCCATGGCCGCCGCTGCGGAGCCTGCTCCGGAGCCAGCGCCGATGGTGTCGCCGGCAGCGCCGGTCGCCGCACATGCGGCGGCGGCGGAAACCGAGCCCGCGATGCCGGCGGTGGCTGCCGCCGAGCCCGCCAGGCCCGCGGCACCGCCAGCCCCGGCGCATGCCGAATTGCCTTTGGCGCCGCCGGCACCGTCAGCAGCGGTGGAACCGGCGCCCGTCGTCGCCGCGCCGCCGCCGCCGCCGCCGATTCAGCCACCCGCCGTCAGCTCTCCCTCTCCGCATGGCTGGCGGGTGACGCAGCGGCCGTCAACGCGTCCTGCACCCGCGGCAGTGCGGGCCGCCGAGCCGGCACGGTCCCCCAACATCTTCCAGCGGATCACCGGCCTTGTCGGCGGCACCCGTCCGGCGTCGCCGACCGTGCCCGAGGCGATCGAGCCCGTGCTCGGCACGCGTGCCGCGGAACCGCCGCCTCCGGCGCCTGTCGCGCCGCCGACGCTGCGTCCGGTCGCCAGCTCGACGCAGCCCCGGATCGCCGGGCTTGATCCCGCAGAACGGAAGGTCGTGCGCGACGAGGATGATCTTCAGATCCCGGCCTTTCTGCGCCGGCAGGCGAACTGAGGCGTTCCCGGGCCATATCTCCAGGCAGGACGAGGATTTCTCGGGGGCCGCACGGCCCCCTTTCTTTTGGCCCCAGGCTTTGCCGTGCGTAGTATAAGCCGCTACACCCTGTCTGAGCCCCAGCCGGAGCGCCCGTCCATGAGCCTGCCGTACGTCCCGATCCCAACCGTCCTGCGCGTCTGGCGTGCGGCCGTGCTCGGTGCCGTGTGCGCGCTGGCGCTGGCCGGATGCGGCAGCTCGGACGATGACGACTCGAACTATGTCGAGCAGCCGGTCGAACAGCTCTACAACAATGCACTCGACGCGCTGGGTGCCAGCCAGTACCGCACGGCCGCCAAGGGATTCGAGGAAGTCGACCGGCAGCACCCGTACTCCGTCTGGGCGACGAAGGCGCAGATCATGGCCGCCTTCTCGTACTACCAGGCCAACAAGTACGACGATGCGATCCTGGCGCTGGATCGCTTCATCCAGCTTCACCCCGGACACCGCGACATTGCCTACGCCTACTATCTGAAGGCGCTCTGCTACTACGAGCAGATCGCCGATGTCGGCCGTGACCAGCGCATCACCGAGCAGGCGCTGAATGCGCTCGCCGATGTGGTCAAGCGCTTCCCCGAGACGGCCTATGCCCGCGACGCACGCCTCAAGGTGGACCTCGCCATCGACCATCTCGGCGGCAAGGAGATGGATGTCGGCCGCTTCTACCAGAAGCAGCGCCATTACGTGGCCGCGATCAACCGCTACCGCCAGGTGTTGGAAAAGTACCAGACGACGACGCACACTCCGGAAGCCCTGCACCGGCTGGTGGAGTGCTACCTTGCGCTGGGCGTGCGGGACGAGGCGCAGATGGCGGCCGCCGTGCTCGGCCACAACTATCCGGGCAGCGACTGGTATGCCGATACCTACTACATCCTGGAGGGCGTCGACCTGCGGCCCGAGCGCAACGAGGGCTCGTGGCTGAACCAGCTGTGGAACTCGGTCTTCTGAGCGACCTGTGCTGCTGGGCCTGTCGATCCGCGACTTCGTCCTGATCGAGAAGCTTGATCTCGCGTTTCCCGCGCCGGCAAGGGCGGGTTCTGCCAGCGGGCTGGCCGTGCTGACCGGCGAGACGGGGGCCGGCAAGTCGATCCTGCTGGATGCGTTCAGTCTTGCGCTGGGTGGCCGGGCAGCCAGCGGTGTCGTGCGCGCCGGCGCGGCGCAGGCCGTTGTCGGCGCCGAATTCTCGCTTGCCGCCGATCATCCCGCCCATGCGATCCTCGCCGAACAGGGCATTGCCGACGAAGGCGGCAGCCTGCTGCTGCGCCGGGTGGTCGGCGCCGACGGGCGCGGCCGCGCCTTCGTCAACGATCAGCCGGCCTCGGTGGGCCTGCTCAAGCGGCTGGGCGAGACGCTGGTCGAGATCCAGGGCCAGTTCGAGCAGCACGGCCTGCTGGTGCCGGTCAATCATCGCGCCACCCTTGATGCCTTCGGTGGTCTGCAGGCGGAATGCGCGACCGTCGAGGGGGCGTGGCATGCCTGGCGCAGCGCCGAGGCGGCGCGTCTTGCCGCAGTGGCGGACTTCGAGCAGGCGCGGCGCGAGGAAGACTATCTGCGCCACGCCGTGGCCGAGCTGGAGCGGCTCGACCCGCGTGCCGATGACGAGGAACGGCTTGCCGCCGAACGCCAGCTCCTGCGCCATGGTGCGGCCGTCGGCGAGGCGGTGAGCGCCGCGCTGGCGGAGCTGGCGCGCGATCGTGGCGCGGCGGCCTCGCTGCGCCAGGCCCACCGGCTGATCGAGCGCCAGGCGGCGCAGGCCGGCGGCCGGCTGGACCCGGCATTGGCGGCGCTGGACCGGGCGCAGTCGGAGGCGACCGAGGCGGAGGCGCTGCTGGAGCAGGCGCGCGAGGCGCTCGATGCCGATCCGGTGCGGCTGGAGAAGATCGAAGAGCGCCTGTTCGCCCTGCGTGCCGCGGCGCGCAAGCATGGCACCACGGTCGAAGGGCTGGCGGGGCTACGCCAGCGTATGGCCGATCAATTGGCGGCGCTGGATGACGGCGAGGCGCGGCAGAAGGCGCTAGCCGCCGAGGCCAGGCGCACGCGCGAGGCCTTCCTGGCAGCGGCGCAGACCTTGTCGGCCGGACGGGGTCGTGCCGCAGCGCGGCTGGACAAAACCGTGGCCGCCGAACTGCCGCCGCTGAAGCTGGAGCGGGCGAAGTTCGTCACGCGCATCGAGGCGCAGAACGAGAAGGACTGGGGCGCGCACGGCATCGACAGGGTCGAGTTCCTGGTAGCCACCAACCCCGGCATGGCGCCCGGCCCCATCGGCAAGATCGCCTCCGGCGGCGAGCTGTCGCGCTTCATGCTGGCCCTGAAGCTGGCGCTGGCGAAGGTGGGCGATGCGCGGACGCTGGTGTTCGACGAGGTCGACAGCGGCATCGGCGGCGCTACGGCGGCGGCGGTCGGTGAGCGGCTGCGCCGGCTGGCGCGGCATCTGCAGGTGCTGGTCGTGACGCACTCGCCGCAGGTGGCGGCGCTGGCCGACCATCACTGGCTGATCCGCAAGACCACGGGCCGCAACCGGGCGGCGACCGAAATCGTGGCGTTGGACCCTGGCGCACGGCTGGAGGAGGTGGCGCGCATGCTTTCGGGTACCGCCATCACCGACGCCGCCCGCGCCGCCGCCCGCCAGCTCATGGCGGCGGAGTAGGCGGGCGGTGATGTGCCTTCCCCTCTGGGATGTGTCATCGCATATGGTGATCTACTGTCGTCCTGAGCGAAGCGAAGGACCTTGCGGTCGTCCGATCCAATGGATGGCGGGCTCGGTGAATCACCACTGTCATCATTCTTGGCCGAGCCACCGCAAGGTCCTTCGCTGCGCTCAGGACGACGAAATGTCCGGGAGCTGGTGATGGCGCGGCAGGCGAAGGTGGTGGCGGAGATTGCGGTCGCGGCGCTGACGCAGCGCCAGGCGAAGGCCGAGCACGCGCGCCTGGCCGAAGAGGTCGCGCGTCACGACCGGCTGTACTACCAGCAGGATGCGCCGGAAATTTCCGACGCCGCGTACGACGCGCTGCGCGGGCGCCTGAGCGGGATCGAGGCGCGCTTCCCCGAACTGCGCACGCCGGAGAGCCCGACAACGACGGTCGGCGCGGCGCCGGCGCGCGGCTTCGCCAAGGTGCGCCACGGCCTGCCGATGCTGTCGCTGGACAACGCCTTCAGCGAGCAGGACATCGCCGATTTCGTGAACCGCGTGCGCCGCTTCCTCGCGCGCGAAACCGATATCGCTGACGGAACGCCGATCGCGCTGGTCTGCGAGCCCAAGATCGACGGGCTGTCATTGTCGATCCGCTACGAGAATGGCGAGCTGGTGCGCGCCGCCACGCGCGGCGATGGCAGCGAGGGCGAGGACGTCACCGCCAATTTGCGCACGCTGGCCGATGTGCCCAAGAAGCTGAAGGGCAGGGCGCCCGAACGCCTCGATGTGCGCGGCGAGGTCTACATGTCGCGGGCAGAGTTCCTGAAGCTCAACGAACGGCAGGCCGCCGCCGGCGACAAGGTGTTCGCCAATCCGCGTAACAGCGCCGCCGGTTCGCTGCGCCAGCTCGATCCCGCCATCACGGCCAGCCGGCCTCTTGCCTTCTTCGCCTATGCCTGGGGCGAGGCCGAGCCGCGCCTTTGGAAGACGCAGTTCGAATTCCTCGAACGGCTGAAGGGCTGGGGCTTCAAGGTGAATCCCGAGGCGAAACTGGCGCGAACGCTGGAGGAGGCGCTGGCCGTCTACCGCGATATCGGCCTGCGCCGCGCGCGGCTGCCCTATGATATCGACGGCATCGTCTACAAGGTGGACCGCGTCGACTGGCAGGAGACGCTGGGCTTCGTCAGCCGCTCCCCGCGCTGGGCGATCGCGCACAAGTTCCCGGCCGAACGGGCGCAGACCATCCTGCGCGGCATTGCCGTGCAGGTCGGCCGCACCGGTGCACTGACGCCAGTTGCGGATCTCGAGCCGGTTACGGTCGGCGGTGTGGTGGTATCGCGCGCCACGTTGCACAATGCCGACGAGATCGAGCGGCTGGACGTGCGGCCGGGCGACACTGTGGAAATCCAGCGCGCCGGTGACGTGATCCCGCAGGTGCTGCGCTTCGTCCCTGAAATGCGGCCGCCCGGCGCGCCGCCCTGGCGCTTCCCGGAAAAGTGCCCCTGCGAGCTGAAGACGCCCGTGGTGCGCGAGGAGGATGGCGTGGTACGCCGCTGCTCCGGCGGGCTGGAGTGCCCGTTCCAGCAGGTCGAGCGGCTGCGCTACTTCGTGTCGCGCAATGCCTTCGACATCGAGGGGCTGGGCGGTACCCATATCGAGAATTTCTGGCGCGACGGGCTGCTGAAGACGCCCGCCGACCTCTTCCGTCTGAAGGACAAGGCGCGCGAGCTGCGCGAACGCGAAGGCTGGGGCGAGCAGTCGGTGCGCAACCTGTTCGAGGCGATCGAATCGCGCCGCAGCATCGCGCTCGACCGCTTCATCAATGCGCTCGGCATCCCGATGATCGGCGAATCCACAGCCAAGGCACTGGCGCGCGAGTATGGCGATGCCGACACCTGGCTGGCGCAGATGCTGCAGGCGCGCGACGAGCGAAAGGCCAACGACATCCCCACGAAAAAGGAAAAGGCAGCGGTCGAAATCGGGCCGGCTTACGGGCGGTTGTGCAACGTTACCGATATCGGCGTCACCACGGCGGACAAGATCGTGACGTTCTTCGCCGAGGGCCACAATGTCGGGATCATTCGCGAACTGATCGCCGAGGTCGAGGTCCAGCCCTTCCGCGCCCAGCGCGTGGCCAGCAACTCGCCCTTTGCCGGCAAGACGATGGTGTTCACCGGCACGCTTGCCAGCATGAGCCGCGAGGAAGCCGAGGCGAAAGCCGAGTCGCTGGGCGCCAAGGTCACCGGCTCGGTATCGAAGAAGACAGACTTCGTCGTGGTCGGCGCCGACGCCGGCTCCAAGGCGAAGAAGGCCGCCGATCTGGGCGTAAAAACCCTGACCGAGGACGAATGGCTGCAGATGAGCGGGAGTTAACGCCGGGAGCGCGGGCTTCTTGCCCGCCTCGGCGCGAAGCGCCGACCATGACTTCGCCCTGCGCGCGAATGCGGGCGAGGATGCCCGCGCTCCCAGGAAGATCTGCGGCTTGTTGTGCATGGCGTCAGTCGTTTACCGTGCCACTATGACAAGCGCCGCGACCGAACCCGCATGAGCCTCGACGTTGCTGGCGAGTTGCGTCGCGCGCGGCAGTCGTTGCTCGACCTCAGCACCTCCAACCGGCTGCTCAGCCTGCCCAAGCCTGGCGGCACCGCCCGGATCGTGGCGGTGCATGACGAGAAGGCGTCCGAGGTCTTCCGCCTGCTGGTCGACGAGAAGCGGGCACTGAGCTTCCTTGACGATCCGGCGCAGACGGCCGCTGAAACCGCACGCCAGCGCAGCAAGACCGGCCCGTCCGGCGACATGACCGACGATCCTGACACGGACGGCGAGTCGCTGCCGCAGCCGCAGGAGAACGGCGAGGGTGAGGGTGCTGCGGCACGTCATCGCGACACGCGTCTGCAGACGGCGCTGCCTTCTGGCCGGCTTCAGAAGCGGCTGTTCGATCTCGCCTACGACGCTCGCCTGTTGCTGGAGGAACAGGGCGTCAACATCCTCTATTTCGCGATGGGCGCGTTGCGCTGGCGCGAGGCCGATGCATCGGACATCGAACGTCGCGCGCCGCTGCTGCTGGTGCCGGTGCAACTGGAGCGCCGGGGTGCGGGCAGCCGCTTCGCGATGTCGTGGACCGAGGAGGAGCTTGTCGGGAACATCTCCCTGCACCTGCGGCTGAAGAACGATTTCGGCATCGATCTGCCGCCGCTGCCGGCGCCGGAGGAATTCGACATCGTTGACTATTTCGCGGCCGTCAGCCGGGCGATCGAAAATCAGCCGTCATGGTCGGTGACGCCCGACGAGATGGTGCTGGGCCTGTTCTCCTTCGCCAAGTACCTGATGTACCGCGATCTCGATGCCGACAACTGGCCGCCCGCGGCGGCGCTGGGCGCGCATCCCTTCATCGCTGCGTTGCTGGGCGAGGGCTTCCCCGGCGCCGAGCCCAGCTTCGCCGGTGAGGAACGCATCGACATCGAGCTGACGCCGGAACGGCTGGCGCATGTCGTCGATGCCGACAGCTCGCAGACCATTGCCATCGAACGTGTGCGGCGCGGCGAGAGCCTTGTCGTGCAGGGCCCGCCCGGCACCGGCAAGTCGCAAACCATCGCCAACATCATCGCCGCGGCCGTGTGCGACGGGCGCAAGGTGCTGTTCGTCGCCGAGAAGATGGCGGCGCTGGAGGTGGTGAAGCGCCGCCTCGATCAGGTCCATGTCGGTGACGCCTGTCTGGAGCTGCACAGCCACAAGGCCAACAAGCGCACGCTGCTGGCCGAACTGCGGCGGACTTTGGAGCTGGGACGGCCGGTCGGTGCACCCGATCATGGCTTCTTCGGTCGCCTGCAGGCAGTGCGCACCGAGCTCAACGCTGTGCCGGCGGGGCTCAACGAACCGCAGGCGCCTTCCGGCGTGACGCCGCAGGCAGCGATGGGCCACCTTTTCCGGCTGCGTGATCGTGCCATGGCATGCCGCGGCCTGCAGTTGCGCGGCGCCGAAAGCTGGACGGCCCGCGAAAAGGCCGATGCCGGTGGGATCATCCGCGACCTCGCGGCGCGTCTGGAACGCATGGGGCCGGCGGATCGCCACGCCTGGCGGGGCGTGGAGCGTACCGATCTCATCGCCAGCGACCGCGCCCATCTGGCCGCCGACATTGGCGAGGCGCGTGAGTCGCTTGATCGGCTGGTGGAGCGGGCTTGCGCCCTGGCCGCAAGCCTCTCGCAGGCAGCGCCGGCGTGCCTGGCCGATGTAGCGCGTCTCGTGGCGATGGCAGAGGCTGTCTCTGCTGCACCGGAGGCCGACACTGCAGCCCTGGCATCGCCTGTCTGGGCGGACAATCTGGCGGCACTGGAGCGGCTGATCGCCGTTGGGCATACGTATCATGATGCGCGGCGTGCCGTCGGTGATCGCGTGCCGGACGCAGCATGGACCACAGACCTGTCGATAGTACGCCAGGCGATCGCTGGCGCCGGCCACCCGCTGCTGGCGTTCCTGTTCGACAGCGGCTGGCGCCGCGCCGTGCGCGAGCTGGCGTCTCTGGTCAAGGAGAAGTTGCCTCGGGAGAAGGCACAGCGGCTGGCCCTGATCGATGTGCTCACCAAGGGGCGCCAGGCTCTGACGGAGATCGACGGCGGCAGTCAGGCTGGCGCAACGGCGTTCGGCAAGCTGTGGGCGGGCGCGCACAGCGACTGGGCAAGGCTGGGCGCAATCTGCGATTGGGTCACGAAACTTCCGACCCTCGGATTGTCAGCGGAATTTCGCGCCATCTACGCGACGCTGTCCGACCGGCCGGCGGTCATCGCGTTGGGCGCGCAGGCCGATGCAGCGTGCGCCGATATGATGCACCGCCTTGAGGGCCTTGCCGGGCTGCTTCAGCTCGATCTCGTCCGTGCCTTCGGTGCAACGTTGCTCAAGGACGTGCCGCTGGCCGATCTCGCCGCGCGGTTGGCGGCATGGCAAGGCGATCCCGAAGGGGTCGATATCTGGCGCGGCTACAGGCTGCAGGAGCGGCGTGCCATCGAGGCAGGTCTGGGCGACGTCGCTGGGCATTTGGCATCCGGTGCGCTCGAACCGGCGGCAGCGATCGATGTGCTCGACTACCTCTACTATGATGCGCTGATCCGCGATTTCCGCCGCCGCCTGCCGGTACTGACGGCGTTCGATGGCGCGCTGCATGACGGCCGTATCGCCGCCTTCCGCGAGGCCGACCTCAAGCGCATCGGGTTGGCACAGCTCGAAGCCGCGCTGGCTCACTATGCGCTGATCCCGCGCGACGCTGGCGGCATCGGCCCGATGGGCATCCTGCGCCGCGAGATGGAGAAGAAGACACGCCATCTGCCGATCCGCCGGCTGATGCAGGAAGCGGGTGCGGCGGTGCAGGCGATCAAGCCGGTGTTCATGATGAGCCCGCTGTCGGTGGCGCAGTTTCTGCCACCAGGCGCACTGGCCTTCGACCTGCTGGTGATCGACGAAGCCTCGCAGGTCGAGCCGGTCGATGCGCTGGGCGCCATCGCGCGCTGCAACCAGATCGTCGTGGTAGGCGACCAGAAGCAGCTCCCGCCGACGCGCTTCTTCGCGCGGGCCCTGGATGGCGGCGGTGGCGATGAGGAAAACGGCAGCGCCATGGCCGACCTGGAGAGCGTGCTGGGTTTGTGTGCCGCCAAGGGTCTGCCTTCGACCATGCTGCGCTGGCACTACCGCAGCCGTCACCAGTCGCTGATCGCGGTTTCCAACAGGCAGTTCTACGACAACCGCCTGTTCATTGTGCCCAGCCCGGTGACAGGCGCTGCCGGCCGGGGCCTGCTGTTCCGCCACTTGCCGGAAGGTGTCTACGATCGCGGTGGCGCGCGTGACAACAAGATCGAGGCGCGCGCCGTTGCCGAGGCGGTGATCGCCCATGCCCGCGCCCATCCCGACAAGTCGCTGGGCGTGGGTACGTTCTCGATCCCGCAGCGCCGCGCCATCCTTGACATGCTGGAGCTGCTGCGGCGGCAGAACCCGGATGTCGAGCCGTTCTTCGCGCAGGCCGGTGCCGAGCCGTTCTTTGTCAAGAATCTGGAGAACATCCAGGGCGATGAGCGCGACGTGATCCTGATCTCGGTCGGCTACGGCCGGGACCGCGACGGGTATCTCGCCATGTCCTTCGGGCCGCTCAACGCCGAGGGCGGCGAGCGGCGGCTGAACGTGCTGATTACCCGCGCCCGTGAGCGCCTTGAAGTGTTCAGCGGCCTGCGTGCCGACGATATTGACCTTGAGCGCGCACGCAGCGCTGGCGTGGCGGCGTTCAGGCTGTTCCTGCAATACGCCGAGCGCGGCGTGCTCGACGTGGCGCTGCAAAGCGGCCGTGATGTCGAGTCGCCCTTCGAGCAACAGGTCATGGCGATGCTGCAGCGCGAGGGTTGGGAGGTCCATGCGCAGGTGGGTATCGCCGGATTCTTCATTGATCTCGCCATCGTCGATCCGAATCTGTCCAGCCGCTACCTGCTGGGTATCGAGTGCGACGGCGCCACCTGGCATTCCTCGCGCTCGGCGCGCGATCGCGACCGGCTGCGCCAGCTCGTGCTGGAACGGCATGGCTGGACGCTGTACCGCATCTGGAGCACCGACTGGTGGCAGCGCCCGGAAGAGCAGTTCCGCCGGCTCGTGGCCCGGCTGGAGGCGCTGAAGGCGGCATCGGCCGCCGAATGCGCGGAGATGCGCGCTGCGCGAGAGGCGGTGGATCCGGTACCGCCGCCGCGTCTGCACCGTATCGATGAGGAGCAGGAGGAGCCGAACGTTCCCATCTATGTGGAGAGCGCCTTTGCCGTCCCTGCCGGCGAGCTCACCGATATGCCGGCCGCGCGGCTGGCCGAATACGTGGGGCGCGTAATCGCCACCGAAGGCCCGATCGCACGCGACGAGATCGTGACCCGCCTGCGTGACCTCTGGGGATACCGGCGCGCCGGCTCAGCGATCCGCGCCGCGGTCGAGGCCGCGACAGAAACGGTGCTGCATGCGGGCGGCTGCGCCACCGAAGGCGAGTTCCTCTGGCGCGCTGATCAGCCGGTGCAGGTCCGCGACCGCTCGGCCGTGCAGCAGGAGTCGCTGCGCCGGCCCGAGAACCTGCCGCCGCCCGAGATACGCGCCGCGGTCCTGCAGATCCTTGAGCGCAACCTCGGCGCTGGTGATGCCGAGCTGCCGCGCGCGGTTGCGACGCTGCTGGGCGTCTCATCGGCGCCGGCCGCGTTCCGGGAGCTGGTCACCGCCGCCATCGACTGTCTGGCCGGGGAAGGTCAGATCGAGCGCCACGCCGACCACTGGCGCCTTCGCGCGGCAAACGTCGCATCGGACGCAGGCGCGGAACGCGCGGCCAGCATTTCTTGACTCCGCACGGCGAAGCGATCCGATGACCGTGCACATGGAGCGCGGGCGTCCCGCCCGCGCTCCCAGGGCCGAACGCGCCGGCGCTCCGCCTTATGAACGCTCGATGGTCATGTAGATGGCGGGGCCGTCAGGCGTGGCGATCGTCTCCCGGCGCGTGAAGCCGGCCTTTTCGAAGCAGCGCAGCGAGGCGGGGTTGTCCGGCGCGGGATCGCCCTGCACGCGCGCCACGCCCGGCATGCCGAGCAGGTGCGCCGCCGCCACCGCGAGGGCGGCACTGCCCCAGCCGCGGCGCAGCGCGTCGGGTTCGCCGACGAACAGGTCGAGCCCGAAGGTTTCGTGCGGCAGGTCGTGCCCGTGCCAGAAGGGATCGCCGGTGGCCGCGTAGATCTGCAGGTAGCCTACGGGCTGGCCGCCGGCGACGATGATGAAGGGGGAGACATCAGGCGCCTCGACCTGGCCCGCGATCTCCGCCAGTGCAGCCGAGGCCGGGTGCCAGCGCGCGGCGACATGCGGCTGCGCCAACCAGCGCATCACCTGCCGCAGATCGCCCAGCGCCATGGCACGCAGCGCAACCTCGGGATGTTCGGGCCGGGCGATGCGCCGGTCCTTCAGCTTGCGCGGCGGAGCGGCTTGTGAAGCGGGCATGTCTGGTGGCTTCAGATCGCCCGGGTCGCCTCATCGAGCCAGGCGCGGGTTTCGGCGTCAACCTGCGGTCCGATCTCCTGGCGCACGCGCAGGTGGTAGGCATTGAGCCAGGCGCGTTCGGCTTCGGTGAGCAGCGCAGGCTGCACGCAGCCGAGGTCGATCGGCGCCAGCGTCAGTGTTTCGAATTCGAGGTAGGCGCGGTCGGCGCCCTCGATGGCGGCCTCGCGGACTGCGACCAGGTTCTCGATGCGGATGCCCCAGGCGCCGGCCTTGTAGTAGCCCGGCTCGTTGCTGACGATCATCCCCGGCCTCAGCGCTACGGTGTTGGGCACCTTCGAGATGCGATGCGGGCCCTCGTGGACCGAGAGATAGGCGCCGACGCCATGGCCGGTGCCGTGGTCGTAGTCCAGCCCGGCCTGCCAGAGATGATAGCGCGCCAGCGCATCGAGCTGGCTGCCGGTCGTGCCGACGGGAAAACGCGCCATGGCCAGCGCGATATGGCCCTTCAGCACACGCGTGAAGCGATCGCGCATCTCATCGTCCGGCGTGCCGATGGCAACGGTGCGGGTGATGTCGGTGGTGCCGTCGCGGTACTGGCCGCCGGAGTCGACCAGATACAGCTCGCCTGGCGAGAGGCGGCGCGCGGTGCGCGGCGTCGCGTGGTAGTGCACGATGGCACCATTGGGTCCGGCGCCGCTGATCGTGTCGAAGCTGAGATCGCGGATCGCGCCCGTCTCCTCGCGGAACAGCTGCAGCCGGTCAGCGGCGGCGATTTCATCGAGCGTGCCCGCGGCTGCGTTCGCGGCCAGCCAGGCGAGATAACGCGTGACCGCCGCCCCGTCGCGCCGGTGCGCGGCGCGGATGCCCTGCAACTCGACATCGTTCTTGCAGGCCTTGGGCAGCGCCACGGGATCGGTGTCGCGCACGACCTTGGCATTGGGGCCGAGCCGGTCCAGCGCCCAGCGCGGCGCGGTGGCGGGATCGAGCCACACCGTGGCGCCGCCGTTCCCCAGCGAGGTCAGTGCATCGGCCAGTGCCTGCGGCGGGCGCAGCGCCACGCCATTGCCCAGATGCGCACGCAGGACAGACGTGAGCTTGCGACCATCAATGAACAGGTCGACCGCGCCGTCCTTGTGCAGCAGCGCGAAGCTGAGCGGGAAGGGTGTGCGCGGCACGTCGCCGCCGCGGATGTTCAGCAGCCAGGCGATCGAGTCGGGTTGCGTCAGCAGCACGGCATCGGCGCCCTTGTCGGCCACCAGCTTCGCGATGCGCGTGCGCTTGGTCTCGGCCGCTTCGCCGGCAAGCTCCAGCGGATGGGGGATGACCGGCGCCAGCGGCGGCGGCGGCCGGTCGGTCCAGATGGCATCGACGGGATTGCTCTCGACGGCCACCAGCTCGGCGCCGGCCCTGGCGCAAGCCTGGGCCAATCGCTCGGCGTCGTTCAGCGCATGCAGCCAGGGATCGAAGCCGAAGCGGGCCCCGCGCGGCAGGTTGGCGGCAAGCCAGGCGTCGGGTGTTGTTTCGGGATAGTGCTGCGGCGCGAACAGTTCCGTGTCGACCTGGTCCCGCACCTGCAGCGTGTAGCGTCCGTCGACGAAGATCGCGGCCTTGGCGGCCAGCACCACCGCCCAGCCGGCAGATCCGGTGAAGCCGGTGAGCCATGCCAGCCGCCGCGCCGCACGCGGCACGTATTCACCCTGGTGCTCATCGGCACGCGGCACGATGAAGCCGTCGAGATTGCGTCGCCGCAGCTCGGCGCGCAGCCCGTCCAGCCGGGCGCGGGGCGGCACCGCGTCCTCGATCCCGTCCGGGCGCGTCGCAAGCTCGGCCCGAAGCGCCAGCAGGTCCTGAACCACGGCGTTGCCCGTTGCGTCGTCCGCAGGCGGCAGAGACGTGCCGACATACGGCACCACCAGCTCCAGCCATTCCGGGCCGCCCAGACCCTCGGGTGCTGCGGCAATGCCCTGCATGAGCTGCTCGAGATCGGCCGCGGCACCGGCCGGCGCCTGCGCCGCCAGCCGTTGCAGCACGGTGCGAGCGCCATCGTCGGGTGTTGTCATGCCCTTCATGTACTCATTTCCGTCGGCGCGTGCCAATCCAGTCAGAATTCTGCGTCTTGGGCATCTCGCCGGATATTTTCTATCCGATGCATCTATTTGCATCCCGAATATGATCATCCCATGATTTCTATGCATGGCTGGCCGGGAGATTTCTGCGATTTTCTGCCGAGCCAAAGCTCCCATATGTGAAGTGCGGCATTTGCCGCCAGGATCTTTTGAACAAGGAGTACATAGCTATGCAGTCCCAGAAGCAGACCGTGCAGAACGCACCGGGCCGCGACGACGCGCCGGTCGGTACGGGCTTCGGGTCTTTCGTGTCGCCCGCCGACCTCTGGGCCATCGAGCGAAAGGCGCGCCGGGAGCGCGCTGTTGCCGTGGCCGGCTGGATCAGTGGCGGTGTGGCCAAATTGATCAACGCGATCCGCGCTGCGCATCGCCGGCGTGTAGCGATCGACGAGCTGAGCGCCCTCGACAACCGCATGCTGGCCGACATCGGCATCAGCCGCAGCGAGATTCGCGCCGTGGTGACGGGCGCCAGCGGCTTCGTGCCACGCGCGGTCAGCTCCGCGCGGATCGAGCGCTACCTGAACGACGACGCGCTGACCCGCGCAGCCTGAACTTCCGAAGGTCTCCCTCGGCCTCGGTTTCGGCCGGCACCCCGGGGTGCCGGCCGATTTTTTTACCGGCGTCTGAGCAACAGCGTCGGCCAGCACGCGCCGCCGGTTTCGTGGACAATCCGGTCCGACAGGGCGAATCCCTGCGCGCCATAGGCGGTGAGCACCTCGTCCTCCTGCTCCGCCAGCAGGCCCGCCAGCACAATCACGCCGTCGGGCGCGGTGGCCTGCGCGAAGCCAGGCGCAAGCGCGATCAGCGGCTGCGCGAGGATGTTGGCGATGATGCAGTCGCAGGGCGTCGCCGCGGCAAGTGCCGGCGCGTCCAGCCCTTCGGCGACATGGAAGGCGCACAGTTCTGCAACGCCATTCAGCGCCGCGTTGTCGCGCGCCACGGCAATGGCCTCCGCATCATTGTCGCTGCCCAGCACCGGCCGGCACCACAGCTTCGCCATGGCGATTGCGAGAATGCCGCTGCCGCAGCCGACGTCGATCGCGCGGCCGGGCGCGGCAGGCTCCAGTCGCGCGATCGCCTCGAGGCAGCCGCGGGTGGTGGCATGCGTGCCGGTGCCGAAGGCGAGGCCGGCATCGATGCAAAGCGCCACCGCGTTCGCCGGCGGCGTGCCGGGATCGTGCGAGGGATGCACCCAGAACGGCCCGACGGCAAAGGGCCAGAACGAGCGCTGGTTCTCCGCCACCCAGTCGGTGTCGGGCAGGACGTCCAGCGTCCATGCCGGCGTCGCGATGCCCGCGATGCGCGCTGCCGCTGCGAACGCTGCCGCAATGCGCGCCTTCGTCCTTGCATCAGGGCCATCGTGATCGCCGGCGCCGATGATCTCGCTGCGCCACGGCCCGTCGCGCGCCGTCTCGACCGTGGAGACCACCAGCGTGTCATCGACCAATGCGTCGGCCAGCGCCGCGTCGAAGGCGGTCGCCGCGTGCGCCGGCACAGTGGCGGAGGCTTTCCAGGCCGTCATGCCTCAGCGCGCCGGCACCGGCAGGCGGCCGATCGTGCGCAGCGTGCCGTCGGACTGCGCCGTCACGACCACGATCTCGCCCGAGGCGGGGTGATGGCCGGTCAGCGCCAGGATGTTGGCGCCATGCGTCACGACCAGCAGCGTGCCCGGTCCTTTCCATGCTGCGATCACGTCGCGTGCCCGCTTCGTCAGCGAGTCGCGCTGGTCGCGCAGCACGAAGGCATTGCTGAAGGCCGGCTCGATCGCGACCGCCCCCAAGTCCATCAGTTTCGCGGTATCGACGCACCGGCACCACGGTGAACTCAGGATCCGGCCGAGCTTCAGGCCTTGTGTCTTTAGCCGCGCGCCTACTGCCGCCGCATCGGCGCGTCCTCGGGCGCTGAGATTGCGCTGCGTCGAACAGTCGTCGAGCCGGAACTCCGGTGGATCGCCCACGACGCCCGGCGCATCGGCATGCCGCATCAGCGCGACATGGCCGTCGCCGCGCAACGCCGTCCACGCCGCCTCCTCGCTGGCCAAAGCCGGCGCCGCGAACAGCAGGGCGAGCAGGGCAGGCAGGATCCTGCGGAACATGCCGCAATGATCGCCGATTGCCGCTCATCTGTCATCCCGAGCGCGCCAAGGAATGCGGCGGAAAAGCGCTTCATGGTGAGCCTGTCGAACCATGAAGCAACCGCACCGTCGGTGCTGCGAAGCCTTCATGGTTCGACAGGCTCACCATGAAGGCTTCTTGTTCAGTACGCAGCCCGCAGAATCTCCATCACCTGCTCGGGGCCGGAGATGGGGCGCGGGTTGGAGTAGGTCCAGTCGTCGAGCATGCAGTTCTGCGCCAGCCGCGGCAGGTCGGACTCGGCGATGCCCACCTCGCGCAGCGTACGCGGCATGCCGAGATCGCGGATGAGCTGGTCGAGCAGCGTTGCCGCCGGCACCTCCGGCCGGCCCAGCGCGGTCGCCACCTCGCGCTGGCGTTCGCCGTTCACCGACGCGTTGTAGTCGAGCACATACGGCAGCATCACGCACGAGGTATGGCCGTGCGGCACGTTGGCCGAACCGCCGAGGATGTGGCCGATGGCGTGGCTGGCGCCCAGCCGCGTACCCGAGACGATGCCGACCATCGAAAGCCAGGCGCCCATCATGCAACGCAGCCGCGCCTCCAGATTGGCGGGATCGGCTTTCACCGCCGGCAGGCCCGCGCCCAGCGTGCGCAGCGCCTGCAACGCCGTGGCGTCGGTATAGTCGTTGGCATCGAGCGACAGCAAGGTCTCGACCGCGTGGTCCACCGCGCGCACGCCGCTCGACAGCCACAGCCATTGCGGCGTGTGCACGGTGACGGCGGGATCGAGGATCACCGACTCCGGCACGATGCCACGGTGCATGAAACTCTGCTTCAGCTTCAGGCGCGTGTTGGTGATGCCGGCGCGGGCGTTGAACTCGCCGGCCGACAGCGTGGTCGGCACCGCGATCTGGCGCACTTTGGGCGCGCGAAAATCCGGGATGCGCCGCTTGCCGCCTTCAACCACGCTGCGGAAGGGCTCCATGCCGTCGACATCGCTGATGTTGTGCTCCAGGCAGATCGTCACCGCCTTGCCGCCATCGGTCACCGAGCCGCCGCCCAGCGTCACCAGCAGGTCGGCGCCGGCCTCGCGCGCGGCATTGGCGCAGGCGATCACCGCCTCGCGCGGCGAATGCGCGGGCATGTCGTCGTGCACGCCGGCAAACCGCGCCCCCAGCGCCTGCCGCACCCTGGCGATCTCCTCGGTGCGCTTGTTGAGCGTGCGGCCCGTCAGCACGAACACCCGCTTCGCCCCCAACCGGTCCGCCTCCCCGACGATGGCTTCGGCCGCCGGCTGGCCGAAGATCACCCGGTTCATCGCGGTAAACACCATCGTGCCTGACTGCATCGGTCGGCCTCCTGGGCAGAGCCATCCGGTTTGGAAATCGCTTCATGGTGAGCTTGTCGAACCATGAAGCGGCCCGCACCTGCTGTGCAACGCCTTCATGGTTCGACCCGGTGGATGCGAAGCATCCACCTGTGCTCACCATGAAGGCTGGACTAAAGATGTGTTTACGAGGCGCAAGGGTCCGCGCCGCTTTCAACCCTTCACCAGCGGCATCACTTCGGTGGCGAAGCGTTGCAGGCGGTCGAGGCTGTCGGCCAGCGACTCGGAGCGGAAGTCGAAGATCAGCTCGTGCACGCCGGCGGCGGCGAATTCGTGAATATCGGCGGCGATGTCGGCGGGGCGGCCGGAGAAGCTGCGGCGGCCGCCTTCGCGGTCGGCAATCGCCGAATCGTAAAGCGGCGCCTTGTAGGAGATGGTGAGCGCCGAAAAATCGCGCCCCTCGGCTTCGGTCAGCCGGCGCAGCGTCGCCAGATGCTGGCGCATTTCCCCGGGCGGCAGCGGCGAGGCGGCGATGGCGCCCACCGGGTGCCAGCCATCGCCGTGCCGCGCGGTGCGTCGCAACGCCGCTGGCGAATGGCCGCCCACCCAGATCGGCGGATGCGGCTTCTGCAGCGGGAAGGGCTCGCAGTGAATGTCGGCGTAGCGATAGAACCGGCCGTTGAAGCTGGCCGGCGAGGTGGTCCAGAGCTGCTTGAAGATCGCCAGCCACTCATCCGTGACGGCGCCGCGCTGCGCGAAATCGGGGCTGCCCAGCGCCTCGAACTCCTCCTTCAACCAGCCGACGCCCACGCCCAGCGTGACGCGGCCGCCCGACAGCACGTCCAGCGACGCCACCATCTTGGCCGTCAGCACCGGGTTGCGATAGGGCAGCACCAGCACCGACGTCACCAGCCGCAGCCGCTCAGTCGCGCCTGCCACCACGCCCAGCAGCGAGAAGGTCTCCAGCGCATCGCCGCCGCCGGGGAACTTGTGGTCCACGGTGTAGGGGTAGGCCGAATCGCTCTGCGCCGGGAACACGACGTGATCGGCGATCATGGCCGAGTGCAGGCCCAGGCGCTCGCCTTCGCGTGCCAGCGCAAGGATGCCGTCACGCGTGGCGGTGGGGCCGCGGGTGGGAAGATAGAAGCCGTAGCGCATCGGGTGGCCTCCCGGGCGGGACCGGCTCAGGGCGACATGCGTTGCGCGATCTTGTCGCTGCCCGGGCGGGGTGCACGGCGTGGCGCGGATCCGCCGCTGCCGTTCCAGTAGCGGTAGAGCGCCTGCGCATCGCCCGCGAACAGGTTGCGGTCGCAGTGGCTCACCCCCTGCACCGCGCGCGAGGGGCTGCCGTAGGCCGCATCGTCCGGCCGCTCGTCGGCGACATACTGCCAGAAGCGCCAGCCGCGATCCGCCCACGCTGTGGGCACCTCGGGCACGTCGCGCCAGTGCCCCAGCCACAGATCGCAGCGTGCCAGCACTGAGCCCCGCGTTATAGGACCCGACGGGTACTGGTTGGCGTGCGGCAGGCCGTTGGCCCAGTCGGGATGGACGTAGACCAGCGGTAGCCGGCCGGTCTGCCGGTGGATGGTCTGCACGAACGCCTCGGCCTGGTCCAGCCGCATGGTGTTGCGCGGATTGGGGCTCACCTCGTAGTCCAGCGCGATCAGCGTCGCGGGCCCGGGCTGCGCCGCCGCGAGGAAGGCCATCGCCTGGTCCGCGCCCGAATACTGGCGCGTGCCGAAATGGTAGGCGCCCCACAGCAGCCCCGCCGCTTCGGCCTGGGACCGCCGCATGCCGTACGACGGATCGACCCAGTCGCCACCTTCGGTGGCCTTGTGGATGACGCCCAGGATACCGCTGTAGTGGCGCACCAGGCTGAAATCGTGGACATCGACCATGTGGCTGATGTCGATCACCGCATCCAGCCCGCTGGTGGCAGGCGCGGGCGCTGACGGCGGCGGCGCATAGGCGGGCGGCGGCGGGGCATAGGCCACGGCGGAAGCCGGCGGCGGGGGCGCGGCATGCCGACCGCCGCAGCCCGTCAGGGCCGCTGCCAGCCCGCTACCCAACCCGCCAAGCACCGTTCTCCGCAACATTGCGAGGAGTGTCGCTGAAGTCGCGACAAAAGACAATCGCGCAAGTGCTCGTTGTGCACGGCAAATGTGCTCCCGCGCGTGCCGCTGCCGGGGGATCCGCTCATTTGAAAGTTTTATTGGCCGGGCCGCGGCTTCGGTTCTAGTCTTTCAACATTAAGTGAGTGAATAGCCGATCAGTTCTGGCAGCCCGGCAGTGGGGGAGGGGCGGATGTGGCGATCGGTTTTCCTGCACGAGTTCATCGATCACCGCATCACCAACTGCCAGGCGCTGGCGGGTAGGCCGACGCCCGCGTCGCTGGCGCTGGCGGCCGATGATACCGCTGAGTCGGGTACCAACGCCGCGCCCATTCGGCGCGGGTCCGGCTTCGAGTACGTGCTGGACGCGCCGCTGGGGCAGGTGATCGGCGTGAGCTGCCGCGTGCGGCTGATGTATCCCCTCAACCCGCAGCCCTTCATGTTCCCCGTGATTCGCCTGGGCGCCGGCGCCGAGCTGCTGCTGTGGCCGCAGAGCCATCCGCTGCCCGATCTCAGCGGCACACTGGCGCTGGCCCGCCTCTGGCTGGGCTCGTCGTTCAAGAATCTGGGCAACATCGTCCTGCCGGCGCGGCGCTTCGTGGAGTTCCGCCTCGACTGGCACACCAGCGGACAGGCGCGCATCCTCGCCGACGGCCAGCTCGTGGCCTATGCCAACGCCGTCGCGCCCGGCGCCATGCTGAGCGTCGATCGCGTCGCCTTCGGCATGCTGAACCTGCAGCCGGCCGCGACGCCGCCGGTCTATCACCTCTCGCGCGTATTCGTGCGTGTGCTGCAGCGGCCCGATGCGCTGGCGCATCTCTCGAAGCTCTTGCCCAGGGTGAAGGTGGCGGACGAGAACCGCTGCCACGCGCGCGCCGTCGGCAATATCCTGGCGCAGGTCGATGCACTGCGGCAGTTCATGGCCCAGGTGCACCAGGCGCTGTCGCAGAACTGGTCGGCACAGGCCGGCCCCGCCGCAGGGCCGTTCAAGCCTGAAGCGGTGGAAGCGCACGCGCTCTCCACCGAAGCCGTCGCCGCCCTGGTGGGCATGCTGCGCACGTCAGACTTTGCCGATACCGCGCGCTTCCTCGAGCCCTTCGAGAAGTTCCTGCGCATCCTGCATGCCACGCTGCCGCAGCAATTCGCGGCGCTGGCCGCCCAGATCGACGGCACGAAAATCGTGCCCGAGGATTGTCGCGCCGCTTACGAACAGGCGCTGAACGACAACAGTGCCGCGTTCGGGCCGCTCATCAAGCTGATGACCGAAGCGTCCGACCGCGTGCGCGCTATCGCCGCCGGCAACTGAAGGGGGAGGGCCATGGCCAACCTGCCAGCCCTGCAGCAATTCGCCGCCACGCACGGCTTCGGCCTGACCGCGCCGCTGCGCCATGCCCAGGTCAGGCGGCTGGCACAATACTGGCTGCCGCAGATGCGCTTCTATTGGGACGAGCGCTTCCATCCCGTGGCGCTGGACGACATTTTTGCGATGGTCGAGGACCAGTTCGCCGCCATGCCGCCCGCCGCGCAGGATGCGTTCCGGGTCAACAAAATGGTGCGCACCGGGCCGCTCACGGGCGAGGTCCGCGGCTTCGATCCGCCGGTGGTGCATGTGCCCGACGGCGCGGTCCAGCAGGGCAATATCTTTGTGCCGGCCGTGCGCGTGCTGAACGAGGGCACGCCGGCGCGCGAGGCGCTCAGCCTGCCGGAGGTTGCCAGCAGCGCGATGGTGACGCACGGCGCCAGCTTCCGCGCCTCCGACCAGTTTTTCGGGCCGCTGGTGACGCTCTCCGGCGGCAACACCGCCGTGGCCGGCGATCCCTTCCTGCCGCGCGCCGACGAGCCGGATCCGGCGCATCCCGGTGAACGTCGTCCGCGCGTCACGGTGATGGCGGCGCTGCACAATCTGCTGGAGCTGCTGAAATACGAGCTGGCGGTGGACGCGGCCGGCGACGACTATCCGCCCGACGCGCTGCGCGGCAACTTCAACATCGCCGGCATGCTGCTGCTTCGCACGTCGCCGCAGGTGCCGCCGCTTTCGGCCGAGGAGTTGCGCAATTTCGTGCTGGCGCTGATCGCCGCCCACGAATCCAACGGCGCCATGCCCGATCCGCCGCCGGGCTGGCGGCTCAACCGGCTGGCCTGGGATGCGGTGACGCGCTTTGCCTTCCTCGAATATTCGTTCTTCTACGCCTACAACGATTTCGAGCGCTACCAGACCGCGCTCTTCGACAACGAGCACGAGGGCGACGACGAGGGCTGCTGCCTGGTGTTCGAGCGCAACGCCATCAACGTCGCCGCGTCCAGCAGCGATCCCGACGCGCTGCGCCGCGTCGTGCCGCACAGCATCATCACCTCGGTGCACGAGGAGTACCAGGACGCCGACCTCTTGAAGTTCATCGCGCCGCCGCCGCCCGATCCCGACCGTCTGGCGCGCGACGCGGTGGATTTCACGGTCTACATCGCTGGCGGCAGCCACGCGACCTACCTGACACCGGGCACGCACGATCTCGTGGATTTCCAGGACACCTGGGGCTTCGTCGACGAGAACGCGCCCATCCTCTACGTGATTGCGCCGGCCGTGCTGGCGCTGGCCATCATCCTCGCCATCATCGAGCATTTCGTGGACACCGAGGATTTCACCTCGGAGGAGGGCGTGCACGCCGGGCCGCACGACATCGTCGGCGGTGATCCCGCCGGCGTGGCGGCTCATGTGGTCATGCTGCCGATGTCGGCCAACAACCACGTCTACCGGCCGGCCAACGAGGCTTTGCTGCTGCTGCGTTCCTATGCCGGCAAATGGGGTGCCCACGACGGCATCGTCGACATCAGCCCGCCTTTCCCCACCAAGACCGCCCGCTACTTCCGCAAGCTGCTGAGCAAGCTGTAGCGCCGCGTCCCGTTTCCGTCATCCCTCGCTGGCGCTCGGGATGACGGAGAAACGTGGCCCGATACTACCGCTTGCGGTCGCCGCGGTCGCCCTGGCCGGACTTCACCTTGGTCTTCGCTGTCGTGCGCCGGTCCGCGGCCAGCGAACGGCTCACGTCAACGACGTCCTTGAACTGGCCCTTCTGGTTGCGCCGCACGTAGCGCTTGTCAGTCCCTGTGTCGATCAGCTCGCGTTTCGATGGCATGCGATTGCTCTCCTTATGGCGATGGCCAGACACAACCGACGCAACACGAACGAACTGGCCAAAGGTACCATGAGCTCGCGACAACGACCACGCCGAACGTGCCAGGGGCGCGCCACTATATGCGCTGGCCTTGGCCATTAGCCGCCGGCAACCTGCCCTGCTGTCGTGCGGCGCGGCGTGGTAGGAACTATCCAAAGCGCCATCACGAGACTCCCGCCCTTGCCCGCTGTTCCTGCCCGCATCCTGCCGGTGATCGTCATCTCGCAATTCGCCGCGACGTCACTGTGGTTCGCCGGCAATGCGGTGATGCCCGACCTGCAGCGCAGCGCCGGCCTGCCGGCGTCGGCCGTCGGCGACATCACGATCGCCGTGCAGCTCGGCTTCATCGCCGGCACGCTGGTCTTCGCCTGGCTGGCGATCGCCGACCGCTACTCGCCGCGCATCATCTTCTTCCTGTCCACGCTCGCCGGCGCGGCGGCCAATGCCGCGACGCTGGCAAGCGGCGGCGAGTTGCTGGCTCTGCTCGCGGCGCGGTTCGCCACCGGCTTCTTTCTCGCCGGCATGTATCCCGTCGGCATGAAGATCGCGTCGGGCTGGTACGACCGCGACCTCGGGCTGGCGCTCGGCTGGCTGATCGGGGCGCTGGTGCTGGGAACGGCATTTCCCCATCTCATCCGCGGCCTGGGCGGCGATCTGCCCTGGCAGGGCGTGATCCTGTCGGTCTCGGCGGTATCGATCGCCGGCGGTCTCGCGATGCTCTTTCTCGTGCCGGACGGGCCGCATCTGCGGGCGGGCGCGACGTTCGATCCGGCCGCCTTCGCGACGATCTTCCGCTCGGCCGAATTCCGCGCGTCGGCCTTCGGCTATTTCGGCCATATGTGGGAGCTCTACGCGTTTTACGCCTTCCTGCCGGTGCTGCTGGCGGCGCGGCTGGGCAGCGACGGCGCGACGGTCTCGCTGTGGAGCTTCGCGGCGATCGCCGCCGGCTTCTTCGGCTGCATGGCCGGCGGCTATCTTTCGCGCAGGATCGGCAGCGCGCGCGTGGCCTGGATGCAGTTGCTGGCGTCCGGCCTGTGCTGCCTTGTCTCGCCGCTGGCGTTTCTGGCGCCCCTGCCGGTGTTCCTCGCCTTCCTCTTGTTCTGGGGCATGGTCGTTGCCGGCGACTCGCCGCAATTCTCCGCCCTCAACGCCCGTTCCGCCCCGCCGAAGCTTGTCGGCTCGGCGCTGACGATCGCCAATTGCATCGGCTTTGCGATCACCATCGCTTCGATCGCGCTGCTCGCCCGGCTGATCGAAATCGCCGGCCCGCAATACGTTTTCCTGATGCTGGTGCCCGGCCCGGTGCTCGGCCTCGCGGCGTTGCGGCGCCTGGTGGCAAAGCCGGCGTAGGATAGCGCACAAACTTCCTTCCCCCGGAGGGGGAAGGTGCCCGAAGGGCGGAAGGGCCACCTTCCCCTCCGGAGGAAGGCAATGAAGACATGCCGGGGGCGCGCCTCCGGTGTTGGTAAAGCGAACACCGTTCCAGTGGCGCGTCTTCTATCGGCGCTGCGCATGACGCGTCACTGGAGTGACGCGCCCCAGCCTGTTGCGAAACCGTGTCGCGCTCACGACATTTCAGGACCGAAGGAGTGCGACATGGGCGTCCTGGAAATGGTCGGGCGCGTCATCGACCCGATGGCCGGGATGATGCGGCCGCCGCCGGGCATGGAGTTCGATTTCTCGCAGCCCACGGGCGAGCCGGCGCTGGTCGAGCCGGAGTCGCTCTCGTGGCGCATCTTCAAGAACCCGGTGACGCTCTTCATCGGCGGTGTGGCCGCCGTGATCCTCGAGCTGGGGGAGCCATCCGTGCGCTCGGGCATCTGGGATCACAGCGCATTCCGGCAGAACGCCCCCTTGCGCCTGCGCCGCACCGGCGCGGCCGCGATGATGACCGTCTACGGGCCGCAGAGCGAGGCGCGCAAGATGATCGCGCGCGTGGTCAAGATGCATGAGAAGGTGAGGGGCACGACACCGGATGGCCGGCCTTACCAGGCCAATGACCCGCGCCTGTTGGACTGGGTGCAGGCCACGGCGGCCTGGGGCTTCATCGAGTCCTACAGCCGCTTCGCCTGCGCGCTCTCGCCGGAGGAACGATCGCGAGCTCTCGCCGAAGGAGCGGAGGCAGCGCGGCTCTACGGCGCGAAGGGCGCACCAACATCAACCGCGGAATGGGAGAACCTACTCGCCGACACCCTTCCCCTGCTGGAACGCTCCGATATCGTTTTCGAGTTCCTTGCCATCATGAACAACGCGCCGCTGCTGCCGCGCGCGTTGCGGCCGCTGCAGCGCCTGATGATCCGGGCTGCCGTCGATCTCGCGCCGCCGGAAGTGCGATCGAAGCTCGGCCTCGATCACCCGACATTGTCAGGCGCCGAAGAGCAACTCGTCACCGTCACGGCCCGGACGGCAGATCGCCTGCCGATCCGCAGCGCACCACCGGCCCAGGCGAGCATCAGAATGAACCGCGACCCTTCCTTCCTCTACCGCTGAGCGCTGGGGGCGCGCCACTCCAGTGGCGCGTCTTCTATCGGCGCTGCGCATGACGCGTCACTGGAGTGACGCGCCCCCGGCAGCGAGCCGTGCCGTTACAGGACGCTGGGAACGAAGACCTTCAGGCCGAACGGTACGGGGGCGTTCATGTCATCCCGGATGGTGCCGGGATTGGCGGTCACGATCAGGCGCCACTTCTTGCGGTCCTTGTAGACGGCCTCCGCGATCTTCGCCGGCGTGTCGCCCAGCTCTGCGACGTAGGTGTAGAAGCGGGTGGCCGGCATGCGATCCTGGGGCGGGACGGCAACCACGGTGCCCGGCACGAGGGGTCCGCCGTCCTGCGCGTTGCGGAACATGCCACCGTCCTTCGCCGGCATGGCATCGACGATCCAGCTCAGCGCGACCTGCACGGCGATAAAGCTCCAGATCGACGTCGCATCGGCGATCTGGTCCAGCTCCGTCACGAAGCGCGCATTGGGTACATGCACCATCTCCGCGCGAAAGACGGCGCGCTCCATGCCGGCGTAGCCGGGGAAGGCTTTCGCCAGATCGGACAATGACGTGTAGACCTTGCGGCCGGTGCGATCGATGATCTGCAGCCCTTGTGCTGCCGACCACCGCACGCCCACCATGTGGGCGAACTGCAGGTCGGGCCCCCAGAACATCGATGCGCCGTAGACTTCGTCCGGTGTCCAGCGTGCCAGCGCCGCCACGTCGTTGATGGTGAAGAACTCGCGCCGACCCGTCTTGCCATTGGCGCCCTTGTACGCATAGGAGATGCCCTTGCCCTGGATATTGACGATTTTGGACTCGACCTTGATCGCCTTCAGTCCTGCGACGATATCCTCCGGCTGGTTGCCGCCGAGCACTTTCGCCATGCCCGGGCCTCCCGGCGCCTTGCCGATGTCGTCGATGGTGGCGAACAGCGATTGCCCTGTCAGACGGGACGCGCGGGCGGCAAAGACATAGCCGCAGTTCGGCAACGTGCCGTTGCTGGCGTCGACGGCCGCGCGCATGCCGATCAGGGTCCGCGCCTTCGTCCCCAGCTTCGCCGCCGCCTTCAGCCCGGCATTGACAACGATCAGGGCCACGCACGGCGTCCTCGCCCAGCGCCAGCACGCCGCCTTCGCCCCGGCGGAACTTTTCGAAACCCTCGCCGATGCGCAGCACGTCAATGACGCTGCTCGACAGCAGAAAGGAGGCGGTGTTGAACGCCGCCTTGTTGAACGATGTGAGTCCGACCAGCCGGCCGGTCTCGCGCACCGGTTCATAATCGATGTCCTGGTTACCCAGCTTCTTCTTCGCAACGTAAAGCGCCAGCTTCTCGCCCTCTTCGGCATCCATCGCCTTCATCTGCTGATCCGCGAGATAGCCACTGATCTCGGCAAGCCTGGCATCGGCCTTGTCGGCAAGACCCACCAGTATTTTCACCATGACGCGTTCCCCTGTGCAGCGAAGCCCGACGACGAACATCCCCGCCGCACCGATCTTCCCGGCCTCAACGCTTTTGTGATGGCTGTCTGTCGGCCTGCCTGGCGGCGACAAGGGATCACAGCCTGCGCCGCCGACGCTGGGGGTGCGCCACTCCAGTGGCGCGTCTTCGTTTCGGCGCTGCGCATGACGCGTCACTGGAGTGACGCGCCCCCAGCCTGTCAGGCCGCCTGCACGAAGCTGTCGAGCACCTTCTTGGGGCCGGCCTTTTCGAACTCGATGTCGAGCTTGTTGCCGTCGATGCCGATGATTTTGCCGTAGCCGAATTTCTGGTGGAACACGCGCTGGCCGACGGCGAGCGCATCGGCGGGGCGGTCGCCGGCGGCGCGGCGGTCGTCGTACGTCTCCTCGCCGCCGAAGCGCGCGCGGCGGCGCGCGTTGCCGCGCTCGGCGAAGCTGTAGACGCTTGCGGCGCCCGGACGCGTGCCGGCGCCGAGCTTGCGCGCGCGTGCCCAGTCCGGACCCCAGTCGGCATCGGCGGTGTCAGTATCGACGTCGGTCAGGCCGGGGCGGCCTTGCGCGCCAAAGGGAATCGTACCCGGCAGGCGGCGGCCCATCGAGCCGAAATGGCCCATCGAGGCGGTGCCGTAGAGGCCGGCGTCGCTGGTGGCCTCGAGATGCGCTTCCGGCAGCTCGCCGATGAAGCGCGAGGGGATCGCGGCCTGCCACTGGTTGAAGACGCGGCGGTTGGCGGCGAAGGAGACGTAGACCCGCTTGCGCGCGCGGGTCAGCGCCACGTAGGCGAGGCGCCGCTCCTCCTCGAGGCCGGCGGTGCCCTTGTCGTCGAGCGCGCGCTGGTTGGGGAACAGACCTTCCTCCCAACCGGGCAGGAAGACGGTGTCGAACTCCAGCCCCTTGGCGGCGTGCATGGTCATGATGTTGACCATGTCGCCATCGGCGTTCTCGTTGCCCTCGGTGACCAGCGCCACGTGCTCGAGGAAGCCCTGGAGGTTCTCGAACTCCTGCAGGGCGTTGATCAGCTCCTTGAGGTTGTCGAGCCGTCCCGGCGCTTCCGGCGACTTGTCGCGCTGCCACATGCCGGTGTAGCCGGACTCGTCGAGCAGGGTTTCGGCCACCTCGACATGGCTGATGCCGTCGAGCATGGCGCGCCAGCGCTCGAAGCTCCTGATGAGGTCGCCCAGCGTCTTGCGCGCCTGCGGGCGCAGCTCGTCGGTTTCCAGCGCGCGGCGGGCCGCCTCGAAGAGGCTGACGCGCTGCGTCTTCTGGATGTCGCGCAGGATCTTCAGCGTCGAGTCGCCCAGGCCGCGCTTGGGCACGTTGTAGATGCGCTCGAAGGCGAGGTCATCGTCGGGCTGGGCCACGACGCGGAGATAGGCGAGCGCGTCGCGGATCTCCTGGCGTTCGTAGAAGCGCGGGCCGCCGATGACGCGGTAGGGGACGCCCAGGGTCAGGAACCGCTCCTCGAACTCGCGGGTCTGAAAGGCGGCGCGCACCAGGATGGCGATCTCGCGCAGGCTGTGCTGCTCGCGCTGCAGGGCCTCGACCTCTTCGCCTGTGGCGCGCGCCTCCTCGTCGCCGTCCCAGATGCCGCGCAGGCGTATCTTCTCGCCGTCCTTCGCCTCGGTCCACAGGGTCTTGCCCAGGCGGCCCTCGTTGTGGGCGATCAGGTGCGAGGCGGCGGCGAGGATGTGCGGCGTCGAGCGGTAGTTGCGCTCCAGGCGCACGATGGCGGCGCCGGGGAAGTCCTTCTCGAAGCGCAGGATGTTGCCGACCTCCGCGCCGCGCCAGCCGTAGATCGACTGGTCATCATCCCCGACGCAGCAAATATTCCGTCCCCCCACTCCCTGCGCCAGCAAACGGAGCCAGAGATACTGCGCGACATTGGTGTCCTGGTACTCGTCGACGAGGATATAGCGGAAGCGGCGGTGGTAGTCGGCGAGTACGTCGGGGTGCTGTTGGAACAGGCTCACGCAGTGCATGATGAGATCGCCGAAATCGGCGGCGTTCACCGCCGCCAGCCGCTCCTGGTACTGGCGGTAGATCTCGACGGCGCGGCCGTTGGCGAACTCGGCGGTCTCGTCGCCGGGGCTGACCTTGTCGGGCGTCTGCGCCCGATCCTTCCAACGCTGGATGATGCCGGAGAGCACCCGGGCAGGGAACTTCTTGTCGTCGACATTCTCGGCCTGCAGGATCTGCCTGATGAGCCGCACCTGGTCATCGGTGTCGAGGATGGTGAAGTTGCTCTTCAGTCCCACCAGCTCGGCGTGGCGGCGCAGGATGCGCACGCCGATCGAATGGAACGTGCCCAGCCACAGCCCGTCGGCTGCCTGGCCGATGGCGGCGCTGACGCGCTCCAGCATCTCGCGCGCCGCCTTGTTGGTGAAGGTGACCGCCAGGATCTGCCCGGGCCAGGCGCGACGCATGATCAGGATATGAGCGATACGGGTGGTCAGCACCCGGGTCTTGCCGGTGCCGGCCCCGGCCAGCACCAGCAGCGGGCCCTCGGTGTGCTCCACTGCCTCGCGCTGTGTCGGGTTCAGCCCCTCCAGATGCGCCGTGGGCGCGGCGCACGGCACGTCCCGGCGTCCGCGCGGGGCAGGCGCAGGCGCGGGGTCGGGTTCGTCAGTCAGGTCGAACGGATCGGACATGTTGGGCCGGGGGGTGTGCCAGCGCCCGGTATAGCCGCTGGCGCCACCCCGCTCCAGCCCTTCGGCAAGGCGCTACGCCACGGCCTTCACGGGCGAGGCGACGCGGTTGGCGGCACTGGTGACGGCCTTCAGCGACGCTGCGACGATGTTGGGGTCCATGCCCACACCCCACATCACCCGGCCGTCGGCGGCTTCCGCCTCGATGTAGCTGACCGCCGTCGCGTCGGAGCCGGCGCCCGCGGCATGCTGGTGGTAGTCGCGCACTTTCAGCCGGATGCCGCAGTTCTTCGCCAGTGCATCGACATAGGCCGCGATCGGCCCGTTGCCGCTGCCGGAGATGGTCTTGGCGAAGCCGTTGAACTTCACGCTGGCATCAAGCAGCCGCTCGTCGTGATGCTTCGGGTTGGGCACGGTGGTGTGCTCGATGAACTCAACCGGCGAAGTGCGGCCGAGATACTCCTTGCGGAAGGTGTCCCAGATCAGCGTTGGTCCGATCTCCTTGCCGGTGTCGTCGGCGATCTGCTGGATGATCTTGCTGAATTCGACCTGCAGCAGCCGCGGCATGTCGATGCCGTAGTCGCTCTTCAGGATGTAGGCGATGCCGCCCTTGCCGGACTGGCTGTTGATGCGGATGATCGCCTCGTAGCTGCGCCCGAGATCCTTGGGATCGATCGGCAAATAGGGCACGTCCCACACCCTGCTGTTCGACGTCTCCAGCGCCTTGAAGCCCTTGTTGATCGCGTCCTGGTGCGAACCCGAGAAGGCGGTGAACACCAGGTCGCCGCCATAGGGATGGCGCGGATGCACCGGGAGCTGGTTGCAGTATTCGACCGTCTGGCGCACCTCGTTGATGTTCGAGAGGTCGATTTCGGGATCGATGCCCTGCGTGTACATGTTGAGTGCCAGCGTCACGATATCGACATTGCCGGTACGCTCGCCGTTGCCGAACAGCGTGCCCTCGATACGCTCGGCGCCGGCCATGTAGCCCAGCTCGGCCGCCGCCACGCCGGTGCCGCGGTCATTGTGCGGGTGCAGGCTGAGGATGAAGGAATCGCGGTACTTGAAGTTGCGGTGGCACCACTCGATCTGGTCGGCATAGATGTTGGCCGTCGCCATCTCGACGGTGGCCGGCAGGTTGATGATCATCTTCTTCTGCGGTGTCGGCTGATAGACCTCGGCGACGGCGGCGCAGATATCGCGCGCGAACTCCAGCTCGGTGCCGGTGAAACTCTCGGGCGAGTATTCGTAGACGATCTCGGTACCGGCCGCCTCGTACTGCTGGGCCAGCTTGTGAACCAGCCGCGCGCCCGACACGGCAATCTCGATGATGCCCGGCATGTCGAGGCCGAACACCACGCGGCGCTGCGTCGTCGAGGTGCTGTTGTAGAGATGCACGATGGCGCGGCGCGCACCCTTGATCGATTCGAAGGTGCGCTCGATCAGCTCCGGCCGGCTCTGCGTCAGCACCTGGATGGTGACGTCGTCGGGCACCATGCGCTCGTCGATGAGCTGGCGCACGAAATCGAAATCGGTCTGCGAGGCGGCGGGGAAGCCGACCTCGATTTCCTTGAAGCCCATCTCGACCAGCATTTTGAACATGCGGGTCTTGCGGTCGGCATCCATGGGCTCGATCAGCGCCTGGTTGCCGTCGCGCAGATCGACCGAGCACCACACCGGCGGCTTCGTGATGACCTTGCCCGGCCATTGCCGGTCGGTGATGGGAACAGGGCGGAATGGCACGTACTTGTCGCGCGCGCCGGGCATCATCGGCTTCTGGGACATGGCGGGTTCTCGTCTGCAAGGGCTGAAAGATGGAAAAGGGCGGCGCGCGGCATGGCAGCGACGCGCAACGGCCCGCGGGCGAGCAGGGCTCAGGCCCGCGAGCTGCCCCTAAGTCGCAGCGACGGCCTCGCGGCCGTCCAGCGGGCAGGGGCAAAATACGGGAAATGCGAGTGAACAGACATGGCGGGAAGGGAAATCCGGATGATGCGATACTTCGAGAGGCGCGCCCAACGGCGCCGCCGACCCTCAGAGGCCGGCGCCGATAAGTCGAAGCAGTCGCAGTCGCCACGTCATGCCTGCACCATTACGAGAGAAAGGCGCCAAGTCAAGCGTCGTCATGCCGCGACGCCGACGCTGCCGGGTTTCCGCTTTTGCCGCTTGGGGTTATGCTCAAGCCAAACCTGTGGTCGCGAGAACCGCCCGTCACAGCAGAACAGGGAGAGCGGCATGAAGACCATTCTGGTCCTGGCCTGGGATGCCGAGGATACGGCGGCGTTCGAGGTGGCGGCGAGCCTCGCCGGCCGCTTCGGAGCACATGTGGTGGGTCTGGGACCGCCGTCATACCGTGCCGTCAGCGTGGCCTGGACCGATGTCGGCATGGGCGCGCCGTTCGACACGCCACTGGCCGACGACGAGGAGGAGCGCCGCCGCATGGCCGGGCTGCGCGCCTCGTTTCTGCGCGCGATGGATACCGCCAGCATTCCCGACGTGGCGACGGCCAGCGGCAGCGCTGGCGGTCCCACCACCACCTGGACGGAGCTGCAGAACGCGGTGCCGATGGCGATCGGCTCGATCGGGCGCGTCGCCGACCTGATGGTGGTGCCGCAACCAGGACCACTGCCGCGCATGCCGGAGAGCCTGTTCGAAGGCGCGCTGTTCGACTCGGGCCGGCCCGTGCTGATGGTCCCGCCCGGCCGCCACCAGGCGGTAGGCAAGAAGGTGGTGATCGCCTGGAATGGCTCGACGGAAACGGCCCGGTGTCTCTCGATGGCCATGCCGCTGATCCGCGACGCGGAGGCGATCGAGGTGGTGAGCATCGAGGGCGCGATGGTGCAGGGCCCCAGCAGCGAGGAGCTGGCCACGGCGCTGCGCCGGCACAACCTGCCGGTGACCGCCACGCATGTCGATGCCGGCAACAAGTCAAACGGCCAGGCGATGGTGGACCAGGCCACGCGCTTCGGCGCCGACCTGATCGTGAAGGGTGCCTATACACAAAGCCGCCTGCGCCAGATGATCTTCGGCGGCCTCACGCGCCACCTGATCCTCTCCTGCCCCATCCCGGTGCTGTTCGCGCACTGACGCGTCAGAGACCACTTCATGGTGAGCCTGTCGAACCATGAAGTGGCCGGCACCACCGCCGTGCACGGCTTCATGGTTCGACAGGTGTTTTGTCCGGGGACATGGTGGACGGGTGTACGGAGACATGGTGGACACCTGTCAGCCCGGTTGGGTGAGGTCGAGCCGGGCGACGACGAAACTGGCGAACAGGGAGCGGTAGGCGAAGAGGGCGGGGGCGCCGCCGGTGTGCCAGAAGACGACGTTGTCATCGGCGGCGAAACGACCCTGGCGCACAAGGTCGATGAATCCAGCGAAGCCCTTGCCGGCGTAGACCGGGTCGAGCACGAGGCCTTCGAGGCGCGCGCCCAGCTTCACCGCCTCGAGCATGCCGTTCGTGGGCAGTCCGTAGCCCTCGCCGGCATAGCCGGACAGTACGGTGATCGGACGGTCACGCAGCATGTCGGGCATGCCCAGCATCGAAGCGGCTTCGTGTGCGACGCGCGTCACGTCGCGGCGTACGCGGTCGGGCTCGGCGTCGATATCGAGCCCGATCAGCTCGACCTCGGGTGCCAGCGCCGCGAGGCCGACGGTGAGACCTGCCTGGGTCCCCGCGCTGCCGGAGGCATGCACGATGTGCGTTATGCGTACACCCAGCGACTGCGCCTGCTCCAGCAGCTCGGCGGCCGCCAGCACGAAGCCCATGGCGCCTGTGGCGCTGGAGCCACCGTAGGGCACCATGTATGGATTGCGGCCGCGTGCCTTGAGGCTGGCCATCAGGCTGCCGATCACAGCATTGCGATCGGCGCGCCAGTCCACGGTCACGCAATGCGCGCCAAACAGGCGGTCGAGCAGAATATTGCCGGTGTCGTTGTAGTCGGGATCGACGCGCGGCACTCGACCGGTCATCACCGCGAGGTGACATTCCAGGCCGAGCTTGGCTGCCGCCGCCGCTGTCTGGCGGATATGGTTGGACTGCACGACGCCGCCGGTGACCACGGTGTCCGCACCCTGCGCCAACGCCTCGGCCAACAGGAACTCAAGCTTGCGCACCTTGTTTCCGCCCAGGCCCAGGCCGGTGCAGTCGTCGCGCTTCACCCAAAGCCGCGGCGCGGCGCCGAGATGGGCGCGCAGCCGGTCCAGCGGCTCCAGCGGCGTCGGCAAATGCGCCAGCCGCACGCGGGGCAGCGCGGCGAGCCGGTCGGCAAGCGCACTCACGAGGGCGGCTTCTTCCATATACTCGTGCCGCGGCCCGGCAGGCCAAGCTGCGGCCACAGCGCGTCGATCTTCTCGACCACGGCCCTGTCCATCGCGATCTTGCGGCCCCATTCGCGGGTGGTTTCGCCGGGCCATTTGTCGGTGGCGTCGAGGCCGATCTTGGAGCCCAGCCCCGATACCGGCGAGGCGAAGTCGAGATAGTCGATGGGCGTGTTCTCGACCAGGGTGATGTCGCGCGCCGGGTCCATGCGCGTGCTGATGGCCCACATCACATCCTTCCAGTCGCGGGCGTCGATGTCGTCGTCCACGACGATCACCCATTTGGTGTACATGAACTGCCGCAGATACGACCACACGCCGAACATCACGCGCTTGGCGTGGCCGGCATAGGCCTTCTTCATTGACACCACGGCAATGCGGTAGGAGCAGCCCTCCGGCGGCAGCCAGAAATCGACGATCTCCGGGAATTGCTGCTGCAGCAGCGGGATGAAGACCTCGTTCAGCGCCTCGCCCAGGATCGAGGGCTCGTCCGGCGGCCGGCCGGTGAACGTCGAAAGATAGATCGGCTGGCGCCGCATGGTGATGGCGCTCAGCGTGAAGACGGGAAACTTCTCGACGCTGTTGTAGTAGCCGGTGTGATCGCCGTAGGGGCCCTCGTCGCCGTAATCGTCGAGCGACACGTGGCCCTCCAGCACGATCTCCGCTTCGGCCGGCACCTTCAGTGGCACCGTCCGGCAATCCACAAGATCGACCTTGCGGCCGCGCAGCAGGCCGGCGAACTGATACTCCGACAGCGTGTCGGGCACCGGCGTCACGGCCGCGAGAATCACGCCCGGATCAGCGCCGATCACGGCTGCCGCCGGCAGCGGTTCGCGCCGGCCCGACGCCGCCCAGCGCCGGTGGTGCTGCGCGCCGCCGCGATGCTTCAGCCAGCGCATCAGCGTCGTGTTGCGGCCGGTCACCTGGAGCCGGTAGATGCCGAGGTTGTAGCTGTCCTGCCGGTCGCCCTTTGGATCGGGACCCTGCGTCACGATCAGCGGCCAGGTGATCAGCGGCGCCGGCTCGCCCGGCCAGCAGGTCTGGATTGGCAAACGACCGAGGTCGATATCGGCACCCTGCAGCACCACCTCCTGGCAGGGCGCCGTACCGCCCAGCCGGCCGCCCACGGTGCGCGGCTTCATCGCCATCACCGTGCGCAGCAGCGGCAGCATGTCCAGCGCCTCGCGCCAGCCGCCGGGCGGCTCGGGCTGGCGCAGGAAGGCCAGCGTCTCGCCGACCTGGCGCAATTCGGCCGGCATGCGGTCCATGCCCCATGCCACCCGCTCGACCGTGCCGAACAAATTCACGAGCACCGGCATGTCATAGCGTCCGCCATCGGGCCGCACGACGTGCTCGAACAGTACGGCCGGCCCGCCCTCGGCTAGCAGCCGGGTCTGGATCTCGGTCATCTCCAGCACCGGGGAAACCGGCGCTGTCACCCGCACCAGCCGGCCCTCGCGCTCCAGCCGGTCCATGAACTCGCGCAGCGAGGCGTAGGGCACGGACGCCGGCCTTGCGCGCTCAGGTGCGGAAATTGATGTGCTTCTTGAAGTCGGCGAGCGAGCGTTGCCACCAGGTCAGCCAGTTGCGGAAATTCTGCTCCAGCAGGGCACCGCGCGGGTTGACGCTCATCTTCAGCCGCACGCGGCCGGTGCCCTCCGTCGAGCAGGTGGTCCAGCGCTGCTTTTCGTTCCACTCGTTGAGCTTGCCCAGCGTCACCGGCGGGTCGAGATCGCGGAAGCCAGCCCAGAACTGGTAGCTCAGGCACTTGCCGGGCGAGACGCGATTGCAGTCGTAGAAGAAGATCACGTAGGTGAGCCCCTCCAGGGTGCTCACGATCTCCATTTCACCCTGCTGGTCGGTCTTGAGCTCGGCCGTGTAGCCCCACTTCTGCAGCAGCCGCACCATGTCCTGGGGTACCACGCCGGCGTCGTCCACGAGGTCGGCGCCGAAGATTTGTGCGGCGGCGGGCGGGGACGCCATCGAACAACCCAGGATCGCTGCGGCGGCGAGGCTGCACCAATGCCGGCGCCGGGAATGGAATCGATACATGAAGAATCTCCCTTGGCAGGGCGATTTTCGCAGCGGCCTCGAATCCTGTCCACAACATCAATATTCTGCGCAAGAGCGATACCCGTCGGCAGAGGAAGAGGAGTCCATGAAGCGGTACTGGGTCGTCGGCGGCGAGTATGCCGACACAAGCTTCACCCGGTTCGCGCCCGGCAAGGCGGAGGAGCGGCTGGGTCCTTTCGCCAGCTATGGCGCGGCGCTGCGCGCGTGGTCGGGGCGCGCCTGGGCCACGGTCGATGATGCCCACACGCGCTACTCGATCCTGACCGAGGAGGATAGCGCCACCCCGCGCACCCGCTACTGGGTGGTGGGCGGCGAATATGCCGACGCGACCTTCACCGTGCCGGCAGCCGGCAAGACGCTGGAGCGCCTGGGTCCCTTCGCCACACAGGAGGAGGCGCAGAAGGCATGGGCCGGCCGCGCCTGGGCCACGGTCGATGACGCCATGTGCCGCTACCGCATCGAAATCGAGCAGCTCGCGCCGGGCGAGTCATAAGTGGCGCCTCAATCCTCGCCGATCATGGCGTTGAGCGTCTCGCGGTCGAACTCGACGCGAAAATCCTGCCGGCCGCCGCCGTCGCGCGTCAGGCCCGGGAGGTCGACGACGGCCCGGCCAGAGCGGGCAATGTCGGCCATCGCCTGATCGACCGCATCCGCTACCCGCACCGTGCTGGCTGCATCAAGGCCGGTTCCGGAGTCAGATTCCTCCTCGATCGCCGCCTCCAGCCATTCCGCCAGCGCGACGGTCCGCTGGTCGCGGCCGCGCCACCGGATCAGCTCGTCCACCAGCAGGGCGCCATGATCTGCCATGCCGATCTCTGCCTCATGCCGCGTGAAGTTGCGCTGGTAGCTCTTCGGGCCGCCGGAGTCGGCGACAAGGTAAGGCAGCGAAACGCTGGCCTGCCCGCTTGTCTTGAGATCGGCCGAGGCCTTGAGTGCCGCATCGGCGATGCGCACCATACCCAGCCGGTCCTTCGCCAGATCAATGTCCAGCGAGCGTTCGGCGTCTTCCATCAGCCAGTCGGCGAGACCGCATTCAGCGTCGTCCTTGCCCCTGAGCTCCAGCACTTCGCCGGCCGTCGTGATCTGGCTGGCAGGGTCGAGGGCGGGGTCCGGAGTATCGTCCGACCCGGCATCCGCCGGATGGGCGCTCGCGGCCGTCGCCGGCGGCGCACCCGAGTCGATGACCCTTTCGCTGCCCCGGCTGCGAAGCAGCAGGACGACCACGAGCAGGATGACGGCACCCGCGGCGGCGATGATCCAGACCGTGTCCATCGTGCTTCCCCCCTGTTTCAACAAGCTTACCTTCCCCCGGAGGGGGAAGGTGGCGCGCAGCGCCGGAAGGGGGATGCCTCAACGAGTACGGTGCCAAAAGACTGAGTACCGATCGTGTTGCACCATCCCCCTTCCGCCCCTTCGGGGCACCTTCCCCCTACGGGGGAAGGTTGTCTTTATACAAATCACTGCGAACGGTTGAGCGGCACGACGCTGATCGAGTTTTGCGGGCTGCCTTCCAGCACCCTGTCGGTGTAGGTGAGATAGACGAGCACGTTGCGCTTGGCATCGTAAAAGCGCACCACCTGGGTCTTCTTCCAGACCAGCGAGGCACCGCGCGAGAACACCTCATCGCCGTTCTTGAGCTTCTTCACCGCCTCGACGTCGACGGGCGCAACCTGGCGGCAGGCGATGGATGCCTCGCCCGGGTCCTCGGCCAGTCCCAGTGCGCCACGTACACCACCGGTTTCGGCGCGCGAGAGATAGCAGGCCACGCCCGGCACAGCGGGGTCGTCGAATACCTCGACCTTGATCCGGTCATTGGGCCCGATCCATTTGAAGCGGTAGCTGGCCGTGCCGATCTCCTCGGCGGCGGCGGTGCCGGCGAACGGCAGGAGCAGGGCGGCGGCCAGGACAAGGCGGTGCATGGCGGCTCTCCACGGTGGCGAACAATTGCCGCAGATTATCGCCCGGCGGGCAGCCGGGTTGCGAGAAAGATGCCGGGCAGCACCAGCAGGGCGCCGATCACGTGATACATCGCCGGCACCTCGCCCAGCAGCGGCCACGCCAACAGCACAGTATAGATCGGCCCGAGATACATGCCGATGGCGGTGCGCGCGGCGCCCAGCACGGAGAGCGCAAAGGAATAGGCGCCATACGCCCCGACGCCCGGCACGATGGCAAGAACAGCGATCGTCAGCAGCGATCGTCCGTCAAAGGCGGGCGCTTCGACGAACAGGCTTTCCAGCGCCGTCGCCGGGATCAGCACAGCGACGCCGCCGGCGGTGATCGCCGCCAGCCGCGTGGTCGGATCGAGGGCACTCGGCCGGTATCGCAGCAGGGTCGAGTAGAGTCCCCATGCCGCGGAGGCGGCCGCCACCCACAGATCGCCGCGCGTGAAGCTCACTGACAAGAGCCGCGCCGGTTCGCCCTTGACGATGACCCCGATCACGCCCAGCAGACAGAGCACGATGCCGGCGAGCTGCCGCGGCCAGAGCCGCTCACCATAGACCAGCGCCGACACCGCGACGATCACCACCGGCGAGGCGGCATAAATCAGGCCGATATTGGTGGCCGTGGTCGTGCGCCCGCCGATGTAGACGAAGGCACCGCAAACCCACATGCCGAGCGCACCGAGGACCAGCAGGTCGGGCCACTCGCGTCGCAGCGCGGCGCGCTTCTGCCACAGCCGGCCTCCGGTGAACACCAGCAGGATGGCGAGCGCGCAGGCCCAGCGGCCCAGCGCCAGCGCGTGCGGCGGGACGTAGTCGACATAGCGGGCGCCGAGCTGGTTGACGGCAAACAGTGCCGGGCACAGCAGCATGGCGGTCCACGCCAGCGGCAGGCGCAGGGGAGGAAGCACGGTGTTGTGGCTGCGAGTCAGGCCGGCGCGAGACCTTCTGCCGGCACCTCGCCGCCAGCGTTGCGGATCGCGCGGCTGTAGGCCTTTTCGCTGCGGAACGGGCCGTATTTGGGATACTCGTCCGCGCGCCCGCGGCGCACCTCGGCCGTCGCGGGGTCGACCAGCAGCAGCTTCGCGTTGCGGTCAAGCACGGGGATGAAACGGCACCAGCGGCTGAAGATGCGGCGCATGGTTGCGGAATACTCGACATAGGTCTGCCATTCCTCGCGATCCTTGGCGAAAATGGCATCCCAGGTGTCGAGGCATTCGCCGATAAAGCGCTGCTCGACCAGCCGCATGTTGGACATCATCCAGCAGCGGTCCTCGAAGATCCAGTAGATGCTGAGCCCCAGCACCTCGCGCTCGCGCGTGACATAGGGAAAGAACGGGAAGGCGCGGCAGGCGATGGTGCGGTTGTGCCGCTCGCAGAACGCCGCGCCCTTGCACTCGATAGCGCAGGACGACGCGGTCAGCTCGTTGACGATCTTGCGGGTCGTGGCGTCGTAGGGTTTGAAGCGGGCCCACAGATCGGTGCGGCTTTGCAGCAGGCGGAACTCGGCCTTGTGCACCACCGGCACCGCGTCCTGTGTCGTGCAGCACACCGGCGCGCCACCGTTGAGGGGCGCGCATTTCTTGCCGCAGTCGAACTTGCACACGGGCGCGTTGAAGCGCTCGTAAAGGCGTGCGAAATCGTCGGGGCTCAGCTTCGACGCCGTTCTGGTCATGCGCACAAACTTTAATGACCTCGATTGTGAAAGGCCAGTTACGGAATTGTTGCGCCGTCCGCAAGGCGAATACCTAGGGCAAGACCTGCCAGACCGTGGTTTCGCGCAGGCCACGATTCTCAAGCTGCAGGGACGTCGGGATCTCGTAGCGCCCTAACTCCCGCAGCCGCTCAGCGGTGAAATAGTTGCGACCGGGATCGCCCAGCAGCACCAGCCGGCCAGCAGCAGCGTGGCTGCGCAGCCAGGTCATGGCCCGCACCGTCATCTCGCGCTCGTAGCACACGTCACCGGCGATCACGACGTCGGCCTGCGGCGTGCCCGGCGCGCCGGCCAGCCAGTCCTCGCCGCTGAGCCGGATCGTCACGCCATTCGCCTCGGCGTTCAGGCTCATCGCCGCCAGCGCCATCGGGTCGATATCGTTGCCGGTCGCGCGGACAGCGCCGGCCTTCATCGCCGCGATCGTGGCCACGCCGCCGCCGGCCGCGAAGTCGATGACTCTGCGGCCGGCCACCGCATCGGGATGGTCAAGCAGCCAGCGCGCCACCGCCTGGCCGCCAGGCCAGCAGAAGGCCCAGTAGGGCGGATCGACGTTGTTCCGCTCCAGCCAGTCCTCCGTCGCCTGCCAGATCGGCAGATACTCGGCCGCCAGCCAGAGCTGCAATTCGGGTACAAGGGCAGGGCGCTCGAGCGCGGTATGCTCGCGGATGAAGCGCTCGGGGGCGGGATGGCGCCGGGTCGGGGCGGCGCTGTCGTTCACCGCAGCACCCGGTCGGCGAGGATGCCCGCCAGCAGCAGCCAGCCCACGAAGCGGTTGGCGCGGAACTTGTAAAGACAATCGGCCGGGTCCTGCGGCTTCACCGTTGCCACCTGCCAGCCAAGATGAATGGCCACCGCCAGCACGCCCACGCCGAAAATCATGCCGGCGCCGGCCAGCCCGCCAGCCAGCGCAAAGCCCGTCACCGCCAGCACGGCAAAAAACGCCAGCCATACGCGGGGAGTCGCCTGGAAGCGCCGTGCCGTGGAACGCACGCCGACGATGGCATCATCGCGCTGATCCTGCATGGCGTAGATCGTGTCGTACACCAGGGTCCATGCCACGCCGCCCAGCCAGAGCGCAACGGCGGCCCAGTCGAGCCGGCCGCGCACCATGGCCCAGCCCAGCAGCGCGCCCCAGTTGAAGGCCAGCCCCAGCACCACTTGCGGCCATGACGTGATGCGCTTCATCAGGGGATAGATCGCGACCACCGCCAGCGAGGCGAGCCCGACCATGATCGCGAACGGGCTGAAGCTGAACAGGATCACCGCGCCGATGGCGGCCTGTATGACCAGCCATACCAGCGCCTGCCGGACCGTGACTTCACCGGCGGGCAGCGGCCGGCGGCGCGTGCGCTCGACGTGCGCATCGATGTCGCGATCAAGAATGTCGTTCCAGGTACAGCCGGCGCCGCGCATCGCCACCGCGCCAACCGCGAACAGCAGCATGAACCAGGCCAGCCACCAGAGCGAACCAGGGGCTTGTGCCAGCGCCAGGCTCCACCAGCACGGGAACAGCAACAGCCACGTGCCGATGGGCCGGTCCCAGCGCGCGAGGCGGCCATACGGGCGCGCCCAGGTCGGCAACAGCCGCAGCGTCCAGTGCGTCCGGTCGATATCGGTGTGGCCGCCTGCCGGCACGGCATCGCTCATGGCCCGGCATCATAATGAGAGCGCCTTGCGATCACGAGCACCGCGAGCGCGCCACTAACAAGATCTCTCCGTGGTTTCCCCCCTCGTTGCAAAGGCGCAGTGGGCATTCGCAATGAGGCCTGAAACTCCCTTCCCCCGGAGGGGGAAGGTGCCCGAAGGGCGGAAGGGGGATGGCGCAACACCTTCGGCTTCTCGCCCTTGAAGGCCGAGCTTGCGGAGGCATCCCCCTTCCGGCGCTTCGCGCCACCTTCCCCCTCCGGGGGAAGGCAAGACCAGACCCTCTGGAGATGTGTCCACGCCGTAGCGCCTTCGCGGGGAGAAGGAAATACGCTCGCCGTTCCAGGCGCGCCAGCGCAGCCATGCGAAAGCCCTGCGACCAGCCGTCCGCTCAGTTTCATCCATGAGGGTCGGCACCGCCCATGGCAAACTCCAGTGGCGCATTGGCGCAGCGGCAGAGAAGCCAAATCTGCCCTGCGCTGCCGCTTCGGGCAGTGCGCCACTGGAGTGGCGCGCGCCCGGCATATACTTTACATCGCGATGACTCCCCGGTTGTTCATCGACGTGCCGCTGTCGGCTGGCACGAGCGTCGAGCTCGACGCGGACCGCGCGCACTATCTGCGCGACGTGCTGCGGCTGGCTGCGGGCGCAACAGTCCTTCTGTTCAACGGCCATGATGGCGAGTGGCGTGGCGCCATCGAATCGGTCGGCAAGCGGGCGGTGACGCTGCGTGTCGATTCGCAAACCCGGCCACAGGAACGCGAGCCCGATTTGTGGCTATGCTTTGCACCCGTCAAGAAGGCGCGTCTCGACTTCATCGCCGAGAAGGCGACCGAGCTGGGCGCCAGCGTGCTGCAGCCGGTCATGACGAAGCACACCGCTGTCACGCGCGTTAACCTCGGTCGTCTGCGCGCAAATGCGATCGAGGCCGCTGAGCAGACCGAGCGGCTGACCGTGCCCGAGATCCGCGAGCCCGTAACGCTTGAGCGACTGATTGCGGCATGGCCGAGGGATCGTCATTTACTGCTGGCCGATGAGAGCGGTGGCGGCGCGCCGATCGCGCAGTGTCTGGGCGGCCTCGAACCCGCGGCAGCGCCGTGGGCGGTGTTGACCGGGCCGGAAGGCGGCTTTGCGCGTGAGGAGCTCGATGCCATCGGCAGCCTGCCCAACGTGCACCCTGTCGGGCTCGGCCCGCGCATCCTGCGGGCCGACACGGCCATCGTGGCGGCGCTGGCGGTATGGCAGGCGGTGCTGGGCGACTGGCGTGATGCGCCGCGGCAGGCAGCCGGTTCACATGAATCCGCTTTCACGCAGCCGTAAGGAAAGCTCATCCGATGCGCATTGCGCCGGTTGAGTCCGGCGCAACGGCTTGCTAGCAACGCTGCCGACGGGAGGCGGCCGGGCCGCCGCAACGCTTTGTGACCGCGTGACGCTGGTGCGTCGCGAACGCGGCGGGGGGAAATAGCCGATGTCCGCGCCGCCTGGTGGAGCCGGCGTGCCGATCACCGATCGGCGGCAGCTCGTGGAATACCTGGAAGCCGGCTGCAAGCCGCGCACGGAGTGGCGCGCCGGCACGGAGCACGAAAAGTTCGGCTTCCTCCGCGCCACGCTGAAACCGATCCCCTACGAGGGGACTGCCGGCGTTCGCGCCATGCTTGAAGGCCTGGCGGCGCGCTTCGGCTGGGAGCGCGTGCTGGAGAACGGCAAGCCGATTGCGCTGGCCCGCGGGCGCGCCAGCATCACGCTTGAGCCCGGCGGCCAGCTTGAGCTGAGCGGCGCGCCGCTGGCCACCGCGCACGAAGCCGCTGACGAAACCGATCAGCATCTGGCCGAGGTGAAGGCGGTTGCCGGGCCGCTGGGCATCGGCTTCCTCGGCATGGGGCACACGCCGACATGGCGGCGCGAGGATTTCGACTGGATGCCCAAGGGACGCTACGCGATCATGCGTGCCTACATGCCCAAACGCGGCAAGCTCGGGCTGGACATGATGCTGCGCACCTGCACGGTGCAGACCAATCTCGACTACGGCGATGAAGCCGACATGGTGAAGAAGTTCCGCGTGTCGCTGGCGCTGCAGCCGGTGGCGACGGCGCTCTACGCAAACTCGCCATACGTCGAGGGCGTCGATACCGGCTTCGTCAGCCGCCGCAGCCACGTATGGACCGATACCGATCCCGACCGTTGCGGCATGCTGCCCTTCGTGTTCGAGGACGGTTTCGGTTTCGAGCGCTACATCGACTGGCTGCTCGATGTGCCGATGTATTTTGCCTATCGCAATGGCCGCTATATCGACCTTGCCGGCAAGTCCTTCCGCGATTTCATGGCCGGCCGCCTGCACAACGATGTCGGCGACGTGGCGCGGCTGACCGACTGGGCGGATCACATCACCACCGCCTTTCCCGAGGTGCGGCTGAAGCGCTTCCTCGAGATGCGCGGCTCCGATTGCGGGCCGCGCGACATGATCGTGGCACTGCCGGCGTTGTGGATGGGCCTGCTGTACGACCAGACGGCGCTCGATGCCGCCTGGGACCTGGTGAAGGACTGGACTATCGCCGAGCACGATGCGCTGCGCGCCGGCGTGCCGCGGCTGGGATTGAAGACGCCGTTTCGCGACGCGACGGTGCAAACGCTGGCGAAGCGCATGCTTGAGATTGCCGAGGCTGGTCTGCGGGCGCGCGGCCACGGGGAGGAAGGCTATCTCGACCCGCTGCGCCGCATCGCCGAGAGCGGCATTACGCTGGCCGAGGAAAAGCGCCAGCGCGTGGCGAGCGACTTCCACGGCGACCCCAATGCCCTTTACGAGGCCTACGCGTTCTGACTGGGACCGCGGGCATCTTGCCGGCATTCGCCCGCAGGGCGAAGTCATGGTCGGCGCTCGCGCCGATGCGGGCGAGGACGCCCGCGGTCCCAGGACTCCTGATCCTGGCCGCGGTGCTGGCGATGGCATCCCCGCTGCGCGCCCGGTCGCCGGGCGAGACCGGCCTCGAAGGTGTGGAGGAGTGGGAGCCGTCGCTTGAGGGCGGCTTGTCGCAGCAGCTCTTCGTGCGGATCGCGCCGGCTGGTTCCGAGTGTGAGGCCTGCGGCGTTTAGCGTTGCCTGCCGACCAGCGTCAGTACCATGGCGGCCGCAGCGCCCAGCAAGCCGAAGAGGCACGCCGCGGCCTGGTGCGCAATGGCGTCGAGCCAGTAGGAGCCGGCAAGGCCCAGCGCTGCCACCAGCCAGCACAGGGCAATCGGCGCGGTGCCATTTCCGTGGCGGCGCGCCGGCCGAGGATGCGCGATGGCATCGGGATGATGGGCCAGTGGGAACTGAGCGGTCATGCCTGCCGACTCCGCCCGTTGTGGCCGGTCAACGCAGGCAAATGCATGAAAGTTCCGCGCAACCGGCGCCGGCGCACCATAGCTGCTGGTCTTTGAAGTCTTGTGACAGGGTCGCGGAACGGCCGGCGTGGAACGGCCGTTATTTGCTTTGGACATGCCGCGAATCGGCCGCGGATAGAACATAAAGAACGTGCTGGATAGCCGCGTGCCGTCTCCCGGGAGGAGGTTCAGATGCGCAAACTACTCTTCGTCCCCGTGGCCATTTTTGGTCTCGCCGCCTGTAACGGGGGCGGCTACGGCGGACCGCCCGCCACCGGCTACTACACCGGCCCGTCGGGTTATTCTTCGCCCTACGCGCCTTACTATTCGCCGACGCCGGAGCGGCGCTACGCGCATAGCTACGGCTATGGCTATCGAGGGGGCCGCTCCGGCCAGTGCACCTTCCAGACGCGCCGCGGGCCGGTGCCCGGCTATGTGCCCGAGGGCAAGAACCGCTGCTGCATCCAGACCCGCGAGGGGCAATCCTGCCAGTAGCCTTGCTTTCAGCGGATGATTGAGTGAAACCTCCTCCGCGGGCGGTGCCGCGGAGGAGCATGGTGCAGGGCAGGCCGGTGGTGGCGTTGGCGATGGGTCTTGCCCTGTGGCCGGCTGCGGTGTGCGCGCAGCTCGGGCCGTTGCCGCCGGTCTCCACCTGGCGCGAATATCGCGAGGTGCAGGACGGCTTCATCGTGCGCGTGCCCAATGCCGTCAAGGCGCGCGAATGGCAGGACGGTGGCCATCCCGCCAGCTACTACCTGACCGGGAATCCGCGGCAATCCTTCAGCATCATCGCCATACGCTGGCCTGCCGGCATGCGCGGCGGCCAGTCGGCATCCGCGGTGCTTGACGCCACCGTGAAGCGCATTCTGGCGGGCATGAAGCCCGAGAAGATCGAGCGCGACGAGCCGCAGGACTGCACCGACGGTGTGCCTGGCCGTTCGCTCGCCGGCCGCCTGCCGGAGGGCCTCGCCTATGCCGCGCGCATCTGCGTGACCTCTGGCAATGTCTATCGAGTCGAGGCCTTCGTCGAGGCCGCGGAATGGGATGAGGCCGAACCCAACGTGAAAGCGTTCCTCGAATCCTTCCGGCCGCTGCGGCCATGATCCGGCGATCGACGTTCCTGGCATTGGCTGCTGCCATTCTGCTGCCGGCGGGCGCCGCGGCGCAGGACTGGAGCGACGTGATCGCGCCCGACATGCGCTTCAAGGTGGAGATGCCCGCACCGGTGCAGCGCAACACTGCCGATGAAAGGGACCCGTCCTTCGCCGGCCCGCGCACGACCTACGAGGCGATGTTCGGCCGGCGCAATTTCGAGCTGGACCATGTCGACTACCGGCCGGAACAGATCGCCGGCCGCGACCGCAAGGAGATGGTGCTCGATCTCGGACGGGGTGTCGTTGAAAAGCAGTTCCCCAAACCGCAGTTCAGGTACGTGCGCGACGAGGCTGTGACGCTGGAGGGCTGGGAAGGCTACGCGCTCGACATCGAGACGCCGGGAGGGGAGGGCATCATGATGCGCACGTACCTCGTCAAGAACCGCCTCTACCGTCTGCTCGCCACCTACGACAGCGACCCCGCCACAAAGGCCGCCGCCCACCGCTTCATCGACTCCTTCAAGGTCGCCGACCAGCGCTGACCCTGGGGCGCGCGGCTCCCGCCGCGCTCGTCGTCTGACGCGCGCAGACCCGCTGACAGCGCGGGCATTCCTGCCCGCATTCGCCAGCATCGTAAGCGAAACGGCGTCGTCGGTCCGGCCGCCCTCCACAGGCAGTGACCGATCGTGTCGCCGATGGTCCGGGCTCGCTCACGCTCGGCATGACGCCCTTCGGCCTCACGCCTTGCGCGTGCGTTCAGGTCTGTATCTCGCTTGCGGCAATCAGATTGACTTGTCCAGTGCGTATCCCCTTCATGCGGACCGCAAAGCCGCGTCGAACATAGGAGAGAAGCTCCGAGTCGGTCTCGACGGCGATCTGATTGGCCGTGAGTTTCATTGCGTTGCCCAGTGTCGGATCTGCAACGCGGTACCTTCCGTCGCGACCACGGTGGGGCAGGTAGAGTTCCCCCGTATCAAGTCGTATTCTTCTCACGTAACCCTCCTGAAGATGCCGCTCCATCTTGCACACATGCGAGGCTGGCGGCGTCGACCTCGCTTCGCGCGACCTTCGTCGGTCATCCTTGCAGGGCCGCGACCCGCGCTTCGAGCGCGGCGCGTGCTGCCAGCAGGCGGTCCGGTTCGACCTTGGGCGAAAGGTCTTGCCGTGCCTTTCGGCCAAGAAAGAATGCGATCCGCTCTGCGTTCGCACCGCTTGGGTGCGGCAGGCCGGAGAGGATGCGGTTGCGATCTATTCCGGCTTCGCTGGTCGCCAGCTCGATAGCTTCAGCGACCTTGGGACCCAGCGGCACAAAGATCGCTTGGGAAAGCATTGATGCCTCCGCTGAGAACCACTTCATGAGATGTCGGCGAAGCAGCGGCGTCGAAACCATTGAGGGCGTGCCGGAATAATCTTTGCCGTCGACCAATACGGGATAGCGCAACGCCGACGTGAAGTGGACCAGATTGCAATCCCCGTTCCACAGCGAACCACAGGACGGCACGCCCAGCAGACGGCTGATGCCGGTGCTGTCGAGCATGGCGACAAGGTTGGTGCGCATTGGTCCTGAGAAACTGGCAAAGACCTTGGCCGCGGCCATGGCTTGCGATTCGCTGTGACCCGCCCTAAGACAACGTCGTGCTTCCAGCAAGGCGTTGCGCATCTGCTGCCTGCCCGGGGTCACGCCGACGATCACGACCCTTGCATCAGTGTTGACGTGATCAAAGGGCGCATAAGCCACTTCGATTCGCTTGCGGCCGGCCTGCGCATTCTCGAGCAGCAACCGCTGCGGTTGCATGATCTCATCGGCAAGTTCTGCCTCACTCATCTCTCGGATCAGCGACGCAAAGCGCGAAAACAGATTGCTTTCCATGACGGTCTCCTACTTGAACAACGAACGCGACGCGAAAGCCACTGTCACGATCCGCCCGCCTTCGGCGACGACGTAGGCATTTCGGCTACGATAGGGATCAAGGGCCTTAACGATCTCGCGGCCTCCCACGCGCCGCAGTTCGCGCATGCTGTCCTTGGTCAGCATGTACTTGCGGGCGCCGTCGCCGGCGTCGCACGCTTGGCCAAAGTCGATGATCATCTCTGCGATCATGGGCGGAATCGCACGCCCGGTTGAACGCTCGCGCGCATGGCGCGTGAGCCCATAGGCTTGCTTCATGGCGTAACTCCCCCGACGTCTACTTGGACAAAACTCAGGCGATCTCGTCTCTGGGAATCGTGTGTCCAGGATTAGCCTCGAGGACCGCAAGGTCCGCGGCATCTACCCGCACCCATCGCACACCTTTAACGATGCCCCAGTTGCCTTCTTTGTTTGGTCGCCGCCAGAACGGCGCTGGCATGCGCTGGAGCTCGGCAAGCGCCACGTCGAATTCGGCTATCTGTGTTTCGCTGCCCTTGGCGCCGATGGTGTAGCCTGCGCCACGCCGCAACCCCGGATGAAACGGCCGATCGTCTCGAGCCACCGGCAGGAACACCGCCTGCTGGAGTGGGGGCCGATGCGGCGTGCTGTACTGTGGCAAATGCTGCTCGCGCCAGAGCGAGGTTCTGAATTCCTTGCGGCCCGCTAGCCAGGTTAATGCCTGCTGGGCAGGAACACGGCCGCCCTGCGAGGGCAAGGCACTCTTTGGATCAGACATGAGGTTGCGGATTCGCCCTTCGGATACGCCGCCGAAATCCGCGAGCGCCGCTGGTTCCACGGACTGTCCGTTGTCCAGCGCCCAGCGATTGCGCGCCAGAAGGATCAGACGTGAAAGCTGCGAGCGCTGCTCACGGTCGATGCCCCACTGTTCGACCGGCGTCGCAGCGAGAAAATCAGTGGCTTCCTTCACCAGCTCTTCGATATGCCGGGCTAGCTCGGCAGGGTCGGTGCCGCCATGCAGCGTGATACCGTAGTAGGCATACGCAGCAAGGTCGTGCAGCCGCGCACCCATGGGCCAGTATGAAAAGCAGTGGGCGACATGTGACTGGAGTGTGTCCCGCCAATCGCTCTTGTCGGTGTCATCTAACGTGATCTGATCGTAGGCCGCCTGGTGCAGACGGCGGGCGATTTCGGCCATAGCGGCATCGGCATCTTCGCGGCCTACGATGCGCGCGAGGTAGTCTCCCAAGGAGATCACAATCTCGGCCAGCGTCGCGCCAGCGTCGATGTCATGATCGTATTCTTCATGAAAGCGCTCGGCGCGTTCGACGGCGTCATCTCGGCTTGTCATTGAGGCGATCTCCGTGCTGGCGTGCAGGATATTTGCACGGACATCGTCCTATTGCAAGGGGAATCGCATGAAAATGATAAATCACGTCTTCACGTATAGAAAAGACAATATTTGACAATGGGTTGCCAGATAGTGACGTCTCCACCGCGGCTTTGCAGGCGAGTGAAGGCGGCCAGCGACTCGGCCTGCCAAGCCTCATTTTTCGATTGATTGTTCATAAGATTGATATATACATAGTACGCATCCATGACGTAGAAGTGCGGCGAATGAAGCGTGAGACGGCGGGGCGCGAAAAAGCGGGCGCGGTTCATTGCGGCCACCCCGGGAAGGCCTGCCGGTCAGCGCCGCGGCCAAGGCCTCTGCTCTCTATCTGTCTCCCATTGTCCTATCTGTCTCCCATTGTCTCCCGAGCCCCCGCCCAAGGGATGCCGTGTGTCTCCGTGTCTTCGCGTGTCTCCCTGTCCCGCCAGCACCGGTGCCGTCGCGAGAAGTGTTGGAATTGGGGTGGCGGTCACCGGCGGATTGAAGGTATCGGTTCATGCGGCGAGGTCAATGGCATGATCGGAGAGCGGCTCGGCGAGGGTGAGCCAGCCATCGACCTTGCGCATCTGGATCTGGCCTGCGGCGAGCAAGGCCCAGAACAGCATGGCGGCGGTTTCGGCCGAGGGCAGCACGGTCTGGGTTTTGATGCGTCGCTTGAACTCCTCGTGCAGGCGCTCGATGGCATTGGTCGTGCGGGCGCTCTTCCATTGGTCAGGCGGCAGGCGTGTGAAGGTGAACAGTCGCTCGCCGGCCTCTTGCAGGCTGCTGGCGACGGCGTGGCATTTGAGGCGCCATTTGCGGATGAACGCCTTGCGGCGGGCCTCGACCTGCGCGGGCGTGGCGGCATAGATCA